>JAIEMQ010000015.1 GCA_019752015.1 Cyanobacteriota bacterium | reverse complement strand
GAGCACACTCGCTTGGGTAACACCATTTATGGCGCGGCGATGCTTCCTCCGGTAACACTTACCATGGCGCGATACGCCTGAGTGCCGAAAGTGCCGACATCTGCTAAGCTACTTGTCTCTCCGGAAGCCGGCGTAGCTCAGTTGGTAGAGCAGCTGATTCGTAATCAGCAGGTCGTCGGTTCAAGTCCGACCGCCGGCTCCAGAATTTCCTTAGAAAAGATCGAAACTCGGACAACGCAGGCCGTCTCGTCGGTCCTGCGGTGGACGGATGGTGGACGGACGGAGACGTCTCTAATGTTCACGTTGGGTACGTAGGTCGTTCACTGAGGGTTTCGCGCACACGGAAGAGCCGAGCCTCTCAAGACGCGAGCGTGGTTCGTCCACACACGCCGGCCGCCTTTCGCGACGCGGACAGAAGTACCAAGCCTTCAAGAATATCGAGGACCCGCGTGTCTGGACGTGTTTCGCCTCCCGACGATTCAGTCTCCGGAAGCTTCGCTAAGTCGCTCGACCTCGATGAGAACCTCCGGGAGCCCTTAATTAAGTTGGCAAAGTCGCAAACACCGGCTCCAGCGTTCAAGTTCCCGCCCAGAGCGTTCAGGCCAGCCCTTTGCCTTGTCGAACAAGGTATGATACCTTGCTCGACAAGGACAGAGGAAAAATGGACTATGACCGCGAGTTCCTGACCGGCACCGTCACGGTATTAATCCTTGCGCTGCTCAACGAACGCGCCATGTACGCCTATGAGATTCTGCAAGAGGCGGAACGTCGGAGCGCTCGGGCGTTTCAGATGAAGGAGGGGACGATCTATCCGGCCCTTCACCAGATGGAGCGAGGCGGTCTGCTCAAGGCGGAATGGCGGCAGGGTGAGAGCGGCCGAGCGCGCAAGTACTACAGCTTGACGGCCAAGGGGCGAAAGAAGGCGCAGTCGAAGCGCGAGCAGTGGGAGGCCATCTCCGCGGCCATGCGCATGATTCTGGGGGATCTCCATGGGTGAACGACAGGCCGTGGAGGAGTTGATCGACGGGATCGTGCGCGAGGCGCACATCCCCACACGTGCGGCACGTGAGGATCTGCGTCGCGAGCTGGCGGTGCACTTCGAAGATGCTGTGGCGTCACCTGAAGGCCTCGAGGATGCCCTCCGCCGCTTTGGCAATCCCCAGGTGTTGACGACGCATTTCCGCGACATCTACCACTGGGACTACATCGCGCTGTACTTCGCCAAGCTCGCGGCGTCCGTCATTGCGTCGGTCGCCGTGGCCCTTGTCGTCCAGGTGTTTGTGAATCTTCGAGTGGAGATCCAAACCGAGGCTCTCAGACTGGCGCCGGGATTCTCGAAAGGGGCATCGGTGTCGGTGGCTGTGGTCTTGGGGTTGGTGACTCTCTGGGAGATTGGTCGAAGACCTTTTGACGGGCGGCGCGCGGCGGTTGCCATCGCGGCGTACGCCACGATCTCGGTTGCCGTCCAATGGTTCTTCGCATCGGGTCTCGAGGTGTTCGGACCCGCCACGGTTCTGGTCCTTGTCGGGTATGCGTCCTCTCGGCTGGAGCAACGCCCGGCGAAGCTGCTGCGAACATTTGGCCTCTTCGTGGCCGCGACCTACCTCGTCCATGTTGGTCTGAGCGTGCCGCTTGCGCCTGGCCGGGCGGCCCTCGCCAGCGCCGCCCTCATCGCAGTGTGGGCATCGACGGTGGCGATCCTCTCCCGATTCGATCACGCCTTCTTCAACGTGTTCACACCTGCGGGGAGGGAGTAAATGAGCCAAATGCGATGGTCCTCGATCGGCCTCGGGTTGTGCGCCACGACACTGCTGTTGCTCAACGCACTGTCGTTGGTCCAGGCGCAGGCACCGCCCAATTTCTCTGGTACGTGGGTGCTCAATACGGCCAAGAGCAAGAATCTCGGCATGATGTCGACGCTCGAGACGACGCTGACGATTTCCCAGACCGCGACGGAGCTCGTCATCAAAGACGCCTCCTCCTTTCAGGGGCAACAGAGCACACGAGAACTCCATTACGACCTCACCGGGAAGCCGACGACGAATGAAGGGACCATGGGCGATCGAAACGAAACCGTCGCAAAGTGGGTCAACGGCAAGCTCGTCGCGACCTGGACGAGCGAAGGAGCGGTCGCAGGCACCAAGGTCGTACGCACGGAGACCCGCGCCTTGTCCCCCGATGGCAAGACGATGACGGTTGAGTCGGTGCGCGGGAGTAACGCCCCACTGGTGATGGTCTTCGACAAGAAGTCATGAAGCGGTCCGCAGCGGTGATCGGCGTGGTGCTGGTCATTGCCGGCGCCGCCGGAGCCTATTGGGGGCGCGGCCTCCTGACCGCTCGCGGAACGCCGGTCGAAGAGCGCTCGTTCGTGACGCCGGAACTTAGAACGATGGCCGCGACCGTGTCGGCGACGGGGATTGTCCGCCTGCGCGTCGGCGCCGAGGTTCGTGTCGGGTCTCAGGTATCGGGCATCGTGCAAACACTCAACGTCACGGTTGGATCACACATCCAGCGCGGCGATGTGATTGCTGAAATTGATGCACGAAACCTTCAGGCGCGGCTGGCACAGGCGCACGCGCAGGTGAGTGTCAGCGAGCAGGACGTGAAACGTGCCGAGGTCGCGCTGGCGCGGGCACGGCGATTGGATGAACAGCAACTGATCCCGCGTCAGGAGGTGGAAGATCTCGTCCTCGGGCTTGAGGAGGCGCAGG
The DNA here is from genome assembly GCA_019752015.1 of Cyanobacteriota bacterium. Taxonomy (GTDB): domain Bacteria; phylum Acidobacteriota; class Vicinamibacteria; order Vicinamibacterales; family UBA2999; genus 12-FULL-67-14b. The sequence goes on along the minus strand of JAIEMQ010000015.1, from coordinate 210,415 downwards.
CCAAACTGGAGAAAGTCCGGCGAGATTCGGCCGTGGTCGAAACGGAATTGTCGTACGCCGTCATCCGCGCGCCGATCTCCGGAACCGTCGCATCGGTGTCTACGCAGGAGGGTGAAACTGTGGCCGCCTCGTTCACGGCGCCCACGTTCGTCACCATTATCGGTGACAACGCCTTGCAGCTGATCGCGATGGTGGACGAAACCGACATCGGCCATGTGGCCAGTGGCCATGCAGTGACGTTCACGGTCGAGGCGTATCCGGCCCGCGAGTTCACCGGCCACGTCGAGCGGATCGCCCCGAAAGCCACGATCGTGTCGGGCGTCGTGAATTACGAAGTGATGATCGCCATCGACGATCCAGCCAACCTGTTGAAACCTGACATGACCGCGAATATTTCGATCCGCGCGGCGGAGCGCCAAGCCCTCGTGATCCCGAGTGGCGCCGTGCAGCGGGAAGCCGACGAGCGCTTCGTGTACGTCGACCAAGCCGGCACGCTCACGAAGCGCCTGGTGACCATCGGGACACGCGAGGGCGGCGTCACGGAAATCAAGAAGGGACTTGACGCGGGGGACCGCGTCCTTATCGGGCCCGCGCCCGGTTCTTCCGGAAAGGGCTGATCCGTGATGATTGAGATGAGCCATGTGTCGAAAACGTATGAACGTCGCGACGGCACTCCGGTGGCCGCTTTGCGCGACGTCTCCTTCTCAATCGGCGCGGGCGAATTCGTGACGGTCCGAGGCCCGTCGGGTTCAGGAAAGTCGTCGCTCTTGAACATCCTGGGGTGTCTCGATACGCCATCGGAAGGTACCTATCTCCTGGCTGGAGAGGACGTCTCCCGGTATTCCGACAAGGAGCGGTCCAGCGTCCGATGTCGCCGTATTGGGTTCGTCTTCCAATCGTTCAACCTCCTCCCGCGGACCACCGCGCTCGAGAACGTCGAGATTCCGATGGTGTACAGCGGCGATCGCGTGGATCGAGCGAAAGCTTCCGCGATCTTGCGACGGGTCGGGCTCGCCGAGCGGGCCGGTCATTTTGCCACCGAGCTGTCCGGCGGTGAGCAACAGCGTGTCGCCATCGCGCGCGCGCTCATGAATGATCCTCCGTTGTTGCTCGCCGATGAGCCGACCGGAAACCTGGACTCAGTGGCGGGTGCGTCCATCATGCAGTTGCTCAGCGATCTCCACCAGGAGGGCCGGACGATCGTGCTGGTCACGCACGACGAACAGGTGGCCTCGCACGCGAGCCGCGAGCTCCTGCTGCGGGACGGCATGCTGGTGTCGGATCGTCAGCAGGCCCTGATCCACGCGACTCCCTGACATCGAGGCAGCCATGACGTCCAATCAAGCATTCGCACTCGCCCTGCGGACCCTCTCGCGCAATCGGCTCAGAACGTTCTTCATGATGCTGGGCCTCACCGTCGGGATTGGCTCGCTCACGGCACTCTCGTCGGTCGGCGAAAGCACCAAACAGGAAACGATGCGGCGCTTCAAGCGGATGGTCGGGACATTTGACACCGTGATCGTCCGGCCGGGCGCGGGGCGGACGCGCGGCATGCCGTCGTTGACGACGGTCGAACCGAGCCTGAAGTTTGACGATGCGCAGGCGATGGCCACAGAAGTGCCGAGCGTGCGCCGGGTCGCTGAGGTCCAGAACGCGTTCGACATTGATGTCAAGTATCGCGACAAGACGGCGAGTCCTTCAGTGTTTGGGGTGTCATCGAACTGGACGGACCTGCGCGATGACGAAGTGGCGCAGGGCAGCGAGATCACGGACGCGGATATACAAGGGCTCGCACGGGTGGCGGTAATTGGCGCCGACGTGAAGGCCAACTTGTTTGGCGACGAAGATCCCATTGGCAAGACGTTTCGCATCGCCGACGTGCCGTTTCAGATTCAAGGCGTGCTGGCGTCTCGCGGCGCCGGGCCTGGGGGCGGAAGTCTCGACAACCTGGTGCTGATTCCCGTCACAACGGCGTCGAAGCGACTGTTCAACCGCGATTTCTTGACGATGGTGATCGCGCAGTTGAAGGACCCCGAGCAAGGAGATCGCGCGGTGGAAGAGATCACGGCACTCCTACGCGAGCGCCATCACATTGTGCCGCCTGCCCAGGACGATTTCACGATTACGAATCCCCGCGCAGCGATGGCCCGAGTCACGGAAGTCGGGTCAACGCTCTCTAAAGTGTTGACCGGGGTCGCTGCCATGGCCACAGTGATCGGCGGCGTCGTCATCATGAGTCTCATGCTGATTGCGGTCTCGGAACGACGTACCGAAATTGGCGTGCGGCGGTCCGTGGGTGCCAGCCGGACGGACATCATGATCCAATTCCTGCTCGAGGCCGTGACGGTGTCAGCGCTCGGTGGGATCGCCGGCATCGCCATCGGCGCAGGCGGCACGACGGTCGCGACCATGATCCAGCAGCTGCCTCCGGCGATCGTGTGGAGCGCGATCGGCAGCGCGGTGTTGCTGTCGCTGGCCATCGGGCTCGTGTTCGGGCTACAGCCCGCCTGGAAGGCCTCGAACGTGGATCCGATCAAGGCGCTTCGTTCCTGATCGTCGTGTGGACCACATACGGGTATTTGGCTCGGGGTTCGCTTCGGCAAATGTGGCGATACCGGCTACGGTCCACGCTCGTCGTCTCATGCGCCGCGCTTGGCGTTGCGGGGGTTATCGCATCCATCAACTACGCCAGCGGGGGTCGCCAGCAGGTCGTCAACCAGATCCAGCGAATGGGGACCAACATCATCGTCGTGAGGGCAGAGCAGAGCCGCACGACAGCCGGACGTGCGCGCACCGGCTCCATCGTCACGACGCTACGCGAACCGGATTATCTGGCACTGCGCCGTGATCTGGAGGGGCACGTCCGGTCATCGGCGGTGGTGACGGCGGCTCTGCGGCTGAAGGCCGGAGAGTTCTCGAAGGTGAGCCCGGTGATTGGGTGCGAGCCCGCGTACTTCACGATGAAATCGTGGAACGTCGAGCGCGGCACCGCGTTCGATAGCGATGATGTACGCCGTGCGGGCCGAGTGGCGCTTCTCGGATATTCGGTAGCTGTCGATCTGTATGGCACGGAGTCCCCGATCGGAGAACGTCTCTTCATCAATCGTGTGCCGTTTGAGGTAATCGGCGTCTTGACGGAACGTGGGCAGGGTCTCGACGCCGCAAACGAAGATGCGCAGGTATACGTGCCGCTGACGACGGCGATGCGGCGGTTGCTCAATGTCGACCATTTCAACGCCCTGGTCTTCGAGATCAGGGACTGGAATGAGATGGATCGCTCCGCACGAGACATGATCGAGATTCTGCGCGTCAGGCATCGGACATCGCTCACCCGTCCCGCCGATTTCCAGGTGCAGAATCAGAAGGAACTCGTCGACACGCAGCTCGCCTCATCCGAACGGCTCGCGTTTCTGGTGCGATGGATCGGATTGAGTGGCCTTCTGGTGTCAGGGCTTGGCGTCCTCGCGATTGCTTGGATTGCGGTGCGTGATCGCACAGTGGAAATCGGGACGCGCCGCGCGTTAGGGGCAACGTCGACCGACATTTTCTTCCAGTTTGCGTTCGAAGCGTCCGTGTCAGCGGCATGTGGATCGATCGCTGGGCTGGCTCTGGGATGGAGCACGTCTCGCGTGGCCGCGGCCAGCGCTGGTCTCCCGTTCGTGTTCGAGTCCATCAGCGCGGCGGTCGCTCTCGGATCCGCACTCGCGGTGAATCTGGCGTTTGCGAGCTGGCCCGCGCTCAAAGCGGCCAGGCTCGATCCGATTCGAGCGATCGCACATGAATGATTGGGTGCCGACTCTTCGAGTTGAGCGGGTCCCTCGTGTCAGGGCAGCTCCGATGCTGTGAGGCGTTCGCCGCCCCTTCGATTGGAGGAGCCTGAGATGCGGGATTCTTAGAGGTTCCACAGTCGCCCATCATGACCCCTGCTTTCTGCGGGCTTCCTCGTCCAAGAGGGACTCGATCAAGGCGGGATCCACAAAAAAGCTGGTCTCCTGCAGCTGCACCAGGGCGACTCGCAGATCGAGGAGTTCGCGGCGGGCCGCTTCGCGCAAGACTCCGAGTGTCCCGATGAAGGGCAAATTGCGCCGAGCGGCCTCGAGGCGAGCGTCGGCATCATCCAGCAGAAGCTGATCGGCCTGAAGCTCCTCCGCGAGGGCGATGGCTTCCCGTTCTGCTGGATCAAGGAAGCCCAACGCCGGGTCGAGAACGGAACGCAGCGCTTGCACCTGGAGCCACGAGGGGGGACCCGCGATCCAGCGCCGGACGACATCCGGGGTTTCCTGGTGCTGCAGTTCGTCGAAGACGGCCGGCGGAATCAGAATGCGATCGAAGAGTTGCGGAAGGAGCTCGGCCTGATCGATGAGGATCAGGTAGTTCAGCGGCGTTGAATCGGCGATGACGATCATGCCGACGAGCGGCTACTGACGGAACGCGTCTCCGGCTTGACGATCGTGTTCGAGATCGTCCTGGGTGTAGTGAAGGTACACGCCGTGCTCTTTCAGAAAGGCATGCACCTGCGTCCGGGTGTCGTATCCAAGCAGTCGCCGGAGTTGGGCGGTCGTGAGCTTCTGAGCCCGGTACGCTTCCAGGGCAAAGCCTTCGAGCGCAGCACGGGAAAGGTTTTCGCCCTGTGCCGCCAGGTGAGCGGCGATGTCCTCGGGGAGTTCAAGAGTGATCCGCACAACACCCATCCTACGCGCATCGCAGGCCGTCGCCAAGGCCCCACGCCCTCGGCGTCGCTGGCACCATCGCCGGCCGCCGATGGCAACCGTTCACGCGTGGGCACGACCGGTTGCGCGCTGCCTGCCCCAGTATTCGCGCATCGATCGCACGACTCCCACATCGGTGATGTTCAAGTAGCGTTGCGTGATTTCGAGCTTGGCATGGCCAAGCAGGATTTGAATCTCGCGGACATCAAGCCCACCTTCGAGCCAGCGAGACGCGCACTCGTGACGCAAGTCATGCCAGTGAAGATCGAGTTCCTTCAGCTTCGCCTTGCAGCCGGCGGTCAGGTATCCTCCCCGCTTCACGTACTCGGGCTGCACGCCGTTCGCGATCAGCTTCACCTCGCGCCACAGACGATTGAAGTCTCCCAGGTGGGCTCCAGTCGCGTCGCCGAAGACGAACCCCTTCGGCCCTCCGACAAATCGTCGCCGCTGAAGAATCTCACCGAGGCGCCCCTCAGAGTCAAACGGGATGCGTCGAGCGACACTGGCCTTGGTGTGCGCCTTCGCGATCTTGATCTCGTGGCTGTGCCAATCGATGTCGGCGTTTTGAAGCTTCTGCATTTCACCTTGCCGGCAGCCGGTCTCCAGCGCGCCGATAATGCGATCTCTCATCTCCTGGCCGCAGGTGAGCGGAACGTACATCGCGGGATTCCAAATTCTGTTGCGCACGATCTGGCTGCAGAGCGCGCTGCCGATTCCGTAATCTTCACCAATTGATTTCTGCGACTCGCCTTCGGCGGCTCGAGCGCGGATGTCGTTGACCTCCTTCCACGTCAGCTTCGAGTGAAAGGACGGCTCGTCCAATTTCTCGCATGCGGCCAGCAACGCCCGTTCTTCGACCTCGGAGATACGTCGATCCCGTTGCACTTCATGCTTGGTGCTGATTCTGACGCCGCTGCGATGGAACGGCGAGGCCTTCACGTCGAGCGCGTCACGGCCTCTCGCCCAATTCGTCATGTGTCGAACGCGCGAGAGCATCCGGTTGCGAGTCGAGAGTGCGTGGCCCAAATAGGCCCGCTTGACGATGTCAACCGGATCCTTCCCTTCGAGCGCCTTCAGCGGGAGCTCCCCGATCAGGCGCCGGAGAGCGGCGCAGTTACTCCGAATCGCGCGGGCCGCCTTCAATGGCTCGACATCAACGTAGAGTGGCAGGTACCACTTCCCGATGAATTCTGCGATCGTGAGTTTCAGGGAGCCCTCAGGCGGGCGCGTGGGTCCCTGTCGAGGATCCCGACGTCGCGTGCCGCGCACAAGCTGGCCGAATCAGGCATCGAATCCAGCACGCTGCAACGGCATTTGGCGCGCGGCGAGGAGAACTCCCCGGCGACGGACCAAAGGCGGCTCTACGTTCTCGACGAATCGAGTCTGGCGAGCACGAAACAGATGCACACGTTTCTGGAACGCTTTGGCCCCGAGGATCGCGTCCTGCTCGTGGGCGACGTCCGGCAGCATGAAGCCGTCGACGCCGGCCGGCCGTATCGCCAGCTTCAAGAAGCGGGCATTCAAACCGCGCGTCTCGACGGCATCGTCCGGCAGAAGGACCAGGAGCTGAAAGCGGTCGTCGAACAGTTGTCCCGCGGCGAGGTCCAACGCGCAGTCGAGCAGCTGGACCGCCAAGGCCGAGTCCACGAAATCGGCCCGCGGAACGAGAGGCTGGAGGCCATCGCGAACGAGTACGTCAAGGACCCGCACTCAACTCTTGTCGTCTCGCCGGACAATCAATCGCGACAGGAGCTGAACGGCGCGATCCACCGGGCGATGCAGTCCGAGGGTCACGTCGATCGCCAGGAGCATCGAACGCCCGTACTCGTGCCGCGCAACGAGATCACCGGCACCGATCGACAGTGGGCGGAACGGTACGAAGTCGGCGATGTGGTGCGGTATAGCCACGGCAGCAAGACGCTCGGCATCCACGCCGGCGACTACGCGCGGGTCGAGCACGTCGACGCGAGGGAGAACAGACTAACAGTCGGAACCGACAAAGGGACCAGGGTTACGTACGATCCACGGCGACTCCAAGGCGTGACTCTGTATCGCGAAACCGAGCGGGCCTTTTCAGCCGGCGACCGTGTGCAGATGACCGCACCGGATCGAGAGCGAGGTGTCGCAAATCGGGAGCTTGGCACGATCGAGCGCATCCGTCAGAACGGGCGAATGGAGGTTCGATGGGATTCCGGTCGAACGTCGTCATTCGAGCCGAGCGACCGAACGCACCTGGATTACGGATACGCGATGACGAGCCACAGCAGCCAGGGGCAGACGACGGGTCGGGTCCTCGTGCACGTCGAGACCGATCGTGCGAGTGAGAAATTGGTCAATCAACGGCTCGCGTACGTCGCCGTCTCGCGCGGTCAGCACGACGCACGGATCTACACGGACGACAAGGTGAAGCTGGGGCGAGCGCTGAACCGAGAGGTGTCGCATCGCTCGGCACTGGAGCACAAGAGCGGCTCGTCCTCGTCGCGCCAGAGAATCAGCCAAGATTCACGCGGCACCAGCGTCGGTCATGCAGTGGCGATCAGTCGCTGACGCCGTCGCTCCGACCGGATATTGTGCGGAAGCCGCGCCGGGCGGCTCAAGGGTCCGCTTCGCCGCTCCACGATTCGGTTCGTCGCGCCCTTGACCCGCCCGGCGCGCTTCCGCCGTTTGGCATTTATCAGAGCGACGGCAACTTGAGCGCACTCTGAGGTGAGCATGGGGAACGCGAGGTGCAAGACTCGCCTCCCTATGCCGGATTGTCCAAATCGTACTGATGGAGATTCTGCGCAGTCTGGCGAAGCGGCGTCATCCACGTGTTGTGGAAGATCGCGATCGCCGTCTTGAGCGCAATCCCGAGCGCAAGATTCAACAACGTCGGTGCGTGAGCTGCTCCGATGGGACTTCCCTTCTGTAACGATTGCAGCACGAGGGCTTCCAGTTCCGCCGTTTCATCGCGAACCGCAAGGGGTCCAACTTTCATCGAATAGCGGATGACGCGATTCGCGAACAGCCGTTCATCGACTGAGAACTCCGTGTGACTCTTCAGCAGTGCCGATGTCAAGTGGACGGCCTCTCGCAACGCATTGAAATAATAGTCGCCGTCGTGGCTATCGTCCTCGTCGCCGAGGTATTCCTTCATCAACTGGAAGTGACAGTAGGCAGCAGCTTCGAAGACGACCACGTCGTGGGCAGGATTGACGGCGGTCTTCCGAACAGCTGACGGGAGTGCGTCCACGAGCGTCATCACTTCCGTGTGAAGCTTCTGCGCAATGAACAGCGTGAGAATCGAGATGCCGGCAGCAAGCCGAAGGTCTTCGCTCGGCGAGCTTTCCAGCGCCTTGATCGCATCCTCGGGTGTGAGACGTGACATCACAGTTTGAAGACGCGTCGCGGCCGGCGCGGGCTGAACCTGCCTGTCGAACCACTTGGAAACAAAACTCATCGATATCCGCTCCGTCTATCGTGGACGCAGGCCAAGAACTTTAGGCTGCTCGTGTTCCTTTCAGAGAAGTTCCTTCAGCTCCCGAAACCGCGCTTGCACGTCCGTCCACACCGGATAGGGGCCAAGGCAAAGCTGGCGACACTGCGTCTCGTATTCTCTGCCGAGCGTGGCGACCAATTCGCCCGCCGGGAACAGCGCGTCGCTCGTCGCGAAGCTCATGTCTAGTGGCGCAAAATAGCTCTGCGCAAAATGCGCCCGGCTGATCTCGTCGTAGTCGGCCTTGATGGCTGCGTACTCGTCGGAGCGCAGCATTGTCATCACGTCCGGCTGCGCGGCGAGCTGGGAGAGATCGTAGTAATGCCGCGCATACGATCCGATCGGGCGCCCCTCGCGCTTGAACAGTTCCACCTTGCCGTGAATGGCGAAGAGCTTCTCGACGAACGTCCGGCGGAAGTGGAGCAACCGCATCGTGAAGCCGCCTTCGTCTTCGGCGCCAAGCGAGACGCCTCTGTCCCGAAGGAACGTACTCACGTACGAGCGCAGTTCGACGACAGCCGTCGGCTCGCGCCCGCTGGCGGTTCCGGCCTCCACGAGTACATGTCCCGCGACCTCACCAGCCCCGCCGAAACGCTGCCTGAAGGAGAAGCGGTCGGAGCGCCCGAAGCCGCCGATCGTTTGGCTTTCTTCCTTCAGAAAGGTCAGTGCCGGATGGCGCTCGACCGAATCGCGAAGCTTCTTCAACTCGCGATCGATCCCGCGCTTAGCAAGCACGGGATCGAAGGCGCGCGGATCGAGAAAGATATCGATGTCTTCTGAAAACCGCTGAATGAGGTTCCAGCCCTTCGACAGGCTCGTGCCGCCCTTGAAAATCACCTTGTCGCCGACGGTCGCTGCGATGATGCGCAGCGCTTCCGTGACGCAGTAGTCCTTTTCGATCAGCGCCGGGCGCAAGCCCTGACCGCGGAAATGCTCCGCCGCTTGCAGCACCACCTGTTCGAAATCCCGGTGCTCGAAGAGCCTCATGCCGGACGTGGCTCCTTCGCCTGCCAGCGACTGGCGCCGGGCAACGCCGACAGGGCGCCAAAATCAAAACGCGACAGCGGATTCAAGGAGTCCCTGAGCCGCTTGAGCGCGCGCGGGTTCTTGCCGAGCGCGTCGCCGAGCGCGCCGAGCATCGCCCGCACGCGCGGCGGCTCCGTATCGGCGACCTTGAGCAGACGCTCAAAACGGCCCGGCTTCCGCAGGAGCGCTTCCAGACGCCGGATCGTCTCGTCGGGACCAAGTTCGCTCGTCCTGCCGCCCCGCCGCAGGAAATCGAGCAGCGCAGCGTCCGCGTCGGAGAGGGCGCGCCACGCTTCCGGCCGCCGCGTGTGGATCAGCGTGTCGGCCCCGACCAGTTTCCGCGGGAGGCTGAGCGCGCTTGTCGCGACCTCGCTGCGGCCCGCCGCCTGTGTCGTGAAGCCAAGGAGGTTCGCGGCGGCGACGCCCGCTGGGAAGACGGTCCTGCGGCGAGCGGCGAGCGTGCTGATCGCGACGGGGTTCGGCCGGCTCTTGCCGAGCGCTGTCTCCCGGGCGTGGTAATACACGCCCTTGCTCAGACGCTGCAGTTGGCCCTCCCGCGCGAGGCGCGACAGCGCCTGCGCCGCCGCCGACATCGGGACACCGGGGAAATCATCGAAGCGCCAGATGCGCTCGCCGCCCCGTTCGATGCGGTCGCGGATCAGTTTCGCGGTTTGCCGCGACGGTGGCGATTTGCTGCCCTTTCCCATGACTCCACTGTGCCGGGCATCGGCTCAAGTTGTCAAGTTTTACAGCAAAAAAACTTGACGACTAGACCACGGTCCGGCGTGAAACACTCTCATTGGGAACGGCTGAGATCGCGCAGCGCGACCGAAATCGGTGGACGGATAGTGGACGGACGGGAGAAGCCGCGCGGATCTGCAAGATCACGCAAGTCACGAAATCCCGAGGAAACGCGCACACACGAGGACGCGCGATCACTGCCGATTTCCCGCCCAAGCTGATTCGTAATCAGCAGGTCATCGGTTCAAGTCCGATTGCCGGCTCCAAAATATTCCTGGCAAAACAGTGTCGCGGTGGTCGCGTTCTTATCAAGGCTGCTCAGCGATCGACCGATAGACACCGTGCGTGGCGAAGAAGAAACCAGTCGCAATAATCGTGCGTCGCGGTGCGACGCGCCGATTCGAGGCTCTGAGCCGCAAAACCGCCGATTTGCCCGTGGTGGTCTCCTGGGATCGCCGCGCAGCCGATCGCAGGGCCTCAACCGAATCCGCTCCCGCTGAGCGCCGCTCTAAGGATCGCCGTAAGGCGCCGCCGTTCACGTGGGAGACCGCGGATTTTGTCGTGGTCGGCGCGCCGGACGATGAAGCCACGGAGGCCCCGAAGAGAGCCCGCGTGGCGAAAGCCACGAGCAAACGGCCCAAGACCGAAGGCACGAAACGAACCGCTCGCTAGTCGCGCGCCGCCTATAATTGCCGCTATCGAGAGGTCACCATGAAGATAGCGCTTCGGATCATCTTGCCGATCGGACTCGCAATCGGTGCTGCTGTATCCATTGCGACGCAGCTTCAGGCTCGCGCCGTTGATGGTTCGGGGTGGGATCCGAAGGCCGCCGCGGCCTATCTCGATAGCCGCGCCGAGTGGTGGACGACGTGGCCGAGCGCGGCGCGCGATCGTGGAACGTATTGCATGTCGTGCCACACGACGCTGCCATACGCACTCGCGCGGCCCGAGCTTCGCGGCCTGCTCAACGAGCGGGCGCCATCTCCCGCTGAAGAGAAGATCGTCGGCAATCTGTTGACGCGTGCGCGCGCCTGGCGCGACGTTGAACCCTGGTATCCCGATCAAACGCGCGGCATTCCAAAGACCAGCGAGTCACGCGCGATCGAGGCGGTGATGAACGCCGTCGTCCTCAGTCGTCGCGATGCGGCCGCAGGCAAGTTGAGTGACGACACGCGCACCGCCCTCGGGGTGATGTGGGGCCTGCAGATGAAGACCGGCCCAGAAGCCGGCGCCTGGACGTGGCTCAACTTCAAGATGGATCCGTCGGAGTCGCCGAACTCGCCGTACTTCGGCGCATCGCTGGCGGCGCTCGCGATTGGGTCCGCGCCGGAAGGCTATGGTGCGTCCGCCGAGATCGCCGATCGAGTGAAATTGCTGAAAGGATATTTCCAGAAGCAACACGCCAACGTCTCGCTGCTGAATCAGCTGATGGGCCTGTGGGCCTCGAGCCGAGTGCCGGATCTGCTGACACCGCAACAGCGTCAGTCCACGATCGACGCGGCGTTTGCCGCGCAACAACCCGACGGCGGTTGGAACACCACGGCGCTCGGTTCGTACAAGCGCATGGACAACACCACGAGTGACATGCGCACCGACGGATACGCCACGGCGCTTGCCACGCTGGCGTTACAATCCGTCGGCGTGCCGGCCGCAGACGCGCGTCTTACGAAGGGACTCGACTGGCTGCGCCGCAACCAGGATCGCTCAACAGGGAAGTGGTCGGCGATCTCGCCGAACAAGGAACGCGATCAGCAATCGGACACCGGTAAGTTCATGAGCGATGCGGCCACGGCGTATGCGGTCTTATCGTTGACCTACAAGAAGTAACCCCGGCACCCCGGCACCCCGGCACCCCGGCACCCAGGCACCCAGGCACCAGATACCAGTAGAATGACCCCGGAGGTCCGTATGTGTTGTCGACTCCTTGCCTGCGCGGTCTTTGCGCTCTCGCTTGCTACGCCCGCCTTTGCCCAGCTCGAAAACGTCGGCCAGCTGTCATTCCCCACATCCGGATCCGCTGAAGCGCAGCGCCACTTCCTGCGCGGCGTCGCCATCCTGCACAGCTTTGGATGGAAGCAGGCGATCGAGGAATTCCAGCTCGCGCAGAAGGCCCAGCCGAATTTCGCGATGGCCTACTGGGGCGAGTCGCTCGCCTACAATCATCCGCTCAACTCGCAGATGGACTTCACCGAGCCGCGCAAGGTGCTCGCGCGGCTGGGGCCGGATCGCGCCGCGCGCGCCGCCAAGGCGCCGACCGATCGCGAGAAGGGCTTTGTGAACGCGGTCGAAGAGCTCTGGGGCGAGGGCGACTCGCGACAGCGCCGTCTCAATTACATGGCCGCCATGGAGCGGCTCCACAACCAGTTCCCGAACGACGATGAAGTGACGACGTTTTATGCGCTGTCGATCCTGAGCGCCTCGGCCGCCGTGGACGATCGCACGTCGCGCCTGAACGTCAAGGCCGCCGCGCTGGCGATGGATGTCTTCAAGCGCAATTCGAATCATCCGGGCGCGGTGCACTACATCATCCACGCCTTCGACGATCCGATCCACGCGCCGCTCGCGCTCGAGGCCGCAAAGGTCTACGCGAAGATCGTCCCGGCAGTGTCGCACGCGGTCCACATGCCGACGCACATCTTCATCCAGCACGGGATGTGGAACGAGGTCGCCAACCAGAACATCCGCGCCTACAACGTCGGCAAGGAGCTGTGGCGTCCCGGCGACGTGCCCGGCGACATGTCGCACTCCGGCGACTGGGGCCAGTACGGGTTCCTGCAGCTCGGTGACTACGCCGGCGCGCGCGAGCGCATCCAGGCGTTCGAGTGGATGGCGGAGACGACGAAGAACGCGCGCGCCACGGGCGCTCTCGCGCTGGTCCGCGCCCGCTACATCATCGAGACGGAAGAGTGGAAGGTGCAGCCGGTGGCCGAGGGCGCGTCCAACGAGACGATCCTGGCCAACGGATTCAGCGCGGTGAAGACCGGCGACATGGCGACAGCCACGAAGATGGAAGAGATGCTGGCCGCGAAGGCCAAGGCAGCGCCAGGCGGCGCGCCCGCACCGGCAAATCCGCACGCCGAGCACGGCGCTGCGCCCGCTCCGGCTGCGCAGCCCGCGGCCGGTGGAAACTCCGACGCGGGCAAAGGTGTTCGCGTGATGCACATGGAGCTTGCCGCGTTGATCGCGCAGGCGAAGGGCCAGACCGACCAGGCGATCAAGCTGCTGCAGGATGCCGCGGCCCTCGAAGAGACGATGCGCGCGCCGAACGGCGCCGCCGATCCGATCAAGCCGTCACACGAATTGCTTGGCGAGGTGCTGCTCAAGGCCGGCAAAGCGAAGGAAGCTGCCGATGCCTTCGAGGTCAGCCTGTTGCGGATGCCGAATCGCGCGCGCTCGTTGATGGGCGCGATTGCCGCCCACGCGGCGGCCGGCAACAAGATCAAGTCCGCCCAACGCCTGGCCACCCTCAACAGTTTCTGGAAGGGCAAGCCGTTTACGGCGCCAACGACCGACGCGCGATAGAAATGTAATCGCACGTTGATTTGAAGATCAGAGCGGCAAAGGAGTAACATCGAAGGTTACGGGCGCGACAGAAATTCGCGCCTGTATACCTTCATCCTGAATCATGCCGCCGGAAACCGGTCATTCGGCTCTCGTCATTCGTGGTGCCCGCACCCACAACCTGAAGAACGTCGACCTCACGCTGCCAGCCGGACAGCTGATTGTTTTTACAGGCGTCAGCGGATCCGGGAAATCCTCACTCGCGTTCGACACCATTTACGCCGAAGGACAGCGCCGCTACGTCGAGTCGCTGTCGGCGTACGCGCGCCAGTTCCTCGAGCGGATGGAGAAGCCCGACGTCGATCGCATCGACGGCATTTGCCCGTCGATCGCGATCCGCCAGAAAAATTCCGTCAGGAACCCGCGCTCCACGGTCGGCACGGTCACCGAGATTCACGACTACATGCGGCTGCTGTACGCGCGCGTCGGCCGCACGATCTGCCGCAAGTGCGGACAGGAAGTGATCCGCGAGACCGCCGAAGTGGTGGCGAACCGCCTGCTCGCGCTGCCCGAGGGCACGCGGCTGATGCTTGGCTTTGATCTGCCGGTGATGGCGATCTCCGAAGACGGTTCGAAAGGCGCGGAGGAGGGCGAGAACCTCGATCTTGATTCTGAGCCTTCTGTGCCTTCTGCGGCCCTGGCTAATGAATCTGCGCCATCTGTGGCCCTGGCAAACCTCCGGCGCAAGGGTTTTGGCCGTCTCTTGATCGGCGATCAGGCCATCACGCTTGAAGAGGTCGATCCGAAAGCCCTCAAGAAAATGACCACGCTGCGCGTCGTCGTCGACCGCATCAAGGTCGCGGCGGACGCGCGCACGCGCATCACGGACTCTGTTGAGACCGCCTACTCGGAAGGCGGCGGCGCGGCCTGGGCCCTGCAACTGCAGGAGAGCGGCGAGCCGATCCAGCACTTGTTCTCGGAGCGTTTCGAGTGCCGGACCTGCGGCATTCCGTACGAGGATCCGCAGCCGCGCCTGTTTTCGTTCAACAACCCCTTCGGCGCGTGCCCGACCTGCCACGGTTTCGGCAACATCATCGAGCTCGATCAGGAGCTGGTCGTGCCCGATCAGCAGAAATCGATCAACCAGGGCGCGATCGAGCCGTGGACCAAGCCGCACTACCGATCGCATCTCGCCGAGCTGAAGCGCGCCGCCAGGGATGGCGGCGTGCGCCTGGATGTGGCGTGGCGCGATCTGACCGACAAGGAAATCGCGTTCGTCATGGACGGCGACGGCGATGATTTCGAGGGCGTGCGCGGCTTCTTCCGCTGGCTCGAGCGGAAGAAGTACAAGGTGCACGTCCGCGTGTTCCTGAGCCGTTACCGCGGCTACCTGACCTGTCCCGATTGCGGCGGCACGCGGCTGCGGCGCGAGGCCCGCGATGTCCATGTCGGCGGCGTGACCATCGACAAGGCATCGGCGCGGACGGTGCGCGAAGCGGAGCGCTTCTTCGCCGATCTGAAGCTGACCGAAAAGGAAGCCGCGATCGCCGACAAGGTGCTGAAGGAAATTCAGCGCCGCCTTGGATTCCTCCGCGACGTCGGCCTTGACTACCTGACGCTCGATCGCCTGTCGTCGACGTTGTCGGGCGGGGAAGCGCAGCGCATCAACCTCGCGACGTCGCTCGGTTCGGCGCTGGTCGGTACCTTGTATGTCCTCGACGAGCCGTCGATCGGCCTGCACACGCGCGACAACCAGCGATTGATCGCGATCCTTCGACAGCTTCGCGATCAGGGCAACACCGTGATCGTCGTCGAGCACGACGCCGACATGATCGCCGTCGCGGATCATCTCGTCGACATGGGGCTTGGCGCGGGCGAGCACGGCGGGCGCGTGGTTTACTCGGGGTCGCTGCAGGGATTGACCAGCGAGCCGCGATCGTTGACGGCGAAATATCTGCGCGGCGAGCTCAGCATCCCGGTGCCGCCGCAACGGCGCAAGGGCACGCCGCAGCGCATCAAGTTGTTTGGCGCGACCGAGCACAATCTCAAGGGCGTCGACATCGAAGTCCCGCTCAACACGCTGACGTGTGTGACCGGCGTGAGCGGATCGGGCAAGTCCACGTTGGTGCACGACGTGCTCTATGCCGCGTTGAAGCGCGCCAAGGGCGATTGGGATCGTAAGGTCGGCGCGCATCAGCGACTCGAAGGCCACGAGTTCGTCAGCGACGTCGTCCTCGTCGATCAGACGCCGATTGGACGCACGCCGCGATCGAATCCAGTCACGTATCTCAAGGCGTTCGATCCGATCCGCGAGCTGTTCGCCGCGACCAAGGATGCGAAGTCGCGGGGTCTTACCGCGAGCCACTTCTCGTTCAACGTCCCCGGCGGCCGATGCGAAGCCTGCCAGGGTGAAGGTGAAGTGCGCGTCGAAATGCAGTTCCTCGCCGACGTGTTCGTGCCGTGCGAGCAGTGCGACGGCCGGCGATTCAAGCAGCAGGTCCTCGAGGTCAAGTATCGCGGCAGGAACGTGACGCAGGTGCTCGACATGACGGTCCGCGAAGCATTGACCTTCTTCGGCAGCACGCCGAAGGTGTTGCGGCGGCTGCAGGTGCTGGACGAAATCGGCCTTGGCTACCTGCGCCTGGGTCAGCCGGCGACGACGCTGTCGGGTGGCGAAGCGCAGCGCATCAAGATCGCGGCGCATCTGTCATCGCATGCCGGTGAGCGCCTGCTCTATATCCTCGACGAGCCGACCACCGGTCTGCACTTCGACGACATCGCGAAGTTGCTGGCCGCGTTCCGGAAGTTGCTGGAAGCCGGGCACACGCTCGTGGTCATCGAGCACAACCTCGACGTGATCAAGGTCGCAGACTGGATCATCGATCTGGGTCCTGAAGGCGGTGAGGACGGCGGGCGCGTGCTCGCGATGGCCACGCCGGAGCAGGTCGCGCACAACCTGGCGTCGCACACCGGCAAATACATTCGAGAAGTGTTATCGTCTGGGAAGCTTCTCCAGACGGTTGCTCGATAACGCATGATTCAGATATCGCGCTCGGCGAGCGTCCTGCTCGCCTTCATCGCCCTTGGTGCGTCCACGGCTGCGGCTCAGCCGGCGCTTGCCGACTTGCTGCAGCGCCACGGCGTCGCCGTCAGAGATGGCGCGTTCGATGCTGCGTTCGATTCCCTGATGGTGCCGTCGGTACCGGTCACGCCGGGATCCTTTGCATCGCCGTTGGCAATCCTCGCGAGCTCCACCGGCAACGAACGGATCGCCGCGGCCTACACCTTCGGGATCCTCGCCGGGCGATCGGGACTCGCGGCGTCACCGCAGGAGCTCGCCGCCGCGGGCCAGGTGCTCGTGGCGATGATGAGCGTGGAGGATCGCCGCTCGCGAATCGCCGGCGCGCGTGTGGCCGGGCGCGTGTTCGCGTGCTCCTTTGATCCCGCGGGACCACGCCCCGTCGTCCCGCCGGCGATGGTCGACGTGCTGTTTGCGCTGATGAATCAGGACGGCGAGATCGAACAGCTGGCGGCGATGGATGCGCTCGGCTTGATCCGCGAAGTGAACGCCACCACGGCGCTGGCCGATCGTTATCGTTACTATCGCGATCGCAACAAGCGCGCGCTCGCCGGCGGCGCGCTCGAAGCATTGGCGCGCATTGGCGATGCATCGGCAATGCCGGTCGTGCGTCAGTTGATCGGGGATCGCTGGGCGGATGGCAGGGATCCGACGGCGCTTGCCGTCGCGTTCGCGCGCGAGCGGATGCTGCGCGACGGATCGATCGCCGTGATTCGCGAGGCGCTTGGCGATCGATCGCGCCGGGATCAGGCGCGCGGCTACTTGATCGAGCTCGGATCGCCCGTTCCGTGATCCTGCCGGTTGATTTCTATCGACGTCCCACGCTGGATGTCGCGCGCGATCTGATCGGCAAAGTGCTCGTCTACAAGGCGAAAGCGGGCGTCACGGCGGGGGCGATCGTCGAGGTCGAGGCCTACATCGGGGAAGACGATCCCGCCTGTCATGCGGCGCCGGGTCCCACCGAGCGCAACGCGCCGCTCTACGGCGCGCCTGGCCGCGCCTACGTGTACCTGAATTACGGCCTGCACGACATGATGAATGCGGTGACGGAAGAAGAGGGCAGTCCCGCCGCCGTCCTGATCCGCGCGCTCGAGCCGCTCGAAGGAGTGCCGTTGATGCGGCGCCGGCGGGCGCAGGCGAAGTGGCGAAAAGGGAAGCCGCCGGTCCCGGATCACGAGCTCTGTCGAGGCCCGGGCAATCTTTGCCGCGCGATGGGCATCACGCTCGAAGACAACAAGCGCCCGCTGCAGAGCGGTCCGCTGACCGTCCATGACCGGGGAATCGCGCACCCAGAGATTGTGTGGAGCAAACGCATCGGAATTAGGGTAGGTACCGAATACCCTTGGCGCGCAACAGTTAGCGGTCATCCATCAATCTCCGGGCTCCGTCCCCCATTTTCTCCCTCGCGCAGGGTGAAAATGGGGGACTGAGCCCGACTACGGGCCGATCGCCTCACTGCATGAGGCGCAGCGGACATGACAGACCTCAGGCAGATGTCGGGCAGATCTGTGGCAGACGTGCGGAAGTAGATCTCAGGCGTCAGATTGCTGATTTTTCAGCGTGACATTCAGTTGCGGGCCTGGAATGCGGATCCCCTGCGCATCAAAGGCTTTCTTGATCCTGCGCCTGAGCTCGCGGCCTACGTCCCACTGCTTGAGCGGCAGCGTCTTGATTCGGAACCGCAGCGTGACCTCGGTTGCCTTGAAGGCATCGACGCCGAGCACCTCGAGCGGCTCGAGAATGAATGAACCGTAGCCGGGATCCTGTAGGAGGTCCCGGGCGACATCGCGAACCGCCTCGACAATGCGATCCGTGTCGTCGTCGTATCCGACGCCGATGTCGATCACATAGTAGGCAAAGTCCTTCGACCTGTTCGCCAGCATGCGAATCTCGCCGCTGGCGATGTGATACCGGACGCCTTCGAGGTCGCGCAGCACGATCGTGCGCAGATTGATCTCCTCGACCGCGCCGCCAATGCCGTTGATCTCGGCGACGTCGCCAAGCCGCACTTGATCCTCGGCGATCAGGAACAACCCCGAGATGATGTCCTTGACCAGCGTCTGCGCGCCGAAG
The DNA here is from genome assembly GCA_019752015.1 of Cyanobacteriota bacterium. Taxonomy (GTDB): domain Bacteria; phylum Acidobacteriota; class Vicinamibacteria; order Vicinamibacterales; family UBA2999; genus 12-FULL-67-14b. The sequence continues at coordinate 191,811 of JAIEMQ010000015.1, read as the reverse complement.
CCGACCGCCAGGCCGATGATGCCGGCGCCCGTCAGCACCGGCGTGATGTCGACGTCGAGCTCGCGCAACACCATCAGCAGCGCCGCACTCCAGATCAGGATCGAGAAAAACCGCCGCGACGTGGCGCCGACCGTTTGGAGCCGCTTGCGGCGTTCCAGCGTCCGATGATCGTCGCCCTCGGCGATCTCGTGCTCCGCATTGCGGATCACCGACGCCGCGAAACGATTGGCGGCAAAGGCGAGCAGAATGAGCAGCAGGATACGGGCGCCGCTCTCCGTCGCCCACTGCGTGATCTCTTCGGGATGCAGGCCGACCGTGAGCTTGACGCCGGCCAGATCGAGCGCGGGGAAGAGCAGGACCAGCAGCACCAGCACGAACGTGACGCCGCGCACCGCGCGCACGGTCGCGTTCGCGATCGGCTGCGTGTGGAAACGCTCGCCCTCGATGGACAGCAGCAGCCGCCGCGTCAACGACCCGACCAGCAGCGCGATCGCCGACGCGATCAGCGCCGCGATCGCGACGGCAGCAGCGGCTTCAAGACTGAACATGGCGGGCAGCGCCGGCGGCGTGACTGGCGCCTGCATCATCTACGACGGACGCGACGCTCTTGCTGGGCCTCGACGGGAATTCTGAGAGTGGACCGCTTGCCGTCGCGCAGGATCTCGACACGCACCGTGGTGCCGATGCTGCTGTCGGCGATCATGCGCACGAATTGCGAGGGATCGACGATGGCCTTGTCGTTGACGGAGATGATCACATCGCCCGGCTCGAGACCGTTGCGATATGCCGCCGAATCCCGTGCCATCTGGTTGACGACAATGCCGTCGCCGGCCGGCGCGCGCAGCTCGCCGGCAAGGCGCGCCGTCAGCGGAATCACTTCCACGTAGCCGATCGAGCCGCGGCGCACCCGCCCGAACTTCTGTAGATCGTCCACGACGCGGCGGACGAGATTACTGGGTACCGCGAACCCGATGCCCTGGTAGCCGCCGCTCTGCGAAAAGATCGCGGTGTTGATGCCGACCAGCTCGCCGCGGCCGTTGATCAACGCGCCGCCGGAGTTGCCGGGATTGATCGCCGCGTCGGTCTGGATGAAGTCCTCGTACTGCGTGATGCCGACATTCGCCCGGCCGAGCGCGCTGACGATGCCGAGCGTTACCGTCTGATTGAGCGAAAAGGGATTACCGACCGCCATCACCCATTCCGCGACTTTCAGCTTCGAGGAATCGCCCCACGGAATCACCGGCAGATTCGTTGCATCGATCTTCAACAGGCCAAGGTCCGTCCACGAATCGACCCCGATGATCTTCGCCTTGACGTCACGATGATCGCCCACCGTCACCGTCACTTCGGCGACGTCGTCTCCAATCACGTGATTGTTCGTGACCACGTAGCCGTCGGGAGAAATCACGACACCCGATCCGAGGCTCTGCTCGGCGCGGCTGCGCCCGAACACATCGCCCTGATCGCCGAAGAAATACTGGAAGAAGGGATCGTTCGAAAGCGGCGATGCCGATCGCCGCACGACCTGCACCGACGAAATGTTGGTGACCGCTCGAACCGTTTGCGCCGCGACCCGCGTGAAATCAGGTCCTGATGTGGGCGCTGCCGCAACGGCTTGTTCCGCCGGCGGTGCGGTTGATTCCGCGCCGGCCTCGGGCGTCCGCGCGATGATCTCGGGCCGATCGACGGCGCGCCCGGAGATGACAATGCCGACAATGACGCCTGCAACCAGCAGGCTCAGCATGGAAAGCTTCTTCAACACGTTAGTTAGACGTCAGGAAACGACGACGCGTCTGGGCGCTTCGACGGGCTGCTTCGGCACGGTGATGGTCAGGACGCCGTCAGTGAGATCGGCGGTCACGCCTTCGGCATTGACCGGATGCGAGAGCACGAACGTGCGCATGAACTCGCCATGCCCCCGCTCGACCTGGTGATATTGCTCGCAGGACACGCGCGCTTCGCGGCGGCCCGCCAGCGTCACGCGATTTTCCTGGACGTCGATGCGCACCTGCTCACGCGACAGGCCGGGGAGCTCGGCTGTGAAAATAAATGCATCCGTCGTTTCGCACAGGTCGACGGCCGGCGCCCAGCCCTGCGGGCCATGAGACGCGAGGCGCTCGAGGCCATGCTGGATGCGAATCAGGTCGCGGAATGGGTCCCAGCGAGCAAAGACCACGATTCAGCCATCGTAGCACATGTGTTATATTCGATAGGTTCTACTACCTGATTACAAAGGCTTTATGGCTGACAACCTGCTCGCAACCCAGCTCCGCAAGGGCATGATCATCAAGGTCGACAACAAGCTGTACCGGATTTTCGACCGCATGCACGTCACGCCCGGCAACCTCCGCGGCTTCGTCCGTATCAAGATGCGCAACATCCAGAACGGATCGATGGCCGAGGAGAAGTTCCGCTCGGAAGACATCGTCGAGCGCGTGTCGCTCGAGCAGAAGGAGATGCAGTACCTCTACAACGATGGTGACGGCTACCACTTCATGGACACCACCACGTTCGACCAGGTGCAGCTGAACGCGGATCTGCTGGGCGACACGGTCGGCTTCCTGCTGCCCGACATGCACGTCGAGGTCGAGTTTTACGGCGAGAACCCGATCGGCATCGAGATCCCGCAGGTCGTGGATTTGAAGGTCATCGAGACGACGCCCGGCATCAAGGGCGCGACCGCGACCAATCAGTTGAAGCCCGCCAAGCTCGAGACCGGCGTAGTCGTCCAGGTGCCGCCGTTCATCAACGAAGGCGACGTGATTCGCGTCAATACGGAAACCGGCGAATACCAGACGCGCGCGTAGTCAAGCCCCAAGCCCCAAGCCCCAAGCCCCAAGCCCCAAGCCCCAAGCCCATATAATTGGGCGATGGATGTAGTTCGGACCCCGGCGACGGGCTGGATTGAGGTCGTCGTCGGGAGCATGTTCAGCGGCAAGAGCGAAGAGCTGATTCGCCGCCTGCGACGCGCCCAGATTGCCCGCCAGCGCGTCCAGATCTTCAAGCCCTCCGTCGATACGCGATACGCGACCGATCACATCGTGTCGCACAGCGAATTGCGGATCCCATCGGACACCGCGAAGACCGCGAAAGAACTGCTCGAGCAGGTTCGCCGGGACACCGAAGTCGTCGGCATCGACGAAGGACAGTTCTTCGACGCGGAGCTGCCGGCGGTCGCGTCGGAACTGGCGCGCCGCGGCGTTCGCGTCATCGTCGCCGGACTCGATCAGGACTACCTCGGCAAGCCCTTCGAGCCCATGCCGCAGCTGCTGGCGATCGCGGAATACATCACCAAGACGCGCGCCATCTGCATGGTGTGCGGCAATCCCGCGAACCACACGCAGCGTCTCGTCGTCAGCTCGGATCGCGTGCTGCTCGGCGCGCAGGGCACCTACGAGGCGCGCTGCCGTCACTGCTTCGATCCCACGCTGTCGCGCGAAGAGGAGACCAGGGCGATCCGGGAAGCGGCCGGGAAAGCGCGATGACGTCGCAGGAGCTTGCCCCGCTGCTTCGGCAAGCCCTGCTCGCGCTCGGTGTGCTGTTCGTGATCGTGGATGTCAACGTCGGCTGGCAGATCGCCCGTTGGTGGCGCATCCGCAAGCAGGCGATCGTCGTCTGGCCCGGGCCGCGGCCGCCGTTCTACGCCATCAACCTCGCGATCGGCGTGCTGCTCGGTATCCTCCTGTTCGTCACGGCGTACGTCGAGATCGAATATCAAAAGCGCGGCTGGAACGCGGCGCCGTCGATGTTCGGCGTCTCGATGATGTTCCTGTATTACGGCTACATGCTGCCGCTCTCGACGCGCATTCGCCGCGGCCTCTATGAGGACGGCGTCTGGACAGACTCCGGTTTCATGCGCTACACCGAGATCGGCGGCCTCACGTGGAAGGGCACCGACACGCTCGTGCTCGCGTCACGACAGAAAACGCTGGCGCGCCGGCTCCGGGTACCCGGCGTGCACCTCGGCGAGGTCAGGCATTTCCTGAGGGATAAGATCGGTGAGCACGCCATCGAGTTCGACGCGGGCCCGGGAATCCATCTCGGCACCCGCGACACGCGCGAATCTGTGTAAACCCGTAACCTGTAACCTGTAACGGGTAACCCGCGAAGTCCGATAAGGAGACAGCAGTCATGGCAGCACGTCCCACCTGGAAGGGCTACATCAAGGTCAGCCTCGTCACGATTCCGGTGAAGGTTTACCCGGCGACCGAGTCGAGCGCGACCATCTCGTTCAACCAGCTTCACGCCGTCTGCCAGACCAAGATCCAGCAGAAGAAGTGGTGCCCGAAGTGCGAGATCGAGCTGACGCAGGCCGACATCGTCAAGGGCTACGAATTCGAGAAAGGCCGCTGGGTGGTGGTCGAGGAAGAAGACATCGCCAAGGTCAAGACCGAGTCGACCAAGATCATCAACCTGCTGCAGTTCACCGACGTCGACGCGATCGATCCGATGTACGTCGACAAGACCTATTACCTCGCGCCCGAAGGGCCGATGGCCGCGGATGCCTACTCGGTGATGCGTGAAGGCATGACCGGCAAGGCCGGCATCGGCAAAGTCGCCATTCACGGCCGCGAGTACCTCGTCGCTGTCAAGCCGCACAAGAACGGCATGGTGATGTACACGCTGCATCACGCCGCCGAGATCCGCACCATCGATCAGATCGACGAGCTGCGCGAAGTGCGCGGCAAGGTCAACCCGGCCGAGATGAAGCTTGCACGGCAAGTGATCGAAAGCATCGAGGGGGATCTAAACCTCGCCGACTATAAGGACGAATATCAGGAAGGCCTGCGCAAGATCATCGACGCCAAGATTGCCGGCGAGGAGATCGTGGCGCAGGAGGAAGTCGCACCACCGAAGGTCGTTGATTTGATGGAGGCGCTGAGGAAGAGCCTCGATCAGGTCAGCACCGGGAAGAAGAAGACGGCGAAGGCCGCGGAGGCCACGTCGAAGAAAGTAACGAGCATCAAGGCGAAGAAGCGCAAAGCTTCCTAAACCTATTTAGCTGGCCGCTCCTCCGGAGCGGCGGCTTGGACGGAGACAACGATGGCGAGAAAAGCTGTCTGGGGCAGCTACAAGCCGAAGACGAAAAAGAAACGCCGGTAGGGCGGCACTTCAGTGCCGCCGTTATCGAAGAAACGAAAGTAAGCCCATTCCGGTTGCCGTCGGATCGCTAATCCAGTCCGGCGGCACCAGCCACACGAACGCGAGAATCACGATCACCCAGATGTCGTAGGGGAGCGTGGCGCGTTCGTCCTGCCAGAAGAAGAACCGCGCGAACCAGCCGGCCGGCATCGGCTTGTTGTTCAACACGAGATACGTGTAGTGAATCCGGTTGCTCACAGTGATGATCGCGAGCACGAGGATCACCCACAGGACGCCGGCCATGCGATTGGTGAAGGCGCCGATCATGAACAGCACGATGCGCTCCGGCCGCTCCATGAATCCGACCTTGCATTTCTGGATCAGCGACTCGGCGCGGGCGCGCGCGTAGCTCGTCATGATCGAGAAGATCAACGCCAGCGTCGCGATCAACACGTAGCCGTTCCTGCCGAGCTCCGCATAGAGCCAGATCAAGCCGGTGAAGAGCGCGAGATCGGAGAAGCGGTCGAGCGTCGAATCCCAGAAGGCGCCGAACAGTGACTGCTTGCCGGCGATGTGCGCCACCTTCCCGTCGATCATGTCGAAGACGTTCGCCAGGATCATCACGAGGCCGGCGATGATGAAGTGGTTCGTCGCCAGATACCACGCGGCCACGACGTTGATCAGCACGCCGATCAGCGTCAGGACGTTAGGGTGAATGCCCAGGGAGACGGTGAGGTTGATGAGGGCCCTGAGGGGGAGCCAGAAGACGGCGCCGATCGCGCCAGTGAAGGTCATGAGCGCCGATTAGCGTACCCGATGGCACCGTGCAGACTCAAGGTAACCATGATGTAAATCTGCGGTACCTTCCAGTTCGGAGGATGTATATACGCCGTTGGTGTTTTGCCCTGTGTTGTAGTCTCGCTCTGTTTGCCCTCTCGGTCCCTTCCGCCAGCGCTCAAGAAATCACCGCAACTGTAACCGGCACTGTGAAGGATGCCAGCGGTGGCGTACTTCCGGGAGTCGTCGTCAGCCTCAAACACGTCGGCACCGGCCGCGTGTTCGAGAGCACGACCAGCGCCGAAGGCGGTGATCTCGTGCCGCTGCTGCCGATTGGCAACTACGAGGCGACGTTCACCCTGTCAGGCTTCCAGACCCGCACGGTCCGAGGGATCACCCTTAACGTCAACGATCGCATCCAGGTCGATGCGACGATGGCGACCGGCGGCGTGGCCGAAGTCGTCGAGGTCACCGGCCAGACGCTCGTCCAGACGACGACGGCGGTCCAGAACCTGATCGACTCACGACAGGTCCAGGAGCTGCCGATCAACAACCGCCATTTCGCCAAGCTGGTTGAGCTCGCGCCCGGCGTGTCCAGCGACTTCGCCGACGAAGTGTCGCTCGGCCTGACGAGCAACACGAGCATCTCCGTCAACGGCACGCGCCGAAACGCGGTGAACTGGCTGGTCGACGGCGTCATGAACGTCGACGTCGGCAGCAACATCACGCTGCTGTCCACTCCGACTCTCGAGTCGATCGAGCAGTTCAAGATCATCGCGTCCGGCGGCGGGCACGTTCGGCAACTCCGGACGCGCGCCGTTCCGCCAGCCGGGACGCCACCAGTGGGACCTGAACTTCTCGAAGAACTTCTATCCGACGAGCACCGTGCGGATGCAGTTCAGGGCGGAGTTGATCAACGCGTTCGATCAGCGCCAGTGGCTGGCGGATCCGGCGGTCCACGGCCTCGACAACACGTGCACCTTCTCGGCCACGACGTGCAATGTCGCGGGCGATCGCTTCGGGCAAATCATTGCCACCCGCGCCGCCCGCGAAATTCAGCTCGGCCTGAAGTTGTACTGGTAGTCAACGCGAGGATCGCGCCGTCTGACTCCTGCACCACGTCGCGCATCCGGCGTGCCGCGGCCAGCGCGGCAGTGCGAACGAACGCCAACATGGCTGGGTCTCCTTCGGCTGCAGCCGATGTCACATACGTGCCATGAAACCCGTCAGCATCTAAACTGGTAGGAACTCCCGGTGGCGATTCAGGATCTACGAGAGCAGATGGCGCGGCTGCCTGAGCAGCCGGGCATCTACATCTACTACAACGCGAAAGGCGAGACGCTTTACGTCGGCAAGGCCCGATCGTTGCGCGATCGCACGCGCTCGTACCTGAATGCCTATGGGATGAGCCCGCGCCACGACGCGTTGCTGGACGAGGCGACGCGCATCGAGGTGATCGTCACCGATTCGGTGGTGGAAGCGCTGGCGCTCGAAAACAACGTCATCAAGCAGCGATCGCCGCGCTACAACATCCTGCTGCGCGACGACAAGAATTATCCCTACCTGCAGCTGACGACGACGGAGCAGTTCCCGCGCGTCCTGGTGGCCCGATCGGTGGAGCGCGACGGCAACATGTATGCGGGGCCGTTCCTGCCGGCGAAATTCGCGCGCCGGACGATGTCGCTGACGCACAAGGTGTTTGGCATCCGCTCGTGCAACGAGGTGATCACCGGCACGCGTCAACGGCCGTGCCTCGAATACGACATCAAGCGCTGCCTGGCGCCGTGTGTCGTGTCGATCTGCAGCGAAGAGCGCTACGCGGTGGCGGTTGCGGATACGAAGCTGTTTCTCGAAGGCCGCAACGACGAGCTCGCCGATCAGCTGCGCGGGCGCATGCTCGAAGCCTCGGGCGATCAGCGCTACGAGGAAGCGGCGCAGCTGCGGGATGCAATGCGCACGGTCGAGACGCTTCGCGAGCGCCAACAGAAAATGGCGTCGGCGGAGCTCGGCGACAGAGACGTGTTCGGCGTCAAGGCCGGCGCGAGCGGCGCGGTCGTGCAGGTGTTCATCGTTCGCGGCGGGCGCGTGATCGAGCGCATCGAGCTGATGTGGGCCGCCGAAAGCGGGCCACAGATGGCACGGATGGCTCAGAATCAAGAGCCCGAGGCTGGCATCATCGAAGCTGCGATTCAACAGTTCTACCTGGAGCACGAGCCGCCGCCGGAGATCCACGTGCCGGTCGCGCCGGCGGACCCGCAAGTGCTCGAGGAGTGGCTGGGTCAGAAGGTGGATCGGAAAGTTCGCATCGTCGTGCCACAGCGCGGCACCAAGAAGGGCATGATGGAGCTCGCGCATCGCAACGCCGCGCTCGGCTATCGACAGCGTTTCGATACGAATGCCACCGCCAATTACGATGCCCTCGAATCACTGCAGGCCGCGCTGCGATTGCCGAAGCTGCCGCGGCGCATCGATTGCTTCGACATCTCGACCATCCAGGGCAGCGAAACGGTCGCGTCGATGGTGGTGTGCGAAGAGGGCCGCATGCGTCCCTCGGAGTACCGAAAATTCAAGATTAGGAAAGACTTCCCAAGCCCCAAGCCCCAAGTCCCAAGCCCCGATACGAGCGAAGCGAGATTCCTCGATGATTTCGCGGCAATGGAGCAGGTGGTGCGCCGGCGATATTCGAAGGTGCTCGAGAATGGTGGCCCATTCCCGGATCTCATCGTCATCGACGGCGGCAAAGGACAGTTGAACGCCGCGTACGCCGCGCTCGAGTCGATCGGTTTGTCGAATCTCGTTGCGATCGGTCTTGCGAAGAAAGAGGAGCTCGTGTTCACGCGCGACAGCATGGAGCCCCTTGCGCTCGACACGCACGGCAACGCGCTGCGGCTGCTGCAACGGATTCGCGACGAGGCCCATCGGTTTGCGATCACGTTCCATCGTCAGTCCCGGCGTAAACGGGATCTGCAATCGGAGCTCGATGTCGTGCCTGGCATCGGCCTGCGCCGCCGCAAGACTCTGCTGACGGCATTTGGCAGCCTTTCTGGTGTGCGAAGAGCGACGCGTGAAGAGCTTGCCCGGGTCGTTGGGACAAAAGTCGCCGATGCCGTCATTGCACACTTCGCCGCGAATTCATGAGCATCGAGCTGAGCGAGGCCCAGCGCGCGCAGCTTGGCCGGGCCGCCCTTGACTGGGCCCTGAAGTATTTCGCCGCACAATCCCAGCTGCCGATTTATCCAACTGTCAGCGCCAAGGATCTGTCCTCGCTGCTGGCGGGGTCACTGCCGGTTCAGCCCGAAGACCTGACCAGCGTGATGGCGGATGTTCAGCGCATTGCCGATCACGGCCGCCACAACGGTCATCCGCGCATGTTCGGCTACGTGCAGTCATCCGCGAGCTTCGCCGGCGTCATGGGCGATCTGATCGCGTCCGCGATCAATCAGAACGTCACGTCATGGCGCTCGGCGCCGGCGCCGACCACGATCGAGCACCAGGTCATCGAGTGGCTGAAGGAGATGGTCGGTTTCGGACCGCAAGGCATCGGTGTCCTCATGAGCGGCGGCTCGATGGCGAACTTCGCTGGGCTCGCCGTGGCGCTGCGCGCGAGCACGGACATCGATCTCAATCAGCGCGGCGTCGGCGCGCTGCCGGGTAAGCCCCGCATCTACACCTCGTCGATGACGCACATGTCGATCGGCAAGGCCGCATCGATGCTCGGCATCGGCAAAGACGCGATCGAGACGCTCCCCGTCAACAACGCCTTCCAGATGGACGCCGTCGCGCTGTCATCATGGATCAAAGCCGATCGTGCCGCCGGCTTCCACCCAGTCTGCGTCGTCGCCACGGCCGGTGACGTGAATACCGGCGCGATCGATCCGCTCGATGCGATCGCGGATGTCTGCGCGGCACACAAGCTGTGGCTGCACGTTGACGGTTCGTATGAGCGCTCGCCGCGCGATCGACGCACGTCGGCGGCGCCATGAAGGCGTTGGCGCGCGTCGATTCAATGTCGCTCGATCCCCACAAGTGGCTCTTCGCGCCCACGGACGCCGGGTGTCTGCTCGTTCGTGATGCCGCCGCGATGCAAGGCGCGTTCTCGACCGGCGCCGGCTACATTGACGTCGTCGCCGACAAGGACATGTCGGAGTTCGCGTATTGGGATCACGGCCCCGAGCTGTCGCGCCGCTTTCGCGCGCTGAAGATCTGGTTCCTGCTGAAGATTCACGGCGCGCGCGCCGTCCAGGAGGCCATCGACAGCAACATCGCGGTGGCCAGGCATCTCGCCGCGCTGGTCGAGCAGAGCAGCGACTTCGAACTGCTGGCGCCGGCGCCGCTCAGCATTGTCTGCTTCCGCTACCGGGGCGGAGACGACGACTTCAACAGGAGATTGATGGTCGACGTCCAGCGAGACGGCGATTCGTATCTCTCAAATGCGGCCATCAACGGCCGCTTCGCCCTGCGCGCCTGCATTGTCAACTACCGGACGACGATGGCGGATGTCGAGCAATTGCTGGCCACAATCCGCCGCGTCGCCCGGCGACTCGCGTGATAGCATTTCTTGTTTGGGCGGCATCGATTTAACCGAAATCCTAATCGTCCTGGTCGTGCTGATCACGTCGCTGTCCGTGCACGAGGCCGCGCACGCGTTTGCCGCCGACCGGCTCGGCGATCCGACCGCGCGTCATCTCGGCCGGCTGTCGCTCAATCCCGCCGTCCACGTCGATCCGATCGGCACGCTGCTGTTTCCGTTGATCGCGTACGTCACCGGCGTGCCGCTGATTGGCTGGGCCAAGCCGGTGCCGGTCGATTTTCGATACCTGAAGCACCCGAAGCGCGACTTCGCGCTGATCGCCGCCGCGGGGCCGGCCAGCAACCTGGTGATGGCCGCCATCGGCGCGGCAGTGCTTGCGGTCGTCCGCGATATTGCCGGGCCCGGCAACTTTGTCGGGGGCACGCTGAGCGACGCGCTGCTGCCGCTGCTCTTCACTTTCGCGGTGGTCAACGTGCTGCTGGCAGTGTTCAATATGATTCCGGTGCCGCCGCTCGACGGCGGCAACGTCCTGATCGGCGTGCTGCCCGCCAACTCGGCGAAGCTCGTCGAGCAGATGCGGCCGTATGGAATCCTGATTCTCTACGCGCTGATGCTGACCGGCGCGTTGAACAGGATCCTCGGGCCGATCGTCGACTATTTGCGCTACCTGCTGGGTGTTTAGTGTCGAAGCAACGCGTGTTGTCGGGAATGCGCCCGACGGGAAAACTTCATCTCGGCCACCTTGTTGGCGCGCTGCACAACTGGGTGGAGATGCAGTCGCAATACGACTCCTATCACTGCATCGTCGACTGGCACGCGCTGACGACCAACTACAACGACACCAGCGAGATCGTCGAGAACACCTTCGACAACGTCGCCGACTGGATCGGCGCCGGCCTCGATCCCGAGAAGAGCACGTTCTTCATCCAGTCGCTCGTGCCGGAACATGCCGAGCTGTATCTGCTGTTCCAGATGGTGACGCCAATCCCGTGGCTCGAGCGCGTGCCGACCTACAAGGAGCAGGTCGAGCAGCTGAGCGATCGTGATCTCTCGAGCATCGGCTTTCTCGGTTATCCGCTGCTGCAGGCGGCCGACATCGCGGTGTACGACGCGCACAAGGTGCCGGTCGGCGACGACCAGGTCCCGCACCTCGAGCTGACGCGCGAGGTGGTGCGCCGCTTCAACAATTTCTACCCGGACGCGAAATTGATCGAGCCGATGCAGATCCTGACGAAGACGTCGCGCCTGCCGGGCCTCGACAACCGGAAGATGAGCAAGAGCTACAACAACACCATCAACCTGTCGGACGACGCCAGGACGGTGCAGAACAAAGTGCGCCAGATGTACACCGACCCGAAGCGCGTGCGCGCGGACATTCCCGGCACGGTCGAAGGCAACCCGGTCTTCGAGTACCACGATGCGTTCAATCCGAACAAGGAAGAGGTCGAGGATCTGAAGACGCGCTACCGCGCCGGCAAAGTCGGAGACGTCGAGGTCAAGACCAAGCTCGCCGTTGCGATCAACAATGTGCTCGACCCGATCCGCGAGCGGCGCGCCAACGCACTCGCGAAGCCCGGTTACATTCGTGATGTGCTGATCGATGGCTCGAAGAAGGCGCAGGGCGTGGCCCATCAGACCATGGAGCGCGTCCGCGAGGCCGTGAAGCTGAAATACTGATGGCCGACACTCCTCAGAACCCCGGCGGCGAAGACCTCTTCGAGTCGCAGCTCGAGTCGATCCAGATCAAGGTGCAGGCCTTCGAAGGCCCGCTCGATCTGCTCGTTCATCTGATCAAGAGGAACCAGATGAACGTCTACGACATCCAGATCTCCGTCATCACCCGGCAATACCTCGAGTACCTCGACCTGATGCAGGAGCTCAATCTCGACGTCGCCAGCGAATTCCTGGTGATGGCGGCGACGCTGATCCACATCAAGAGCAAGATGCTGCTGCCGCGGCCGGAGACGGCGGCGGGCGATCCGCTGGAGGAAGAGGATCCGCGCGACGCGCTGGTGCGCCGCCTGCTCGAGCACCAGAAGTTCAAGGCCGCGGCGGAGATGCTGCACGACAAGGAAACGCTGCGCAGCGCGCAGTGGGCCCGCCCCGATTCGCGCATCGAGGAAATTGCCGGCGGCGATTACGAGCCGGAGATCGAAGTCGACCTGTTCAGCCTGTTGTCCGCGTTCAAGCAGGTCCTCGAGCGCGCCCGCGAGCGGCCGCCGGTGCCGCTGCCGCCCGAGGAGATCTCGATCGAGGCGCGCATCGAGCAGATGCTCGAGCGGCTGTCGGAAACCGAGGCGTGCGGCTTCGAGGAGCTCTTCGAGGGCGATGCCACCCGCACCGGCATGATCGTCACGTTCCTGGCGCTGCTGGAAATGATCCGCTTGAAGCTGATTCGCGTGTTCCAGCAGGGCGGCGTCGGCGCGATCCGCGTTTACAAACGCGCCCGCCCAACGGACGCGCCGCACCCGATTCACGACCCTGAGGATGAATACAAAGCACATCATCCGCCCTTCGACAAGCTCAGGGCGGCCCCGAGCGAAGTCGAGGGGCCGGCAGCCGGGAGCCGGGAGCCGGGAACCGGCACAGAGGACGACAAGAAATGAGCGACGAGACCACGGCACCTGACGCACCCGATGCACCCGACGCACCCGTCCCCAGGATGGAGTTGGCGCAGCTCAAGGCGGTGATTGAGGCGCTGGTGTTTGCGTCGCCGGATCCGATCACGCCGCGCCTGCTGAACCGGCTGCTGAACGACGAGCCCAAGGAAGACGTCAAGGCGGCGCTCGAGGCGCTCAAGGCGGATTACGTCGATCGCGGCGGCCTGCACATTGCCGAAGTCGCCGGCGGTTACCAGATCACGACGCGGCCCGAATATCACGAGTGGGTGCGGCGGCTGTTCCACGAGCGCTCCGCGAGCAAGCTCTCGGTGGCGGCGCTCGAAACCCTGTCCGTGATTGCGTATAAGCAGCCGGTGACCGCGGCGGAGATTGGCGAGATCCGCAGCGTCAACACGTCGGGCGTGTTGTCGACTCTCCTCGAACGGCATCTGATCAAGATCGTCGGCCGCAAGAACGTGATCGGCCGCCCGTTCCTCTACGGGACGACCAAGGAATTCCTGATTCGCTTCGGCCTCAACGACCTCACCGACCTGCCGAAGATCGAAGACATGGCGCAGCAGCTTGGATTCGAGCCGCCGCCGGTCCTGATGGAACGGCCGGTACCGGAAGAAATGTTGCCGCTGGAAGAAGGCGACGTCCCCGAAGGGATGTCAGAGTAACAGCGCGTCCACGCGGTGCGCGTGGACGAACGCCTCGCGCGGCGACCACTTGAAGATCGTGAAGCGCCCGTCCTGCGACGCGACGAGCGCCATCGCGTCGCGCTGATCGTGGACGAACTGCGCGGCTGAAAAGTGGCGCGTCCCGCCGAGCTGCGCCGGTGTTGCGATGGTCGAGATGCTGCCTTCGACCGGCTCCGTCACATTGACCTGCTCGACCGTGGTGCTGCCGCGCCGCCGCGAGATCTTCGCGCCAAACGCCAGCAGGTCGTAGCGATCGTTGATGATGGTCGCGCCATCGACCGCCGTCAGCCCCGCGATCGCATCCACCGCGCGCTTCAGGTCGTCGGGGTCCGGGTTCTTCAGTTTCATCAGCTGCGCCAGCTCCGAGTACGGCGGATCGACCGCGTACAACACCGGCGTCACGATCGAGTCGCGCCACGCGTCGGTGCCCGTCGGCACCACGAGCAGCGCGCCGCCGCGGCCGTGTTGCCGCATCGACGTCGCCAGGAGAATCAGCACCGCCGTGACGCCCGACGCGGACTTGTGATCGATCGCGCCCGCGAGCGACGACACCACGTGCGGGCAGTCGGGCATCACCCGTCCGACGCCCTCGTCCACGATCTTGATCTGATCGCCTTCGAGCACCGCCACGTTCACGAACTTGCCGAACTGCTCGAAGCGATGCTTGACGACGATCAAGCCGGAGGCGACGACTTCGACGACGAGACAGAAGGCGGGGACTTCGCGCGTCGTGCCCCACACGAAAAGTTCCTCGCCGTTGCGCCACACGCCGAGATGAATGCCGGGGCGCTCGACGGCCGGCGCCACTTTCGACAACACCGCGGGCGCGAGCGGCAGCTTCTGCGCGAACAGCAGCGGATGCTTCGCATGTTCAGGAGGAAGAAACGCGAGCGAAATCTTCGGCGCCTGTCCTTCTTCTCGTCGCAGGCTGGCCCAGAACGCGGCGTCGATGATCGAGGCGATCGCCAGCGGCGGCGGCGAATCCGCGCCATTCACCAAATCTGTCGGCCGCGCGGCCGCAATATGGCGGGCAAAATGCGCCTGCACCGCGTCAGCGACAAGATTGGCGGCGGGGTAGGTGGGCTGGATCATCTGTCGATTGGATGCTCCCAAAATTGATCAGGCACCAACAATTCCGTAATCGAGGCCTATATTTTCAGGCCATTTTGGCCGATAAGCGCTTGGCAGTATTCCTGCAGCTTGGCGGTAAGACATGGTGCACAAACTGGTCAGATATTCACGGTATGTCGTCACGGTCGCCTGGGTCATTGCCGGCGGCTGGCTCGCCGGCGCGACCGCCGGCCAGGTACGCCAGGCGTGGTACATCGTCCCGACGCCGCCCGAAGTCATGAAGGACGTGACGGTTCGCAACGTCCCGGACGAAGAGGGCAACAAGGCGACGTTTCGCATCATGCTGTTCAGCGACGAGTTCCGCTGGCGCATCAATTCGTTCGACGCCGTCGAAAGCGGCGGCGCCCGTCCGCAGTTTACGCCGGAGATGAAGGCGGTGCTCAACAGCGCCCGCGAAATCATCACCGTCGGCGCCAGCTCGGAAGAGATTCCTCCGGGCAAGTCGTTCCCCGAGGGCCGCGTCGAAGAAGAGAAGCGCGCCGCGCGCCGCGCCGAAAAGATTGCGGTGTGGGTCCGTGAGGCGCTCAACCGCCCGATCCCGGTGCGCAAACTCAATGTCGGCCATCATGCGCCGACCGGCGTGGACGAAACGTCCGATCAGCGCCGCGTCGTGATCATCCTGGTGCTCGAGCAGGATGAGAACGTCAACATCGATCAATCGCTTCGCTCCGCGATGGCTTCGCAGGCGGTCCGTGCGCCGATCTTCGAAGCCTTGTTGACCAAGTATTCACTCGGAGGCGCGGACCGCTTCTCGTGGGTCCCGTAACGATATGTCGATGGACGATCTGAAAGGCTTGTTGCTGGCGATGCCGGTGGCCCTCGCTGCGCAGTGGGCAGCGTGGTTCGGCGTTGGCCTCGCCCTCTCGATCTGGGGCCGCCGCGAAAAGATGCGCGTGTGGGATGACACGCCTCCGACCAAGCCGAAGTCCGGCGTGAGACGCGTCGCCAAGTCGCGCCATTCCGCGGGCGACGCTTTCGGCGAGCTCGAGGCGCTCCTCGAACAGCAGCAGGAAGGCACGCACCGCATGCCGGGCGAGGCGCCGGCTCCCGCAACCGAGAAGCACACCTCACCGGTGTTGAACGAGGCGCCGCGCCTCGCCGCGCCGCAGTCCTTGCCCTGAGCGAATGCCCGGCCTTCGGCCGGGCGTGAGTCTAACGGTCGCTGCCTTAGATCGACGACAGAAGTTTTTCGACGACCGCCGGATCAGCGGGCTTCACCAGGTGATGGTTGAAGCCCGCGTCCTTCGATCGGCGGCGATCCTCGGTCTGCCCCCAACCCGTCAACGCGACCAGCACCATATCCTTGCCCCACGGCTGCCGCCGAATCAGCTTCGCCGTCTCGTGACCGTCCAGCGTCGGCATGCCGATGTCGAGAAACACGATGTCGGGGTGGAACCGCTCCGCCTGTTGCAGCGCCTCGGGCCCGTCGTGCGCCATGCGCGTTTCATGACCGCTGATCGATAAAAGCGCGGCCAGTGATTCGGCGGCGTCGGCGTTGTCGTCGACCACCAGGATCTTGCGGCGCGCCGGCGCACCGTTGGCGACCGGCGCGGTCTCCATCACCTGCCGCGGGCCGTCGATTGCCGGCATGCGGACCACGAACTCGCTGCCGAGGCCGAGACCCTCGCTGCGCGCGGTCACGGTGCCGCCATGCATCTCGACGATCCGCTTGACGAGCGAGAGGCCGATGCCGAGGCCGCCGCGCGATCGGCCGCCGGTGCGATCGGCCTGGCGGAACATGTCGAAGACGCGCGACAGCATCTCGGGATGGATGCCGATGCCGGCATCCTTGACGCGCACGACCGCCTCGTCGCCTTCGCGCGCGAACGTGATCGCGATCGGCTGGCCGGGCTCGCTGTATTTCTGGCTGTTGTTCAACAGGTTCGCGAACACCTGCGCGAGCCGCGTGCGATCGCCGCTCACATAAACCGGCTGCGGCGGCGGCGTGATGGTCAGGTTCTGGCTGCCCTCGCCGAGCAGCGGCTGGCTCGTCTCGACCGCATCGTTGATGGCCATCATCAGATCGAGCGGCTCGTGGCGGACTTCGACCTTGCCGGTGGTAATCCGGGCGACGTCAAGCAGGTCGTCGACGAGCCGCACCATCTGGTTGATCTGCCGTTCCATGATCTCGAGCGCGGTCGATCGCTGCGACGCATCCTGCGACGAGCGCAGGATGTGCAGGCCGGAGCTGATCGGCGCCAGCGGATTGCGCAGCTCGTGCGCCAGCGTGGCGAGGAATTCGTCCTTGCGGCGGTCCGCTTCCTGTAAGGCTTCGACGGCGCGGCGACGATCGGTGATGTCGATGGCGAGGCCATACAGCGCGGTCGGTCGCCCGTCGGCCCCGTACACGGCGCGGCCTCGCGCTTCCATCCAGCGCCACTCGCCCGTCGTCGCATGACGGAACTCGAATTCGACCAGGTAGTCGCGGCGCTCGCTGAGCGCGGTCTCGATCGACTTCGTCAGGCGTCCGCGATCATCCGGTCTGAGCGCCGCAAACAGCCGCTCGCGATCGTAGTTGGTGTCGACCGGCGGGATGCCGAAGAGCTCCGCGAACTCGGGGCTCCACCACACGGTGTCCAGCACCAGGTCGCGCGACCACGCGCCCATGTGCGCCGTGCGCATCGCCAGCTGCAGGACGTCGCGGTTTTCGCGCAGGGCCGCCGCGCCGCGCGCGCTTTCGACCGCGAACAGCGTCCGCTCCGCGACCTGTTCGAGCAGGCCGGCCTCGTCCCTGGTCCAGTGTCGCGGTTCGCTGTCGCACATCACCAGGATGGCGACCAGCTTGCCGCCGCGCACCAGCGGCGCGCAGACCAGCGACACGATCTGCATCTTCGCGTAGGTCTCGCGTGCCGTCGCATCATCGGTCAATGGATCGATCCGCACGTCCTCGATGATCACGCTGCGGCCGTTCTTCAGTTCGCCGATCATCAGCGGCCCGAACACGTCGAGCGGATAGCGCCCCGCCACCGTCGGCAGATCGCGCGTGTAGCCGCGCGAGATGTTGATGATGTCGGTCCCGGTCTCGACTTCGCCGTAAGCGCATCGCGCCACGTTGAAATGCATGCCGACGCGCGTGACGATCTCGCGCATGACGATGGCGGCGTCCTCGAGTCCGCGCGTCGCGTCGTGAATGCCGACCAGCAGGCGCTGCGCCTCTTCGCTGCGCAGCAGCTGATTTTCCCAGGCCTTGCGCGCGGTGATGTCGCGCGCCGTTTTCGACGCCCCGATGATGTGGCCGTGACGATCGCGGACCGGCGAGATCATCACCGAGACCTGGAGCCGCGAGCCGTCCTTGCGCACGCGTTCGACGTCCCAATGCTCGATGCGCTCGCCGCGCCGCAGGCGCTCGAGAATGTCCCGCTCCTGGTGGTGCAACTCGGGCGGCACGATCAGTTGAATCGACTTGCCGATCGCTTCATCGGCGCGCCACCCAAACAGCTTCTCCGCGCCTCTGTTCCACGACGTGATGGTGCCCTCGAGCGTCTTGCTGACGATCGCGTCTTCCGATGACGCGACAATCGCCGCCAGCAGCGATTGCGCTTCGACCTTGCTCTCGAGCGCCAGGTTCGTTGTCGACAGCTCCGACTTCTGCTGCAGCAGCTCGAGTTGCGCGCGGTGCATGGCCGCGCCCAGCACGACGATCGGAATCGTGGCGATGAGATACGTGACGAATCCCACCAATTCGTTGAGCGTCAGGCCGCCGAAATAATTCAAGCCGCCGCGAAAGACGAGTCCCACCGCGATCCAGCCGCCGACCGCGGTGCCCAATGCCGGCGCCCAGCCGGCCTTCCACACCACGAACGCCACCGCTGTGAACATGGTGGCCAGCGGGAACGTGGTGCCGAGCCAGGGGGAAAGGAGTTGGCGCGCGAGAATCGCACCCGCGATCGCACCGAGCGCGATGCCGATTTGCGCGAGCGTGGAGGGAGGCTTATTCGGCATTCAACAGCCGAGCTAGGGTGCGCATCGAAAAAAGTGTAGCAACAAAATAAAAGGGACGGACCCTTTCGAGTCCGTCCCTTCTCGAACAGCTGAGGTGGGGTCGTTACTGCGCGGTATTCCTGCGCGGCACTTCGCTCGCCGGCAACCGGAACGCGATGTACTCGCCCGTGTAGTTGCCGCCGCTCACGCCCACCACGATGTACTGGCGGCCGTCGACCGAGTAGGTCATCGGCATGCCGAGGATCGGCGCCGGCACGCGCACCGAACCGAGCTCGGCGCCGGTCTGCTTGTCATAGGCGCGCAGCGATGCGCCGCGCACGCCGTTCACCGTCGTGATGCCGGGGTCGCCCGAGGCCACGAAGTTCTTGGTGATCATCACGCCCACGCTGCCGCTCTGGCCGGTCTTCGGGATGTTCATGCCCTTCAGCAGCGGGTGGTTCTTGATGTTGTCCGGCGTGTCGCCGTGGGGCACCTGGAACAGGAGCTTGTCCGGGTTCTTCAGGTCGATTGCGGCGAGGACGCCGTAAGGCGGCTTGACGATCGGCAGGCCCTCGAGGCCTTCGGCCAGACGACGGCGGCCTTCGCCGCCGGGGAAGTTGATGCCACCGGCGGGCGCGGCAGGCGCGCCCGGTGCCGGAGCCGCGCGGGGCAGGCCGTAGTTCGGTTCGGCTTCCCAACGCGGCGTGCGGTTGCCCTTGTTCTCGGGCGTGACCTTGGCGAACTCTTCTTCGCTGTAGTGGCCGACCGTCACGTTGGTCATGCCGGCCTGCGAGTAGAAGATGCCGGTCTCGACGTCAAAGCCGGCGCCGGGCCAGTTGGTGCCGCCCGCGGTGTTGCCGATGTTGATCGCGCCGAACTTGCCCGGGGTCTCGGGTCCCGTCGGCGGAACGTAGGGCGACTGCTCCCAGCGGAAGAACTTGAGGTTCTCGAGCGCCTGCGCGCGCAGCGCCGGCGTGAAGTCGATGAGATCCTCCGGACGGATGAAGATGCGCGCGTACGGCACCGGCCTGGTGACGAACGGCTGCGTCGGCGACGTCTGCTCGTGCTTCATCGTCGTCTGCGGAACCGGGCGCTCTTCGATCGGCCAGATCGGCACGCCGGTGATGCGGTCGAAGCAGTAGAGCCAGCCCTGCTTCGAGGGCACCGCGACGATCTTGCGCGGCTTGCCGTCGATCGTGGTGTCGATCAGCAGCGGCGCCGACGACATGTCGTGATCCCACAGCGGGTGATGCACGAACTGGAAGTGCCACTTGCGCACGCCGGTCTTCAGATCGACCGCGACCAGCGATTCGGCGAACAGGTTGTCGCCGGGGCGGTTGCCGCCGTATTCGTCGATGGTCGGCGTCTCGACCGGCAGATACACGATGCCGGCTTCGGGGTCCGCGGTGATCTGCGTCCACACGCCGTTGTTGCCGGTGTAGCCGGCCGACTCGTTCTTCCACGTGTCGAAGCCGAACTCGCCGCGCTTCGGGATGCCGTGGAACGACCACAGCAGCTTGCCGGTGCGCGCGTCGAACGCGCGGGCCTGGCCCTGCACGTTGGTGGCGTACTCGTAGCCGAGGCCTTCGAACATCGACGAGCCGACGAGGATCGTGTCATTGACGACGGTCGGCGTGGAGTGCAGGCCGATTTCCGACTTCTCGAGATCCGCCTGCTTGCCGTTGATGATGATGCCCTGCTTCAGGTCGACGATGCCGTTGGTGCCGAAGCCGGCGACCGGCTGGCCCGTCTTCGCATTGAGCGAGACGAGGCGATAACCGGTGGTCACGTAGATGACGCGATCGTCGCCCTTGCCGTCGGTCCAGAACGAGAGGCCGCGGCCTGACAGCTGACGCGGCGCCCAGCGCGTGGCGCGCTCGCCCTCGTCGAGACTGTAGGTCCACTTGATTTCGCCCGTCGCCGGGTTGAGGGCCACGACGGCGCGGCGCGTGCCGGCGGTCGCATACAACATGCCCTTGACCATGATCGGCGTGCCTTCGAGCTTCGTTTCGGGCCGCGGACCGAAGTTATCGGTCTTCAAGCGCCACGCGACTTCCATCTTGCTGAAGTTGCTGCCAGTGATCTGATCGAGCGGTGAGTACTTCGAGCCGCGAAGGTCCGCGGTGTACATCGGCCACTCGCCGTTCCTCGTGCTCGGGAAACCGGTAGCCTGTCCGGACACGAGCGGGGCGACCCACGCGTAGACCGCGACGAGCAGCACCAGGGCGGGCACGACCCGAATTGCGATGCGCTTCATGCGTTTTTGCTCCTAAAACTGGGAAATGCGTCGATTCGATCGAATCCTTCCCGATTCGATCGCAGCATCATATTCGATTTTTCGCGCGGCGGGCGTCTCTAGACGTCACGCGCCCTGAGCGGAGTCGAAGGGCGCTTCAGGCGGCGGACTTCCTCTGGCGTAAGATCGCGCCACTGTCCCGGTTTCAGCCGGCCCAGGCCGATGGGACCCATGCGAATCCGGCGCAAATCCCGCACGGGCAGGCCCACTGAGCTGCACATCTTCCGGATCTGGCGGTTCCGCCCTTCGCGGATGGTGATGGTCAGGAGCGTGGTCGGCCTGGCGCCTTTCACCGTGGTGCCGACGTGCACGTCGGCGGGCGACGTGCGTCCGCCCTCGATGTGAACGCCCTTGCGCAGCTTCTCGATGCTCCGCGGATCGGGCGTGCCCATCACGATCACTTCGTAGACCTTGTCCACTTCATGACGCGGATGCATGAGGCGCGCGGCGAGATCGCCGTCGGTCATCATCAGCAGCAGGCCTTCGGAGTCGTAATCGAGGCGGCCGACCGGATAGATGTAGGCGCCTTCGCCGATCAGATCCATCACCGTGCGGCGGCCTTCCGGATCGCTTCTCGTCGTCACATAGCCCTTCGGCTTGTAAAGGACGATGTAGCGCTGCGCGACCTCTGTCTTGATGCGGCGGCCGTCGACCTTGATGGCGTCTTTTGCGGGATCGGCTTTCGTGCCGAGCTCGCGCACCGTTTCGCCGTTCACCATGACGCGGCCGTCGAGGATCATCTGCTCGGAGGCGCGTCGTGATGCGACGCCGGCGGTCGACAAGATCTTCTGCAGGCGGACGTTCACTGCTTCATTATGTCGCGCCAGAACTGCGCGAGCCGCCAAACTTCGGTCGAGGTTGCGGTGCGATTGACTTCAGCGTGCGTAATCAGTCCGCTCAGCAGGCCTTCGACGCGCGCCTTGCCCTTGAGATGTTCCGCGAGCAGCACGGTCTCAACCGAAGGAATGACGTTGTCGTCGACGCCGTGCAGCAGAAAGATCGGCGCGATCGGCGGCGTGGCGCGCTCCGGTGAGAGCGACGGCATCGCCGGGTGCGTGGCCAGGGCATCGGCAACAGGCGAGAGGATTGGTCCGAGCTTGTCGACGGCGCGATCGTTCACGTATTGCATGTAGGTCCGCGACGGCTCCGGCAGCGCCTCCTGGTATTTCTTCGCCGCTTCGAAAACGGGAATCGCCTTCGCTGGATCGGTGACCGCGAGCGACGAGGCGAGCAGGAAGTCGTCGATGCCTTTCGACAACGGTCCGACTTGATCGGCCGGCACCACGCGATCGGCGAGGTTCAACAGCGTGACCGCGAGACCGTAATCGTGCGGCGGATGCACGCCGACGTGATCCGCGCCCAGCACCGCGGAGCTCGCTTTGGCTGTTTCGAGATTGCCCAGCACCTGGCCGGTGGTGAGGTAATGCATGGCGCGGGCAAGATCGCCGTGGCCGCCGAACGACATCACGAATGCGACGCGATCCTTGATCGAGTCGCGGCCGGCGGCGACGATCGAGAGGCCGCCCGAGAAGCTGATGCCGACAATGCCGATCTTGCCGTCGGTGCGGTACTGCGGCTGTTCGCTCGCCCAGCGGACCGCATCCTCGATCGTGTCCGTGACGGCGGGCGTGATCTTGAAGCGCTGCAGGTCCGGAGCGGCGATCGTCAACACGCCGTAGCCGGTGGCCGCGAGATCTTCCGCGAGGCCGACGAGTCGTGATTCATTGATGCCGTCGCGATGCACGCCCGGGATCATGATCAGCGTGCGCCGCGTCTGGCGGGCCGGCCGGAAAAACCGCGCCGGGATCACGCCGCCGCGCGTCGGCACGGTGAACTCGGCATCGCGTGTGAACGGGCTCGCGCGCCAGGCCGCGGCCGTCGCCGCGGCGCCGGGAAGATCGGCCGCCCGAATGATGAAACCCAGCGCATCGAGATAGGGAAGCGCGACGAAGAAGAACAGGCCCGCGATGAGGACGAGGACGAGCGCCGCCCTGCTGCCGCGGGTCAGAGGCACGTCACGGATGGTACACTGAACCTCTTGTGAAGCGACTGGTCATTGCGATCGATGGGCCGTCGGGAGCGGGCAAGGGCACACTCGCCCGCACGGTTGCGGAGCGGCTTGGCTACCGGCACGTCGATACCGGCGCGATGTATCGCGCGGTCGCGTGGAAGGCGGCGCACGAGGGCCTGCCGCTCGATGACGACGCGCAAGTGTCGGAGCTGGCGCGGCGGGCGAAGTACGAGCAGGCTGACGGACAGATCACCATCGACGGCCACGATGTGACCCGCGCGATCCGCACGCCCGAAATCGACAAGGCGTCGGCGTCGGTCGCCCGGCTGCCGCACGTCCGCCAGATCCTCGTCGATCAGCAGCGCGCGCTCGGCGCCGGCGGCGCCGTCGTCATGGAAGGCCGCGACATCGGCACCGTGGTGTTCCCGCAGGCGGATCTCAAGTTCTACATCGACGCCTCGCCCGAAGAGCGCGCGCGGCGGCGTGCCGCCGATCCGGCGCACACCGGCAGCCCGTCGAATATCGCCACCGTGCAGAGCAACCTGGTCGCGCGAGACAAATCCGATTCCACGCGATCGGTTGCGCCGCTCGCGAAGGCCGAAGACGCGATCTACATCGACACCACCTCGATGCCGATCGACGTCGTCGTGCACCGTGTGCTGATGCTGGTCGCGGAAAAACTCGAAGGCTGATGAACCCCGACGAATTCCGCAAGGCCGGGTACCGCGTCATCGACTGGATAGCCGACTACCGCGCCGGCGTGGAGGCGCGTCCGGTGATGGCGAAGAGCGCGCCCGGGGACATCAAGGCCATGCTGCCCGCATCGCCGCCACAACAGCCGGAGTCGTTCGACACCATCCTCGGCGATCTCGATCGCGTCGTCCTGCCGGGCATCACGACGTGGCAGCATCCGCGGTTCTTCGGCTACTTCCCGTCGAACGCGCTGTTGTCGAGCGTGCTGGGCGACTACGTCAGCACCGGCCTCGGCGTGATTGGCCTGGCGTGGCAATCAAGCCCGGCCTTGACCGAAGTGGAAGAGGTCGTCACCGATTGGATGCGGCAGATGCTCGGCCTGTCCGAAGCGTGGAGCGGTGTCATCAACGACACCGCGTCGACGAGCACGCTGGTGGCGCTGTTATGCGCACGCGAACGCGCTTCCGAATTCAGCCTCGCGAAGGGCGGGCTGCAGGATCAGGATCGGCCGCTGATCGTCTACACCTCGGCGCACAGTCACAGTTCCGTTGAAAAGGCGGCGGTGCTCGCGGGCTTCGGCAAGGCCAACGTGCGAATCGTTCCCCACGAAGGCTCGCACGCCATGCGTCCCGAATCGCTCGAGAACATGGTGAAGGACGACATTCTCAACGGCCGTCGTCCGTGCGTGGTCGTTGCGACCACGGGCACGACCACATCAACCGCACTGGATCCCATTGAGAGACTCGCGCAGGTCGCCAAGGCCAACAACCTGTGGCTGCACGTCGATGCGGCAATGGCCGGCTCGGCGATGATCCTGCCCGAGTGCCGTTGGATGTGGCACGGCGTCGAGGGCGCGGATTCGGTGATCGTCAACGCGCACAAGTGGCTCGGCGCCGTGTTCGACTGCACGATCTACTTCGTTCGCGATCCGGAACATCTCGTGCGCGTGATGTCGACCAACCCGAGTTATCTGCAGACCGCGGCAGACGGCCGCGTGAACAACTATCGCGACTGGGGATTGCCCCTGGGCCGCCGCTTCCGCGCGCTCAAGTTGTGGTTCCTGATCCGCGAACAGGGCGTCGAGGGATTGCAGGCACGGCTGCGGCGGGATATCGACAACGCGAAATGGCTGGTGCGCGAGATTGCGAACACACCCTGCTGGAAAGTGCTCGCGCCGGTACCGTTACAGACCTTGTGTGTTCGTCATGAGCCGCCCGGACTCGAAGGCGAGGCGCTCGACAAGCACACGCTCGAATGGGCCGCTCGACTGAATCAGTCGGGGCAGGCCTACGTCACGCCCGCGCTGCTCGATGGCCGGTGGATGGTCCGCGTCTCGATCGGCGCGGAGCTGACCGAGCGTCAACACGTTGAACAACTGTGGTCGTTGATGACGCGCGCCGTAGAGGCGGGTCTTTAGACCCGCCTGGAGACTGCCATGAAGACATTCGACATCATTAATCCGGCGACCGCCGCCGTCCTCGATCGCGCGCCGGACGCCTCCGTCGAGGAAGCGAAGCAGGCTGCCGACAAATCCGTCGCGGCGTTTGCAATGTGGAAGGCGAAGACACCCTTCGAGCGCTCCGCGATCCTGCGCAAGTGGTACGAGCTGATCCTCAAGGACGAGGACACGCTCGCGAAGATGATGACCCAGGAGATGGGCAAGCCCATCACCGAGTCGCGCGGCGAGGTGAAGTACGCCGCGGCGTTCGTCGAATGGTACGCCGAAGAAGCGAAGCGCGCCTACGGCGACATCGTGCCGTCGCACTCGAACAACAAGCGCCTGCTCGCGATGAAACAGCCGGTCGGTCCCGTCTACGCCGTGACGCCGTGGAATTTTCCGGCCGCCATGGTGACCAGAAAAGTTGCGCCGGCGCTCGCGGCTGGATGCACGGTCGTGTTGAAACCGGCAGAGCAGTCGCCGCTGACCGCCATCAGGCTCGAGGAGCTGTGGGCGCAGGCGGGAGGGCCGCCCGACGTCTTTCAAGTCTTGACCACATCAGATCCGGCTGCCGTGTCGGACGTGTTTTTCGCCGACGCGCGCGTGCGCAAGCTCACCTTCACGGGCAGCACCGAGATCGGCATGAAGCTCTACGAGAAAGCCGCGAAGACCATCAAGCGCGTGTCGCTCGAGCTCGGCGGTCACGCGCCGTTCATCATCTGCAGCGACGCGGATATTCCCGCGGCGGTGCAGCAGGTAATGGCGTCGAAGTTCCGCAACGCGGGGCAGACGTGCGTGTTGCGCGAATCGCATCTATGTCCACGATCAGATTCAGTCGCCCTTCTCCGACGCTATGGCTGACGGCATCCGCAAGCTGCGAGTCGGCGATCCGATGAGCGATCAGACCCAGGTCGGGCCGCTCGTCGATCAGCAAGGACTCGACAAGGTCGCGTCGCACGTGGACGATGCGGTCGGAAAAGGTGCGAAGGCGATTGTGGGAGGCCACCGCAAGGACGGCTTGTTTTTCGAGCCGACGCTCCTCACCGGCGTGTCGCGCGGCATGCGGATCCTCGAAGAAGAAACATTCGGGCCGGTCGCGCCGATCGTCGGCTTCACCGACGAAGCGGAGATCATCCGCGCCGCGAACGCAACGCCGTACGGCCTGGCTGCTTATGTGTGGACCAAGGATCTCGGGCGCGCCTTCCGCATTGCCGAAGCGCTCGACTACGGCATCGTCGGCGTCAACGACGGATTGCCCGCCGTGCCGCATGCGCCGTTTGGCGGCGTGAAGTTCTCGGGTATCGGCCGCGAAGGCGGCCCGTGGGGCCTTGATGAATTCATGGATGTGAAATACATCTCGATTTCGCTTCCGTAATACCTTCCTGCCAGTCGCGTAATTCATTCCGCCACCCGGGCGGCGGAACGAGAAATCGTGAGCGTTTCCTGACCTGGGCGATGGCGCGCCAATTGCTCTGAACGGGGCATGGCCAAAGCCCCGTTGGTGTTGGTCTCGTTGCTCGTACTTGCATCGGCTGCCAACGCGCAGAACTACCTGGAACCGGCCTGGACGAAGACGCTGTCCAAGGGCGGTCGCTTTCTCACCGCCCACGAGCTCGGTCGCTGCAGCCTCGTCGATCAGAACGGCGCGATCGAAGTGCTCGACGAAACCGGCGCGCTGTCGTGGCGCTGGAACTATCGAAAAGTCAGCCGCTTGATCTATCCGCAGGAAACCGCCGTCTCGCCCGATTGCGATTCGATCGCGACGACGGGATCGGCGACCTACAAATACACGTGGCTGGTCGAGCGCGATGGCAAGAGCGTGTCGATCGGCACCATGGGCACGCCGTCGGACGTCGCCTTCGACACGACCGGGCAATATCTTCTGATCGGGACCTTCAGCGGCATGTTGCAGATGCATGCGCGGCCGACGGGGGATTTGCTGTTGACGCGCGCGGTGCGCGCGCCGATCTCGATTGAAGGCATCGAGATGGCCAACGACAACGGTCGCGTCGCCTTCAAGAAGCGCGAAGGCGCCGGCGTTGAAATCTACGACGCGTGGCTGCTGGCGTCGAGCGCCGATCCGAAGCGGCGCTGGCTCGCGAGCACCGACCGCATCGCGTGCCTCGACGACCAGGGCCGGGTGCTGGCGGAGATCCCGTCGCAGACGTTCTATCGTGAAGTGGTCGTGAGCAGGGACTTCGGGAAAGTGGTGCGGATCGATCGAGCGGGAAGCACGACGCGGCTGTTCGGGTATACCGTCACCGCGCCGTGTAAGCCATGAGGTCTTGAGGTCTCGAGGTCTTGAGGTCTTGAGAAACCCCAAGCCCCAAGTCCCAAGCCCCAAGTCCCAAGCCCCGTTATTCGTCGTCTTCGTCGTTGTCCTTCGACGCCGGATCGAGCTCCCAGCGATGCTTGTCGCGATCGGCGATCTCCGCGCCGCCCTGCAGCTCTTCGTCGTCTTCGTACTCGACGCCAAGCGCGCGGCCGATGTCGTCGACCACGTCCTGATCAGGCGTGGGGTTGTCGCCGCCCGGGGCCTCGTCGCCGATCGATTCGGCTGATTCCCAATCGGCGTCGACATCACCGCCGGTGAGCGCCGGACCCGAGCCGGTGTTCTTCGACAGGCGATCCTTCATTTCGGCGCGGCCCGACTTGGCGGCCGAGGCGCCGCGATTGGCGTCGAGGCTGGACGGGATGCCGTGCACGTCCGCGACAGTCTTGCGGGGCCGATCGAGGTTCGGCTTCTTCTTCGCCCCCGACAAGGCGGCGTCCACTCCAGCCAGGACCGCCGCGCCGGCCAGTTTCTTGACGGCACTCATCAGGCGGCCTTTGGGCTTCGCCTTGGCGGCCGGCTTGGCCTTGCGGACCGCGGCGTAGCCGCGCGCTTTGGGTGCGCTCTTTTTTGCCGTTTTCCTGGCGGATTTCTTGACGCCGCGTCGCGCGGCGGCTTTCGATGCGGTCTTCTTTTTGGCCTGCTTTTTCGCCTTCTTCGCGGGCCGTGCTGGCTTCTTCCGGGCCATGACCAGATCCTTTCGGCTTCTTGACAGTATCGCGCTAAGTAACGTAATCTCTATCGGTTACGCGGAACGCGGATACATCAGACAATCGATGTGCGACCGTTCCATCCGTAGCAAATCTGAAAGTAAAGGACACCTCTAGCAAATGGCAATTTCGCAAGACGAACAAAAACCGGCCACGGACTCCGCCCCTAATGCGGCGGGCTCGCCGGCCACCCCGACGCGTTCGGGGAATAAACAGGTGATGAAGACTACCTCACCTTGGCGCGACGAAGACGCAGACCCTCAAGAATACGCCGCCCTGCTCGACCTCTACGATAACAGCTTCCGCAACCTCGCGGAAGGTGAGGTCGTCAAGGGAACCGTTCTCAAAGTCACTGCAAATGAGGTCGTGATCGACGTCGGCTACAAGTCGGAAGGCGTCATCCCCGTGGATGAATTCCTCGACGAGACCGGCCAGGTAATTGTTCGTGAAGGAGACGTGGTCGACGTGCTGCTCGAGCGCACCGAAGACCGCGAAGGCCACATCGTGCTGTCGCGCGAGAAGGCCGAGAAGATGAAGATTTGGGACGAGGTCGAGCGCGCCTTTGCCGAACGCAAAGTCGTCATCGGCCGCGTCGTCGAGCGGATCAAGGGCGGCCTCGCGGTGGACATCGGCGTCCGCGCGTTCCTGCCCGGCAGCCAGATCGACGTGCGTCCCGTTCGCAACCTCGATGCGCTGAAGGGGCAGGAGCTCCGCATGCGCGTCATCAAGGTCAACAAGAAGCGCGGCAACATCGTCCTCTCGCGCAAGGTCCTCCTCGAAGAGGAGAACGCCGAGAAGAAGAAGTCCACGCTCGAGACGCTCGCCGAGGGCAAGGTCCTCCGCGGGGTCGTCAAGAACATCACGGACTACGGCGCGTTCATCGATCTGGGCGGCATCGACGGCCTGCTCCACATCACGGACATGTCGTGGGGCCGCGTCGGCCATCCGTCGGAGCTGTTCAAGGTCAACGACGAAATTGACGTGGTGGTGCTCAAGTACGACCAGGCGACCGAGCGCGTCTCGCTCGGCCACAAGCAGTTGATGGCGGATCCGTGGACCACGGTGATGGATCGCTTCCCCGCGGGCGTGCGCGTCAGCGGCAAGGTGGTCAGCCTGACCGACTACGGCGCCTTCATCGAGCTCGAGCCGGGCGTCGAAGGCTTGATCCACGTCAGCGAGATGTCGTGGAGCAAGCGCGTCAAGCACCCGTCGAAGATCCTCAATGTTGGCGACAGCGTTGAAGCGCAGGTGCTCGGCGTCGATCCGGCGGCCCGCCGCATTTCGCTGGGCCTCAAGCAGGTCGAAAGCAACCCGTGGCACGAGCTGGCCGAGAAGTACCCGGTCGGCACGCGCATCAAGGGCAAGGTCAGAAACCTGACCGAGTTCGGCGCCTTCGTCGAGGTCGAGGACGACATCGACGGCCTGATCCACATCAGCGACATGTCGTGGAGCAAGCGCGTCAAGCATCCGAGCGAAGTCCTGAAGAAGGGCGACGTGGTCGAGGCGATGGTGCTCAGCATCGACGCCGAGAACCAGCGCCTGTCACTGGGGCTGAAGCAGCTTGCGACCGATATCTGGGAAGACTTCTTCTCGCGGCACAAGGCCGGCGACAACATCGAGGGCAAGGTGGTCCGCATGACCAACTTCGGCGCCTTCGTGGAGCTGGACGAAGGCATCGAGGGTCTGATCCACGTCAGCGAGTTCGACGATTCGCAGGGCGGGGAGAAGATCGATCTGGAAGTCGAGAAGAGCTACCAGATGAAGATCATCAAGCTGAGCCCGGCGGAGCGGAAGATCGGTTTGAGCATTCGCGCGCTGAAGAGCGCCGAGTTCCGGACCGACTGGGAGTCCTATG
This sequence comes from Cyanobacteriota bacterium, assembly GCA_019752015.1. Taxonomy (GTDB): domain Bacteria; phylum Acidobacteriota; class Vicinamibacteria; order Vicinamibacterales; family UBA2999; genus 12-FULL-67-14b. The sequence continues at coordinate 161,733 of JAIEMQ010000015.1, read as the reverse complement.
CCACGTCGCAGGGTGACGGCGGCGCGACGCTGGGCGATCACCTGAAGCACAAATAGGGTGCCTGAGTGCCTGGGTGCCTGAGTGCCTGAGTGCACGTGGCACCGGCACCAAAGGCACCTTAGGCACTTAGGCACCTAAGGCACCTTAATTATGACGAAGGCGGAACTGGTCGAAGAAGTCTCGCGAGTCTCGGACCTCACCAAGAAACACTCTGAGGTCATCGTCGACACCGTGTTCGAGAGCATCATCGAGGCTCTCAAGCGCGGCGAGAAGATCGAGCTTCGCGGATTCGGCAGCTTCCGCCTTCGCAAGCGCGAGCCCCGCAAGGGCCGCAACCCCAAGACCGGCGACAAGGTGGACGTGCCACCCAAGCGAGTTCCCTACTTTAAGCCCGGCAAGGAATTGAAGGATCTGATCAATAAAGAAACCGGGGAACCGATTGCAGATCTCACATCGCAGATCTCAGATCAATCTGAGATGTGAGATTTGAGATCTGAGATCGTCAGGCCATGGATCGTATTTGGTCACCATGGCGCCATGCTTACGTGACCAGGTCTGAAGAAACCCCCGGCTGCGTGTTCTGCATCGCGCGAACGATTGGTGAAGGGCAGCAGCTGATCGTTCACGAAGGCACGCTCGGCTACGTCATCCTCAACAAGTTTCCGTACAACGCCGGCCACCTGATGGTGGTGCCGCATCGCCACGTCGCGCAGATGGCGCTGCTCGAAGACAGCGAGCTCAGCGAGATGGCGAAGCTCACGCAGCTCTGCGAGCGCGTGTTGACGGAGGCGTACTCGCCGCAGGGCATCAACGTCGGCATGAATCTCGGACGCCCCGCCGGCGCGGGCATCGTCGATCACCTGCACATTCATCTCGTGCCGCGGTGGAACGGTGACACCAACTTCATGACGGTCGTCGGCGAAGTGCGGGTGTTGCCGGAAGAGTTGCCCAAGACCGCCGAGCGTCTTCGTCCCATTTTCATGAAGCTCGGTTAATCGCATTTCTGTGAGGGTCCGGCTTGAGCCGGACCGCGCGCTCGGGCCGATCATCATCAGACTCCGCACTCACTCCGGAGGGCTGTCAACTCGCTGCTCGCGTCTGCCCGCGCTGCACGGCTCGCAGCGAGGTTGTCGGTCAAAAGCCATGCTCGGCGGGCGCCCCGGATTGCCACCAGTCATCAAGCTGGATGCTCAGGTTTCCGCCCGCCTCTCGCCCCCTGCGTTCGTGCTCCGTCTGACGATGATCGTCGTCTCGCGCTGTGGCGCCAGCGCGTGTTAGCGAAGAATGACTTGCAGTGTTCGGGCGTCACGGGAGAGACGCTCGAGCAGACCGTTGCGTGTGTAACCGGCCGTACCTTCCACGCGAATCGCGGCGTCGACGGCACGTTGCGCGGCGTGCGATGCGAACTCGAGCGCGCGAGCGATGAGATCCGTTGTCTGCTCGCCGCGATCGAATGACTGCGCCGCGGAATACGTCAGCAGTCTCGCGGCCTGGACATCGGTTGCGCCATCCGCCAGCGCCCAATGCGGCACCGTGGTCTCGGGACCCGGTTTCACTTCCAACTTCTTCATCGCCGCCACGGCGTGATTGATCGCTGCGCGTCCGACGCCGAGTGCCACGGCCGCTGCAATGAGCCGCGCGAGAATACGGTTGTCTTCGGGAATCGATGCTAGGGCCGATTCGCTTCCTTCAAGCCCCGGGAGCATCGCAGCAGTTGCGTTCGATCTCCCGCCGACACCCTCGAATCCGAACCGTGCGGCTTCGGCGGGATTCGCGCTGGCACGCTCTTCGATTACGAGCACCGCGTCGGCCGCTTTTTGCGGCAGTGCCGCCACATTCTTGGCGGTCGAGATCAGAAGCTTTTGTTCGGCCGTGAAATCGAAGGTCATGACAGGCCATAAGTCTACCAATAAACGGGTATTAGCGTTATCGATGGTGGCGCTCGATGGGGAAGAGCGAGAAGGCCGGTCATCGTTGGACGGAGCTCGAGCGGAAGTCGCCGAGAGGCGGGCGGAAGCCTGAGCAGCTAGATGATGACTGAAGGCAATCCGGGGCGCCCGCCGGACAGGTTTTTTACCGACAACCTCGCTGCGAGCCGCGCTGCGAAGTCAGGCGCGAGCGGCGAGTTGACAGGCGTCTGGAGCGAGAGCGGAGTCGAACGATGACCGGCTAACCGAGCGACGGAGTCATCACTGACAAACTCGCCGCAAGCTGTGCAGCGCAGGAAGACGCGAGCAGCGAGTTGACAGCCCTCCGGAGTGAGTGCGCTCCGCGCGAAGCTACTGCTTCTTGCCTTTACGGATCGGCTGATTGGCGCGATGGAACTCGTAGCTGCCGTCGGGCGCAAATCGAATCCGCGCGGTGTCGCCAGGCATCGCGAACTCCGTCGCCGATACGGTCGTCAGCACGAACTTCTGCCGCCCTTCCACCTGTAGATTCAGGTTAGCGCCCTCGACTGTGAAGATGACGACCAGGTCGTTGTCCTGCTGATACCGGCCCGCATATTTGGCGAGGAGCTCGGGCGAGACCGCCGCCGCCGGAATCGTCGACGGCAGCGCCGTCCCTTGCAGCTGCAGCACCTGCCATCTTCCATTGCGCTTCGCGTAAATCGTTGTGCCGAAGCGATCCGCAACGCGATCTCGAAGGATCGCGACGTCGCCGACGACGATGAGGTTGTCGAGCGAGGGAATCGGCATGGCGCCGCGCGGTTTCGTGGCCATTGTTTCGGCAATATGCGCTGCGCGATCGGTCGGTGGACCGTTGGTGTGGATGTAGAGGAATTCGGCGGCGTAAAGCCGTTCGATCGCCTCTCGATCGCGCGCGGCGAGCGCCGCGTTGAGCTCGGTGATGAAGGCCCGGAGCTCGGTCTTGACGGATTCGATTGCGGGCTGAGCGGATACGGGTGCTGCCATCAACAGCAGTGCCGCCATGAGCCCTTTGAGCACTAGCTGAGGATCCCCTTGGCGATCGTCATAAGCTGCATGTTCGACGTGCCTTCGTAGATCTGACCGATCTTGGCATCGCGATACAGCTTCTCGACGGGGTATTCCTTCACGAATCCATTGCCGCCGTAGAGATTGATCGCCATCGACGCGACCCGCTCGGCGACTTCCGACGAGTGGATCTTGCACATCGCCGCTTCCGTGAGGAACGGCTGGCCGGCGTCGCGCAGGCGCGCGCTGTTGTAAACGAGCAGGCGGGTGGTTTCGACGTCCATCGCCATGCGCGCGATCTGGAACTGCACGCCCTGGAAATCGGCGATCGGCTTGCCGAACTGCTTGCGCTCCTTGATGTAGCCGATCGTGTGATCGAGCGCGCCCTGGGCGAGGCCGAGCATCTGCGCGCCAATGCCGATGCGGCCCTCGTTCAGCGTCTCGATCGCCACCTTGTAGCCCTTGCCGACTTCGCCGAGGATCTGCGACTTCGGCACCACGCAGTCTTCGAAGATCAACTCGCACGTGCTGCTGGCGCGGATGCCGAGCTTGTCCTCTTTCTTGCCGACCGTGAACCCCGGCGTGCCGCGGTCCACGATGAACGCCGTGATGCCGCGGTAGCCCGCATCGGGATTGACGTTCGCGAACACGATGAACATGTCCGCTTCGTTGCCGTTGGTGATCCACAGCTTGCGGCCGTTGATGGCGAAGCCGTCGCCCTTCACAGCATCGTTTACTTCGGTGGCGCGCGTCGCCATTGCAAACGCGTCGCTGCCCGATCCCGCTTCGGACAGGCAGTAGGCGCCGATCAGGCTGGTCGCGAACTTCGGCAGGTACTTGCGCTTGATCTCGTCGGTGCCCCAGCGCATCACCGCATTGATGACGAGCGTGTTCTGGACGTCGACGAGCACGCCGATCGACGGATCGACGCGTGACAGCGACTCGACCGCCAGCACCGAATGGAAGAACGTGCCGCCCGCGCCGCCGTAGCTTTCCGGCACTTCGACGCTCATCACGCCGAGCTCGAACAGCTTTTTGATCAGTTCCGGCGAAAACTTGGCGTGCTCGTCCATTTCGCGCGCCAGCGGACGGATTTCGCGGTCGGCGAACTCGTACACGCTGTCGCGGAAAATCGCTTCGTCTTCAGCCAGCCGCGTCAGCGCGGGCATGGCGGCCAAAACCTGACTCATAAAGTCCAAATGTTATCATCGGCCTTGGCGATGCGTACCACGCTGACTCGTGTATTCGGTGCAGGACTAATCGCGGCACTCGTGGCCGGCGCGGGTCTCTTTGCCCAGCAGCCAACTCCGCCGCCGCAAACGCCCGCTCCCGCCTCCGCCGAGGCTACGGCGGGCCAGCAACCGCCCGCATCGCCCGATCAGCAGCCGGTCTTCCGCACCGGAATCAACACCGTCCGCGTCGACGTGATCGTGACCGACAAGCAGGGCAACCCCGTTACCGATCTGAAGCTCGAAGATTTCGAGATCCAGGAAGACGGCAAGCCGCAGAAGGCGGAGACCTTCCGGCTCGTGAAGATTGATACGGCGGTGCAGCCGGCGTACACGCAGCGCGGCATTCGCACGCGCAACGACGAAGAGACCGCCGCGGCCGACGAAAACTCCCGCATCTTCGCGTTTTTCCTCGACGACTATCACGTGCTGCGCGAGAGCAGCATGTCGATGAAGAAGCCGGTGATGGATTTCATTGCCAATCAGCTGGCGCCCGGCGATCTGGCGACCGTGATGTATCCGCTGACCCCGGTCGACGCCGCCGTGCTGACGCGCAATCACCAGGGGATCATCAACGCCGTCGAGAAATTCGAAGGACGCAAGTATCGCTACGAGCCGGTCAACGCGATTGAGAACCGTTATGTGATGCGGCTCACGCCCGACGCGATCGAAATTATCCGCCGGCAGGTCACGCTCGGCGCGATTCGCGGGTTGTGCACCAAGCTCGGTTCGCTGCGTGAAGGACGCAAGTCGCTGATTCTGCTGAGCGAGGGCTTCAACGCGACGCTGCCGCCGCAGATGCGGAGCAATCTGCCCGGCGGTCTGGCCGGCACCTCAGGCGTCGGCGGTGGCACGCGCGATCCCTTCGCGGCCGAGAACAACGTCATGGAGGATCGCGTCCAGTTCTCGGCCGGCATGGACATGCAGCGCGAACTGCGCGACGTGTGGGACGCCTGCAACCGCAACAACACCGCGATCTACGCGGTCGATCCGCGCGGCCTCGCCACCGGCGGATTCGACATCACCGCGAACATCTCGCAGCGGACCAGCCAGGCCTATCTCAACGCCTCGCTCGATACGCTGCGCGAGCTTGCCGACAACACCGACGGCCGCGCGATCGTGAATCGCAACGATCTCGCCGCCGGCATGAAGCAGATCATCCGCGATTCGAGCGCCTACTACCTGGTTGGCTACAACTCGACGCAGGCGCCGACCGATGGCAAGTTCCACGCGATCCGCGTCCGCGTCAAGCGGCCGGGCGTGCAGGTCCGGCATCGACAGGGGTATTGGGCCTACTCGGCCGACGACCTGAAGCGGGCCACCGAGGTCAGCGCCAAAACCGGACCCCCCGCGGCAGTCACGCAGGCGCTCGCGGCCATCGCGCCGATGACCAATCACCGTTACATCCGCACGTGGATCGGCAACGACAAGGGCGCCGACGGCCGGACGCGCGTCACGTTGTTGTGGGAACCGCTGCCGCCGGCGCCGGGCGTCAAGCGCGACGAGCCGCGCCGGGTCACCGTGCTCGCAACGTCGTCGTCCGGCGACATCATCTATCGCGGCAAAGTGCCGGCGGAATTAGCGACGCCGGGCAACGGCGGGATCGTGCGCTTCCAGGCGCCGCCAGGAAAGCTCGATCTGCGGCTGACGATCGAGGGCGACGGCACGGGCACGCTGGACAGCGAAGATCGCGCGCTTGTGATTCCGGATCTTTCCGCGCCGGAAGTGATCCTGAGCACGCCGAAAGTCTGGTTCGCGCGCAACGCGCGCGAGTTCACGCAGATCACCACGGGGACGCCGCCGGCGCCCACCGCGGTTCGCGAATTCCGCCGCACCGATCGATTGCTGGTCCGTCTCGACGCCTACGCGCCCGCCGACGCACCAACGAAAGTCACCGCGCAGCTGTTGAATCAGCAGGGCACGAAGATGACGGACGTCTCCGTCACCGCGCCCACAGAAGGGCAGACGTATGCCATCGATCTCCCGCTGGCGAATCTTGCAGCCGGTCAATATCTACTGGAAATCACCGGCACGAGTGAGGGACAGAAGCCGGTGTCTGAGCTCATAGCATTTCGTTTGGGCAGCTAAAAACATACACAGAAGCACGGAAACACTGAAGCACCGAAGCCTCCTGGTTTTTCCAAAAAAGATTTCCGTGTTTCTGTGCTTCCGTGTTTCTGTGTATGTTTGTCCACTAAGCGTACATACCGCGTAACTTGGTAACAGTCGCGACGCGATTGATCGCGACGATGTAAGCCGCGACGCGCATGTCGACGTTGTACTTCAGCGCCGTCTCGAGCACGGCGTTGAACGCCAGGCACATCTTCGCTTCCAGCCGCTCGTTCACTTCCTTCTCGGTCCAGAAGTATCCGTGACGGTCCTGCACCCACTCGAAATATGAGGTGGTGACGCCGCCGGCGTTGCCGAGAATGTCCGGCACCACGAACACGCCGCGTTCGTTCAGCACCTTTTGCGCCTCCGGCGTGGTCGGACCGTTGGCGCCTTCGACGATCAGCTTGGCCTTGATGTCCTTGACGTTTTCAGCAGTGATCTGCTTTTCGAGCGCAGCGGGGACGAGGATGTTCGCGTCCAGCTTGAAGACGTCCTTCGCGCCGAGCGGCTCGCCACCCGCGAAGCCGGCGACGGTCTTGTTCTTCGCGACCCACTCCTGCAGTTTCGGAATGTCGAGGCCCTTGTCGTTCTGGACGCCGCCCTTCCAGTCGGTCACGCCGATGATCTTCGCGCCCTGGTCCGCCATCAGCTGCGCGCCGATCGAACCGACGTTGCCGAAGCCCTGCACTGCGACGCGCGAGCCTTTCAGACCGAAGCCGAGATGCTTCGCGGCCTCGCGCGCGCAGATCATGACGCCGCGGCCCGTCGCCTCGCGCCGGCCGAGCGAGCCGCCCATCTCAACCGGCTTGCCGGTCACGACCGCGGTCGAGGTGTGGCCGACGTGCATCGAGTAGGTGTCGGAAAACCACGCCATGACCTGCTCGTTGGTGTTGACGTCGGGAGCCGGCACGTCCTTGTCGGGGCCGATCGCGTCGATGATCTCCGCCGTGTAGCGCCGCGTCAGCGCTTCGAGCTCGCGCTTCGACATCTTCGTCGGATCGCAAATCACGCCGCCCTTGCCGCCGCCGAACGGCAGCTGCGCGACCGCGCACTTCCACGTCATCCACGCCGCGAGCGTCGTCACTTCATCGAGCGTGACATCGGGGTGATAGCGGATGCCGCCTTTCGCGGGGCCGAGCGTGATGTTGTATTGCACGCGGTAGCCGGTGAAGACCTCGATGTTGCCGTTGTCCATCTGCACCGGGCAGGAGACGATGATCTGGCGCTTGGGGTGAGTGAGCATCTGCCAGATGCCCGGCTCGAGATTGAGAATGCGGGCGGCTCCCTCGAATTCCTGGAGCATCCCGCTGAACAGCGTACCGTGTGCGGCCATCAAGTCCTCGACGTCAAAGAGATTTCTGTGCCTTCTGCGGCCCTGGTGGCGGCAAGGGCAAACATTCAAAAGTAATCGGCTTCGGTAGCCAATGTCAATTTCCTATCCGTTTCATGACTTTTTGGTATCGTTCTGGGAACATCGAATGACGCGGCGCCGCGGACGGAAAGCGGAGGGAGCCTGCCTGGCCGAAGCTTTGGAAATGTGGAAAGCGTAGGCGGGTCTTATAATTAGAGGCGATATGAAAAGCGTTGCCGGTGGCGCGGATACCCGCAAGGCGCGATGGGAACGAGAGGTGCTCGAGCCCACGCTGAAGAAATCGCCCGAGCGCAAGGGCCCGTTCACGACCATTTCGGGCCGCCCGATCGAGCGCCTTTATACGGCTGAAGACACCGAGGCGATCGACTACGACCGCGACGTCGCGAACCCCGGCGAGTTTCCGTACACCCGCGGCATTCATCCGACCGGCTACCGCGGCAAGCTCTGGACCATGCGCCAGTTCGCCGGCTTCGGCACGCCCGAGGAAACCAACCAGCGCTACAAGGATCTGATCGCAGCCGGCGGCACCGGCCTGAGCGTGGCGTTCGATCTGCCGACGCTGATGGGACGCGATCCCGATCATCCGCTGTCGCTCGGCGAGGTGGGGAAGTGCGGCGTCAGCATCGTGTCGCTGAAGGACATGGAGCGGCTGTTCGACGGCATCCCGCTCGACGATCCGAAGATCACCACGTCGATGACGATCAATTCGCCGGCGTCGATGATCTTCGCGATGTATCTCGTCGTCGCCGAGCAGCACGGCGCCGACTGGACGAAGATCTCCGGCACCATCCAGAACGACATCCTCAAAGAGTTCATCGCGCAGAAGGAATACATTTTCCCGCCGCGGCAGTCGATGCGGCTGATCACCGACATCTTCGCGTTCTGCTCGAAGGAAGTGCCGAAGTGGAACACCATTTCGGTGAGCGGCTATCACATCCGCGAGGCGGGCTCGACGTCGCTCCAGGAGCTGGCGTTCACGCTGCGTGACGGCCTCGAGTACGTGCAGTACGGCGTCGACGCCGGGCTGGACGTCGACGACTTCGTGCCGCGCCTGTCGTTCTTCTTCAATTCGCACAGCGACTTCTTCGAGGAGATCGCGAAGTACCGCGCCGCGCGCAAGCTCTGGGCGGAAGCGATGAAGAACCGCTTTGGCGCGAAGAACCCGCGCTCCTGGCAGCTCCGCTTCCATACGCAGACCGCCGGCGTCTCGTTGACCGCGCAGCAGCCGTACAACAACGTCGTGCGCACCGCGCTGCAGGCCCTGGCCGCCGTGCTTGGCGGCACCAACTCGCTCCACACCAACTCGCTCGACGAAGCGCTGGCGCTGCCTACGAAGGAAACCGCGACCATCGCGCTGCGCACGCAGCAGATCATCGCCCACGAGTCGGGCGTCACCAACGTCGTCGATCCGCTTGGCGGCTCGTATTTCATCGAGCGGCTGACGCGCGAGATGGAAGAGGGCACGCTGAAGTACTGGGAGACGATCGATCGGATGGGCGGCATGGTCGAGGCGATCGAACGCGGCTATCCGCAGCAGGAAGTCGCCGAGGCGTCGTACCAGTTCCAGCAGGCGGTCGAGCGCGGCGAAAAGACCATCGTCGGCGTCAACGACTTCGTCCAGACCGACGAGAAGCCGATCGAGATTCTCTACATCGACGACACCACCGCGAACCGGCAGCTGGAGCGGCTTGAGGACTTGAAGCGGACTCGCGATAACGACGCGGTGCGGCGCACGCTCGGCGCGCTCAAGGACGGCGCGCGCGGCGCCGCCAACACGATGCCGTTGCTGCTCGACTGCGTCCGCGCCTACGCGACGGTTGGAGAGATGTGCGACGCGCTCCGCGAAGTGTGGGGCGAGTACGAGGAAGTCCCTGTCATCTGATGATCTGTTGATCTGGTGAGCTGTTGATTTGATGAGTCAAAAGATACGAGTAGTTATCGCCAAGCCCGGCCTCGATGGCCACGATCGCGGCGCGAAAGTGATCGCGCGTGCGCTGCGTGACGCGGGCATGGAAGTGATTTACACCGGCCTCCGGCAGACGCCGGAAATGATCGTCGCGGCAACGCTCCAGGAAGACGCCGATGTGATCGGTCTTTCGATCCTGTCCGGCGCTCACATGCACATCTGCCCGCGAGTCATGGAGCTCCTCAAGGAGAAAGGCCTCGACGACGTGCAGGTGGTCATCGGCGGCATCATCCCCGACATCGACATTCCCAAGCTGAACGCGATAGGCATTCGGGGAATCTTCATCCCCGGCACGCCCATGCAGCAAATCATCGACTTCATTACGGCCAACGCCCGGGCCCGGGTGTGAGGGTGTTCCCCAACACTCTTCCGGCCGATACGGGGAAGTAGCCCGGCGCATGCGCACCCTTCTCCTGGCGGACGACAGCATCACAGTCCAGCGGGTGATTGCGTTGACGTTCGCTGAAACGCCGATCAAGGTCATCTCCGTCGGCGACGGACAGCAGGCGATGGAGAAGATGGCGGCGCATCAACCCGACATCGTGCTCGCGGGCACGACGTTGCCGCAGATTAGCGGCTACGACCTCGCCAAGTTCATGCGCGGCAAGGCGGAGTTGCGGCGGGTGCCGGTGCTGCTGCTGACCGGCGCGTTCGAGACGGTGGACGAGGCGCGTCTGGCCTCGAGCGGCGCGAACGGCGTGCTCGAGAAGCCGGTCGAGCCGACGGTGGTGAGAAGCCGGGTGAAAGAACTGCTGGGCATGAAATCCGACGAGAAACCGGCTTCGGCCGGCCGTCCGGTGACGCCAGTGGACGGTCCCGCGGAGAGGAAGCTCCCCGCGGCCGCGCCAGCGCGCCCAGCCACGTCCGCGCGGCCCGCGCCGGTGTCCTCCGTCGAAGAGTCCGCGCCGAAGCCTGCCGACTATCTCGATACGCTCGACGAGGCGTTTGATTCCCTCGATCAACAGCTCTCGGGCCGGACGCCTGCGTCCAAGCCCAATCGCAATCCTTCCGGACCCATCGGGCAGGCAGGGGGCGCCATCGATCCGCGATCGCCGGGACGCACGCCACCGACGGCGAGCAGCGCCACCGGCAATCCCGTCTTCGAAGTCGATGACGACTGGTTCGGCACGGCCGAGAGCCAGGCGCGCGCGGAAGCCAAAGCCGGCCGCCGCGAGATTGCCGAAGACCTGAGCGATCCGGAAATTCAGCCGCCGCCGGCGCCACCGAAACCGCCGACCAGCGGCGTCTTCGAAGTCGACGACGAGTGGTTTGCGGAAGACGACAAGGCTCGCGCGGCGAGACAGGTCGAGCAGGCGCAGCTCGCGAAGGAAATGGGCATCCACGAGGTCGAGCTTCCTGAATCGGAACCGATCGCGCCGGCGGCCACCGATCGCGATTTCGATTTCGGCCTCGAGGACATCAAGGCCGCCGCGGCGCAGGCGCCGCCGGCACCGCCCGCGCCACTTCCGCCCGCGCCCGCGCCGGTGAAAACCGAGCTGCCGAAACGCGCGCCGGTCGCGCCGCCGCCCGTTGCCGCTCCGCCAAAACCGGTGGCGCCGATTGTGCCGCCCGTGACCGTTGCGCCGATCAGGCGCGTGACCGCTGCGCCGCCGGCGCCGCCCGTCGAGACCAGGGTCGCCGACGACTTCGATGCATTGCTGGCATTCGAGCGTGGCGAGCGCGCGCATCCGCCGGCACCGCCGCCGCCGGAGATCAGGATCGTCGAGCCGAAGATCACCGACGCCATGCTCGATCAGATCGCCACGCGTGTGGCCGATCGGCTGAACGCGAGCACGTTTGGCGCAATCCTCAAGGACGCGATGACGACGACAATGCGCGAGACGGTTCGCACGGTCGTCGCCGAAACGTCGGAGCGTTTGATTCGCGATGCGGTTCCGGGTGTCGTCGCCGAAACGTCAGAGCGGGTGATCCGCGACACGGTGCCTGGCGTCGTCGCCGAAGCCTCCGAGCGCGTGGTGCGTGACACCGTTCCGGGGGTCGCCGCCGAAACGTCCGAACGCGTCGTGCGCGAGACGGTGCCGGGCGTCGTCGCGGAAACGTCGGAGCGGCTGGTCCGCGACAGCGTCCAGTCGATCGTGCCGGAAACATCGGAGCGGTTGATCCGCGATTCGGTTCAGACCGTCGTGCCCGAAGCCTCAGAACGGCTGATTCTCGACAAGATTCAGACGGTCGTGCCGGAGGCGTCCGAGCGGTTGATTCGCGACACCGTTCAATTCGTCGTGCCCGAAACATCGGAGCGAATGATCCGCGACAGCATCCAGGCGATTGTTCCTGAAGCGTCCGAGCGGCTGATCCGCGACAGCGTGCAATCGGTGGTGCCCGAGGCATCCGAGCGTCTGATTCGCGACAGTGTCCAGTCGATCGTCCACGAAGCCTCCGAGCGGTTGGTCGGCGATGCGGTGCGAACCAACGTCCCCGCGACGTCCGAGCGGCTGGTGCGAGACGCCGTGTCGTCGGCCGTGGCGGAAGCGTCCGAGCGCCTGATCCGCGAAACCATGCCCGCGGTCGTCTCGGAAACGTCCGAGAGGCTGGTTCGCGATACCGTGGCGATCGTCGTCTCCGACACGGTCAACATGGTGGTCGCTGAAACGTCCGAGCGCATGGTGCGTGAAGTCGTCCCCGCCGTCGTTGCTGAAACGTCCGAGCGGCTGGTGCGCGATGCCACGCCCGCGATCGTCACCCAGACCTCCGAGCGGCTGGTACGCGATACCGTTCCTGGAGCGGTTGCTGAAGCGTCGGAGCGGCTCGTTGGTAACACCGTGCCCGGCGTCGTCGCCGCCACTTCGGAGCGAATGGTGCGCGACACCGTGCCCGGCGTGGTGGCCGAAACCTCCGAACGCTTGATCCGCGACAACGTTCGCTCGGTCGTCTCCGATACCTCCGAGCGCCTCGTGCGCGACGAAATCGATCGCATAAAACAAAGGCACAAGGCATAAGGCGAAAGGCAGAAGGCGAAAGGCAGAAGGGAAGGGTGGAAGTGCTTTTGCCGTTTGCCTTCTGCCTTTTGCCTTCCATAATAAAGGGATGCCTGTTCCCGAGAAGCCCGCGTTAGAGGGCCTCGAAGACGCTCTGGCCGCGCGCTGGGAGCGCGACGGCACCTATCGATTCGATCGCACCAGGTCGCGGCAGCAGATCTACTCGATCGACACGCCGCCGCCGACCGTCAGCGGCTCGCTGCACGTCGGTCACGTCTTCTCGTTCACGCACACCGATTTCATTGCGCGCTTCCAGCGCATGCGCGGCAAGGAAGTGTTCTATCCGATGGGATGGGACGACAACGGCCTGCCGACCGAGCGCCGCGTGCAGAACTACTTCGGCGTCCGCTGCGATCCGTCGCTGCCGTACGTCCCGAACTTCACGCCGCCGACCCATTCGACGGGCTCAGGGTCGCCCCGAGCGGAGTCGAGGGGCGAGAAACCGGACAAGCCGATCTCCGTATCACGCCCGAACTTCATCGAGCTGTGCACGAAGCTGACGATCGAGGACGAAAAGGCGTTCGAAGAGTTGTGGCGTTATCTCGGGCTGTCGGTCGACTGGTCGATGACCTACGCGACGATTGGCAGGGACGCCCAGCGCGTGTCGCAGATCACGTTCCTGCGTCACCTCGCGAAGAAGCTCGCCTACCAGGTTGAAGCGCCGACGTTGTGGGATGTGGATTTCAAGACCGCCGTCGCGCAGGCAGAGCTTGAAGACCGTGAGCAACCGGGCGCGTATCACAAGATTCATTTTTACCGGGAGCCGGGAGCCGGGAACCGGGAGCCGGTGGCGATTGAAACGACGCGGCCCGAATTGATTCCGGCGTGTGTCGCGCTGGTCGCTCATCCTGATGATGCGCGATACCAGCATCTATTCGATACGTATGTGATCACGCCGCTGTTTGGCGCGCGCGTGCCGATCAAGGCGCACGCGCTGGCCGATCCGGAAAAGGGCAGCGGCATCGCGATGATCTGCACCTTCGGCGACACCACCGACGTGACGTGGTGGCGCGAGCTGCGCCTGCCGGTGCGCGCAATCGTGCAGACCAATGGCACACTCGGTCCGGTGACGTGGGGAACCGCCGGCTGGGAATCCGCGGACGCCGCGAAGGCGCAGGCCGCCTACGACCAGCTCGCCGGGCTCTCCACGAAGAAGGCGCAGACGAAGATCGTCGAGCTGCTGCGCGAGAGCGGCGATCTGCAGGGCGATCCGAAACCGATCACCCACGCGGTGAAGTTCTACGAGAAGGGCGATCGTCCGCTCGAGATCGTGACCAGCCGCCAGTGGTTCATCAAGACGATGGACCATCGCGAGGCGTTCATCGCGCGCGGCCGCGAGATCAGCTGGCACCCGGAGCACATGCGGCTGCGATTCGAGAACTGGGTCAACGGCCTCAATGGCGACTGGTGCATCAGCCGACAGCGTTTCTTCGGCGTGCCGTTCCCGGTCTGGTATCCGATTCGCGCCGACGGCAGCATTGACTACGCCAACCTGATGGTGCCGGATGAATCGCGGCTGCCGGTCGATCCGTCCACCGAGGCGCCCGACGGCTATCGCGAGGACCAGCGCGGCAGGCCCGGCGGCTTCGCCGGTGATCCGGACGTCATGGACACATGGGCCACATCGTCGGTGTCGCCGCAAATCGTCACCAAGTGGGAGTCGGACGACGACGTGTTCTCGCGGACCTTCCCGATGGACCTGCGGCCGCAGGCGCACGACATCATTCGCACGTGGCTGTTCTCATCGGTGGTGCGCGCGCATTTCGAGAACAACTCGGTGCCGTGGACCAACGCGGCGATCTCCGGATGGATCCTCGATCCCGATCGCAAGAAGATGTCGAAGTCGAAGGGCAACGTCGTGACGCCGATGGCGCTGTTGAAGGAGCACGGCTCCGACGGCGTGCGCTACTGGGCCGCGCGCGGCGGCCCCGGCGTCGATACGGCGTTCGACCCGGGCCAGATGAAAATCGGCCGCAAGCTGGCGATCAAAATCCTGAACGTGTCGAAGTTCGTGCTGGCCGGGGATCAGCCGGACGGCCCGGTCACCGAGCCGCTCGATCGCGGCATGTTGCAGAACCTCGCGCTCGTCGTGGATGAAGCGACTGCGGAGCTGGAGCGATACGAATACGCAAAGGCGCTCGCCAAGGTCGAGTCGTTCTTCTGGGACTTCTGCGACAACTACGTCGAGGCGGCGAAGTCACGCCGTTACGGCGACTTCGGTCCCGGGCCGGCGGCGTCGGCATCGACGGCAATGCGGCTGGCGTTGTCGGTGTTGTTGCGTCTGCTCGCGCCGTATCTCGTATTCGTAACCGACGAAGTGTGGTCGTGGACCAATGCCGGATCGATCCACCGCGCGACGTGGCCGACGCGAGACGAGCTCATCAGCGTGTCAGGCACCGACCAGGCATCGGCGAATGCCGTCGTTCACGCGACCGAGGCCTTGAATGCGATCCGCAAAGGCAAGACCGACCAGAAGGTGTCGGTCGGCACGCCCGTGCGTGAAGTGGTCTATCAAGCGCCCGATGATGCGATCGCATGCCTGAAGCTGATCGAGCGCGACCTGAAAGCGGCATCGAGATCTGAATCGTTGATTCTCCGCGCCGGTGAAACCTCCGTCGAAGTCACGCTTAAACCCGCGGAGTCCGCCCCGTCTACGGTGGACAAGGCGTAACATGCCGTCGCCGTTGGCGCCGGAGGACTATCGCGACCTCGTTCGACAGGCGCTGGCCGAAGATCGCGGCCGCGGCGATGCGACCAGCATGGCGACGGTCGCGCGAGGCATTCGCGCGCGCGGGACGATCATCGCGAAATCGGATCTCGTCGTGGCCGGCCTTGATGTGGCCGCCGAGACGTTCCGCCAGGTCGATCCGAAAGCGGTGTTCGAGGTGAAGTGGGGCGACGGCTCGCGCGTCCAACCGGGCGAGGTCGTCGCCAGCGTGTTCGGCGACGCGCATGCGCTGCTCGAAGCAGAACGAACCGCGCTCAATTTCCTGCAGCGGCTGTGCGGCATCGCCACGCTGACCGCGAAGTTCGTCGACGCCGCGCGCGGCGGCATCACCATTCTCGATACCCGCAAGACCACGCCGGGCTTTCGCGCGCTCGAAAAATACGCGGTGCGCTGCGGCGGCGGGACCAATCATCGGCTGCGCCTTGATGACGGCATTTTGATCAAGGACAACCACAAGCGCCTGGCCGGTGGCGTCGGCGCGGCGGCGAGTCGGGCGCTGAAAGAGAGCAGCGGCCTGCCGGTCGTCGTCGAAGTCGAAAACCTGCAGGAGCTCGACGAAGTGCTGAAGACCGGCGTGCCGAGAATCCTGCTGGATAACTTCACGACCTACGACATCCGCGAGGCGGTGAAACGCGTCAACGGCCGCGCCGCGATCGAGATCTCGGGTGGCGTCACGCTGCAGCGCATTCCCGAGCTCGCGACAACGGGCGCGCAATACGTCTCGATTGGCGCGCTCACGCACTCGGCGCCCGCGGCGGACCTCAGCTTCGAGCTCGAGCCGGAGTGATGCTGCCTGACGCGCGGTTCGATGTGCGCCGGCATGGGTCGCTGCCATCCACCATGGATGCGGCGTCGGCTCTGGCCCATGACGGTGCGCGGCACGGCGTGGTGATTGTTGCAGAGGAACAAACGGCCGGACGTGGCCGGCGCGGCGCGATCTGGCAATCGCCGGCCGGTGCGGGACTCTATCTGTCGTTCGTGGCTCGTCCGCGTAACGCTTCGGCGATTGCGCTGGTAACGCTTGCTGCGGGCGTCGCGGTTCGCGAGGCCATTCACCGCAGCACCGGCCTCACGGCCGATTTGAAGTGGCCGAACGACGTGATCGTCGGCAAGCGCAAGCTGGCAGGGATTCTCGCCGAAGGTGTCGGCATCGGATCGCCGGCGCCTTCCGTCATCATCGGCGTCGGCGTGAACCTGCAACCGGCGGCGTACTCACCGGATGTGGCGGCGCGCGCGACGTCGATCGAAGGCGAGCTGGGCCGGCCGATCGATCGCGAGCAACTGTTCGGCGACGTTCTGATTTCGTTATGGAATCGACTCGCGGCGCTGGAGCAGAAGCCCGGTGATATCCTGCAGGCGTGGCGCGCGGCCTCGCCGAACGCGAGCGGCACGCATGTTGAGTGGGACGGGAAACACGGTACCACCGCGGGGATCGACGACGGTGGTGCGTTACTCGTGAAGACCAGCGCCGGCGTGGAACGAATCAGTGCCGGCGAACTGCGATGGATGCTCTAGATGCTGCTCGCAATTGACGTTGGCAACACCCACATCGTGATCGGCGTGTTTCGCGGCGAGACGCTGGTGCACAGCTGGCGGCTGACGACGATCCGCGAGCGCACCGCCGACGAACTCGGCATCCTGGTGTCGGATCTGTGCGATCGGCATGAAGTCCGCCAGAGCGAGATCTCGGGCATCGTGATCGCGTCGGTCGTGCCGCCGCTGACCGGCACGCTGATCTCGATGGTGACGCAGTATTTCGGACGCGTGCCGCTGCTGTTCGAGCCGGCGGTGAACGGCGGCATTCCCATCCTGATCGACAACCCCGCTGAAGTCGGCGCCGATCGCGTCGTCAACAGCATCGCGGCGTTTGCCACCTACGGACAACAGGGCCTGCCGATCATCGTCATCGATTTCGGAACGGCGACGACCTTCGACGCGGTGTCGGCCAAGGGTGAATATCTTGGCGGGGTGATCTGCCCGGGCCCGCAGGTCTCCGCGGATGCGCTGGTGCAGCGCACGGCGAAGCTGCCGCGCATCGACGTGCGCAAGCCGCCGCGCGTGATCGGCACCAACACGATTGGCGCGATGCAGGCCGGGTTGTTCTGGGGCTACGTGGACATGGTCGAGGGCCTGGTCAAGCGCATCAAGTCCGAGCTTGGCGGCGCGGCGATCGTCGTCGCCACCGGCGGGCTCGCGTCGATCGTCGCGCCCGAGTCGAAGACCGTCGATCACGTCGATCCTGAATTGACGCTGCGCGGTCTGCGGCTTTGGTGGGAACGCCAAGCCACCGATTCACGATCCACCGATTCAAGGCAGTCATCCAAACAGTGATCGATGTCGAATCGTACGCCCGCAATCTCGAGGCGTATCTCAGCAAGAAAAACGACGGCCATTTGATCCGCATCACCGGGCCGGCCTTCGAGCAGGTGCAAGGCTGGGCGATCCAGGGCGTGCCGCTGAAAGTCGCTGAGGCCGGCATCGATCGCTATTTCGAGCGCTACTACCGCAAGGGTCCGCGTCGTCGCCCGGTCCGCATTGAATTCTGCGAGGCCGACGTGCTCGATGCCTTCGACGATTGGCGCCGCGCCGTTGGCGTGACGAACATTGCGCCGGATGCGGCAGGCGGGCCCGATGTCGAAGATCCGCAGCCGGCCACGCGCGGGCGGCGGTCGCTCGGCGCGCAAATCGAAAGCGCGCTGGCGCGGTTGACGGTGCTGCGCGGCAGCGACAAGGCGGGCCCAAAACTGGGCGCCGCGCTCGACGCGGCGGTGCGCGCCCTTGATGCGCTGCGTCCTGAAGCGGCGAGCGCCCGGGGGCACGCGCGCGATCAGCTGCTGCTGCGAACCTCGGAGATTGAAGCGGCGCTGATGGTCGCGACGTTCGAAGCGCTCGAGGCTGCCGAGCGGGCCGCGCTCAACCGCGAGGCCGATGCCGAGCTCGAGCCATTCCGTGGCCGCATGCCCGAGCAGGCGTACCAGCAGGCGCTTCGTCAGGCCCAATGGCTCGTCGTGCGCCGGCACTTTGGCCTGCCAGAGTTCCCGTGAAGCGCGGCGAACGTTATCGACTGACGATCGAGCGGCCGGCCGCCGGCGGCCGCATGATCGCGCGGCATGAAGGCGCGATCGTATTCGTGTCGGGCGCGATTCCGGGCGAAGTCATCGAGGCCGAAGTCGAGAAGGTGCAGCGCGCCACGGTGTGGGCCGCGACGAAGCAGATCGTCGAGCGCTCGGCCGATCGCGTCGATGCGCCGGAAGGCGCGTGCGGCGGATCGGTCTTCGCGCACATTGCCTACGATCGGCAGCGCCAGATTAAAAGCGCAATCATCGAGGATGCGTTCCGGCGCATCGGGCGGATCACGCTCGAGTCGCCGGTCGAAGTGGTGGCGTCCGGCGTGGACGGCTATCGCATGCGCGCGCGGCTCCACGTGCGGAACGGCCGGATCGGCTTCTTCCGCGAAGGGACGCACTCGATTTGCGACGCTGCGTCAACGCGGCAGCTGCGCGACGACACGATCGCTGTGATCCGGCGCCTCGAAGCATCGCTCGCGAAGACGGCACGGCCGGTGGTCGGCGACATCGAGATCGCCGAGAACGTCGACGCCTCGGAGCGCGCCATCCATTTCGAGTTATTGCCCGATGCCGATCCGTCGGGGCTGGCGGCGCTGGCGTACGTCGACGGCGTCGGCGGCGCGTCGTGCGCGCACGCGGAAAACCCCAGGACCATGGAGCTGTTCGGATCGACGATCGTCTCGGACACGATTCGCGGCGTGACGCTGAGCCGTCACGTCCGCTCGTTCTTCCAGGGCAACCGTTATCTGCTCGCGCCGTTCGTCGATCACGTCCTCAGTCACGTCTCGACCGGCCCGCTGGTCGATCTCTACGCCGGTGTCGGCATATTCAGCCTGACCGCGGCCACCGCCGGCGCCGGCCCGATCGCCGCGGTTGAAGGCGATCGGTTCGCGGCGCGCGATCTGAAGCGCAACGCTGCCGGTCGAATCACGGTCCTGCAGATTCCAGTGGAGGAGTTCAGCACCGGTTCGGCCCAGCCGATCGCGACGGTGATCGTGGATCCGCCGCGCACCGGCATGTCCAAGGACGCGCTCGAGCGCGCGATTGCCGTCGAGGCGCCGCGATTCGTCTATGTGTCGTGTGATGTCGCCACGCTGGCGCGCGATGCGCGGGTCTTGCTGGATGCGGGCTATCGCCTGTCGTCGATGCGCGCGTTCGATCTCTTTCCGCACACCGCGCACGTCGAGACCGTCATCGCTTTTTCGCGGTAGTTGCGGCCTGCACCAATCCCTCGAACAGCTCGCGGAACTCGCCGGTCCGCCAGAAATTCTCCGGATGCCATTGCACCGCGACGCAGAACGGCGCGTCAGGTTTTTCGATCGCCTCGATCACGCCGTCGGGCGAGGTCGCGGTCACTTCAAAACCCTTGGCCGCCTGTTTCACCGATTGATGGTGCCGGCTGTTGACGTGGCAGGTCTCGCCGTCTTCCATGTGATCGGCCAGCAGCGTCGCGATCTTCGAGCCTTTCGAGACCCACACCTCGTGGGCGTTGCCGGCGCGCGGCTGCGGCACCGAATGTTCGAGCGCGCCGGTGACCTGGCTCGGAATGTCCTGGACCAGCGTCCCGCCCATCGCCACGTTCAGGACCTGCATGCCGCGGCAGATTGCCAGCAGGGGAATGCCCGTGGCGACCGCGGCGCGCGCCAGCGCGATCTCGAAGTCGTCGCGCCCGGTCTCGGCCGCCTGGAACGTGTCGTGCCGCGCTTCGCCGTACAGCTTCGGGTCGACGTCGCCGCCGCCGGTCAGCATCAGCGCGTCCACGCGCGACAGGATCTGCTCGGGCGTCTCGCCGCCAACCACCACTTCAACAGGCTCACCGCCGGCCCGGCGTACGGACTCGAGGTAATCCTCCATCTTGCGGTTCTGCCCGATTGCGATCAGCGCCATGTGTCCTCAGCGTCCTACATTCGTGCCGGTACTGCAACGCCCATCAGATCGAGCACGCGTGTCAGCTGCTGCCGGCAATACACCACCGCCGCCGCGCGCCAGCGGCGCGCCTCGGCCCGATCCTCGTTGATAACCGACTGTTTCGGGTTCTGGTAGAACGCGCTGAACATCTGCGCCAGTCCGAATCCGAACTTGGCGAGCACGGCGAATTCGAGCGAGCGCACCACCTGCTCCACGATTTCGTCGAGCCGCGACGCTTCCAGCACCAGCGCCCACAGCTCGGCATCTTCATTGATGAGATCGGGCGGTGAGCCCGGCAGCCCGGCGAGCGTCGCGGTCTCGTCCAGCCCGAACCGTTCCTGGAGCTTGCCGATGATCTTGTTGGCGCGCACCACCGCGTACTGGATGTACGGTCCGGTCTCGCCGACGAAGCTCACCGCTTCGTCGATGTCGAAGGCGATCACCGTCGTGCGCGAATACTTGATCAGGAAGTAGCGCACCGCGGCGGCGCCGATCTGCTCCGCGATCCTGCGCCGCTCGTCCGGTGGCAGATCGCTCTGCCGGCGATCCACTTCGGCGAGCGCCTTGTCGATCACGCGATCGATCAGATCGTCGGCCTTCACGCCGAGGCCTTTGCGCCCCGACACCTCCACGAACGGTTTTTTCGCTTCTTCCGAGTTCGGATCGGGCGCGAAGCCGAGCTGCTGCGCGGTGGCGTGCGACAGCGCCACCATCTCGTAGGAGAAGTGCTTGAGGCGATCGGCTTCCTGCGGATGGCCGATCGCCGACAGCGCCTGCTTGAGCAGCTTCTGTAAATACGACTGGCGCACGTCGATCACGTTGTAGGTCGCCGCCGCGTCGCCGAACTTCGGATGCTCCGCCACCGCCTGCGACTGATCGCTCGTCGTCGCCCACAGCGTGTCGCCGTCCATGCGCGTCGCGAACTTGCGATACAGAAAGTCGCGGCCGAGCAGTCCCGATTTCCAGAACTGATAGGCCATGTCCTTCCCGACGTAGACCACGGTGCCGTTGGAGCGCACGATGACTTTTTCTCGCGCTTCCGGATCCTCTTCACCGTCCTCGGCGGGAGCAGCGTCGGGGTCGTCAATTTTCATGACCCAACAGCCCGCGTGCTTTCCTTCACTCTGCAGGAACACGGCTCCAGTTTCTTTCAGCACTTCGAAAGCCCGGGCCCAGAATTTCAGCCGGAGAATGTCGCCTTCCCACGTCAGCAGCTGATAGTCGATGTTGAGGCGCGCCATTGTCTTCAGGTGCGCGTGGACGACAGTGTGGGCGATGAACGACGCGAGGGTCGCGGTGGGATCGACGCCGTGCTCGATGTCGTGCAGCGTGGCGGCGCGGATCTTCAGCCGCTCCTTGTCGCCGTCGTACCACTCGGTGACGCGGGCATAGAGGTCCCAGCAGTAGTAATCGAACCGCGTCGACGCCGCGATGCGCTTCGCATCGTCGATCGAGAGCTTTTCGAGCTGCTGAAAGCCGACCACGACGTCGGCCACCTGCACGCCGGTATCGTCGATGTAGTTCTGGACCTCGACCGGGTTGCCGCGGAATTTCAGGACGCGGACCAGCGTGTCGCCGAGGGCGGAGTTGCGGAGATGCCCGATGTGCGCGGCCTTGTTCGGGTTGATCGCGGTGTGCTCGACGATGGTCTTCTCGGGCCGCGCCGGCGCGGGCGGCAGCGAGCCCGCCAGGCCGAGCCGCGCCAGCAGGAACGTGGGGCGATCGAGAAAGACGTTGAGATATCCGTTCGGCGCCGCATCAACGCGGCTGACGCCGGCGATAGGACCGATCGCGCCCGCCAGCTCTTGCGCAATGGCGCGCGGCGCTTTGCGCAGGCGGCGGGCCAGGTCGAACGCCACCGGCGTGCCCAGGTCACCCAGTGCGCGATTGGGTGGGTACTCGATCGGAATTGTAAGTTCGGCATCAGTGATGCCGTGCAGCCGGGCTAGTGCGTCGCGCACACGCGCCCTGACTTCTTCGTGCAGCGGAAGAATCATGTGCTGGTTCGTTGACTCGTTCGAAGGCGTGCGGTACGCTCAACGGTATCAGATTCGCTGGGGAATTGCGCTGTCCCCGCGCGATTTGTAAGGACGCATCTCCCGTGTCTGTCTTCAATCTGCGTTTAATCCGTGGCTGCTGACGCCGGAATCGGCCGCCTGCTCATCTCGAGCCTGCACCAGGGCATTGCCGACGTCTCGCCAAACCGGCTCGACTTTTACGAGAACTGGCTGAGCCCCGCCGGCATGCGCGACGGGCGCATTGGCCTTGCGCCGCTCGGCGCGGTCCTCAGTTTCCTGCATCGTGAGGAAGCGCCGGCCAACGAACAGATCGTCGAGCGCGCCGGGCGTCACGCGGCGGACTGGACCTTCGACGATCTGTCGGCGCTGCGCCGCTGGTATATCAGCCGGCTGCCCACCGGCATGCGCGCGCGCGCCGCGCTTGGTCTCGGCAAGAAGTTGATCCTCGCGACCGTTCGCGAGTCGAAAGTGCGGTCGCGCATCCAGGGCAACAGCGCCGGCATTGATATCAACTCGGCCCTGTTCGATCAGCTCCGGGATCCGGCGACGATTCCCATGCGCGCATTCTACGCCTCGGCGATCGAGCGCCTCCTCCAACACTGCGCGATCGACGCCGAGGTGACCATCACGAACGATCAGCCCGGCGCATGGAGCCTGGCCATCACGGTTCGCGGCCCGCGACAGGTCGAAGCCGCCAATGCGGCGTGATGCGCAAGGCAAAAGGCAAAATGCAAAAGGCAAAACCCATTTTCTTTTGCCTTTTGCCTTTTGCCTTCTGCCTTTCGCTCCCGGTCACGCCCGCGTCGGCGCAGGTTCCGGCCGGTGCCGCCGTCATCGTTCTGCCGTTTGAAAATTCAACGCAGGAACCGCGCCTGGCCTGGATGCGCGAAGGCGCGGCGATTCTGCTGACCGAGGCGCTCGCCGCTTCCGGCGAGATCATCGTCAATCGCGAGGAGCGCCTGCAGGCGTTCGATCGGCTGCAGATTCCCTCGAACGCCAACCTCAGTCGCGCCACCACGATCAGGATCGGTCATTCGGTCGGCAGCACGCTGGTCGTCAGCGGCACGGTCGCCATGGACGTCGATCAGATCGTCGCGCGCGCCCGCGTGGTGCGCCTCGATACCGGGCGGCTGTTGCCCGACGTCGAGTCGCGCGGCCCGCTGTCGAATCTCTTCGGCGTGTTTGGCGCGCTCGCGCACAAGATTCGCGGCGCGTCGGATGCCGCGCCGGCGCTGGGGGATCGCGTCCCGCCGACGCCGCAAGTCTTCGAGTTGTATGTGAAGGGATTGATCGCGGAGACACCGTCCACGGCGCTGGCGTTCCTCGAGCAGGCGTTGAAGGCGGCGCCGCAATTCGATCCGGCGCGCCTCGCGATCTGGGATTTGCATTCCGAGGCATCCGACTATCAGAAGGCGCTCGACGTCCTGACACCGATTCGTCCGGAGAGCCGATTCTCGGGTGAGGGCCGCTTCCGTCGCGCGTTGTCGCTGATGAACCTGAAGCGATTCGACGATGCGTTGACGACGCTGCGAGCCATGCAGGCGGAAGATCCCTCGGCGACCGTGTCCAATGCGATTGGCGTCGCCGAATTGCGGAAGGCCACAACGATTCAACCGGGGCGGGCGACCTACTACTTCAGCCAGGCATCGGAGCTCGACCCGGGCGACGGCGATTTGTTTTTCAACCTGGGCTACGCATACTGGCTCGACAAGGATCCGAAGGCCGCGATCTATTGGCTGCGCGAAGCGGTGCGCCGCGATCCCGGTGACGGCGACGCGCATTTCATCCTCGGCGTGGCGCTGCAGCAAACCGGCGCGACTGCCGAGGCGACGCGCGAGCGCGAGCTGGCGACGCGGTTGTCATCGAAGTACGCCGGATGGGAGAAGAGCGCGGCCGGCGGCGATCCGGTGCCGCGCGGACTGGAGCGCCTCCACGAGGAGCTGATACCGTCGCGGGGACGCGTCGACAGTCTGATCACGACGGCCGGCCAGCGCGATCAGGAAAACCTCGCGACCTTTCATCTCGATGCGGGGCGTCGCGCGTTCGAGCGCGAAGCGGATCGCGAAGCGATCCAGGAGCTGCGCCGCGCGCTGTATCTGTCGCCGTATCTCGCCGAGGCGCACCTGCTCCTCGGACGTCTTTACCTGCGGGGCGGCCGTCCCGCCGAAGCCGTTGAAACCCTGAAGATCGCGCTGTGGAGCGAGGAGACCGTCGCGGCCCACATCAGCCTCGCCGAGGCGCTGCTGCAGGTCCAGGATCAGGCCGCGGCGCGCGTCGAAATCGATCGGGCGCTCGCCTTGGATTCAAAGTCGCCAGAGGCGCTCGCCCTGAAGGCCAAGCTCGGCGGGTAACCAGCCACCCGGCTTCTTTTGTCTGAGCGTTCTGGGGCCTTCTGTGGCCCATGGTAAAATCGGCTCAGTTTTTCTCAGTATTACCTGCTGATCATGGCCTCGACCCAGGAAGACTCATTTCGCGAGATCCAGCTGAGCGGGAAGGCGCTCGTCTTCCTGTTCATGGCCGTGACCGTGATCGCCGTCGGCATTTTCCTCATGGGACTGCTGGTCGGCCGCGGCGTGCTCGCCACCCGTGGACCCGCCGGCGTGGATACCGCAACCGCGCGCGATACCGAACCGCCGCCACCGCCTGCAGCGGCGACGAGCGGCTCGTCGACTTCGCCGTCAACGGCCGGCGAGAAACTCAGTTACGCGGAGCGCCTCGGATCGCCTGAGCCTGCGAAGGAGAGCCTGAAGCCGGCGTCTCCGCCGGACACGCCGCCGACGCCGCGCGGCGAGACGGCGCCGCCCGCGCCCGCTCCGGTCGCCGCGAAGACCGCGCCGCCTGCGACGAAGAACGCCGCGGCTGCGACCACGAGCGCACCGCCCGCCACCAGGACTGCGCCGGTGCCGGCGGCCGCTTCAAACGAGCCCGCGGGCGCCGGCTTTGCCATTCAGGTTGCCGCGCTTCGCGAGCGCGACGAAGCGGATGTGATCGTGAAGCGCCTGGCCGGCAAGGGCTACCCGGCCTACGTGGTGGCTCCCCCGAAGGGCGAACCGCCGGTGTTCCGCGTGCGCGTCGGCAAGTACAAGGAGCGCGGCGAAGCCGACACGGTCGCCGCGCGACTGCAGAAGGAAGAGCAGTTCAAACCCTGGATCGTAAGATAAACATTCCGCAGTACGCCGCCGCCGCGATATCAGGCGTACTGCTGGCCCTCTCGTTTCCGAAATACGGCCATCCCGCGGTCGCGTTCATCGCGCTCGTCCCGCTGCTCGTCGCGCTACGCGGCGCGTCGCCTCGCCGCGGTTTCATCCTCGGATTGATCGCGGGCTTCATTCACTACGCGGGCACCGTCTACTGGACCGGCGACACCGTGTCGACGTTCGGCGGCCTGCCGGTCTTCGTTGCGGTGATGGTCGCGGGACTACTCGCGTTCTACATGGCTGCGTATATCGCGGTGTTTGGGGCGATCAGCGCGATCCTGATCCGCCGTTTTCAGATCGCGGGACTCTGGCTCGCGCCGTGTGTGTGGGTGTCGCTGGAATACCTGCGCGGCATCCTGATCGGCGGCTTTCCGTGGATTCCGCTCGGCAACACCATGGTCACGTTCCTGCCGATCGCGCAGCTGGCGAGTCTCGTTGGCGTGCAGGGACTCTCCTTGTTCGTCGCGTTCCTGAACACCGGCTTCGCGATTGCGGCGATCACCTCGGGCCGGCGGCGAGTCGTTGCC
This sequence comes from Cyanobacteriota bacterium, assembly GCA_019752015.1. GTDB lineage: Bacteria > Acidobacteriota > Vicinamibacteria > Vicinamibacterales > UBA2999 > 12-FULL-67-14b. The sequence goes on along the minus strand of JAIEMQ010000015.1, from coordinate 135,679 downwards.
GGCGCAGTGCCGCTCGTGCTGATTGCAATCGTATCGATCTGGGGCGGTGCGCGGCTCGCGTCGAACACGCTGACGCAAGGCACGCCGATCAAAGTCGGAGTGATCCAGGGCAACATCGCTCAGACCGACAAGTGGAATCCGGCGCGCGCGCCGATGATTCTCGAGCGCTACCTGCAGTTGTCGCAGCAGGCGGTGCAGCAGGGCGCGCAATTCCTGATCTGGCCCGAGTCGTCCACGCCGTTCTATTTCGAGGAAGACATGGCCGGCGGCAAGGTGCGCGGCCTGGTGCGCGCGCTCAACGTGCCGCTGTTGCTGGGCAGCGATGAACTCGAGGACGGCGATCCTCCGAAGAACTACAACTCCGCGTTCATGCTCGACACTCGCGGCGCGACGGCGGCGGTCTACCGCAAGATTCATCTCGTGCCGTTCGGCGAATACGTGCCCTTTCAGCGGCTGCTGTTCTTCGTTGCCCCGCTCGTCGAAGCGGTGTCCGCGTTCTCGAAGGGCACGCGCGTGACGATGATGCCGGTCGAGGGGCACATGGTCAGCACCGCGATCTGTTACGAGGTCACGTATCCGGCGCTGCAGCGCGAGGCGGTGCGCGAGGGCAGCGAGCTGCTGACCACGATCACCAACGATGCGTGGTACGGCGAGTCGTCCGCCCCCTACCAGCACTTCGAGATGGCGATCATGCGCGCCATCGAGCAGGGCCGGTATCTCGTGCGCTCTGCAAACACCGGCATCAGCGGCATTGTCGATCCCTACGGCCGCGTCCTGATTCGCACCGACCTGTTCGAGACGGTGGCGGTGGTGGGCGAGGCGCGCTTCGTGCAGGCGAAGACGGTGTATGCCACAATTGGTGATCTGGCCGCGTACCTGTCGGCCGCGGTCGTGATGGCCGCGCTCGCGTTCGCGTTCCTCGAAGGTCGCAAGACACATGCACATGGATGATCTGATTCGCCGTTCCGAAGGACTGTTGAAGCGCGCCGCCGAGATGCGGAGCTATCTTTGACGGGGCCCACGACCCTGGCGAGTTAGCACAGCTCGAAAGCCGCATCGCCGCCCCCAATTTCTGGGACAACCAATCCGAAGCGCAGAAGACCCTCCAGCGGCAGCGCCGTCTGGCTGCAGATCTGGAGCAGCGCGACAGCCTGGGCAAGAAGATCGACGACATCGGTGTCCTGCTCGAATGGGCGCAGGGTGGCGAGGATGTGGCCGGCGACCTGACGCGCGCGCTCGATGCGCTCGAGACGCAGGTCGATACCGTCGAAACCAAGAAGATGCTCGGCGGCGAACACGATTCCGCCGACGCCATCGTCTCGATCCATCCCGGGGCCGGCGGCACCGAGTCGCAGGACTGGGCGGAGATGCTGCTGCGCATGTACCTGAAGTGGGCGGAGCGGCGCGGCTTCAAGCGCGAGCTGCTCGACTATCAGCCGGGCGAAGAAGCGGGCCTCAAGAGCGTGACCTTCACGCTCGGCGGCGAGTACGCCTTTGGACTGATGTCGGCGGAAGCCGGCGTGCACCGCCTGGTGCGCATCTCACCGTTCGACCAGGCGGCGCGCCGCCACACCTCGTTTGCATCGGTGTACGTGTGGCCGGAATTCCCTGACGATGACGTCGAGATCGAAATCCCCGAAAAAGATCTCCGCATCGACACGTTTCGATCGAGCGGCGCGGGCGGCCAGCACGTCAACGTCACCGATTCCGCCGTGCGCCTCACGCACCTGCCGACGGGCATCGTCATCTCGTGCCAGAACGAGCGGTCGCAGCACAAGAACCGCGATGTCGCGATGAAGGTCCTGAAGTCGCGGCTCTACGATCTGAAATTGAAGGAACAGCAGGACAAGCTGTCACAGATCGGCGGCGCCAAGAAGGACATCGCGTTCGGCAGCCAGATCCGCAGTTACGTGCTGCAGCCCTACCAACTCATCAAGGATCACCGCACCAAGTTTTCAGAGGGCCAGGTCGACAAGGTGCTGAACGGCGATATCGAGCCGTTCATCAAGGACTACTTGATGAAAAAGGCTTCGGGTACCCTCGGACAGGGCAGCACCGAAGCCGACGAAGATTAGCTATCGCAGAAGCGTGAGCAGGGCCGCGATCGCCGCGGTCTGGGTGGTGGCAAATACCAGCAACCACTTCAGCAAGTCTGCGTTGCGCGATTCGATCCGTGCCTCGAGCCGTCCGAAGCCGCTGGCCATGTCGACGCGCAGTTTGCCCGATTCTTCCGCAAGGCGGCGCTCGAAGCGCTCGGTGACGATCATTACCTGGCCGTCGTCAGTCATGTCGGTTCCCCCAGAGAAGGGTGTGACGCGCATAACACTTCATCCTTTCTGACCAAGACGACGATGTCATCGTCGAGAAAGCGATTGCAATAGAAAACTCACCGAGCAAGGTCGCCGAAGAAGATTTAACAGATCGCAATTTCTGCGATCTGCGATGAGGTTTACTGCCGTATCGGCTGGGTGCCGGAGATGAACGCCTCGTTCACTACCGACTGAGACGCTCCGGACGCCGGCTCGCCGGTGAAGCGATCGACGGGCATGAACACGATGTTGCCGGGCGATTCGAACTTCGGCGGATTCTCGCGGTTGCCGTAGGTGTCGATGTAGACCTTCATGAAATCCATCCACATCGGCAGCGCCGCGGTCGTGCCCGTCTCGTTGTAGCCGATCGGCTTCTTCTCGTCGTTCCCAAGCCACACGCCGACGGTGATGTTCGGATCGAAGCCGACGAACCACGCATCGGTGTTGTCGTCCACGGTGCCGGTCTTGCCGGCGAGCGGCCAGGTGAGCGCGTTGGCGGCGGCGGCGGTGCCGTGCTGCACGACGCCCTCCATCAGGTTGGTCAGCACGAACGCGGTGTCGGCGCGGATCGCGTCCCGCGGCTGCGGCCGGCGCTCCTCGAGCAGCGAGCCGTCGCGATCGGTGATCGCCTCGGCGAAGTACGGCTCCATCCGGATGCCGTGATTTGGGAACGCGGAATACGCGCTGGTGATCTCGAGCAGCGTGACTTCCTGCGCGCCGAGCGCCATCGACAGGAACGGGCGGAAGTCCTGCGCGAAGCCGAACTTCTTCGCATACGACGCGACCTGCGTCGGACCGAGCATGTCGATCACTTTCACGGACGGGATGTTGCGGGACTGCTCGAGGGCGCGCCGCAGCGTCAGCGGCCCCATGAACTTGCGATCGTAGTTGCGCGGTGAATACGGCGGCTGCCCGGCGCCGGCGTCAAACGTGGTCGGCTCGTCGACCAGGATGGTCGTCGGCGTCAGGCCGCGATCGATCGCGGCGGTGTAGAGGATCGGCTTCACCGTCGATCCCATCTGCCGGTAGGCCTGCGTCGCGCGGTTGAATTTGCTGCGCGAAAAGCTGTAGCCGCCGACCATCGCCAGCACTTCGCCCGTGTGATTGTCGATTGCGACCAGCGCGCCTTCGATCAGCGGCGTCTGTTCCAGCGTCACCGTCGCGTTGGTCCCTTCGATCTTCGTGATCTCGACGTCAATGACGTCGCCGTCCTTGAGGATGTCCTTCGGCGACTTCTTGTTCGTCCACCGCATGCCCGCCTGCGTCAGCTCCGCATCGAGCTCGCCGACGCGCAGCCGTGCCGTCGTGTCCGTGACGTTGCGGACGATGGCCGGGACAATGTCCCCTTCGGCGATGCGGCGCGACCAGCGATCGATCTTGACGCTCTCGACCCGGTTGCGCTCGGCAATGACGTTGCGGCGCGGCTTGCGGAAGCCGCGGCGCTTGTCGACGCGTCGCAGCCCGCGATCGACCGCCTTGTTCGCCGCCTGCTGCAGCTTGATGTCGAGCCCGGTCTTCACCGTCAGGCCGCTCTCGTAGATTGCCTTCGCGCCGTACTTGGCCTCGAGGTACTTGCGGACTTCTTCGAGGAAGTACGGCGAGACGCTGCCTTCCGCGATCGGATCGCCGGGCGCCACGATCGGCTTGAGCTTGGCCTCCTCCGCGGCCTCGCGCGTGATGAAGCCTTCTTCCGCCATCCGCTCCAGCGCGTAGTTCCGCCGCCGCCTGGTCGCTTCCGGATTCACGAACGGGCTCTGGCGGACGTTGTTCTGGATGATGCCGGCGAGCGTGGCGGCTTCTTCCAGCTTGAGGCCCTTCGCGGACTTCCGGAAATACAGCTGCGATGCGGCCTCGACGCCATACGCGCCGTGGCCGTAATAAATCTGGTTCGCGTAGAACGTGAAGATCTCTTCCTTCGTGTAGCGCTTCTCAATGCGCATCGACACGAGCGTTTCCTTGATCTTCCGCTCCCAGCTGCGGTTGCCGACCGCGAAGCCGATTTCCTGCGCGAACAGATCGCGCGACAGCTGCTGCGTGATCGTGCTGCCGCCCGGCGACTTGCCGCGCGTGGCAATGTCGCGAATGAGCGCCAGCATCATGCGCGAAATGCTGAAGCCGGAATGCTCGAAGAAGTCGCCGTCCTCGGCCGCGAGGATCGCGTTGCGAAGGTTGTCCGGAATGTCCTGGTAGTGGATCACCACGCGGCGCTCGACGGCGAACTCGCCAACGAGCTGGTTGTTCTTGCCGATGACGCGCGTGATGGTGTTCGGCTGGTAGTCGTCGAGCGCGCTGACTTCAGGAAGATCGTCGGAGTAGGCGAAGAGAACGCCGCTCAGTGTGCCCAGAAGTGCAGCGGCCACAAACAGTGCAGCAAGACCGGCATGGCGCGCGTAACGGACGGCTACTTTCATGGCTGAGAGAAGACTTAACTGCCAGTATACCTGTGATTTAGCGGCCGCTTGCCAGCGCCGCAAGGCATGAGGTTGACTCAATCTCACTCAGATTTCATACTAAGACCATGAGCAAAATCATCGGGATCGACCTCGGCACAACCAACTCCGTTGTGGCCGTGATGGAGGGCGATCAGCCCACCGTCATCCAGAACGCAGAAGGCAGCCGAATCACCCCCTCGGTCGTCGCGTTCAGCAAGACCGGCGAGCGGTTGGTGGGACAAGTTGCGAAGCGCCAGGCCGTCACCAATCCGGAGAACACGATCTTTTCGATCAAGCGGTTCATGGGCCGCCGCTTCGACGAAGTCAGCGAAGAAATGAAGATGGTGCCGTACCGCGTCGAGCGCGCCTCGAATGGCGACGTCCGCGTCAAGGCCGGCGACCAGGAATACGCGCCGCCGCAGCTCTCCGCGATGATCCTGCAGAAACTGAAGCAGGCCGCGGAGGACTATCTCGGTCAGCCGGTCACCAAGGCCGTCATCACCGTGCCCGCGTATTTCAACGACGCGCAGCGCCAGGCGACGAAGGAAGCCGGCCAGATCGCCGGCCTCGAAGTGATGCGCATCGTCAACGAGCCGACCGCCGCCGCGCTCGCGTACGGCCTCGACAAGAAAAAGGACGAAACCATCGCCGTGTATGACTTCGGCGGCGGCACGTTCGACATCTCGATCCTCGAGGTCGGCGAAGGTGTCGTCGAAGTGAAGTCGACCAACGGCGACACGCATCTCGGCGGCGACAACCTCGATCAGCGCGTCATCGAATGGATCATCGACGAATTCCGCAAGAGCGACGGCATCGATCTCGGCAAGGACCGCATGGCCCTGCAGCGCCTCCGCGAGGCCGCCGAGAAGGCGAAGATGGAGCTCTCGACGGTGATGGAAACGGAGATCAACCTGCCGTTCATCACCGCGGATGCGAGCGGGCCGAAGCATCTTGCGATGAAGCTGACGCGCGCGAAGTTCGAATCGCTCGTCGAAGACCTGCTCCAGAAGACGGTCGGTCCGACCAGGCAGGCGTTGACCGATGCGGGTCTCGATGCATCGAAGATCGACGAGGTCGTGCTGGTCGGCGGATCGACGCGCATCCCGCGCGTCCAGGCGATCGTCAAGGAGCTGTTCAGCAAGGAACCGCACAAGGGCGTCAATCCCGACGAGGTCGTCGCCGTCGGCGCCGCGATCCAGGCGGGCGTGCTCGCCGGCGAAGTGAAGGACCTGCTGCTGCTCGACGTCACGCCGCTGTCGCTCGGCATCGAGACGATGGGCGGCATCATGACGCCGCTGATCCAGCGCAACACGACGATCCCGACGCGCAAGAGCGAGGTGTTCTCGACGGCGTCCGACAACCAGACCAGCGTCGAAGTGCACGTGGTGCAGGGCGAGCGTCCGCTCGCGCGCGACAACCGCACGCTCGGCCGCTTCCACCTGGTCGGCCTGCCGCCCGCGCCGCGCGGCGTGCCGCAGATCGAAGTCACCTTCGACATCGACGCCAACGGCATCGTCAACGTCTCGGCCAAGGATCTCGGCACGCAGAAGGAGCAGAAGATCACCATCACCGCGTCGTCCGGCCTCAGCAAGGAAGAGGTCGAGCGCATGATGCGCGAAGCCGAATCGCACTCGGATGAAGACAAGAAGCGGAAAGAGGAGATCGAGATTCGCAATCGCGCGGATCAATCGCTGTACGGCGCCGAGCGCATGCTCAAGGACGCCGGGGACAAGATTCCGATCACCGACAAGAACGCCATCGAGAACGCGATGGCGGATCTGAAGAAGGCGATCGAAGGCAACGACACGCCGGGCATGAGCAAGGCGATGGACGCGCTGATGCAGGCGCAGCACAAGGCCTCGGAGGCCTTGTACAAACAGCAATCAGAGGCCTCCGGGGGTTCCACAGGTTCCAGTGGTTCCACAGGTTCCAGCGGTGGTTCTGGTTCGGCGGAAGGCGCAAAACCGGAAGGCGACGTCATCGACGCGGAGGTCGTCGAGGACGAGAAGAAGTAACGAGCGCGAATGGATCTCTACATCGTCCTCGGCGTAGATCGCGGCGCGCCCACGGGAGAAATCAAGCGGGCGTACAAGCGGCTGGCTCGCCGGCTTCACCCCGACATCAATCCGGGTGACCGGGAAGCCGCGGCTCGCTTTCGCCAGGTCCTCGACGCCTACGAGACGCTGATGGATCCGGATCGGCGCCGCCGCTACGACGCGGGGCAGTTGTCCGCCGCCAACGCGGACGACGAGACCGAGACGTTCGGCTTCGCCGGTTTTGATTTCTCGCATCGCGTCCACGCGGAGCGGACGACGACGTTTGGCGAGCTGTTCGAGGAAGTGTTTGCGAAGCGTGTCAGTCGCGCGACGGAAGGCGCGGAACACGGCGCCGACATTCATGCGCGTACGCAGTTGACGTTCGAGGAAGCGTGGCACGGCGTGCAGCGCACCGTCACCGTGACGCGCCATGACGCATGCCGGGTCTGCGCCGGAAGCGGATACCAGCGCGTCGCCGAAACGCGATGCGTGTCGTGCGAAGGCACCGGCGCGGTGCGATCGGTTCGCGGCCACATGGTGTTCGCGAAAACCTGTCCGACCTGCGGCGGGGAAGGGCGGTTGAAGCAGGAAGAATGCGGGCCGTGCCACGGCCAGGGCGTCGAGCCGCGATCGGAAACGTTGACCGTTCGCATTCCGCCGGCGGTCGCCGATGGTGCGAGGGTGCGCATCGCCGCGAAGGGCCACGCCGGCGTCCGCGGCGGCGCGCCGGGCGATCTGCTGATCGACGTGTCGGTTGCGAAGCATCCGGTGTTTCGTCGCGAGGGTGATGAGCTGCACATGATCGTGCCGATCGCGATTCACGAAGCCGCGCTCGGCGCGAAGATCGACATCGACACGCCGGATGGCGGCGTGCGGCTGCGCGTCCCGCCCGGCACGCAGTCGGGACAACGCTTCCGATTGCGCGATCGAGGCTTTCCGGCGCGCAACTCCGGGCAGAAAGGCGATCTCGTCGTCGAGGTGCGCATGCGGCTGCCGAAAGTGCTCGACGAGCGATCGAAGGAATTACTGCGCGAATTCGGCCGGATCAACGGCGAGACGGTCAGAGAATGACGAAGCGACAGGGCAAGGCGTATTTCATGATCAGCGCGGTGGCGCAGCGCTACAACATCCACCCGCAGACGCTGCGCCTGTACGAGCGGGAAGGATTGCTCAAGCCTTCACGCACCGAAGGCAACACGCGCCTGTATTCCGAAGAAGATCTCGAGCAGCTCGAAACAATTCTGGCACTCACCCGAGATTTGGGTGTGAACCTCGCCGGCGTCGAGATCATCCTCAACATGCGTCGAAAAATGGAACAGATGCAGGGCGAGGTCAATGAATTCATGGAATATGTGAAGCGCGAACTGGCGCGCGGCATCGACGATTGGGAACAACGTCTCGGTACTGCACTCGTCAAAGCATCGCCGACGGATTTGGTACGCGCTTCGCATCCTGGTCCGGACGCGACCGTGACAAAAACTTCTGAGCCTGTGAAGAAATCGCGCGGCGCGTGAATGCGATCCGATATAAGATTCGCACGTGGTCAGGAAGTTCGAGTCACTCGCCTCTGAATCCGAAACACTTCACGCATACCTCAGAGAAATTGCCACCTTCCCACTGCTGACGCGAAACGACGAGCAGGAGCTCGGGCGCTTGATTCACGATCAAGCCGATCAGGTTGCGTTGGGAAGACTCGTGCAGGCCAATCTGCGCATGGTCGTGGGTTATGCGAAGCGTTTTCGGCGTCTCGGCGTGCCGCTGCTCGATCTGATTCACGAAGGCAATCTCGGATTGATCGAAGCGGCGCGGCGTTTCAATCCCGAGCGTTCCGATTTTCAGTCATCGGCCGAGTGGTGGATTCGCCAGGCGATGATGCACCTGCTTTCCGAGTCCGGCCGCGCCACCGACTCCACGACGTCCGCTCTGATGGCTGCCGCCGTCCAGGGCCGGCTGGTCGATGCGATTCGCGTTGCGATTGAGTATGCCCAATCGGCCGCCGCCGGCCGCGAAATCAAGGAGCCGCCCGTCGCGGACGCGGAGGATTTTGCCGCGCATCTCCAGGACCAGGGGCGGCGCAAGACGGCCCGCAAGGCGCGCAAGCGCCGCAAGGCTGCGACCGGCGATCTGCACGTGATTCGCCAGCACAGCGTCCTCCTCAACTACCTCAACTAAGTCCGCAGTCTAGAGTCGACGGTTAAGAGATATATGGACTGCGAGATTTGCCACGGCACACGCTGGAAAAGCGTGATGGTGGACGGCGTGGAGCGATTGACGCGCTGCGACTGCTGGCGCTCGGTCGTGACCGTGAAGAACCTCGCCGATGCGCGCATTCCGCCGAAGTTCGCGCGTGCCGAGCTGACGACGTATAAACCGGACACCGACTCGCAGCGCGATGCGCTTCGTCTCGCCAAGCGGTTCGTCGAATCGTTCCCGGTCGAGCAGAAGGGCCTCGTCTTTCACGGCCCGACCGGCGTCGGCAAGACGCACCTTGCGATCGGCCTGCTGAAGGCCGTGATTCGCGACAAGGGCGCGCGCGGGTATTTCTTCCAGACCACCGAGCTGCTGCGCCTGGTGCGCGAAACCTACAACCGATCGGTTGATGAGACCGAAATGGAGATCCTGCGCCCGGTGCTCGAGGCCGACGTGCTCGTCCTCGACGATCTCGGCGTCGAGAAAACCTCGGAGTGGGTCCAGGAAACGCTCGGCCTGGTGATCAACACGCGCTACAACGCGCGCCGCGCCACGATCGTGACGAGCAACCTGCGCGATCCCATCGACAACACCGACATGAATTCGTTCATGGTGCAGCTCGGTGGACGCTCGCGCTCGCGCCTGCTCGAAATGTGCGAGTGGGTCGAAGTGCAGGGCGCCGACATTCGTGACGTCGATCGCATCACCAATGCGGCCAAGACCGGCCAGATGCCGGAAACGCCCGACCTGAAGACCAAGAAAGGGCTTCCCGGAAAGTCAGGCGGCATGGCCCGCGCTCGCCTCAAGGACTCCAGCGTCCAGTACGAACTAAACTGGTCAGGTGGAAAAGCCGGAAACAAGTAACACCGCGGTTCCCGGCTCCCGGCTCCCGGCTCCCGGCATTTACATTCACATTCCGTTTTGCGCCGCGATTTGCAACTACTGCAACTTCAATCGTGGCCTGCACGATGTCGGGCTGCGTCAGCGCTACGTTGACGCGCTGATCGTGGACATTCGCTCGTTCGCCGATCCCTCGATTCAGGCCGACACGATTTTCTTTGGCGGCGGCACGCCGTCGCTGCTGGCGCCTTCGGAGGTCGCACGGATCATCCAGGCCTGCCGCGATTCCTTCGACCTGTCACCCGATTCGGAAATCACCATCGAAGCGAATCCCGAGTCGTCCACCGAAGAGGCGCTTAATGGTTTTCGCGCAGCCGGAGCCAATCGTCTGAGTTTCGGTGTCCAATCATTCCGGGACGAGGAGCTCGCCCGGCTTGGGCGGCTCCATTCGTCCCACACAGCGCGGCAGGCGGTGAAGACGGCGCGCGCGGCGGGATTCGACAACCTGAGCCTCGACCTGATGATGTGGCTGCCGGGTCAACGCACCGCCGAGTGGCTGACCTCGGTTGATGCGCTGATCGATCAGCAGCCCGATCATGCGTCGCTGTATCTGCTCGAGATCTATCCGAACGCGCCGCTGCGCGATGAAATGGCGCGCGCCGGCTGGTCGGTGGCGCCGGACGAAGATGCGGCGGAGATGTACCTGGAAGGGCTGGCCCGTCTCGATCGCGCCGGTTTCGAGCAATATGAAATTTCGAATGTGGCCCGGCCGGCCGCGCGCCGCTCGCGTCACAACTTAAAGTACTGGCAGGAAGGCGAGTGGCTTGGCTTCGGCTGCGGGGCGCACGCCACGTTTCGCGGTGAGCGGTGGCGGACCGTGTCGGCGACCGGAGACTACATCGATCGGATCAGCGCAGGGCGGGATGTGCGCCTCGATCGGCGGACGCTTGGCACCGATGAGCGTGTCGAAGAAGCCTTGTTCATGGGGCTCCGGCTTGCCGAAGGGCTGGACCTGGCCGCCTTCCACCGTCGTCACGGTATTGATATCTGGGCGCGTTACGGGCCAGACTTGTCTACTTACGTGACCGCCGGATTGCTGCGCCATGAGCCCGGACGACGATTAGCGTTGACGCGGGATGGCATGCTTCTGGCTAATGACGTAATGACGGTTTTCATCGGCGGGACAGTACGGTAAAGTAGCGAACCTTTTGCAGGAGGCGGTTCATGTTTCGAGGATTGCAGGTCTTCGTTTCTGGTATTGCGCTGGCGGGATTCACGCTGGCTGGGGCAGCGGTCGCTTCGGCGCAGGAAGCGGCGAAGGCAGCTCCTGTGATGGCGCTCGAAGGCGACGCGGCGGTCATCACGATTTTGATCAAGCCCGACAAGAACGCCGACTTCGAGAGCGTGCTCGCGAAGTACAAGGAGGCGTTCGAGAAGAACGAAAACGCCGTGCGCAAGACGCAGCTGGCGGGCATGAAGTTCTTCAAGTCGCCGACCGCGGTGCAGGGCAACACGGTCTACGTCATCTTCGTCGACAACATTCAGAAGGGCGAGGAGTACGACATCACCCGCGTCATCACCGAGGTCTTCCCGGTGGAGGTGCAGGCGTTGTATCAGAAGTACAAGGACTCGTTCGCCGGCCGTGCCATCACGGTCCTGAACAAGACTCAGTAAGATTGCCGGTGGCGTCCCGGGGCTCTGCTCCGGGACGCGACTCCCTTGAGCCTGTTCTTCGCTTCGCTTCTGCTGCTGGCGCAAGTCGCCGCGCCGTCATCCCCGCCGCAATCCCCAGCTCAAAACGCGTCGCCGGCAAAACCGGCTGTCGAACCGTCGCCCGATCCGGCGTCCGTGCATTTCTTGAGCGACACGGGACTGCTGCTCGTCGCGATCAAGCCTGCCGCGATTCCCGATTACGAGCTCGTGATTCGCACATTGCAGGAAGCGCTGGCGAAGGACACCGACAAGCTGCGAGTGTCGGCGGCCAAAGGATGGCGCGTCTTCAAGGCGACCGAGAACGACGCGAAAGGCAACGCCCTCTACGTGCATCTCGTGATGCCGGCGATCACCGGCTTTGATTACCGTCCGTCGCTGCTGCTCGACGAGCTCGTGAAAGAGCTCGCGCCGGAGATGCTGACGAAGTATCAGGATGCGTTCGCGATGCCGCCGTCGAAGCTCAATCTGAACGAGCTCGCAAACATGTCAGTCGCGCCGATAAAGAAATAACAAAGAACAAAGAATGAAAGAACAAAAGGTTTTTGTTATTTGTTCTTTGTTCTTAGAATTTGAGATTCCCGCCGACGTAGAAGCGCTGATAGACGCTGTGAATCGGCGATCCCTGCAGCTTGAAGATCCGATAATCCGCGCGCACACGAAGCGGCCCGACCAGTTTCAACTTCACGCCGCCGCCAATGTTGGTCCCGAAAGACGTTTCCTGTAACGGCCCGAGGTTCTCGCGATACGCCTCGACGCCTGTCGTCGCATAGAGCTGCGTGGACGTCGGCGTCTGGACAAGAAAATTGCCTGAGTAGGTCTTGAGGCCGGGCAGCGAATTGACAACGTCTTCGCCGATGCTTGCGAACTCGAATTCCCACCCGACGATGATCAGGCCCGCGCCGACGCTGAAGCCTTTCAGCGCGTGGCGTTCTGGTGTCGGCGTGAGGCCGATGAACGCCGTGATGTCGGCGCGCGCGGGGACAGCGGTCGTGGCCAAAAGTGCACAAGCGAGCACAAACGAGGTGGCGAGCGGACGTTTGGAGCCGATAAACAGGGTCATAGAGCGAAGGTAACACAGGCATGGAGTTTGGAGTGACCCTTGGTATCCCGGCGAAATCTGTCCGGAGGAGGCGACACATGAATCCCCGACGTTGGATCGCGCTCATGGCGATCGTGCTGGCCCTGCCGGTCAGCCTTGCCGCCGATACTCTTTATCTTCGTAACGGCCAGCGCGTCGAAGGCGAGCTGATTGGCATGCGCAACGGCCAGATCGAATTCGAGGAGCGGCGCGGCTTCGGCGGCACGCGCACGCTGCGGTTCGATCGCGACGAGGTCGATCGCATCGACTTCGACAATCGCCGCTTTGGCAACACCAACAACAATAACAACACCAACAGCAACTCGTTCGGGGGCGGGCGGCCGAACGGCATGCGCGAGCGCCAGGTGATCGTCTCCGCCGACGTGGCGTGGAACGACGCCGGCATCGACGTGCGCGCCGGGCAGACGGTCTATTTCGAGGCGCAAGGCCGCGTGCGCTGGGGACGCGATCGGCAGGACGGTCCCGCCGGCGAGCGCAATTCCCCGTCGAATCCGAATCGCCCGATGGGCAACCGCAACGCCGCGGCCCTGATCGGGAAAATCGGCAACGACATGTTCTACATTGGCGACGAGACCGGCCCGGTCCGCATCCGCACCGCCGGCCGGCTGTATCTGGGCGTCAACGACGATGTGCTCACCGACAACTCCGGGAATTTCAGGGTCGTCGTGTACTATTAAGGAGTGAATCTTTCGCTGACTGACGAGCAACAACTCCTTCGCAAGAGCGTTCGCGAATTCGCGGAATCCGAGATTCGTCCCAACCTGATGACGTGGGACGAATCTCAACATTTCCCCAAAGAGATCCTGCCAAAGCTCGCCGAGCTCGGCCTGATGGGCATCCAGTTTCCGGAGGCCTTGGGCGGCGCCGGCATGAGCGCCGTCGATTACTGCATCTGCATCGAGGAAATCGCGCGCGTCGATCCGAGCCTGTCGCTGTCGGTCGCGGCGCACAACGGCCTTGGCGCGGCGCACATCTCGATGTGCGGCAGCGACGAACAGAAGCAGAAATACCTCGTGCCGCTGGCGAAAGGCGAGAAGCTCGCCGCGTGGGGCCTGACCGAGCCGGGCTCAGGCAGCGACGCCGCCGCCATGCGCACGACCGCGGTCAAGGACGGCGCGTGCTGGGTGTTGAACGGCTCGAAGATGTTCATCACGCACGGCACCTCCGCCGACACGCTGGTGATCATGGCGGTCACCGACAAGTCGAAAGGCGCGAAAGGCATCTCGGCGTTCATCCTCGAGCGTGGCATGGGCGGTCTTCTCGCCGGCAAGAAAGAAGACAAGCTCGGCATGCGCGCCAGCGAGACGACGGAAGTGATCCTGCAGAACTGCCGCGTGCCGCCGGCGCAGCTGATTGGCGAAGAGGGACAGGGCTTCATCCAGACGCTGCAGGTGCTCGATGCGGGCCGCATCGGGATCGCGGCGCTGTCGGTCGGACTCGCGCAAGGCGCGTATGAAGCGGCGGCGAAGTATACGAGCGAGCGGAAACAGTTCGGCCGCGCCATTGGATCCTTCCCGGCGATCCAGGAGCGTCTCGCGCGGCATCAGTCGCAGGTCGAAGCCGCGCGACTGCTGACCTATCGCGCCGCGTGGCTCAAGGATCAGGGCAAGCGCATGACGCTCGAGTCCGCGATGGCGAAGTTGTATTCGAGCGAAATCGCGGTACGCGGCGCCGAAGACTGCGTCCAGATGCACGGCGGCTACGGGTTCGTGAAGGACTATCCCGCCGAGAAATATTTCCGCGACGTCAAGCTGCTGACCATCGGCGAAGGCACGAGCGAAGTGCAGCGTCTCGTGATTGCCCGGCAACTACTGGCCGCCTGAGTGACGCCTTCTCTGGCCGAGCGCGTCCGGGCCGGCGACGTACGCGCCATGGCGCGCGCCATCTCGCTGATCGAAGATGAAGCCGGCGCCGCCGCCGGCCTCGTGCGCGACATTTTTCCTCACACCGGCAAGACGTATCTCGTCGGCATCACCGGCCCGCCCGGTGCCGGCAAGAGCACGCTCGTCGATCGCCTCGTTTCGGAGACGCGCAAGGCAAACGAGACGCTCGGCGTGATCGCGGTGGATCCGACCAGTCCTTTTACCGGCGGCGCGATCCTCGGCGACCGGCTGCGCATGCAGGCGCACGCGCAGGACGATCAGGTCTTCATCCGCAGCATGGCGACCCGCGGGCACATGGGCGGCCTCGCACGCGCCACCAGCGATGCGGCGCTGGTGCTCGATGCGGCGGGCAAGAGCCTGGTGATCATCGAAACGGTCGGCGTGGGCCAGGACGAAGTGGACATCGTGCGCACCGCCGACATCTCGGTGGTCGTGCTGGTGCCTGGCACGGGAGACGACGTGCAGGCGCTCAAGGCCGGCATCATGGAGATCGCCGATATCTTCGTCGTCAACAAGTGCGATCGTGACGGCGCCGATCGCATGGTCACCTCGATCGAATCGAACCTGGCGCTGCAGAGTGTTGCTGAAGGCGAGTGGCGGCCGCCGATCGTCAAGACGGAAGCGACCACCGGCAAAGGCGTCACCGAGCTGTGGCAGACCATCGAGGCGTTTCGCGCGCGCTCGGAGGGCACCCGGGTGAAACGCCTGAAGGCGCGCAACGAATTCCGGCTGCGTGACCTGCTGACGCACCGCTTCATGGAACATGTCGAGCAGGGCCTGCTCGGCAAGGGTGAGTTCGATGGGCTGGTCGACCGCATCGCGAAGCGCGAAGTCGATCCGTATACCGCCGCCTCGGATATCCTTGCCAGGGCATTGCAGCCGGGAGCCGGGAGCCGGGAACCGGGAGCCGGAAATCACTGATGAAAGCGGTCTTGGATCACGTCGGCATCGCCGTCAGCGACTTGCAGACATCGCTCGCATTTTTCAAAGACGTTCTTGGCCTCCACGTTGAATCAAGTGAGGAGATCGAATCGCAGCGCGTGCGAGCGACGTTCCTCAACACGGGCCAGTCCACGCTCGAGATGCTCGAGGCGACCGCGCCGGAGTCGGCGATTGCGAAGTTCGTGGAGAAGCGCGGCGCCGGCATGCATCACGTGGCGCTGCGTGTGGACGACATTGACGCCGCGCTCGTGCACTTGAAAGCGCGCGGCATCCGCTTGATCGACGAGAAAGCGCGCCCCGGCGCCGAGGGCGCACTGGTGGCGTTCATCCATCCGTCGGCTGCGCACGGCGTGCTCGTCGAGCTGAAGCAGCCGGCGGCGAAGGTGGAGCTGTTTACCAAAGCGACTCGACACGCACTCGGCGACTTCGAGTTGATCACGCTGTCCGACGGTTTCATCGGTCTCGATGGCGGCGCCATGTTCGGCGTCGTCCCGCGGACGCTCTGGGAAAAGCGCTTGCCTCCAGACGATTCAAACCGCATCCCGCTCGGCATGCGGCCGCTGATTGTCAGGAACGGCAACACCACCGCCCTCATCGACGCGGGCTGCGGCGACAAGATGGACGCGAAGCTGACGCAGATCTACAAGCTCGATCGCCGGTATCACCTCGATCACGCGCTGGCCGAAGCCGGTCTCACCGCCGACGACATTGACATCGTCGTCGCCAGCCATCTGCACTTCGATCACGTCGGGGGCTTCACGAAATTCGGCAAGGACGGCGCGATCGTTCCGCGATTCCCGAAGGCCAGGTATGTGGCGCATCGCGCGGAATGGGAGGATGCCACGCATCCTCATGAGCGCAATCGCGCCAGTTACCTGCAGGAGAACTTCGTTCCGCTCAGAGAGGCGGGCGTATTGACGCTCGTGGACGATGCGACGGAGATCATCCCTGGTGTGAAGTACCGCCGATCGGGCGGCCACACGCCGAATCATCAAGTCCTGATGATCGAGTCACGCGGGAAAACCGCGGTCTTCACCGCCGACATGTATCCGACATCCGTGCACATTCCCGATCCGTGGGTGATGGGGTTCGACCTGCTGCCGGTGGACACGCTGACGTTCAAGCGCGGGTTCGCGCCGGAGGCCATCGAGCGTGAATACCTGTTGTTCTTCGAGCACGACCCGTCGATGGCGGCGGGCTATCTGCGCGAAAAGGACGGCAAACGTTTCGTCGAGAGAGTGATCTAGCAGATCGTGCCGCGACGCCGCGCCACCGGCAATTGGCTTATTTAGAATAAGGCTTGACTGTCCCGATCTGGTTGTGAATAATATGCCCAAGGATTGGTCGACGGACTATGAAGCTGACCCGCGCTGGCGCGCATCGCAATCACGGAAGGGTTGACGTCATCAACAAGCCGATTAAGTCGCCGCGGTTCGATGGCGAGAAGCGAACCCTGTTGCTCGAGGCGCGTGACAAGGATCCTATCAACGGCAGTACCTACAACTACAAGCTGGAGCTGTCGCTGGACGAAGTCGGCGATATTCTGGAAGCGCTCGATCGTGTTCCAGCCGCGCAGCGACGCCCGATTGGCGATGGCTTGAGACTGCGTACGCGCTCGTTGCTTCGGTTGGCGCATTTGTCAGCCGGCGTTCCCGTCGACGACAGTGGCGCCGCGTAAGTCGTCTCGAGGGACCCATGATTCCGCGACCCACTCATGTTCGGGCCTTGCCGAACTTCCGGATCTGGCTGGAATATGACGATGGAAGCCGCGGCGAGGTGGATTTGTCCGACCTCGCGGCTCGCGGTGTCTTTGAGGCCTGGACGCGCCCTGGCGTATTTGAATCGGTCCACTTAGGTGCGCGGGGCGCGATCGAGTGGGGAGCCGAGCTGGATCTCTGTCCGGACGCCATGTACTTGCGACTCACCCAAAAGAAGCCGGAGGATCTCTTTCCGTCGCTCAAGTCCGTGCATGCCTGAGATCTGCCGCTTTTATGGCATCGTCATCAAGATGTATTTCGCCGATCATGCACCGCCGCATTTTCATGCCGAGTACGCCGAACATGAAGTGCGGATCGCGATCGATAGTCTCGCGGTAGTGTCCGGTGCACTGCCGGCTCGAGCGATGGGCCTGGTCATTGAATGGGCGACGTTGCACCAAGCCGAATTGAGGGCGCTTTGGGACCAGGCTCGTAATTCTCAGCCTCTTCACCGGCTGGCTCCCTTGTCATAGCCTTCACACCCGGGAGCCTCGATGTCAGTGAAAATAGGAATCATCGGCGGCAGCGGCCTGTACGACATGGCCGAGCTGGCCGATCGTGAAGAGAAGACGCTGACGACGCCGTTCGGCGATCCGTCCGGTCCGTACGTGCTGGCGACACTGCGCGGCAAGCGCGTGGCATTCCTGGCGCGGCATGGCAAGGGTCATCGCCTCAATCCCAGCGAGCTCAACTACCGCGCCAACATCTTCGGCATGAAGATGCTCGGCGTCGAGTGGATCATGTCGGCGAGCGCAGTCGGCAGCCTGCAGGAAAAGTACGCGCCGATGGATCTCGTCTTCCCCGATCAATTCATCGATCGCACGCGCGGGCGCATCAGCACCTTCTACAGCAACGGCATCGTCGCCCACGTCGGCTTCTCGCATCCGCTGTCGCATCGCCTTGCGGAGCTGGCGGCAACGTGCGCGGTCGAGGCTGGCGCGAAGGCGCATCGCGGCGGCACGTATGTGTGCATGGAGGGCCCGCAGTTCTCGACGCTGGCCGAATCGAACCTCTATCGATCATGGGGCGGGGACGTCATCGGCATGACCAACCTGCAGGAAGCCAAGCTGGCGCGCGAAGCCGAGATCGCCTACGCGACGATGGCGCTGGTGACGGATTATGACTGCTGGCATCCCGATCACGACTCGGTGACGATCGACATGATCATCGGCTACCTGACCGCCAACGTGAAGATGGCGCAGGAAGTGATCGCGAAAGTGGTCGAGCGCCTCGACGTCTCGCATCGCGATCCGGCTCATAGTGCATTACGGTCGGCAATCCTGACGCACGCCGAAGCCATTCCTGAACAAGTGAAGCGCGATCTTGCGCCCCTTATTGGAAAGTACGTGAAATGAAACTGGTCGTGACCGGGTCGATTGCGTTCGACTACTTGATGTCGTTCCCCGGAAAGTTCACCGAGCACTTCCTTCCCGAGCACATGCGTCGCGTGTCGCTGAGTTTTCTGGTCGACTCGATGGACAAGCGCCGCGGCGGCTGCGGCCCCAACATCGCCTACACGATCGCGCTGCTCGGCGAGCGGCCGTTGCTCATGGCGACGGCGGGGCAGGACTTCAGCGATTACCAGGCGTGGATGGACGCGGTCAACATCGACACCTCGCTCGTGAAAGTGATCGACGGCAAGTTCTGCGCGTCGTTCTTCTGCAGCACGGACCAGGAGAACAATCAGATCGCGTCGTTCTACACGGGCGCGATGGCCAACGCCGGCGAGCTGTCGATGCGGACGGTCGCGGGCATCAAGGACGCGCTGGTGATCATCGCGGCCAACGATCCCAACGGCATGAGCCAGTGGGCCGAAGAGTGCGCGGCGATGGGCGTCAAGTACATCTGGGACCCGGGACAGCAGTGCGCGCGCATGGAAGGCCCGCAGCTGAAGAGCGGCGTCACCGGCGCGTTCATGGTGATCTGCAACGACTACGAGTTCGAGCTGATCCGGCAGAAGACCGGGATGTCGGAAGCGGACGTCCTCAAGCAGTCGCCGCTGCTCGTGGTGACGAAAGGCGAGAAGGGCTGCACCATTCATACGACGGATGGCATCGAGGATGTGGCCGCGGTGACGCCGGATCGCATCGCCGATCCGACCGGCGTGGGCGACGCGTTTCGCGGCGGCTTCATGAAAGGCCTGGCCATGGGCGCGCCGTACCGCGTTTGCGCGCAGCTTGGCAGCGTGGCGGCGGCCTATTGCCTGGAGCATCTCGGCGGCACCTCGCACGCCTACACGTGGAGCGAATTCAAGCAGCGCTACGAGAAGCATTTCGGCGCGTTGAAGTTATACTGAAGACATGATTCGTTTCGCGTTGATCGGTGCGGGCGTTCTCGCCGTCACGGCAGTCGTGACGAATGCGCAGGCGCCAACGAAGACGACCTACGACAAGGTCTACTCGGCGGCGCAGGCCGAGCGCGGCAAGAAGACGTTCGGCGAAAAGTGCTCGGGATGCCACGAGCCGTCGCGATTCAGCGGCGACACCTTCCACGAGGCGTGGGACGACAAGGCGTTGAAAGAAATCTGGGACATTGCCAGCGGCACGATGCCGGAGGACAACCCCGGCAGCTTGAAGCAGCAGGAATACGCCGACATCATCGCGTATTTCCTGTCGCTCAATGACTACCCGGCCGGCGACGCCGAACTGCAGCCCGGCGCGGCGCCGATGGCGGCGATCAAGGTCGCGAAGAAGCAGTAATGCGGTCCGGGGTCTTGAGTCTTGGGTCTTGCGCCCTTGCCCTCACGATTGTGAGTGCCGCGCAGGAGAAAAGGTCCGTTAAGGCCGGCGTATATGCCGCCGCCCAGGCGGGGCGCGGGCAGACGCTGTTCAATTCGAAATGCGCGAGCTGTCATGCGCCGAATCGATTCACCGACGACTTCTTCTATCAGAGCTTCGCCGGCAAGCCGTTGTGGGAGATGTTCGACGTCATCAGCGATTCAATGCCTGAAGACAATCCGGGCAGCTTGAAGAAGGAAGAGTACGCGGACGTGATCGCGTACTTGTTGCAGCTCAATAAGTTTCCAGCCGGCGATACCGACCTGCCGACCGACAAGGACGCGCTCAGCGCGATCCTGATGGAAAAGCCATAAAGCGAAACGACAGCGAGACCGCGGCACTGCAGAGGCCGAATACCGCGACACCGATCGCGCCCCACTCCGCATTCCTGACGAATGCCGGGCCCATCGCCGAGAGCGCGAACTTCGCTTCGAAGGCGACCGCGACGATCACGTAGCCCGCCACCGGCACCGCACCCAGCAGCACGCCGGTGATCGCGTAATCGCGCCAGCGAGTGAAGCGCTGGTGGACCAGCGCGAAGTGCATCGGCAATCCGAACAGGATCACCATGGGATAGGCGACGACGAGCGCGGGCGTCAGGATGCCGATGAGGGAGCGTGTGCCGCCGTGGGCCAGCGCCCACGGCCCGAACAGCGCCGCGAGTACGGGGACGACAGCGAGCGGCGCGAACGCGATCGCCGCCAGCGTGCGCATTATTCGGAGGCCGCCGGGTCGATCATCATCGCCACGGTGGCGATGTAAACGCAATAGATCTGGTCGCCGGTCACGACCTTCGGCATGCATTCTCCTTTGCGGGACCTTGCCCTCGGCAGCCTTGGCGAAGGAGGGAGCATACATCAGCGTGATTGGGGACGCATCACCCGCTACATGGGGGATGGCCGGCGGGCAGAGAACCGAGGCCGAGATCGACGACGTTGGCGACCTTGAATGCGGCCTCGTCGATGGCGTTATTGTCGCGCATGCGCTGCAGGATGCGGCTGCGAAATGTCACGGCGCCCGCGCGCCCGCACCACGGATCGAACACCGTGTTCCGATCGCCGATGAAGGCCGCAAGCAGCGCCGCCTGCGGCAGCGTCAGTTCGGCTGCGGGCCGCCCGAAATAGTGCTGTGATGCGGTTTCGTAGCCGCGCAGCCCCGCGCCGAACTCGCCGCGTTCGGCGACCGTGTTGAGGAAGTCGGCTTTGGACCATGCATGTGTGATCCACACCGTCGTCGACAACCGCGCCAGGCCTTCGCCGAAGCCGGTCTCGAGATTCGCGGCACGCATATGCTCGCGGGAGAGGTACTCGATGCCCAGCAGGGCGGGCATGTACTCGCGGCAATTCGCGATGCGTTGCGCGTCACCCGGCGAGGCGTCCTGGAAATCCTCATAGGCGACGCAGGCGGCGAACTTCGCCATGCTGAGGTGACTGATTGGCGTGAGCGCGGTGGCCGTGCCGCCGTCGGCGCGGGCCCAGATCGCATCGGCGAGGAGCGGCGGGATCGATGTCTGTGCGGGCGCCGGCATGGGCGGGGCGACCGCCAGGCCGACGAAGTAAATCGCGAGCGGAAACAGGATCGCTCCTGCTCCGCCCGCGATGATCAAACCGAAGAAGGCCTTCTTCTTGTCGAAGAGCACTTCAACTTTATATCACAAAGTTGGTTACGAGATACCCGCGGCCACCTTGGCGCGCGCCGCGGCGGTGATCCGGGCGTATTTCGCCTGCATTAGCAGCCACTCGGTCTGCAGCAGCCGCACCTGGGCGTCGTTGAGCTCGGCCGACGTGATCACGCCGTTCTCGTACGACACCTGCGCGATCGACACGCTCTCGCGCGCCAGCTCCAGCGCCTTCTCCTGCGTCGTCACTACTTCCGCCGACGCTTCGAGCGAGGTCCACGCCGATTCGAGCTCGAGCCGCGCGGTGTCGGTCGCGAACCGCAGGCCGTGTTCGGCCTGCCGCATCTGCGACTGCGCCACCGCGCGGCGCGCTGCACCGCCCGGAGCGGAGAACAGCGGCACGTTCAACTGGATGCCGAGCGAGTAGCTCTGGCTGTCGCGGCCCAGCAGCGAGCCGACGTTGTTCTGCTGGTACTGCATGGTGCCGGCGAAGGCGAGGCGCGGCTTCCACTCGCTGGCGGCGAGGTTGGACGCGTACTCGGCGGCATGCCGACGCGCCGCGAACGCCTGCAGGTCAGGACGAGACGGCAGGTTCCTGTCGAGCTCCTCGCGAGCAGGTCCGATCACCAGCTCGTCGAGCGAACCATTCAGATCGAGCGCCTGCGTTTGCGGCAGCGCCAGGACGGAGCGCAGCGCCTGCATCGACGTATCGACCTGCGCCCTGGCCTGGATGCGGCGCGCCTTGGCATTCGCCAGTTCGACTGCCGCCTGCAGCACGTCGAGGCGCGCCACCGTGCCAACCTCGAACCGCGCCTTGGCGAGCTCCAGTTGCTTCGCCGCCAGCGCGATCTGTTCGTCGGCCACCGCCACGCCGCGCTTGTTCATCAGCGCCGCGTAGAACGTTTCCACGACCCGGTATTCGATCTCCTGTCGCGTCCGTTCGAGCTCGAGCTTCGACGCATCGAGCGACGAGGTCGTGATGCCGTAGGCGTTGTTCAACCGGCCGCCGGTGTAAATCGGCTGGTTGACGTAGAGCAGCAGGATGTTCTTCTGGGTGAAGCCGGCCTTGAACTTCTGCTCCTCCGGCCCGAAGATGCCCGCCGGGATCGTGATCACCGGGAAGCGCTGTGCCGGCGTGAAGTTGTAGCCGAGATTCACCTGCGGCAGGAAGTTGGTCTTCGACTCCTGCACGCGCGCCTGCGTCTCGACGACTCGTTCCTTTGCGACCTTCAGGCCCTCATTCGCCGACAACGCGCGCTGCAGAGCCTGTTCGAAGGTAAGGGTCAAGGCGCCTTCCGCAGCCTGCCTCGACGAAGCCGTGGAAGGCGAAGCCGGTGACGGCGAAGTCTGGGCGAAGGCGCTCGTCGTCGAGAGCAGCCAGCCGAGAACCGCGACCAGCAAGATGACGCCAGCCACGCGAACCGGCTGCGGCACGGTGATCCTGGCCGAGCGCCAATTCTTCACGCGCTCGACGACGCGGGCGAGGATCAGGTACGTGACGGGCACGACGACCAGCGTCAACAGTGTCGACGTGATCAAACCGCCGATGGTCGCAATCGAGATCGGCGAGCGGAAGCCGCTGCCTTCACCCGTACCTACTGCCGACGGCAGCATGCCGAGGATCATCGCGATGGTCGTCATCAGAATCGGCCGCAGCCGGACCGGGCCGGCCTTGAGGATCGCGTCCTTCACGCTCAATCCTTCGCGCACATATTGATTCGTCAGGTCGACGAGCAGGATCGCGTTCTTCGTCACCAGGCCCATCAGCATCACTACGCCGATCATTGCCGGCATGCCGATGTGGCGGCCCGTCACCAACAGTGCCAGCAGCGCTCCGACCAGCGCCAGCGGCAGCGACGTCATGATCAGGAACGGCTCGAGGAACGACTCGAACTGCGACGCGAGCACGATGTAGATGAACGCCATCGCCAGGATCAGCGCGAGCGCCATCGCCGCGCCGGCCTCCTGCATCATCTCGACGTCGCCGGCAAAGCCCCACTCGAAGTTCGGCGGCATGGTGATGCCCGCCATCACCTTGCCGACATCCGCGGTGACATCGCCGAGCGGCCGATCCGACAGCTCGATGTTGATCTTGGCCTGGCGGCGGCGCTGTTCGCGCTCGATCGCCGCCGGACCCACTTCCGGATTCATCCGGACAATGTCGCGCGCGCGCACGACCGCTCCGGTCGGTGAGTAGAGCGGCGTCCGCGCGATCGACTCGAAGTCGTTGCGGAACCCGGGCGCGAGACGAACGCGGATGTCGTACTCCTTGTCGTCTTCGCGCAGGCGCGTCGGCACAATGCCTTCGATCATGCCGCGCAGCTGCATGGCGACCGAGCCGACGTCGAAGCCGAGGTCGGCCGCGAGCTCGCGATTGACGCTCGCCGCCATTTCAGGCTGGCCGGTCTCGAGCGTGCTGTCGACGTCCACCGCGCCGGGAACCGCCTTCACCCGTGCCACGACTTCTTCGTTCAGGCGCTGCAGCTCTTTCATGTCGTCGCCGCGCAGATACACGCTGAGCGGCGCCTGCGTCGGCGCTCCCTGCATGAACTCCGGATCGGCCACCGTCATCTTCAGCAGCGGCACCTGCTTCAGCCGCGAGCGCATGTCTTCCTTCAGCGCTTCGAGCCCGCGCTCGCGCTCGTGCTTCTTGCCGGCCTTGACGCGCAGCGACGCCTTGAGCGGGCTGCCTTCGAAGCCGACGGTCGAGAAGATCTGCCGCACTTCCGGCATCTGCTTCACGATCTTCTCGATCTCGACGACGTGCGCCACGGTCTGCTCGAACGCGGTGCCCGGCGGCGCCTCGATGTTGACGACGAACTCGCCGCGATCCTCAGCCGGCACGAACTCGGTGCCGATCATGCCGAGCGTCGACAGGCTGGCGAAGAACACGACGGCGGCAATGGCGACGATCTTCCACGGATGCTCGACCGCCCAGCCGAGCAGCTTGTGATACTGCACGTCGATGCGATCGTAGAAGTGCCCGACGCGCTCCATGAAGCGGCCGGTCCGCGTGCGCATGCGCTCTTCGACCGGGATGAACCGGACGAAGCGCGACGACAGCATCGGGTCGAGCGTGAACGCGACCAGCAGCGAGATCGACACCGCGAACGCGATCGTCAGCGCGAACGACTTGAAGAACTGGCCGACGATGCCGGTCATGAAACCGACCGGCAGGAACACCGCCAGGATCGTGAACGTCGTCGCCATCACGGCGAGACCGATCTCGGACGTGCCTTCGCGCGCCGCCGTCACCGGATCCTTGCCCTGCTCCATGTGGCGGAAGATGCTCTCGCGCACCACCACCGCGTCGTCGATCAGGATGCCGATCACGAGCGACAACGCCATCAGCGTCATCATGTTGATGGTGAAGCCGACCGCATACATGAAGAAGAACGTCGCGATGACCGACGTCGGCAGCGCCAGCGCGGTGATCGCGGTCGAGCGCCAGTCGCGCATGAACACGAACACCACCAGGACGGCCATGATGCCGCCGAAGATGATGTTCATCCGCACGTCCTCGACGTTTTCGATGATGCCCTCCGCATCGGTGTGCACCGTCTTGATCTGCAGCTGCGGGAAGGTCGGCTCCGCCTTGGCGAGCGCGGCGTCGATCTGGGTCTGCACGTCGACGGTGTTCGCGCCCGACTGCTTGCGCACCGAGAACGACACCGCGTCGGCGCCATCGAGGCGCGTCGTCGACACGCGATCTTCGTAGCCGTCGACGACTTCGCCAACGTCCTTGACGCGCACGGTCGAACCGCCGTCCGAGCGCAGGATCACGTTTTCGATTTCGGCGGCGGTCTTGTACTGCCCCTGGGTGCGCAGCGAAACCGCCTTGCCGTCGCGCCGGACCTGACCACCGGGCACGTCCAGGTTGTCGGCGGCGAGTTTCGCTGCGACCTCGGTAATCGGGAGGTTGAGCGCTTCGAGACGGCGCGGATCGAGATTGACCTGCAGCTCGCGAACCTGGCCGCCGTTGACTTCCACCGCGGCGACGCCGTCGATCTGGCCGAGCAGCGGCTTCAGATCGTCTTCGACCATGCGGCGGATGCGATCCGAAGGCAGGCTCGTCGATCCGACCGCGTAGGTCGAGATCGGCAGCGCCGACACGTCGAACCGCTGAATGGTCGGGTCCTTGATCTGCTCGGGCAGGCGCTCGCGGATCGCGGCGACCTTCTCGCGCACTTCGGCCGTGGCCGCCTGCGGATCTATTTCAAGGCGCAGCTCGATGCCGACGCGCGAGAAGCCTTCGGTCGACGTCGAAATGACGCGCTTCACGCCGTTGATGCCGGCAACCGCGTCCTCGATGGGGCGCGTCACCAGCGTTTCAACTTCTTCAGGTCCGGCGCCGGGATAGACGACGGAGATGTTCACGAAGGGGAAGTTCACCTCCGGAAACAAATCAATGCCGAGGCGTCCCAGCGACACGATGCCCAGCACCATGAAGCTGACGATCACCATCGTCGCAAAGACCGGCCGTTTGATTGATGTATCAGATATCCACATTGCTGATCTCAGATTTCAGATTTCAGATCGGTTAACGCGATTCGGCGATGCCGCGGACCTTGACGCCGGCGGCAAGCTCGCGTCGCGCATCGGCGAACACCGTGTCGCCGGCGGCAAGACCCTTGACGATCTGCACGCGCGTGGCGTCGGAGAGGCCTTCGACGACTTCGACGATCGAGACGGCATCGCCATTGACCTTCTGGACGATTCGCCTGCCGTTGCGCGTTGCCACGGCCTCTTTCGGAATCAGGATCGCGTTCGTGCTGGTCGCTTCCACAATGCGAGCGGACGCATACATGCCGGACAACAGCGTGCGGCCGTCATTCGGCACACGCACGTCGATCTTGAAGTGGCGATTGCGCTCGTCCACTTCTGGAGCGATCGCGGCAAGCTGGCCCGGGAAGGTCATCCCCGGCTTCGCCTGGACCGAGACGCTGGCCTTCATCCCCACGCGCAGGCGGCCCGCTTCGAGCTCCGAGACGCCCGCTTCGAGCTTCATCTCACGCAGATCAGCGACGACGACGATTGGCTTGTCGCCGGGCGTCGATCCCGCGTCGTAGTTGCGCTCGACGACGAAGCCGTTGACCGGCGACGTCACCGTCGAATTGCTCTGCACTTCCCTGGCACGCCGCAGCGCCGCATTAGCCTGCGCGAGATTCGCCGTGGCGAGATCGCGCTGCGCGACGCCGGCGCGATGCTGCGTCGCCGCCGCATCGAGCCGCTGGCGGGGCAGAGCGCCCTTCTCGAACAGATTCTTCGCGCGATCGTGCTCGAGCACCGCGCTCGCGAGACCGGCTTCGGCGGTGTCGAGCGCGGCCTTGGCGACAGCGACCGCGGCCACCGACGCATCGACCTGCGCATCGATCTCGCGGCGATCGATCGTCGCGATTGTCTGGCCCATCGACACGGCGTCGCCGATGTCGACGAGGATGCGATCGATCGTGCCGGGCAGCTTCGGCTTCACCGCCACGCGGCTGCGCGGCGCCAGCGTTCCGGAAATCTCCAGAGTGGATTCGATCGCGCCGACCGACGCCTTCGCGACCGGAACATCAACGATCGTGGCTTCCGGCGCGGTGGTCTCCGGCGCGGCTTCCGCCGTGGTGGACGAGCCGCCGCACGCCGGGAGGATCAGGGACGAGCTGAGGATGATGGCAAAACCAAGAACCGCGAACTGACGATTATTCCGACTCATGACTGCGCACTCCAGCGGGAACAGGGGCTCCCGCGATTCCTTCACCCCTCGACAGGCTCGGGGTGACCCTGAGCAAGGTCGAAGGGTCATCAGGGCACTTGCACGACACGAACGTAGTAGTGACTCCGGCCTGCAGGCCGGCAATACAGGCGTTGAGCACGTCGCGCGCGAGCGCGTCGTAGTCCTCGCCGCTGGCGAGTCGATGGCGCAAGCCGACGACTGCCGGACCGATCAACGACGCCCACAGCATGTGCATCGCCGCATTGGGACTCAGCGTCGGGGGAAACGCGCCGGCGTCGATCGCCTTCTGGATCGCGGTGACCGCGTTGGTGAGCATCTGCTGCAGGCACTCGAAGCCTTCCCACTGCTGCGTGATGCGCGGGACCGACTGGTCCACGAACATCAACTGGAAGTAGGCCGGCTGCTCCTGTGAGAATTCATAGAAGGCCCACCAGCACCCGCGCACGTTCTCGAGCGGATCGCCGGTCTTCATGGCCGCCTGCACCTTGGCATCGAGCAGGTGGAAGCCTTCGGCCGCCAGCGCCAGGAAAATGTCGTCCTTGCTTGGGTAATAGCTGTAGATGGCGGCGGGGCTGTACTCGATCCGTTCGGCGATCTTGCGGATGGAGACGCTTTGATAGCCTTCGGCAATGAACAGGTCGCGCGCGGCGCTGAGGATGGAGGCCGTGACGGCCTGGCGCTCGCGATCCTGGCGTTCTTTCGTTCCCATGAATTTCGTTTCGTCTTTGAAGACGGGCACAGCGGCCCGGATAGTGTTTAAGAGCGAGCTAAACAGTGTTCAGACGCTAAATGGTGTTAGACGACAGGGGTGTTTAGCAAGTTCCATTTTTCACAAGCGTCGGGTAGATGCTCATAAATCGCTGATTCAAATGGACTTACTTAGTGAATTTATTTTTGCAGTCGGCAGCCTGATCTGCCACCAGCGGCCCGAAAGGTCATTCTTTGTCGGCGGCCACCAGCTGCCGGTGTGCACGCGATGCACGGGCTTGTACCTGAGCGGCGCGGCCGGGTTGATCGCGTGGCTCGGAGTGAAAACCGTGCGCCGATGGCGGCCAATCGCGATCGATTCACGGCGTGCCGCGCGAATGATCGTGATCGCCGCGATCCCCACGGCACTCTCGCTCGCGACCGGCACGCTCGGCGTGTGGGATGGCTCGAACATCACGCGCGCGCTGCTCGCGATTCCGCTTGGCGCGAGCGCCGGCGCGATCGTCGCGGCGGTCGCGACAAAAGACCTGAGGTAAGCTTTCGTCGTGCCTCCCGCAGCGGTGTGTGTGGTTTCGTGGCTGGTGCCAGGCGCCGGTCATCTGATGCAGGGACGGCGGCAGAAGGGTTTCGTCTTCCTGATCGCGCTGCCGGCAATGTTCGCGATCGGGTTGTTCCTCGACGGCCGGCTCTTTCCATTCGTCTTTTCCGAGCCGCTCGTCGGCCTCGCGGCCATCGCCAATCTCGGCATGGGCGTGCCGTACTTCATCGCGAAGGCGCTGTCGCTCGGTAAAGGCGTTGTCACCGCGGCGTCGTACGAATACGGCAACACGTTCCTGATCGTCTCGGGACTCCTCAACATGCTCGTCGCGATCGACGCCTACGACGTGCGGCTCGGGCGGAAGTGATGACCAGCCACCTCGGCCTGATGCTGCTGTTCGCGTTTTTCGTCTCGCTGATCTTCGCGACGATTGCGAAAGACAAGCCTCGTGAGCAGGCGATGCTCGGCGCGCAGATGTTCGCGATGTTCGTCGGCGCCGCGATCGCGCTCGGCTGGCTGATGCGCATCTTCCCGCTGTGATCGGCCTCTGGCTGCCGGTCGCGGTCTACATGGCCGCGATCTATTACGGCGCCGCGCTGACGCAGGTGCCCGGCCCGGCCGCGCGGCTGTCTGACACCGTGCTGCACATGGCCGGCTACGCCGGCCTCGCCATCGTCACGCTGCGCGCCACCGCCGCGGGAAAACTATCAGGCGTGACGATGCGAGCGCTGGTCCTGGCGTTCGTCATCGCGACGATTCACGGCATGACCGTCGAAGTGGAGCAGATGTTCGTGCCGACGCGTTTTGCCGAATGGCGCGACGTCGGCAACGACGTGATCGGGGCGCTCGGCGGCCTCGCCGCCGCGTGGGCGTGGAGTAAACTAGCGAGGAAATGACCTTTGAAAACCTCCTCGTCGAGCGCGACGATGCCGTCGCCATCGTCACCTTCAATCGCCCCAAAGTCCTCAACGCGCTGAATACCCAGACCCTCACCGAGCTCTCGGCCGCGATCGCCGGTTTCAAGTCCGATGCGGGTGTGCGCGCGATTGTGCTGACCGGTGCGGGTGAGAAATCGTTCGTGGCCGGCGCCGACATCAACGAGCTCGCCGTGCAGACGCCGATCGAGGGCAAGGAGCACGCGCGCCGCGGCCAGCAGATCTTCGATGCGATCGAACAGCTTGGCAAGCCCGTGATTGCCGCCGTCAACGGCTTCGCGCTAGGCGGCGGCTGCGAAATGATCATGGCCTGCACCATCCGCATTGCCGCGGACACCGCGCGCTTCGGCCAGCCCGAGATCAATCTCGGGATCATTCCGGGCTACGGAGGGAGCCAGCGGCTGCCGCGTCTCGTTGGCCGCGGTATCGCGCTCGAGATCATTTTGACGGGCGACATGATCAGCGCTCAACGCGCCTACGAGATTGGTCTCGTCAACAAGGTCGTGCCTGCGGCGGAGCTGATGACCGAGGCGAAGAAGATTGCGCACCACCTTGCATCGAAGGCGCCGATCGCCATGCGGTATTGCATCGAGGCGGTGCACCAGGGCCTCGAAGGTTCGCTGGCCGAAGGACAGTACCTCGAGACCTCGCTGTTCGGCGCGATTGCTTCGTCGGCGGACATGAAGGAAGGTACCAAGGCGTTCCTGGAAAAGCGCAAGGCTGTCTGGCTGGGTAAGTAAAGGCAGAAGGCAGAAGGCAAAAGGCAAAATGCGGGTTGCGATCGTCGTCGCGCGTTTCAACGATTTCGTCACCGATCGATTGCTGGTCGGCGCGCAGGCGGCGCTTCGCGATGCCGGCATCAACGAAAGCGATGTGGAAGTGTTCCGGGTGCCAGGCGCTTTTGAAATTCCCATGGCGGCGCAACGCGCCGCCGAAACCGGCCGCTTCAACGCGGTCGTCTGTCTCGGGTGCCTGATCAGGGGAGCGACGCCACATTTCGAATACATTGCGTCAGCTTGTGCCCATGGCATTACCGCGGCCGCCGCGAGTACCGGTGTGCCGATGTCGTTCGGCGTGCTGACGACCAACTCCGCTGAAGAAGCGCTCGAGCGCGCGGCGCCGGGGCCGTCCAACAAAGGGCGCGAGTCCGCCGACGCCGCCGTGGAAATGGCGCGGTTGTTTGCTCATCTCGGCGACGCGCGTTCATGAGTGCTCCCCGTGTTCTCGAGGGCGAAGGGGATCGTTGGGAAGGACGACGGCGCGCGCGGGCGGTGGCGTTACAGGCGCTCTATGAATGCGAGATCGGCGGGCTGACGCCGCAGCAGGCGCTCGGCGTGCTGCATCACGCGGGCCCGCCCGAAGTCGCCGATCCCGGCGAAGGGGAACACGCGTTTGTCGTGTCGCTCGTCCGCGGTGCGATGGAACAGCGCGACGCGCTCGACGAGCGCATTGGCGACGCGGCCAAGAACTGGCGCGTCGAGCGCATGGCGACGATCGATCGGCTGGTGATGCGCCTGGCGCTGCAGGAATTGATGACGCATCGCGACAGCCCGCCGCGGGTGGTCATCAGCGAAGCGATCGAGCTGGCCCGTGCCTACAGCGGTGAAGAGGCCGCCAAGTTCGTCAATGGCGTGCTCGACGGCGCGTACCGCCGGTTCAAGGACGAAGGAGCAGTGACGGAGTAATGAGCGGCGAGGTTGTCCAGATCGATCAACGCAAGGCGAATCTCGAGGCGATCACGCGCCTTGGTTTCGCCGCGTACCCGAACAAGTTCGACACGACACACTCCGTGTCGCAGCTCGTCGACGGTCACAGCGCAAAATCCAAAGAGGACCTCGAGGCCACGCGCATCGACACAGTCACGGCCGGACGTATTGTCAGCGTGCGGAGCTTCGGCAAGGCGAGCTTCCTGGTCCTGTCCGATGGCCGATCGCGGCTCCAGGTGTACGTACGGCAGGACGCACTCAGCGAACGCGACTACCAGTTATCGAAGCTGCTCGACATCGGCGATCAGATCGGCGTCACCGGCCACTTGTTTCGAACGAAGACGAACGAGCTTTCGATCTGGGCGTCGTCGCTGCAGTTCCTGGCGAAGTGTTTTCTGCCGCTGCCCGAGAAGTGGCACGGCCTGCAGGATGTCGAGATTCGTTATCGGCAGCGCTACCTGGATCTGATCGTCAACCCCGACGTGCGCCGGGTATTCGAGATCCGCACGGGGACGGTGTCGGCGATCCGCGAGTTCCTCACCAGTCACGGCTTCCTGGAAGTGGAAACGCCGATGATGCAGAAGATCGCCGGCGGCGCGCTGGCCCGTCCGTTCGTGACGCATCACAACGCGCTCGACATGCAGCTGTACCTTCGAATCGCCCCGGAGCTCTACCTCAAGCGGCTGACCGTCGGCGGCGTCGAACGGGTCTTCGAGATCAATCGTAACTTCAGGAATGAGGGAATCTCGACGCAGCACAACCCCGAGTTCACGATGCTCGAGTTCTACTGGGCGTACGTGGATTATCAGCGGCTCATGTCGTTCACCGAAGAGCTGTTGTCGAAGGTCGCGACGCAGGTGATCGGCACCACCAGCTTTCCGTTCGGCGAGCACACCATCGACATGTCCGCGCCGTTCAAGCGGGTGTCCCTGCGCCACGCGGCCGCGGAAGAGGCGTCGAAGCGGCTCGGAGTCCCGGTCAGTGTGGACGAGCTGCGATCGCTCGACTCGGCGAAGGCGCTGGCCGGCAAGCTCGGCGTGGAGATTCCCAAAGGCGCGGGTCCCGGGAAAATCGCGAGCGCGATTTTCGAATCGCTGTGGGAAGAGCACCTGATCCAGCCGACGTTCGTCTACGACTTTCCAACCGAGGTGTCCCCGCTGTCGAAGCAGCGCCCGGACGATCCCGATACCGTCGAGCGCTTCGAGCTGTACATCGGCGGATTCGAAGTCGCGAATGCCTTCAGCGAGCTCAACGATCCGGTCGAGCAGCGGCGGCGCTTCGAGGAGCAGCTCTCGCAGTTCGCGGCCGGCGACCAGGAAGCGCACGCGATGGACGAGGACTACGTGCGCGCGCTCGAGTACGGCATGCCGCCGGCCGGCGGCGAAGGCATCGGCATCGATCGCCTCGTCATGCTGCTCAGCAATTCCTTGTCGATTCGCGACGTGATCCTGTTTCCGTTGATGCGCCCCCGCGCCGACGAAGCGTAGCGCCATGCCGTTTGAGCTGCAGGTCGCGCTTCGCTATCTGCTGGCCAAACGCCGGCAAGTCTTCATTTCCGTTATCTCGCTGGTCTCGACGCTCGGCGTCACCGTCGGCGTGATGGCGCTCGTCATCGCGCTGGCGATGATGACGGGACTTCAGGGCGAGCTGCAGTCGCGCATTCTCGGCTCGTCCGCGCACGTGTTCGTCTACAAACCCGCCGGCATCACCGACTATCGCGAGGAGATCTCGAAGCTGAGCAAGGTGCCGGGCGTGATCGGCGCCGCCCCCGCGGTGATCGGCAAGGCGTTGATTCGCGGCCTGGGCCAGGATGGGTTCGTCGGCGTCAAGGGCATCGACCCGGCGATGGAGCCAAGCGTCACCGACATTGGTCACGCGATGGTTGAAGGCTCGCTGTCGGGTCTTACACCGGCGACGGAAGATGACCTGCCCGGCATCGTGCTGGGGAAGGACCTCGCCACCGACGTCGGCGTGAAGGTTGGCGATACCGTCAGCCTGCTGACCGCGAACGGCACGCTGTCGCCGATGGGCGTGATGCCGCGGCAACGGCGCTTCAAGGTCGTCGGGCTGTTTCGTCTCGGACTCTACGAGGTCGACGCCGGCTCCGGCTTCGTCGATCTCGAGCGCGGCATGCTGCTCGCCGGCACCGATCGCGTCGAGCACATCGAAGTAAAGGTCGCGCAAATCTACGACGCGCCCCGGATTGCCGATCACATCGCCGGGGAGTTCGGCCAGGACTACGTCACGCAGGACTGGACCGACATCAACCGGCAGCTCTACTCCGCGCTGCTGCTCGAAAAGATCGGCATGGGCATCGGCATCGGCCTGATCGTCGCGGTCGCGGCGCTCAACATCGTCGCGTCGCTGATCCTGCTGGTGATGGAGAAGACCCGCGACATCGCCATCCTCAAGACCATGGGCGCCTCGTCGAAGAGCATCACGCTGATCTTCCTGCTGCAGGGCACGATCATCGGCGTGATCGGCACGATCATCGGCGCCGTGTCGGGCGCTGCGCTGGCCTATGTACTCGATCGCTACCGCCTGATCACGATTCCCGGCGACATCTACCAGGTCAGCTACCTGCCGTTCAAGTTACTGCCCGGCGATTTCGTGGCGGTGGTGATCGGCGCGGTGATCGTCTGTTTTGCCGCCACGCTCTATCCATCGCGCCAGGCCGCGAAGCTCGATCCGGCGCAGGCGCTGAGGTACGAATAGCGATGGCGTTCGTCACCGTCGCGGGCCTCAACAAGCACTACAACGCGACCGGCAAGCGGCTGCACGTGCTGCGCGATCTCGATCTCGCCGTGGAGAAAGGCGAGATGGTGGCGATCATGGGCGCGTCAGGCGTCGGCAAGAGCACGCTGCTGCACGTGCTCGGCGGCCTCGATGCGATCGACGCCGGACAGGTGCGCGTCGGCGATCACGAGATCTCCTCGATGGACGATCAGGCGCGCGTCACGTTTCGCAATCGCCACATCGGGTTCGTGTTTCAGTTCCATCACCTGCTGCCGGAGTTCACCGCGGTCGAAAACGCGATGATGCCGCTGCGCATTTCCCGCGTGTCCGCGGAGCAAGCGCGCCCGACGGCCGAAGCGTTGCTGCAGCGGGTCGGCCTCGGCGATCGGCTGGATCATCGTCCCGGCATGATGTCGGGAGGTGAGCAGCAGCGGGTGGCGGTGTCGCGCGCGCTGGTGATGCAGCCTTCATTGCTCCTCGCCGACGAGCCGACCGGCGACCTCGACGAGGCCACGGCCGACTCCCTTCACCAGCTGCTCCGCGCCATGCACGCTGAGTTCGGGCTGACGGCCATTATCGCGACACACAATCCTCGTCTGGCAGCTCAGTGCGACAGGACGCTCCGTCTTGAGGGCGGTAAATTACTTTAAAGTCGTCTAAAGGCTGTCCATTTTTTCGCGAGTGTGCTAATCTCACTCATCAATATAAGTATCAGCGCAAATACGATTTGCATGATTTTGTCGTTTTAGTCTGTTCCATTAAGCAACACGGTTGCACGGTATCCACGTTCATGCTCGGCAGTAACCGAGTCAAGAAGTCCTTACAAGTCAATTGTTTACCTGAAATTCCCTGAAGATCTCCATTCTGTTCAGTTGTGGCGCAGCACTTGCGATGCAGCGGCCGGATAGGAGTCGGAATGCGCGTCGTCCCCCCAACGCTTGTAAAGATTACTGCGCTCGTGCTGTGGCTGTCGGTCACAGTCAGCGGCCAAACGCCACTCGCCACCCTTTCAGGCGATTTACTGGCGATGCTGCTGGGCGGCGCCACCGAGGATGTCCGCGCCATCGTGCGCGGCGACGTCGGAGTCATCCAGGATGTGGCGGCCCGCGACGGGCTGCCGGTGCTGCGAGTGCTCGACGGCTTCGTGGTCGTCCAGGCCACACCCGCGCAACTCTCCACGCTCCGGCAGGTCGCCGGCATTGCCTCGATCTCTCGCGACAACATCGTGACGCCGCTGATGGTCATCTCTCAGAAGACGATGGCGGCGGATCAGGCGCGCGCGTCGCAGCCCGGCGGCTTGCTCGGCATTGGCGCGCTCCCCGGAGTGTCCGGCAAGGGCGTCGGGGTTGCGATCATCGACTCGGGCATCAACACCTCGCACGCGGCGCTGGCCGGCAAGGTAGTGTGGTCACAGAGTTTCGTGACCGGTGATAGTTCGACGGACGACGGCTTCGGTCACGGCACACATATCGCCGGCATTGTCGCCGGCCAGGACACCGGCGCCACGCCGCTTTACAAGGGCGGCATTGCCCCGGGCGCGCACCTCATCAACGTCCGCGTGCTCGGCGACAACGGCGGTGGATACACCAGCGACGTGATCGCCGGCCTGCAGTGGACGATTAATAATCGCGTCAAGTACAGCATCAAGGTCGTGAACCTGTCGCTCGGTCATCCGAGCGTCGAGCCGTGCCTCACCGATCCGCTGTGCCTCTCAGTGGAGAAGGCCGTGCTCAGCGGCCTTGTGGTCGTCGCGTCTGCCGGCAACAACGGCAAGAACGCGGCGGGCCAGGAGGTGTTTGCCAGCATCACGACGCCCGGCGTCGCGCCCAGCGCGATTACCGTTGGCGCGCTGAATACGTGGGGCACTGTCGGACGCGGGGACGACACGGTGACGACGTATTCGTCGCGCGGGCCGACGCGTTTCGAGCTGAGCGTGAAGCCCGACGTGGTCGCGCCGGGCAACAAGATCGTGTCGCTCGAGGCGCAGGGCTCGTATCTCGCCAGCAAGTACAAGGAACTTCACGCCGCGGGCAGCGGCAAGAACGCCTACTACACGATGAGCGGCACCAGCATGGCCGCGGGCATGGTGAGCGGCGGCGCCGCGCTGCTGCTCGAAGGCGGGGTCCTGACCGTGCGGCAGGTCAAGCTCGCCATGCAGCTGAGCGCGTCGTTCATGGCCAATGAAGGCGTGCTGCGCGCGGGCACCGGCAGCGTCAACCTGTATTCGGCGCGTCGCGTCAATAGCGCCGTCACCGCGTTGACCGGAAAAATTCCCGGCGTCACGATTGCGGGCCAGACGATTCAGCCGACCGGCATGATGACCAACGGAGGCGTCGATCGATTGACCGCTCCGATCGGCGCGTCGGGCCTCGGCGCGCTCGAGCTCCTCGCCAACTGGTTCAACATCGTCGTGCCTCGCAAGCTCGCGGCGCTGCAGGGCAGCCAGATCATCTGGGGCGAGAACAGCATCGGCCAGCAGATCATCTGGGGTGAGCAATTGCCGTTCGGCCAGCAGATTATCTGGGGCGAGAACACTCCGTGGGGACAGCAGATCATCTGGGGCGAGCAGAGCATCGGCCAGCAGATCATCTGGGGTGAAAACACGTTCGGACAGCAAATCATCTGGGGCGAGAACAGCTTCGGCCAGCAGATCATCTGGGGCGAGCAGACCGCCGGCCAGCAGATCATCTGGGGTGAGGCTGATCCCGCCAATGCCAACCAGATCATCTGGGGCGAGAACGTTCGTCCGGACGGTCAATGATTCGACGCTTCCTGCGATCGCCGGTCGACGTTTACGTCGGCGCGACCACCGCCGTGGGCGCCGCGGTGGTAGGCTGGTCGGTGTTCGCGTTGTGGTCGACGCCGCACGCGCGCGAGTGGTTCGCCCTCGCCGTGCTGGCGATGGTGACCGGCCGCTTTCCGTTGCGCATCCCCGGCACCAACGCGTGGTTTTCGATTTCCGACACGTTCTTCATCACTTCAGCGTTGATGTTCGGCCCCGCACCCGCGACCGTGACGATGGCGGTCGACAGCCTCGTGATTTCGTACGTCGCGAACGTCAAAACGCAGCGCGACTTGCGCCTGCGGCGGCTGTTCTTCAACGGTAGCGCGCCGGCGCTGGCGTTCTTCTGCGGCGCAGCGGTGTTCTTCCGGCTCAGCGGGCTGGGCCCGGTGTTCGGCGACCACATCAACGTCGACGTCCTGCTGCTGCCGCTGGCGTGTTTCGCGGGCGTCTACTTCATTCTCAACTCCGGCCTGATTTCGATGGCGGTGGCGCTGCAGAAGCAGCTGTCCGCGGTTGAAGTGTGGCGCTCACACTTCATGACGCTGTCGCTGAACTATTTCGCGTCCGCGTCGGCGGCCTTCCTGCTGATCGTGCTCACCCAATACCTCAGCGTCATCGCGCTGGTTGCGGTGATTCCGCTGCTGGCGGTGATCAACCTCGCGATGCGGTCGTGGACCGGCCGTCTCGAGGATGCGGAACAGCATGTTGCGACGGTCGATCGTCTGTATCTCTCGACGATCGGCGCGCTCTCCACCGCGATCGAAGCCAAGGACGGCGTCACCAGCAGCCACATTCACCGCGTGCAGCACTACGCGATGGGCCTGGCCAGGGCGCTCGGCGGTCTCGACGAACCGACCATGAAAGCGATCCAGGCGGCGGCGCTGCTGCACGACACCGGCAAGCTCGCGGTGCCCGAGCGCATTCTCAACAAGCCCGGCAAGCTCACGCCCACGGAATTCGAGACGATGAAGCTGCACGTCGATGTCGGCGCCGACATCCTCTCGTCGATCGATTTCCCGTATCCGGTCGTGCCGATCGTTCGCGCCCATCATGAGAACTGGGACGGCACCGGCTATCCGAACCGGCTGAAGGGCGTCGAGATTCCGATCGGCGCTCGCATCCTGTCGGTGGTCGATTGCTACGACGCGCTGACGTCGGATCGTCCGTACCGTGCCGCGATGACCGATGACGACGCGCTCGGCATCATTCGGGCGCGCCGCGGCACGATGTACGACCCGATCGTCGTCGACATGTTCGAGCGCGTGTGCCGCGATATCGCCCCGATGCAGGTCAAGCCACAGCTGCAGAAAGCGATTCAGCAGATTACCAAGGCGGTGGCGCCGGTCCAGGAGCAGCCGATCGCTCCGGTGGCGGCACCGGCCGCGGCGGTCGTCAACGATGGTCCCGAGTCGCTGCGAGCGCTGGCCAATCTCGCGCGAGTGGTGAGCGGCCGGCCGAGCATGGCCGACCTGTCATCGCTGATCTGGTCGCACGTGCATCACGTCGTGCCGAATGCGAGCTGCGCGTTTTTCGTCAACGACCACGCCACGGATGCGGTGAAGGTCGCGTTCGTCGCCGGCGATGCCGCGTCGCTGCTGCAGGGACTCGAGATGAAGCTCGGCGAGCGCCTCACCGGCTGGGTCGCGGAGCATCAGCAGCCGATGGTGAACTCGGACGCGAAGCTCGATCTGGGCGCGGAAGCGTCGCTCTACAAGTTGAATTACTGCCTGGCGCTGCCGCTCGTCGCCGACGGCCAGGTCGCCGGCGTGCTGTCGCTCTATTCCGCTGAATCGTTCAAGGAAGAGCAGACGCAAACTCTGCAGTTCGTCATGCCGCATCTGGGACAGATGTTCGTGTCCCTCTCGCGCCGCAGCAGCGACTCTCCCCCCGCTGCTGCGGCGAAACCTTCGCTGCGCGTCGTCGCCAGCCGTTAAGGTAATCTATGCCGCGCCCTGCGGCAGCGCGCGCCCCCAGCCGCGCAAGGAGTACGCATGATCAAGGTCACCGTGCTGTATCCGAACGGTCCCGGCAAGACGTTCGACATGAATTACTACCTGTCGTCGCACATGCCGATGGTCAAGCAGCGCATCGGCGCGTCGGTGAAAGGGATGGCCGTGGATGAAGGCCTTGGTGGTGCCGAGCCGGCGCGCCGCCCCCTTACCTCGCGATTGGCCACCTGTTCTTCGAGTCGGTCGACGCTTTTCAGCTCGCGTTCGCGACGCACGGCGGTCCGATCGTGGCGGATGTTCCGAACTACACGAACATCGCCCCGGTGATCCAGGTCAACGAAGTGCGGTTGTAGGTAAGCGGTCCCGTTTGCGGTAACGTATGCAGCCTTACGGGGTGCGACCGGTAATTGCCCTCCGCGGTTTCAAATAGGTTTGAAGAACAGGAGTGAAGAATGATTCGCAAGAGCCTCATGATTCTGCTGTGCGCCATCATGCTGGCGCCGGCGATTGCCTGGGCGCAGGACGCCAAGGCGTTTCTCGGCGAGTGGGTGTTGACCGTCGAAGGCCGTCGCGGACCGCAGGAGCGCCCGCTGACGATCAAGCAGGACGGCGGCAAGCTGTCGGCCGAGCTCGGCGGCGGCCGCGGCGGTCCGGTCACCATCACCGACGTCACGGTGAAGGGTTCGGAAGCCGTGCTCAAGTACACCCAGACCACGCAGCAGGGCGATATCCCGGTGGTGATGACGCTGACGCTCAAGGACGGCGCGCTGACGGTGAAGCAGGACATGGCCGGCGGCCAGTTCACGCAGAGCGGCACCGGCAAGAAGAAGGGTTAGCGTTCGTCGTAGTACCAGCTACGCAATTGTGCTTCGGTATCGGCGGACGCTACCAACAGGTCCGCCGGGTATCGACGGTAATTCAGGATCCCCCGGAAGATCGCAAAGCGCTGGTCCTTGTTCGCGGCCAGTCCCGCCAGGTACTGCAATCGAAGATTGCGTTCGCGATTGATCGCGGCGTCGGCCAGCCACGGCGCCAGATCTTTGCCGCGTCCCGCGTAGGAGCCGAGAATATCCGCGGCTGATTTCAGCATCACTTCGTCGAGCGACTTCTTCACGCGCGGCGCCGCATCGAGACGATCCTGGAGATCGGCCTGTCGAATCGGCGTTTGTTCGGCGCGTCCGAGCGCCACCAGGTCGTATCCCTCTTCAAGCAGATCCGGATTCCACAACGTCGTATCTGGAAACACCGCCGCGAACGTTCCGATCTCGCTTTTTACCGATGGAATGTCGGTCTCGTAGAGCGGGATCCACTGCGTGACCACGCCGCCGGGCGTCAGGTGATTCTTCGCGAGCGTCAGGTATTCGAGCGAGTACAACGTCGCCGCGCCGCGGACCCACGGATGGATCGGATCCGACGTGATGATGTCGAACTTTTCATCGGTCGTCTGCAGGAAGTGCCGCGCGTCGTCGAACACCAACTGCACACGCGGATCGTCGAAGACGTGATGGTTCTCGTTGCCGAAAAACGCGCGCGCGCTTCGCGGCACGACCGGTTCGATTTCGCAGATGACAATCCGCTCGACCTCGGGATGGATGGACAGCGCGCCGGCCGTGACGCCGGCACCGACGCCGACGATCAATACCGAGCGCGGATGCGGATGGATGAGCGCGGGAATGTGACCGAGCATGCGCTCGAGCCGCATGTCGATGTCCATGTCGGACGCTTCGACTTTGCCGGCAATGTGAAATTGACGGGCGCCGCCCTTGCCCTCGGTCACCGCGACGGACGCCGTGGCGCCTTCGGCGAGATACAGGAAGCGCGCGATCGAGTCCCACGAGTTCACCGATCGGCCGTAGGCGATCAAGCGGCCGGGCACGGCCGGCACGATCCAGATCGCGATCGACGTTGCGACCGCGATCAGACCGAGGCGTTGCGCGCGTGCGCGATTCGGAACCGCCAGCAGCAGCAGCGCGCTGACCGCCGCGAGCACGACCAGCAGCTGCTGGGCGTCGTGCGAGCCGAGACGCGGGATGCCAATCAGCGTGAACGCGATCGCGCCCAGCAGGGCGCCGGCCGTGTTGATG
Organism: Cyanobacteriota bacterium; assembly: GCA_019752015.1. Lineage (GTDB taxonomy): Bacteria > Acidobacteriota > Vicinamibacteria > Vicinamibacterales > UBA2999 > 12-FULL-67-14b. The sequence goes on along the minus strand of JAIEMQ010000015.1, from coordinate 94,920 downwards.
GCATTGACGCGGGCCACGTGACGATCGAAGCCGGCGCGACTTCCGGAAGCGATCGTCAGGGGAAAGCTCGCGCCCCAGAGGATCGTCGCCGGCAGCAATGCCACCGCGCAGCGAAGCGCGTCGAACGCAAACGTCAACGCCGCGTTCGCACGCACGCCGGGAAGAAACAGGGCAGTCGGCTGCCAGCCGGGCAGGACGTTGACGATCGCCCACGCGCCGAACCCGATCGCGAACGCCAGCAGCGCTTGCACGGTGGCCAGCGCAGCGGCGGCATTGACACCGCGTCGTGCCAGCCGCGATCCGGCGAATCCGCCGAGGCCGAGGCCGCTGAGAAACACCGCGAGGATCAGCGAGAAGGTATAGACGCTGGCGCCGAAGAGCAGCGACAGCTGCCGGGTCCAGACGACTTCGGCGCCAAGGGCGGTCAGGCCGGATAAGCCGGCTGCAATCAAAACCGGCGTGGCGGACTTCTGTTGGTCCGGGGGTTCCAAAGGTTCCAGGGGTTCCAGAGGTTCCAATGGCAAAGCGCTTGAGGGCTTCGCTATCAGCCAGAGCGCGATCGCGATAAGGGTGTTCAGCGTTACAGCGACCGACGTCGCGATGATCGTGTCGTGGACGCGCAGCAGATAGAAACCGGCGAGCGCGGTGCCAAAGGCGCCGCCCGCGAGGTTGGCCATGTACAGCAGGCCCATCGCCTCACCGCGATCACCTTCGCCGCGCCATCGTGCGATGGCCGGCAGCGTTGCGCCCATCAGCATCGTCGGCGGCGTGAGGATCAGGACGCAGACGATCGAGCGCAGCGCGATCGAGCCGGCGCCGGGTTCGGCGAGCGCGAGATACACCTGTCGCACGTAGGGCAGTGCGATCGGGATCGCGATGCCGAGCAACGCAATGCCCGATTCGAGTGCGGCGACGATCTTGAATGGATGCACGCCGCGAGGCGTGACCTTCGGCAGCAGCCAGCTGCCAAGCGCCATTCCGCCCATGAACGCGCACAGCACTACCGCGACCGAGATCGACGAGGCGCCGACGACGAGTTGCACCAGGTAGAACCAGACGGTCTCGTAAATCAACGCGGCGCAGCCGCTGGCAAAAAACAGGACAAGAAGCCGGCCCATCGATGGCATCCTACCTTTGATTGAGCCGTTTCGATGTGATCGTCGTCGGTCTCGGCGGGATGGGCAGTGCCGCGGCGGCGCAGGCTGCATCGCGCGGCAAGCGCGTGCTCGGCATCGAGCAGTTTCAACCCGCGCACGATCAGGGATCGAGCCACGGCAAGTCCCGCGTGATCAGGCTCGCGTATTTCGAAGATCCCGCATATGTGCCGTTGCTGCGGCGTGCCTACGAAGTGTGGCGGCGGCTGGAAGAGCAGTCAGGCAGGCAGTTGCTGCAAATCACCGGCGGCTTGATGATTGGCACGCCTGACAGCGAGGTGGTGGCCGGCAGCCTGCGAAGCGCGCGCGAACATCATCTCGATCACGAAGTGCTCGACGCCGCCCAGATCCATGCGCGATTCCCGCCGCTGACGCCGGCCGCTGGCCTGGTCGCACTCTTCGAACACGAAGCCGGCGTCGTGTTTCCCGAAGAGGCGATTCGCGCGCATCTCGATGCCGCCGCCGATCGCGGTGCGCACGTGCACTTCGATGAGCGCGTCGACGGCTGGGACGTCGCCTCGTCGGGCACGGTCACCGTCCGAACCTCTCGAGGCCGCTACGAAAGCGAGCGGCTGATCCTCGCGCCCGGCGCATGGGCGGCGGAGCTCTTCAAGATCGACTGGCTGCCGCTTGAAGTCGAGCCGCAACAACTGCACTGGTTCGAGCCTTCCGGCGGCGCGGCGCCGTTCATGCCCGATCGGTTTCCGATCTACATCTGGGACATCAGCAACGGCATTCAGTTCTACGGGTTTCCGGCAGACGCTGATGATCGGGTCAAGGTCGCGTTCTTTCGATCCAAGGTCAAAGGCGAGCCCGCGATGCGTGACGCGTTGCGAGCCTGCATTCCGGCGTTGGCGGATGGCGCGCTCAAGGAAACAGTCAGCTGCAGGTACACGCTGACGCCGGATCAGCATTTCGTAATTGGCCATCATCCTGAATTCGGGAACGTCGTGATTGCGTCACCGTGTTCGGGGCATGGCTACAAGTTCGCGAGCGTGATTGGAGAGATACTCGCCGACCTCGCGATCGATGGCGCCACGCGTCACCCGATCGCGTTATTCGCGCCGGAGCGCTTCCGGTAGACTACGGTCCCCCGGAGGCCGCGCATCGGCCGCCGCGGATATCGAAAGGCTCGCCGCTCCGCGCGAGGCCCATGAAAACCGCGACGGACGAATTCGGCGGAGCAAATCGACGTCGCGCGCCAGGCCGCGGTGGCATGGGTCACGTTCGCGCAGGGTAACGAGGCCGAGGCCTTACGGGTGATGAGCGCCGTCGCGGATCAGGAAGATCGAACGGACACGGCCGCCGTGGTCCCGGTCCGATCGCTCCCGCTCGTGAACTGCTCGGCGAGATGCTCCTCGAAAGCGGTGATGCAAAGCCCGCCCTCGTGGCCTTCGAAGCGACGATGAAGAAGGAGCCGAACCGGTTCCGCGGCGCCTACGGTGCGGCGCGCGCCGCCGAAGCCGACGGCGATCGGGCCGCCGCACGGAAGTATTACCAGCAGGTCGTCGAGATCGCGAAGAGCGCCGACACCGATCGCCCCGAGCTGGCTCGCGCCCGCTCGTTCGAGTGAGCTAGAGTCTTGAAGGGCCGGAATCCTGACCGAATGAGTCAAGTTTTAGACCGCCCTTCAAGACTCTCGCCCCGCCGGAGGCGGGGCCAAGCGACGCTGCGCTAGCGAGCGGAGCCGAATCGCACATGCTCGTCGGTCTGAGGCGCTCGCTAGTTCAAACTCGCGAGCTTGAAGATGACTTTGGCAATGCCGGAGTAATCTTCCTCGCCTTCGCCCGCGGTAACCTGCGCGTTCACGAGCTGCTGCACCGCTGCGCTCGTGATTGCCGGCACCCCGTTCTCGCCGAGCGTGTTGAGCGCGATGCCGAGATCTTTCTTGAACAACTTGGCCTTGAACCCCGGCTTCCAGTTGCCGGTGATCATGCGCTCGCCGTGCACTTCGAGGACGCGGCTCTGCGCGAAGCCGCCCATCAGCGCGGCGCGCACTTTCATGGGATCGACGCCGGCCTTGCGCGACAGCGCAATCGCTTCCGCGACCGCCGACATCGTGCCGCCGAGCACGATCTGGTTGCAGGCCTTGCAAATCTGGCCGGCGCCCGATTCACCCACGTGAACGATGCGATCCGGCTTGCCCATTGCGCTCAGGACAGAGCGGACGGATTCGAGCGCGGCGGCATCGCCGCCGACCATGAAGGTCAGCGTGCCGTCGATCGCGCCGATCTCACCACCGCTCACCGGCGCATCGAGCATCGATGCGCCGAGCTCTTTCGCGCGCGCCGCGAGACGACGCGCAATCACCGGCGCGATCGTGCTCGAATCCACGATGACCGTGCCCTTGGACATGGCGTTGAAGATGCCGTCGCCGCCTTCGAGCACCTTCTCGACGTCCGGCCCATCGGGCAGCATCGTGATGATGAACTTCGACGCGCGCGCGACTTCGGCCGGCGAACCCGCCGACGTGGCGCCGTCTTTCTTCAGCTCCTCGACCGGGCCGCGGCTGCGGCTGTGCGCGACGACCGAGAAGCCTTTCTTGAGGAGATTGCGCGCCATGGGTTTCCCCATGAGGCCGAGACCGATGAATCCTACCGTGTGGGACATGGCGCGGAGGCTAACACGACCCGGACGCGGCCTACGTGGTGACCTTCTGGTCGGCCTGATCGGCTTCCGGCAAGTAATCGCCGTCGTCATCCTCGCCGTCGTCTTCGTAGCGCGGTGCCGGCTTGCCCGGGCGGCGGCGCTTGCGGCGCTCTTCCGCGGGTTCGCGCGCGCCGCCAGGCGCGAAGATGAGGCTGCGGCGAGATCGCAAGTATTCCTGGACCACGAAACCGGTCGCCGCCGACGCCACGAATCCGGCGATGGCGATCAGCATCGATCGCACCGATTGCAGGAGATCCGCCACCGCGTTGACATCCTGCCGGGACGCAGCGTTGGAGGCCTGCGGCACCGCGGCAGCCTGGACTGGAGCCGCGGCAGGCACCGGCGCCGCGACCACTGGCGCCGCGGCGATTGGCTCGGGCGCAGGAGTCGCGTCGGGCGCGGGCACAGGCGGCCGCTCGGCGAGGAGCGTCAATCCGGTCTTGTCGGCCGAGATCCGCATGGACGCAACCGAAGATGACCCGAGATCGAATCGCTCGACACGTGTTTGATCGAACTTGTCGTTTGCCGAAAGGACGCGGATTCGAACGAGGTGAACGCCGGGAGTCAGATCCAGCGTCTTCGTATAGCCGCGCTCACCACGCTTGCCAAACACGCCGAAGCGTTTGCCGCTGCCTTCGAGTTTCGTTTGCAGCACCGGCTTATTGTCGACCGTCACCGTGAAGTCCACGTTGCGGAAGCTATGCCGCACATCGAGGTTCAAATGCGCCGGGCGGGCGGGGACAACGGGCTTTGGTTTCGGTGGCTCGACGGCCGCGGGAGCCGGAACGGTCCCGGCCGGCACTGCCGCAGCCGGAGCGGGAGCGGGCGGCGGGACCGCCGCCGGAGTTTCCGCCGTCGCGGGCATCTCGGTGGTTGCAGGAATCGCGTCCGGTGCGGAGGCCCACCACGGTCCGACGATCAACGCTGTAAGCGCCACGGCGCCGGTCACTTGCGCGACGAGCGGCATGCGCGCGCGTACGGGCAGCCACCGCGGCCAAACGAAGGTTTCCCATCGTGAGGCCTGCCTCGGTTTTTCTTCTGCGGCAGGTGTCACTGATCGGTATTTTACGATATCGGGGGTGCCAATCCAAAACTCCGAAGTCACTGTTTTTCCGCAACTTAGCGGGATCGCAAATGTGTAAAAGGCGCTTTTAGCCGTATAATGTGAACAAAGGGGGCGGCGGCGGCGGAACGTGTCACGCCGTAGCCACGCGGAGGCGGATGTTCGAGCGTTATACCGAACGAGCCAGACGGGTTCTGTTTTTTGCCCGTTACGAGGCGAGCCAGCTCGGAAGCATCTCTATTGAGACCGAGCACTTGCTGCTGGGTCTCATTCGTGAGGGCAAGGGCCTTACGAGCCGGATCTTTGCCCGATCCCACCTGTCCCTCGAAAACATCCGCAAAGACATCGAAGGCCGCACCGTGTTCCGCGAGAAGGTGTCGACCTCGGTTGAGATTCCGTTCAGCGCGGAGACCAAGCGCGTCCTGCAGTACGCCGCGGAAGAAGCGGATCGGCTGCTTCACAACTACATCGGCACCGAACACCTGCTGCTCGGCATTCTGCGCGAAGAGCGCTCGGTGGCGGCAACCATCCTCATGGAAAAGGGGATGCGTCTTCACCAGGTGCGCGAGGACATCGTCCAACTGCTGAACGAAAAGACCTCGCTGACGCGCGTCAAGGAAACGCCGCTGCTGGCCGAGTTCAGCCGCGACCTGACCGAGGCGGCGATGAAGAACCAGCTCGATCCGCTGGTCGGGCGCGATTACGAGCTCGAACGCGTGCAGCAGGTGCTGTGCCGCCGCACCAAGAACAACGCGGTGTTGATCGGCGAGCCCGGCGTCGGCAAGACCGCGATCGTCGAAGGGCTCGCGCAGAAGGTCGTCTACGGCGACGTGCCGCACTTCCTTGCCGACAAGCGGCTCCTGGCGCTGGATATTTCGTTGATCGTCGCGGGCACCAAGTATCGCGGCCAGTTCGAAGAGCGCCTCAAGGCGATCATGAAGGAGCTCGTCGACAATCCGAACATCATCGTGTTCATCGACGAGCTGCACACGCTGGTCGGCGCGGGATCCGCGGAAGGCTCGCTGGACGCCGCGAATATTCTCAAGCCCGCGCTCAGCCGTGGCGAGATCCGCTGCATCGGCGCGACCACGCCGGCGGAATACCGGAAATACATCGAGAAGGATCGTTCGCTCGAGCGCCGCTTTCAGGCGATCAAGGTCGATCCGCCGTCGGAGAGCGAGACCATCTCGATCCTGCTGGGCGTCAAGGATCGCTACGAGCAGTTCCATCACGTCGAGTACACGCGCGAGGCCGTCGAAGCCGCGGTGTATCAGTCGAGCCGTTACATCACCGATCGTTTCCTCCCGGACAAGGCGATCGATCTGGTGGACGAAGCCGGCGCACGCGCCAAGCTGCGCGAGGCGGGCTACAGCGAGGAATTCGGCGAGATCAACAAGAGCATCCGCGTGGCCGTCGAGCAGATGGAGAGCGCGGTCTCGGCCAAGGATTTCGACAAGGCGCAGTTCTATCGCGAGCAGGAACAGGTCGCGCGCGAGAACCTGCAGTTCGTTCGTGAGAAGTTCGACGTGCGATCGAGCGCGCGCAAGGTGATCGTGTCGCGGGCGGAGATCGACGAGGTTGTGTCGAAGTGGACCGGCGTGCCGCTCGCCTCGATCAACCAGGATGAAAGCGACAAGCTGATTCGCATGGAGGCCGACCTCCACAAGCGCGTGATCAGCCAGGAGCGCGCCATCTCCGCGGTGTCGCGCGCCATCCGCCGCTCGCGCGCCGGCCTCAAGAGCCCGAACCGCCCGGTCGGCAGCTTCATGTTCCTCGGGCCGACCGGCGTCGGCAAGACCGAGCTCGCCCGCGCGCTCGCGCAGTTCCTGTTCGGCAGCGAAAACGCGCTGATTCGCTTCGACATGTCTGAATACATGGAGAAGCACTCGGTGTCGAAGCTGATTGGCTCGCCGCCGGGATACGTCGGCCATGAAGAGGGCGGCCAGCTCACCGAAAAGGTGAAGCGCAATCCCTACTCCGTCGTCCTGCTCGATGAAATCGAGAAGGCGCACCCCGACATCTTCAACATCCTCCTGCAGGTGTTCGAAGACGGCCATCTCACGGACGGTCTTGGCAATCGCGTCAACTTCAAGAACGCGATACTCATCATGACGTCGAACATCGGCGCGCGCTTCATCCAGAAGAAAGCGTCGCTCGGCTTCCAGACCAGCGAGGCGAGCGATCAGAAGGGCGTCCAGGAAATGGTGCTCGGCGAAGTGAAGCGCACCTTCAATCCCGAGTTCATCAACCGCGTCGACGAGCTGATCGTGTTCGACGCGCTGAACGACGACGAGCTGCGCAAGATCCTCTCGCTGCTGGTCGACCAGCTGAACGTCAACCTGCTCGATCGGCGCATGAAGGTGCTGGTGTCGCCGGAAGTGGCCGACTGGATCATCGACATCACGTGCAAGGACCGCTCGTACGGCGCGCGCCCGTTGCGCCGGGCCATCCAGCGTTACATCGAGGATCCCCTCGCCGAGGAGCTCATTCGCGGGCACCTGCAAGGCGGGGAGATCGAGGTGTACCTCGAGGGTGGCCAGCTGGCCTACCGGCCGGCGGGCCAGCCGGTCGTGGCAGGCCGCCGTTTGACCTCGAACGTCTGATTAGCAATAGTTAAGGGTTGTCTGGCCACCGCTCCATAGGTTTGTACTTTGTGATTTCACGGATTCTTGCCGTTTTTGCGGTTGTTGCGATGCCTGTCGCGGCGTACGCCCAGGCACCCGTTACCCCCGTGGTGCCGTGTCCGCAGACCGCGCGTCCGCCGGCCCCTGGCTCGCCGCTGGTGATCTGCCAGACCGAGTTGCGCTTCCACCCGATCAACGAATCGATCATCGAAGCGCAGACCTACCTCTATTACATCCAGACCCCGCTGCCACGCCCGTCTGACGGCACGTGGGTGCCGTTCAACGAACAGACCGAGCAGTCGCTGCAGGCCGACTTCAAGCGGCTGTGGGCCACCAACTTTCTCGATAATCTGTGGATTGAGGCCGTCGACGCGCGATTCGCCAATGGCGTGATGGCGAAGCACGTCATCTATCACATGGAGGAGCGGCCCCGCGTCAAGATCGTGGACTACACGGGGTCGAGCAAGGTCGAGCGCACCAAGATCGACGAAAAGATGAAGGAGCTCGGCATCGCGCTCCGTCTCGACTCGTTCCTCGACCAAGCCGTGGTCCGCCGCGTGCAGGGCCTGGTCAAGTCGTTCATGGCGGACAAGGGCTACGAGTTCGCCGAGGTGACGACATCCGTCGAGCCGCTGCCCGCGGGTCCGAAGCTCGTGAAAGTCGTGTTCGACGTGAAGGAAGGGCCGAAGGTCAAGGTCCGCACCATCAACTTCAACGGCAACTCCGCGGTGAGCGATCGCGCGCTGGCGCGGCAGATGAAATCGACCAAGGCCGCCGGCATGTTGTCGTTCATCACCGGCAAGGGCACCTACAACGAGAACAAGTTCGACGAGGACGCCGAGAAGCTGATCGAGTACTACCGCAACAACGGCTATATCGGCGCCCGCATCGGCCAGCCCGGGATCAAGACGCTCGAAGACAGCGCCGACAAGGAAACGCGCTGGGTCGAGCTGAATATTCCGATCGATGAGGGTCCGCGCTATCGGATCGGCACCTTCGCGTTCGAGGGCAACAAGATCATCAAGACCGAATTCCTGCAGCCGTTTTTCAAACTGAAGGCGGGCGACTGGTACTCGGACAAGCCGATTCGCGCCGGCCTCGTCAAGGCGCGCGAAGGCTACGGGAGCCTTGGCTACTTCGAATTCACCGGCTTCCCGGATCTCGAACCGATCGCCGCCGCGGAAGGGCCCGTCGCAGGTCCGTCTTCACCGACCGTCAACGTGACCATGCGGATGACCGAAGGTGAACAGTACTTCGTGAACCGCCTGACGTTCGCCGGTAACACCACGACCCGCGACAACGTGATCCGCCGCGAAGTGCGACTGCTCGAAGGCGCGCCGTTCAACACGGAAGCGCTGAAATACAGCGTCAAGCGTCTCAATCAGCTTGGCTACTTCAAACCCATCGAAGAAGGGCAGGGCATCAACGTCCAAAAGACGCCCGGGGAAAAGAACCAGGTCGACGTCACCCTCAAGCTCGAAGAGCAGAACCGCAACCAGTTGACGTTCGGCGCGGGCGTGTCGCAGTTCGAAGGGTTTTTCGGACAGTTGTCGTTCCAGACGTCCAATTTCCTCGGCCGCGGCGAAGCCCTGACCATCTCGCTGCAGGCCGGATCGCGATCGGAGAATTACCAGATCGCGTTTACGGAGCCGTTCCTGTTCGATCGCAACATCACCGGCGGCGTCGATGTTTATAAGCGCACGCTGCGTTACATCGATCAGTTCACGCAGGAATCCACGGGCGGCAACCTGACCAGCGGTTTCCCGCTGGCCGGATTCTCGCGGATGTTCATGACCTACAGTTATCAGGCGATCAGGGTGTCCAACCTGAATCCCGTGTATTACGCGCCGGAACTCGTGCAGCGCAACCCCTATCTGCGCGACTCGCTGTTGCTTGGTCAAGGCGGGCAGCGCACCATCAGCAAAGTCACGCCGAGCTTCGTCCACAACACCGTCGACAATCCGATCTTTCCGAATTCCGGCCGGCGAATCACGGCATCGATGGACTTCGCCGGCCTTGGCGGCAACACGTCCTTTTTGAAGCCGCGCACCGAATACACGCAATTCAAGCCGCTCAACAGGCGCATGTCGGTCGGGTTCCGGGCGCAACTGGAATACATCCGCCCCTACGGATCGACGACGACGCTGCCGATTACCGAGACGTTGTATCTCGGTGGTGAATACACTATCCGCGGCTATCAACTCCGTTCGGTCGGTCCGCGCGATGTCGGCGGTCTCCTGCTCGGCGGCAACAAGTCGCTGCTCTTCAACGGCGAGTATTTGATTAACGTCGCCGGGCCGGTTCGATTGGTGCTGTTTTACGATACTGGCCAAGTCCGCGACATCGGCCAGGGCTTTGCGTGGAAGGAAGCCGTCAACCAGCGAGTCGATCCAAGCTTGCCGCCGATCATCGATCCGTTTACGACGACGCGGCTGGTGGATCCCAATGGGCCGACGCCGTTCCTGCGCAAGATCGGTGAGACCAGCGCCTTCAAGACCTCGACAGGCGCCGAAATCCGCTTCTTCATGCCGGTGTTGAACGTCCCGTTCCGGCTGATCTTTGCGTACAACCCGCAGCGAGCCGGCGTGTTTGATTACAATCTGCGGCCGGCCAAGCGTTTCACGTTCAGGTTTGCAGTGGGGTCGACATTTTAATGCGCGGATTCGCAGTATTTGCGTTGTTGGTTCCAGTCGCGGCAGCCGCGATCGGCTGTGGGGGCCTGATCAGCCGTCTGCCGACTACGCCGACTCCGGTGATTGTGACGGAAACATTCACTGGAACATTGACCGTCAACGGCGCGGCCACGCACAATGTCTTCACCAGTGCGACGGGGGCAGTGACGGCGACGCTGACTTCATTGGGTGAAACCGCGCCGGCCAAGGTCGGTTTCAGCATGGGTACGCTCGCCGGTGCGACCTGCAGCGCGGTGCTGACCAACGACAACGCCGTCGTCACCAGCGTACTGACGGGAACGGTGTCGACGCTGGGCGGCTCCCTCTGCGTCCGGGTCTACGACGTCGGGGTGCTGACCGAACCGGTTCCTTACACCTTCACCGTCAGCCATCCTTAGGGATTTCGCATTTCAGATCTCGGATTTCGGATTTGAGGCCGAAGTCGGCTAAAATCACAGACTTCCGATCTCCTTGAAAGGACTGGTAATGAAAGGTTTTATCGTCGTTGTGGCGCTGGCCGCCGTGCTCGCGGCCGCTCCCGTTTACGCGCAGGCTGCGGCCGATCAGGCCAAGCCCGCGGCTCCCGCTCCGGCCACCCAGGCTCCGGCACAGCCGCCCGCGCCGAAACCGTTCCCGCAGGGCGCAAAGGTCGCGTATGTGGTCCTTCAGCGCATCGCCAATGAATCGGCCGACGGCCGCGTGGCGACGACGCGCATCCAGGCGCTGCAGCAGAAGAAGGCCGCCGAGCTGAACGAGAGGAACAAGCAGCTCACGACCATGCAACAGAAGCTCGAGAAGGAAGGCTCGGTGATGAGCGCGTCGGTAGCCGGCGAGCTGCAAAAGAACATCGAGAAGGCGACGCTCGAGGTGCAGCGTTTCACGCAGGACGCGCAGGCGGAGGTGCAGGAACTGCAGCAGGCGTTACAGCAGGAATTCCAGCAGCGGCTCGAGCCGGTACTGCAGCAGGTCGCGCAGGAAATGGGCCTGCAGTTCGTGTTCAACGGTCCCGACGCCGGCCTGGTGTGGGCGGATTCCTCGCTCGATATCTCGTCTGAGGTGATCAAGAAGCTCGACTCGGCGAAGCCGCCGGCCAAGCCCGCCGCCCCGAAGCCACCCGGTCAGTGAGCGCCGGTTTTTCGGCAAGCTCAGGACCGCCCCGGGCGCAGTCGAGGGGCGGGACCGCGGACGTGCTGGAGCGTTTAGCCCACCGCTTTCCCTCACTGCTCGTCGACTCGATTGCCGAGCACGAGCCGGGGAAGCGGTTGGTTGCGTTCAAGAACGTCACCGTCAACGAAGACTTTTTCCAGGGACATTTTCCGCACAAGCCGCTGATGCCGGCGGTCCTCATGATCGAGGCGCTGACGCAGGCGGCGGCATTGCTGCTTCTCGACCCTTCGACTCACTCGAGTCCGGATGCTCCGGACTCGAGTTCGCTCAGGGCCAGCGCGGCCGGCATGGGCGTACAGCTGCGCGGCGTTGACGGCGCCAAGTTCCGCAGGCACGTCATCCCCGGCGATCAACTGAGGCTCGTGGTCACGCTTGGCGCGTCGCGCGGTCCGCTGGTGCGAGCCGCGGCGCTCGCCGAAGTCGACGGCCAGACGGTTGTCGAAGCGGAACTGCTGCTGGCCGTCCAGCCGATCGCGCATATCGATCCGTCCGCGCACGTGTCGCCGGCCGCGGTCGTCGGCGCGGGCACGACGGTTGGGCCGTTCGCGGTGATAGGTCCGCACGTGCGCATCGGGCGGAACTGCAAGATCGGCGCGTCGTCGGTGATCGAAGGACTCACCACGATCGGCGACGCGAATGAAGTCTTCCCGTATGCGTCGATCGGCCTCGCGCCTCAGGATCTGAAATACAAGGGCGAGCCGACTCGCCTCGAGATCGGCTTCGGCAACATCTTCCGCGAGTTCGTCACGATTCACCGCGGCACCGAGGGCGGCGGCGGCGTGACGACAATCGGCGATCGCAACCTGTTCATGAACTATGTGCACGTGGCGCACGATTGCCATGTCGGCAACCAGACGATCTTCGGACCGCACGCGACGCTTGGCGGGCACGTGGCGATCGCCGACTTCGTGAACGTCAGCGCCGGATCGGCGGTGCACCAGTTCTGCCGGGTCGGCGCCTACGCGTTCATCGGCGGCTATTCGGTGATCACGAAGGACGCGCTGCCCTACGGACGCACGGTCGGCAGCCGGCCGGCGCGCGTGTTCGGCCTCAACCTGATCGGCTTGAAGCGCCGCGGCTTCGGCGACGACACGCTGAAGAAGCTGCGCGCCGCGTATCGCTACCTGATGCAGTCGAAGCTCAACACGACCCAGGCGATCGCGCGCATCGAGCAGGATGCGGCGCTGAAGTGCCCGGAGGTCGACAACCTCGTCGAATTCATCCGCACCGCCTCACGCGGAGTGATCCTGCGCCGCGGCGGCAAGAAGGCCGACGAAGGCGCAGAGGAATAGCCAGGGCCGCAGAAGGCACAGATGGCTCAGAAACTAGGGTTGATCGCAGGCAACGGCCGGTTTCCGTTCCTCGTCCTTGACGCGGCGCGATCGATGGGCCACCAGGTCGTCGTCGTCGCGATCAAGGAAGAGGCCTCGAAAGAAATCGAAGAGGCCGCGGCGAAGTCTCCGAAAGCCGATGTGCACTGGGTCTCGATCGGCCAGTTGGGCACGTTCCTGAAGATCCTCGAAGACAACAAAATCGCGCAGGCGGTGATGGCCGGCCAGGTCAAGCACATCAAGATCTTCGGCGGGTTCGTGCCCGACATGACGGCGATGTCGCTGATGGGGAAGCTGAAGGGCTTCAACACCGACGCGCTGATCGGCGCCGTTGCTGACCTGATGCGCGAGCGCGGCGTGGAGCTGATCAACTCGGCGAAGTTCCTCGAGCCGCTGCTTGCCGGCGAAGGGCAGCTGAGCGATCGAGTGCCCAACGAGACCGAGCGCAAGGACCTCGAGTTCGGCTACCGGATGGCCGACGCGATCGCCGGGCTCGACATCGGGCAGACCATTGCCGTGAAGCACCAGGCGGTCGTCGCGGTGGAAGCCATGGAAGGCACCGACGACTGCATCGCGCGAGCAGGACACCTCGCCGGCGAGGGCGTGGCGATTATTAAAGTTGCGAAGCCGAACCAGGACATGCGCTTCGACGTGCCGATCGTCGGGCTGGCGACGATCCAGGCGATGCGCGTCGCCGGCGCGAGGGCGTTGTCGGTCGATGCGGGCCGGACGCTGATTTTCGATCGCGAGGCGTTCTTCGCGTCGGCGAACGAGGCGAAGATCGCCGTGATGGGGAGACCGAAGCCATGAAGGCGGCGGTGATCGGCGTCGGACACCTCGGCCAGCATCACGCGCGGATTCTCGCGTCGCTGCCGGACGTGTCGCTGGCCGGCGTCATCGATATCAATCGCGAACGCGCCGAGAAGATCGCCGGCGAACACGGCACCAGGGCGTTTGCCGACGTGCGCGACATCCAGCATCTCGAGCTCGCGGTGATCGCGGCGCCGACCGAAGCACACAGCGCGATCGCGCTGCCGCTGATCGAGTCGGGCGTGCACACGCTGATCGAGAAGCCGGTGGCATCGACAGTGGCGGAAGCCGACGCGTTGATTGCCGCGGCCAAGTCATCGGGCGCGGTGCTCGCAGTGGGCCACAGTGAGCGTTTCAATCCCGCCGTCGCGGCCGCACGGCCCTACGTGAACGATCCGAGATTCATCGAAGTGCATCGGATGGGCACGCAACTGGGCCGCAGCCTCGACATCGACGTCGTCCTCGACCTGATGATTCACGATCTGGATTTGATCCTGAGCATGGTGCCGAGCGAGGTCGAGAGCGTCGAGGCGGTCGGCGTGCCGGTGCTGACGCCGAAGGTCGACATCGCGAACGCGCGAGTGCGTTTCAGGAACGGCTGCATTGCCAACCTCACCGCGAGCCGCATCAGCCGCGAGCAGATCCGCAAGATTCGCTTTTTTCAGCGAGAGCGGTATCTGTCCATCGACACGGCGGCACGCGAGGTCGAAATGTATCAGCTGTCGCCTCAGCCTGCGGGGCTGCCGAAGATTGACGGCGGCAAGCTGACGGTGCCGGGCGACGAGCCGCTCAAGCGCGAGCTCGAGGATTTCGTGGCTGCGGTGCGTGAGAAGCGCGCGCCGCTGGTGTCTGGAGAGCAAGGCCGCGCCGCGCTGGCGCTGGCGGTACGAATCGTGGAGTTGATGCGGCAGTGAACATCAATCTGGCAATCGCCGAACGGGCGCGCGCCGGCGAGGCGCTGACCGTCGCCGAGATCGACGAGCTTGGCTCATCGGACATCCTCTCGCTGGGAATGCTCGCGGACGAAGTGCGTCGCGCTCGAGTGGGCGAGTCGGTCACGTTCACTCGGGTGCTCGAGATCACGGGTGCGTCGGGTGCATCGGGTGCATCGGGTGCGTCGGGTGCGTCGGGTGCGGAGATGCGGATTTCCAAATTGCCCGCATCTCTTGAAGACACGGAAGGCTTGATTGCGGAAGGGCGCATGCTGGCGGGGCCGCAGTTGTTGACGGGGTTTTCGCTGGCGGACATTGCCGATCGTCACTGGGGCAAGCTCGTCGACATTCTCACGAGGTTGAAGAGCGCCGGCCTCGATGCGATCGTCGAAGCGCCCGTCGATCGGCTGCACGACGCCGAAGACGCGTTGAAGGCCTGCGAGGCGGCGGATCTCCCGGTTCGTTGCCTGTCGCTGCAAAGCCCGATCAACATCGACGGCCGATCGAGCTGGCTGATTCACCTGCGCGATCTCGTCATGAAGTTCCCGAAGATCGACACCGTCAATCCGCTGTCGCGTGAGCAGCCGGTGCAAATGCCGACCACGGGATACGAAGACGTGCGGGCCGTCGCGCTCGCGCGGCTGGTGTTGCCGTCGGTGAAGACCATCCAGGTGGACTGGGCGCAGTACGGACCGAAGCTCGCGCAAGTGGCGCTGACGTTTGGGGCCAACGATCTCGATCGCGTCTCGACGGTGGACGATGAGTCGCTTGGCAAGCGCCGGACGTCGGTCGAAGACGTGAAGCGCAACATCGCTGCGGCCGGTTTCACTCCTGTTGAACGGGCCGCGAGCTGACGTGAAACCTCTGCGCCTTGGCGCGGTTTCGTATCTCAATACGAAGCCGCTGGTCTACGGGCTCGATGCCCATCCCGATCAATTCGATGTCCGCTTCGACGTCCCGTCGAAGTGTGCCGAGCTGCTGCACGAAGGGCGCGTCGATCTCGGATTGATCCCGGCGATCGAGTACCTGCGCGGTCACTACACGATCGTGCCGGACATTTCGATTGCGTCGGATGGTGCGGTGGCGACGGTGGCGGTGTTCACGCGCAAGCCGATTCGAGACGTGCAGACGATCGCGCTCGATCTCAGCTCGCGCACCTCGGTGGCGCTGACGCGGGTACTGTGCGCGAAGCACTGGCACATCACGCCGAAGTTCACGCCGGCGGCGCCGGATCTGGACGCCATGCTGCATCGCGCCGACGCGGCGCTGGTGATCGGCGATCCGGCGTTCGACATCGATCCCGCGAAGCACCACGTCACCAAGATCGATCTCGGCGCCGAATGGAAGGCGCTGACCGGGCTGCCGTTCGTCTATGCGATGTGGGTCGGGCGTCCGGGCGCCGCCTCAGCCGCGCAATGCGCGGCGCTGCGGCAGGCGCGCGACGCCGGCGTCGCGCATCTCCCGAAAATCGCCAGGCAGGTTGGCAACGGCAACGCCACGCTCGAGCAACGGGCGCTCGAGTACCTGCGCGACAACCTCAAGTACGGGCTGGGCCACGCCGAGCAGGCCGGATTGGCCAGGTTTCACGAGCTCGCCGCGGAAATCGGCGTGGTCCCCGGCCTCGAACCGCTGCGCTTTTATCCCGCGTGAGTAATACAATCCACCACTCACACAACCTTCCCCGGAGGCATGACGATGTCCAGGATTGCCGCAATCGTTCAGGAACTCGAAAATGAAGCCACCACGACGCGCCGCGTCCTGGAGCGCGTCCCGTCGGACAAGCTCGCCTGGAAGCCGCATGCGAAATCGATGTCGCTCGGCGAGCTCGCGCTTCACGTCGCGATGAGCCCCGGCGTGATCTGCGGCTGGGCGTCGCAGGACGTCACGCAGTTGACGGGTGAGAAGACGCCCACGCCGAAATCAACCGACGAGATTCTCGCGGCTCACGATCAGAGCATCAAGACGAGCAAGGACCTGCTCGGGAAGATTGGCGATGCCGGGCTGGACAAGATGTGGAGCGCCAAGGCCGGCGACAACACGCTGATGTCGATGCCGAAAGGATCGCTGGTGCGCGCCATCGTGATGAATCACTGGATTCACCATCGCGGGCAGTTGTCGGTGTACCTCCGGCTCCTCGACGTGCCGCTGCCGTCCATTTACGGTCCCAGCGCCGACGAAAATCCGTTCGCCGCGCGCAAGTAAGCGCGGCGGCTGTATTTGTCCACCGCGATTCGATATTCTTGAATCTTCAGTGGATTTGACAGCCTTCGAGAACCGCATCGCGCACGGCGGCCGCCTGACGGCCGCCGACGCGCTGCAGCTCTATCGGCACGCGCCGACCTATTGGCTGGGCCGCATGGCGGACGAGGTTCGCCGCCGGAAGCATCCGGAGAATCTCGTCACCTACATCATCGATCGCAACGTCAACTACACCAACGTCTGCGTGGCGCGCTGCAACTTCTGCGCGTTCTATCGCGAGGTCGGGCACAGCGACGGCTACGTGCTCGGCTTCGAAGAGATCTTCAGGAAGATCGAGGAGACGCGCGAGCTGGGCGGCGTGCAGCTGCTGCTGCAGGGCGGTCACAACCCGGATCTGCCGATCGCGTGGTACGAGGACTTGTTCCGCGCGGTGAAGCAGCAGTTCCCCGACTTCAAGCTCCACGCGCTGTCGCCGCCTGAAGTGATTCACCTCTCGCGCATGTCGAAGCTGAGCGTGCCCGAGGTGATCGACCGGCTGATCGCGGCCGGCCTCGACAGCATTCCCGGCGGCGGTGCCGAGATCCTCGTCGATCGCGTGCGCAAGCTGCTCAACTGCTACCACAAGGCGACCGCCGACGAATGGCTCGACGTGATGCGTCACGCGCACCGGAAGGGCCTGCGCACCACCGCGACGATGATGTATGGCACCGTCGAGACCGACGAAGAGCGTCTCGAACACATGCTGCGCCTGCGCGACCTGCAGGACGAGACCGGCGGCTTTACCGCGTTCATCACGTGGAGCTTTCAGCCCGCGCACACCGAGCTGGGCGCCGCGCACAACATCATCGAGGCGTCGGGCATCGAATACCTCCGCACCCTGGCGATCGCGCGCCTCGTGCTCGACAACTTCGACAACCTGCAGGCCTCGTGGGTCACGCAGGGCGGCAAGGTCGGACAACTCAGCCTCGCGTTCGGCGCCAACGACATGGGCAGCGTGATGATCGAGGAGAACGTCGTGCGCGCCGCCGGCGCCGCCTACTGCATGGACGAAGTCGAAATCGTCCGCAACGTCGAAGACGCCGGCTTCGTGGCCAAGCGCCGCAACATGCACTACGACATCCTCGGCGATCCGTTCTTCCGCGCGCACGAGGTCAAGCGCACGCACGCGCTCTCGACCGCGCGTGACGCGGGCGACAACTCGGTGCCCGCGGAGCTTGTGAACTACCAAGCGCGCAGCGCGGCAGGGAAGAAGCAGCGAGCCCGCCCCATTTCGCCGGTCTCATGACCGCCTTCCGGGCGGCGTGGGTCGTTCCGATCGATCAGCCGCCAATTCGTGATGCCGTCATCGACGTCGAAAACGGTGTCATTACCGGGATCCGGGAGCCGGGAAGCGGGAGCCGCGCGCAGGACCTTGGAAATGTCGCAGTCATGCCGGGCCTGATTAACGCGCACACGCATCTCGAGCTGTCGTGGCTGCGCGATCGCGTGCCGCCCGCGGCGAAGTTCACCGACTGGGTGAAGCGGTTGTTTGCGGTGCGGGGCCGTCCGGACAAACCGATGACCGCCGAGCAAGTGGCCGCCATTGACGGCGCGATTGCCGAAGCGAAGGCCGCGGGAACCGTTGCGGTCGGCGACATCAGCAACTCTCTGATGTCGGCGGCGCCGATGCGGAAGGCGAATCTCGACGGCGTGATTTTCCACGAGCTGCTCGGCTTCAAGGAAAGAGACGGCTCGCTGCTCGATGCGACGCGCGACATGCGGACGTCGGCCGCCGCGGCCGGGGCGCGCGTCTCGCTGGCGCCCCATGCGCCGTATTCCACGTCGCCGGAGCTGTTCGGCGCGATCAGGGCGGCGGTCGACGACAGCCTCTGCGCGATCATGAGCGTGCATCTCGGCGAGTCGCCGGAAGAAATCGAGTTCCTGGAGAAAGGCACCGGGGCGTGGCGCGCCATGCTCGAGTTCATTGGCGCGTGGCGCGACGACTGGCAGGCGCCGCAGTGTGATCCCGTTGCCTATCTCGATCGCCATGGAGTGATCGACGGGCGCACGCTTGTCGTTCACGGCGTGCAGTTCACCGATCGCGCGCTGTTGCGGCTGGCGGAGATCGGCGCGACGCTTGTCACCTGCCCGCGCAGCAATCAGTGGGTCGGCGTCGGGCATCCGCCGATCGATCGGTTCTACCAGTCCGGCGTGAACGTGGCGGTCGGCACCGACAGTCTGGCGAGCGTCGACGATCTGAATGTGTTTTCGGAACTGAAGGCCATGCGATGGCTGGCGCCGAAGGTGCCCGCGTCGCAGATCCTGGAGAGCGCGACGTTGACCGGGGCGCGCGCCCTGGGTCTTGGCGACGAACTGGGGTCGCTGACACCAGGCAAACGTGCTGAAATGATCGCCGTCACACTTCCCGCGCGAGTGGATCATGTCGAAGAGTTTCTTGTCAGCGGGATCACGCCGTCACAGGTGCAATGGGTCGCGTAGCTACGTATCTGTCGTTCATCCGGTTTTCGCACTCGGTGTTCGCGCTGCCGTTTGCGCTGACCGGCGCGCTGCTGGCGTGGCAACGGGCGCCGTTTGACTGGCGGCAGCTCGTCTGGGTGATGGTGGCCATGGTTGCGGCGCGCAGCGCCGCGATGGGCTTCAATCGCCTGGCCGACGCGAACATGGATGCGCTCAATCCGCGCACCGCGACGCGCGAGATTCCGCGCGGCGCGTTGAGCGGCCGCGACGCGGCGATCTTCGTCGTCGTCACGTCGATCATCTTCGTGTTCGCGGCGTTCCAGCTGAATAACACCTGCGGATGGCTGTCGCCGGTCGCGCTCGCGATCGTGTTCTGGTATTCGCTCGCCAAGCGCTACACGTCTTACACGCAGGCATTCCTCGGCCTGGCGATGGCGGTGGCGCCCGTCGGCGGGTGGCTCGCGGCGGGAGGCCGCATCGGCGCGGCGGAGCCGTGGCTGCTCGGCCTGGCGATCGGCTTGTGGGTCGGCGGCTTCGACATCCTCTATGCCTGCCAGGATGTCGAGTTCGATCGCGCGCATGGGTTGAATTCGATCCCGGTGCGCTACGGCGTCGCGCGGTCGCTGATCATCTCGCGCGTGATGCACGTGGCAACGGTGATCGGCATGGCGGCGCTCGCCTGGCTGCTGCCGCTCGGCCCGATTTATCTTGGCGGCGTCGCCATGGTCGCCGCGCTGCTGATCTACGAGCAATCGCTGGTGTCGGCGACCGATCTGTCACAAGTCAAGCGCGCCTTCGATCTCAACGGGTGGGTTGGAATTCTGTATTTTGTGACGACCGGGCTCGCGCTCTATGTCCGTTGAAACCCGGGCGCCGGGAACCGGGAACCGGGAGCCGGATAAAACGCCTTCAAAGATCGCGGGCATGTTCGACGCGATCGCCGGCCGCTATGACCTTCTCAACACGGTGTTGTCGGGCGGCCTCGATCGCTATTGGCGCCGTCTTGCGATTGCGTCGTTGAACCTCAGCGGCAAGGAACGCCTGCTCGACGTCTGCACCGGCACCGCGGATGTTGCGATCGGCGCCACGCGTCACGGCGCCGCTCGCGTCGTCGGCATCGATTTCTCGGGCGCCATGCTGACGCACGGGCTGGATAAAGTGAAGAAGGGACGCCTTGCAGCGCGCATTCAACTGGTTCGCGGCGACGCGACGAATCTCCCGGTTGCGGACGCGTCCGTTCATGCCGCGACCATCGCGTTCGGCATCCGTAACGTGATGCAGCCTGAAGCCGCCTGCCGCGAATTGTTAAGAGTGTTAAATCCGGGAGGCCGGATCGCGATCCTCGAGTTCGGCACGCCGAGCTCAAAACTGTTCGGACCCGTTTATCAGTGGTATTCGCGCAATATCCTGCCGCGGATTGGGCGCGCCGTCTCCCGTCACGAGGCGGCTTACACCTATCTCCCCGAGTCCATCGGGACCTTTGCTTACGGTGAGGAGTTCGCGAAGCACCTCGCTACCGCAGGATTTTCACAGGTGGAGGCCAGACCTTTAATGTTCGGGGCCGTCTATCTGTATACGGGTCGAAAAACCTGAGGGCTTGGGGCTTGGGCCTTGGGGCTTGGTAAGAACGTTTGCGTCCAAGTCCCAAGCCCCAGGCCCCAAGTCCCCGTTATAATTCGAGTAAGTCCTTAATGTTCTTCGACTTCGACGATCGCTACCGCGATATCGAGCCGGTCGGATCCGCGATCAACCGGCGCGACGGCGTAGCCGTGGCCGTGCTGATTCACGCGGTGCTCATCGCCCTGATGCTGTACGCGCCGCAATACCTCCAGCAGTTCCTCCCCGCGCAGGTCGTGCAGCCGCCGCCCCAGCAGCCGCCGCGTCAAGATCAGCCGCGATTCGTGTTCGTCCAGCCGAAGGTTGATCTGCCGCCGACGCACCAGCCGGATCGTGTGGAGATGTCCGACGTGGATCGCAGCGCGCGCTCAACGGAGAAGGCGCCGACGATCACCAATCCGCTGCCGGCCGCTCGCGGCAATTCATCCGAGCGCACCGAGTCGTCTCCGGCGGAGCGCATGCGAGGCGAGGGTCCCGCGCCGCAGCCCGCGCCGCCCGCTCCTCAGCCCGCGGTGGAAACGCCGACGATCGCGGATCAACGCCAGGCCGACATGGCAATGATGCAGAAGCCGCAGATGCTGCCGCCGCCGGGCGGATCGCTGGGCGAGGCGCTGAAGAATCTACAGAAGTACGTGCAGAAGGAATCGTTCAACAATCAGCAGGGGCAGACGCAGGAATTCGGCCCGCTGCAATTCGATACGAAGGGCGTCGAGTTCGGCCCCTGGATCCGCCGCTTCGTCTCGCAGGTGCGCCGCAACTGGTTCGTGCCGATGGCGGCAATGACAATGCGCGGCCGAGTGGTGATCACGTTCTTCGTGCATCGCAACGGCGCGCTCACGGACGTCACGGTGGTTCGTCCATCGGAGATCGATTCGTTCAACACCGCCGCCGTGAACGCGCTGCTCGCGTCGAATCCAACGACGCCGCTCCCGCCGGAGTATCCGGACGAGAAGGCGTTCTTCACGGTCACGTTCTACTACAACGAATCCCCGCCTGGGCAATAGGTGCCTGGGTGCCTGGGGTGCCTGGGTGCCTGGGTGCTTGAGTGCGGATGCGTCCACTAATTGCCATCCTCGGTCCGACGGCCACGGGAAAGAGCGCGCTCGGCATTGCCATCGCCGAGCGCTTTCACGGCGAGATCATCAATTGCGATTCGACCGCGGTGTATCGCGGCTTCGATATCGGCACGGACAAGGTGCCGCTCGATCAACGCCGGGGTATTCCGCATCACTTGATCGATATTGCCAATCCAACCGATGAGTACACGGCGGCGCAGTTCGCGCGCGATGCCGCGGCGATCGTCGCGGAATTACATGCGACGGGGAAGCTGCCGATCCTCGTCGGCGGCACCGGCTTCTACTACCGCGCGCTGACGCGGGGCTTGTTTCCCGGACCGGGCAAAAACGCGGCGCTGCGCGATCGCCTGGAAGCCATCGCCCGCAAGAGAGGCGTGGAGTTCCTGCACCGCATGGTCACCCGCGTCGATCCGGAGTCGGGCGCGCGCATCCAGTCGCGCGATCTCAAGCGGCTCGTCCGTGCGCTCGAGGTCTATTTCCAGACCGGCAAGCCGCTGACCGCGCATTTCGAGGACACGGTGTCCCCGCTTGGCCCCGACGTCACGGTCGGCGCGATCGCCCTGCGAATGCCGCAGCCGTGGCTCGCCGATCGGCTGGCCAGGCGCGTTGACGAGCAGTTCGAGGCGGGACTGCTGGATGAGATCCGCACGCTGCTGGCCGCCGGCGTGCCGCCCGAGGCGCGGCCGTTCGGCGGTCTCGTCTACCGGCAGGCCATGGAGCACCTCCGCGGCGTCCGCGATGAAGCGTCAACGCGTGCACTTATTGCGCAAGAGAACCGGAAATACTCGCGGCGCCAGTTGATTTGGTTCCGGAAAGAGCCTAACCTAACGTGGTTTGACGGTCCCGGCACTAACGCCGAAGTGCAGGACAGCGTGATTCGGGAGCTGGCCGCGCGGGACCTGTTGAAGGACGGAAGACATGTCGCCGATACCTGAAGCCAAGACCGGCGCGCCGAACATCCAGGACGTGTTCCTGAACTACGCGCGACGCGAAAAGCTGCCCGTGACCGTGCACCTGCTGGACGGCCGCGAGTTCGAAGCCCGCATCAAGAACTTCGATCGCTTTGCGCTGATCGTCGAACATGCGGGCATGGATCACCTGATCTTCAAGCACGCCATCGCCACGATCCGCACGCCGCGCAGCGTTCCGAATTACTTCTCGTCCCATCATCCCTGAGGACGATGTTCAAGGCACAAGGCAGAAGGCAGAAAGCAAAATGAATTCTTCTGCCTTTCGCTTGTTGCATTGTGCCTTGGCGTAGCTGTGTTTCAACGCGTCATTGTCATTGTGTTAGACAGTGTCGGCATCGGCGAACTGCCCGATGCCGCACTGTATGAGGATCAGGGCAGTAATACGCTCGGCAACATTGCTGCCGCCGTCCCGCTGAACATTCCCACGCTCGCCTCGATGGGCATGTCGCGGCTCGTCACGCTGAAGAACGCGCCGACGTCGGAGCCCACCGCCGCCTACGGCCGCCTCGCCGAGAAATCGTCCGGCAAGGATTCCGTGACCGGGCACTGGGAGTTGATGGGCGTCGTCCTCGATCGCGCGTTTCCGACGTTTCCCAATGGGTTTCCACCCGAGGTGATCGAGCAGTTCGAGACGCGCATCGGCCGCAAGTCGATCGGCAATATCGTCGCCTCCGGCACCGAGATCATCGACAAGCTTGGCCCCGAGCACATGGAGACGGGCTTTCCGATCGTCTACACCTCGGCCGACAGCGTTTTCCAGATCGCGGCGCACGAAGGCATTGTTCCCGTGCCGCAGTTGTATGAATGGTGCGAGGCTGCGTATGACATCTGCGTAAAAGGCATGGGCCTCGGACGCGTGATCGCGCGCCCGTTCATCGGCCTGCCCGGATCGTTCCAGCGCACGCCCAATCGGCACGATTACGCCATGCCGCCGACGGGGGAGACGCTGCTCGACCGGCTGGTCGCCAACGGCCATCACGTCACCTCTGTCGGGAAGGTTTCGGATCTGTTCGCGGGCCGCGGTATTTCGACCTCCAACCCGACGAAGAGCGATGCCGACGGCGTCGACAAGATCGAGTCGTTGATGGCGACGCAGGATCACGGCGTGATCTTCTGCAACCTGGTCGACTTCGATGCCGTCTACGGCCATCGCAACGACGTCAGTGGATACGCGGCAAACCTCGAGCGGTTTGATGTGCGGCTCGCGGCGCTGTTGCCAAAGCTGCGCCGCGACGATCTGCTCGTGATCACCGCCGATCACGGCAACGACCCGACGACGCCCAGCACGGATCACTCCCGGGAGCACGTGCCGATCCTCCTGAAGGGCGACCGGGTCGCCGCCGGCACCGATATCGGCACGCGATCCACCTTTGCCGATCTCGGCCAGACGCTCGCCGAGAATTTCTGCGTCGGCACGCTCGCCAACGGCACGAGCTTCCTGCGGGAGATAATGCTGTAAATGCCCGCGACCATCCGCGAACAGCTCGAGCAGCGTGAGCGCGAAATCCTGGCGCCGCAGGCGTCGAAAAGCGCCGACAGCAAGGGCCGCGTCCGCAAGGAGCCGGAAGACGGCATCCGTCCCGCATTTCAGCGCGATCGCGATCGCATCATTCACACCAAGGCGTTCCGGCGCCTGAAGCACAAGACGCAAGTGTTCTTCTCGCCGGCGGGCGATCACTACCGCACGCGACTGACGCATACACTCGAAGTCGCGCAGATTGCGCGCACCATCGCCAAGGTGTTGCGGCTGCATGAAGAGCTGACGGAAGCGATCGCGCTCGGCCACGACCTCGGGCATACGCCGTTTGGCCACGCGGGCGAACGGGTGCTGAGCAGCCTCGTGCCCGGCGGCTTCAACCACTACGAACAGAGCCTGCGGATTGTCGACGTGCTCGAGAACAATCGCGAGGGCCTGAACCTGACCTGGGAAGTGCGCGACGGCATCGCGCGGCATTCAAAGGGCAAGCACGGCATGCCGGTCGGCGCGCCGCCGGAGCATCGTGCGAGCACGATTGAGGGCCAGGTCGCGCGCGTGGCCGACATTGTCGCCTATGTCAATCACGACATCGACGATGCGGTGCGCGCCGGTATTCTCGTGGAGTCCAGTCTCCCGAAGCAGGCCGTCGACATTGTCGGGCACTCGTCGTCCGAGCGGATCGGCCGGCTCGTGACCGATGTCGTGCAGCAGACGATCGCGGGCGGCGTGACCGAGATCCGGATGAGCGATCCGTTCCTGAACGCGCTCGTCGACCTCCGCAGTTATCTGTTCGATGCGGTCTACGAAAACCAGATTGCCACCGCGGAGTTCGGCAAGGCGGCGGGCATTCTCGGCGGGTTGTGGGAGAAGGTGCGGCAGCGGCCCGAAGTGTTCCTCGATTTGCGGACCGTCGAGGCCGAAGGCGTCGACGTGGCCGCGCAGGATTTTCTCGCCGGGATGACCGATCGATATGCGGTCAGGCTCTACGAGGAGCTGTTCATTCCAAAGCCGTGGATGGAAATCTGATCTAAGGTTGCAGGATGGCGCCTCGCATTCTCGGCCTGCATCACGTCACCGCCACGGTTGACGAAGCGCAGCCCGACCTCGACTTCTGCATCGACCTGCTCGGTCTTCGGCTCGTCAAGAAGACGGTCAACTTCGACAATCACAACGTCTATCACTTCTACTACGGCACCGAGTCCGGCGCTCCGGGCACGATCTGGACGACATTTCCGTACGCCGGCTACGGCGTGCGCGACGGCGTCAGGGGCGCGGGGCAGGTGGTGACGACGGCGTTTTCAGTGCCGACGGGGTCGCTTGAATTCTGGCGGCATCGGCTGAAAGAGAAGGGCGTCGTCGTCGCCGATATCGAGGCTTATTTCAAGGAGCCGGCGATCGCCTTCAACGATCCAAGCGGGCTGCGTTTCGAGTTGATTGCAAGCGATCGCGACGAGCGCGCGCCGTGGGCCGGCGGCGGCATTTCGGCGAACGCGGCGATCCGCGGCATTCACAGCGTCACCATGATGGTGAAGAGCGCGGGATCGACGCTCCATTTTATGACTGCGAGCCTCGGTTACCTCATCATCGAGAAGGAAGGCAAACGCACGCGGCTCGCGGCCGGCGGCGATCGCCCCGGCCATTACATCGACGTGCTCGAAGACTTCTCGGCGCATTCGGCCATCAACGGCATTGGCACGGTCCATCACGTGGCGATGGCGATTGGCAGCGCGGAGGAACAGATCGCGGTTCGCGATCAATTGCTCAACGAAGGCGTCGGCGTGACCGACGTCCGCGATCGCACGTATTTCACGTCGATCTATTTCCGCGAGCCCGGCGGCGTGCTGTTCGAGATCGCCACCATGAAGCCGGGATTTGCAGTGGATGAAGATCAGGCCACGCTTGGCCGGGCCTTGAAGCTGCCGCCCTGGGAAGAGCAGCATCGCGAGTCGATCGAGGCAAATCTCGCTCGCGTGAGCTACAAGTGATCAGGCCCCCCTTCGCTGACGCTGCGGGGGGCAAGCCCGTCGTCGTGATGCTTCACGGCCGCGGCGCCGGGCCGGAGAACATCCTCGAGCTCGTTCCGCGGCTGGCTCGTCCGCAATTCCAGTACGTCGCGCCCGCCGCGCCGAATCAGACCTGGTATCCGTTCAGTTTCATGGCGGAGATTCAGAAGAACGAACCGCATCTCTCGAATGCGCTCGCGCAAGTGAAGGCGGCGGTCGAAGATGCGGAGAAGTCCGGAGTGCCGCGAAACAAGATCGTGTTCCTGGGATTCTCGCAGGGCGCGTGTCTTGCGACGGAATTCATGATTCGCAATGCCGGGGCGTGGGGCGGATTGATCGCGTTCAGCGGCGGTGCGATCGGGCCGCCGGGCACGGCGTGGGCCACAGATGGCGCAGATGGCGCAGAAAAGAGCTTCGGCGGCATGCGGATGTTCTTCGGATGCAGCGACGTCGACGCGCACGTCCCTGAAGCGCGCGTGCGAGAAAGCGCCGCCATCTGTGAGCGGATGGGCGCGACGGTGACGACAAGGATCTACCCGGGAATGGGCCATCTCGTGAACGACGACGAAATCACGCAGGCGCAGAAACTGCTCGACACCGTGGGATAAGTGGCTGTCGCTTCAAGGCTTAGCGGACCGCTGGGGCTTAAGGTATACTTATAAGTCTGGTCTGGCGGCGAAATTGGCCGCAAGTGCTACACGGGTCAAGGTTTAACGTGCGCCTCGAACTTTCCCATTTCCGGCAGCCGGAGACCGAGTTTCACAAGGTCTATCAACCGGCCGATTTAGTAAGCGGGGAAGAGGAGTATCGCGTTACGGCCCCGGTGGAGTTGCGGATGGTGATTCACAAGGATCACGATCGCTTCCGCCTGGTGGGCAGGGTGAAGGCCGAGCTCGAGCTCGATTGCAGCCGGTGTCTCGAGCCGTTCAAGTTGCCGGTCGATCGCGAATTCGATCTGCGCTACCTGCCCGCGGGGGCGGCGGAGCCGGACGCGGATAACGACGAGGAGACCGAGGTCGAAGATGACGACGTGGCGATCACGTTTTATCGCGACGATCAGATCGACCTGAACGAGCTGCTGCGGGAGCAGTTCTACCTGGCGCTGCCGATGAAGCCGCTGTGCTCCGAGGCGTGCAAGGGAATCTGCCCGCAATGCGGAACCAACCGGAACGTCGCCTCCTGCGATTGCCATCCGCAGTGGGACGATCCCCGGATGGCCGGTTTGAAGACTTTGCTGAAGCGAAACGACGATGCCTAATCCAAAACGCAGACACTCCAAGACCCGCGGCCGCAAGCGCCGCACGCACGACGCGCTGAAGGCCACGACGCCCGGCCTGTGCCCGCAGTGCGGTGAGCCGAAGGCGGCGCATCGCGTGTGCGCGTATTGCGGCCACTACCGCGCGCGCCAGGTCCGCCCGGTCAACGAAGACTAGCCACAGATTCGACACAGATTAGTCACCGATCTGTGCGAATAGCTGTTGATGCGATGGGCGGCGATCATGCGCCGGCCCATCCCGTTGATGGCGCGGTTGCGGCCGCGCGAAATCTTGGGCTTGGCGTCGATCTGGTTGGCCGCGAGGATCTGATTCGCGCCGAACTGGCGCGGCATCCCGACGCAAGTGATCTCGACGTGCGCGTCGTCGACGCGCCCGACGTGATCGAGATGCTCGAATCGCCGATCAAGGCGCTGCGCAAGAAGCCGCGCGCCTCGATCAGGGTGGCGGCCGAGCATGTCGCCGCCGGTCACGCCGCCGCGTTGTTCAGTGCCGGGCATACCGGCGCAAGCGTGGTGGCCGCGCATGGCGCGTTCGGCATGGTGCCCGGCGTCGATCGTCCGGCGCTGGCGCCGACGGTGCCGACCAGGCGCGGCGCGGCGGTGCTGCTGGATGCGGGCGCGACCGTGGAATGCCGGCCGCAGCATCTCGTGCAGTTCGCGCACATGGGCGCGATGTATGCGCGGGTCGGGCTCGGGATCGATCGGCCGCGGATCGGGTTGCTGTCGATCGGCGAGGAAGAAACGAAAGGCAATGAGCTGACGCGCGATGCGCATCAGCGGTTGAAAGCCTCGGCGCTGGCGTTCGTCGGGAACGTTGAAGCCCGGGGCATTTTTGCGGGCGAGGCCGACGTGGTGGTGTGCGACGGCTTCACCGGCAACGTTGCGTTGAAGTTGAGCGAGGGGCTCGTCGAGATGGTCGAGGATCTTCTCGGCGAGGAGCTGCAGAGCACGTTTTCGAGCCAGGTCGGCTACCTGCTGTCGCGGCGGGCGTTCCGGCGGTTTCGCAAGCGCGTCGACTATTCCGAGTTTGGCGGCGCGCCGCTGCTCGGCGTCGCCGGCCTCTGCATTGTCGGCCACGGCCGCTCGTCGGTGAAGGCCGTGCGCAACGCCGTCGTGATGGCATCACGCATGGTGCAGAACGGAATGATGGAGCGCCTTCGGACGGAGATGAGTCAGTCGTGATCGCATTCGTGTTTCCCGGCCAGGGCGCGCAGGCGGTCGGCATGGGCAAGGCGCTCGCCGATCAATTCGAGATTTGCGCGAAGACGTTCGCCGAAGCCGATGCGGCGCTCGGCGAGCCGATCAGCGATCTGATCTTCAACGGTCCGATCGATCGCCTGACGCTCACGGAAAACACGCAGCCCGCGATTCTGACGATGAGCGTCGCGGTGTGGCGCCTGCTCGATCAGAAGGGCATTACGCCCTCGTTGGTGGCCGGACACAGCCTCGGCGAGTATTCGGCGCATGTCGCCGCGGGCACGCTGCAGTTTGCCGACGCGGTGCGCCTTGTGCGCAATCGCGGCCGCTACATGCAGGAAGCGGTGCCGGTCGGCACGGGCGCGATGGCGGCGATCCTCGGCCTCGATGAAGCGGGCGTGATCAAGGCGTGCGAAGAAGCCGCGCAAGGTGAAGTGGTCAGTCCCGCGAATCTCAATGGCGCCGGACAGATCGTCATCGCCGGCACGTCGGCCGCGGTCGCGCGCGCCGGCGAGCGCGCCAGGGCGCTCGGCGCCAAGCGGGCGATTCCGCTGCCGGTGAGCGCGCCCTTTCATTGCGCCTTGATGAAGCCGGCCGAAGTTCGTCTCACGCCTGAGCTGCGTGCGGTGCCGGCCAACGATCCCCGCGTGCCGGTGGTCGCCAATGTCGATGCGGAGCCCAAGCGCACCGCCGCCGCATCGATCGACGCCTTGATCAAGCAGGTTGCCTCACCGGTGCGATGGGAAGACGTCGTACAACGCCTTGCGAATGAGGGCGTCACCCGATATGTTGAAGTAGGCCCGGGCAAAGCATTGAGCGGCATGATCAAGCGCATCGCATCCGGCGCCACGATTCAGAACGTCGAAGGTCCTGACGACCTGGCGGCGCTCGAGGGCCAGTCCTGACCCCATTCCCCGGCAAGATCGCAATCGTGACCGGCGCGTCGCGCGGCATCGGCCGCGCGATCGCGGAGCGTCTGGCCGCGGGCGGCGCCACCGTGGTGTGCGTGGCGCGCGGCACCAATGCGGATGCGACAGCCGCGGCGATCAGCGGCTCGGGCGGCAAGGCCGAAGCGATTGGTGCTGATGTGACCGACGCCGCCGCGGTCGAGAGCCTGATCAAGTCGGTCGTCGACAAGCACGGCAAGCTCGATATCCTCATCAGCAACGCCGGCATCACACGTGATCAGTTGATGCTGCGCATGAAGCGCGCCGATTGGGACGAAGTGCTCGCCACGAACCTGACCGCCTCGTTCACGCTGTGCCAGGCGGCGCTGAAGCCGATGATTCGCGCCCGTTCGGGGCGAATCGTCGCGATTAGCTCCGTGGTCGGGCAGATGGGCAACGCCGGCCAGGCCAACTACGCCGCGTCGAAAGCGGGCCTGATCGGATTCTGCAAGTCGCTGGCGCGCGAAGTGGCGTCGCGCCAGATCACGGTGAACGTGGTCGCGCCCGGGTTGATCGAGACCGACATGACCAGGGCGATTACCGACGACGCGAAGACGGATTGGTCGGCGCAGATTCCGCTCGGGCGTATGGGCACGCCGGCGGACATTGCCGCCGCTGTAAGTTTTCTGGCGTCTGATGAGGCGTCGTATATTACTGGACAGGTTCTCGCCGTCAACGGCGGGATGTACATGTAGGGAGAGGGACACATGGCGGTTGCCGACAAGGTGAAGAGCATTATCGTGGAGCAGTTGGGCGTCGACGAGGAGGAAGTGACTCCGGATGCGTCGTTCGTCGACGACCTGGGCGCGGACTCGCTCGACACCGTCGAACTGGTGATGGCGTTCGAAGAAGAGTTCGGCATCGAGATTCCTGACGAGGAAGCGGAGAAGATCACGCGCGTCAAGGAAGCCGTGGACTACATCGAGTCCCACGCCAAGAAAAAATAAGAGAGGTCAAGTGAACAGGCGGGTAGTCGTGACCGGCGTCGGCCTGGTGTCGCCGGTCGGCATGGGCACTCAGGCGAACTGGGATGCGCTGTGCGCGGGCACCAGCGGCATTGGCCCGATCACGCGCTTCGACGCGGCGGCCTTTTCGACGACGTTCGCGGGCGAAGTGAAGAACTTCGATCCGCTGCAGTTCATCGAAAAGAAGGAGCTGAAGAAGATGGACATCTTCATTCAGTTCGCCGTCGCCGCCTCCCAGTACGCGATCGACGATGCCAGGCTGACGATCGATGCGGCGCTGGCGCCGCGCGTCGGCGTGTTCATCGGCTCAGGCATCGGCGGGTTCACGACCATCGAGGAGCAGCACAGCGCTTATCTCGACGGCGGGCCGCGCAAGATCTCGCCGTTCTTCATTCCCTCGGCCATCATCAACCTCGCGGCGGGCCAGGTCTCGATCCGCTTCGGCGCGAAGGGTCCCAATCTCGCGACCTGCACGGCGTGCACGGCGTCGGCGCACGCCATCGGCGATTCATTCGAGATCATCAAGCGCGGCGCGGCCGACGCGATGATCACCGGCGGCGCCGAGGCGGCGGTGTGCCCGATGGGCGTCGGCGGATTCGGCGCGCTGCGCGCGCTGTCGCAACGCAACGACAGTCCCACCAAAGCCAGCCGGCCGTTCGACAAGGATCGCGACGGCTTCGTGCTCGGCGAAGGCGCCGGCATCCTGATCCTCGAGGAGCTCGAGCTGGCGAAGCGGCGCGGCGCCACCATCTATGCCGAGATTGTCGGCTACGGCATGTCCGGCGACGCGTATCACATGACCGCGCCGGTCGAAGACGGCGACGGCGCCGTGCGCGTGATGCAAGCCGCGCTCGATCGCGCGGGCGTCGACCCCGGCAAGGTCAACTACATCAACGCCCACGGCACTTCGACGCCGCACAACGATCGCATCGAGACGACGGCGATCAAGCGGACGTTCGGCGAGCACGCCCACAAGCTGGCGGTATCGTCGACCAAGTCGATGACGGGGCATCTCCTCGGCGCCGCCGGCGGCCTCGAAGCGGGCATCAGCGCGCTGGCGGTCCGGCACCAGATGGCGCCGCCGACCATCAACCTCGATACGCCGGATGAAGGCTGCGATCTCGACTACGTGCCGCACAAGTCGCGCGCGATGAAGATCGATTACGCGCTGTCGAACTCGTTCGGGTTCGGCGGCACAAACGGAGCATTGTTGTTCAAGCGCTACGAGGAGTGAGGACCCAGACGTTTGGAGGGCGACCGCTTTAGCGGTCGCCGCGGTTCAGCGACGGCTAAAGCCGTCGCTCTCCAAACGCCAACCAGACCATGAAAATTGCTGTCTGTATCAAGCAAGTCCCGACGCGTGAATGGCAGCCACGTCTGAACGACGACAAGACGTGGGTCCGCGATCAGGATGTCAGCTACGAAATGAACGAGCCTGACGCCTATGCGCTCGAGGAGGCGTTGCGCCTTCGCGAGAAGCACGGCGGCGAGGTGGTGGTGTGCTCGGCAGGTCCGGCGCGGGTGCAGCAGGTGATTCGCGAGGCACTCGCCCGCGGCGCCGACCGCGCGCTGCACGTCGAGGACGATTCGCTCGCGGCCGCGGATGCCTTTACGGCAGCCACCGCGCTGACCGCGGCGATGGCGGAGCAGAAGTTCGACCTGATCCTGACCGGGCTGCAGAGCGACGATCAGGGCCACGCGCAGTTCGGCCCGGTGCTCGCCGAGAAACTGTCGATTCCGCACTCGACGATCATCATGGAGGTCAACGTCGACGGCCAGTCGCTGAAAGTGAAGCGCGAGCTCGAGGGCGGCTGGTTCCAGTACGTCACCATGCCGCTGCCGGCGCTGCTGACGATCCAGAGCGGCATCAATCAGCTGCGCTACGCGACGCTGAAGGGCATCATGGCGGCGAAGAAGAAAGAGATCGCCAAGGTCGCCGCACCCGGCGGCCTGGCCGCGCGCCAGAAGATCGTCTCCCTGTACGCGCCGCAGAAGGCGAAGCAGACCGTGATGATCACCGGCTCCGCCGCTGACGCCGCGAGAGAGCTCGTCAAGCGTCTCCGAGAGGAGGCGCGGGTCCTATGATTCTGGTCATCGCGGAACAGAAGGACGGCAAGCTCAATCGCGCGAGTGTCGAGACGATTGCGGCGGCGCAGCAGCTGTCGATGCCGATCAAGATTGCGGTCGCCGGCCAGACCGTCGCCGCCGTAGCGACCGAGCTGGCGCAGTACGGCGAAGTGATCGCCGTCGATCATGCGGCGCTCGCGCACTACACACCCGATGCATTCGTGCAGGCGCTGCAGCAGGTGATCACCCAGGCGGCACCTGCCCTCGTGATGCTGCCGCACACCTACCAGACGCGTGACTTCTCGCCGACGCTTGCGACGCGGCTCGATCGCGCGCTCGTCACCGACGTGATCGGCGTCAAGGAAGGCCCGACCTTTTCGCGGCCGATGTTCCAGGGCAAGCTGACCGCCGATGTGCAGCCGCAAGGGGCGGCGCCGCATTTCGTCACGATTCAGATCGGCGCCTTCCGCGCCGATGCCGCGAAGAAAGCTGCCGCTGCCGCGTCGGTTACCAATGCGAGCGTGACGATCGACGAATCGAAGCTGCGGCAGCAACCCGAAGCGCCGTTCCAGGAAGCGAAGCAGGCGGTCGATCTCTCGCAGGCCGAGCGGATTGTCTCGGTCGGCCGCGGCATCAAGTCGCAGGAAAACATCGCGGTGGCGGAGCAGCTGGCCAGGGCGTTCAACGCGGAGCTCGCGGCCTCGCGGCCGATTTGCGACAACGGCTGGCTGCCGATGGAGCGCCAGATCGGCAGCTCAGGCCAGACGGTCGCGCCGAAGCTCTATGTGGCGCTGGGCATCTCCGGCGCCATCCAGCATCTCGTCGGCATGAAGGGCGCGCGCACCATCGTCGCGATCAACAAGGACGCGGACGCGCCAATCTTTGAAGTGGCTGATTACGGGATTCAAGGCGATCTGTTTGAATTGGCGCCCGCAATCATCGCGGAACTGCAGAAATAGGTCCTGAGGTCTTGAGGTCTTGAGGTCCTGAGGTCTTGATGGAACGAGAGACACTCGACGTTGACGTGCTGATTGTCGGGGGCGGGCCCGCGGGACTGTCAGCGGCATTACGTCTTGCGCAAATTCAAAAGGCGAAGGGTGGCGAGCCGCTCGCCATCGCCGTCATCGAGAAAGCGCCGGAGGCCGGCAAGCATCAGCTGTCGGGCGCGCTGCTCGATCCGTCGACACTCAAAGATCTCATTCCCGATTTCGAGTCCAAAGGCGCACCGCTCGGTACGCCCGTCGATAACGACAACATTTATTTCCTGACCGAGGGCGGCAAGTTCCGTCTGCCGATCACGCCGCCGCCGTTCCAGAATCACGGCAACTACATCATCTCGCTCGCCAACTTCACGAAGTGGCTGGCGTCGCAAGTCGAAGCGGAAGGCATCGACCTGTTCTGGGGGTTTCCCGGCCAGTACGTGCTGATCGAGAACGGGCGGGTCGTCGGTGTCCGCTGCGGCGATCGCGGCCTCGACAAGGAAGGGAAGCCGAAAGGCGCGTTCGAGCCGGGTGCCGACATCCGGGCCAAGGTCACGATCTTTGCCGATGGCGTGCGCGGCCATCTCACGAAGCAGCTGTATCGCTATCTGCAGATCGGCGCCGGCGCCGAGCCGCCGCAGTTCGCGATCGGGATCAAGGAGCTCTGGGACATCCCGAAGGATCGCCTGAAGCCCGGCATGGTCATTCACACGCTCGGTTATCCGCTGCGTGAAGAAGAATTCGGCGGCAGCTGGCTCTATGCGATGGGCGACGGCCGCATCTCGATCGGCTTCGTCGTCGGTCTCGAGTATCGCGACCCGCTGTTCGATCCGCACGCCGCCTTCCAGCACTTCAAGCGGCACCCGTTCATCAGCAGCATTCTCGAAGGCGGCTCGATCGTCCGTTACGGCGCGAAGGCGCTGCCCGAAGGCGGCTGGAACACGCAGCCGCAGCTGTTTGTCGACGGCGCCCTGATCGTCGGCGACGCCGCGAATTTCGTGAACTCGATGCGGCTGAAGGGCATCCACCTGGCGATGCGCAGCGGCATGCTGGCCGCGGAGACGGCGTTTGACGCGATCCGCGCCACTGACACTTCGTCGAACACGCTGGCGGCATACAAGAGCCGTGTCGACGGGAGCGCGATCAAGACCGAGCTGTATCCGGTCCGGAGCGTGCACCAGGCGTTCGGCGCCGGCTTGATCGCCGGCAGCGCGGCCGCGGGGCTCGCGATGTTCTCGAAGGGGCTGCTCGTGCCCGATCTGCACGGCCACGCCGGGCACAAGCAAATGCGCACGATCGAGAGCTACTACGGTCTCGCCAAGCGCGACATCCTGGTGCCGTCGAACGCCGCCCCGATCGATCGCAAGATCACCTTCGACAAGGTCACCGGCGCGCACTATTCCGGCACCCATCACGACGAGAATCAGCCTGTGCATCTGCAGGTGCATACCGAAGTCTGTCATTCGATCTGCGGCAGCGAGTACGGCCACCCGTGCGTCAGGTTCTGTCCCGCCAACGTGTATGAGATGGTCGACAACGGCACGGGCGGATTGCGGCTGCAGATCAATGCCTCGAACTGCGTCCACTGCAAGACCTGCGACATCATGGATCCGTACGGCGTGATCAACTGGGTCGCACCAGAAGGCGGCGAAGGTCCTTCCTACGACGGCATGTGATGCCGGTCCTTCGACAAGCTCAGGACCGCCCCGAGCGGAGCCGAGGGGCGGGAGCCGGGAGCCGGGAGCCGGGAGCCGACTGGCGGCAGTCGGCGAAGAAGCGCGCCGAAGTCGCTGCTATCGCCACCGTTGGTTATCCTCTGCTCGGCACGCTCGGGTCGACGTGGAAGTGGCGCATGTCGGGCGACGAGCATGATCGCGGCATTGTCGCCAAAGGCCAGCAGCCGATCCTCGCGTTCTGGCATGGCCGCATTCCGGCCGCCACCCTGTATTTCAAGCGCCGCGGCATGGTGGTCATCACCAGCGAGAATTACGACGGCGAATGGATCGCCCGTATCATCAACAAGTTCGGCTACGGCACGGCGCGCGGCTCGACATCGCGCGGCGGCGCCCGCGCGCTGCTCCAGCTGGTCCGTGACGTCAAGTCGAATTCCGTGGCTTTCACCGTCGACGGTCCGCGCGGGCCGGCGGAAGTGGCGCAGCTCGGCGCGGTGTGGTTGTCCAAGGCCACCGGCAACCCGCTGATGCCGTTTCACGCCGAGGCGCGTTCGCACTGGACGTTGAACAGCTGGGATCGCACGCAGATCCCGAAGCCGTTCACCACCGTCGCGACGGCGATCGCCGAACCGATCTACGTACCTCGTGACGCCGATGACAGGGCGCTCGAAGAATGGCGGTCACGCCTCGAGGAGGCGATCGCCTGGTGCAAGCAGCGGTGTCTGGAGCAGCTATGCCGATAGTCCTCGTCAGCTCGAAGCGATTCGTCGATCACGTCACTCCCGTGGGTCATCCCGAGCGTCCGGAACGCGCGCAAACGCTGAGCGCCGTCGCCGCCGCGTTCAAGGAGCAGGGCGGCGAGGTGATCGAGCCGCGATCCGCGACCGATCAGGATCTGCTGCGCGTTCACACCCAGGAGCACGTCGATCTGATTGTGTCGAGCCGCGGCCGGGCGACGATGATCGACGAGGACACGTTTACGTCGCCGGGCTCGGATGAGATCGCCCGGCTGGCGGCCGGCGCGGTGTTGACCGGAGTCGATCGAGCTCTCGACGGTCCGAAGGGATCGCGCGCGCTGGTGCTGGTGAGGCCGCCCGGCCATCATGCCGAAGCCGATCGCGCCATGGGCTTTTGTCTTTACAGCAACATCGCCGTCGGCGCGGCTTACGCGCGATCGCGCGGCTGCGCGCGCGTTGCCATCGTTGACTACGACGTGCATCACGGCAACGGCACGCAATGGATTTTCTACGAGGATCCAACGGTGCTGTTCGTGTCGTCGCATCAGTATCCGTTCTATCCGGGCACTGGCGCGGCATCCGAGAAGGGGAGAGGGGCGGGCGTCGGCTTCACCCTGAACATTCCGCTCGATGCCGGCGCGAAAGACGATGAGATCGAACGGAAGTATGCGGAGCAGGTCATACCCGCCGTACGACGCTTCAAGCCGGATCTGTTGATGATCTCAGCGGGCTTCGATGCGCACGAGATGGATCCGCTCGGTCAGCTGCGGATGACGACGGAAGGATTCGGCCGTCTTACGAAAGCTTTGATCGATCTCGCGAACGAAGTCTGCGACGGCCGCGTCGTCCTCGTCACGGAAGGCGGATACGACCTGAAGGCGTTGTCGGACAGCCTCAGGGCCGTGATCGAAGTCGCGCGCTTGCCGTGAGCGAGCGCAGCGAGTCGAAGGGTTAACCCTGCAGCACCTTGGCAATCGAGCTGAAGTAGTAGCGGACGTTTTCAGTCGGTCCGTCGATGATGCGCTTACGGGCCTTGGCGATCGGCGAAATCGCCGCCTCGCCGATGGCCAGCGAGAGCGTGCCGTCCTGCGCGGCGGACCATTGTCCGCCGTAGAAGCGGCGAATCACCTCGCCGATGTAGATCCCCCACGTCTTCGACGTCGACGCGATCTGCTCGTCGCTCGGTCCCGCGCCGGCGGCGGCGAACTTGTAATGGTTGTGCATCTTGCCGAGGATGCGCTCGACGCCGTCGAGGCTGTCGGGCGTGAAGTCGAGCGATTCGGCCCAGGTCAGTTTGCCGGTGTGAATCGCGGTCTGGCACTGCGCCACCAGCGAGCCCGCCAGTTTGGCATCCGTGGTCATCGAGGTGCGCAGCGTGGCCATCGAGTCCGCGGTGCCGATCAGCGTGCCTTCAATCCACTGCCGCTGCATCTTGATGACCCACTCGCAATACTGCTTGCAGCCGCTGATCTTCATCTCGCCGAACTGCGCGCCGCCCTTTTCGAAGAGCTCGGCGACGGCGGCAATCGGATCGACCTGCGCCTCGCCGACGTCGAGCGCGGGCTTGCCCTCGTGCTCGTACCACACGCCGCCGGTCTCCTTGCGGATGACTTCGCCGACGTAGGCGCCGGCCGGCTCGGCGAGCGTGCCGGCGCTGGCGCGATTGGCCGCCATGAACTTGTCCACGAATGGCAGCGTGCGCGGCTGGAAATCGAGGTTGATGCCTGCATCCTTGCAGGCCTTGACGAACTCGGCGGCTTGAGCCGGCAGATATTCATCAAAACCCGTCGGAGGGCGTTGCTCGTCGGTCGACATCGGGCACCTTGTTAGCGGAGAGCGGTATAGGGGTTATCGGCCCTTCGGATTCCGGTCATTAGTCGGCCGGAGCCGGTACGTTATCCTTGAAGGATCATCGTGGCCGAATATCACCCTCAAGAACTGGACCGGAAATGGCAGGCGCACTGGGCGGCGACGCGCGCCTTTGAAGTCACCGAAGATCCGTCGAAGCCGAAGTTTTACTGCCTCGAAATGTTCGCGTATCCGTCGGGGCACGCGCACGTCGGGCACGTCCGCAACTACATCATCGGCGACATTGTCGCGAGGCTGAAGCGGCTGCAGGGCTTCAACGTCCTGCACCCGTTCGGGTGGGACGCATTCGGCCTGCCCGCGGAAAACGCCGCCATCAAGCTCGGCATCCATCCTGAAACGTCGACGCTCGGGAACATTGCCCACATGAAAGGGCAGCTGCAGCGGCTGGGCATCAGCTACGCCTGGGAGCGCGAACTGGCGACGTGCCTGCCGGATTACTACCGGTGGAACCAGTGGCTGTTCACGCGCATGTTCGAGAAGGGCCTGGCGTATCGCCGGCGCTCGACCGTGAACTGGTGCCCGGTCGATAACACCGTCCTCGCGAATGAGCAGGTGATCGACGACGGTGTGTGCTGGCGGTGTGGCACGCGGGTCGTGCAAAAGGATCTGGAGCAGTGGTTCTTCAAGATCACGCATTACGCCGATGATCTGCTGCACTCGGCCGAAGGCCTGTCGAAGTGGCCGGAAAAAGTCCTGACCATGCAGCGCAACTGGATCGGGCGATCCGAAGGCGCGCGCGTGCGCTTCCCGATTCAGGGCATCGGCGATTCGATCGAGGTCTTCACGACGCGCATCGACACGATCTTCGGCGCGACGTTCATGATGCTGGCGCCCGAACATGGCCTGGTCACGACGTTCGCGAAGGAATCGGAAAACGAGCAGGCGTTCCTGGAAAAGGCGCAGCGCTTCCGCGCGCAGGATCGCTCTGGCCGCATGACCGGCGAGGTGCAGAAGGAAGGCTTTTTCACCGGCCGCTTTGCGATCAACCCGTTTACAAATCTGCCGATTCCGATCTGGGTCGCCAACTACGTGCTGGGTGAATACGGCACGGGCGCGGTGATGGGTGTGCCGGCACATGACGACCGCGATCGAGAGTTTGCGGTGAAGTATGACTTACCAATTAAGGATGTCGTCAAATCGACCTCGGGTGAAGCCGTCGGCGCTACGACGGAGGGCAGTGTTGTCTTCAACTCAGGAAAATACGACGGTCTGAGCTGCGAAGACGCTCAACGAGCAATAACCAAAGAAGCAGCAGAGCGCGGCATTGGTTACGGTACCGTGCAGTTTCGGTTGAAGGACTGGGGCATCTCGCGCCAGCGGTACTGGGGCACGCCGATCCCGATGATTCATTGTCCGGTCGACGGCATTGTGCCGGTGCCGGACGATCAGCTGCCGGTTGAATTGCCGAAGGTCGCGGAGTTCACGGGTCGAGGCGACTCGCCGCTGGCGAGCATTCCCGAGTTCGTGAACGTGAAGTGTCCGAAGTGCGGCGGGCCCGCGCGCCGCGAGACGGACACCATGGATACGTTCGTCGATTCGTCGTGGTACTTCTATCGCTTCGCCGACGCGCACAACGATCAGCTGCCGTTCGATCCGAAGAAGGTGGCGTACTGGGCCCCGGTCGATTTCTACAGCGGCGGCATCGAGCACGCGATCCTGCACTTGATCTACTCGCGGTTCTTCTCGCGCGTCTTCCACGATCTCGGCATGATCGATCACAAGGAGCCGTTCACGCATCTGCTGACGCAGGGCATGGTGCTGAAAGACGGCGCCGTGATGTCGAAGTCGAAGGGCAACGTCGTCGATCCGGATTCGATGCTCCAGAAATACGGGGCGGACGCGCTGCGGCTCTATGTGATGTTCGTGGCGCCGCCGGAAAAAGAAGTCGAGTGGAGCGACAGCGGCCTCGAAGGCAGCTTCCGGTTCCTGGCGCGCGTCTGGCGCATTGCCGATCAGTGGCGCGACGCCGCGACGGCCGCCGGCAAGACCGCGATCGACCACGCGGCGTTGTCCGGGGCTGAGCGAGCCCTGCGCCGCAAGGCCCACGACACCATCAAGCGCGTGACGATGGACCTCGACGTGCGGCAGCAGATGAACACCGCCGTCTCGGCGATGATGGAGCTGGTCAACGAGCTCTATGCGTTTACGGAGAAGGGCGAGCGCTCTGCCCAGGCCCCGAGAGTCGCGCGTGAAGCGATCGAGTCGGTGATCGTGATGCTGTCGCCGTTTGCGCCGCACACGATGGAAGAGCTGTGGCAGCGGTACGGCCATGCGGACGGCATCAATGGCGCCCGATGGCCGGGCTTCGATGCCGAAGTGGCGAAGGCGGAGGAGCTGGAGATTCCGGTCCAGGTCAACGGCAAGCTGCGGGCCGTTGTCAGGGTGCCGCCCTCGATTTCGGACGCGGCACTGCAACAGATCGCGCTCGCCGATGCGAATGTGCAAACGCATATCGCAGGCAAAACACCGAAGAAGGTGGTCATCGTCAAAGGTAAACTGGTATCGGTTGTCGTATGACGAGGCGTGAGCTGCTGCGTGCGTTGCCGGTGGCGGCGGCGGGAATGGCCGCGGCGTCGTGCGGTTACGCGCTGGCCGGCCGGGGATCGTTCCTGCCCGCGTACATCCGGACGCTCGGCATTCCGATGTTCCAGAATGCGACGCCGTATCAATCCGTCGAGCAACTGTTCACCAACAAGGTACGCCTCGAATTTCAGAGCAGCCGCCGCTATACGGTCGTGCCGAGCGATGAAGGCGTTGACGGCATCGTGCGCGGGTCGATCCAGAACATCAGTCTGGCGCCGGTCGGGCTCAACGATCAGCAGCTCGCCTCGCGCGTGCGGTTTACCGTGATCGTGAAGGTCAGCCTGGAGGACGTCAAGGCGCAGAAGACGCTCTGGGAGAATCCGTCGCTGTCGTTCTCCGACGAGTACGATCTGGCGAGCCGGACGGGCGCCGCCGTCAACGTTGCGGCCTTCGTCGACAACGATCGCGTCGCCATGGACCGCATCTCGACCGACTTCGCGCGGTCGGTCGTCTCTGCTATCTTGGAAGCATTCTGACGGGAACCGGGAGCCGGAACCGGGAGCCGAATGTCTTCAGTCCTCGAAATCCGCAAACAGATCAAGTCGGGCAAGACCGGCCCTTTGTATCTCCTCGAAGGCGACGATCTGCAGTCACGCCATGATCTCGCGATCGAATTTGCCAACATCGTCGATGAAGGGCTGCAAGCGTTCAATGTCCAGAGCTTTTATGCGAACGAAGCGACCAATGCCGCCGGCCGCGATCAGCTGATCGGCTCATTACTCTCGAACGCGCGCACGCTGCCGATGATGGCGCCGCGGCGCGTGATCGTGGTGCACGAGGCGGACCGGCTGCTGGCCCCGAAGCGCGCGAAAGATGAAGACGAAGCTGACGTGACCCAGCCGACGTCCGGCAAGGCTTCGGGGGGCAAGCGCGCCGCCTCGACGCCGGCCGAGGAGCTCGAGGCGTACATCGAAAAGCCGGAGCCGATGACGACAATGGTGTTCGTGTCGGGTCCGCTCGACGCCAATCGCCGTGTCGTCAAGCTGCTGCGCAAGCACGCCGATGTCGTCGATTGCGGCACACTGCACGATCCGCGTGAGGCGGCGATGTGGATCACCAAGCGGCTCGAGAAGGATGAACTGACGATCGATCCGAAGGCGATCAGCCTGCTGCTGTCGACGACCGGATTGACGCTCGGCCGGATCCGCCCGGAGATCGAAAAGCTGATTCTCTACGCCGCCGGCGAGTCGACGATCACCGCGGCGCACGTGAAAGAGGTGGTGATTCCGCAGGAGGAATCCGAGGGCACGTTCGCGTTGATGGACGCGGTGCAGAATGCCAATGCGGCGCGAGCGTTGCGGGAAGTGTCGGCGCTCATCGACGGGGAAGTACAGCCGCCGGTGATCCTCGGACAACTACGCGCGGCGACGATTCGCCTGCGCGGTGATGCGCGCGTGAAGAATGGTCTCGAAGCCGTGTTCCGCACCGACATGGCGATCAAATCGTCGTCCGGC
The DNA here is from genome assembly GCA_019752015.1 of Cyanobacteriota bacterium. GTDB lineage: Bacteria > Acidobacteriota > Vicinamibacteria > Vicinamibacterales > UBA2999 > 12-FULL-67-14b. The sequence continues at coordinate 52,970 of JAIEMQ010000015.1, read as the reverse complement.
ACTCCACGGCACCTGCTCGAATGTCTTGTCGTCGAGCTCTGCGCGCGCTAGTTAGTCTTCCGATCGAAGATCTTTAAACCCGTATTGTCACGACAACCAGACTCGGGACAGATCAGGTACCCTCTGTCGATTGATGGCGGTAGCCTGGTGCGAGACGCCTTTCCAACTTCTCCGACCCAGGCCAGGATTCTCCACGCGTCAGTTGAGTGACTACGCCGGCGCCTATAACCTGCAAGGGCGGTTCTTATTTGAGGTGACCCCGAACAGCCCGCGCCGGTTCCTGAACCCGGGACGATGATGTTGTTTGGTCTCGGTCTCGCGGCAGTTGCGCGAAAGGTCAGGTCTTCGTCTCCACGCGCTTCAGCGGAATAACGGCGTTCCGGAGATTGACGACGTGCCCTCGTAGCCGCCGCGTTTCCTGTTCGGTGATGCGAGCGGCCACGCCTGCGGGCGTCGAGAATTCGCGGCCGAGGATGATGTCGCGGCAGATCTCCTGAAACGCGGCCAGCGCGTCGGCGGAGATGCCGAACGGCGAGAGCCTGATCTTGAGAGGGCTGCGCATCTCGATCGCGACGATCTCCACGTTCCGGTATTCGGCGGTGGATGGTTCGGCGGCAAGGCTGGCGAGATCCCGGAGCAGTTCATCGAGGCTGACCAGGCTGGTCGCAATATCGCCGAGCAGTGCGCCGCCGCGCGTGCCGGTGTCGAATTCGAGATCGACGAATGTGCCTCCAGCCGGCTCCATGCGGCGATTCTACGCGAGGCGAACCGTGACTCATCGCCGTGCGGTATTCTTAACCGCCAGTGGCGAGCGAATTCGAGGGTGGGCGGTCACGACGGCGCTACGAACGCGTGACCGGTCCGTTCGACGGTCTCCTCGAAGACCGGGTGCTCGTCTACGACCTGAATCTCGGCGGCTGCTTCATCAATTCCCCGCACCAGTCGCCCGGCGGCACGGTCTCGATTCTGCGAATCAACCTTCTCGATGAAGGCTGGATAACGGTCAATGCCGAAGCGTTGTATAGCCTTCAACACGGCTTTGCCGTGCGCTTTCTCGACGTCGACAGCGATACCGCCGCTCGCATCGAGCGAACGGTCGCAACCCGTAGGGACTGGCGGCGGTGACGGACTAATCCGTCAATCCACTCGTAGTGCCTGCACCGGATCCTCCCGCCGCTCTCCGCGCGGGGATGTAGCACGCCACCGCGGCAATCGACAGCATCAGCACGGCCGCGCCGCCGATCGCGACCGGATCGGTGGGCGTCACGCTGAACAGGAATCCACGCAGCAATCTCGCGCCGCCAATCACGCCGACGAGGCCGGCGGCGACGCCGACCGCGGACACGATCAGCCCGCGGACGACGAGCCGCAGGATATCGAGCCACGCGGCACCGAGCGCCATGCGCACGCCGATCTCGCGGCGGTATTGCGACGCGATGGTCGTCAGCACGCCGTAGAGGCCGGCCGCCGAAATGCGATCGCCGATCGCCTTCAGCACTCGCGCCGATCGCCGCCGTGGCCGGCAGGCGCTCCCACAGGCGAGCGCGACGATGCGGCGCGCGCGATCGAGCGATTGCGTGTGAGCCATTTATCCCTCGCTCTCGACCAGCAAACGCTTGCCGGCGTGCGCCATTGCGAGTGCCCTGGCTTTTGCCTCGCCGGCGAGGTGCCGTCCCCCGGCGGTCAGTTCGTAGTAGCGGCGCGGCGGGCGCTGCTCCTTGCGGGCGACGCCCTCCTTCTCCCACCGCGCGCGCACGCAGCCTTCCGAATCGAGCCGGCGCAGGATGGGGTAGACGGTGCCGCTGGGCAGGCCGGTGGCCTCCATGATGTCGAAGCCATGGTGATGGCCGTCGAGCAGGGCCTGCAGGACGAGGGCGGTGGGGTAGGTCAGTCGCATAGGCGTAGTTTACCACCTATGTAGACTTCGACGTAGAAAAACGCCGGGAGGTTGGTCCCGGCTGTTCTCGACTACTTGGAAATCTTGGCGGCGAGGCGCGACTTGTAGCGCGACGCGGTGTTCTTGTGAATGATGCCCTTGGTGGCCATCTTGTCGACCAGCGACTGGAGCGACTGGAGCGACTTCCTGGCGCCGGCGACGTCCTTGGCGTCAAGGTTCTTGCGGATGCTCTTCAGGCCGGTGCGGAGCCTGGCCCGCAGCGCCCGGTTGTGCTGGCGCCGCTTGATGTTCTGCCGGTTGGCCTTGAGGGCCGACTTGTTACGCTTTGCCACTGTCTATAGCCTCTGTTCTCGGAAGAAAGACAAACACGTAATTATAGCTCACCCGGGAACCGGGAGCCGGGAGCCGGGAGCCGGGAGCCGGGAGCCGGAACGAGGTTTAGCGGACGATTTGGTAAGAGCCGGAGGCTGGCGGCTTGTTCGAGAGCTTCGTGACGGCCTTGCCGTCCACGAATTCGATCCACTTATAGATCACGTTCTTGGGCGCCGGCGGGGCGGCATTGGTGATCTTGTTGACGTAATTGCGGGTCTCTTTGAACGGCGGCACCGCGCCGTATTTTTCGACGTTGCCAATCCCCGCGTTGTACGCGGCGAGCGCGAGCTCGACCTTGTTGTCGTAGCGCTCGAGCAGCTGTTTCAAATACTTCACGCCGCCGCGGATGTTCTGCTCGGGATCGAAGGGGTCCTTGACGCCCAGCTCGGTCGCCGTCTGCGGCATCAGCTGCATCAGGCCCATCGCGCCCTTGTTCGAGACCGCATTTGGGTTGAACGCCGATTCGACCTGGATCACCGCGCGAACCAGATCTTCCGCGACGCCCTGGCGCCGCGCATGCTCGTTGATGGCCGTGTCGTAGCGCGCGCTCTTGTGGCTGATCGCGAGGGGAATCGTGGCCTTCACCGCGCTCGAGCCGTGTACGGCATACGTTGTCTGCGCGCCCTTGTCGGCGCGGGGCTTGTCCGACACGACCAGTTTCCCGTCGGCGTCACGCCATGAATAAATTTGCGCAGCGGCAGGGGCGGCCGTACAAAGCACGACCGTGAGGATCAGAAGGTTGCGAGACACGGACATTCAGTCTACCTTATCGGCAACTTCCGATCCGGGTCGTAGACTGTAATTTCAGGCCTGAATTCGCGCCTAGCTGAGCAATCGTGTGACTTCCTTTTGGGCAGCCGCCAGCAATTCTGTAATTTTGCTGGCGTCTTTGCCGCCGGCCTGCGCGAAGTCAGGCCGCCCGCCTCCGCCCCCGCCCACGATTGGCGCGAGCATCTTGACGAGCTGTCCAGCCGGCGCCTTCTTCGCGAGATCGGGGGTTACCGTCACGATCAAGGACACCTTGCCTTCAGGCATCGGCGCCGCGAGCACGACCACGCCGCTCTCGAGGCGCGACTTCAACGTGTCGGCGAGCGTGCGCAGCGATTCGGAATCGACGTCTTCGACCTTGCGCGCGATCAGCGTTGAGCCCGCGATCTCAACCTTGTCGTCGTCTGGCGTCCCGCCACCACCGCCGCCGAGCGCGAGCTTCGTCTTGAGCTGCTGGATTTCCTTCTGCAGCTTGCTCAGCGACTTGCTCTGCTGATCGATCCACGCGGGCAGCGGTCCCGGTCCTGCGAACTGGCGCGCGCCTTCGACTTCGTCGATCGACGTGCGCGCGAGCTGATACGCGCCCATGCCGGTGACCGCTTCAATTCGGCGTACGCCGGCCGCGACACCGGATTCCTCGGTGATCAAGAACGCGCCGATGTCGCCGGTCGCGCGGACGTGCGTGCCGCCGCACAGCTCGGTGCTGAAGGCGCCGTCGCCGATCGAAACGACGCGGACCTTGTCGCCGTACTTCTCGCCGAAGAGCGCCATCGCGCCGGCCGCGATCGCTTCCTGCGTGTTCTTGACCGACGTAGTGACGGGCTCGTTCTTCAGCACCGCCTCGTTGACGATGCGCTCGATCTGCCCGCGCTGCTCCGGCGTGATGGCGGAGAAGTGCACGAAGTCGAACCGCAGGCGATCGGGCGCGACGAGCGAGCCCGCCTGCTTGACGTGGCCGCCGAGCACTTTCCGCAGCGCCGCGTGCAACAGATGCGTGGCGGTGTGATTGCGGCGCGTCGCATCGCGGCGCTCGCAGTCGACTTCGGCGGTGACGAGATCGCGCACGCTGATCGTCTTCTCGATGGCCTCGAGACGATGCGCGCGCGGCAATCCGGCGCCAAGCCGGACGACGCCGCTGATCCTCGCGCGGCCGCCGGCCGTTTCGATCCAGCCCTGATCGGAAATCTGTCCGCCGGATTCGACATAGAACGGCGTCTTCGCGAGGACGGCGTAGCCCGATGCGCCGTCCTTCAACGCGTCGACCGGTGTTTTCTTGTCGTCGAAGAGCGCGAGCACCGGCACACCTTTGACGATCGTGTCGGTGTAGCCCTCGAACTGATCGCCGGACTGCTGCAGCGATTCGCGCGCCTGGTCGGACGCGAACGAGAACTCTTCCTTCTTGCCTTCGAACGAGCTTCCGGCGCGCGCTTTTTCTTTCTGGCCTTTCATCGCGGCGTCGAAGCCTTCCTTGTCAAACTTCAGTCCCTGGTTGCTCGTCAGATCCGAGATGAAGTCTTCAGGCAGCCCGTAGCTGTCGTAAAGCTTGAAGGCATCATCGCCCGATACGACCTTGTTGCCTTTTGCGGCGCGCTCGAGCACTTCTTCGAGCCGCGGCAAGCCACCGGTCAGCACGGCATCGAATCGTTCTTCCTCCGCCTTGATGACTTGTGCGACGGTGTCGCGGCCGGCCTTGAGCTCCGGATAGGCGTCGCCCATCTCGCGGACGACGACGGCGACCAGCGAGTGGAGGAAGGGCTCGTGCATGCCGAGTTTGCGGCCGTGGCGCATCGCGCGCCGCATGATCTTTCGGAGCACGTATCCGCGCCACTCGTTGGACGGCACCACTCCGTCGGCGATCAGAAAAGTACTCGCGCGCGCGTGATCGGCGACGACGCGCATCGAGATGTCGGCCGGGGACATCGACTTGTTGTAGGCGTGCCCCGACAGCTTGGCGATGGCTTCGAGGATCGGCATGAACAGCGGCGTGTCGTAATTCGACGTCGTCCCCTGCATCACGGCACTGATGCGCTCGAGGCCCATGCCGGTGTCGATCGATCGCGCGGGCAGATTCTTCAGCGTGCCCTTGTCGTCGCGCTCGAATTCCATGAACACGTTGTTCCAGATCTCGACGAAACGTTCGCTGCCGGATTCCACGTCCGTGATGAAATTGCCAGAGCCCGGAATACCTGCGCCGCGATCGACGTAGATCTCGGAGCAGCGTCCGCACGGCCCCGTGTCGCCCATGGCCCAGAAGTTGTCGGCCATCCCGAGCTCGCCGATGTGATCGGCAGGGACGAAATCCAGCCAGCGCTGGTAGCCTTCGTCGTCTCGGGGGATGCCCTTCTCGCCCTTGAACACCGTCACGTACAGCCTCGACGGATCGAGACCCCACTCCTTCGTCAACAGGTTCCACGCCAGCGCGATCGCGTCGTGCTTGAAGTAATCGCCGAACGAGAAGTTGCCGAGCATCTCGAAGAAGGTGTGATGCCGCAAGGACGGTCCGACGTTGTCGAGATCGTTGTGCTTGCCGCTGACGCGCATGCACTTCTGCGACGTTGCCGCGCGCGTATAGTCGCGTTTCTCGCGGCCGAGGAACACGTCCTTGAACTGGTTCATCCCGGCGTTGGTGAAGAGCAGCGTCGGATCGTCGCCGGGCAGCAGGGGACTGCTCGCAACCACGCGGTGGCCGTGTGTCTCGAAGTATTTGAGGAAAGACGTCCGTATTTCCCGAGGGTGCATCCGCCTATTGTACCAGTCCGGCTCAGTCCGCTGAGCGGGTCTCGCCGAAGCGCGTTAGCGCGAAGGCGGAAGCTTGAGCCTGCGCAGGATCGCGTCGACGCGGAATCCCTGGCCGGCCAGGGCGCGCACGATCCGCGCCTTGCCTTTGTCGTCGAGCTCTTTCGACGTCTTGCCGCGCAGCTTGCGCTCGATCGCCTGATCCAGCAACGCCTCTTCGTCGATGTCCTGAAACACTTCGCGAACGGCGTCGTCGGCGGTGTCGCTGTCGATGCCGGCCTGCCTGATTTTCTGAATCGCTCGCGCGCGGCCGCGGCCCTTGATCGCGCTCTCCATGCGCCCGACCGCCATGGCGACGCGGCGATCGTTGAGCGTCCCGTCGGCTTTGAGTTTTTCGACGGCGGCATCGATGTCGTCGGCATCGAGTTGCCGCCGTTTGAGACGGGTGCGGAGTTGCGCTTCAGACCACTCGCGAGCGGAGAGCAGAGTCAAGGCGACGGTATACGCGTCGGCCATCGCCTTGGAACTGCTGGAACCTCTGGAACCTATGGAACGGAAATCACGAGCCGAAGCGGGTGATTTCAGGCGGCTTCGGCGGAGCGGCCGGCTGCTTGGCCGCGGGCTTCGCGGCCGGGGCGCCGGGTGTGCCGGGCTTGGCAGCGGGCTTGTTGCTGAAAATCGTGTTGGCCATCTGATCGCGCGCGGTGTCCGCCGTCGTCGAGATGCCCTGCACCTTCAGCTTGAATTCGTCGACGTTGGTCGCCCAGCGCAGCGCTTCTTCGTAGCTGATCAGCTCCTGCTGGAACAGGCTGAAGATCGACTGGTCGAACGTCTGCATGCCGTACTGCGACGTGCCCTGCGCAATCGCGCCGGCGATCAGGTGCGTCTTGTCTTTGTCGACGACGCAGTCCTTGACGAAGGGCGTGGCGATCAGCACTTCAACGCCGGGGCAGCGGCCCAGGCCGTCCTTGCGCGGGATCAGGCGCTGCGCGATCGCGGCCTTCAGCACCGACGCGAGCTGCAGACGGATCTGCTTCTGCTGGTGCGGCGGGAAGACCGAGATGATGCGGTTGATCGTTTCCGTGGCGTCGAGGGTGTGCAGCGTCGAGAACACCAGGTGGCCCGTCTCGGCGGCGTGCATCGCCGTCTCGATCGTTTCCATGTCGCGCATTTCGCCGACGAGGATGACGTCAGGGTCCTGACGGAGCGCGCTGCGCAGCGCGTAGGCGAACGACCGCGTGTCGACGCCAATCTCGCGCTGGTTGATGATGCACTGCTGATCCCTGTGCAGATATTCGATCGGGTCCTCGATCGTGATCACGTGCGCGGTGCGGTTCATGTTGATGTAGTCGATCATCGCGGCGAGCGACGTCGACTTGCCGCTACCGGTCGTGCCGGTGACGAGCACCAGGCCGCGCTCTTCGGCGGCGATCTTCTTGAGCACCGGCGGCAGGCCGAGCTCGTCGAGGTTCATCACCTTGACGGGAATGACGCGGAGGACGATGCCGATGGTGCCGCGCTGCTGGAACACGTTGCAGCGGAAACGGCCGAGGCCGGCGACGCTGTAGGCGAGGTCGACTTCCTGCGCGTCCTTGAACTTCTGCCGCTGCGCGGTCGACATGATCGACGCGGCCATCTCGACGAGGTCCTCGTGGTCGAGCACCTTCTCGTCGCTCACAGCCGCAAGATGGCCGTGGATGCGGGCCATCGGGTAGCTGCCGACCTTGAGGTGCAAGTCGGATGCGCCCTTTTCAACGGCGGCCTTCAGCAGGTCATTGACGTGCATGCAGTTCCTCTTTGGGGAAGCGGATGTATCGCCCTGATTATCGGCTTCCGACCGCCTGTCCAACAGGCGTCAGCCAGCCGTGCGAATCGGGATGATCCCCGCGCAAAATCGCGAAAAACCGCTGCTGGAGCGCCTCGGTGATCGGCCCGCGCTTGCCGCTGCCGACCGTGATCTTGTCGAACGTCCGGACCGGCGTGATCTCGACGGCGGTGCCACAGAAGAACGCCTCGTCCGCGAGATAGAGGAACTCGCGCGGAATCGAACCTTCCGTGACCTCGAAGCCGAGGTCTTTGGCGAGCGTCAGCACCGTGTCGCGCGTGATCCCCTGCAGGACCGAGGAGCCGATGCCGGGGGTGTAGATGACGTTGTCGCGGACCAGGAACAGGTTCTGGCCGCTGCCTTCACTGAGCAGGCCGCTCTCATCGAGCGCGACCGCATCAGCGTAGCCGTCGAGCATGGCCTGCATCTTGATCAGCGCGGAGTTCGCGTAGTTCGCGGATCCTTTCGCGAGCGCCGGCAGCGTGTTGGGCGCCAGGCGCGTCCACGAGCTGACGCCGACGTCGATGCCTTTTTCGAGCGCATCGGAGCCCATCATCTGGTTCCATTCCCAGACGATCACCGCCGCGTCGACCGGGCACGGCCGCGGATCGAGCGTCAGCGAATCGTAGCCGCGGTACACGACCGGGCGGATGTAGCAGCTCTTGAAGCCGTTGACGCGCACGGTGTCGAGGACGGCTTTTTCGAGCTCGGCCTGCGACCACCTCGGCTCCATGCGATAGACCTTGCACGAGTCGATCATGCGGCGCATGTGCGGCTCGAGGCGGAACACGTTGGTGCCGTTCTTCGAGTCGTAGGCGCGCAGGCCTTCGAATGCGCCGGTGCCGTAATGAATGACGTGGGAGGCGACGTGGATGGTGGCGTCTTTCCAGTCCACCATCGATCCGTTCATCCAGATTTTGCCGGTTCCTGCAAATGCCATGCAGGATTATCTCATCACTGGCGCTCTGAGCAGAAAGGACACACGTCCGCGCGGGCCGGTAAGGCCTTGCCGCACTTCCAGCAGAATTTCGGCCGCTCGGTTTCGCGCGCCTTGAGCCGCGCCTGGATCTCCTGCACTTCTTCCGAGGGCCCGGTTGCGGCGACGGGCGCGGGACGCCACGGCCGCTTGATCGTCGAGGGCGCCGGCGTGCGCGCGGCCAGCACCGCATCGAGCAGGTCCGACGCGCGCTGATAGCGCGACGGGATGTCGGCGGCGATCGCTTTCATCACGATGTCGCTGATCGCTTTCGGCAGCTTCGGATTCTTCAGTTTCGGCGGCGTCGCGAGCTCGCCCTTCATCAACTTCTCGATGTCGCCCGGCATCGGCGTTTCGTAGGGCAGCACGCCGGTGAACATCTGATACATCGTCACGCCGAGCGAATAGATGTCGGACGCAAAGACCGCCTTGCCCTGGAACTGTTCCGGCGCCATGTACGGCGGACTGCCGATCACCGTCGTGCCGTGCGCCGCGATCTCGAGGAAGCGCGACGTGCCGAAGTCGGCGACCTTGACCATGCCCTGCTCGGTGACCAGCACGTTGCCCGGCCGCAGATCGCGGTGGATGATCCCCTGCTTGTGCGCGTGGTCCATCGCGTTGCAGATCTGGCAGGTGAAATCGAGCGCGCGATTGAGATCGAGCGTGCCGTCGCGCTCGATCACCGCTTCAAGCGTGTCGCCCGCCACGTACTCCATCACGATGAAAAACACATCGTCTTGTCGCTCCGCGGTGAGGACGGTGACGATGTTGGGATGGCTCAGCGAGGCGAGCAGCCGCGGCTCGCGGACCAGCTCACCGAAATCGAGATTCTGCCGGTGTGGAACCTTGATCGCGACCTTCTTGTCGATCCACGTGTCTTCCGCGAGGTAAACGCTGCCGAATCCGCCGCTGCCGAGGGGAGAGAGGATGCGATATTTCCCGACCGTTTGCCCTCGAAAGAACATTGGTGCGCATGAGTATACTCTCCGCGTGCGTCCGCGCTTCCATGTGCCCGGCATCAATTCGAGCGCGGTTCACGAAAAACAGAGCGTCGAGTTGCCCGAGGACGAAGCCGAACATCTCGTGCGCGTCCTGCGGCTCGGCGTCGGTGACGAGGTGGACATATTTGATGGCCGAGGAAACATATGGCGCGCGGAAATCGTGCAGACCGGAAAAAAATCCGCGTCGGTGCGGCCGATCGCGCCGGAGATTCCGGCGCGCGAGCTCGATGTGCGGCTCTCGCTCGTGGTCAGCGTGCTCAAGGGCGACAAAATGGATGAGGTCGTGCGCGACGCGGTGATGCTCGGCGTGTCGAGCATCCGTCCGGTGATCAGCGAGCGATCCGAGATCAGCCTGCAGTCGATGGCGAAGAGCTCCCGGATCGCGCGGTGGCAGCGCATTGCCGTGTCGTCAGCGAAACAATGCGGCCGGGCGGTCGTCCCGCCGGTTCACGATGCGGCGCCGCTTGATTGGTACTGGTCCGGCCCTTCGACTCACGAGACTCGCCAGGGCGCGTCCCGTTCGCTCAGGGTGGTGTGCGTGGAACCGTCGGCCGCGCTCGGCGATGTGCTGGGCGTGCAATCGGTTCCGCGAGCCGAGTCGGTTGACGTGATTGTTGGGCCCGAAGGCGGGTGGGCGGTGTCTGAAGTTGCTGCGGCCCACGATTCTGGCGCTATCCTGATGTCCCTCGGCAACCGCACGCTGCGCGCGGACGCGGTGCCGATTATCGCGTTGACCGCGCTCTTGACCATCTGGGGTGATTTGAAATGACAAAGGGACTTGGGGCTTGGGGCCCGCCTACGCGCTTACGCGCTACGGCGTGGCAGGCTTTGGGGCTTGGGATCGTTCTCGCCTTGTTTACAGGGCCAGGGCTCGCCCAACAGCAGATCAAGGATTCGCATTCGGCTGCCGATGATCCACCGCCGGTCGCGACGTTCTCCATTCTCGGCTACGACCCGGAGACCGGTGAAGTCGGCGGCGCGGTGCAATCACGCGTGTTCACGCTCACAGGTGTGCTCACCGCCGATGCGGACGCCGGCGTCGTGGCGACGCAAGCGATCGTCGACGTGAGCTATGGTCCGAAGGGCATCGCGTTGTTGAAGCAGGGCATGACGCCCGACGCGATCATCAAGAAGATCTGGGCCGACGATCCGGATCCGGTTCCGGATCGCTGGACGAAACAAGGACGTCAGTTCGCGGTGATGAATCTGAAGGGCGAGGTCGCGACGTTCACAGGACCGAAGGCGACCGAATGGGCGGGCGGCAAAGTCGGCAAGTACTGCGCCGCACAGGGCAACATCCTCGCCGGTCCCGCGGTCGTCGACAACATGATCAAGGCGTTCGAGGAAACGAAAGGCCATCTGTCGATGCGATTCATGGCGGCGCTCGAAGCCGGGCAGGCTGCCGGCGGCGACAAGCGCGGCATGCAGGCCGCGTCGATGGTGATCGTCAAGAAGGGCGCGGGTAACTGGCTGAACAACGACACGGTGCTGCGGTTCCAGGTCGATGATCAGGAGAACCCATACAAGGAACTCCGCCGCGTCGTCGAAAACTGGAACAAGTCGCGCGGCCGCAATCCGGTGAAGCCGACAGGGCAGCAGTGATTCCGAATCGATCGGCGCCGGCCGCGGCGATCGTTCCGATCCTCGTCTACGAGGATGTCGGCAAAGCGCTCGAGTTTCTGGCGCGCGCGAGGGTCGCCAAGTAATGCACGCGCAGGAATTTCGCGAGCTGCTGACCCACATGGAATGGGCCGACGCGCAAAGCTGGCGCGCGGCCCGCGCCATTCCGGCGTCGCTGACCGACGAGCGGCTGAAGTATCTCTTCCATCACATTCATCTCGTGCAGGTGGTCTAATCACAAACTCTCTGCGGCGCATGTCGCGTCGTAGTGCATTGCAAAGGCGGACCGATGTTCGGAATTGATACCCGAATGAATCCATCGAGCCTCGCCACCTTCGGCCACTAGCTTTTCCTCGCTGGCCCGGCGGGCCAGGCTCTCTCAACAGTTTGATCGTTTCGGCGCGGCGCGAGCTGCGCGTGTGGATACCGTTCGGGCGATTGCGCCCGGAAAGGAGGGGAAGTCATGTCGACGGTCACGATCGTCAAGAAGGATGGCTGTGTCGCCATTGCCGCGGACACGTTGACCACGTTCGGTCCGCGGAAGATGTCGGCGGCCTATAACCGCAGGGCCGGCAAGATCATCAAGGTAGGCAGCTCGTATGTGGGCTTGACCGGCTGGTCGATCCACCAGCAGGTGTTGGAGCACGTATTCCGGCCGGGTAGCACCCCGCCGGGATTGTCCAGCCGGGCTGAGATCTTCGAGACGTTCTTGCGCTTGCACGAACACTTGAAGGCCGCCTACTTCATGACGCCCCGCTCGACGGAGCACGACATCTACGAGCCGACGCACGTGCAGGCGATGATCGCCAACGAGCACGGCGCGTTCGGCGTCTACTCGATGCGCGATGTCATGGAGTACCAGCACTTCTGGGCCTCGGGCTCGGCCAGCGATTACGCCTTGGGAGCGATGCACGCGATGTACAACACGGGGGCCGACGCGCGCAGCGTCGCCGAAGCGGGCGTGCGCGCCTCCGCGGAATTCGACGATGCCACCGGTGCGCCGATCGAATCGCACGCCGTCTTCTTGAACGAAGCGGCGTTGATGACGGAACGGCTGGAGTTACTGATGAAGGAGTAACGCCACCCAGTTGTCCTCGCTCAATCGTTGTCGTTCGGTGAATGGCGCGAACGCGGCGAGGACACGGTCAGCCTGGGTGTGATCGAATCCGCTGAGGATCATCTGACCGTGCGGACGGACGAGCGCGGCGATCGAGGCCGCGCTCGACGTCAGCATGCCGCCGGTCAGGTTCGCCAGCACGATATCGGCGGGCGGCGGCGGCTGATGCCGGAAGTCCGACACCTGGAAGGTGATCGAGTCGGGCAGCGTGTTCAGGTTCGCGCTGGCCTCGGCGGAATCGATCGCATCCTGATCGACATCGATGCCGACCACGCTGCGCGCGCCCATCAGCGCGGCTGCCATGGACAGGACGCCGGAGCCGGTGCCGAGATCGAGCACCGTCATATCCACGACATCGAGATCGGACAGCAGCCGCAGGCACATCCTCGTCGTCGCGTGATGGCCGGTGCCGAATCCCATCGACGGCTCGATCACGATCACCGTCGCGTCAACATCCTCGGGCGGCAAGTCCCACGGCGGCGCAATGATGAACGAGCCGGCGCGGACGGCGGTCAACGACTGTTGTGAGCGCGCGGCCCAGTCTTCGTCGGGAAGGTCGACGCGCTCGATCGTCAACAACGGCAATGCGTCGTGAATCGCATCAGCGGCGCGATCGCGTTCGCCGGCCTCGTTGAAGCAGACGTTCCAGTGGAGAGGAGCCGGCGGTGGATCTGGAATCGGCGGATACGTCGGGTCCCACAGGCCGCCGGGTGGAAGTGGACGCTCGGCGAGATCGTGAATGGCGACGGGAGAGAAATCGGCCAGGACTGCTGAGACGAGGTCTTCTGAATCATCAACGACGGTGGCGCGCAGCACGAGCGCAGGCCATGACCTAGCCAAAGATGTCTTTGACCTTGCCGAAGATGCCGCGGTCGTCTTCGTCGTCGCGCTCTTTCGGCTTCACTTTCTGCTCCGGCAGCGTGGCGGCGAGCTGCTCGAGCAGTTTCTTCTGCTCCTTCGTCAGCCGCTTCGGCGTGATCGCCTGCACGGTCACCAGCAGATCGCCGCGGCCGCGGCCCGACACATCAGGCATGCCCTTGCCGCGCAGGCGGAAGGTCGTGCCGGTCTGCGTGCTCTCCGGGACCTTGACCGTCTCGTCGCCATCGATGCCCGGCACTTTGATCTCGGATCCGAGTGCGAGCGTCGTAAAGGGCAGCGGCACGGTGCAATGCAGGTTGTTGCCGTCACGCTGGAAGAACTCGTGCTCGCGCACGTAAATCACGACGTAGAGATCGCCCGGAGGCCCGCCCTGGGTCCCGGCTTGGCCCTCGCCCGACAGACGCAGCCGCTGACCCGTCGCGATGCCGGCGGGAATCTTCACGGTGAGCTTGCGTTGCTGTTCGATCGTGCCCTGGCCGCGGCAATCGGGACAGGGCTTGCTGATCACCTTGCCGGCGCCGCGGCATTGTCCGCACGTGCGCGCGACGGTGAAGAAGCCTTGCTGATAGCGAAGCTGACCGGTGCCGCGGCACTGCGGGCACTGCGTCGGCGTGGTGCCCGGCGCGGCGCCGTTGCCTTTGCACGTTTCGCAGGTCTCGTGACGCGGAATCTGGATGTGCGTCTCGACGCCCTTGGCGGCGTCGGCGAATTTGATCTCGAGGTCGTAGCGAAGATCGGCGCCGCGCTGCGGCCCGGCGCGCCGCGACGAGCCGAAGCCGAAGATGTCGCCGAGGCCGCCGAAGATGTCTTCGAAGCCGGTGAACTGCGAGGGATCGAAGCCCTGGGCGCCGCCGCCGACGCCGGCGTGGCCGAAACGATCGTAGCGGGCGCGCTTGTCGGCGTCGCTGAGAATGGCGTACGCCTCGGCCGCCTCCTTGAATTTCTCTTCGGCGGTCTTGTCGCCCTGGTTGCGATCGGGATGGAACTTCAGCGCCAGCTTGCGATACGAGCTCTTGATCTCCTGATCGGTCGCGGTCCTGGCGACCTCGAGGATCTCGTAGTAATCCCGTTTGCTCACGATGCCTTAGCCACCTTCACGAGGGCCGGCCGCAACAGCCGATCGCCAAGCTTGTAGCCCTTGGCCATCACTCCGACGACTTCGCCTTCCCGCGCGCCCGGCACTTCTTCATACGCGACGGCCTGGTGCACGTGGGGATCGAAGTCGGCGCCGAGCGCCTCTACGGTAGAGACGCCGCGCTTCTTGAGAAGTTCCGCGAGCTGACGCTGGATCAATTCGACGCCGGTCCGGAACTGCTGCGCCTCGGGTGGCGCGTCGGCGGCGAGCGCGCGATCGAAATCGTCCACGATCGCGATCAGGTCGCTCAGCACGTCGGCCGCCGCGAACTCGATCATGTCCTTGCGATCGCGATCGACGCGCTTGCGGAAGTTGTCGAACTCGGCGGTCTTGCGGAGCAGGCGATCGTACAGATCGTCGCGTTCTTTCTGGAGGGTATCTGCCGTGGTCACGCCGCCTTCTTGGGGCGCTTCTTCAGCGGCGTCCTGGGGATCGATCGGTTGTTCGCTCATGTTTGGATTGCACAGGCGGGACTAAAGTCCCGCCTCTACGAATATTGCATAGGCGGGACTAAAGTCCCGCCTCTACGAATTAGTTGACGTCGCGCAGCACGCGGGCGACGGCGATGGCGGCGATATCCACCGCGCTAATCGCCTTCGAGTAGCGCATGCGCGTCGGCCCGATGATGCCGACGGTGCCGGTGCTGCGGCCGTCGAAATACGTCGCGGCGATCAGGCTGAACGGCCGCAGCTCGGGATCGCTGTGCTCGGTGCCGATCACGACCGTCAGGCCCGGACCGTCCATGTATTCCGTCAGCATGCGCACCAGCCGCTGCTTTTCTTCCACCATCCGCCACAACGCCTTCAACGTGGCGGTCGAGATGCCGCTCGCCTGCACCACCTCTTCGAGGAGCGTCGTCGCGCCGTCGACGTAGACCGACGTCGGCTGATCGAGGTTCTCGAAGGAGCTGCTGGCCAGGCGCAGCGCCAGTCCCAACAGCTGATCGTACAACGAGCGCTCCTCTTTCAGGCGATCGATGACGCCGGCACGCACCTCATCCAATGTGCGGCCCGAGAATTCAGAGTTGAGGTAGTTGGCGGCCTGGACGAGCTCGGTCGTGTTCACCGATTCGCCGATGTCCACCGTCTTCTGCGAGACCTGGTTGCCGCTGGCGACGACGACAACGAGGATGCGGGTGCCGCTGAGCGGCACGAACTCGATGCGCTGAAAGAGCGCCTCCGCGTTCGGCGGCGCAATGGCGAAGCCCACACCCTTGCCGGCCTCGGACAACACGTGCGACGTCGACGAGAGCAGATCGTCCATCAGCGGCGCGTCGCCGGCTTCCTGGCGCAGGCGCGCTTCAACCGCGGACACGTCCTTCGCCGAGCGGCGCGAGTCGAGCAGCATGTCCACGTAGCAGCGATAACCCGCGTCGGTCGGCACGCGGCCGGCCGAGGTGTGCGGCTGCCACACGTAGCCCATCTCTTCGAGCTGCGCGAGAACGTTTCTGACGGTGGCGGAGGACAGGTTCAGTCCAGCTTTGTGCGCGAGCGTCGCCGACGCGATCGGTTCGCCGGTTTCGATGTACGAGCGGACGAGCGTCGCGAGAATGCGGCGAGTGCGATCCGATAAAGCCGGCGCAGCAGACATGATGTGTTAGCAGTCGGTGAAGACGACTGCTAACAAGTGTATCACGCGGGTCGCGCGTGGTGCCCATCGGCTGGTAGGCTGCCGACGCCGCGACCTCCACACCTGGCAATCGCTTGAGCTCAGCAGCCAGGGCTTCCGAGAAGCGCACGCGCGGCACCGGCTCCATGTAGCGGCTCATCGGCAAGGTGATCTGAAATGTGATCACGTTGTCGGCGCGAAACCCTGGGTCGAGCGCGAGCAGACGTGCCGCGCTCTGCAGCAAGAGGCCGGCGGCGAGCAACAGCACCACGGCGGCGCCGACTTCAATGCTGACCAGCGCCTGCCGGAGCCGAACCAGCGCGCGCGATGCCGAGTGCGACCGCTGGCTCGTGGTGGCGGCCGCCGATCTGGTCGCCCGCCGCGACACCATCCACCCCGACGCCACGGCAATAACGATCGTGAGCCCCAGCAGAAAGAACGACGTCGCGCCGGTCATCGTGGCTCGCGCGATCTGCGGACCCGCGACGAGATTGCTGACGTCGAGCAGTCTGCTGGTCGAGGGCTTGCCTCAACTGGCGCCACTACGGACAGGCCGAGGCATCGCAGCAGCCCGGTGGCGATGAATACGGCGACCAGCGCCGCGGCCAGCGCCAGCAACAGATGTTCGATGAGCAGCTGGCGTGACAATCTCGACGCGCTGGCGCCCAGCGCGGTCCGCACCGCCAGTTCGTCGCGCGCCCCGCGGTTCGAACCACCAGCAGGCCCGCGACGTTGGTGCACGCCAGCAGGAGAATCGCGATCGCGGCAAAGCCCAGCACCCGGCTCACATCGGCGATCGTGGCGCCGTCGGCGAGCCGGCCCATGACGCGTAAATAGGTCTGCGCGCGATTGGATGTGGCGCGATCGACGATCAGCGGCTGCCGGAATTGACCGTCGCCGGCGGGAAACTCGAATCGCTGCGGCAGCACGCCGATCACCGTGGTCGGCCGGCCGTCGATGATCAGCGATTGCCCCACGGCGTCGCTGCCGGGAAAGCGCATCGCCGCGAAGTCGTGATTCAGAATGATTGTCGGCGCCGCGCCGGGCTGCATGCCGGCCGCTTCGAATTTCCGGCCGCGCGCGGGATAGACGCCAAGCACGTCGAACATGTCCTCGGAGACCCATGCGCCAACCACCTGCTGCGGCACCTCGCCGCCGATCGTCGCGCTGGTGTCGATGAACGCGCCGAGAGACGACAGGCCGACCTTGCGGTCGCGATGATCGAGGAAGTTCAGCTCACTCCACGGGAAGGCGAGCCGATTGCGTTCCGGGTTGGCCGTCGTCGCCGTGATGACACGCGTGAAAAAGTTTGCTCGCCCTGGTCCGCCTGAAGGCGGACCCCCACCGGAAGCCCTGTGAGGGTCCGGCTTTAGCCGGACCTAGAAAATGTTTGCCCGGGAGGCCAGCGCCTTGGCTTCGGAGCGGGCCGATGCCGCGATCTCGTTGAAATCCCAGCGGGTTGGGCGGAAGTTGTCGATCAGGATCTCGCCGTCGACAATGGTCGTCCGGACGTTCGTCCCGCGGCTCGCGTAAACAATCGACGAATACGGATCGGGGCCATGGGCGTCCACCAGGATCATGTCGGCGCGCTTGCCGACCTCGATGCTGCCGATCTCGTGTTCGAGACCCAGCGCGCGCGCGCCTTCGCGCGTCGCCATCCACACCGCATCGCGCGCGGTCAGCGCGCCCGGTTTGTGGCGAACCGCTTGAAGCACGGCAGCCAGGCGCATTTCTTCGAACATGTCGAGGTGGTTGTTGCAGGCGGCGCCATCGGCGCCGAGCGACACCGAGATGCCTTTGGCGCGCATCTCCACCACCGGCGCGAGACCCGAGCCGAGTTTCAGGTTCGATCCGGGGCAATGCAGCACTTTGACATCGCGTTCGGCCATCAATGCCTGTTCGGCCTCATCAACCCAGACGCAGTGGGCGAGACACAGGTATTTCGACGTCAGCCCGGTGTCGGCGAGGTAGTCGATGTTCTTCCGCCCGGTGCGCGACTTGATCAGCGCAATCTCGTCGCGGTTTTCGGACGCATGCGTGTGAATCACGAGGTCGTGCTCGACGGCCAGCTTCGCGACGGCTTCGAGAAGCTCGCGCGAACACGACACCGCGAAGCGCGGCGCAAACGCCGCGCGCAGCCGGCCGTTGGCGCGCCCGTGCCAGCGCCTGGCGATTGCCACGCTCTCGTCGATGGACTGCGCGGTCTGTTCCATCAATCGCGCCGGCACCGCTGCATCCGCGTCCATCATGCATTTGCCGACGACGGCGCGGAGTCCCATTGGCTCGAGCGCTTCGAAGACCGCGTCGGTGTCGTGCACCGTCTCCATGGTCAGCACGGTCGTGGTCCCCGACTGGAGGAGCTCCGCGGCCGCTTGTTTCGCGGCCGCCGCCAGCGACTGCGGCGTGTGCGCCGCTTCCATCGGCCAGACGCGCGTCTTCAACCAGTCCAGCAACGCGAGATCGTCGGCGTAGCCGCGGAACAGCGTCTGACAAAGGTGAATGTGCGTCTGGATGAAGCCCGGAAGTAAACACGATCCGCGTCCGTTGATGACGCGATCCGCGGTCGTATCGCCGGCCGGACCGATCGATGCAATCCGACCGTCGCGAATCACCACATCGCCTTCGATCACGTCGAAGGCGTCGTTCATGGTGAGGATCGTGGCGTTGCGGACGATTATTGAGGCACTTTGAGCTTGGGGAACCATCGCAGCGAGGCCGCCTTGAGCGCCTCGGCCTTGCCGCGCCGGACGGCGATCAGCTCGGCGGCAATGCTGACCGCGATCTCCTGCGGCGTGACCGCGCCGAGATCGAGGCCGATCGGCGCGTGGATGCGCTCGAGCAGCGCCGGATCGACGTTCGATTCCGCCAGCAGCTGTTCGTAAAGGCGCGCCACCTTGGCGCGGCTGCCGATCAGACCGATGTAACGGAGCTCACGGGGCGCCAGCGCGCGCAGCGCATCCAGATCGTTGCGGTGGCCGCGCGTGACGATCACGGCGTACGCCGTCGACGGGATCTGCGTTTGCGCGAGCCACTGGGGAATGTCGTCGACAACCACGGATGCAGCGAAAGGGAATCGCTCGGTATTGGCGAACGCGGCGCGATCGTCAATCACGTGCACGCCGAACCCGGCTTCATGCGCGACCTTCGCGAGGTAGTAGCCGACGTGTCCGGCGCCGAAGATGTAGACCGACGGTGATGCTTCGATCGGCTCGATGAACACTTCCATCTGCCCGCCGCACACCAGCCCGGTCTCTTCCGCGAAATCGTCGTTGAGGTCGTACTTGACCGTCGTCGCCTTGCGCGTCTGCAGCACCTGCTTGGCCTTGCCGATCGCGTCGTGCTCGTAACAGCCGCCGCCGACGGTGCCGACCATGCGGCCGTCGCCGAAGACGAGCATCTTCGCGCCGACGCGCTGCGGCGTGGAGCCGTTCGACGAGACGATCGTCACGAGCGCGGCTTCTTCTCCGCGCGACAACGCTTCACCGAGCGCCGCAAAGACTTCGTGATTCACTACCTTGATTCTACTGGACTTTATGAAGCTCGCATTGGGCGACTGGCTCCGTGCCGGGGAGGAACGCTTCGGTGGTCAGTCGCGGGCAAATTGGTGTTGCCAGCTTGCCGGTATCGCGATCGATCTCCACAAGGCTGACGCCTTCCGGCGCCTCGAACGTCGATCCGGTGCGGCCCTGCAGCGCGTTCTTCATGAACGACGTCCAGATCGGCAGCGCCGCCTGCGCGCCGCTCAGGCCGAGCGGTTGATTGTCGTCGAGCCCGACCCACACCACGGTCAGCAGCTCCGGAGTGAAGCCGACGAACCACGCATCGCGAAGATCGTTGGTCGTCCCTGACTTGCCGGCCGCATCGGCGGCGAAACCGTTCGCGCGCGCCGACGCGCCGGTACCTTCGTTCAGCACGCTGCGCATCATGTGCGTGACGAGAAATGCCGTCGATGGCCGCGCAATCGACGGGCCGGCTTCAACCTTTGGCTTGGCGACGTCTTCGCCGGTCGTCACGTTGATGATCGAACGCAGCTTTTTCAATGTGCCGTGATTCGGGAACGCGGTATACGCCTCGGCAACTTCGAGCGGCGTCAGCTCGACGACGCCGAGGGCGACGGATGGATACGGCTTCACCTGATCGCTGATGCCGAGTTTCGCTTTCTTCCACAGCGCCACGACGCGATCGTAGCCGGTCTGCTCGGCAACCTTGACCGCGGCGACGTTCCGCGACATTGCGAGCGCGCGCCGCAGCGTGATGGCGCCGTCGTATTCGCCGTCGTAATTCTTCGGCGTCCACTCCTGGTTGTCGTAGCTCCAGGTGGTCGGCTCGTCGTAGACGATCGTCGCGGGCGTGATGTCGCTGCTGCCTTCGTCCGCCGCCTTTTCAAACGCGGCGAGATACACGAACGGCTTGAAGGTCGATCCGACCTGGCGCCGCGCCGACGCGGCGCGATTGAATTGCGACTGGTTGTAAGACCGGCCGCCAATGTAGGCGAGGATCTCGCCGGTCCGGGGATCGACGGCGACGAGCGCCGCTTGCGCCACACGCTTGGGGCCGCGCTTGCGGCGCGACAGGATCGTGTCGACGTTGGCAATGCCGGTGTTGACCGCCTCCTGCGCGTAGCGCTGCAGGTTGAGGTCGAGCGTGGTGTAGATGTCGAGCACGCCCGGTCTGGACACGGCGCCCGGGAACGCGGTGTCCAGAGCGTCGCCCACGTAGTCGACGAAGTAGGGCGCCTCGTTGTCTACCGCGCGCGCGACGACCGCGATCGGTTCCTGCTGCGCGCGCTCGGCGGCATCGGCGGTGATGTAGCCGGCATCGACCATTGCGCGCAGCACGACGTTGCGGCGATCGCGGGCCTTGTCGGGATTGTTGAACGGCGAGTGGTTGAACGGCGACTGGATGATGCCGGCGATCAGCGCCGCTTCCGACAGCGTCAGGTTCCTGACGTCCTTGGCGAAATAGATTTTCGCGGCTTCGGCAACGCCGTGCAGCGCGAAGGAGCCGCGATTGCCGAGATAGACGTCGTTCAAATACAGCTCGAGGATCTCGTCCTTGGTGGCCTTGGTCTCGAGGATGACCGACATGAACTGCTCGAGAATCTTCCGGCCGTACGAGCGCTGACGCGTCTGCTGCTCGATCTGCATCTGCTCGGTCAGGAAGAAGTTGCGCGCGAGCTGCTGCGTGATGGTGCTGCCGCCGACCAGGTACGGGCGGTTGCCGAACATGTTCGTGAACATCGCGCCGACCATCCGGATCGGATCGACGCCGGGGTGGTAGTAGAAGCGGCGATCCTCGATCGCCAGCACCGCCTCCTGCATGCGCGGCGGAATGGTCTCGAGGGCCACGCGGCGGCGCTTCTCGCGCGAGCCGGTCATCATCGCCGTCAGCAGCGGCGCGTCGAGCGTCACGCGCTCGAGCGTTTTCGATTGCGACTGGATCTTGACGATGCGCTGCGGCGGCAGCGGCGGCGGCTTCGCCGACTTTTTCTTCGGCGCCGGCGCCTCGGGGAAGGACACGGTGACGATCTTCCCGGCCTGTTCACCGCTGCGCGACAGCAGGACCACGCTGCTGCGGTCGATCGCGAAGTCGCCGGCGCGCTCGACGCGCGAGCGTTGCGCGTAGCCGACGTCGTTGAGCCGCGCGATGAGCTCACGCTGGCTCATGTTCTGCCCGGTCTGCAAGGTCAACGGCCGCGCGAAGATGCGCGGCACCGCGCGGGCGCGCTCACCGTGCAGCCGCGCGTCGATGATGCGACCGTACGACACGTACAAATAGATGACGGCGCCGAGCATGACGATCCCCGTCACGCCCAGGCCGATCAGGATGTGGCGCTTGTAGGGCACCAGCAGCGCGGGCCAGCGAAGCCGGGGCAGACGAACCCGCCAGCCGCGGCCGTTCTTCTTCTTGCGCACTCTATTTGTAATTTTTAATTTTTAACTTTTAACTCTAAATCGTCAGCACCCAGTGGTAGCCCATGGGGAGCGGCAACTCCTCCATCAGGCGATCCACCAGCGCCGGCCCGTAGCGGTTCACGAACCACACGAAGCCGACTTCGCGTTCCTGCGGGTGGCCCTGAGGGAAGGTGAGGGCCTGCGCGCGCTGGAACTGGCGGCGGAGCGTTTCGTCGCGACGCTTCGCCGCCTGGATGACCTTGTTATGCAGCGTTTGTACTTCGTGCTGCATCTTGCCGAGTGTCGATTTCACCGCGCCCTCGAGCGTCGGATCGATCTGCGGCACTGCCGCCGCGACCGCGGCCATGCGCTCATCGACCAGCGACGATAAAGACGCCAGCGACTGTTCAACGGTTGGCGGCAGCTGGCTTTCGAGCAGCTGGTTGAGCGCGGATTCATCCTGCGCCCGCAGCGCCGTGATCGGCAGATCGTATTTGCTGAGGAAGCGCAGCGTCGCCGATTCGGCGAGCGTGGCGGTGCCGCGCTGATAGAACAGCGGCATCGGCACGCCGAAGTGCGCGTAGACGCCTTTCAACTGGCCGAGATACGCGAGCTCGTTGGGACCCGCGACGTAACAGATCGTCGGAAAGACCGTGTCCTGCACGAGCGGGCGCAGCAGCACGTTCGGGCTGAAGTGCTCGGGGTGCCGGCGCGCTTCCTCGGCGAGTTGCGCGACCGTCATGGAATGCTCGCCAATCGTCGCGGTATTGCCGTCGATGCGAATCGCCTCGCGGCCCGAGTTGAGGTGGAACAGCGACACGGTACCGTCGGCAAGCTGGGCCTGCGCGTGATAACCTTTGGCGACGAGCGCATCACCCGCCTTGGCCGCAATGCGCGCGGTCTCGCCGGGCTGACTGACTTCCTTCACGAACACGTCGCGCGCGAGCGCCTTCGTCGTGGGATCCGACGAGTCGTACACGACCAGACCGTGCGGGCCGAGCACGTGCTCCATCCACACGCCGAACGCGGCGGCCATGCTGCGGCCCGGCGTATACGCCTCGCGCAGCGCTGTCAGCAGTTCGGCTTTGAATTCCGTATCGGGAAGTGCGGTGTTGAGTTGATCGAGCGCGGCGTGGATGTCCTCGTTCAGCGAGAGCCGGGCAATCGGCTGGGTGCCGGCGCCCGGCAAGTCCGCAAGCCGCACGGTCGTGGGCGCGAACTCGCTGTCGAGCACCGTACATCCGCTCACTTCGGGCCAGTCGTGATCCTCGGCGTCGATCCAGAACACCGGCACGACCGGTACGCGGTGCTCGCGCGACACGTGCGCGGCGAGCTTCATCGTGGTGATCGCCTTCAGCAGCGTGAAGAGCGGTCCGCCGAACAGTCCGGCTTGCTGGCCGGTGATGACCACGCGTGTGGCCGGATCGGCGAGGCGCGCGCCGGCTTCGCGCGCGGCAGGAGGCGCGTTGCGCTGCGCCTGCTGCGCCGCGATCACCTTCGCGATCTCCGCCGGCTGCCGCTGGAAGCCCTGCGAGCGCTTGATGGTATCGGCCCACGCCGCGGGCGTCGCCGGATCGCCGGCAAAAAATGGCGCGACGTTCGCGAATGCGAACGCGTAATCCGACGCCAGGCGGCGGATCCACGGGAATGTTCGGATGTCTACCGCCAGAGAAGAGGCGGCGGCGGTTGAGACGTCGGCAGGCACCGGGACGTACTGTCTCAAACGCTCACTCAAGCTGTCAACCATCGGTGATATCATTGAGAGTCGAAATTGAACGAAGACGGGGCACTGTTCGACTCAACTTTCGATGACACCGGTCCCTTTCGGGTTTCACCCGAATCCGGCGGTGTTTCCCTTGATTCCGCACTCCGCGACTTCGGCCCGGCGGCGATCGACGATCTGATCCCGCGCATCCGCGCCCTGGCCGGCCGACTCGACGCCGCGCACCGCGGCGGCGTTGTTCACGGCGCCCTTCATCCCAGCAAAGTATTTGTCACCGACGAAGCCACCGAGCTCGTGGCCGGCAGAGGCGCCCCCTTCGACTCCGCTCAGGGCAGGCACGCCTACGCGGCGCCGGAAGTGATCGCAGGCCACGGTGCGACGCCGATGTCGGATCAATATGCGCTGGCCGCGATCGCCTACGAATGGCTGTTCGGCCGGCCGATCGCGCACAACGGCGAGCGTCCGATCGAAGTGCGATCGATGCCGGGTGTGGATCGCTCGGCGTTGTCGAAAGCCTTTACGCGCGCGCTGGCGCCAAAGCCGGACGATCGATTCGCGTCATGCGCGGCATTTTGCGACGCGATGAACGGCGCCGTCGTGCCCGAGCTGCCGTTGATGGCGGACGTCGAGGATTTCGAAGCGGAGCAGGAAGAAGAGGCGATCGCGCCGGCGCCAAACGTGGACGACGTAAAGATCGTCGCGGAATCCTTCGACTCGGACCGCGACAACGCGGTCCTCGCTCAGGACAAGGAACTGTTCGACACGATCGATCCGCAATTGTCAGAGCCCGCGGTTGAGGCCGTGCCGGCATGGAATCCGGCGGCCGCATCAACACCCGCGCCGCGCAAGATGGAGACGCCGAGCTTCGGGCCAATGGCGTTGTTCCTCGCGGTGATCGTCGGGGCCGTGTTCGGCTTCGCGGCCGGTTATATGGCAAGGCCGAGGGCGCTGCAGTCGGAGCCCTCTCAAACATTTGCGACTGCCGCGGGCACCGCTGATGAAGTTGCCGCGAAGGCCGATCGACCCGCACCGAAGGTAGCCGAGGCGTCGAAGGCACCTGCATCTAAGGCACCTGCACCCGCACCCCAGGCACCTGAGGCACCCCAGGCACCTGAGGCACCCCAGGCACCTGAGGCACCCCAGGCACCCCAGGCACCTCAGGCACCCAGTAAGGCACCGGAGAAAGTTGGGCGTTTGCTGGTGAGATCCACTCCGAGCGCAGCGAGTGTGACGGTCGACGGTGTCGCGAAAGGCGAGACGCCGTTGGCACTGCGCGATCTCGATGCAGGCACTCGCAGTGTTGTCATCGCGCGCCGTGGATACGTCAGCGAGACGCGGCGCGTCGTGATCTCGAAGGCGCGTCCCGCACGCACGCTCGACGTACGACTCGCCGCGGCCTCACAGCCTGCTCCGCCGAAGCCGGTCGCAGGCGGATCGCCGAAGCCGAGCACGCCCGCGACGTTCGGCAAGCCGGCCGTGGCCACAGGCACGCTCGCGGTCGACTCGCGGCCGATCGGCGCGAACGTGACCATCAACGGCAAGGCGAGCGGCACGACGCCGCTGACGCTCGATGCGCTCGCGCCGGGCGAGTATCGCATCCTGATGGCCATGCCCGGCTATCGGAATTTCGCAACCACCGTGCGGGTGGTTGCCGGCGAGCGCGTGCGCGCCGCCGCGTCGTTGACCGCACTGGAGCAGGAAT
Source organism: Cyanobacteriota bacterium (assembly GCA_019752015.1). Classification (GTDB taxonomy): domain Bacteria; phylum Acidobacteriota; class Vicinamibacteria; order Vicinamibacterales; family UBA2999; genus 12-FULL-67-14b. The sequence continues at coordinate 27,717 of JAIEMQ010000015.1, read as the reverse complement.
GAACGCGATTCTCGCACTTGAAGACGGCACCTGGTTCCAGGGCGTCTCGGCCGGCGCCCCCGGACACACCGAGGGCGAAGTGGTCTTCAACACCAGCATGTCCGGCTATCAGGAAGTGCTGACCGATCCGTCGTACGCCGGGCAGATCGTGACCATGACCGCGCCGCAGATTGGCAATTACGGTGTGGCCGATACCGATCAGGAGTCGGGCAAGCCGCAGGTGGCGGGATTCGTGATGCGCGATCCGTCGCCGGTCTCGAGCAACTGGCGCTCGCAGGGCACGCTGCGCGACTACCTCACGCGTCATCACATCGTCGCCATCGGCGACATCGACACGCGCGCGCTGACGAAGAAACTGCGCTCGGGCGGCGTGATGCGCGGCATGATCGCGACCGGCACCGTGGATCCGGCGGCGCTCATCGACAAGACGCGTCGGATCGCGCACATGGAAGGCAGCGATCTGGTGAAGGACGTCACGTGCAAGGTGGCCTACGATTTCGAGACGTCGCTCGCCGACGCGGTGACGGAGGCCAGTTACGGCGTGGCGCCGCTGCGCCGCGCGCGGCGGCCGCTGCGCGTGGCCGCGTACGACTACGGCATCAAGACCAACATCCTGCGCCGCCTTGCCGCGCACGGCTGCAAGGTCCGCGTGTTTCCGGCGTCAACGCCGGCGGCGGAAGTCCTGGCGTGGAAGCCCGACGGCATTTTCCTCAGCAACGGACCCGGCGATCCGGCCGCGGTCACGTATGCGATCGACAACATCAAGGAGATCGCGAAGAGCGACGTGCCGACGTTCGGCATCTGCCTCGGCCACCAGTTAATGGGTCTCGCGCTCGGTGCGAAGACCTACAAGCTGAAGTTCGGTCATCGCGGCGGCAATCACCCGGTGAAACAACTGGAGACCGGCGCGATCGAGATCACCTCCCAGAATCATGGCTTCTGCGTGGATCCGGATTCGCTGCCGTCGAACGTCAAGGTGACGCACCTGAATCTGTACGACGGCACCGTCGAAGGACTGCGCCACACCGACAAGCCGATCTTCTCGGTGCAGTACCATCCGGAGGCTTCGCCGGGTCCGCACGACGCGGACTACCTGTTCGACGAGTTCATCCAGGAAATGGAAAAGTAGTTGCCGAAACGCACAGACATCAAGCGCGTCCTCGTCATCGGGTCCGGCCCGATCGTGATCGGCCAGGCGTGCGAGTTCGACTATTCGGGCACGCAGGCGATCAAGGCGCTGAAGAGCGAAGGCCTCGAGGTCATTCTCGTCAACAGCAACCCGGCGACGATCATGACCGACCCCGAGCTGTCGGATCGCACTTACGTGGAGCCGCTGACGCCTGAAGCGCTCGAGAAGATCATCGAGAAGGAGAAGCCGGACGCGATTCTGCCGACGGTGGGCGGACAGACCGCGCTCAACCTGGCGGTGCAGCTCGACGAGCTCGGCATCCTCAAGAAACACAAGGTCGAATTGATCGGCGCGTCGATTCCCGCGATCAAGGTCGCCGAGGATCGATTGCTGTTCCGCGACGCCATGAAAGAGATCGGCGTCATCGTGCCGGAGAGCGGCGTCGCCAAGACGCTGCCCGAGGCGCTGGCGATCGTCGAGCGCACCGGATTCCCGGCGATCATCCGCCCGTCGTTCACCATGGGCGGCGTTGGCGGCGGCATTGCCTACAATCTCGAAGAGTTCAAGGAAATTGCCGGGCGCGGCCTGCACTTGAGCCCGGTGCACGAGATCCTCGTTGAAGAATCGGTGATCGGCTGGAAGGAATTCGAGCTCGAAGTGATGCGCGACGGCGCCGACAACTTCGTCGTGATCTGCTCGATCGAGAACATCGACCCGATGGGCGTGCACACCGGCGACAGCATCACGGTCGCGCCGGCGCTGACGCTGACCGACAAGGAATACCAGCGCATGCGCGACTGGGGCCGCCGCATCATCCGTCGCGTCGGCGTCGAGACCGGCGGATCGAACATCCAGTTCGCGATCAACCCCGATGACGGCCGGATGATCGTCATCGAGATGAACCCGCGCGTGTCGCGATCGTCGGCGCTCGCGTCGAAGGCGACCGGGTTCCCGATCGCGAAAATCGCGGCCAAGCTGGCGCTCGGCTACCGCCTCGACGAAGTGCCGAACGACATCACGCGCGTCACGCCGGCGTCGTTCGAGCCGACCATCGACTACGTGGTCGTCAAGATTCCGCGCTGGAACTTCGAGAAGTTCCCGCAGGCCGATCGCACGCTGACGACGCAGATGAAGTCGGTGGGTGAGGCGATGGCGATCGGCCGCACCTTCAAGGAGGCGTTCCTGAAGGGCGTGCGCTCGCTCGAGCTCGGCAAGGAAGGCGCATTGTTCCGTCGTCCGAAGTTCGAGGACGGCGACGAACCGCCGCCGGCGCCGGATGAAGAAGAGGCCGCGCTGCGGCGCAAGCTGGTGATCCCGAACGATCGGCGCATGTGGGAGCTGTTCCGCGCGCTCGACCTCGGCTGGGACATCGAGCAGTTGCACGAGCTGACCAACATCGATCCGTGGTTCCTGCAGCAGTTCAAGGACATGGTCGAGCTGCGCAAGACGGCAGAGATGATCGGGTTGCGCGACATGTCGCACGACCTGATGCGCACGCTCAAGCGCGCGGGCTTTGGCGACAAGGAGCTCTCGGACATTCTCGGCGTCGATGAGGCCGCGGTCCGCGAGAAGCGCCAGGAGCTGAAGCTCAAGACCGCCTACAAGCGCATCGATACCTGCGCTGCGGAATTCGAATCGTTCACGCCGTATCTCTACAGCAGTTTCGAAGACACCTGCGAGGCCGACCCGACCGACAAGCAGAAGATCATCATTCTTGGCAGCGGTCCGAATCGTATCGGCCAGGGCATCGAGTTCGATTACTGCTGCTGTCACGCGGTGTTCGGCTTCAAGGCCGAGGGCTTCGAGACCGTCATGATCAACTGCAATCCCGAGACGGTGTCGACCGACTACGACACCGCCGATCGCCTCTACTTCGAGCCGCTGACGTTCGAGGACGTGATGGCGGTGATCGAGCGCGAGCGCCACGGCAACGTCGACGTGTCGTGCGTCGTGCAGTTCGGCGGCCAGACGCCGCTCAAACTCGCCCTGGCGCTGCAGGAAGCCGGCGTCAACATCCTCGGCACGTCGCCGGACTCGATCGATCTCGCGGAAGATCGCCAGCGCTTCAATCAGTTGCTGTGGGATCTCGGCATTCCGCAGCCGGCCAGCGGCACCGCGACGTCGAAGGGCGAAGCGCGTGATGTCGCCGCGCAGGTCGGGTTCCCGGTCGTGGTGCGTCCGTCCTACGTGCTCGGCGGCCGCGCCATGGCGATCGTCTACGACGTCGCCACGCTCGATCGCTACATGGCGGGCGCCGTCGATGTGTCGCACGATCGTCCGATTCTGATCGATCGGTTCCTCGAGCATGCCAAGGAGATCGACGTCGATTGCGTCGCCGACGAATCGGGCGCGGTCGTCATCGGCGGCATCATGGAGCACATCGAGGAGGCGGGCATTCACTCCGGCGACAGCTCATGCGTGGTCCCGCCGCCGTTCCTCAACGATCGTCACATCGCGACGATTCGCGACTACACGCGCCGGATTGCCAAGGCGCTGAAGGTCATCGGCTTGATGAACGTGCAGTACGCGATCAAGGACGACACGGTCTACGTGCTGGAAGTCAACCCGCGCGCCTCGCGCACGGTGCCGTATCTCTCGAAGGCGAATGGCCAGCCGCTCGCACAAATCGCCGCTCGCGTGATGGCAGGGAAGTCGCTGTCGGATCTCGGAGTCACTGACGATCTGTCGCCGGCGGGGGTGTTCGTGAAGAGCCCGGTGTTCCCGTTCGTGCGGTTCCCCGGCGTCGACACGATCCTCGGGCCCGAGATGAAGTCGACCGGCGAAGTGATGGGCGGCGCCGGCAGTTTCGGCATGGCGTTCGTCAAGGCGATGCTCGGTGCGGGGCAGCGGCTGCCCGAGCAGGGCGCCGTCTGCATCACGGTCAACAACGAGGACAAGGGCGAAGTGTTACCGATCGCGCAGGGCCTTGCCGAGCTTGGCTTCCAGATTATCGGCACGCGCGGCACCGCCGCCTACCTTCGCGCTCACGGCGTCGATTGCTCGGTGGTGTTCAAAGTCAACGAAGGCCGCCCGAGCCTTGCGGACGAGATCGTCAACCGGAAGATCTCGATGGTCATCAACACGCCGCACGGCCGAGAGTCGTTCTTCGACGACAAGGCGGTGCGGCGGGCGGCGATGATGGCCGGCGTGCCGTGCATCACGACGATCACCGGCGCCGCCGCGGCGCTCGAAGCGATACGCGCGCTCAAGACCGAAGGCCTCGACGTGCGAGCCTTGCAGGACTATTACGCTGCCGTCGCTGCCAGTCAGTAAAGGCAAACACGAAGGACACGAAGGGCACGAAGGCGTTGCTCGCGGGCCGGCCGAAGGCCGGCTTCACGTCGGCAACGAAGGACCGCAGAAATGAGTGTTAACGATCCTTGCCCACTCATTTCGGCGGTCCTTCGCTGCTGACGCGGCGCTTCGCGCCGCCGCGAGCAACGCTTTGTGTCTGCCGAGTCGCTGTCAAAGCACGATTCGGCGAATGCCAGCCTTCAATACCGGTTTGTTGAAGTTAATGAGCAAGCCCGCGCGAAGGCCGGTTGCCTTTAAGTACGACACGATTTGGCTGGCATGAATCTCTTCGAGCTGCGAAACCGCCTTCACTTCGACTACGACCACTGATTCGACGATGAGGTCCAGCTCCTGTCCATGGAGCTGGTGTCCTTTGTAGACGACGGCGATTCTTTTCTTCTTTTCGTAGCTGATGCCGCGCTCACCCAGCTCGACGCACATCGCCCGCTGGTAGATCGATTCAAGAAAGCCCGGGCCCAGGTGGCGGTGGACCTCGATGGCTGCGCCCAGTACTCTGAACATGACTTCGTCCGTTTCCGGTGGCAGTGTGCTGGACACCCTAGTAAGCATTTCGCACCACCTGAGGGACGGGATAGATTCGGGGTCGCGCGATAGAACCCGAATATATGGTCTTCGTGCTCTTCGTGTTCTTCGTGTTTAAGAACAGCGTGAGGCCGTCGGTCGTTGCTTCCAGCTGTCCGTCCAGATCTGTCCGGGCAACGTCAGCACCGATCGCCCGGTATCTTTCGAGCACGATCGGCACCGGATGCCCGTACGGATTGGCGCGGCCGTTGCTGATCAGCACCAGCTTGGGCTTGATGGCCTGGATGAACTCGTCAGAGCTCGACGTCCCGCTGCCATGATGGGCCGACTTCAGCACGACGATCGGTAAGAGATCGAGCGTCGGGATGAGCGCCCGTTCGACGTCCTTGCCGATGTCGCCAGTGAGCAACATCGACACGCGGCCGTAGCGCAGTTCAAGCACCAGCGAATCGTCGTTGCGCACTTGTTGCCGTTGCCAGTCGGGTGGCGATGGATGATGGACGCGGAGCTCGACGCCACCGAGATCGATCTGGTCGCCTTTCTGCAGCCACCGCCACGCCGATCGGCGGCGCCGGGCGATTTCCTGGAGCTTGATGGTCGGCTCGTGTTCGTTCACGAAGGTGCCATACCAGATCTCCGACGGTGCGAAGTCGCGGACCAGTGAAACGGCGCCGCCGATGTGGTCGGGATCGCCGTGCGTGATCGCGACGTAGTCGAGCCGGCGGATGCCGCGCGCCCGCAATGCCGGACCGAGCACACGGTCGCCAATATCGAAGTCGCCGCGCAGTGAGACGCCGCCGGTATCGATCATCAAAGTGCGTCCGTTGGGTAGCGTGGCGAGCATGGCGTCGCCCTGGCCAACGTCCATGACCGTGAGATGCAGTTGGCCGTCACCGAAAGTGCGGGCCCAGGTCTGGGGCGCGGCGATGATCCAGAACAGCAACCCTGCCGCGAGTGCGGCCGGGCGCCGCCATTTGATCATCAGCATGGCCGCGACCACGCACACGTAATACGCAACGATCACCAACGTATGCGGTGACGGGACTCGCCAGGTGAGCCAGGGGGCTGCGTCAACCAGGCGCGCGCTCTCCAGTAGTCCAACGACGCCGGCATGTGTGAACCATCCGGAAATATCTGCGACCGTGCGTAGACCAGCGGCGTGGGTGGCTGATGTCACCATTGCCGCAACCTGGACGACGGCCATGCAGGGAATCGCGACGACGTTGACGGCAAGACCCGCGATGGTGACGCGCTGGAACACGAACGTGACCACCGGGAGCAAAACCAGTTCAGCCGACAGCGATGCCAGCATCACGGCCGCGGCACCGCGCAGCCACCACTGTTGCGGCAGCGTCACCATCGCGGCGCCGGCCACGATCGCCGCCGAGGCGCCGAAGGTGAGCCACAGGCCGACGTCGGCAATCGACAATGGCGAGGCGATCAACACGGCGACGATCGTCAACGCGATCGCGTGCAGAGCCGCCGTCCGTTGATCGATGATCCGCAGCCCAAGGTAGATGCACGCCATGAGCGTGGCGCGGATCACCGACGGCCCGCCGCCGGCGATGAAGGCATATGCCGCGAGGAGGACGATCGCCGCGCTCGACGCCCATCCGCCGCGAATGTTGAGCGCCCACAAAAGCGCCAGGACAATCCCGGCGAGGATGGCGATGTTGCCGCCGGAGATCGCAATGACGTGGTAGGTGCCGGCTTCCTGCAGCCGCTGCTCGACGAGAGGGTCGAGCGAGCCGCGGTCACCGATCAGAATCGCAATCGCGATGGCCGCCGATTGAGGGTCGCGTTGCCCGACGTGGCGGTTGATCGCGTCCCTGACGCCGGCCCGAATCGATGCGGCGGTCTCGTCGAGCAGCGTCCCTTGGTCGATGATGCGCACCAGCGCCGCGCTCTTCACGGTCCCGACGAGTGACAGCCCCCGCCTCGCCATCATCCGCTCGAAGTCGGGGGCGCCGTCGTTCAGATACCGCGCCGGTCGCCGCAGCGTCGCGGTGGCACGTATCGAGCGGCCCGCGCGCCATTGATCGATGGCACCGGCGGCGAGGATGCCTTGCACGGAGAGCGAGACGCCGCCGCGGGCGAGTTCCGGACACGATCCAACGGATGCTCGTTCAACCTGCACGCGGAGCGTGGCACCTGAGTCGGTCGCCGTGGCGTCCGCCAGTAACCATCCTTCGATCTCCACCGGATCGTCGTGCCGTTTCGCGTCGACGCCTTCGATCGCGAAGCCGCCGAGGCGGTCTTCGAGCAGCTGGCGAAGCGGCGGGTGCAGCGCGCGATCCTGCGCGCCGGCGCCCAGCAACACGCACGCGAAGCCAAACGCCCCTCCGATGCAGACTTTTGCGGACGAGAACATTTGACGCGCGCCCGCGACGAAGGCGAGTAGACCAAACGTGGCAGCGGCCCACCTGACCGGACCGAGCGACTCAGGATTGATGAAGACGCCGGCGGCAATGCCGGCAGTGACAGCGACTGCGAGGATGACTGATGTGAACATGCCACGGCCAGAAGCAAACGGCGGGGCATGGCGATCTTCGAGGAATTCCGGCGAAACGCGTCGATCGCGCCGCAATTTCTGCGACGGCCGCAAGGCGCAGGCATGTCAAAAACTTCAACACGAAGAACACGAAGGACACGAAGACGACTTTTCTAAAGCCAGTACTGCTGAGCGGCACTGGCATTTTGAAAAGAAGCCTTCGTGTCCTTCGTGTCCTTCGTGTTATTTGGCTTTAGCGATTTGCCAGTAGGCTTCGAGCTGGTCCAGTGTGAGATCTCGGAATCTGTGGCCGCTCGCGACGACCTGCCGTTCGACGTCGTCGAACCGCCGTTGGAACTTGTCGTTCGCCACTCTCAACGCCGCCTCCGGCTCGATCCCCAGCTTCCGTGCGACGTTGACCAGCGAGAAGAGCAGATCACCGAACTCTTCTTCCGCTTCCCGCGACCTGTGGCCCATCATCTGCACGGCGTCGCGGAGCTCACGAATCTCCTCGTCCGCCTTGTCGAGGACATCCTCCGTACGCGCCCAATCGAAGCCGACCTGCGCCGCGCGCGTGCTGAGCTCGTAAGCGCGCAGCAAGGACGGCATCGATCGCGGCACGCCGCTCAGCAGCGTCTTCTCCGGCTCGCCGGCGTCCGTGCGTTCCTTCGCCTTGATCTCTTCCCACTGCTGCTTGACCTGCTGCGGTGTCAGAGACGCCTTGCCGTCCTTGTCGAAGATGTGCGGATGGCGGCGGATCAACTTGTCGGCGATCGATTGAATCGAGTCGGCGATCGAGAAGCGTCCTTCTTCCTCGCAAATCTGCGCCAGGAACACCGCCTCGAACAGGAAGTCGCCCAGCTCGTGCTCGAGCGCGCCGTGATCGCCGCGGTCGAGCGCGTCGAGCAGTTCGTATGTTTCCTGCAGCACGAACGGCCGCAGCGTCTGCAGTGTTTGTTGCTTGTCCCACGCGCAGCCGTGCTCCGAGCGCAAGGTCCGCATGATCCCGACGAGCTGCTGAAAGCGGACTCCTGCGTCTTCACTCATGAGCCGTATGCTAGCATTTCAATTTTGATGAAGGCGCGCGTCACCGTATTGGGGAGCGGCACATCGCACGGTGTGCCGATGATCGGCTGCAGCTGCGCCGTGTGCCGATCGGCCGATCCACGCGATCGTCGCACGCGGCCGTCGATCTACGTCGCCGTCGAGGACGGTCCGTCGATCCTGATCGACACGTCCACCGATCTGCGCATGCAGGCGCTGACGCAGCGCGTCACCAGAGTCGACGCGATCCTCTTCACGCACAGTCATGCCGATCACATCATGGGCATGGACGAAGTGCGCCGTTTCAACGCGGTGAAGGGTGGTCCGATCCCCGCCTATGCCGATGCGCGCACCGCCGGTGATTTGCGGCGCACCTTTTCCTACGTCTTCGATCCGCCGAGCGAGAAGGGCGGCGGCATCCCGCAAGTGAGCCTGACCACGATCAACGGGCGATTCAACGTCGAGTCGATCGGCGTCGAGCCCGTGCCGATCTTTCACGGCTCCCGCCCGATTCTCGGTTTTCGTCTCGGCTCGTTTGCGTATCTGACGGATTGCAACCGGCTTGCGGACGAGGCGTGGCAGATTGTGGAGGGCGTCGACACGCTGATCCTCGACGCCTTGCGTCATCGTCCGCATCCGACGCATTTCACCGTCGCCGAAGCGCTCGAGGTGGTCGAGCGCATCAAGCCGCGCCAGACCTACTTCACCCACATCTGTCATGACCTGCCGCACGCCGCGACCAATCAGTCGCTGCCGGCGGGCGTCGAGCTCGCCTACGATGGACTGGTGTTCGACATCGACGCCGCACCCCAATGGAAGTAATCCACTATCCAGAGGATCCGCGGCCGGCGTTGTGGCGCTCGCCGGTGCTCGCGCTCGGCAACTTCGACGGCCTGCATCGCGGCCACGTCAAGATCATCGAGCGGATCCAGCGCGGCGCCGTCGAGCGCGGCGGCACCAGCGTCGTGCTGACGTTCGATCCGCATCCGCCCCGCATCCTTCGACCCGACAAGGCGCCCGCGTTGTTGATGACCAAGGCGCAGAAGCTCGATGCGCTGGCCCGCGCCGGCGTGCAGGGCGCCGCCGTCGTCCGCTTCACGCGCGAGATGTCGCAGTGGGAGCCCGAACACTTCGTGCGGAGCGTCCTCGTGGAATGGCTGCGTGTCGCCGAGGTCTGGGTCGGCGCGGATTTCCTGTTCGGCCGCGATCGCAGCGGCAACTTCACGCTGCTCCGGGCGCTCGGCGCGCAGTTCGGTTTCCGCGCCGAGAAGATCGATCCGATCCGCTACAAGGACTTCGTCGTGTCGAGCACGCGAATCCGCAGGCTCGTGAGCGAAGGCCGTGTCGACGAGGCCGGCGCGCTGCTCGGCCATCACTACGCCATCGACGGGATGGTGGTGGAAGGCGCCAAACGCGGCCGCGAGCTGGGTTTCCCGACCGCGAATCTGTCGTCGGCCAACGAGCTGATGCCGCCGCACGGTGTCTATGCCACGGCGATATCGATCGACGGGCTGCTGCACCCGAGCGTCACCAACATCGGCCAGCGGCCGACGTTCGGCGACCAGCTCGCCACGACGGTTGAAACGCACGTCATTGGCCAGACGGTCGATCTCTACGGGCGCACCGTGCGGCTCGCTTTCGTGCAACGCCTCCGGGACGAGCGCAAATTCGCGGACCTCGAGGCGCTCCAGGAGCAGATTTCCGCGGATGTTCGCCGCGCGACTCGGTTGTTCGATAGACTATCGGTCTAACTCACAGATGACCCCCCAGGCGTTTTCGTTCAAGTTGACCGTCCCGGCCGACCCGGAAGGCGCCACCATTGTGGCGGTGATGGCGACCCATGCCGTCGAGTACACCAAGCTCGATGCCGCGAAGGGAGCCGCCTTTGTGGAGAAGGCACGGGCCGCGGCGGCGCACGCGCTGAAGAATTCCGGCGGCAAGCATTGCCAGGCCGTGATCGCCGCCGCCAACGGCCAGCTGACCGTGACCATCGGGGGGCAGACCGTCTCCGAGTCCCTCCCGGCCTGATTCGCTGATGCGTCTCTTCAATACCCTCAGCCGGCAGCAGGAGGACTTTGTTCCGCTCCGCGACAACACCGTCCGCATGTATACGTGCGGGCTCACCGTCTACGCGCGTGGCCACATCGGCAACTTCCGCACCTTCGTCTGCGTCGACGTGCTGCGCCGCGCGCTGAAGTACGTCGCCGGCTACAAGATGCATCACGTCATGAACTTCACCGACGTCGACGACAAGACCATTGTCGGCGCGGCGAAGGCCAACATGCCGCTGCGCGAATACACCGATCAATACATCACCGCGTTTCGCGAGGATGCCGCCGCGCTTGGCATCGAGCCGGTCGAAGACACGCCGCGCGCCACCGACGATGCGAACCTGAAGGCGATGGCGGACATGATCAACGCGCTCGAGCAGCGTGGTCATACCTACAAGAGCGATGGCTCGATCTATTTCAAGATCGCGACGCTGCCGTCGTACGGCAAGCTGGCGCGCCTCGATCACGAGGGCATCCAGGCCGGCGCGCGCGTCGACTCCGACGAGTACGACAAGGAGAGCGCGCGCGACTTCGTGCTGTGGAAGTCGACCAAGCCGGGTGAGCCGACGTGGGATGTGGGCTGCGGCCCGGGACGTCCCGGCTGGCACATCGAGTGCTCCGCCATGGCGCTGCGGCTGCTCGGCGAATCGCCGATCGACATTCACACCGGCGGCGTCGATCTGGTGTTCCCGCATCACGAGAACGAAATCGCACAGAGCGAAGGCGCGACCGGCAAGGAGTTCTCGCGCTTCTGGTTCCACTGCGAGCACCTGCTGGTCGACAACCAGAAGATGTCGAAGTCCCTCGGCAACTTCTATACGGTCCAGGACGTCCTCGATAAAGGCTTCCGGCTGTCGGCGCTGCGTTACATCCTGCTCTCGGGTTATTACCGCAAGCAGCTGAACTTCACGTGGACGGGGCTCGAGCAGGCGGAAGAGGCGCTGCGCCGCATCACGGATTTCCTCGGCCGTGTCGAAGCGCTCACCGCCGGCGGCACGCATCCCGAGGTCAACGCGCGGGTCAAGGAAGCGGTCGACGCATTCGACGCCGCGCTGAAGGACGATCTCAACACCGCGGCCGGGCTTGGCGCGATCTTCGATCTGATCCGCGCGCTCAACATCCTGATGGACGGCAAGCAAGTGGGGCGGGGCGATGCGCCCGAGATCATCAGCGCGTTCAATCACTTCGATCGCGTGCTCGGCGTGCTGTCGCTGCGCCGCGCCGAGGATGCGACGCCGCCGATCCCGCAGGCCGAGATCGACGCCGCGATTCATGCCCGACAGGAGGCCCGGCGGCGCCGCGACTTCGGCGAAGCCGATCGCATCCGCCAGGATTTGCTCGCCAGGGGCGTTATTCTCGAAGACGGGCCTCAGGGAACTCGCTGGAAAAGGAAGTAAATAGATCTCAGATTGCAGATTGCAGATCTCAGATCAATCTAAGATTAAATCTGCAATCTGACATCTGAGATCTGAAATGGACAAGCCATCGATCAAAACCCCGTTACCCGGGCCGAAGGCCCGAGCCATCATTGAACGCGACGGGAAGGTAGTGTCGCCGTCGTACACGCGCGGCTATCCGTTCGTGATGGCGAGGGGCACCGGCGCGATCGTCGAGGACGTTGACGGCAACCTGTTCCTCGACTGCGCCGCCGGCATTGCGGTCAACTCCACCGGTCACTCGCACCCGGAAGTCGTTGCCGCAATCATCGATCAGGCGCAGAAGTTCCTGCACATGTCGGGAACGGACTTCTATTACGAGCCGCAGGTGCGGCTCGCCGAAGCGTTCAACGAGATGGCGCCGTTCAGCGGCGAGAAGCGATCGTTCTTTTCGAACTCGGGCACTGAAGCGAACGAAGCGGCAATCAAGCTGGCGCGCTATGTGACGAAGCGCTACGGCATGATCGCGTTCCTCGGCAGCTTTCACGGCCGCACGCTTGGATCGCTCGCGCTTACATCGAGCAAGGCGATTCAACGCCGGGGCTTTGGCCCGATGCAGGCCGGCACCTTCCACGCGCCTTACGGCAATTGCTATCGATGCCCGGTCGGCCTGAAGCCCGAGTCGTGCCAGGCGGAATGCCTCGACTTCCTCGAACATCAACTGCTGGTGCATCTCATATCACCCGACGAGGTTGCCGCCGTCGTCGTCGAGCCGATCCAGGGCGAGGGCGGTTATGTGGTGCCCGAGCCGAAGTTCCATCACCGGCTCCGCGAGATTACGAAGAAGCACGGCATCCTGCTGATCTGCGATGAGGTGCAGTCCGGTATGGGTCGTACCGGGAAGATGTTTGCGATCGAGCACTTCGGCGTCGAGCCCGACATGGTCACCGTGGCGAAGGGCGTCGCTTCTGGTTTGCCGCTCGGCGTCACCACCGCGAGAGGCGAGGTGATGTCGTGGCCGCCGGGCTCGCACGCGAGCACGTTCGGCGGCAACCCGGTGTCGTGCGCGGCGGCGCTGAAGACGATCGAGCTGCTGAAGAACTCGTTGATGAGGAACGCCACCGAAGTCGGCGGCTTCATGTTCGATCGCTTGCGCGAGCTGCAGCAGAAGCACCAGATCATCGGCGACGTCCGCGGCCGCGGCCTGATGATCGGCATCGAGCTGGTGCGCGATCGCGTAACGAAGGAGCGCGCCACCACCGAGCGCGACAAGATCGTCGACGACTGCTTCAAGCGAGGACTCCTCGTCCTCGGCGCCGGTAAGAACGCGATTCGCATCTCGCCGCCGCTCGTCCTGTCGAAGGCGCAAGCGGAGACCGCCGTTCGCATCATCGACGAAGCGTTAGCTGAAAACCGCCTTTAACTCACTGCCGGGGCGTTTATTCCTGTGAGGGTCCGGCTTTAGCCGGACCGGGGCGCCGCGCTTTCCTTGCGAGCGCATTTCCTCCGGTCGCTCGATTCAGCCGATCATCATTCGACTCCGCTCTCGCTCCAGACGCCTGTCAACTCGCTGCTCGCGCCTGACTATCGCTGACGCGGCTCGCAGCGAGGTTGTCAGTAAAAGACCTGCCCGGCGGGCGCCCCGGATTGCCATCAGTCATCAAGCTGGATGCTTAGGCTGCCGCCCGCCTCCCGGCGGCTTTCGCTCGAGCTCCGTCGAATGATGACCGGCTCTCGCTCCCTCCGGATCAAACGGCGTCCGGGCCGCGCGGCAGCGCCCGGCGCGACGCACGGCGCGAGGCGGTGTCTCTCGGCGTTCGCGTTCGACCGAGCCGACACAGCTTACTGGCCGACAAATCGAGCGAAGGCAGGGCAGCTCGCGATAGCGAGGTGGATCGGCCGCCATCCGGAGCGAAGATTTGACCGGCGAGCGGAGAGCGAACGACGAGAGATACCGCCTCGCGCGAAAGTGCGGAGCGCAACGCGGGATAGGCGGAACGGGCTTTGCTCCGGATCCGTGCATGCCACATGCACGTCAGCGCCTCGGATCCGACGGCGAAGCGCTCGCCGGCGCCGAGCTCGAACGCCGCGGATATCGCATTATCGAAAGGAATTACCGGATCCGCTCCGGCGAGATCGATATCGTCGCGGACGATGGGGGCACGGTAGTATTTGTGGAGGTGAAGACGAAGACGAGTGGCGATTTTGGCGATCCCGTCGAGGAAGTGACGCCGCAAAAACAGCGACAGATCGTTTCGATGGGCGAGTTCTACGCGACCTACTGCCTGCCGCCCGACACCCCCTGCCGCTTCGATGTCGTCACCGTGGACCTGTCGACGTTCCCCCCAACGATCTTTATTTATCAGGACGCATTCCGACCCGGATGGTAGTCACGGAAGGCACAGATTGCGCGGACGGCCGTGATCACGACTGAGCTCAGAACGGACCCGATCACGGGCCGCATGGTCGCGATCGACATCGGGCCATTCAAGCGGCGCGACGATTTCGAGCTGGAGCCCGTGCGCCTCGAAGATCCGCCGGCGCAATGCCCGCTGTGCGAGGGCAGGGAAGCGGACGCGGGCAACGAGATCCTGGCGTGGCGAGAAGGCGGGCCGGCCAACGTGCCGGGGTGGTCCGTGCGCGTCGTTCCCAATCGCCATCCGATGCTGCGGATCGAGGGCCAGATGCACGTGCGAGGCGAGGGCCTGCTCGAATCGCGCGACGGCCTCGGCGCGCACGAAGTGATCGTCGAAACGCCGATCCACGATCAACCGCTGCATACGCTGGATGTGGATCGCCTGTGGCGGGTGTTGTGGGCGTGGCGGACGCGCATCCAGGATCTGAAGCGGGACTCGCGATTCGCGAGCGTGGTGATCTTCAAGAATCATGGCCGTGCGGCGGGTGCGCGGCTGGATCACGCGCATTCCCATCTGGCGGCATTTCCGCTCATCACCCCGGCTCTGGCCGACAAGCTACGTGGTGCGGCACGACATTTGACGAAGAGCGGAAAGTGCATTTTCTGCGATCTAATCGCGCAGGAACTGCACGACGGCCGTCGCATTATTCGCGATCAAGACGCACTTCTTGCGATCGCTCCGTACGCCTCACGCGCACCTTTTGAAACGTGGATCGTGCCGCGCGATCACGCGCCGCGGTTCGAGGACGCGACCGACGCCACGCTGCTCGCGCTGGCGGCGGCGATCAAAGAGGTGATGGCGCGCATCGATTGGGCGCTCGAGCGGCCGGCCTGTAACGTCGTACTGCATACCGGCCCGCTCAATGGCGAAGGGGACCGCGCGTTCCACTGGCACGTGGAGATCATCCCGCGCGTCACGCGGGTCAGCGGCCTCGAGTGGGGATGTGGCGTGCATCGAAACCCCGTGTCGCCCGAAGAGGCAGCAAGCGTTTTGCGTTGCTGACCATCGGCTCGTATCTCTCGCATCGTTTCAACCCCGAGCTCGGAATCGGCCGTGTCGTTGCCGTTGAAGGCCGCGCGCTCGTTGTTGAGTTCCCTCGGAGCGGTACGACGTTGCGATTCGCCGCGAACACCGACGCGCTTCTTCCGGTAGATCTCCGTCCGGGACGCCGCGTCCGGATTACCGCCACTCGCGAAGAGACCGTGATCGAGTCCGCGGGTTCGGAAAGCACCTTTACGCTCGCCAACGGGCAAACGCTCGCGGCGCATGCGCTGTGGCCTCTCGAATTGGAGGGTGCGCTGCTCGAGCGGCTGGCGATGGGTGATCTCGACGATGTTGAAGACTTCGTCACGCGGATGAACATCCTGCATCTGCTCGGCGTGCGTGAGGCGGGAGGTCTCGGGTCGTTTCTTGGCGGCCGCGTTCGTCTGTATCCGCATCAACTGTATGTCGCGGAGCGCGCCAGCGCGGTTGATCCCGTGCGGTGGCTGCTTGCCGATGAAGTCGGCCTCGGCAAAACCATCGAGGCGTCGCTGATCCTGAATCGCCTGGTGCACATGGGGAAAGTGACGCGGTGCCTGGTCGTCGCGCCCGACACGCTCACGGTGCAATGGCTCGGCGAGCTGTGGCGGAAATATCACCAGGTGTTCACGCTGCTCGATTCGGATCGCCTTGCGGATGTCGCGCGTGACTTCGGTGAAGGCTTCAACCCCTTCGAGCTGCATCAGCGCGCGGTCATCTCGATGGCGATGCTGATCGAGCGGCCCGAGTTGACGGGGCAGGCGGTCCGCGCCGGCATTGATTTGCTGGTCGTGGATGAAGCGCAGCATCTGCAGCGGCCGCCGGGTCATCCGGGCAATCCGGAATGGCGTGCCGTTGCGCCGATTGCGGCGTCGGGCGGCCACGTGTTGTTGCTCAGCGCCACGCCGCTCGAAGATGACGCGCACGGATTCTTCCGGTTGCTGCAGCTGCTGCGGCCGAAGGATGTTCCGGAAGACATGAGCATCGAGGCGCGCCTGGCGCAAGATACACCGTTGCCGGCATGCACCAGCGCAACGCGTCGCGCGGACATCGGCGGCCTGCCGCCGCGCGTCGGCATTCGCATCGACCTGCCATCGAACGCGAGCGCGATCTCGCATCACGCCGTCGAGCACCGCGTGCGCAGCGTAGTCACGTCGAACGCCGTGGCCGATCGGCACAAGGTTGATCGAGTGCGGCGATCGCTGGCGTCCGGCGCCGCATTGGCCGCGGTGCTTGGTCCGGATGATGCGGACTTACCGGAGCAGGCGATCGCTCTCGACGCGTCCGATGCGCGCATTGACTGGCTGGTGTCACACGCACCGCGATGGCGCGCAGCGAAGGAGAAGACGCTGGTCTTCGTGGCGCATCGTGAAACGCTGGAGATGCTGCGCGAGAAGCTGAGCCAACGCGCACAACTCGCAACAGCGATATTCCATGAAGGGCTTACGCCGGCGCGGCGTGATACGGAGGTCGCGCTGTTCCGCGAGATTGACGGGCCAAGCCTGCTCGTCTCGACCGAAGCCGGAGGCGAAGGCCGCAACTTCGAGTTCTGCAAGCGCATCGTGTTGTTCGATCTGCCCTGGAAGCCGTCGGTGGTCGAGCAGCGGATTGGCCGGCTCGATCGCATCGGCCGCCGCATTCCGGTGGACGTGATTTATTTCCATCCACCCTGGTGTATTGGCCGCGATGTGGTGCGGCTGTTCGAGGCGCTCGGCGTCTTCCGCGAGCCGATGGCCGGGCTCGAGCCGCAGCTCGCGCCGGTGGAAGCGGCGCTTGAATCGCTCGCGCTCGATCCGGACGGGCAACTGTCAGAGAGCCAGCTCGCGGCGATCGTCGACCAGACCAACGCGGCGCGCAGCCGGATTCGAGAGGCCGCCTATCAACATCTGCATCGCGATCCGTATCGGCCTGAAATGGCGGCGGGCATTCTTGCGCGCGTGCCGAAGGAATTGGATGCGCTGAACGAAGAAGTCGTGATCACCGCGTCGATTGGACTGGGCTTCACCATCGCGCATCCGCGCGGCCATCGCGTGTTCTCAGTCGAGATCGGCAGCGGCGCGACTGTCGAAGGGTTGCCCGGTGTTCCGGGCGGCGCGAGTTTCGTCGGCACGTTCGATCGCGAAGAGGCCGTCGAGAATGAGTGCATCGACTTCTTCGCGTCCGGTCATCCGCTGGTGGAGGGGGTGCTGGCGCATTACGAGGAAAGCGCGCTCGGCCGCGCCGTGCGATTCGAGATGACCATGGGGACGAGGCCTGATGCGGGCCTGATCGCGATCTACAAAGAGGGGCCGGCGTTCGAGGTGATCGCGATCGACGTGGCGGGCAACCCGCGGCGCGACTGGGCAGCGGCCGTCTTGAAGCGGCCTATCAACGTCCGCCCGATCGTCGGAGCAGCGGCGAAGGATGGGGAATGGCGCAGCATGGTCCGTCGCCTGGGAGCGCGGCTGGATCCGACGCGCCGGCTGCATGCCGTGGCCGCGATCGAGGTGAGACCGGCGTCGATAAGTCCTGAGCGGTCTGGCGTTTAGGACCCAGTGGTGACGCGTTATGCTTGAACGGGTCGAGTCGCATCTGCTACAGTAAGATGTTCTCGACGAGCGGGAATAACTCAGTGGTAGAGTGCGACCTTGCCAAGGTCGAAGTCGCGGGTTCGAATCCCGTTTCCCGCTCCAACCTTCGCTCGGGATGCATGCGAAGGTTGCCCACCGTAGCTCGCGAGTCATTCAGGCGAGCATAGGTGGGCCTAATTGTTTTAGGGCCCGAGCTACGGTTGGCAGGCCAACCTTCGCCGAAGAGAGAAGAGACGACCCGCGATAGAATCCCTCTTCTGATCACCCCGATCTAATCGGCGCCGTCGCCAAGTGGTAAGGCAGAGGTCTGCAAAACCTCCATCCCCGGTTCAAATCCGGGCGGCGCCTCCAATTTCCCTCGCAAATCTCAGTGGCCGCGACGCGCGAAAGCGCGTTGAGGCGGCGACCGTAACCATTCCGTAACCATTTGGCGCGGCAGCATCACGACGGCTTCGATGCGGGCCACTCGCGCGCGACGAAGATGCGGCCGCTGGGCGGCAGGGCAACAACACCATGCTCCGCGCAGAGATACAGCTGCGCGTCGCCTTTGCGATCGATGTAGGTGAGGCGCTCCCCGCACTTCGGACAGTTCAACGGGATGTCCGCGGGCAGCATCGGCCGCTGTGGGTTGCGCGAGCAGCTAACCGGTCTTCTTCTTGCTCTGTCGGCTGGCCAAGGCCGCTGGCTTCTTCGGCCTCGACGGCAGACGGCGACGTCCCCAGCGCTTCGACGTGACGACATCCGGCGGCTGCTCGCTCGCATTACGGCAGATCGCGTTCGCAGTCGCCTCCTTCCCTTGACGTCGCTGCGCGACGGCCAGTACCGGGAACGTGATACCCTCGCGCGACAACGCTTTTCCGTCGGTGCCGCCTGCGAGCGTGTCCCACCAATTCCGTCGCGACTTTTTTCCCTTCGCTTCGATCCTCGCGACGGCCTGATCAATCAGCGCCGCGACGTCCTCGTAGCCGTTGTCGGCCAACCATTGCCTCGCTGTCATTCGCCTTCCTCCTCGTCGTCCTCATCGTCATCGTCGGCATCGTCTTCGTCGTCGCCGAGCCGTTCCCAAATGTGAAGCTGACTCCCTGCCGACCCGGTCTCGACCATCCAAATCTGCTCCTCGCCGTTCACGAGTTGGATGATGCTTCGGATGAAGAGAGCTTGAAAAAAGTACCGAACCGATTTCAGTTCGGCATCGGTCTTATACGGGAAAATGAACCGCGTGATCGCTGTCGTTTCACCGATCAAATAGCGTTGACCTTTTGTTTGCAATTCCGCGGCGGCGGCCTGTGTGAGCAAATCGGCCGATCGGAAGCGCCCGTTCACGTGGTAGATCGAGTAGCCGATGAAATGATCCTGAATGAACTTCAGGGCACTGGCGTAGTAATCGTCGTCGGACATCGCCGGATCGGCCTTCGCGAACTCCTCCGTGAGTTTGGCGACCCCGATAGTTTTCAGTCTGGCGAGAACGCGATCCTTGAAGAACAGTGAATCGAGCGTCAGTCTGAGATGCTCCTCGTTCGTCAGCGGCATCAAGAAGTCGTAGATCAAGATCTTCGAGGTTTTCGGCTCGTAGTTCTCGACGACCCTTCTGACTTGCGTTACGTGTGCGCGGAATTTTCGCCAGGTGACGAACTTCCAAAACGCGTCCGTCACGCGGAACTTGTCGGTCACCTGCAGTTTCTTCTTCGTCCACTCAACTCTTCCGTCACGCCCTTGTAGTGCTTGCGGTAGTGCGTCAAGAAGGTGCCCGGCTTGTCCCACCCGGTCGCGTCGATAAATTGCTGGAGCGTGAATACCTCCTGCGAGTAGAGGTGTTCGCGCAGGAAGTTAAACGCGGCGCGCTGAGTCTCTTGGCCTGCCATCACAGTTTTCCGTTGTTGGCTTTCGCGACGAACGCTTCGAGCGTCAGGATCTCGACGTCCGCGTGATCGAGGAATTTTCGAAGACCGCCGCCGACGTAGAGATCGCGCAACGTCCAGCCTTCGCCGCCGAGAACCATGTACGCCTTTTCACCGGCGCCCGACTCCACGGCTTCCATCAAGCAGATCACCTCGAAGGGGACCTTCTGCTCGGCGGTGCCGGAGACCTGTTGCCATTTCATTGAGATGAGGATCTTGCGGCCGGCCTTCTCGGCGACGACGTCCACGAAGTGGACGCCGCACCCGAGGCGATTGCCGATCTTGACCTGTACAGATTGCTTGTAACCGCCGCGCGTGAGCGCGGGTAGGACCATCGCTTCCAACACGCCGCCGGTGCGGGTGTTGCGCGGGGTCATTTCAGATTGCGTGTCGCCAAGACTTCAGGCGCGGGAGTGCGGTCGCCGGTGCAGCTGATGCGGCGCGGCGCTTCGAGGAAGCGCAGGCTGAAGTTCAGCGAGCGATACAGCTTAACGATCCGCGGAGTTGCCTGATTCGAGAGAACGACAGGACCGCGATGCTTCGACAGCCATTCGGCCGCGCGTTCCTGCTCCTCCCATCCGAAGCCGCCCTTCGAGTACTGCGTGAATTCGACGTCGTACGGCGGGTCGGCATAAACGAAATCGGTCGATTCAAGTTCGAGCCGCTCGAAGTCCATGCACGTGAACATCCAGCCCTTGAACGCATCGCGATAGTCGGCGAAGTCCGTCTTGTAGTTGATGGTCTTGTACGAGCCGAACGGGACGTTGAAGCCGCCCTTGCTGTTGAAGCGACACAGGCCGTTGTAGCCGGTGCGATTGAGGTAGTAGAACAGGCCCGCGGCATCGGCCGAGTGGCCCTTGCCAGTGGCGAGCAGTTCATTGAACCGATCGCGCTCGGCGTAGTAGTGCTTCTCCGCGTTCTTCATCTCGAACGAGATGCTCAGCCCCGACTTCAGGTGCTGGTAGAAGTTGATGACGTGGGGGTTCACGTCGTTCAGCAGCGCACGTGCGGGATTCAGGCCGGTCGCGAC
This sequence comes from Cyanobacteriota bacterium, assembly GCA_019752015.1. Classification (GTDB taxonomy): domain Bacteria; phylum Acidobacteriota; class Vicinamibacteria; order Vicinamibacterales; family UBA2999; genus 12-FULL-67-14b. The sequence goes on along the minus strand of JAIEMQ010000015.1, from coordinate 6,854 downwards.
CGCGAGGCCGCCGCAGAACGGCTCTACCAATCGCATGTGCTGCCGATTGCGCCACAGCGGTAGGAGCTCCGGCACCTGCCACCGCTTGCCGCCCGCCCACTTGAGGGGAGGACGAACCGGTTCGACTGCTATGGATTCTGCCGGACGAAAGGCACGTACAACGCCCATCTGGACCTCCCAAATTACCATGGATTGTTCTACCGTCAGACTGCACCACAAGACGATAGGGCGACCGACCAAAGGAGGTCAGCCGCACCCGGAATGTAGAAGGTAATAGCGGACCGTGTCGGGTGAGGTCACGCGCCTCTGGTGGCGGGCCGTGATGTCCGCGTAGCGTCGAGCTTGCGCGCGGCATCCTGGAGATCCGACGCCGACGTGATGTCGTAGCGCGCGAAGACGCTCGGTGTCTTGTGGCCTGATAGTTCCATCGCCACGCGCTCTGAGATGCCCGCGCGAACGAGATTGCGGATCGCCGTGCGCCGGAGGTCGTGAGGGATGCGGCCAGGACAACCGGCCGCTCGACATGCGGTCTTCCACGCCTTGCCGAAGCTGGTGATCGGGCGCGGCTTCTTCTCACCTCCGCGTCCCTCAGCGACCATCCGGAAGAAAACCCGCGCGATGATGTGACCGGCCTTCTTCAGGCGTTCGCGCTCAGCATCCTGTTCCTCAAGGAGCGCGCGCAACTCCGCGGTGAATGGGAACGTCCGGCCCTCGCCGTTCTTCGTCGTGCCCCTGTCGAGTCGGACTTCGCCGACCCCGAAGTCTACGTTGCGCCATTCGAGCCGCAAGACCTCCGAATCAATTCGCCAACCAGTGATTGCTGCGAACCGGATGACCGGCTGAATCTCCTCGGGCAAACGCGCCAGTGTTGCTTCGAGCTGAGCGTGTTCGAAGAAACCTACCCGAACGTTATGCTCGGCAAGGAGTGGAATGTGCGGTCGGTGAAGCAGTTTCCCGGCTTGAAGCGCCAGCGTGAACATGCGTTTCAGTAGCGCGAGCTCGCGATTGATTTCGGCGGCGGAAACGTCGCCGATCCGTTCGCCCTTTCGCTTGCCCTTCACTGCAACGACGCCTTGTTTCTGACGGTGCGCGACGAACGCGCGGACGTCCGCGGTCGTGACGTTCGCCATTCGACATCCGCAGAAGTAGGGCGCGAGATGTTTCTCGACTCTCCGCTGGACCACCGCGATCGACCGCTTGTTGTTGATGCGGTAATCGTTCAATAGGTCGTCGGCTGCCTCCTCGAACTGGATTCGACCCATCTTCGAGGTCACTGGCTTGCCGTGCGCGATGTCGCCCTCCCGCTTCTTGAGGAGTTCGATCGCGTCGCCCTTCCTCGTGCTCTCGGAACTCTCGTAGTACGCCTTGCCCGCGCGGCGATACTTGATCCACCAAATGTCTCGGTCCTTCGGTCGATACACGCAACCCATCACGCCCTCCTTCGATTTGCTTTGACGTCGTCGGCCTTTTTCTTACGGTTGACCCGCTGTCGACAGGTAGCAGAACAGCGGGTCGCCGAAGGGCCGCGTCGACCCCCCTGCTTGACGAGCCAATTTCCGCAGGTCTTCGACCAGTCTCCCGGCGCCGGCGCTGAACAACGCGCCAGCGCCACCGGCTTCGCCTTCGTGAGCAGATGCCACGTCGTATAGAGCAGAAGGTCTCGAAGCTCGCCGGAGATCCAATTGACGAAGACGTCCTTGCGATCGTGCGTAACGATCACGCGCCCGTAGCTAAGCGTGGGGAACCGCCACAATTTCTTCGGCCACTTCCGGGATTGCGTTGCGGACGCGTCCGCGAGCAACTCTTGGAACTCCTGATGCAGGCGACGGAGTCGCGCGTCAGATATGACGCCCGCGGCGAGCCGCTCTCCCTCGTCGGCAGTCAGCCCTACTACCAGATCCCCCTCCTCGATTGGAGTCGTCAAGAAGCGCATGATGCGTCCTCGCACTTCGGCGGGGTGCAAGGCTTCGCCGTTTGCCCACGGAAGAAGGACACGGACCGCGTCCGCTGCGGAGGTTGCCGACGCTGATGCCGTAACGAGTTTCGTCATAATTAACGTGAATAATACTCGGTTTACGTGACGTTACGCGAGTGGGATGCTTGCTGCTATGAAAGGCAAGCCCAAATACCCGGTCTTCATTGGTCTCAGATTGCCGGAGGACTTGAGCGCACGGCTACGACGCGCAGCGCGTGACGACGACCGAACGCTCGGCGCTTACATTCGCCGCTTGCTCGATGCGGCCCTCTCGAAACAGGCGAAGTGATGTCTCACGAGCCCATTCCCGTCGCGGCGGCGCCGACTCTGGCCGTCGACGTGCCGCGCGCCGCCGAGATGATCGGCGCCAATGAATCGGACGTCCGATCGTGGATCGCCTCGGGGGCGTTGCCGTGCGTGCGATACCCATCGACACGGCGCCCGGGAGAGCCGTCCCGTCGGATCTTGATCTCAGTCGCTGACCTCGATGAATTCGTACGCAAGCACAGGGACACGGCTCCCGAGCCGAACAAGGCGCTGAGCCGAGCGGCCGTCGTCAGGTGGCAACAAAAGGCCGAGGATGACGACGCAGAACGGACGTTAACGATTAACGAAACGTCTGTAAAACGATCGGAATCGCGGAAGTGAGCCAGCGCGTGACTTGGCCGGACGTCTTGAACATGGCGCGCGACCTGAGCTTCGATGTGCTTCCTGCGGGAGCGCCGCGTCATTTGTTATTGGTGATCGCGAGCTTCGCAAACAGGACCGGGATGACCTTTGTCGGCGTTGCCGATTTGGCGCACGGAATGGGGTACTGCTGGTCGATGAACGAGTCCGGCGAACTGATTGGAAACGGTCGCCGGTCTTTCGAGCGCACGTTCCGGAAGTTGCGCCAGAAGGGCTTGGCCGCGCGAACGCCATGCGATTGCATTCCCCGGCGTCACGCCTGCCACTTTCAGCTCGACCTTGCGCTGCTCGGGAAGGGCCAGACTGCGACGCCGCGGACGGCCAAACGGCTCCATCGCGAAGCGGTTTGGAGTAACAGTTCGGCCGCTCCCGGGTGGGGCCATTCAGCCCCACATAACTCCATTACAGAACACCAGGTACGTACGAACGCCACCGAGAACGCCAATAAGTCACAGCCGCGCAAGGCGTCTGTGACTCACGCCAGCGCGCGCGCTGGCATGAGCCTTCGGCAATACCGCCGGATGCTGGACGAGCAGCACGCCGCCCGCATCAAAGCGGCCAAAGCGGCCCTAGCCCAAGAAGCAGGAGACAGGGGAGAGATAGATGAGTAAGCGCAAAGATGGCGGGCTCGCCTGCGGCGCCTCGACGTTCGTGTTCGTGGCGTCGATTCAGGCGGATCGACTCTTCGATTGGAAGGCCGGGACCCGATGTCTATCGTGTGACGAGACGTTCGTCATCAAGCGCGGCGCTCCGGCGCCGGTGCTCAAGGTCGGCACGGAGATCGTCGGTGCCGTCTGCTCCGACTGCCTCTCACCGGATAGCCGAGCTCGGTTGGCAGCGATGCGCGGCGAGGTGCCTGGCAGATGAGCGCCGTTCGATGCCGTTCGTGTGGGCGTTGGTTTCGACCGACAGCCAGCGCGACCGCGCACTGTCGGCCGAGTTGCGCTCGGAAGGAAAAACGAGCGCGACACGTCGAGCAACAGCCGCAACTGCTCAACGCGAAAACGGTGAAGGCCGATCGGCGCGAGACCCCGAACGCCGTCGAGCGCGTGAGCGAAGCGGTTACCCGAACCTCCGAGCCCGATTTGTCGCTGTTTTCCCTCGGCAATTGAGAGGAATCAAATGGACCGTAACTCGACCGAAACCGATTCCAAAGCCGTGGCGCCGCAGTCCCCCGAAGTTACCGAGACACCGTTTCGCGCCCACGGTGACGCGACGGAGGCGAACGGAGCCGTTCCGCAGCCTGTGATTCGCGCGATCGATGAGGCGATCGATCCGACGGGCGATGAAGCCTTCGACGCTGATGGCGGTCCCGTGGCAGGCGCGCAACCGGGTTGTCGGCTCCAGGTCGAAGGCGTCCTCTGCGGCGCCGGTCGAGACCCCGCCGAGCCGTCGCGGTGTACAGCCGGGCACCCGATGTGTAAGTGCGGCGCGCCTCCGCATCCTGACCCGGAGAAGGCGCACCGCCGCTGCGCCAACGAGCATCCCTACGCCGGGCTCGGCCACGAACTGTCGACGAAGCACGGGCGCTATTCCACGCGGGAGACCGAACGCGATGCCGTCGCCGATCTCGACGACGAGCACGCGGCCGGCATCGCCTCGATGCGATGGAAGTTGATCCGCAAGATCTTCGCCGGACTCATTCGGCGGGCGATGAAGCTCTACGAGGGCGTCGACACCCTTAGCCAGCGCGAAGTGCAAGCCCTCCTCGGCATGCTCGAACGCTTGAAAGTGCTCGACGTGGAGCTCCGCGAGCTCGAACCGCGATCGAGATCGGAACGCTGGGACGGACTCGCGCAGCTATGCGCCCGGCATCCGGAAGAAATCACAAAGTTGTTTGTCGTCATGCTCGATGCGGATCCGGCGGTCGCCGGTGTGATGCGAACTGCACTCGCCATGAAGGACGCCACGGTTCGACCGGATGGTGATGCGACGGCAATCACGCCATGGACGTCGACGCCGAACGTCGAGGGCCTTCCTCGACTCCGCCGCGCCGATCCAAATGCCGATGCCGACGACGTCGTCTTTTTGTGACCAAAGGAGCAGCAGAGATGAAGCAGCAGGAGCAGCAGTTGATCGAGTTCCCCGAACGCGTCGCGGACGCCGACCTCGTCGAGGACGGGTTCATTGTGCGGCGCGAATACCGGGTGTTCGGGATCGGCGGGACGTCGTGGCAGGTCTTGATCGTGCCGCGGCATGGCGCCCTGATACCGGTGCTGAAAGTCGAGGCGCCAACGAAGCGCGACGCGATCGAGGTCGCAGCGGGCGCGCTCAGACGAGCGAGCGAGCGAGCGAACGGCCCGATCGATTGCGCGGGCAGAGATGAGACAAGTACGGATCGTTCGCGAGCGCCTGCTGCAGCGGCACATGACCGTCGTCGTTGACGACGACATTCCGTTTTGAATAGGAACGATCTTCATCGGAGGTGAGTGATGACTAACGCAGAGTGGAATCACGTATTCGAGATCATGGCCGCCGAGCGCGCGCGCCTCGGAGTGCCGCGCACCGTCGCCGCGGCGCATCAGGCGCAACGCGATCCGACGCGATCGTGGACCGGCGCGCTTCGAGCGGCAAACCGGCTCCCGGTTCCGATCGAGCACGTCGGCACCGAGGTTCCCAAACCGTGGAGCGCCGCGATCGAGCGACGCCGCGCACTGGAGGCGCCATGACCAGCGCCGAATTCAATGCCGAGTACCGCGCGCGCCTCGATCGGACGCGCGCGGTCGCCGAGCACAAACGCCGCTCTCTCGACCCGGACGCGGCGCGGACCATCGGTGAGGCGCGGAAGATCCTCGCTGAAAGGAACATGGTGAGAGCGCACATCAACGCATTCGCCAACACGGAGCAGTCGGCGACGAGTGCGATCGACGCGCGTGCCACTGCGCAGGCGACCATCGCAACGGCTGACGCGGCGACGGCGTGGCTCCGCTCCAAGGCGGCGCACTGGCAAGCGATCAGCGAGCAGAGCCGAGGACACGAGAGGCAAAAGGCTCACGACCTCGCCGGCATGTACGAGAACGGCAAGGACTGGGTCACCGGCACGCTCGCTGGTGAGCGGCCGGGCTCGGTGATCGAGTACGAAAACACTCACGCGGTGCGCGTGTCGCCGTTGACGATCTGTCAAGAGGCGCTAGAGCGTGCCGAGGCTGCCGCCGCTGTCGCGATTGGGCAGCTTCGCGACGCGCTCGATTCCTGGGACCGGCGGTTCGGCGTTCCCGACGTCGAGCAACAGACAGAGACCTCGGTGACGTAACGTGCTGTCGAACTATCACAGCTTTTACAACGAGCAGCCGCTACCGACGCCTCCCATCGCGAAGTGGTGGCCGCCGGAACCGCGCAAGAAGCCGCGGCTCAGGCCGCGGATCGTTTCTCTCGCGATCGATGCAACGTTGCCCGGCGTCGAAAACTACGCCGAAGTGCGCGTGCGCAACCGTGCAGTGGTCGCCTCGGCGACCTTGATGATGCTCGATCAGCATGCGGCACTCGACGCCGACGTGTGGTCGGACGAACTGCTGCTGTTGGCAGCTACGTTCTTGCTCGATGACTTTCCTCGACGGCGACGAGTGAACCGCGTTCTTGGTGAGACGGGCAAATCCTCGCGCGCAATCCGCGCGCGCGATTAACTCGGTCGCGGCGCCCGTCGCTGCGTGGGTGGGCGCAGTCCTCGACCGCGACCGGGAGCGGATCGCGTCAATTCCGGTGCCGGGGGCTGATCCCGGCGCCGGGTTACGCGTAATCGTGTGAAAGGCCGCAACGTGAAAAGCAAGAAGCGAGCAGCGTGGATGAACCAAGCTCCGGGCCAAGCTTCGGCGTTGTCGTCGGAAGCACGGCGCCGCGGCGTGTCGTTTACGAGTAGTTGGTGGGTCGGCGTCGAGCGTGCCCGTTGGGCGGACACGGTCCGGAACCGGTGGCGACGCGCCGCCTAGGGCGCCTTTGCTTCTGTCGGCGCTCTCATCTCGAACTCGATGATGGCCCTCTAGTCCCAGTACAAGCGCGTTTGCGGCTCGGCGTGTAAACGAAACGCTCGAAATGCCCGTACCTCATAGCAGAGTGCGGTGAGCAAACCAGACACTGCCAATGTGGCGGAGGGCATTTCGAGTGAAGATGAGTAGACATCAAAAGGTGGCGCGGCGCAAACGGCGCATCGAGCGGCGCCTGCGACCAAGGGCGTGGACGGCGCAAGCGACGCCGA
>JAIEMQ010000005.1 GCA_019752015.1 Cyanobacteriota bacterium | reverse complement strand
AAAACGCCTGCGCCGCCGCGTCTGTTCAAATGCTCAAAACCCCCCGCCCTTCGGTAACACCTGTTATGGCGCGACGAAGCGTCGTTCGGTAACACTTACTTATGGCTCGACACGCGGTGTGTGCGAGCGTCCCATGGCGTCTCCCTCGTCAAACTGGTTACCGCATCGTAGGGTTGAGCCACAGATCCGTCAATGACACTTTGGGTGGCACTTTGGGTGGGCTGAAATGACTAAGGGCGGCGCCCCCTATGCGGAAACGCCGCCCAAAAGTTGCCGCCAACCTGGCTCCCCCCAGCTACTGCAGCACTAGTGCCACAGTAAACAGACTGGCGACGCGGACCAATAATCCAAAGTCCATGCCGCGGGAATTCAGGCCTGTTTTCTGCGATCCGTCATCAACAACGTTGCACGGCGCATACGAATTTGATCGATGGGATCACAATCTTGCGCATTATCCCGCGGCGCCTTCGGGATATTGCAGCGCGAGCCGAAGCTCCTTCGTCAGGTTGTCGACGGTGGTCCCCTGCCGCTTCCACGCGCCTTCGGTCTCGAAGCGAAGCGCGCCGATGCGGCGGCCCCACGGCGAGATGACGCGGCCAATGGCGCGGTAGTCGGTGCGATCGGCGTGATGCTGATCGATCTTCTGAATCACGTCCGGGGCCACGCGGATGAACGCGCGCAGAGCGGTCGCGGACTTGATGCTGTACTTGCGGCCGTTCCAGGCGGACTCGAAGATGGTCGAGATCTGCTTGAAGTAGTTGACGAAGAACTTCTTCGACTCCTCGCGGAATTGCTCGCTCTTGCGGGCGCCGCCGAGCGCGGCTTCGTCGGCAAACAGCTTCTTGAGCTCCTGCGCGAGCGGCGCCTGGCCGACGCGGCCCTTGCCGACGCCGAGCAGCTTGATCTCGCCGAACAGCGGCGACTCTTCGCGATCGTTGATGGCGCGCACCACGTCGTGCGCGGCGGCGAGCGCCTCATCACGATAGAGCTGGCGGCCCGAGAGCGACACCAGGTGCGACGCGTTGAGGCGCGTGTGCTTCGCGTTGATGGTGACGAACATCTGCACGATGTGATCTTCGGGAACGCGATCGAAAATGATCGCCGGCACGGTGAACGGCTCGTCGCCGAAGCGCTCGATGTCGGCGTGCAGCGCGAGCAGGCGGTGCTGGCCGTCGATGGCGCGGAGGATGCCTTCGCGCTCGGGCACCTTGAGCCGGCCGACCCACGAGCCGCTCTCAACGGGCTCGAAGCTCAGTTTCTCGTCGCACGAGATGATGACGGCGCCGGGAATCGACGGCAGATCGCGCGCCTGGCGGCACTGCTCGTAGTACTGCACGAGCTCGTCGATCTTCTTGCGGATGATCTGGCGCTGGTAGGCCTTCTCATTCGACGCAATGCGGCGTTCGAGCAAATCCCAGTTGATCTTCGACTGCGGACCGCCCTTTTTCTTGCCGCGCAACCCGGCCTTGGCCTCGTCCTGGTAGCTCAGCACTTCGAATCGCACGAGCTTGTCGATGTCGCTGGCCGTGAGGGAGGCCTGATAGAATTGCACGCCGAACTGCTGCATCCGGATAGCCGCTACGCTGATCATATGAGTCCGCCCAAAGAGTCGGATTCTATCGTTTGCGCACGCGCTCTCTCAACGGTTTTTGCCCAAAATCGTGGGGGTCGGAACACAGCCCCGGCCCCGTAAAATCCAGTAAGCCACGGTATTTGAAGGACTTATTGCAATGACCAAAAAGATGCGCCTCCCAGGCTGGTTGCTCGTCCTTGCCCTCTTTCTACCCTTCGACTCAGGCCGGTTCTCCGAACCGGCCTTCGCTCAGGGCAAAACCTCGCCTCAAGCTGAGCAGAACGACGCGGAATTTGCGGAGTTCGTCAAAAAAGCGACAACCAAGCCGGAGTTTTTGTCGCCGCTTGTTGATCATCTGCCCGAGAAAACCGGCGTGCCGTCGCCGAAAGACGTGCTCGGGTACCACATCGGCACCGAGAAGAAGCTGACCTACGTCGCGGATCAGCAGCGGTATTTCCGCGCGCTCGAAAAAGCGCTGCCGGGCCGCGTCAGGACGGAAGTGACCGGCAAGACGGAAGAAGGCCGCGACATCATGGTGCTCTATGTGACGTCGGAGGCGAACCTCAAGAACCTCGAAGTCAATCGTCAGAACACGAGAAAGATCGCGGACCCGCGCGGCCTCAGCGATGCGGACGCGCAGAAGCTCATCGCCAACACCAGGCCGCACTATCACATCAGCGCCGGACTGCACTCAGCCGAAACCAATCCGCCTGAAGCCGTGATCGAGCTCGCGTATCGGCTCGCGGTGAGCGAAGAGCCCTACATCAAGCAGATTCGCGACAACGTCATCGTCAGCATCACCGGCACAACCGACGTTGATGGACGCGATCGCTATGTTGATTGGTACTACGCCTACAAGATCGACGAGGCCTACGACGGCGGCGAAAACTACGGCGGCCCTCCGTACTGGGGCAAGTACGTGTTTCACGACAACAACCGCGACATCAACTACGGCGTCGATTCGCTGCGCGCGCATCTGAATTGGTACTTGAACTGGGTGCCGCCGGTCTGGCACGACCTGCATGAAGCGCAGACGCTGCTCTACACGTTCAGCGGCCAGCCGCCGCAGAACGCGAACCTCGATCCGATTCTCTACACCGAGCTGCCGTTCTTCGCGACCTATGAAGTCAACAAGCTGACGTCGTACGGGATGCCGGGCGTGTGGCACTTCGGGTTCGTCGATATGTGGTCGCCCGGCTATCTCGGTTTCGCGGCTGCCAATCACAACGGCATGTTGCGGATGTACGAGATCTTCAACCAGGGCGGCGCGAACACGAAGAAAGCGAATCTTTCTGGCGCGCAGACGCAGCGCCAGTGGTACCGGCCGAATCCGGCGCCGGCCGGCAGCGTTGACTGGTCGATCCGCAACTCGATCAACTACGCCGAAACCGGGGTGTTGACGGCGCTCGAGCTGACGTCGAAGTTCCCGCAAATGGTCGTCGAGAACTACTACAAGAAATCCGCGAACGCCGTGAAGCGCGGCGCCGAGAAGCCGCCCTACGCGTTCGTGCTCGCCGCGGGACAGCGCGATCAGTCACAGGTCGATCGCGTCGCCAACCTGCTGCGGCGGCAGGCGATCGAAGTGCACCGCGCGACCGCGGAGATCAAGGTCAAGGAAGGGACGTTTGCCGCGGGCTCGTACATCGTGAAGTTGAATCAACCCTACGGGCCGCTCGCCAAGACGCTGCTCGAGAAGCAGACCTATCCGGATCCGGCGCTGACGACCTATGACGATTCAGCGTGGTCGATGGGCATGGCGAACAACATCGACGTCAAGACGATCGAGGACAAGACGATCCTCGATTCGGCCGCGACGCTGCTCAAGGAAGATGTGACGACGCTTGGAGTGCTGCTCGATCCGAATGGCGCGATCGGCGCGAGCAACTCTGTCTATATCGTCGCGCACAACGGCTCGTTGAATCTGATCACGCTGCGATATCGCCTGAAGGATTCAGCAATCAAGGCGTCGAAGGCGGCGTTCAAGGTCGGCGATCGGGAGTTCCCAGCCGGCTCGCTGCTGATTCCGTCGACGGATCGCGCGCGCAGGGAAATCGAATCACTTGGCCTGCAGGCGCTGGCGGTGCAGTCGGCGCCCGCCGATCTGCAAACCGTCGACGTCGATCTGCCGCGCATCGCGATGTACACGACGTGGGCGAATACGGAGAAGGTCGGGTGGGTCAGGCTGGCGTTCGATCGCTGGGAGATTCCGTTCGACCTGATTCACAAGGATCACGTCCAGGCCGGGGCCAACCTGCGATCGAAGTACGACGTGATCGTGATGCCGCACCAGACCAACAGCGGCAAGGCGATTGTCTACGAGAACCCGAAACTGTCGAAGCCGATCGCCTACAAGAAGAACGACAAGTTCAAGTCGCTCGGCATGTATGCGGAGACCGATGACGTGCGCGGCGGCATGGGCCTCGCCGGCGCGGCCGAGTTCCAGAAATTCGTCGACGACGGCGGCGTGCTGGTGACGATGGGCGTGGCCAGCTACTTCCCGGCGGAGTTCGGCCTCGCGAAGGGCGTCGACGCCCAGAGCCCGGCGCAGGGGTTCTATGCGCCGGGGCCGTACGTGAACAGCGAGATCCTGATCCCCACGCATCCGACGATGTTCGGGTACGCGCAGAAGACGCTGCCGGTGCGCTACGCCGGTGGGCCGCTGCTGCAGGCGGGACCGCCGGCGGGCTTCGAACAGTTCGCGGGCACGTCACCGGAGCGCCCGCAGGTGATCGCGCGCTTCACCGGCGGCGAAGCGGGCGTGCTCGGCGGATTGATGCGCAATCCCGATCAGATCCGCAACCGCCCGATGGTCGTGGACGCGCCGTCCGGCAAGGGCCGTGTGATCATGTTCGCGAACAATCCGATCTACCGCTGGCAGACCTTTGGCGAGCACCAGATGATCTTCAACGCGCTGCTGTTCTGGAACGACATGGGGGGCGCGGCCGTTTCGAAAACCTCGACGGCCGCACAGTAGATTTCAGATTTCAAATCTCAGATCTCAGATTGATCGGAGATCTCACATCTGAGATCTGAGATCGTGAGGCCTTGATGCGAGGAATTCACGCATCAAGGCCGCGTTTTTGTCGTTCGCGCGCCACCAGATATCCGCGAGCGGGCCGACCACGGGAATCGCGCCCAGAATCACGTCGACGAGGACGTTCGAGAGCATTTTCGATACGAGCGACGGCGGCGGTCCGTATTGCAGCGTCCGCGCGATCAGCGTCAATGAAATGCCCGCGCCCGCCAGGTTGCCAATCCCCGGAATCAGGTCGAGCACCGCGTCGAGGCCGACGCGGCCGATGATCGGCAGCGTGATCGCGCTGTCCATGATCCTGGCGAGGCGATCGATCTGGGTCCCGAATATCCGCTGCGCTTCCTCAATGCCAATGCCGCGCGACTGTGCGAAGCGCGCCATGCCCGTGAACGCGCGTGCCGCCACGCCGCCGACGCTGCGATCGACGATCGCCGCGAACTTCTCGGAGGCGCGCATGAAGACCCACCGCAGCGCGAAGTAGCCCAACACGGCGCCAACCGTGATGACAACGAAGGCGACCGACAGCCAGAGCAGTAGAGATTCGAGCGTGGTCATCCCGCTCGATTGTCCCCTACACGCGTTTCGCCGTCACCATCGCATTTGGATCGGCCAAGGTCAGCTGTGTGACTTTGCCGCCTTCGCGCGCGAAGGCGATTTTCGCGGTCGGTACGCCGGTCGGGAAAAAGACCAGGTTGCCGAGATGGCCCAGCCCGCGGCGAGCGGGGCTGTTCGGCCGATCGATGCCGAGGCGCAGAATTTTCTTGTCGAACATGTCGGGCTGCAAGTCGATCGTGAAGTAATCGCGCGGGCCCGGACCGTACACGTACTTGCCGGCCAGCGCATCGCGATCCGCATCGGCAAGCGGCTGGGTCGCTATGGGCGTGTCGGCATCGCCGAGCGACGCGAGGTACTGCGCCACGGCGGCGGCATCAGGCCCGCCGGCTTTCGCGTGCGACATCAGCGTGATGCCGTGCGGACCAAGCGTCTGCTGAATGCCGGGCCGCGCCGCGATGACCGCCTTCACCGCGTCGAGCTGCCCCATCATGGCCGCGGAGAAGATGGTCGGGCGCGCGCCGTGCGTGAGCAGGAAGTCCGCGATCGGTGTGTTGCCGACGTGAGCGGCCGCATCGATGCACGTGTTCCCCGTCGCCGATGCCCCAGTCGATCGACGCGCGCGCCATCGCCGGCTGCTTCTCGACGAGCTCGCGAATCCGCGGGAAGTTGCCGTGCGACGCGCCGACCGCGTCTTTCACGACGGCCGGATCCTGCTGCGGCAAGGCGTCGGCTCCCGAGATCGCGTAAGGCAGCGGCGGCGCTTGTCCCCAGGCCCTGGTCGCGAGCGCGCTGATCCCAAGTTCACGTTCGTGACGCTGCTCCTCGGCATCGCCACGGTGTGGTTGTATGCGGCGATTCGGCCGCGGCTCGGACCCGGGCCAAAGACCGCGATCGTGGCCGGCGTGTTCGTATGGGCGTTGTCGTACCTGTATGCGTCGATCTTCTTTTACATGCTCGGCACGCAGTCGCTCGGACTGGTCGTGCTCGGCGTGGTGTGGTCCGGCGTCGAAATGATCATCGCCTCGTCCGTCGGAGCCTACTTGTATAAAGAAGCCTGAATCTCTTGATCTGTTGATCTGTTGATCTGTTGATCACTTGATCACCAGGAGCCGATAGTTGGCCGGGTGCAGGAATTGAATTCCTGCGTCCGTCAGGATGGCATCGTCTTCGATTGGGATGCGCAGCTTGGCGCCGTTCCACTCGGCGATCGGCGAGTAGGCGAAGTACTCGAACGAGAACATGTGCTGCGCGTGCATGACGAACGTGGTCTGCAGCGGCTGCCACGTGGTCAGCGACGGGCCGATGTCGTGGCCGGTGTTGCCGACCGGATGGAATCCATAGACGACGTCGGTCCGGTCGTCCTGGTTCGGCCGGTTGAATTCGATCACGCCGAAGCCGGCCGCGCGCAACGCGGCGTCCATGTTCTTCATTGTTTCGTCGGCGCGCACGCCGACCGCGATCGCCTTCTTGACGACGTCGCGGACGGTCAGCGCCTTATCGAACGCATTCTGAATGCTCTTCGGCGGCGCCGTCTCGCCGGGCTTGAGCACGTAGGCGACGCGCTTCACGTCGGTGCCGAAGTTCATGAGCTGCACGCCCCAGTCGATCATCATGACGTCCCCGGGCTGGATGATGCGCGAGTTCGACGTCGCGGCAATGCCTGCCGGTCCGGTGATGTAGACCGACGGCATATCGAACTCGGAGCCGAGCGCGCGATCGAGCAGGCGATCCTGCATCCACCATGCGACGTCTTCGAGCGTGGTCTTGCCCGGCGTGATCACTTCGTTCGACAACGCGCGCTCGGTGAGCTGGATCGCGATGCTGGCGGCCTCGCCGAAGGCGACGATCTCGGCGGCGACGCGGTGCGATCGGAAGTCGGCGACGAGACGCTCTGCGGAGACGAATCGCGACGCGAACGCATCGCCGAGCGTCTGCTTCAAGTGCGCCAGCATGGTCACCGACAGTCCGTCGGCGGGTCCGATCTGCTCGGACATGTTGAGACCGATGCGTTTCGGATTGCGTGCCTTGACGTGATCGGCGAGGGTCGAGGCGGGCGCGATGATGTCGTAGGCGCCGGACTCGCTCAGCATGTAGCCGCCCGGACCGAGTGCGGCGCGCTCGATGCGATCGCCGCCGCGATCGGTGAAGACGTAATAGCCGATGCCGGACACGTAGCCGCGGCCGAGGTCGTTCCAGAGCGGGTCGTAATGGTTTTCCTTGACCGCGACGATCCACATGTCGATGCCGTGATCGCGCATGGCGCGCGGCAGCACCTGCTCGAACTTGTCGAGGCGGATCTGGCGTTGCATTTCCCACCGCCTCCTGGCTTCTTGTGCGTACGTTGGCAGGGCTTGCAATAAGACGACCGTGAGCGTGATCAGGAATCGCATCGTTTTTGCCTGGTTCGATGTCAGTCTTCTTTACATTTCGTTACAGCCGGAGCGTCGTTTCGGGCGACGATATCCGACTGCCACACATGGGCTTGAATATGCTACTCGGGCGCGCCGCGATCGCTGCGCTGATTATCGGGACGTCTGCCGCCGCGTTCGCGCAAGAACACGCAGAACGGCGGCATTGACTACGACACGGCCCGCGAGGATCGCCAACGCCGCGGCGCCGTTCTCGATGAACCGGCGCCGGGGCAGCGGCGAGCTCTACGACGGCTACCGCCGCAACGACACGATCGGCGGCACGTTCCGGATGAACGAGCACGCCAATTTCTCGCTGAGCGATCAGATCAACGACATCGAGCTGGGGTCGGGCGCGTTCGTGACGCACCTGGTCACCGGCCGCGTCAACGACTACTTCAACACCAAGGTGTTCGTGAACGCCAGTCAGGCAGACAGGCGGGCAGGTAGACAGGTCATTTCAGGACGGGCGCGAAGATTCGCCACGCGCCCGTCAGTTCCCGTCCGGCCATCTTTCGATCTTTCCACTTCGTGATCGCATAGAGCAGCGCGCAGAGCGCCACCGTCGCGATCAGGCTGATCTCGAGCGGCAGCGTGCGCTTGATCGGCTTGGCAATGCCGCCGTACGCCATCTCGACGTGGATCCAGTAGACGAAGAGCGATGACCGCCCGAGGGTCGTGATGACACGCCCGGGGACATCCGGCGCCAGCGCATACATCCGGCGCGCGACGCCGTGGAACCAGTCGATGCCGCGAGCGATCGGCAGCATCGCGGTGCAGATGCCGAGGCGGATGAAGAAGAACGCCGGCGAGCTGGTCCAGAAGTTCGCGACCGGATAGATCGACGGCCGGAACGACGCCGCATACGCAATCGCGATCGCGCCGAGCCCGGAAACGAGCAGGCCGATCTGCATCAGGCGCTCGCGCGCCTCGCTCTTTGCCGCGAACACCAGCTCGCCTGCGATGGCGCCGCCGGGGACAAATGCCATCCACGGAAACAGCGCAAAGTTGGTCCGCCCCGGGAGGGGACGGATGTAAGCCTCGATCGCGTCGGGCAGCGCCGCCAGCATGCCGGCCTCGCGAACGAGCGGCGTGCTCATCGCGACCGCGCCCGTCGCGATGGCGAACAGCCCGATGCGAATCAGCCGGCTCGACGACAGCGACCACAACAATCCGGCCGCGATCATCGCGATGCCCATCACGTTGAGGATGTCCACTTTCAGGAAGTTGATGAGCGCGCCCCAGCCGAGCAGCTGTGATTGCAGCCGGAACAGGAACGCCAGCGCGAAGACCTGTAGTCCGCGCTTTAACGCCTGCTGCGCCGCGGTGCGATGGCCAACTTTTTCGGCGCGCGCCGACGCTGCCATCGCGATCGTCAGGCCGGCAAGGAACAGGAACAGCGGCGCCGCCATGCCGGCGACGAACACCGTATACATGTAAAGCGTGCGGCCGCGATCCTCGACGCGCGTCCACGCGTCGGTGACGTGCGCGCCGACCATGATCACGACGGCCACGCCCCGCAGCCAGTCGAGATAGACCTTACGCGCCAGGGGCAACCTCGAACGAGGTCAGGAGAGCAATGTCCTGGCGCAGCGAGTGCCACACCGAGCAGTACTTGTCTTTCGAAAGATTGATCGCGCGCTCGACGGCGTGCACCGGCACGTTGCCGGTCAGCGCGAAATGCAGGGTGAAGCTGACGAAGTGGCGCGGCGGATCCTCGCGCCGATGGCCGGCGATCTTCGCCTCCATCGCCTGCAGAGAGTGACGGCCCTTGATGACGATGTCGGCGACGTCGATGGCCATGCAGCCGGCAAGCGCCATGGCGATCGCCTCCGGTGGAGACGGGCCGGCGGTGCTGTCGCTGTCGAGAATGATGCTGGAGCGCGGCGTCGCCGCGTGGAAGCGAAGATCGCCCTGCCACGTCAGCGTGGCGGCGATGGGCGGCTTGGTCACATGGTGATTATCACGCAGCGCGGCTGGTCGACGCCGCGCGCGCCGGCGGGCGGCCGGTGCCGGTCAGCATGGCAAACAGCAGCCAGCTGAGAGGCACGGCGACCAGCATGTAGGTCAGGTACTGGCCATACACGCCGTCCGGTCCGTACGGCTCGGTCGCCCAATGCAGGGCTTCGCTGTTCGGGAACAGGTTCGCTTCGGTCAGCTCGTGGAAGCCGTAGATCAGCAGCTGCGCGACGAACACCATCAGAAAAATCGCGGTGACCTGGAAGAACAGCGCAAGGTTGACGCGATGTCCGTATCGCGACCACAGCATCGCGACTCCCGCGGCAGCGAGCGTCCCGGCGATGGCTCCGCCGAGGATCGTCATCGCCTGCACCTGCGTGAGGAGCGTCCCCATCAGCAGCGCCGTCTCCATGCCTTCGCGCGAGATCATCAGCAGCGTGAACAGGAACACGCCGGTCCACGCGGCGCTGCCGGCTTTTTCAGCCGACGTGCGCAGGTGGCCTTCGATCTCGCTCTTGATCTTCTTCGCGGTGCGCCACATGTGGACCGTCAGCGTGGCGACCGACACCGCGGCGGCAATCGCGAGCACGCCTTCCCAGAGCGCCTGGTTCGACGCCTGCTGGAACAGGTAGGCGGCGCCGATGCTCAGCAGCACCGAAAGGCCAATGCCCCAATGCACCGCGGAAATCAGTTCGCGGCGGCCGCTCTTGCGGAGATAGGCCAGGCTGATGGCAATGATCAGGAACGCCTCGAGGCCTTCCCGCAGGGTGATCACGAATGCTTGCAACATACGAGTAGCGCTGGTTTGAACAAATTGAGAATCAATCTCAGTTTGGAAAGTTCAGCATATGCGACCAATCTGGTCGCATGCAAGTAATTGATCTGTCACCGGAGCTCTTGCGCTCCGGGTCTCGTAATGCTAAATATTCAGCAGGTGCGATATTTTTAGCATGAGCCCGGCAAACGACCCTCTTTCACGCCGGGAACGGCAGATTCTCGACATTCTCTACGCGAAGAGCTCCGCTACTGCCGCCGAGGTCCGCGAGTCGCTGCCGGATCCGCCGAGCTACTCCGCCGTCAGGGCGCTGCTGCGCATCCTCGAGGAGAAGGGGCACGCGAAGCATGAGACCCAGGGCACCCGGTATGTCTATCTGCCCTCGGTGCCGCGCGAGAGTGCGCGTCACTCCGCGCTGACGCGGATCGTGCAGACGTTTTTCGACGGCTCGGCCGCGCAGGCCGCCGCCGCGCTCGTGGATTCAGGATCGTTGTCTGAAGACGATCTGAAGCGCCTCTCGGAAATGATCGATCGCGCGAGGAAAGAAGGACGGTAATGGATCTCGAACTGATCGCCCGCACGACGGCCGTCCTGGTGTCGGCGTCGATCGTCGCAGCGCTCCTCCGCCGCGCCGCGCCATCAACTCGCCACTTTGTGTGGCAACTCGCCATCGTGATCGTGCTGCTCGCGCCGTTGCTCATCGCGCTTGCGCCGACAATCACGGTTCCATTGGTACCAGAACTTCCAAGGGTTCCAGAGGGCATTGTTCTGAATGCGGTTCCAGAAGTTCGATCGCAAGAACACGTAACCCAACAGAACAGTGCCTTTGGAACGTTTGGAACAGTTGGAGGAGTTGGAACCGGTGCCGTGTTGGTCTGGTTCGGTCTGTGTTGGTTGCTGAGCGGTGTTTCTGTTTGGAGAGGATCGAGACCGGCGCCGGCACAGTGGCTGTCCGAAGCGCGGACGCTCGGCCACAGGATGGGGCTGAAGAAGCCAGTTCGAGTTCGACAAACGATGCGGGAAATGAGCCCGCACGTCGCCGGTTTCTTTCACTCCGTCGTCATGATGCCGCCGTCGGCCGCATCGTGGACCGCGGAGGCGCGGCAGGCGGCACTGGTGCACGAGCTCACGCACATCAAGCGGGGCGATCGGCGCACGCAGGCGATCGCGCAGCTGGCGTGCGCGATCTATTGGTTCAATCCGCTCGTGTGGCATGCGGCCGCGGGGTTGTCGCGCGAGCGGGAGCGCGCCTGTGACGACGAGGTGTTGCGATTCGGCGCGAAGCCGTCGGCGTATGCCACGCTGCTGCTCGATCTCGCGCGCAAGCCCCGATCGCCATGGACGCCGGCGACGGCGTTGAGCATGGCAAGGCCGTCGGCGATTGAAGGCCGTGTGCTCTCGATCCTGGCGGATGCGGTTCGCACACCGCGCCGATCGACGCGGTGGTTGGTGGGCTTCGGCATCGTCGCCGTGACCACGACGATTCTCGGCGCGCAGGCGGCGAAGCCGATGCCGGCACCGGCGATGCCGGCCGCGAAGCCGCAGCCGATCGTGAGGCCATCCATGGTGATGGCGTTCGACGAACCAGTCGCGACGCCGCCGATCACCGGCGCGCTGGTGCAGGCGCTCGGCGACGCCGATCGACAAGTGCGCGAGCAGGCGGCGATCGGCCTGGCGATCACACCGGGCGCCGAGGTGATCGATCCGCTCTTGAACGCGTTGAAGGATCCCGACTCGCAGGTGCGGGAGAAAGCGGCGATCGGCCTCGCGTTCCGCCGCGATCCGAAGGTTGTCGATCCGCTGTTGATCGCAATCGAAGACAGCGACTCACAAGTTCGTGAGAAGGCCGCGATCGCCCTTGGCGCGAGCGGCGACTCGCGCGCGATCGGCGCGTTGACCAAAGCGACCAGGGATCCCGATTCGCAGGTTCGCGAAAAGGCGGTTGCCGGTCTCGTTCTGTTGCGGCTGAGACGTTGATTCTCGCCGCCGTGCTCGCCGCGCAGATGACGCTGCCGTTGGCGCCGTGCGCGCTCGAAGGCGTGCCTGGTGAAGCGCGGTGCGGCACGTATACGGTGCGCGAAGATCGCGAGTCGAAGTCCACCGTGGGTCGCACGATCGGCTTGTCGGTGATCGTGCTGGATGCACTCGAGCCCGCGAACAAACTGCCGGACCCCTTCTTCATGATCGCCGGCGGGCCCGGCGACGCGCCGTCGTTCAACGCGCGTTTTTTCAGCCGTGTCTTCCACGACATCCGGAAGAGACGCGACATCGTGCTCGTCGATCTGCGAGGGACCGGAAAGTCGGCGCCGCTTCTGTGTCCCGAGCTGGCGGAACCCGGCAGCAACGGCATTTACGACGAAAACCTGCTGAGCATTCCGGCCGTGCGTGCCTGCCGCGCCCGCCTCGAACAGCGGCGCGACCTGAGCAACTACACGACGGAGATCGCCGTCGACGACCTCGAAGAAGTGCGGCGGCAGCTCGGCTACGGTCCGATCAATCTCTACGGCACTTCATACGGCTCTCGCGTGGCGCAGGTCTACATGCGCCGTTACCCGAACAGCATTCGCGCCGTGGCGATGAAAGGCATTGTGCCGGCGTCGATGGCGATGCCCGAGACGCACGCCAGGGCCGGGGAAGACGCGTGGCAATCGGTGGTCGCGCGATGCCGCAAGAATTCCGCATGCGACGAGCGCTATCCCCTCCTGGCCGTGGCGTTCCGGGAGCTGCTCAAGAAACTTGAATCGAATCCCGTGATGGTGCTGCCCGCCAGTCCACAGCGGCCCGAGGCACGGATCAGAGTGTCGCGAGGACTGTTTGCCGAAGCGTTTCGCAACGAGCTCTATACACCTGAAGGATCCGCACAGGCACCAAAGCTGATTCATCAATTGATCAACGGCGACGACGCCGGCATCGTCGAGACGGCGCTGGCCGGCCGCAAGGTGCTCGGCGGCGATCGACTCGCCGCGGGATTCTTCTTATCGGTGACGTGCACCGAAGACGTGCCGTATCTGTTGAATCATGCGGACGAAATGGCGGCGAATACTTTCGGCGGGACCTACCGTCTCGAGCAGCAGCGCGCGGCATGCCAGGAGTGGCCGCGCGGGAATGTGTCGGCTGAGCATCGTCAACCGACGAAGTCGCCGATTCCAACGCTGCTGCTGTCCGGCGAATTCGATCCGGTGACGCCGCCATCGGGAGGCGACGAAGTTGCGCGCGGTCTTTCCGAAGGCCGCCACGTGGTGATCCGCAACAACGGTCATCCCATCGGCAATGCCGAGAAATGCATCGCCGCGATGATCGGCTCATTTCTCGATCGCCGCTCCGCGTCAGGGCTCGACGAGCGCTGCGCCGCAGCCAATCCTGCTCCACCATTCGTAATCACCGGAAAAGAAAAGAAATGACCAGCATACTCTCGGACTTGAAGCACGGCTTTCGCGTGCTGCTCAGGACTCCTCTCTTCACGATCTGCACGATCGCGGCGCTGGCGATCGGCATCGGCGCCACGACGGCGCTGTTCAGCGTCGTCCACGCGCTGCTGATCAGGCCGCTGCCCTACAAGGACGCGAATCAACTCGTGGTGATGTGGGAGCACAACCTGCCGCGCAATCGTCCGCGCAACGTGATCAGCCCGGCGAATTTCCTGCAGTGGCGTGAGCGCAGCCGATCGTTCCAGAGCATGGCGGCCTTTTCACAAAATCGCGTCACGCTGACAGGTAGTGGGGAGCCGGCGGAGTTGGCGGTGCTCACCGTTACCGCAAACATGTTCGACGTGCTCGGCGTCGGACCAGTAGTCGGCCGAGGCTTCATCACCGGCGAGGACGAAGCGGCCGCGCCGCGGACGGTGATTCTCTCGAACGCCGCGTGGCAGCGTCAGTTTGGCGGCGACCACGCCGTGATCGGCCGGCAGGTCACCATCAACGGCGAGCCGATGACGATCGTCGGCGTCATGCCGGCCAGCTTCGAGATCTTCGGCCTGCCCGCGGATCTCTATATGCCGTTCCGCGATCTGCCCGCAGCGCGCGAGCCGCGCGGGCGCAGCCTGATCGGCCTCGGCCGGCTGCAGCCCGGCGTCACCCGCGATCAGGCACAGGCCGAGATGGAAGGCGTGATGGCGGCCCTGACGAAGCAATGGCCGGACTTCGATACGGGCTGGACCATCAACCTCGTGCCACTGCGCGAACAACTGGTCGGCGACGTGCGGCTTGGCGGTGCTGGCGCTGTTCGGCGCGGTCGGCGCCGTGCTGCTGATCGCGTGCGGCAATATCGGCGGCCTGATGCTGACGCGCGCGTCGGGACGCCGGCGCGAGCTCGCGATTCGATCGGCGATCGGCGCGGGCACCGGGCGGCTGCTGACGCAACTGATTTCGGAATCGGTGATGCTGTCGATCGCCGGCGGCGTGCTTGGCATCGTGCTCGCCACGTGGATCCTCAGTAGTCTCTCGACCTGGATCGGATCCCGCCTGCCGATTCCGCTGCTTTCGCAGGTGACGATCGATCCGAGCGTGCTCGGCTTCGCGGCGATCGTCACGATGTTGACGACGTTGATCTGCGGGCTGGCGCCGGCAATTGGCGCCATCGGTGGATCATTCGTCACCGCGCTGCGCGACGGCGCGCCAAGCGTATCGGGAGGACGACGAGGCCGGATCATCAGACAGTATCAGACAGTCATTCGTGACTGCGGAGATCGCGCTGGCGTTGACGGTGCCGTGCGGAGCCGGACTGCTCGGACGCAGCGTGATGGAGCTGCAAAACGTGAAGCCCGGTTTCACCGCGGCATCGGCATTGTCGCTGCGCGTGACGCTCCCGCAACGCTCGTATCGCGATTCGAATGCGCAGCACATCTTCTACACGCGCGTGATCGACGGACTCAAGTCCGCGCCACAGCCGCCGCCGAACGAACGGCCGGTCGTCGATGCGCGACCGGTGACGCCCGGTTATTTCACCGCGATGCAGATTCCAATGCTGGCCGGCCGCGACGTCAATGATGCCGGCACCGAGGACAAGTTCCGGTGGCGGTGATCAACGAGACGTTCGCGCGTCAGATCTACCCCGGCGACAACCCGATCGGACGGAAGTTCATCGTGAATCTCGGCAACGAAAAGCCGCACGAGATCATCGGCGTCGTCGGCGACGTCAAGCTGACGACGGTGGAGGGCGATATTCGGCCAACGGCGTACTTGTCCTCGCGGCAATACGCGTTCGGGCTGATGAACTTCGTCGTCCGCACCAGCGGCGATCCGGGCCGCCTCGGTCCGGCGGCGGTGCGGGTGATCCGCGAGATCGATCCGATGCTGCCGGTGTCGGCGGTGCGGCCGCTCGAAGACGTGTTCGCGGAATCGATCGCGCGGCCGCGGCTGACCGCGGTGGCGATGAGCGTGTTTGCCGGCGCCGCACTGCTGCTGGCGGCGCTCGGTGTCTACGGCATCGTGGCCTATTCCGTCTCGCAGCGCTCGCGCGAGTTCGGCATTCGCGTGGCTCTCGGTGCGAAGCCGTCACAGATCATCGGCATGGTGGTCGGGCAGAACTTGCGGATCGTGGCGCTGGGGTTGGGCGCCGGGTTGCTGGCAGCGATTCCCGCGACAAGACTCCTGCGCGGCTTGCTCTATCAGGTCGGACCAAACGATCCGACGACGTTTGTCGCGATCGGCGTGATGCTGGCAGTGGTCGCCATCGTGGCGTCGTATCTCCCTGCGCGGCGGGGCACGCAGCTGGATTCCGTCGCGACCCTCAAGTCCGAGTAGTCGTTGGTGCCTGGCACCGACGACTACCTTTTGTCGCAATCCTTTCCGTTTGTACGCAGAAACAGCGGAACACCGGCACGGTCGGTGCCGGGCGCCAACGACGACCGGCCCGACTGATCGAGGCGACCGGCAGCGGGTGCCAGGCGACGGATCGAGGCGACCGGCAGCGGGTGCCAGGCACCCGCCGCCACTCCCGCCGCTACTGAGGTCTTGAGGTCTTGAGGTCTTGAGGTCTTGAGTTACTCGGCGTAGACGACCGTACGAATGCTGCGGTGGCCGCGCGCGATCTCGGCGGGCAGCAGCTTGCTCAGATAGATCTTCGATTCGTTCGTGTCTTTCGGATGCGGCTCGTGCTTGACGACGTTGAATTGCAGCGAGGCGAGCACGGCCCGCATGTCGTAATACCGGTTCTTCACCTTGACGACGACTTCTTCGAAGCCGGCGCCCATCGCCCACACTTCTGATTCTTCGGTGAGGGCGCGGAAATGCCCCTGGCCGCGCCAGTCGCGGCGCGTGCCGCCGATCCACGAATAGAGGATGCGCCGATCGTCGAACCTGACCGAGCCATGGAGACGGCTGACCAGGTCGCGCAACTTGGGCACCGATTCGTCACTGCGAATCTCGTGCACGATCTTGTAGGACACCGGCACGAGAGCGCCGGTCGGATCGTCGGGCAGCGGCGCTTCGGCCATCAGGATCAGGGATTCGCGATCGCGCAGACGCGTGATGATCTCGTCCGCGGTCTTGCGGCGCGGGAATTCTCCGAAGTACTCCTCTATGTACTGGATTTCCCACGCACCCGGTTCGAGCGCGTACTGCTTAATCAGGTACTCCACGCGTCCGAAGATTATACGAGAAGCGACAGCCGCGAGGTCAGCCAGGCCCGACAGCGCGCCTTCGAGGCGAGAGACGGCGACCGCTTGATTCTTCGCCGACCGGCAGCGCGGCGATGATTCCCGCGTGGCGAGCGACCGCGATCGATCCGTCGAGCGCGTTACGGGAGTAGCACCGGACGCGCCGAGGCTTCCCACTGCGCATTCCAGCGCTCCGGCGCGTGCGCGGCGATCCAGGCGCGACTCTTCGCGAGCGGCGAATCGGGCAACGCGACTCGATTCGCCACGTTGACGAGCAGCGTGGCGAGATCGCCGGGATCGCGGAAGGTCAGGCCTTCCTGTCCGGTGGTGATGACCTCGCTCAGCACCGGAGCGTAGTCGTAGACCGCCGCCGGCGCCCCGGCGCCGCGCAGATCGGCGAGCTTCATCGGGAGATCCAAGCCCGATGATGACTGATGAAGACACAGCCCGAGATCGGCCATGCCGACCAACTTCGGGTAGTCTGACGGCTCCAGCCAGATTGTCTTGACCGCGATCGCCTTGAAATTACGGCGCGCGGCGCGCGCCTCGAATATTTCGCGCAGCGGGCCGCGGCCGGTGAGAAAGACCACGAGCTGCGGCGACGTGACCGCGCCCGCGCGGGTCATCTGACGTTCGGCTCGCTCCAGCGCCTCGAGCAGCAGATCGAAATCCTCATCGGGCGACCAGCTCGTCGGGCACACCACGATCGGCGGACGGGCCGTTCCGAATCCGTGCTCCGCAGCGATCTGCTCCCAGAGCGCGCGCGCATCATCCGCGCTCGTCCGGGTGAACGCATCGCCCGGTCGATCGTAGACGACCGTCGCTTTCACTTTGTACTCACGCAACAACCACTCCGAGAGCGCCTTCGACACGGTGATGTGAGCGTCGGCGCGCTTGGCCCATCGCCGTTCGCTGCGCGCCAGGGCCTTGACCGCGCGGTGACGCTCGCCAACCTTCACCGCCGCAACCGTGTGCGAGAGGTTGTGCCAGTCGATCACGAAGCGGGCACTGCGCATGCGCGCGGCCAGCCACGCGATGAACAACGTCGGAAACGCGGGCGGGTTCTGGACCAGAATCACATCCGGCCTGGGGACGCGCATCAACGCTCCGAACAGGCGCAGGCCCTGGCCGAGCGCGCGCAGCACGGAGCTGTAAACAAAACGGCGCAC
Organism: Cyanobacteriota bacterium; assembly: GCA_019752015.1. Lineage (GTDB taxonomy): Bacteria > Acidobacteriota > Vicinamibacteria > Vicinamibacterales > UBA2999 > 12-FULL-67-14b. The sequence goes on along the minus strand of JAIEMQ010000005.1, from coordinate 200,744 downwards.
GCCGCCCTTGCTGCGGCCGGCGAATGAGCGATCGGGGAAGCGATGAATCGTGATGCGCGCGTCCGCCGCCAGCGCCGGCATCACCGCCGCGCCCTCGAGACCGATCAGGTCCACGTCGCTCCCGGCGGCGGCGAGCGACGCCGCGTGATATTGCATGCGCGGGCTGCGGCCAAGATCTCCGATTACGATAACGGCGGTTCGCATTGATTCTCTACCTGCTGCTCGGACTGAGTAGTGCCGTCCTGGCTGTGCTGCTGACCCCGGTGATTGGACGGGGCTCGACCCGGCTTGGACTGGTAGACGCCCCAGGCGGCCGGAAGGTTCATGCGCATTCCGTTCCGCGCCTGGGCGGCGTCGCCGTGGTCCTGTCGGCCGGCCTCGGCCTGGCCCTGGTCACCGCGCTGGCGCCGGCGGGCATCGATCCGCTCGCCTGGGCCGGCATGCGTCCTTTCGTCGTTGCCGGAACGCTCGTCTTCGCAGCGGGGCTCATCGACGACGTGCGCGGGCTCGCGCCCGGGCCGAAGCTGCTGTTCGAGTTCGCGGCTGCGGCGGTCATCATGTCATCGGGACTGCTGATCGAGCGAATCACGCTGCTGGGCTACACCTGGCCGCTCGGCTGGATCGCCTGGCCGGTGACGGCCGCGTGGCTGGTCGGCATGACCAACGCCTTCAATCTGATCGACGGCGTCGACGGCCTCGCGGCCGGCATTACCGCGATCGCCGGCGCGGCGTGCGGAGCGATTCTGGTGGTTCGCGGCCATGGGCCGGAGGCCATGCTGCTGGCCGTGCTCGTCGGCGGAGCAACCGGGTTCCTGTTTTACAACTTCGCGCCGGCCTCGATCTTTCTCGGCGACAGCGGCAGCCTGGTCGCGGGGTTCCTGCTGGCGGCGACGGCGATCACCGGCTGGCAGAAGGGCGCGACGGCGCTCGCCGCCGGCGTGCCGCTGATGATCTTTGCGCTGCCGATCGCCGACAGCGCCCTGGCGCTCATCCGCCGCGGCGCGGCCCGGCCGGCGGATGGACGATCGGTTCGCGCCACGCTGCGGCAGATCGCCCAGCCCGATCGCGAACATATCCATCACCGCATGCTGGCGATGGGCTGGTCGGTGCGCCGCACGGTGCTCGTGCTCTACGGCATCACCGCGATCCTGTCGCTGCTCGCGCTCGGGACCGCGGACGTCAACACGCCATGAAGCGCGTGCTGCTGGTGCAGCCGTCCCTGCAACCGCCCGGCGGCGGCAACGGCCTGGCGGCGTGGGCGCTGCAGGCGCTCGTGCCGGGGCATCGCGTCACCGTGCTGTCATGGCAGCCGGTCGAGATCGAGCCGATCAACCGCTTCTTCGGGACGCATCTGCGATCGAGCGACTTCGACACGATCGGCGTGCCGCGATGGTGGCGCACGATTGGCGATCATCTGCCGACGCCGTCGGCGCTGATCAAGCTGGCGTTCCTGATGCGCTACACCCGGCGCGTGAGCAGTGCCTACGACGTGGTGTTCGGTCTCTATAACGAAACCGACTTTGGACGGCGCGGCATTCAGTACGTGAACTACCCCACGTATCTTCGTCCGCGGCCGGGCGTGGATCTGCGCTGGTACCATCCGCCGCGCGCAGTGTTGAATCTGTATTACGCGTTCGCAGATCGCCTCGCCGACTTGTCGGTCGACCGGCTGAAGGCCAACGTCACCCTCGTCAACTCGGATTGGGCGGGCCTGCAGGTCGAGAAGTCCCTCGGCATCAAGACGCGAACGCTCTATCCGCCGGTCATCGATCCGGCGCCGGGGCTGCCGTGGGACGAGCGCCGCAACGGATTTCTCGCCGTCGGCCGCATCTCGCCTGAAAAGGAATACGAGCGGATCATCAGGATCCTCGCGCGCGTGCGCTCGAGCGCGCCCGACATCACGCTGACGATCGTCGGCACGGTTGATCGGCATACCAGACGTTATTCCCGATCAGTGACCTCGCTCGCACAGTCGCTGGGGTCGTGGATCGACATCCGGGACAACCTGTCACGCGACGAGGTGCGAGCGCTGATGGCGTCGCATCGTTACGGCATTCACGGCATGCGCGAAGAACACTTCGGCATGGCGCCCGCGGAGATGGCGCGCGCCGGCGCGATCGTGTGGGTGCCGCGCGGCGGCGGGCAGATGGAGATCGTCGGACGCGAGCCCGCGCTGATGTACGAATCGGAAGACGATGCGGTGAACAAGATCGCGGCGACGATCGGCAACCCCGGCGAGCAACAGCGCCTGCGCGACAAGCTCGCGGCGGTCAGCGAGCAATTCACGGCGGCCCGCTTCGTGGAGCAGGTGCGGGCGATCGTCAACGAGTTCGAGGAATAGCCGCGCTACGTGAGCTGCCGGAATCCGGGATCGCTGATCAGGTCTGAGTACGTGCCAAGGCCGCCGAGCTTGCCGTCGCGCAGGTAGATCAAGCGATCGCAGTTCTTCACCGTCGACAGCCGATGCGCGATCGCAATCACTGTGCGTCTGCCATGCACGTTCGCGATAGCCTCTGTGACTTCGCGCTCGGTTTGATTGTCGAGCGCCGCCGTCGCTTCGTCAAAAAACAACACTGGCGGATCGTGGTACAACGCGCGCGCGATCGCCACGCGCTGGCGCTGCCCGCCCGACAAACGGAAGCCGTTCTCGCCGACGATGGTTTCGAGCTTCGCCGGCAGCGCCGCCACGACTTCGTCGAGGCGCGCCTGCGTCACCGCCGCGGCCAGTCGCGATTCATCGATCGCGCCGTCAGGAATGCCGAACGCGATATTGCGCCGCAGCGAATCATCGAGCAGGTAGACATCCTGCGGCACGTAACCAATCTGCCGCTGCCACGCGCGCTCGCGGCCTTCGAGCGGCTCACCGTCGATCAACACGCGGCCGGTCGTGGGCGGCAGCAACCCGAGCAGCACATCGACCAGCGTGCTCTTGCCGGCGCCGGTCGGCCCGACGATGCCGACCGATTGTCCGCGCTCAATCGTGAATGACACGTTATCGAGCGCCCAGGGCGGTCCGCCCTCGTAGCCAAACGACACGTTCTCGCACGCGAGCGTCGCCTGCATCAGCGGACGATCGTGTTCGTAGGGGCGCGCCGGCGGCACCCGCAGCTTGCGCATGTCGTCGTCCATCGAGCGGATCCATGGATGCGCCTCTCGCATGTAGCCGACGTTCAGCATGATGCGATTCGCCGATGGGACAACGCGGAAGCCGGTATAGGCGAACAGCGCCAGCACCGACACCGTCGCAACACCGGAAGTGTCCTGGCGCATCACCAGGAACACGACCAGCAGCATGCTGACAATGAGCGTGGCTTCGACGCCGAGCCGGGCCAGCGCCGCCGCCCACGCGCGCCGCTGCTTGGTCGTGCCGAGGTCGCGCTTGAGGTGACGGAACCGCTCCTCGAAGAACGGCTGCCGGCCGGTGACCTTGACGTCCTTGATCGCGCCAATACTCTGGTTCAGCAGATGCAGCTGTTGCTGGTACAACTGGCGTTCCGATTCACCGATCCGCTCCCACGATCGCCGCGTCAGCACGATCGGAATCAGCACGAGACCGAGCACGATCGCGACGGTGATCAGCGTGATCGGCGGGGCCGAGAACAGCAGCACGAGCGACAATGCCAGGATGATCACGACTTCAGCGAGAATGTTGACCGCCGATCCGGCGACGAGCTCGAAGGCAATGTCCGACGCGCGTGTGATCGGCTCGATCAGCGACGCGGATCTCCGCCTGGCGTGAAACAGATAATCGGCGGCGAGGTAGCGCGCGAGCAATCGCTCGGCAGTAACCGCCGATGATCGATAAATGATGCCGTGACGCAGCCATTCGGCCCACGACAGGAACGCCGCGCGCAGCACGTAGAAGATGCCGACGAAGAGCGTCAGCAACGCGACCACGGCGCGCTCGTTGCTGGCGTTCCCCATGACGCGCCACACATACGACACCACCGGCGCGGTCTGGACTTGAACCGGATCGACGACGAGACGCAGGAGTCCGAATACGGCCAGCGCGCCGGTGGCCTCAACGATCGCGGCAAACGCCGCGACCGGCACGAGCAGCAGCCATCGCAAGCGCTCTCGCGCGGGAAGCCAGCTGAGGACCGACTTGAGATCGCCTATCACTGCGGAAGATTCTGCCTTAGTTCGTCAACTTATTACGCTACACTGCTCAGTTACACCGGCCATGCAAGACCTCACCACCGGCTCGCTGACGGGCCATCTCCTCAAAACGACGAGCTTCATGCTGGTCAGCATGATCTTCCAGACGCTGTACATCCTGATCGATCTGTTCTGGGTGGGACGTCTGGGCACCGATGCGATCGCCGCCGTCGGGCTCGCCGGCAACATCTCGTTCATCGTCATCGCGATCACGCAGGTGCTCGGCGTCGGTTCGACGACGCTGATCTCTCACGCGTCAGGCCGCAAGGATCAGGACCGCGCGATGTTCCTGTTCAACCAGTCGCAGGTCCTGGCGATGATGGTGGCGGTAATCTTCCTCGCGGTCGCGATGGCGTTGCGCCATCAATACGCGGCGGAACAGAGCGCGACCGAAGGCATGCGCGTCGCCACCGAACAATACCTGCTCTGGTTCCTGCCCGCGATGGCGCTCCAGTTTGCCATGGTCGCGATGGGTGCGGCGCTCCGCGGCACCGGCAACTTCAAGCCCGGCATGATCGTGCAGACCGCGACCGTCGTGATCAACATGGTCACGGCGCCGTTCCTGATCTTCGGCTGGGGACCGTTCCCGGAAATGGGCGTCAGCGGCGCGGCGGTCGCGACGCTGCTGTCGATCGTCGTCGGCGTCGTATGGATCTCGTTTTATTTCATCGACTTGAAGGCGTACCTGCGTTTCCATTTCGCCCACTGGAGTCCGCAGCCCAGGGTCTGGTGGGAGATGCTGAAGATCGGCCTGCCTGCCGGGGCCGAGTTCGCGCTGATGGGCGTCTACATGGGCGTGGTCTACGCGATCACGAAGCCGTTCGGCGCGGCGGCGCAAGGCGGCTTCACCATCGGCCTGCGCGTCGTGCAGTCGGCGTTCCTGCCGGTGGTGGCGCTCGGCTTCGCGGTCGCGCCGGTCGCGGGACAGAACTTTGCGGCGCGTAAACCCGATCGCGTTCGCGCGGCGTTCACGGCGGCGGCAGGGATGTCCGCGGCGGCGATGCTGGTCGTGGCGGTCGGGATGTTTTTCGGCGCCGAGGCGCTGATGCGCATCTTCACGAAGGACCCTGAAGCCATTGCGGTCGGCGTCGAGTACCTGCGTATCGTCGTCGTGACGTTCGTGCCGTCGGGCATCACGTTCGTGTCGTCGAGCATGTTCCAGGCGCTCGGCAACACGATTCCGCCGCTGGCCACGTCCACGCTGCGCATCCTGATTGCGGCGGTCCCGGCAGTATTCCTGGCGCGGGCCGCCGGCTTCCACTTGACCTGGATCTGGTACCTCGGCGCGATCGCCACGCTGCTGCAGATGACGCTCAACCTCTTCCTGCTGCAGCGCGAGTTCAGATTGAAGATGGACGGCGCGCATTCCCCGATTCCGCAGCCCGCCACCGTAGGTATAATCACCGGCGAGTGAAGCTCGCCGTCCCGAAAGAATGCCGCCCCGGCGAACGCCGAGTGGCGGTCACACCCGAGAACGTCTCGCGATTGATCAAGATGGGCTTCGCGGTCGCCGTCGAACACGACGCCGGCGCCGCCGCCTCCTTCGGAGACGATGATTACGTTGCGGCCGGCGCGGAGATCGTCGCGGACACGCGCGCGATCTGGCAGACCGGCGACATTCTCCTGAAAGTCCAGCCGCCGTCGATGCATCCGGCGCTGAACGTGCACGAAGCGGATCTGATCCGCGAGGGCGGGACGCTCGTCAGCTTCCTCTACCCCGGCAAGAACAAGGACATCGTCGACAAGCTGGCGGCGCGCAAGGCGACGGCGATCGCGGTCGATCAGATCCCGCGCATCACGCGCGCGCAGAAGATGGACGCGCTGTCGTCGATGGCCAACATCGCCGGCTATCGCGCCGTCGTCGAGGCGGCCAGTTTCTACGGGCGCTTCTTCACCGGGCAGATGACGGCGGCGGGGCGGGTGCCGCCGGCGAAGATCCTGGTGATCGGCGCGGGCGTCGCCGGGCTGGCGGCGATCGGCGCGGCGCGCGGCATGGGCGCGATCGTGCGCGCGTTCGACACGCGGCCGACCGTCAAAGAGCAGGTCAAGAGCATGGGCGCCGAGTTCATCGAGCTCAACGTTCATGAGGATGGCGAGGGCGCGGGCGGGTACGCGAAGGAAATGAGCCCGGCGTTCATCAAGGCGGAGATGGAGATGTTCGCCGCGCAGGCGAAGGACGTCGACATCATCATCACGACCGCGCTGGTTCCGAACCGTCCGGCGCCGATCCTGATCACCGAAGAGATGGTCAAGTCGATGAAGAAGGGATCGGTGATCGTCGACCTGGCCGCGGAGAACGGCGGCAACTGCGCGCTGACGCAGCCGGGAGAAGTCGTCGAGCGTTACGGCGTTCACATTCTCGGCTACACCGATCTGCCGAGCCGGCTGGCGCCGACGGCCAGCCTGCTGTTCGGCAACAACCTGACGCACCTGCTCGCGGATCTCGGCGGCGCGAGTCATTTCCATCTCGATCTCGCGGACGAAGTCGTGCGCGGCGCGCTCGTGGTGCGGGGCGGCGAAGTGATCTGGCCGCCGCCGCCGCGGCCGCCGGTCGTGTTGCCGCCGAATCCGGCGGCCGTTGCACCGAAAGCGATTCCGGCGCATGCGGCAAAGCAGAAGAAACCGTCCGCCGCCGGCACTTCGATCTTCCTCATCGTTGCCGCCGCCGCATTCATCGGCCTTGGCCTCGTCGCGCCGCCGGCGTTCCTGTCGCATCTGACCGTGTTCGCGCTGGCGTGCATCGTTGGCTGGCAGGTGGTGTGGAACGTCACACCGGCCCTGCACACGCCGTTGATGAGCGTGACCAATGCGATCAGCGGCATCATTGTCGTCGGCGGCATGCTGCAGGTCAGCGGCCCGCCGACGTCGACCATCACCATCCTCGGCGCCGCGGCGATCCTGCTGGCGACGATCAACATTGCCGGTGGATTCCTCGTTACTCAGCGCATGCTGAAGATGTTCCGGCGCTAACGGATGCCTGAGACTCTCGTCACAATCGCCTATCTCGCCGCGGGACTGCTGTTCATCTTCAGTCTGGGCGGGCTGTCGGCGCAGGAATCGGCGCGCCGCGGCAACGTGTTCGGCATGCTCGGCATGCTGATCGCGGTGCTGGTGACCGCGTTCGGTCCGCGCGTTGACAGCTACACGGTGCTGACGGGTGCGCTCGTGATCGGCGGCGCGATCGGCGCGGTGCTGGCGTCGCGCGTCGAGATGACGTCCATGCCGCAGCTGGTCGCCATCCTGCACAGCTTCGTCGGCCTGGCGGCGGTGCTGGTCGGCATCGCGACGGCGATGGACACCTCGAAGGCGCTCTACGGCATCGACGCGCGGATCCACGAGATTGAGATCTACGTAGGCGTGTTCGTGGGCGCCGTGACGTTCACCGGCTCGGTGGTGGCGTTCGGCAAGCTGCAGGGACTGATTGGCAGCAGGCCGCTGCTGCTGCCCGGCCGGCACCTGGTCAACCTGATCGCCGTGCTGGGGTGCGCATATGCGGGCCTGTGGTTCGTGAACAGCGGCGAATACTTCGCGCCGGTGTGGCCGCTGTATGTCTGCACCGCGATCGCGTTCCTGCTGGGCGTCCACCTGGTGCTGGCGATTGGCGGCGCCGACATGCCGGTCGTCGTGTCGATGTTGAACAGCTATTCGGGCTGGGCCGCGGCCGCCGCGGGCTTCATGCTCCAAAACGATCTACTCATCATCACCGGCGCGCTGGTCGGATCGAGCGGCGCGATCCTCAGCTACATCATGTGTCACGCGATGAACCGGTCGTTCCTCAGCGTGATCCTCGGCGGCTTCGGCGCTGACGAGGGCGCGGCCCCGGCCGGCGGCTCGGCGCAGCCGGCGGGAGAGGTGAAGCCGGTCACAGCGGAAGAGACGGCGGATCTGCTGCGCGATGCGAAGAGCGTGATCATCGTGCCCGGTTACGGCATGGCCGTCGCGCAGGCGCAGTATCCGCTCTACGAAGTCACCAAGATCCTTCGCGAGAAGGGCGCGAACGTGCGCTTCGCGATTCATCCGGTCGCCGGCCGCCTGCCGGGGCACATGAACGTGCTGCTCGCGGAAGCCAAGGTGCCGTACGACATCGTCCTCGAGATGGAAGAGATCAACGAGGACTTCGACGACACCGATGTCGTTCTCGTGATCGGCGCCAACGACATCGTCAATCCCGGCGCGCTCGACGATCCGTCATCGCCGATCTTCGGCATGCCGATCCTCGAAGTCTGGAAAGCGAAGATCTGCATCGTGATGAAGCGCGGCATGGCGAGCGGCTACGCCGGCGTCGACAATCCGCTGTTTTACAAGGAGAACACGCGGATGCTGTTCGGCGACGCGAAGAAGACGATCGACGCGGTCCTGGGTTCCCTGAAGGAGGTTTCGAGGTCTTGAGGTCTTGAGGTCTTGAGGTCTTGAGGTCTTGAGGTCTTGAGGTCTTGAGGTACTTTGTATTTTAAAGTTATTTGCGATATGGTGGCGCAATGCCCTGTCCGCGCCGACGTATCCGCCGGGCCAAGCTGATCCTCCCCGCGCTCACCGAAGCCACCAGCCCCTACTGGCGACCCATCAAGTACTCGCTGTTTCCGCCGCTTGGCCTCGCCACGCTGGCGGCGTATCTCGATCCCGATCTCGACATCACGCTGCAGGACGAACACGTCGAGCCGCTCGATCTCGATGACGATCCGGATCTGGTCATCATCCAGGTCTACATCACCAATGCCTACCGCGCCTACCGGATTGCCGATCACTACCGGCGCAAGGGCGCACACGTCGCGCTCGGCGGCCTGCACGTCACCTCGCTCCCCGGCGAAGCGGCGCCGCATGCGGACACGATCTTCCTCGGCCCCGGCGAAGACACGTTCCCGCAGTTCCTGCGCGATCTCGCCGCGGGCGCCCCGCAGCAGCGCTATCCCTCCTCCGCCAGGGCTACGGAGGGTAAACAGTCGGCGCTGCGAACCATCGAAGACATCCCGCCGATCCGGCGCGACCTGATCGCGCGGCATCGCTACCTCGTGCCGAACTCGATCGTCGTCTCGCGCGGCTGCCCGCATCACTGCACGTTCTGCTACAAGGACGCCTTCTTCGAAGGCGGGCGATCGTTCTATACGCAGCGCGTCGAGGATGCGCTCGCCGAGATCGCGCGGCTGCCGGGGCGTCATCTCTATTTCCTCGACGACCACCTGCTCGGCCATCGCCGCTTCGCGCGCGAGCTGTTCACCGGAATGATCGGCATGAACCGCGTGTTCCAGGGCGCGGCCACGGTTGATTCGATCCTGCGCGACGACACCATCGAGCTGGCGGCGCGCGCCGGACTGCGGAGCCTGTTCGTGGGATTCGAGACGCTCTCGAATTCGGGATTGCAGGGCGCCGGCAAGAAACAGAACCTGGGCCGCGACTATCGCGCGGTGATCAAGCGGCTCGACGATCTCGGCATCATGATCAACGGCAGCTTCGTCTTCGGCCTCGACGGCGACGATCGCGACGTGTTCAAGCGCACCGTCGACTGGGCCGTCGAGAGCGGCGTCACCACGGCAACCTTCCACATCCTGACGCCGTACCCGGGCACCCAGCTGTATTCGGAGATGTCCGCGCAGCGCCGCCTGGTGACGGACAACTGGGATCTCTACGACACGCGGCACGTGGTCTACAAACCGGCCGGAATTTCGGCGCCCGCGCTGAAGGCCGGCTATGACTGGGCGTATCGCGAGTTCTACCGCTGGGGAAACATTGTCACGGCCGCGCGCGCCCACCAATCGTCCAAACATTCAGTGAAGCACTTCGCGTACAGCGCGGGCTGGAAGAAGTTCGAGCCGGCCTGGGATTTCGTGATTCGGCTCAAGCAATTGGGGCAAATGCGGCCGATGCTCGAGGCGGTGCTGTCGCCGGTCGCCGGCAAGACCCCCCTTCGCGCAGAGCGCTACGGGGGACCAGCCCCAGGGCTTGAACGCCAGCGGCGCGAAGTGCGATCATCCGTTCCTGAATCGGTCTGATTGAGAGGCGCGAATGCGACACTTATTGATTGCCGGCGTGATCGTCCTGACTTCGACGGTGGCGGCACCAGCGCAGACGCAGCTGGCGCCGGCCAACACGCAGCCGATGAACCTCCATTTCATCCAGGACGCGCCAGTCGGCGAGGCGCTCGGGGTGGTGGCCCGGCTCGCGGGCATCACGCTTGAATTCGACAAGACCGTCACTGAAGAAATGCAGAAAGCGAAGCTGGCGCGGGAGATTCGATTGAACGGCGCGAGCCTCGAAGAAACGATCTCGGTGCTCGCGTCGACCAACGGACTGACCTACACGATCATCGGGCCGAAAACGGTGCGCATCTCGAAGAAGGATTAATCCGCCTGAAGGCGGACACTACCTGCCGGGCGCGCTAACATAGGCGCCTTGACTCAGGTTCTTTCCGGCATCGCCCTCGCCCGCCGGTTGGAGAAAACCGAGGGCCGCGGCAACGCTGCGTTTGTCGACGCCCAGGCGCGGACCGATCCCTCGTCGGGCGCGATCTGGACCTCGGTCGGCGGCACGTTCGCGATGTTCGCCGGCGTCGGCTCGCCGATCACGCAGACGTTCGGCCTCGGCATTCACCTCCCGCTCGCCGCGAAGGAGCTCGATACCATCGAGCACTTCTTTCGATCCCGCGGCTCGGCGATCTTCCATGAAGTCTGCCCGCTCGCCGGCGTCGACGTGTATGCGACATTGTCGCGTCGAGGCTATGTGCCCGTGGAGCTGTCGACCGTCCTTTACCAGCCGATTGATGTGACGACACGAATCGGATCGAATCCGGCCGTGCGCGTGCGGCAGGCGGACGCGGGCGAGGCGGCGTTGTACGGATCGGTGGCGTCGCAAGGCTGGAGCGAGCACCCGGAGGTCATGCCCTACATCCGCGATTTCGCGAAATTGAGCCTCGCCTGCGCGACGTGTTTCTTCGCCGAGCAGGACGGCAAGCCGATCGCGACGGCGGCGTTGTTCATGCACGAAGGCACGGCGCTGCTCGCCGGCGCGAGCACGGTGCCCGCCGGCCGGCGGCAGGGCGCGCAGAACGCGCTGCTCGATACGCGATTACAAACGGCGGCAGCCAACGGCTGCGATCTTGCGATGATGGTCGCCGCGCCGGGCAGCGCCTCGCAGCGCAACGCCGAGCGGCAAGGCTTCCGGATCGCCTACACCCGCACGAAGTGGATGCTCGAAGCATGAAAACGCTGTTCACGTCGATCCTCGTATTGCTGATCGCGACCGGCGCGGCCGCGCAGACGACGCGCGTCGGCGCGATCGCCGAGGAGCAGGCCGAGAAGGCCAAAGAGCTCGGCACGGAGGGTCCGTCCGACGGCGAGAAATTTTTCCGGCAGGTACTGCTGTCGCCGCTGCTCAGCGGCGGCGATGGACTTTATCCGTGGTTCGGCAGCATCTACGGTGGCACCGGCATGGGCGCCGGCGCCGGCTTCCTCAAACGCCTCGAGAAGAACGCGTTCTACAACGTCCAGGCCGGCATCTCGACGAACAACTCGATGCTGATGCGCGGCACGGTCGCCGCGCCCGAGTTGTGGCGCGGCAGGCTGCAGGTCGACGCGACCGCACAATGGCTCGACGTACGCGGCGTCTCGTTCTATGGATTCGGCCAGGGCTCCGCGAAGGAAGCGCGCGATCGATTCGATTACCAGCCGACGGAGCTGACCGGGAATTTGACGCTGAAGCCGGTGCGCTTCGTGTCGATGACCGCCAGCTATACCGCGACCGCATTCGATACCCATCGTGACAATCCCCGCGTCTTCGGGGCGGACGCGCCGCGACTCGATCAAAAGCTGAGGTATGACATCGTGCGCGGCACGCTGATGTTCGACTGGCGTCCGGCGGCGGGCTACAGCACGCGCGGCGGTTTTTACCGGGCCGCCTTCGAGCGCAGCGAGGAGTCCGCGGGGCTGCCGTTTTCGTTCAACGCCCAGGAGTACGAGGCCGTGCAGCTGGTGCCGCTGGTCAAAGAGCAATTCGTGCTTGCCGGGCGCGCGCTGATGACGTTGACCGACGCGGACGAGGGACACGACGTGCCGGTGATCATGATGCCGTTTCTCGGCAGCGGATCGGCGTTGCGCGGCTTCGCCAACCGCCGTTTTACCGATCGCAATCGCGTGCTGTTCAGCGGGGAATACCGGTGGCGGCCATCGCGGTATATCGACATGGCGCTGTTCATCGACGCCGGCCAGGTCGCGAGCGATCGCCGCGACTTCGATCTGCGGCGCTTCGACGCCGCCTGGGGCATCGGCGCCCGCTTTCACGGTCCCGATTTCAACGCGCTGCGGCTCGAAGTGGCCCGCGGCCGGGAGGGCATCCGGTTGATCTTCGCCGGATCGCAGCCATTCTGATGAAGAAGGGCTTGCGGCTGGGGGCCTGGGGCTTGCGGCTTGGGGGCGTCGCGATCGCGGTCGCGATCTCCTCACTGACGCTCGGAGCGCAGTCGCCGCGTTTCTATCCGGACGATCCGATCTGGACCGAGCCGATGACGCAGGACGTGAAGACCGCCGTGCGCTACGAGCCTGACCTTGCCTACCAGACGATCGAAAACCTGTTCTGGCGCCCCGGCGACAAGGTGCTCGGACAGCGCGCGAAAAACATCAATACGGTTGATGAAGTACCGGATGGCCCGTACTTCGTCAACCGCGCCGGCCGAATCCCGCTGACACCGGCACTGGTGGCGCGCGCCTCGAACACCGGCGACGGTCCGGCGCCGGGCAGGTGGACGGTGGTGTCGGCGAAAAGCGACGGCGTGACGCCCGGCTTCACGATTCGCGATTCGGCCAGCCAGATCTGGTTCGTCAAGTTCGATCCGCCCGAATGGCCGACGATGGCGACCGGCAGCGAGATCGTGGCAGCGAAATTATTCTGGGCCGCGGGCTATCACACCGCCGAGTACCACATCGCCCGGCTGAATCCATCGAACCTCGTGATCGGCAAGGAGACGCGGATCACGCCTCCCGGCGAAATGCCGAGGGTCATGAACCAAGGCGACATCAGTTGGCTGCTGTCCGGCGCGGATCTCGAGTCGGACGGTACGTATCGCGTGATCCTCAGCAAGGGCGCGCCGGGCCGTCCGGTGGGCCGGATCAAATTTCACGGCACACGCGCCGACGACCCCAACGACGTGATCCCGCACGAGCATCGCCGCGAGCTGCGCGGCTACTTCGTCTTCGCCGCCTGGCTCAATCACGTCGACGCCAAAGGCATCAACTCGCTGTCGGCACTGGTCACCGAAAACGGCCGCACCTTCATCCGCAATTACCTGCTCGATTTCGGATCGGCGCTCGGCAGCGCGGCGATCGGGCCGCGCGACGGCTGGGAAGGCTACGAAGCGCTCGTCGAAGAGCCCGGGGCGATCGGCCGGCGCATGCTGGCGCTCGGCTTCGACATCCCGGTCTGGCGCAGGCAGGATTATTTCGAGTCGCCCTCGATCGGCCGGCTGCCGCGCGATCACTCGAAGTGGGATCCTGAAGAGTGGTGGCCGCACATCACCAACGCGGCGTTCAGGCACATGCGTCCCGACGACACGTTCTGGGCGGCGACGAAAATCGCGGCGATCAGCGACGACATGATTCGCGCCGCGGTCGCTGAGGGTCAGTTCGGCGACAAGGCTTCAGAGGATTTTCTCGCCAAGGCCATCTCCGATCGGCGCCTGCGGATCCTGCAGACGTTCCTGCCGAAGGTGAATCCCATCGTCGATCCGGTCCTGGATCGCGAGGGCCGCCTGTCGTTCCGCAATGCGGCGGTCGATGCCGCGGTGGCCGATCGCGCCCCGGGTTATCGCGCGCTCTGGTACACCTTCGACAACAAGGCGAACAAGGCGACCCTCATCGCGACGACCGAGGAGACGCAGAGCCCGATGGTGATGCCGCCGATGCCGGCGTCGGAATACATCCAGGTGGATTTGTCCGCGGTAGGGGGACCTCAGCCGTGGACCAAGCCGGTTTCCGCGTATTTCCGCCGGAATAACGGGCGGTGGACCCTGATTGGGTTCGAACGCCTGCCATGAGATACTGGAACCCGCGCCTTTCGCCGACAGGATTAATAAGAAATAAGGATTTGATGTTTCCTGGTCGCTTTTTCGCGTCTGCCCTGTTTGTCTGTGCGATCGCCGTCCCGGCGTTCGCGCAGGAGCCCGTTCCTGCTGAAACCCCCGATACGGTCGCGGCCACCGCGCCGGACGAATCGCTGACCGAACAGGCCCCGGCGGCCGCCGCCAACATCAACGACATTCCGCAGCTGCCCCGCGGCACGCACATCGTGGACGGCAATCCGTTCAAGTTGAGCGCCGGCGACTTCAAGAATTTCTTCAGCCGCGATACCGGCAAGACACTGAGCGCGGTCGCCCTCGTCGCGATTGCGACGGCCCCGTGGGACCGCCAGGGTGTGAACAACGGCTTCAACATTCCGACGACGGTCTTCCAATCGGGTAATGTCATCGGCAATTTCGTGTTCCAGATCGGCGCGGGCTTCGCGACGTATTCGACGGGCAAGGCCCTCGGCAACAAGAAGCTGGCCTACGCCGGCCGCGACATTGTCCGCGCGCAGGTACTGTCCCAGGTGATGGTGCAATCGTTGAAGTACACGGTTCGCCGCAACCGTCCGGATAACAGCAACACCCAGTCGTTCCCGTCCGGACACGCGGCCAGCGGGTTCGCCACGGCGACGGTGCTCCAGCGGTATTACGGCTGGAAGGCCGGCGTCCCCGCCTACGCCGTCGGCGGCTACATCGCGCTGGCGCGCATGGCGTGGAACCGCCACTATGCGACGGACGTCGTCATGGGTGCAGGCCTCGGTATCGCATCGGCACGGACCGTGACGATGGAGATGATGAAGTCGCAGTTCAGTGTCGGTGTGCAGCCCCAGGTTGGCGGCGCGTCGATTCACTTTACGAAGATCTACAAATAACAGCGGAGGCGTTATGGTCTGGACCCGCGGCGCGCTCGTCGTTCCGCTCCTGATGCTGCTCGTCCTCCCGCCGCTCGCTTACTCCCAAACAGCCGCTCCGGCGCCGGCGCCCTTCGACTCCGCTCAGGGCAAGGCGGAACTGTCCGTCGATCAGATCCGCGCGTTCCTGAAGGACGCCAAGGTGATCCGGGCGCGCGGCACGCAGAAGGGCGTCACCGCGCCGAAACGGCTGACCCTCAGCGATGGCAACATCGAGCACGACGCCGTGTTCCAGGCCATCGACGATCATCAGAACGTCATGAGGCTCGGCGGCGGCGGCCGCCAGGAAACGACCGAGCTGAACTTCGTCGATTCCTACAAATACAACATCGCCGCCTATGAGATCGCCACCTTGCTCGGTCTCGATCACATGATGCCGGTCTACGTCGAGCGGCGGTGGAACGGGCAGATCGGCTCGATCAGCTGGTTCGTGCCGGCGCTGATGGACGAGAGCGAGCGCATCAAGAAGACGCTGCAGCCGCCGAACCCGACCGAGTGGAACAACCAGATGTACCGGATGCGCGTGTTCTCGTCGCTGCTGCGCGACACCGATCGCAACCTGACCAACGTGCTGGTCACGCACCAGTGGAAGGTGATGATGATCGATTTCTCGCGCGCCTTCCGGCTGCAGCCCGAGCTGCTGCACAGCAAGGATCTTCAGAAGATCGATCGCCAGTTGCTCGCCAGGCTCGAGCAGCTGTCAACGGAGACGGTGCGGTCGGCGACGAAGGACTTCCTGACGAAGAGCGAGCTCGAGGCCATGATGAAGCGCCGCGATCTGCTGGTCGCGCACTTCAAGAACCTGGTCGCGACGCTGGGCGAAGCGAAAGTCCTTTATTAAGGTTTGACCGTTGTCGGCGGGCGGCGATGATGCGTCGCCCGCTCATACGCGGCGGCCATCTCCAGCAGCCGCTTGTCGTCCCACATCCGGCCCAGTAGCGAAATTCCCACTGGATAACGGCCGGCAATGAAGCCGGCGGGCACCGTCACCTGCGGTAATCCGGTCGCGGCGCTCTCTTCGCAGGTCCCGGGCTCCGAGCCATAGCGCTCGAGACCGCCCTCGTGCGTGTGCGGCCGCGCGTGATTCGCGGGATAGAGCATCGCATCGAGCGTGTTCTGATCCATCAGGTCGACGAACAACTGCCGGAACGTTTCGCGTCCGGCGATGAAGCGTTTTGTCGCCTCATCGAGAGCGGCGCCGGTCGGCGTCGGCGCGAGCGAGCCTCCGAGACGGCGCGCGCTGACGGGCGCCATCTTGCCGGTCGCGATCAGATCCTGGATGGTCAGCACCTTGTCGCCGAGTTTCGATCCACGTGACAGGTACGCGGTCCATCCAGCGCGCAGCGATCCGGGCGCGGCGCCCCTGGCCGCCGCGTACTTCGCGTCGTAGTCGCGGATCGCGACATCGACGACGATGGCGCCGGCGGAGCGCAGCTCCCTGATGACGCGATCCATGTTTTCGGCGGCTTCGCGCTCGCCGGTGAAGCCGACGAACCGCTGGCGGAACGCACCGATCCGTTTGCCCTTGAGCGTGGCGGCATCAAGACCTGCCGCAAACGATCCGGAAATGTGCTGCGCGGCATCGGCGGTCACGGGATCTTCCGGGTCCGATCCGGTGACGAGATCGAGCGCCAGCGCGACATCGCGCACCGACTTGCCCATCGGGCCGACGGCATCGTTGTAAGTATTAAGAGGCATGACGCCGGCGCGGCTGGTCAGACCGCGCGTGACGCGGATCGTGGCGAGCGACGCGAATGACGCCGGATTCGAGAGCGAGTTGCAGGTGTCGGTGCCGAACCCGAGCGCGGCAAGGCTGGCGGCCACGGCGGTGGCGCTGCCGCCGCTCGATCCTGAAGTGCTGAGCGATGGATCGTAGGCGTTGCCGACGGTGCCGCCGACGGTGCTGATGCCGAAATCTCCGAACGGAAATTCATCGAGGTTGGCCTTGCCGAGAACGATCGCGCCGCCCTGCTTCATGCCGGCCGCGACTCGTGAGTCAATGCGCGGGCGATGATCAACGAGCGCCAACGATCCGCCGGTCGTGGGGAGCTCGGTGGCGTCGATGTTGTCCTTGAGGACGATCGGCACGCCGTGAAACGCGCTGCGCGTTTTTCCAGAAGCGCGTTCGGCATCGCGGGCGCGGGCATCGGCGATCGCGCGAGGATTGATCGCGAGGACCGATCGGAATGTGGGACCGCTTCGGTCGTAAAGTGAGAGCCGGCCCAGATAGGCGCGCGTGATGTCCTGCGAGGTGATACCGCCCGAAGTCATCGCGGCTTGAAGTTCGGTAACTGTCTTCTCGAAAACGGAGTATGCGCCGCTGCCAATCCGGCTAAAGCCGGACACCACGGGAAGAGACCAGTTGGATACCTGCGAGAGCTGCAAGGGCGACAGGCCGCGCAGGTCCGGGGCCTTCACCAGCTGCGCGGCGATCTCGGAGACGCGGGCGATTTCTGATCCCGCGGCCGGGATTCTTGCATCGGCTCCGGAGTAGACCGCCTCGCCCGTAACCAGCGCATCCTTGAACGGGAGCGGATAACCACCGCGCGGGTCGTAGACCTCGCTCAATCCCTTGACGACGAACGTCATCAAGGCGCGCGTTTCGCCGGGCCTGAGGCGCAGCGTGAACACGTAGCCGATGTGCGCCGGATCGAATCCCGGCCACGCGTCGGCAAACGGATCGCCGTACATGTCGCCAATCGACGTGAGCACGCCGGGCCGGCCCTTCCCGAGAACGTGCGCCGACGGGCCGTGGCCCGACGGTCCTGCGGCCGGATTGGCGGCGCGCGTCGCGTTCTGCATCACGGTGACGAAGACATCGGAGACGTCGGCGCGTCGATCGCCGCTGCCGGTGGCCGCGATCGCAACCTGTCCGCCGTCTTCATATGCGCCGGCGGCGCCGCCCCAGGCGATCTGAACGACGCGGTCCTCAGCGGTCGTGTTCGTGAACGTATCGAAGTAGCGGAGATACTGCGTCTCCTTCGACGTCGTCACATCGCGCGAGGCGAGGATGCCTTCGGTCAACACCGGTGTGATCGAGTCGAAGCGGCCGGCGCCGTCATGATGCAGCCCGAAGCCCTTCAAATAGTGATTGCGCGCGAGCAGCGTGTTGCCGGCGCGCCGCACTTGCAGCTTGAGATATCCAAAACCGTTGAACGGATTGGCGCGGCCGCCGGTGGCGATGCCGCCGCTGTCCTGCGACCACGGGCTGGTGTCCTGAATGTCCCAGAACTGTCCGTCCGCCGACGGCACGCGCGTCACCGCGCTCAGGCGGGCGATGGCGATCGCCGCAATCACAGCTGCCAGGACGCCCGCTCTTAGAATCCGCATCCGCCGAATATTACAGAGTTTCCGGTAAGCTGTGGCCTGAGTGAACACCTACGTCGCGCTGCTGATCGGATATTCGGTGGCGCTCACCGCGCTCGGCCTCTGGATCGCGCGCAAGGTCCGCGGTCCGGCCGACTTCTTCGTCGCCGGCCGCAGGCTGACGTGGCCGTACATCGCCGCGACCATGCTGGCGGCGAACATTGGGGCCGGCGCGACGGTCGGCGCGACGGGCCTGGCGTATCAGCAGGGCGTCAGCGCGTGGTTCTGGAACGGATCGGCCGCATTTGGCTCGCTGCTCCTCGCGCTGATCGTCGGTCCGCGGATCTGGTCGCTGGCCGCCGGACGCGGTTATCTCACCGTCGGTGATTTCCTCGAAGATCGTTACGGCCGGAGCGTGCGCGTGATCATCGCGTCGTTGATCTGGTTCGGCGCGCTGTTCATCCTCGCGGGCCAGCTGCTGCTCGGTGCCGCGGTGTTCTCAGTGGTCGCGGGATTGCCGAAATGGGCCGGCGTGCTGATCGGCGGCGCGGCCATGACCGGATACTTCAGTGCCGGAGGGCTGCTGAGCTCAGTCGGCGTGAGCGCGGTGCAGCTGATCGTCAAGTTCAGCGGCTTTGCCATCGCGATTCCAATCCTGTTGAGCGCGGCCGGCGGATGGGATGGCGTTACGCAAACTCCGGGTTTGCCGGACACGTTCTTCAATCCGCTCTATTCGGCCGGCGCCAATTCGGGATTCACCCTGCTCCTGCTCACCGGTCCGAACTTCGTGGTGTCGCCCGGATTGATCCAGAAGATCTACGGCGCCAACAGCCCGCGCACGGTTCGCCTTGGCGTCGGCGCCAACGCGATCGCGCTGATGCTTTTCGCGTTCCTGCCGGTGTTTCTCGGCCTGACGGCGCGCGTCCTTATTCCCGGCATCGAAGCGCGCGATCTGGTCCTGCCAACGCTGCTGCTGCACGCGCTGCCGGTGTGGCTCGGCGCCCTCGCACTGGCGGCCGTGTTCTCGGCGGAGGTCGGCGCCTGCGAAGCGATCCTGTTCATGCTGTCGACGTCGCTCTCGCAGGATCTCTACAAGCGCGTCATCAATCCGAACGCCACACCCGCGCAAGTCCTGAAGGTGGCGCGCATTGCCGCATTCATTGGCGGCAGCGCCGGCATGTTGTTGGCGATCTTCGTCGTCGGCGAGATCATCGACGCGCTGGCGGTCTTCTATTCGATCATCGGCGCGACGCTGTTGGTGCCGGTGGTTGGCGGACTGTTCGTCCGCAGCGCGACCACGCGCGATGCGCTCGCGGCGATTGCCGGCGGCATGATCGCGTTCCTGGCGGTTCGATACGGCACGGATCGCACCGGGTGGTTGAATCCGAACCTATGGGGATTGATCGCGTCGGCCGCCGCCTTCACGTTGTCGCGCGCGATCGGCGGGTCGAATCGAGGCGCCTGACACCGGGAGGGCGGCACTTTAGTGCCGCCGAGCACTTTAGTGGCGCCGAACACTTTAGTGCCGCCGAACGACATCGCCACCGCCGACGCCTCGGATCACCGATTGCATTGCGTGTCGCCATGGCACGCCCACCACGCAACAAGAACATAAATTACATCGGCCGCAAGACGTTCATGGTCACCGCGATGACGATAAATCGCGCCAACGCGTTTGCAAACAACAGCTTCGCGGCAAAAGCCGTCGCGCAATTATTGAGACAAGCAGAGAAGCATCGATTCGAAATTCCTGCGTACACCTTCATGGACGACCACGTTCACGTTGTCGCAACCGGCCTTTCCATTACATCCGATCTCGAAAAGTTTGTTGCCGGCTGGAAGCAAGCTACCGGGTTTGACTGGAGCACATTCTCGGGCGGACGCTTATGGCAAGAGGGCTATTGGGATCGACGCCTACGCGCGGACGGTTCGATTGTCGATTTCATCGAATACGTGATCATGAATCCAGTTCGCGCGGGCATGGTCGATCACCCTGCAAAGCATCCTCTGACCGGGTCCACCGTCTACACGATCGACGAGATGGTCGCGATGGTTGAGCGTGCGCAGGCACAACACATTGCAATGCGCATCGAACCGAGCGGCGACGCCTCCTCGGTTCCCGGCGGCACTAAAGTGCCGCCCTCCCGGTGAACGGAACGGCCGCAGCGTTCACGTTGTCGCGCGCGATCGGCGGCCGTGTGTGACTAGGGCTTCGTAAACAAGACGAGGAACAACGGGTTCTTGTCGTCGGGGGGCCAGCGCTCGATGGTGGTGACGTGCGTGAAGCCCGCGGCCTTCAACTCATCCTCGATCAAATTCGGCTTGATGCCGTGCCCTTCGCGGTTCGCGGGCACGCCGGGAAATAATTTCGATCCGGGATCCGGACGGAAGTCGAGAATCGCAAGCCGCCCGCCGGGTTTGAGCGACGCATAGAGGCTCTTGTTGAACGCTTCGACTTCGGTGACGTGGTGATACACGTCGCGCATGAACATCGCGTCGCAGCAGGCCGCGGGCAGGTTGGTCGCCCCTGGCGCGCCTTCGAGAACGGTCACGTTGGTGAGTCCCTCTCGCGCCGCATATTCGCGCGTCAGGCGCAGCGCGCGCTCGGTGAGATCGGTGGCGTAAACCTTCCCGCCGCCGATCCATTTCCCGAACACGACTGTAAACGCACCGCCGCCGGAGCCGATGTCCGCGACCGTCATGCCCGGCTTCAGCCGCAGCACCTCCGCAAGCTGCGGCACGTCCTTCTCGGCCGCGCGGCGCTCCTGGGCGATTTGTTTCGCGTCGGGTTCCTGTGCGGCAGCAGGCGTGGCGGCGATCAGCGTGGCGGCGGCGAATGCGATGAGTCGAGTCATGGTGTCAGTGCCGTCGTGTAATCCTCGAT
Organism: Cyanobacteriota bacterium; assembly: GCA_019752015.1. Classification (GTDB taxonomy): domain Bacteria; phylum Acidobacteriota; class Vicinamibacteria; order Vicinamibacterales; family UBA2999; genus 12-FULL-67-14b. The sequence goes on along the minus strand of JAIEMQ010000005.1, from coordinate 179,440 downwards.
TAACTTCTTGCCGAGATCTTCCTGGAGACCGATCAGCGCGGACAGATCCATGACGCGCGTCCGGAACGTTGCCAGATCCCCGGGACTCAACCGATCCGGATCGGAATTGGACTTGAAGATCGAGCTGGCCACGATCAGTTGCGCGAGGGCCTGCCGCTGTTGCTGCATGAACAGATCCTGGAAGTCGTAGACGCGCGAATAGCGCTGCACCTCCTCATAATCCATGAGGGCCAGGGCGCCGGTGCGCTCGGCGGTGCGCCAGCTGCTGTCAGACACGCGGTCGGCGATGTTGTAGTGCAGTTGCACCGAATTGATGCTGGTCTTCTTCGCCGAGAGCATCTCGTCGGCGAACCGGATCGCGTTGGCCATACCCTGTTGATCGGCGGGAATCCCCGATAACGTCGCTTCCAGATCTTTCTTGTTATCGGCCAGCTCGCGCTGGATGTTGATGCGCGCGTCGGCGACGAGCTCACGATCGCGGTTCCACTCGACCATGCCGTTGATCAGCAGGGCGATGAACATCCCGACCGTCACCGTGATGAACTGAAAGACGTAATCAGCGGCGCCGTACTTGGAGGCCATAGCTATCGGCGCCTGCCACTCTCGCACGCCTCCATCACCTTGTCCAGCCGGCGCTGGCGGGTCTCCTCGGCCTTCGCGCTGCAGATCCATCGCGTCTCTCCCTTTCGAAGCCACGGCGGCAACGTCAGAAAAAACTCCCACGCTTTCTTGTTGGCCTTGAACTTCTTCGCGATGGCCGGGGGAAACTCCGGAATGTCCTTCTGTTCGTAGTGATAGATGCGTGACTTCTGTTCGGTGCGCTTCTCGAAGGCGGCAAGTCCGGCGGGCTGCAGCCGCCCGGACTTCTTCAACTCGGCGACCTTCGCGATGTTGATGGCGCTCCAGTTGCTGGTCGGCCGCCGCGGTGTGAACCGGTTCGAGTACGCAATGTCGCTGTGCTTGCGCCTGATACCGTCGATCCATCCGAAACAGAGCGCTTCATCCACCGCTTCATTCCAGGTGATGCTCTTTCGGCCACTCTCTTTGCGGTAGAAACCGACGACCAGCTCGCCGGCGGTCGCATGGTTCTTCCTCAGCCAGGCGCGGAACGCGGCAGGCGTCTCAAAGAACGTTGGTTTCATCGTCCCCCACTGACATCGACAAACGATCCGGTCGTGAATGACGCTTCATCCGACATCAGCCACAAGATGGCCCTCGCTACTTCGTCGGCGGTGCCGCCGCGGCGCATCGGGACGGTGGCCTTGAGGCGATCGACGCGTCCGGGCTCGCCGCCGCTGGCGTGAATGTCGGTGTCGATGATGCCGGCACGAATCGCGTTGACGCGAATGCCTTCCTGCGCGACTTCCTGCGCCAGTCCGACGGTGAGGGTGTCGACGGCGCCCTTCGACGCGGCGTAATCCACGTACTCGTTCGGCGATCCAAGCACCGACGCGCGCGAGGACAGATTCACGATCGAGCCGCCCTGCCCGCCCTGTTTGGTCGACATCCGCCTGACGGCCTCACGCGCGCAGATAAACACGCCGGTGACGTTCGCGGCGAACACGCGCTGCAGCCGGGCCGCGTCCATCGCGTCAACGCGTGACTGCGTCTCGAGGATGCCCGCGTTGTTGACGAGCGCGGTGAGGGTGCCCAATTGGGCATCGCACGTTTCGAAGAGCCGCATCACATCCGATTCGATGGCGACATCACCCTGCACGGCAATCGCGCGGCCGCCGCCGGTGACGATGTTCTGCACCACCGCCCGGGCCGCAGTTTCATTCGACTTGTAATTGACGCACACGGCATAGCCGCGGCTGGCGGCGAGATGCGCCGTGGCCGCGCCGATGCCGCGGCTGCCGCCCGTGATGAGGACGATGCCGGGCATGCTACGGGACGACGATCTTCAGCTCGGCGCCGTAGAGCATGGTGCGATCGTTGTCGCGCGCGGCCCAGCGCATCAGCGTGGCCGGATCCTTCTTGACGGCGCTGCTGAACAGCGGCCGGCCGTTCACGGTCACGGTGACCGGCTTGGAAAAATCAATCGCATCCGGCGAGAGCAGCAGCGTGAACGCGCGCACATCGCGAGTGAGGGCGTCGAACCGGTTGCCGTTGCGGCGAATGTCGACCCGGCCGGAACGCCTGGTGTGCTGGAAGAAGCCGAGATCGGTGAGATCGCTCTCGCGCGAGCGATCGGCGCGCAGCTCGTTGATGATCAACCAGCGATTGCGATTGAAGCGATCGACACGCTCGGTCTCCCACGACAGCAATGCGGGATGCGCGACCCGCGGATGATCGCGGACGAACGCTTCGAAGGGCGCCCGCTCGGTCGGCCACCACGCGGTGTTGTGCTGGGCGCCGGCCTGCGGCCGGAACGTCACGTTGACGCCCATCCGCTTCAACCATGCCATGTGCGGCTCGACCTGCGCGACCGGGTAGAGCTGATCGTTCTCGCCGTTCACGACGTAGAGCGGCGCGGTGACCAGGTTGTTGCCGTGCATCTCGCCGTCGGCGCCGTTCGCCGGATTCCGCAGCACCGCGAGGCTGCCGTTGAGCGGCAGGTATGACGACCACAGGTTTGGTTCCTTGAGCGCCAGGTAATAGACACCGGTGCCGCCATCGGAAATACCGGTGAGGTAGATCTTCGTTTCGTCGATGTTGTACTTGCGCTTCAGCGTGTCAACGGCGCGCAGGATGTTGTCGACCTGCTCCTCGTCCCACCACTGCGCCTGCATCCAGCCGCTCGGGTGCAGGTAAATCTGCTTCTCGCCTTCGATGCGATTCGCCGTGCGCCCACCCGCCGCCGGCTGGCGGCCCGGCGGCTGCGCGTTGGGCGAAGGACGCGCGACACCGCCATGCAGCTGCACGCGCAATCGCCACTTGTGAGCCGGATCGTAGTCGGCGGGAACGTCGACGATGTTGTTGAAGAACGGACCGGACTTCGATTTCCACCGCAGCGAGTATTCCCCGCGCTTTTCGTCGAGATAAGTGCGGCCCTGCTGCATCCGCTTATAGAGGACGTCGAACTCGTACGGTGCGAACTGTTCGGCCATCGCCTCCGCGTCGGCCGGACTTTCGGCGGCGAGGAATGTCTCGACCTGCGCGTCGGCGGCGTTCTGGTTGACGGCCGCGGTCAGCGCGAAGGAGGCCGCCAGCACGATCGCAAGAACCTTCATGGCGTGAGGATAGCGCAACGCAAAAACCGTCGCACAATTTCTTCACTTTCTGCGACGGGCGTCGTTGGTGCTTAGCACCAACCGTGACGGGGCGTCGTTGGTGCTTAGCACCCACCGCTACTTGCGGCGGGCGGCTTTGGCGGCGTACAGGTCTTTGTCGGCGGCGGCAACGCTCGCGGCATCCAGGCGGTCGGTCGTGTGCGCAATGCCGATCGATATCCCAACCTGCACCGAGCCCTCGCCAATCGCGATCGGCGGTTCGACGGCGGCACTAATCCGGTCCGCGAGGGCCGACGCGTCCGCCGCGGTGCTCGACGGGCAGATGATCGCGAACTCGTCCCCGCCGATCCTCGCGACCGTATCGCCGGCGCGAACGCTGTCGCGCAGCCGCCGCGCCACCTGTCGCAGCACCTCGTCGCCGGCGGCGTGGCCATGGACGTCGTTCACCGGCTTGAAGCGATCGAGATCGCAATACAGGATGGCGCCGTGCGCGGAGCCCGACAGCGCCCGGAAGAACGACGCGCGATTGGGCAGGCCGGTCAGGTCATCGAAGCTTGCGGCATGATCGAGACGGGCATGCTGATCCGCCCAGCGCAACACGAGCCGCATGAATTGACGCGCCAGCTGCATGCCTTCGGCATGAAACAGCGGCGGGTGGCCGTTGCGGCGCGTCCAGATCGAGACCGCGGCCGGCCACGGTGAACCAGTGACCGGCCCGATCCAGCAGCCGCCGCGCTCGAATCGTTCGGCGAGCTCGCGCAGCGGACGCGGCAGCGCCGCCGCATCGCTCGACATGATGTCGCGACCGCTGCCGATGGCGTCCATCCACGCCGACGCCTGCGTCATCGGCCTGCCGCTCAGCTCGCTTGGACAGCCCTCGGTGCCGACCCAGTTCCAGATGCCCTCCCCGTCCTGCCACGACACGGCCACATGCGATCCAACCGCGCGCCACGCAAACAACTCGCACACGCTCGGCATCAATTCGGGCAAAGGCCGATCTTCGAGCAGGTGCCGCAGCGCGGCATCCAGCGCGAAGCGCGTGCCCGCCGGTCTCGACATTGTCATGAACTGCACGGGTGTGCTGCCGACCATGCCTGACGTCATCTCGAGCGGGCGATAGAAGCCGTCGGCGGTCAACAGGCGGAAATGCGTCGTGCCCTCACTCGTGCCGAACGCCGACACGATCCTCAGCGTGCTCTCGGCGCGCTGCCGATCGTCCGGGTGAACGAAGTCGACAATACGTTTGCCGACGATCTCGGATGGCTCATACCCCAGCATCCGCCGGCACGTTCCGTTGACGAAGGTGATGACGCCGTCGCGATCGAACACCGTGATCAGCTCGTTCGCGTTCTCGACAATGGAGCGGTGCAGCTCCGCTTCAATCACGTCGAGAGGATAGCGCAGAATTCGGCGAGCACCATCGCCGTCGCGCCCCAGACTTTTTCGCCGTCGATGTCGAAGTACGGCACGTCGACATCGATCGACTGCCCCTTCACCACTCTGGTGCGGATCTCGCGCTTGACGACGGCGGGATCGGACAGCATCGAGACGGGCGCTTCGATGATGCGGGCGACTTCCCACTCGGCTCTCTGGAAAGCCGGACGCATCGACGTGTAACCGACGACGGGATGCAACAGGAAGCCGCTGGCCGGAATGTGGAGCGGCGTGAGGCGGCCGAGCAGCTCAACGGTCGACGGATCGACGCCGATTTCTTCGGCGGTTTCGCGAAGGGCCGCGGCTTCGAACGTCTCGCCGGCATCGACGCGGCCGCCGGGCAGGGAGACCTGTCCGGTGTGATTGCGCAATCCGGTTCCGCGAACGGTCAACGCAATATGGAAGGTGTCGTCGTGCGGGTACAGCAGCAACAGCCCGGCGCCATCGCTCGCGCCGTCAGGGAATTTCAACGGGTCCCAGCCAAGCCGCGGCGCCGGCGCCATCCGCAGCTGCGCGTCCAGTCCCGGAAGCGGCTGCTGCATCCGCTCACGAAGGCGTTCAATCATCAGGGACGGTCGGTCTGATCTTCGAACGGGCGAATCAGCTTGCTCGATCGGAACTGCACGCGGACCCGCCCGTCGATCATCCGCCGGTTCGACGCCTTCTCGAAGTACGGTTCGACACTCTTGATGAATGGCGCCGGCTCCGCCTCTTCGATTTTCAGCACCCAGTCCTCGCCCGCGGGCGGCGGCAAGCTGGAGTTCTTGCCGTGACCGATGATGACGAACGAAACGTTCGAGTCGAAGAACGGCAGCACCCAGTAGCAGGCGTTGGTGCCCGCGCGCTCCTCCGGCAGCCGGCCATGATGGATGCTGACCCATGCGAGAAACGTCCGCTCGAACGCGTCGGCGGGATCTTCGGGGGGTGGTTCGACCTCGAGCGGCGGCGCCGGCTCAATCTGCATCGCCCACAGTTCGTGAAACTTTGGTTCCTGACCAGAGGCGAGACGATAATCCAGCCGGCTCAGGACGTTCGCGAGCACGCGCAGCTGTCTCGCGGCCTCTTCGTCGCTGGCCGCCTCGAGCAGCTGCTGCATGGTGCCCAGAAAGATCGGCTCGCTCACGGCTACGGCCGCTTGATCGTCGTGCCCTGCCGTACCGGCGAGACGTAGGCGCTCACCAGGCTTTCCTGGCCCTCGGCGCCGAGCGCCGAGACGCCGAAGACGAAATCGTCGATGTTCACGTTCTTCATCGTGAACTGCGTGACGTTGCCGATCGTCTGGCTGTGTTCCCAGTCGTTGTTCCAGGTGTCGCGCCAGTAGATGCGGTAGGCCACCGCGCCCGGCGACGCGGCCCAGCGCATCGTGGCGTCGTAGCCGGACGGATCGCGCGACAGCAGGTTGCCGCCGCGATCGTTGGTGACCTTCGGCGCCGGCGGCGCGAGCGCCAGTGACGCCACACCGGCGGCGTTGACGCGCGCGTTCTGCGCGAGATACCCGAAGTCGACGCCGTCGATCCTGTCGTTGGCGCCGTGCTGCCGCTCGAAGTTCTCGTTGGCTTCACGGAAGACGATCGCCGGGAATCCGTTCTGCGAGAACGACGACTGATCGCTGCCGCGGCCGACACGATCTTCTCTCGCCATCAGCCGCACCTTGTGAGACGGCACGTAAACGGCGGCGGATTTCCGGATGTAGCGCGCCAGCGATCGCGCCGGCGAATCCTCGGGGCCGACGGCGTAGACCTTGATCGACTCGGCATCGCGAATGCCGTTGCCGCCGATCGAGTTGCCAACGATGTCGTTGTTGAAGACGGCTTCGATCGGCACGTTGGCTTTCTTGAGATCCTCGGCGTGGGCGCTGGACCCGACCAGGCCCTGTTCCTCGCCGGCCCAGGTGATGAACACCAGGGTGGCGTCGAACTGGATGCCGCTCTCGGCAAACGCGCGCGCCAGCTCCATCGTCAACACGGTGCCGCTGCCATCGTCGTTGGCGCCATTGGCTTCAACATTGACGTCGGCGCGGCGATCGGGGCCCGCTGCGGCTCCCGGCGCCGCCGAGTTGGAGATGTTCTGGCCGCCGATGTTCACCGAATCGTAGTGGCCGCTGACGTAGATGCGGCGCGGCGATCGCCCGGGGAGAATCGCCATCACGTTCCGCACGTCGACCTCGCGAGTAATGCGGCCCTGCGGCAGGATGGTGTGCGTGTCGAAGTTGACGCGCAGCTTTTCGCTCGAGCGGCGCATCTCTTCGAGGATCCAGTTGCGCGCGGCGCCGATGCCCGTCGTCGGCGAGGTCTGATCGGACAGCGTGTTGCGCGTGCCGAAGCTGACCAGCTTCGTCAGCAACTCCCTCAGGCGCGCTTCCGAAATCGACGCGACGATCTTTTCGATCCGCGGGTCGGCGTCGGGCCTGGGCGCCTGCGCGCGCGGCACGGCCGTCAGGATCAGCAACAGCGCCATCACCATCGATCTGGTCTTCATCGCGATTTCCTTTTCCTGGCTTTCGCCTTCACCGTCCGCCGGCGGGGCGCCCTGGCGTTCACGTAGGCCCACGCCATCCCCACCAGGTCGCGCAGCGCATCCGGGTGGATCTTCCCGAGCCTCGCGAGAACGCAAGGGTAATTCACATAGTGCTCTTTGAGGTAATAGACGTTCGGCTCCGCGGCGAGCAGCTCATCGCGCGCCGCAACGTCGAGGCGCACGACGATCGAGTTTTTCTCGGCCGCTTTGTTGGTCGGCACGCAGGCGATCGATCAGCGTCGCCACCCATTGCCCGAACGCGTGTTTACGATCCGTCACCGCTGTTCGTTCGTCGCGGTATTCGACGGCCGTCCCATCTGCGCCGCCGTGACCGGCGTCGCCGGGCCGTGGAAGATGCCGTTGAAGATCAACTTCCAGGTGGCGCGCGGCTGCGCGCGGAAATCGATCTGGCTGCCGTAGGTGACGACGATGCCTTTGCCGACCTTGAACGAGAGGATGTTGGCCTGATCTTTCAGGTACTCCTCACCGAGCAGCCAGCCGCTGGCCAGCACTTTCTCGCGCGGATAGCGCGACACGACCCTGGTATCGATGCCAAAGCCCGGACGGATGCGATACGCCTGGTCATCATCGAAGAACACCGGCCACGACGCGGGCATGCCCCACGCAATCGGGTTCGCCGGATCGAACTCGTTGTTGAGGAGCGAGCCCGGGCAGTAGAACAGCGACTGCGGATCGGCAACGCGATCGCGAAGCGTCTGCATCAGCCGCGCGGGGCTGGTGAATGCGTCGCGAAGCGGATCGCCAGGAGCGGGCGCGGGTGCAGCGGCGCGGCGCGGCAGGGAGGACTCGATCGGCAGATCGAGCAGGTCGCGCGCGGTTTCAACGGCGCTGCCAATCGCGAGCAGCGTGCCGCCGTTCTCGACGAACTTCTTCAGATTCGCCCAGCCGCCTTCGCCGATGCCAAATGCCCACGACCACTCGGCGGGATCGTTGGTCTTCGCATTGAGGCCGTTGATCATGCGTGTCTTGCTCGTGCCCGACGGCAGGATGATGACGTCGTACCTCGCGTTGAGCTCGCCGCTGAAGTCCTGCGCCTTCATGACTTCGTGGTTGATGCCCCACTGCTCGAGCATCCACATCTGCCACCCGGCCGGCATGTTGCCTGCCGCCTTATAGAGACCGACCTTCGTATTTGGTTTCAACCGCTCGCCCTCGACGGACGGCGGCGCATCGACGCCATTGACCGGAACGCCAAGCTCCTTCGCGTATTTCTCGACGATTGGCTGCGAGGCCGCCGTCGATGGAATCACCCACGTGCCGGGCGCATATCGATCGAATGACTTCGAGGCGCGATAGACGGGCACGTTCGCCTTCTGCAGCTGCGCGATCATCTTGAACGTGCCGTAGCTTTCGGGGCCGATCAGATACGCGCCCTTCGGCTTCGCCGCCAGCGTTGCCGTCATCGGCGCGACTTTCCTGACGAGCTCGAGCGCCGCGTCGAACGGCTTCGCGACGACGTCGACGTTCGCTCCGGTCAGCATCCACAGCGTGTGACCGGTGACGTCGTACGGCGGCTCCGGCGGACCGCCGGGGAAGAGCCGCAGGTCCGGATAGCTCTGGATCGACAGCATGGTGTTGGCGAAGCCGCCATACGGCTGCGCCGTTTTGATCACAAACGATCCCGCGGGATATTGCTTGCCGTTCGCGGTGAACGCCGCGGTTGCGCGATGAATCTCAACGGCGCCGAACTCGAGGATGTCCAGCATCTCCCTGGCGCCGAAGTTATCGCGCTGATCGGCAGAGACGATGTACGCATACGGGGCATTCATGCCGGTCGACATGTCGCGGCCGACGCGATAGAAGTTCATCAGCCAGTTACGTCCGTACTTGGCCACCTCGGTCATGCCCGCGAGTGCGGCCGTCACGCCGTAATCAACCTGCTGGCCGAGCGTCCAGGTGTCCTTGTCGTACGGCACCGGGAAATGGGCCGTCGGTGCCTGCCAGCCGAGCGGACGGCCATTCGAGCTCTTCACCGGATCGGCAAGCGCGCTGTTGGCAATCTCGGTGAGGATGCGCGGCTGACCGTGGTAGACCATGTACTGGCGCGCCGGCGACCACATGTCGTAGGCGTCTTCCCACGCCACGCCCTTCTTCCCTTCCGACAGCAGCGCGTGCGCCATCGCCTGGCCGACCGTGCTCTGCTGCATGCGCAGCAGCGGATGCATGTTCGGATCGAACGGCTCGGTGAAGGGCGGCACGAAAATGCGCGCGCCATTGCCGCCCTGCTGGTGCATGTCGTGAGTGATGATCGGCTTGTACTTGTTCTGCACCGCCTCGATGTTCAGGCGCGTTTCTTTCTGCGTGAACATGAACCAGTCGCGGTTGTCGTCGTGGCCGACGTATTTGTGATACAGGTCCGGGAACACGCGCTGGTACGGCGTGCCCTTCGTCTTGTACCAGTGATCGATCACCAGCACCTGGCCGTCGGGATTCTGCGACGGCACCATCAGCACGACGCTGTTGTCGAGGATCTCGCGGATCTGCGGAGTGTTCCCGGTCGCCAGCCGGTGCACGATGTTGATGATCGCCTGGCCGTTGCTGACTTCAGTCGAGTGAATCGTCGCGTAGATGAAGTAAAAGGGCTTCCCTTCAGCGGCGAGTTTTTCCGCTTCGGCCTCGGACAAGCCGCGCGGATCGGCGAGCCTCCGATTGATCTCGACGAGCCGATCGAACTTCGCGAGATTCCCGGGTGAGCTGATCCGCAACAGCGGATAGCTGTTCCCCATCGTCGTCTTGCCGAGCTCCTCGTACTTGACGCGATTGGTCTGCTTCGCAATCAGCTGGAAGTACTCGAGGATTTTCGGGTAGCGCGCGAGCTCGCCGTCGGCGCCGATCTTGAAGCCGAAATATGAATCAGGGTGCGGAACGGCCTGCACGTCCTGAGCGAAGTCGACGGGCTGAGCCGTCATCCGTCCGGACGACAGCGCGAGCAGCGCCAGGAGAATTACAGAAAGTCGAAGGGTGTTGCGCATCCGGGGATTCTACTCCCGGACGGCCGCGCGCAGCGTCTCATCGAAGCACGGCCATCAGCGCGGCGATCAGTGCCCCGATTGCCGTTGTCTGCGCAACGAAAAACCCGAGCAGCCAGCGCAACATGCTCGCATTGCGATCGCTCATCTCCGTGCGCAAGTCCTTGATATCCCCGCGCACGTCCTTGATGTCGAGTCGCAGGCTGCCGCCCTCTTCGCCAAGCCGGCGCTCGAGGCGCTCCAACGTGACAACATCCAATTCGTCATCGGTTGTAAAGCTCGCTGGATTCAGTACCCGTCCCGCCATTGCAAACCTCCTTGATGGTTCCACCGACGACGGTCTCATCGTCGAAGGGCTGGTGCAACGGAAAAAGAGAGCCGAGCGTGAGATTTAACAGATCGCAAAAACTGCCACGTTCGATCAGTGTGTTGGTGTCGTCTTGAGTTCCGCTTCGTGTGCTTCGCGGAGACGGAATTTCTGGATCTTGCCGGATGCCGTGAGCGGGAATGCACCGACGACTTTGACGAACCGAGGGATCTTGAACTTCGCGATACGGTCGCGACAAAACGCTTGCACTTCGTCTGGCTCAACCGCAGCGCCCGGGTGCAGCCGCAACGCAGCGGCCACTTCCTCACCAAAGAATTCGCTCGCGACCGCATACACCGATGCGTCGGCGATCGACGGATGCGTGCGCAGCACGTCCTCGACTTCCTTCGGTGCGATGTTCTCACCGCCGCGGATGATGATGTCCTTGATGCGGCCGGTGATGCGGACGCGGCCGTCGCGATCGATCGACGCCTGGTCGCCGCTCCGTAACCAGCCGTCCTTCGTGATCGCGGCTGCGGTCGCATCGGGCATCTTGTAGTAGCCCTTCATGACGACGTAACCGCGCGCCCAGAGCTCACCGTCTGCGCCGGCTGAAACATCCTCGCCGGTTGCGGGATCGACAATGCGGACTTCGACTTCGGGCATGACGCGCCCGACGGTCTGCGTGCGCTCGATGAGATCCGCATCGCGCGGCGTCTGCGTCAGGCCCGGCGACGTCTCAGTGAGGCCGTAAACGATCGTCAGCTCGCGCATCTTCATCTGATCGATCACGCGCCGCATCAGCGGCTCCGGACACAACGCGCCGGCCATGATGCCCGTTCGCAGCGAAGCCGTGTCGAATCGCGAGAACTCCGGATGTTCAAGCTCCGCGAGAAACATCGTCGGCACCCCGTACAGCGCCGTGCATTTTTCGCGATCGACGACGTCGAGCACGCCGCGAGCTTCAAAGAATTCGAGCGGGCACAGGCAGGCGCCATGCGTGTAAGCCGCGAGCACTCCCAGCACGCACCCGAAGCAGTGGAACAACGGCACACACAGGCATAAGCGATCCGCCGGCGTATATCCGAGCCCTTCGCCGATCCAGTAGCCGTTGTTGACGATGTTGCGGCTCGACAGCATGACGCCCTTGGGAAATCCCGTCGTGCCGGACGTGTATTGCATGTTGATCACGTCGTCGACGCCGACCTCGGCCTCACGCTGATCGAGCGCGGAATCCGGAACCACTTGCGCGATGGTGCGAAGCGTTGAATAGGGCTTGGCGTCCGGTGGGCATGCATCGCCGATGAAGAACAGTCGCTCGACGCCGTTGGCCCTGGCTTCGCGCAGCTCCGCCAGGTAATCGACGCCCTTGAAGCCGGCGATGGTGAAGAGCGTGGTCGTTTCGCTTTGACGCAGCAGATACTCGATCTCGCGAGCGCGGAGTGAGGTGTTGACGGTGACCAGGATCGCGCCGATCTTGGCGAGCGCGAACTGCAGCACGATCCACTCGGGAACGTTGGTCGCCCAGACGGCGACGCGATCGCCGCGCTCCACTCCGCAGGCGATCAACCCGCGGGCGATCAGGCGTGCTTCCGCTTCGAGCTCACGGAAGGTCCAGCGCAGGTTGCGATCCGAATAAACGAGGGCTTCGCGGTCGGGGATCGTCCCGGCCAGCCGCGTCAGCAGCCGGCCGACCGTGACGTCTCGAAAGCTAACCGCGGCGCCGCCATCTCGGCCCATGGATGGCCAAGTCTACGGCATCACCGGGGGTCTGCAGCGCGAATCCGTCGGCACGCGCCATGGCCTGCGCCTGCAGTGCCTTGATGTCCCGGGCGTGGCGCCGCGGATGCCCATACGGATCAGATCGTCGACGCCGATGCCCGGGCGGCTGTCCGCGCCGGTCCGGAGGTTGAACTGGACGCGCGGCTCGCCGAAAACGGCAGCCTTGCGCATCTCGGTAACTCCGAATCCTTGGATGGAATGAAGCCTACTGATTGGTTGCAAGGTCGGTCAGGAATTCGGATTCCGGCCAGGAGATTTTGATGTCCTCCGAATCCCCGTATTGCGCGGTCGTGACTTCGATGATCGCGACACAGCCAGCGCGCCCGGAGTCGCCATGATCAACGAGACGATGGCCCGGCTGTTCTGGAAGACTGGGGATCCACTCAACGATCGGATTGCGGTGGGACGTGGAATGCGGCCCGAGTACGCGGCCGATCCGGTTCGCCAGATCGTTGGGATCGTTCGAGACGTGCGCAGGCAAGGGCTGACGCGGAATCCGAGGCCCGAGCTGTATGTGCCAGTCGCCCAGGTGCCTGATGGGGTGACAGCGTTGAACGTGCGGTTGCTGCCGATCGTGTGGATGGCGAGAACCCAGAATCGGTCGCAGGCCGTGAGCACGCTTATCTCGAGAGAGATTGAACAGACGAGCGGCCTCTCAGTCGCGCGCACTCGCTGGATGCCTGACGTGGTCGCTGAATCGACCGGTCGGACGCGATTCGACATGTGGCTGATGACGGTTTTCGAGGTCACGGCATTGCTGCTCGCCACGATTGGCGTCTACGGCCTCACGGCTCATTCGGTTCAAATTCGCACTCAAGAGATCGGCATTCGCATGGCGCCTGGCGGGACTGCATCGCAGGTCCGTCGCATCCTGTTCGGTCAAGCGCTCGGCGTCATCGTGGCCGGCATCTTCGTGGGATCCGTGGCCGCTTTTTCCTAACGCGATTGATGGCTGGATGGCTGTTCGCCGTAACAGCACACGATCCCATCGTGTTCGTCGCTGTTGCGAGCTTGCTGGCGGTAGTCGCTGTGGCCGCTGTCTGGCTCCCGGCGCGGCGCGCGACCAGGATTGATCCATTGACGGCCTTGAGATCGCAGTAAGTACTGCGATTGCGGCACAGCGCACAGGGTTGTCGCTATGCCTGAAATGGCATATACTGAGTCTGTCGCCAAATGTCGAAGGCGCCGTTCGAAGATGTTAAAGCGAAGTCGGTCCGTTGGGTCGGCAGCAGCAAGGAAGATCTGAGCGCCTTCCCTGCCGATGTCAAGGGACGCGTTGGCCAGGCACTCTGGAAGGCTCAGACGGGCTCCAAGGCGTCCTTTGCCAAGCCACTGAAGGGATTCGGCGGCGCCGGTGTACTGGAGGTCGTTGACGACTTCGATGGCGAAACCTACCGGGCTGCCTACACGGTTCGCTTCGCCGATGTCGTTTACGTGCTGCATGCCTTCCATAAGAAGTCTCGCAAGGGCATCGAGACACCCAAGTCAGATATCGATCTGATCAAGGCTCGACTCATCCGCGCAAGAGAGGACTACGCACAATGGCGAAAAAGTCAGCGATCCTGATTACGCCGAGCTCCGGGAACGTGTTCGCCGATCTGGGCTTCGCGGAGCCGGAAGAAGAACTCGCAAAGGCTCAGCTCGCTAGCCGCATCCAGGACATCGTCAAGCAACGCCGTTTGACCCAAGTGGCTGCGGCCAGCCTTATGGGCATCGATCAGCCCAAAGTGTCGGCGTTGCTCAATGGTCGCCTCGCCAACTTTTCGAGCGGGCGCTTGATGCGCCTGCTGACCACACTGGGTCAGGATGTCGAGATCGTCATCAGGGCCAAGCCGCGCCGTCGTCAGCGCGGACGCGTCCGTGTCGTCGAAGCGCATGCGTGAAGCGGCAGCACCTCGACCTGCTTCGGTGACTTCTCCTTTGCTTTAGCTTTCTTCGCCATCCGCTACGCGACCTCACCTTCGGTCATCGATTCACCGGCCAGAATCCTGAACAACGGCCGGTTGATGTAGTAGTTGGTGCGGCCGACCTTCTGCTTCTTCAGGATGCCGCCTTCGACCAGCGCATCCAGGTAACGCGTCGCCGTGAGGCGCTTCACGCCAATATCGCGCTGCAGGTACTCGATCTTCGTGTACGGATGCATGAACAGGTTGTTGATCAAATCCCGGCTGTAGAACTTGTAGTCCTTACGGACCTTGTGCTTGACCTTGAGCAACAGGTCGCGAATCGCCACGACGCTGGCAATGCCTTGCGTTGCCGTCTGCTCCACCGCCGTCAGCATGTACAGCACCCACGCTTCCCACGCATCCTCATCGCGCACCTCCTGGAGCAGCCGGTAGTACTCAGACTTGGTGCGAACGATGTGCCGGCTCAAATACAGGACCGGGATGTCCAGCAATCCTTCCTTGACCATATACAGCACGCATATGATTCGGCCGGTGCGGCCGTTGCCGTCGTAAAACGGATGAATGCTCTCGAACTGGTGATGGACCAGCGCCATCTTGATCAGCGGATCGGCGTCGAAGCGCGCCTCGTCATTGATGAACTGATCGAGCTCGCCCATCAAATCGGCCAGATGGTTCGGCGCCGGCGGCGTATAGACCACGCGCCCCGCATCGTCTCGGAGCGTGGTGCCCGGAACGCGGCGCAGCCCCGCTTTCTCGGGCTCGAGTACTTCCTGGACCTTCAGAATGTGATTGGTGGTGAGCAGGCGCTGCTTCGAGACCAGCTTGAAGCCTTCGCGCAAGGCTGCCGAGTAGCGCGCGACCTCCCTGGCCGGGCCGGCCTCGGTGGCATCGGCCCGAAACAGCTCGTCGTGCGTGGTGACGATGTTCTCGATGGCCGAGCTGTCCTTGGCTTCCTGGAGGCCAAGGGTATTGATGAGGATCTCCTCATCTGCAGCATCTGCCCTTCGGTTTCGATCGTCTCCAGGTCAGGTCCGGTGCGGCCGGTGAGCAGCGCGCGGCCGCCGGCGGACAGCTCGAGGCGATCGCGGCGTTTGAAGGCGTGATAGTTGGTGATGACAATGCGCGCCTTCCTGATGTCCTCGAGCATTTCGTGCGGCACCAGACGGCTTCGACCTGGCAGAAGAACGGACGCACTCCGCTGAAGGCGTGATGGCGCCAATGCTGGAGAAGGCGCGCGGTTTCCGGCGTCACCTGCCACTGGCTGGGGGCCAGCTGCCGCCAGGCATCAACGTTCTGGCGCACCTCGTTGATGATCGAGGTCAGATCGTATTTCTGCTCCTTCGAGGACAGACCCATCTGATCGCTGAGCCCGAGCTCCGATTGCGCATCGGCGGTCTTCCGCTTTTTCGGCTTCGGGATCGGCGTGATGAATTCGGCGCGCCGGCGTCGGACGCTCGAAGAATGGATTGGTCATGGAGACCGGGCGGCTGCCCGTCCGGCCTGCAGATTGCAGCGTCTACTTCAGAATATCTTCGAAGAATTTCAGCGCGCGGGGGTCTTTCGACTGGCCGAGCCAGAACATCGCCTGCTTGCGGACCACGGGGTTCTTGTTGGACCTGGCCTGCTGAATCAGCAGCGGCACGCCTTCGTCCCTCGGCAGCTGGCTGAGGGCGAACACGGCCTTCTTCTTCACTTCGGTGTCGGGATCGTTCTCGATCGCGGCGGTGATGGTGCCCACCGACTTCGCGCCGGCGCGCTGCGCCAGCCAGAAGAGCGCGTTGCCCTTGACGCTCGACGTCGATCCATCGCGCGCGATTGACAACAGCTCGTTGAGCGGCTGATCGCCTTCGGTCAGCGCGAGCACCGTCACGGCTGAATCGTTGAACTTCCGCGTCTGCGTGGGTGACATGAACGTCTTCATGTAGCTCACGCTGTCGTTGACGCTGACGTTCGTGAACCAGTGCACGGCCTTGCCGCCGGCATCGAGCGGGCAGTTCGCCGAGAAGGTGCGGATGCGCGTGATCTGCTTGTTCTCGACGCGGAACATCACGAAGAAGAAGCCCGCGGGCTCGAGCCGGATCGGATCGGTCGACTGCGTCATCATCCGGCCGTCGTTCCAGTAATCACACATGTTGTGATTGCCGTCGATCATCGGCTGCGCGTAGCCGATCCACATCGGCTCGGTGAGCGTCGCGGCGAGGGCCGGGACGTCGCGCGCGATGCTGGTCGTCGCGTGCGATTCGATCCGGCCGTTGGACAGCCGGGGCGTTTGTGCCCCGGCCGAAGACGCACTAATCACGAGACCGGCGACGCTCAGCAGGAGCAGCCAGCGCCGATCCCTGATCCCCGATCCCTGATCCCCGCTCATTTGTTCAATATCTCCATCAGATAGTCCATGGCGACCTTCGACTTCGTCATCAGCGAGAGCTTCTGCACCATCTCGCGCTTCATCGCCGGATCGGTTTCCTTGCGGGCGATGGCGACGAGCGAGTCGGCGTTGTCCTGCGTGAAGAGCGCGTTGATCACCGAGCGCTTGATGTCGGCTTCCTTCTCCTTCGCGTAGATCTCGACGAGCGCCGCGCCTGTCGACGCGCGGCCCATCGTGCCGAGGTGCTGCACGGCGCGGCGGCGCAGCTGCGCGTCCTGCTCGCTGTTGGCGATGCTGATCAAGCGGGTGGCATCGCCGCTGACGAACAGCGACTGCAGGATCTGCCGCTTGATCTCCGGCGTCGATTCCTTCTGATAGAGCTGCCACAACTCTTCACGGGCGCCCATCGGGCCGAGCTGACGGACCGCTTCCTGGCGCAGCTCCGGCGTCTTCTCGCTGCTGGCGAGCGAGAACATGCGCGTCTTGTCGCCCGACACCATGAACGAGCGCAGGATTTCGCGCTTGAGGTCGACGTCCGACGAGCTCGCATAAATCTCCGCGAGGATGGCGCGGTTCTCGATGGTGCCGTTGGTGCCGAGGTAACGGATCGCGCGGCGCTGCACGTCGGGATTCGAGCCGCCCTTGGCGATCGCGGTCAGCACCGTGCGGGCGCGCGGCGAATTGCTCTGCGCCAGCACGAACAGCGCGCGATTCTTCAGCTGCGGCGACGCGGTGCCCTGCAGGATCTTCTCGAGCATCGGCACGGCCTGTTCGGGATCCGAATGCTGCAGACCCTGAATCGCCAGCAGCTTCAGCTCTTCATCCGACTCGTTCTCGGGACGCGGCGCCTGGCCGGCGTTCTGGCGGACCTGCAGCTCGAGCGCCTTGGCGTCGCTCTGCCAGCGGCTCTGGGGGAATCGCTTCAGCAGATCCTGCACCGCGGCGAGCGCGTCGGCCTGCTGGTTCAACTTGTCGAGCGCATACGCCTTCCAATAGAGGGCGGCGTCGACACGGGTCGAGGTGGTCGAATCGATGACGCGCGTGAAGGAATCCGCGGCGCGCGCCCACGCCTTGCGCTCGAGCGATTCCTGCCCGCGCTGGTAGTACTCGTCGACGCGCTGGCGGCGCTCGGCCTCGCGCTGCTTCTCTTCTTCGGCGCGCTGGCGGGCTTCATCAGCGCGCTGACGCGCTTCGTCTTCACGTTGACGGGCCTCATCATCGCGCGAGCGCTGCTCGTCGCTAATCGCGAAGCTGAAGGCGTGACCGGCGCGGATGGCGTCGGCGGCGCTCTTCGCAATCACGGCGACGTTGGCGAGATCCGGCATGTCTGGAATCGCCATCAGCATCGGCAGATCCGAGGGATCCGGCAGCTCGATCATCGCCGGCAGCTCAGGCGCCATCGGCACCGCAGGCACCACAGGCACCGCAGGCACCCTGGGGCCCGGCGGCACTTGCGCGACGCTCATCGCGGGTGCGGAAAGGATCGCGCTCATCATCAAGGCGCGTCCCGCAATTGTCATGACACTCATTCTCGTTCTCCTCAATCACAGGCGGGACTGAAGTCCCGCCTCTACGAGCTCCGTCTCCTCGCAAGGCCTCGCCGGCTACGACGTGGGCATCTTGCGCCGCGTTGGATCGCCAGCCTCGCGATCGTCGATTTGTCGTTGACGCATCTCCGAAGCGATCACGCGGAGCCTGAACAGCAGGTCCTCACGCGTGATGCGCGATTGCAAGTCGGTCAAATCGTTAGACGTGGCATTCGCCGGGGCGTTAGCGACCTCGAGCAGCACGCGCTCGAGATCTTCGAGGATGTCGACCACCTGTCCGTCGCCCGACTGAATCGCCGACCGGAGAATGACGCGATTGGCCGCGACCAGATCGCCGGCGCGCGCCTGCTCGCCCGCGAGCACATCGGCGCCGTCGACTTCGGCGTTGGCGAGCTCGACCAGCATCATCTGCGTGCGATCGAGATGATCGCCGACCGCGGACTGCAGCACGCGATCAGGCTCGACGTGCGCGACGGCGGCGGACGAGGGCGCGGCCAAATCTCCACCGGAGAAACGGCCGGCCACGAACGCCGCGATCACGAGCGCTGCCACACCGCCAGCCAGCGCCCACTGCGGCAACCATCCGCCTTCGCGCGCAGTCTTGCCAAACACCAGGTCATAGACCTTGCTCGCGCTACGGTGGACAGGGCTGACGCCCGGGACTTCAAGATACGGCTCGAGCCGCGCCCACACAGTCCGCTCGAAGCCAAGCGGCGCTTCAACCGGCGGCGCGGTGTCGATCATCGTCATCACGCGAGCGAGTTTTTCCTTGGCGAGCAGGCACTCGGCGCACGAGGCGAGATGCTCGTCAACGCGCGACCGATCGGCGCGATCGACTTCGCCGTAGGAGTGAAGAATCAGTTCGTCTTCCGAAAGATGGTTGTTCATGTCATTTCCAGGCGGGTCTAAAGACCCGCCTCTACGACTGCGCGTATGGCTCCAGGGCCACTCGCATCTTTTTCACCGCGCGAAAAATACTGTGCTTCGTCGCGCTCGTTTTCATCCCGAGCTTGGCGCCCACTTCCTCGATCGACATGCCCTCGACGTGGCGCAGCGTGAACGCCGCGCGCTCGAGAGCGGTCAACAAACCAAGCGCTTCGTTCACGCGATCCGAAATCTCCACGCTCGCCGCGACCCGCTCGGGCGTGGGCTGCGCTTCCGCGCCGCGCTCGCTGAGCGGGCCCTGCTCGAGATCCGCCGGATCGTGAGCGTCCTCTCGATGCCGGCGCGCGCGAATCAGATCGATCGAACAGTTCACCGTGATCCTGTGCAGCCAGGTCCGGACATCCGCCCTGGCTTCGAACCGGCTCAATTGCTTGTGCGCCTTGAGCCACGCTTCCTGCACCACATCCTCCGCGTCCTGCGCATTGCCGGTCATCCGGTGCGCCAGCGAATAGATGTAGCGGGAATGCAGTTCGACGAGCGCCTTGAACGCGTCGCGGTCGCCATCTCGGGCCTTGGCGACTACCGACGGGTCGCGCTCATCCATCCCTTTCATTTCGACGGCTTTAGGGAGAATCGGTTAGCCAAGGTGCCGGGGTGCCTGGGTGCCTAGGTGCCCGGGTGCCTGGGTGCCTGGGGTGCCCGGGGGTGCCTGGGTGCTTGATTCAGTCGCGCTAAAGTGAGTAGTTAAGCGTAATTAACCGTTTGGATTCAACAACTTACGCTATTATCCCAGCCATGGATCCGCGATTCCCGACCGGCAGGTTTATTTTCGATCAGCCCGGCGCGGCCGGAAAGCGTCGCGACTGTATTGCCGCCATCTCCAGTTTCCCGGCCGAACTCAAGGCCGCGATGGCCGGCGCCCGGCTCGATCAGCCCTATCGCGACGGCGGATGGACGGCCCGGCAGGTCGTGCACCACGTGGCCGACAGTCACATGAACGCGTTCATTCGTTTTCGGTTGGCACTCACCGAAGACAAGCCGACCATCAAGCCGTACGACGAAGCGGCGTGGTCAAAGCTTGCCGATGCCGAGCTCGATCCGCGCGTCTCGATCCAGATCCTCGACGGCCTGCATCAGCGCTGGCACACCATGCTGCTCGCGATGAAGGATGCGGACTTCGCGCGCGAGGCGATTCATCCGGATCACGGACCGCGCTCGCTCGACTGGTTCCTGCAGCTCTATGCGTGGCACGGCCGTCATCACACCGGGCACGTCAGGCTGACGGCGGCGGCGTCACACCCGCCGGCGTCCGGCGCAGGCGATTGATCGCCTTGACCATCAGGAACACGACCCACGCGAGGATCAGGAACTGGATGATCTGATTCACGAACGCGCCCCACGCCACGACCGTCGCGCCGGCGGCCTTCGCTTCAGCGAGCGAGGCGTACGGACCCGGCACCTTCAAGCCGTCGCGCAGCACGCTGAACAGGTTGCTGAAATCGGTGCCGCCCGTCGCCAGTCCAACCACCGGCATGATCACGTCCGTGACGAGCGAGTCGACAATGCGCTGGAACGCGGCGCCGATGATCACGCCGACGGCAAGATCCATCACGTTGCCCCTGGCGATGAATTCCTTGAACTCGCTCAACATGGATGCATTCTAAACCCTGCCGGGGACCGCGTTTCGTCGGGAGCCGCCTTCGCTCGCCGGGACGTGCGGCCTGTCGGGAATAAGGTGCAAAATGCCTGTTTCCCTCACGCTGCGCGAGGCACTCAGCTCGAGCGCGCGCTCGAACGGCGGGCTGACGGAGGATGGTAAGTGAGCCGATGACTCCGGGCGATTCGCGATTCGGCGTTGCGGTGTCCCTCGACCCCGGCCCGGTGATTGAGCTTTACAAGAAGGACGTCGACCGCACGCTGATACGCGAGAACCTGAAACTGACCCCTGACGGCCGGCTTCGCGAGCTGCAGGCGCTCATCAACAGCCTGCAGGGACTGCGCGAGGCGCCGCGCCGCACGCCGTGACCACGGACTTTTCCGCGCTGTGCCGCGCGCTGGCCGGCACCGACTACCTTCTGATCGGCGGCTTGGTGGCGGTCCACGGGGCCGCTCGAGCCGCCAACGACGTTGACGTGCTGTATCCGCGGACAACCCGCGGGCGCTTGGTGGCAGCGCAGGCGCCGTTGCGGCCTCACCTGCGCGGCGCGCCGCCAGGCCTGCCGTTCACGTGGGACGCCGCAACCATCGCGCACGGTTTGAACTTCACGCTCACGACGACGCCGGCGACCTCGATCTCCTTGGTGAAGTCACCGATGGCAGTTTCACGGCTTCCCCGGCGCGATACGGCGCAGGTGGCCGGATAAGTTGAAGAGGAATGTGACGCGGTCCTGCGCACCGTGCTGCAACGCCGCCGCGACCCGCACGAGTGATAGCATC
This sequence comes from Cyanobacteriota bacterium, assembly GCA_019752015.1. Lineage (GTDB taxonomy): Bacteria > Acidobacteriota > Vicinamibacteria > Vicinamibacterales > UBA2999 > 12-FULL-67-14b. The sequence goes on along the minus strand of JAIEMQ010000005.1, from coordinate 158,094 downwards.
ACCCGGTGGATTCTCGGCAAGGCCTGATCGCCGCGCTCGGCGCTGACCCCGACGTGCAACTGGCCGTGGTCTTCGGGTCCGGTGCGCATGGCACGATGCACTGGCGAAGCGACCTCGATATTGCCCTGATGGGTGTGCCGTCCACGACCCGGTTGGCCGGCCTCGCGGTGACGCTGGCGCGGATCGCCGGACGCGAGGTGGACCTCATCGCGCTCGAGACCGCGCCGCCTCTCCTGCGTTTCGAGATTGCCCGCAACGGCGCCGTGCTCGTCGCGCGCCATCGTCATCTGTGGCCGGATTTTCAGGCGAGAGCGATGGTCGACTGGTGGGAGTGGGCGCCCTTGGCCCAGCGGTTCGCGGCGGCGGCCATGGCCCGCCTGCAGTCGCAGGATCCTCATGGTCCGGCGTGAAGTCGCCAGCGCCCGGATTGCCCGGGTGCAGTCGGAGGCGATGCGGGGGATCCCGGCGATGCGCACGTTTCTGGGCGCCGTGGGGCGCGAGGCAGGGTTGTGATCAGGGCGCGCGCCGAGGGATCAATGGATGCAGGGAGTATTAAAGGAGATGCGGGTCTGGGTCTGTGGGCGAATCGAATCGAGAAATGTCGACTCTCGACGCTTTTCGTGGCCGGCCGCCGACTGCAAAATCGCATTGAGAATGCCTTAACCCCAGTCACGGCAGAGCGCGGCCGCAAGCGCGCGACCGCGCTCCATCACCAGTGCCGTCACACCGCCGGACTCTTCGAGTCCGTGAATGTGCGCGATGTTCGGATGATTCAGCGACGCCAGCACCTGCGCTACACGATTGAACCGCGCCAGGCGATCCGCATCGTTCGCGACCGCAGGCAAGAGCACCTTGATCGCGACGTCGCGATTCAACTTCGTATCGCGCGCGCGATACACCTCGCCATCCCGCCCGCGCCGAGCGCGGCGAGGATTTCGTACGGACCAAGCCGGTGGCCGGCAATCATCATGGTGTGGTCTGTTCGGAAATCAGCGCCGGCCAGTTGAGCAACACCTGCAGCGAGGGATCGCTCTGCCGCACGACGGCATTGATGATGAGACGTTGGCCGTCGGCGGTGACGTCGTACGGCGCCTTGCCCGCCGGCCTTCCCCTGCCTGGCGAGGCGAACTGGAACAGTTTGACCGGCTGGCCGAACTCGAGCGGCTGCAACGAGCGCACCGGCACCGCCATCAACGTGCCTTTGGCCGCCAGGTAGAACAGCTCCTTGCCGTCGCGGGACCAGCGCGCCGAATGACCGCCGTTGGCCGACACCTGAATGCGCGTGCCCGGCTTGGGGACGCCGTCGACGTAAACCTCGAACCTTCCTGACAGATCCGACGAGTACGAAAGCCAGCGCCCGTCAGGCGAAAAGGCGCCCTGACTCTGCTCGCTGGTGGCCGGACCGTGTGTCGTCACCTGCGGATCGCCGGCCAACGCTCGTACGGATACGACTGACGTCAGACCAACGGAGTTCGTGCCATCACCGGTTTCATAGGCAAGGTAACGACCATCGGCAGAGACGTCGGTCGGGTGCGCATGAACGCCGGTGGCGTCGGAGGGTTCGAACACGACGGTTTCAACCGCGGTGCTGCCGACGAGCGCGCTGAGGATGGCGTCCTGGGCCTTATTGACCAACGCCCGGTGGAAGATGACGCGTTGGCCGTCCGGCAGCCACGACGGGCTGAAGTCGGGTGTTGGCCCATTCGTCACGCGCGACAGCACCCCGCGCTCCAGTTCGAGAATCCAGATGTCGCCGCGCAGTGACATGGCAAGGCGGCGGCCGTCGCGTGACAACGCGGGCGCGGCCGCGCCGCCCGCCTGGTCGATTCTGCTAATGAGCCGCCCGGCGCGATCCACCCACGACAGTTGGGTCGAAGCCGTCTGCTCGGCAGCGACGAGCGGCACGTACGCGACCGCGCCGTTGTCGGACGCGCTGAACGCCGGGTCGACCGACTCGGCCAGGGCCACCGGCTTGCCTTCCAACTGCCGCTTCGCCAAATCAAACGGTTGCGCGTAAAGAATCCGATCGCGAACGAACATCAGGCGTCCCATCGCGTAGTGGGCCGGCGTCGGCGCCTCCATGATTCGCGTGCGTTCGCCGCCGTCGAGAGCGATGGCGAACGTACCCGCCCTCGCGGGGTCGGAGCTCCGGGCGGCGAGCAGGAAATGGCGGCCGTCGGGTAGAAACGCGATCGAGTCGAAGGTTTCACCGGTGACCGCGGGAATCAGGTTGATCGGCGAACCGCCGGTCGCGCTGACCTTCGACACGCCGCGAATCCCGGCATAGACAAGGGTGCCGTCAGCGCCCCAGGCAAAACCGCTGAATGTGGTCAACCGGGGGTTGGCGATCGTCGTCGGCGCCCCGCCGCTCAGTGTGATCGTCTTGATTTGGGCGAGCGACGAAAATGCCAACGACTGCCCGTCGGGTGACCAGCAGAGCGCCACCGCGTCCTCGGTTCCCGGAAGGGCATGCGCCTCCAACGTATCGAGTGGACGAATCCAGATCTGCGGGCCGCCGGCACCAAATCCGATGAACGCCAACTGCCGTCCATCCGGAGAAATCGCCATGTCGCGCGGCGCGCGGGAAATCACCACCTGTTCGGTGTCCTGAATCCCGAAGCGCACGACACCGGCTGACGACGGAGAAGCGGGGCCCCTCGCAACGAACCACATCGCCGCGCCGGCGATCAGTCCGCCGACGAGCAACGACGCAGCGATCGCCACTGTCACGCCAGACCTCGAGGTCGGGCCGCTCACGGGCTCCGGCTCCTCGTCGATCTCCAGCCGCGCGTCGGCGGCATCCGGCAAGCGCCGCTTGCGATCTTTCTCCAAACAGCGGCGCAACAATCGGCGGATGGCGACCGGTGTCTCGGGCGGGAGCGTCGTCCAATCGGGATCGTCCTTCAACACCGCCGCGATCACGTGCGACACGGTCTCGCCCCTGAACGTCTGACGACCGGTCAGCATCTCGATCAGGACGACGCCGAAGGCCCAGAGATCGCTGCGCTTGTCGACCGACTTCCCGGCGGCCTGCTCGGGCGACATATATGCGGCGGTGCCAAGGATGATGCCGGCCTCGGTCGCGTGAATCGAAAGAGTGGGCGAATTCGCGGCACCCCCTGATCCCTGATCCCCGAGCCCTGATCCCTGGCCGACCGCTTTGGCCAGACCAAAATCGAGCACTTTCACCGTCCCGTCTGGCCTCACCTTCACGTTGGCGGGCTTCAGATCGCGATGAATGATGCCGTGATCGTGTGCCGCTTCGAGCGCTTCGGCGATCTGTCGCGCGATCGGGAGGGCTTCGTCGATCGGAATGGGTCCGCGGGCGATGCGTTGCGAGAGATCTTCACCCTCGACCAGTTCCATCACGAGCGCGGTGACACCGTCTGCTTCTTCAACACCATAGATGTGCGCGATGTTTGGGTGATTGAGCGACGCCAGCACCTGCGCTTCACGATTGAAGCGTGCAAGCCGATCCGCATCGTTCGCCACCGCGGGCAATAACACCTTGATCGCGACGTCGCGATTCAACTTCGTATCGCGCGCGCGATACACCTCGCCCATACCGCCGGCGCCCAGCGTGGAGAGGATTTCATACGGACCGAGGCGCGCGCCGGGAACGATGGGGATGCCGCGAGTATAGGTGAGAATGGCCCGTCGTTCGTCAGGCCGCCGTCAGGAAGTCAGGCGGCGCGTAGAGCATCCTGACACGCAGCGGCTCGGGGCCTTCTGTCTCGCACGATCGCCGCAACCTCGGCATCGTCTCGGCCGCACGAACCAGATACACCGGCTCAGGGGCGGCACCAACGGCGTCGGTCCACGGCGGTGGCGTCTGGTGCGCCCTTGACGCGAGGAGCTCCACCACGCCCGCGGCCACCGCCAGTTCGGTGGCGCTCCAGCCGACCGGGCGTGGCACCTCCGCCCAGGTCACGGATGCACGCGTGGCGTCGGCGGTCCACTGGCGGGCCTTCAGCGCGTCACGCGCCAGCAGCGCCACGACGAGATCACGCAGGTCCATGCTCGCTCTCCCACAAATCATCAAATGCGTACTGTGCCTTCATCTCGCGGCCGGGCACGAGGTGAGGCTCGACCTGCCGCCACACGCCGGCACGGGTCCCCGTGCACTCCTGCAGCAGGCGCCGCGCGTCCTCGACGTCGAGGTCGTCGCGCCACGCCGACAGTTTCATCGCCAGCAGTTGCGTCACCGACAGCGTTCGTACGCGCAGCGTGGGCGTGTCCACAAGCACGGCACCGAGCGAGAGGCCGTGTACATATCCTTTGGCCGCGTCGTTCAGCCAGTCGCTGGGCAATTCGAGGCTTTCCGCCACAGTTGCGGCGGCCGCGGCGACCCGGGATCTGGCAGCCGGGTCCAAGTGAAACGCATCGACGTCCTTCGTGGAATCGCGTGCGCCAAAAAGCAGAACCATGGCCGCGCCGCCAACCACGATCAGGTCAACGCGGGGCTGGTCCGCCTGGAGCCCATCGGCGAGGCGCTTGAGCGCGGCCACAATGACCTCCCGCGTGAGCGAGTTCACGAAGGTGATGGTAGCACTGGGGAGTTGTGAGCCTCAGGGATCCCGATCGCGCGCGCGATACACCTCACCCATACCTCCGGCGCCGAGGGTGGAGAGGATCTCAAAGGGCCCGAGTTTCGTCCCGATCGCAACACTCACGGCTGCGGCTCCGCTCGCAGCAGGGCAGGCCAGTTCACCACCACGTCGAGGGCCGGCGGAGCGGCGTCGGCGTCGGACACATAGAGCAAAAACCGTTTACCGTCGCGAGCCACCGCATACGGGAAGCGGTGACCAGTGCCGAGCGGGCCGGCGATGCGCGTTTCGAACAGCCGCACCGGCGTCCCGGCGCGGAACGACGGCGTCAGCGCGACCGACACCGCCATCATCGTCCGTCTGGGACTCAGGTAGTACAGCTCGCCGCCGTCGGGACGCCAGCGCGCGTCGGTGCCGCCGTCGATCGATACCTGCCACCGTTCGCCGGTGGCCGGCCACGGCTGCACGTAGATCTCAGGGCGGCCGGACTCGTCCGAGCTGTACGAGAACCAATGGCCATCGGGTGAAAACTGGAATTCGATTTCCTGAAATGGGCTTTCCAGAACCGCTCGCGGCGCTGTTGGCTTGTCGATATCAAAGACCGTCAAGTCCCCGCCGAAAGTCAGGGCAATTGTTCGCCCATCGGGGGACCATGCATTCGGTGGTGTGTTGTCCGGGGTCTCGAGCACGAGCGCGTCCTCGGCGGCGCCGGCGGCGGCTTTCTTGTAGATATCGACCGTGCCCAGTCGGTTTGAGGCGAACACAATGGTGCGCCCATCCGGAGACCACAGCGGATCCGCATCGTCGGCGCCATCAACCGTGAAGCGGGATGCCACGTCGCGCGCGAGATCGTACAACCAGATGTCGCGCTCCGACCCGCCGGATTGAAAGCATTCGAGCGCAACGCGATCATCTGTGGGTGACAGCTCGGGATTGCGGCAGTGCCGATCGAGCTTGAGGCTGGCGCCCTCGGCGCCTGCACGATCCATCCAGACGACCCGCGTGCGAACCAGATCATTCGCGGCTTGCGGCCGGAGAACGAGCACGCCGGTCTGCGACACGGAAAACAGCCGCGGTCCCGTTCCACTTCGTCCCAGCGAGGCGCTCTCCACGACCGTCATGGCAGCTCCCTCGACGCGGGCCTGCGCGAGGTTCAACTTCCACGCAACGACTCTCCTCCCATCCTTCACGGCAAGCAACCAGCCGGGCGCCGCGTACATGGGTTGCACGCCATCCGCCAGATGGATGGGCGGGCCGGTTCCGTCGAGGGTGACGAGCATTACCCGCGCAATCACCGAGCCGGCTCCGCCGCCCTGCTGCACGAGTATGTGTTTGCCGCCGGGCAGCGCCGATGTCGTGATCACCGGTAATGACGATGCGTCCGGAGCGAGCACGACTCGCGGCACGCCGCCACGATCCGGGACCGCCATGATGGCGCCGTCGGCAATGAACACCATTTCCCCGTTGGCCGACCACGAGCCGCCGCTCAGCACGGACACCTTTCGGTCGAGGGTCGAGACCTTCGTCAGACCCGTCCCGTCCGATGCAATGCGCGACACCGAGTCGCTCGTGAAGAATCCAATCGAGCGGCTATCCGGCGACCAGAACGGCGACCCTTGCGCAGTGAGGCCGTCAAGCCGGCGGACGCCCGCATCGACCATTGAACGCACATACCATCCGTATGCACCTTGAATCGGGCCTCGCAGCAGCATCTGCCGGCCATCTGGAGACAACACGAAGTTCATGGCGAACTCGTCGGCGAACGGCACTCCGTCTCGAGGCGTGATCAGGAATTTAAGCGGGGCTGCGCGATCCGCGCTCGGCGACTCCTCCGGCCACATGAAAAACAGCGCTGACGCGATCGCCAGACCTGCGGCGAAGGCCGACCCGATACGCAGCGCGCCGGGCCCGAACGATCGTGGCAGCGGTCCAGTAGCGACCGCATCCCGGCCCTCCGGTGTGGTGCCATCGAGCTCGGCTCGAGCATCGCCGATGTCGCGCAGCCGGCGTTTCGGATCACGTTCGAGCGCACGCGCGAGCAGGCGCCGGACACCGGCCGGCGTGTTGGATGGCAATGCGGACCACTCGAAGTCGCGGGTCAGCACGAGCGCGATGGTGTCGCTCAGCGTCTCGCCGGCAAACAAGTTGCGTCCCGTCAGCATCTCGTAGAGCACGACGCCGAACGCCCAGATGTCCGCACGCTTGTCGACGGCTTTGCCGCGCGCCTGTTCCGGCGACATGTAGGCGGCGGTGCCGAGGATGATGCCGGCCTCGGTGGCGTGGATCGAGAGCGTCGGCGAATTCATCATGCTGACGCTGGATCCACCTGCCGGATCCGTCGCCTTGGCGAGTCCGAAGTCCAGCACCTTCACCGTGCCGTCACTGCGCAACTTGATGTTTGCGGGCTTTAAATCGCGATGAATGATGCCGTGCTCGTGCGCCGCTTCAAGCGCTTCCGCGATCTGTCGCGCGATCGGAAGGGCTTCGTCGATTGGAATCGCTCCGCGGGCGATGCGTTGCGAGAGATCTTCACCCTCGACCAGTTCCATCACGAGCGCGGTGACACCGCTCGCCTCTTCGATCCCATAGATCGCGGCGATGTTCGGATGATTGAGCGATGCGAGCACTTGCGCTTCGCGACTGAATCGCGCGAGACGATCGGGATCGTTGGCAACTGCGGGCAGCAACACCTTGATCGCGACGACGCGATTCAACTTCGTATCGCGCGCGCGATACACCTCGCCCATCCCGCCGGCACCGAGCGCCGCGAGAATTTCGTACGAGCCAAGGCGCATGCCGGGTGCTACGGGAATACGAGGGAGTAGGCGATTGGCCGGATCAGCGCGCCGGATCCAGGTCGGCCCGGCGCTGATCGAGGTGCGCCACGATTTCAGGCGCCTCCTTGAGCTCCGCCAAGGGTGACAGTTGCGCGCGCACATAGGCCCAGTCGATGCGTCCCGATTGGCGGATGATGATGCCGTCCACGTCGACCCAGTCCTTCGGCCGATCCGCGAACGCCTTGAGGACGATGAGGTCTTCGGCCGAACAGGTGCGGAGGGCCACATCAGGAGGAAACGCAAACAGGCTCGACCGGCCGACCGCACTCGCCTCGAACGGCAATCCTCCCAGCGCGATATCCAGACCGACACCTGAGCGGGCGCGGAGGAGCAACACCCGATTCACCTGCGCGAACGCCGCAGCCTCGTCGATGCGCGGCTCGAAATGTGTCAGCAGCGCCGACACAAATCGATCTTCGCCGCCGAAGCCGGTGAGAAGCGTCAGGTCGACGTCGACGGTCTCGCGGGGTTCGCCCCAGCGTTGGACAGCGAGCCCGCCGATGAAACAGAATCGCCACCCTTCGCCCTCACAGACCGTCTGAAGCTCGGCTGCGGCGCGGATGACCTCGTTCACCGCGGCATCCGGCGAAAGTGGCGCTGCTGTTCGACCAGGCCCGAGGTCGGCTTGGGCGCGCGGGGGGGCACGCGGTAATCGGCGGGACCACACAGCAGCGCGATGGCGCGATAGGCGTTCAATTCATGCAGCTCTCGCCGCCGGATCTGCTCCAACCGTGGTCCTGCATCCTGCCAGGTCCTCACCCAGCGCTTGCCAAGCGCGATCTGCTCAGGGGACCAGGACGCTAACGCCGATGGGGACACCATGTCGCAATTTTATCCCCGGTTGCGGTGGCCATCAACGGCAGGCGCCGTGATGAACTTCAGACGCCACGTATTCAACAAGGCGGTCCCTGCGGAGAGGCTCATGGCGTCGCCAGAGATTATTTCGACGCGTCGTTCGACGCCGAGGAAGACGCACTGGTGTTTCGGCGGCTGGCGGGTCGCGAGCCCTGGCTGGCCGTGCTCAAAAAATTTCCGGTCAGTCCGGACGACGTCCCTCCTCGACGTCGCGCGCGGGCCAAACGCCGAAAGCTATGACCCACAAGATCGTTGTTACACGAGCGCCGCGTCATCGCGCAACTGGCGTATTGGGTCCGGACCAAGGAAGGGCGACAGCGTCAAGCGCTACACGCCTGGTTGACTCGTCTCATGGATGCCCTTCACGGGCGCAGTCATGGATTCACTGTGTCGGTCGCACACGTCTGGGCGGAACAGGAGCGCCTGCTCGACAAAGCCGGACAGCGCATGCCGGTGGAAGACAGCTACATCGCCGCAACCGCCAGACGCCACGGGCTTCACGATCGTGACGGGCAACGACCGCACGTCCGAAGACCGGGCCTCCGGGTTTTCAATCCGTTCAAAGAACTCAGGTAAAGCGCGGCGTCTCACCGCACGCGCCCATGAGCATTTCGAACAACACACCGGAACGCCCAGATGTCGGTACGCTTGTCGACAGCTTTCCCACGCGCCTGCCCGGCGACATGTCTGCGCCGTGCCGAGAATGATTCCGGCTGCGTGGCATGCAGCCACAACGTGGGCGAATTTGCGCTGTCGAGCTGGCGGCGGCTCAAGCCGTCGCTCTCCCAAAGATCGCGGATTCGAGTAGTTTGCGGGCTCGCCCACGATGGTCATGATTTTGCCGGAGCGAGTGCGGCCAGTTACTTGTACGGCGCCGCCGCTAAGGTCGACCCGCTTGAGTTCGTTGGCAGCAAAAGATGCGATGTGACGAGAATCCGGCGACCAGAAGGGCGAGAGCGCGCCTTCACTACCGGACAGCACTCGTGCCTGCGCGGACGCGAGCGGCCGCAGCGTCGACCGCTTTACCGCGGGCCTGCTCGGGTGACATGTATGCCGCCGTGCCGAGAATAATTCCCGCTTGCGTCGCGTGGATTGACAGCGTCGGCGAGTTCATCGCGGTCGCGGAGGATGCGGCGGTCGGATCGACCGCTTTCGCGAGACCCGTTGCGACAGGTCCTCGCCTTCGACCAGCTCCATCACCAGCGCGGTGACACCATTCGCTTCTTCAACACCGTAGATGTGCGCGATATTTGGGTGATTCAGCGAAGCGAGCACTTGGGCTTCGCGGCTGAACCGCGCGAGGCGATCGGGATCATTCGCGACCGCGGGCAGCAGCACTTTGATCGCGACGTCGCGATTCAACTTGGTATCGCGCGCGCGATACACCTCACCCATCCCGCCTACGCCAAGAGCGGAGAGGATCTCGTACGAGCTGAGGCGCGTGCCGGGGGCTAGAGGGATGCGGGGGAGTATAAATGGGGTCAGGCCCGATCGCAGACGGTGGATGTTAAACTGGCTCCATGTCCCGGCCACCTGCGTGCACGGATGTGGCATTCCGCCAGTTCGTCGATCAGTACCGCGAGCGGTGCCTCTGGTTCCTGCGGGACGATTACTATCCGCGGACGCGCGCGGCGCGCGAGGAAGTGCTGCGACAAATCGCGCAGCATGGCGATCGGGACGCGTTTCGCCGAGCCGCCGAGTTCCGCACATGGCTCTCACAATCTTCCAGCGCGACGTCTGCCGGCTCCTAGCGGGCCGGCGCCGCACCGGCGGTGAGAGCTACGTGGCGGGCGGCATGGCCCTCAACGTCGCGCTGGCGGCGCATCGCATCTCACGTGATCTCGACTTGTTCCACGACACCACCGATGCGGTGGCGCGATCGTGGGACGCCGACCGACACCTGCTCGAAGACACGGGCTACGTCGTCGTGCCGCTCCGCGAGCGCCCGGGATTCGTCCAGGCCACTGTTTCCCGGCGCCACGATCGCCTGCTGATCGAGTGGATCCACGACAGCGCCTTCCGCTTCTTCCCGCTCGTCGAGCACGAGGAGCTGGGGCTCACACTCCATCCCTTCGATCTGGCGACCAACAAGGTGCTGGCGCTCATCGGGCGACTCGAGGTGCGCGATTGGTGCGATGTGATTGCCTGCGATGATCGGCTGCAACCGCTCGGATACCTGGCGTGGGCAGCGTGTGGCAAGGACCCAGGATTTTCACCGCTCGGCGTGATCGACCACGCGCGCCGATCATCGCACTACTCGCCGGAGGAAATCGCGTCGCTGGCGTTTGAGGGACCGCCCCCAGACCCCGCCGAGCTGTCGCGGCGCTGGCGCCGCACACTCGAGACCGCGGTGTCTCTGATCGGCAAACTACCAGCCGCCCACGCCGGCGAGGCCGTGCTCACGACCCACGGGGAACTCTTTCGCGGCCAGGCCGCGGATCTCGACCGCAGCCTCGCGAGCGGTGAGGTCGCCTTTCATGCCGGCCGACTGGGTGGAGCGCTTCCGCAAATTGCAGGCTGACGCGCGACTGCTCGCAGCACCACGAGCCGTCCGGCTCGAGACCCGCCGCAATTCGCGATGCGGATGCCGCGGCCCCACCACCGGGCCGACGCTCATTTACTTGGCTTCAGCTGAGCTCCGCCAGATACCATCAACCTCGCAGCGTCGCGATTCAACGAAGATCACCGATCGGTGCTCTCTGGTGGCCAGATCCAGCACGGCAATCTCGTGGTCCTCGACGCTGCCGAACTCGCGCACGATGGCGAAGAGCACTGCCCGTCCGGGGGTGGTACCAGGAAGCGGGCCGGCGCCGCGGGCGCCGGCGTGGATCGCGTCAGCATCCAGGTCATCGCCGCGGCCGAAGCAGCACCAAGCACCCCCATCGCCGCCGCGGTGAGCCACCGCCGCTTCGACGGCGCCGGGCGGATCGCGGTTGAATCGAACGCGCCCCCCATCGAGAGCCGCACCGCTGAGATGTCGCGGACGCGCTGCTTCGGATCCTTGCGGAGGCAGACGCGCAACGCCTGCACGACGCCAGGTGGCGTGTCCGCCGGGAGTGCGGACCAATCAGCCTCGTCGCGCAGCACCGACGCCAGGGTGTCGGAGATGTCGTCGCCGGCGAAGGCGCGCTTCCCGGTCAGCATTTCGAACAGCATCACGCCAAATGCCCAGATGTCGGCGCGCCGATCGACGGCTTTGCCTTTCGCTTGCTCGGGCGACATGTAGGCGGCGGTGCCGAGAATAATGCCTGCGCCGGTCGCGTGAATCGAACGAGTGGGCGAATTCGCGCCACCCCTGATCCCTGATCCCTGATCCCTGATCACCGGTCCCTGATCCCTGACCGACCGCTTTGGCGAGACCGAAGTCGAGTACCTTCACGGTGCCGTCGGCGCGGATCTTGATGTTCGCGGGTTTCAGATTGCGGTGAATGATGCCGTGGTCGTGTGCGGCTTCGAGCGCTTCGGCGATCTGTCGCGCGATCGGTAATGCTTCGTCGATCGGAATCGGCCGGCGCGACATACGCTGCGACAGATCCTCGCCGTCGACGAGCTCCAGCACGAGCGCTGTTACACCACTCGTCTCGTCGATCCCGTAGATCGCGGCGATGTTCGGGTGATTCAGCGATGCCAGCACTTGCGCTTCGCGACTGAATCTCGCGAGGCGATCGGGATCGTTCGCGACCGCCGGCAACAGCACCTTGATCGCGACGTCGCGGTGCAACTTCGTATCGCGCGCGCGATACACTTCGCCCATCCCGCCGGCGCCCAGCGCAGAACAGATCTCGTAAGGGCCGAGGCGCGAGCCGATTGCTATCACGATGGGGTACTCCTGGTACGTCAACGATCCGAGCGGTATTGCATCAACACGACATCGGTCACTGGTCATTGACGCTTCCCGACTGGACCGTGAGAGAAACCGGATTGATTGAGGAGTACACGGGCCATCAGGTTACGGCGGATGTCCGCAGAATCCTGTAGAATCCCCGGCACGAACCCGCCCGCCCGTTGCGGACCCGTTCTCATCGCCCGGATGCTCCCGGGCCCCCGACGGAGTCCAACATGATCATCACCGAACGCAAGACCAACGACATCGTCGTCCTCGATCTCGAAGGCCGGCTCACGATCGGCGAAGGCGCCGACTTGCTGCGCGATCGGATCAGCGGCGTAGTCGCGCAGGGACACTCGAAGGTGTTATTGAATCTCGCCGGCGTGCCCTACATCGACAGCGGCGGTCTCGGCGAGCTGGTGCGCTGCTCGCTGGTGGCGCAGCGGGCGAACGGCGCGGTGAAGTTGATCGGCGTGAGCGGACGCGTGGTGGACCTGCTCACCATTACCAAGTTGATCACGGTCTTCGATACGTTCGACACCGAGCAAGAAGCCGTGGCGAGCTTCATGGCCGTGGCCTGAACGGGTGATATCGGCCGGGAAAAATGCCTGCATGGGGCGTCCAACGGAAGAGAAGGGGGAGGATGCGGATGCCTGACCTCCCCCGTTGGAGTCAGACATGCAGATCACCGAACGAATCTCCCAGGACGTCGTCGTACTCGAACTCTCCGGCCGGCTGACCGTCGACGATGGCGCCGAGCTGCTTCGCCAGAAGATCGATAGCGTGGTGGCGCGCGGGCACAACAAAGTCGTGTTGAACATCGCGCGCGTGCCTCACATGGACAGCCCCGGCCTCGGCGAGCTGGTGCGGAGTTATGTGACCATTCACAACGTGAAGGGCATCATGAAGCTGTCGGGGCTGGCCGGCCGCGTCATCGAGCTGCTCACGATCATGAAGCTGATCGAGGTGTTCGACACCTACGACACGGAACAGGAAGCGCTCGACAGCTTCCTGGTTACAGCCTGAACAGGCAGCTCAACTCGAGAAACATCCGCTGGTCACGGCTCGGAGTGTCTCCGTGGCCGATCAGGACCACGCTTTAAAGGAGCCGCCGCGCGCGTCGAGGATTTCGCCGATCGTGATGGCCGAGTGAATCAGGCCGACGTGCGTGTAGGCCTGCGGGAAGTTGCCGAGCAGCGCACCCGTCGACGGTTCGATGTCTTCGGAGAACAACCCGAGCGGGTTCGCGTACTGCTCGAGGCGATGGAACAACGCGACGGCTTCGTCGACTTCGCCCATCATCGCGAGCGCCTCGACCCACCAGAACGAGCAGATCGAAAATGCGCTCGTCGTGTGGCCGAAGTCGTCGAGATGCTTGTAACGCAGCATCAAGCCTTCGGGGGCAAGCTCCTTTTCGTAGGCGCGCACGGTCGATCGAAATCGTGGATCGAGCGGATCGATCAAGCCGAGCGCCGGCAGGAGCAGATTCGAGGCGTCCGCCTTGTCGCCGTCGAAGGCCTGCGTGAACATGCCGAGCTCCTTGTTGTAGGCGCGGTCGAGCACGATCGGCAGCTTCTGCTCCGCCCACGCGCACCACTCTCGCGCGCGCTCCTTCATCCCCAGGAAGTCGGCAAGCTCGGCGCCGCGATGCGCGGCGACCCAGCACATGGCCTTCGAGAACGTGTAGTGCCGCGGCTGCGTGCGGTACTCCCAGAGGCCGGTGTCGACCTTGTCGAACGAGTCGATCGCTTCTGCGACGAGATGCTCCAGCAATGGCGCGAGCGTCGGGTCCTCCCAGACCACACGCGGATCGGTGAGGATGGTCTCGAGGCACAACACCATCTCGCCGTAAACGTCGTGCTGTTGCTGAACGTAGGCGGCGTTGCCGATGCGCACCGGTCCGACGCCGTCGTAGCCGCGCAGGTTCGGAAGAATCTCCTCGTGCAGATCGCGCTTGCCCGTGATCCCGTACATCGGCTGCAGCGGGGCGCTGTCAGCCATATCGCGGAGGAAGCGCACGAACGCTTCGCCCTCGGCGAGGTGGCTCAACCGGCGCAGCGCTTCGACGACGAAGGCGGCGTCGCGGAGCCAGCAGAAACGGTAATCCCAGGTGCGTCCCGAACCGAGGGCTTCGGGAAGGCTCGTGGTCGCCGCGGCGATGATCGCGCCGGTCTCGTTGAACGCGTGCAGCTTGAGGCAGAGCGCGGAGCGCAGCACCGACTGCGGCGCGAACGACGGCAACGCGCACGTCTTCGCCCAGACGCGCCAGCCGCGAATCGTCTGATCGAGCGACGCCTCGGCATCGGGCGCCGAATCGACCTGCGGCGGCACGCCGGCGCTCAGCGAGAAATAGATCGGCCGGTCGATGCGGATGGACGATCCATCCAGCACGTAGGGCGCCGGCACATTCGTGGAGAGATAGAGGCGGGTGGGGCCGCCGATCACTTCGATGCCATGCAGCGCACCGGGCACGACTTCGACGTTGGCGCGGGCGTAGTCGGGCCGGGGATCAAAATTGACTCGGATCTTCGGCGCGCCGGCGAGCGGACGAATCAGCCGGCAGATCTCGATCGGCGCGTCGATCTGCATGCCTTGCATGACGCGGGGCGCGAAGTCGTAGAGCTCGAAGCGGCCGTCCCGGGTTTCGATCTCGGTGCGCATCACGTTGGTGTTGCGCACATAGCCGGCCACGGCGCGCCAGTCTTCGACGGGCTTGAAGGACCAGGCACCGCCGCGCTCCTGATCGAGGATGCGGGCAAAGACGGAAGGACTGTCGAAGCGCGGCAGGCACAGCCAGTCGATGCTGGTGCCGGGACCGACCAGGGCCAGCACGCGGCCGTTGCCAATCGCTCCGTGATGGAGCGGCAACGGCGGAGGCACACTCACGCGACGCTCTCCATTCGCCGGCTCGCCGCCGTCAGCAGCGCATTCGCCCAGTCGAACACGGTGTGCGAATGGACGCGCTCACGCAGCGCGCGCATGCGGCGGCGCTGATCGTCGGCCGGCATCCGCAGGGCGCTGTTGAGGCAATCGGCAAACGAATCGACCGCAAACGGGTTGACGTGAACGGCGTGCGGCAGCTCGCGCGCGGCGCCGGTGAATTCCGACAGCACCAGGACGCCGTACTCGTCGCCGCGCGACGCGATGAATTCCTTCGCGACCAGGTTCATGCCGTCGTGCAGCGACGACACGACGCAAACGTCGGCGGCGCGGTACATGGCGCCGACGGCGTCAGGCTGATGGTGCTGCGGACGGTAGACGATCGGCAGCCAGCCGTCGGTGCGGAACTTCGCGTTGATGTCGGTGACGCAGGTCTCGACCTCGTTCATCAGCGCCTGGTAACGCGACAGGTGCTCGCGGCTGGGCGCGCCGATCTGCACCATGGTGACGCGCTCACGCCATTCCGGATAGCGCTCGAGCAGCCGCGCGAAGGCCTTCAACCGATCGGGGATGCCCTTGGTGTAGTCGAGGCGATCGACGCCGAAGATGATCCGCTCGTCGTTCAAGCCGAGCGCCTTGCGCACCGCCCGGATCTCGGTGGCGCGATCGTTCGGCTTGGTCGGCCCCTTCCAGAGCGACGGGTCGATGCTGATCGGGAACGGGCGCACGAACGTCGGGCGGCCGCCGCGCCACGCCGCGAAGTGTTCGTAGTCGACGCGCGACTCGAGCGCGCGATCGACGGTATCGAGGAAATTGTTGCAGTGATACTGCACGTGAAAGCCGAGCAGATCGTTGCCGAGCAAGCCGTGCAGGATGTCTTCGCCCCACGGGCAGACGCGGAACGCCTCGCGATTCGGCCACGGGATGTGCCAGAACTGGCAGACCGTCACGTCGGGCCGCGCCTCCTTCACAAATCGCGGCAGCAGCGCGAAGTGATAGTCCTGCACGAACACGACGGCGCGATCGTCGGCAATCTCCTCGATCACCGCGTCGGCGAACCGCCGGTTGACCCGCACGTACTCATGCCAGTCCTTGTCGTCGAACTCCGGGCGCGCGTAGGCGATGTGGCAGAGCGGCCAAAGCGCGTTGTTCGCGCAGCCGTAGTAGTAGCCCTGCTCTTCTTCGGGTGTGAGCCACACGCGGCGCAGCGTGTACGACGGTCGATCGGGCGGAACCGGTACGCGCCCGCGCGCATCGGCAGTTTCGCGATCGGCATTGCCGCTGCCATGCGCGATCCACGTGCCGCCGGTCGCGCGCAGCACCGGATCGAGCGCGGTGACGAGACCGCTCGCCGGCCGCGTCCACGTGATGCCTTCGGTCTCGGTGCGGCCGCGCAGCCAGTTCCACAATCCGCGCGCGCTGTGCCTGCGGCGAATGTGAATGTACGGCTCACGATTGGCGACAACGATCAGCCGCGTGCCTTTCAACGAGTCGGCAAGAGTGGATCCCAGCTGAGCAGCATTCATGTCGCTGTCCTGACGTTACCTTGAGCAGCCAACCATCTCAAGAAACGATCGACGTCCACAATACCGTCGAGCTTGTAGGTCGCTGCAGTCGGACGCAGCCCGACCAGCACGCCGATGCCGCACTCGATGGCGCGGAACGCATCCTCATCCGTAATGTCGTCGCCGATGTACGCGACCCACGCGCGCCTGGCGAACTTCTGCTCGATGCTGCCGGTGATCCACCTGGTGGCGTCACCCTTGTGGCCATGAATGTTCGGGAGATATTCGACCACGGCGTTGCCTTCGAGGCGCCGCACGTGACCTTCGGCGATCCAGGGCACGGCCAGAATGTCCGCGCGCGTGAAGATTCGGTCGTACATGTCCTTCGGCAACCTGCGGGTGTGCACTGCAACACTCGCGCCTTTGTCTTCGATGTGCACTTCGGGAAATTCATCGAGCAGCCGCTTCAGGCAGACGGCCAGTCCTTCGACGCGCGCTTCGGCGGCGGCCAGATCAGGATGGGTAATGCGATGGCCGTCGATCTCGATCTCGAGGCCGTGCAGGCCGGCGTGATAGACGTGGTTCGGCAACCGGGTGCGCGAGCGCAGGTCATCGAGCCGGCGGCCGCTGACAATGCCCAGCGAGACGCCGGGCTCGCGGCTGATCTGGCTCAGCAGCTCCCAGCGCTCGGGCGTCAGTTCCGGCGCTTCGGGATCGGGATGAAATTCCGCCAGCGTGCCGTCGAAATCGAGCAGCAGCGTGAGGGCGGTGTCGGCGGGGCGTCCCAGGACCTCGGCCTGAACATCCGCAAGCATCTATCGGCACGCCTTTCGACCGGCCATGCGGGCCGTTCCTACGGAACGGCCCCAGGGCGTTCGATGAGCGAGAAGCTCCACTCGCGCACCGCAGTTCCAACGATCCATTGAGTCTATTGTGAGGGGAAGATCACGCCCGAGGCGAGTGAGCCATTGGGATCGAGGCTGGGCTTGATCGCGCGCATCGCGTTGATGCCGGCAGTTCCGTAAAGCTGCCTCAGCAGCTGCTGCTTGATGGGATTGCGGCCAACGCCGTGCTCGGCGAGCGGGCATCCGCCCATGGCGATCACGGTGGCGCCGAGCTCGAGGATTGCGTCGCGGCCGCGTTCGGCGTCCTCAACACTGTGAGGAATCACGTTGGGGTGCACGTTGCCGTCGGAAATGTGTCCCCACACCGCGAGATCGAGATTGCGCTCGTCGAACAACCGCCGGCATTCGCGCATCATGTCGCCGAAGCGATCGAACGGCACGATCATGTCGGCGGCGGTCTTCGAAATTGCCGGATGCGCGCGTTTCGCCTGTGCGACGCGGCGGTTGACACCGGCGGGCACCGCTTCACGTAACTCCGCAAACGCCGCGGCCCGCGCGCGATCGTGCGGCAGCGCGATCTCGGTGTCGTCGAGCACGCCATGGCGATCCAGCAGCCGGCAGAAACGCAGCAGCGGTGAATCTGCCGCATCGGGGTCGCGGACTGATTCGAGCTGCGACCACAAGTCTGCAGCCGCCGCATTCGCAGACAGCTCCAGATCCACGAGCAGTGCGACGCCCGATCTTTCGGGAAGCGTGACCTCGAGCCTGGCGCTGATGCCGTCTTCCAGGAGCACCCAGATCGATCGCCCATCGATGTGCTCGATGGCGCTGACGTCGATGCCGAGGGGATCGCGTGACCGCCAGGTTTCGATCGCTGCCGCTCGCAGCTCGCCGACCAGGGCGATTGCGCGCTCCTCGGCCGGGACCGGAACGAGAGCGCGGCAGAGTGCGGCCGGAACGCGGGCGGTCCTGAACGTCGCGTCGACAATGACGCCGAGCGTGCCCTCGGAGCCGATGAACAGATCGACGAGGTCCATGTCCGGCGCGATGAAATATCCGGCCGATCGCTTCGGCACGTCGGGCATCCGCAGATCCGGCAGCGTGACGATGCGATCGCCGCTCGCGGTCGAGATCGTGAACCTGCCGTCCACCGCCCGGCAGTCGCCTCTCGACAACTCGAGCACGTCGCCACCCGACAGCACCACCGTCAGCCCATCGACCCACTCGCGCACCGTGCCGTACTTGAACGTTGCCGCCCCGGCCGCGCACGTGGCGACCGCGCCGCCGGCGAATGCGCCGAGATACGTCGGCGCCGGCGGAAACCACTGCCCTGACTTCGCGAGCGCTTCCTGCACGATCTGCAGTGGGACGCCGGCGCCAACGCGGACGCGATCGCCGTCGATGCGGATCGAGTTGAGACGTGCGGTGCTGAGGACCACGTCGCCGAACGGCGTTGCGCCCCCGGTCAGCGACGACTGCGCGCCGACGGGAAGAATGCGTTGCGCATCGCGCAGGCAGGCGGACACTTCGTCGATCGATCGCGGACGCACGACGCCGGTCGCATGGCCGCCGGGATAATGCGCCGCATCTTCGAGGAAAGAAGAGGCGTCGACTTCAGCTGACGGGGCAGCGGTCTGCGAGGGCGGACTCGCTGCGATGCGCGAGGGCACGACATATTCTAGGCGCTGTATATCGCTCCGCGCTTAGCGCCCTGAGGCGCTCGGGCCGATCATCATCACCCTCCGCACTCACTCCGGAGGGCTGTCAACTCGCTGCTCGCGTCTGCCTGCGCTGCACGGCTCGCAGCGAGGTTGTCAGCCAAGAGACCTGTTCGGCGGGCGCCCCGGATTGCCACGAGCCATCAAGCTGGATGCTAAGGCTTCCGCCCGCCTCTCGCCCCCTGCGTTCGTGCGCCGGCTGATGATGATCGGCCTGTCGCGCGCCCCGGCGCGGAGCGCCGCGCCGGCGTCACGCGAGCACTTTGATCGCCAGTGCGATCAACGCCAGGCCACTCCCGACTTGCAGCAGACGACGCTTCCACGGCGCCACGAACCAGCGCCGCATTGCGTCGAGACCTGTGGCCCACGTTGAGTGGCACAACAGCGCCAGGCTGACATGCGTCGCGGCGAGGCCGGGGTAATAGAAACGCGATGCGCCCGCCGGGATGAACGCGGGCACAACCGACAGATAAAAGCTGATGTGGACAGGACTCAGCAGGTTGATGCCGAGCCCATCGCCGAAATACGCGCTTGCGTGTGAGCGCGAGGGCGCCGACCCGTCCGCCGACATGCGAATGCCCCCGTCCGCACGCGTCGACGCACGATACAAACTGGTGACGCCGAGCCACGACAGGAACAGCGCGCCGCAGATTTTGATCGCGTCGAGGGAACCGGGCCACACCGAAATCAGCACCGACAGGCCGAGCCCGCACGCGATCGCGACGATGGTGTTGGCGCAGGCCGCGCCGAGCGCGGTCAGATACCCGGCGCGACGGCCGCCTTCGAGCGTATTCCGCACGACAACAGCCGTCGTCGACCCGGGCGTGGCGGCGAGAACGAACGTGAACGAGACGAACGCGAAATAACTGGAGTCGATCGCCGCCGCCCTGCTACTTCCGGAGCACCGCAGCGTTCGAGGTTGCCTCGGCGTGATAACGCTTTTCGCCGGCCTCGATGCGCACCGGCAGCTTGTTGGCCGACGGCGGCAACGGGCACGTCGTCCACGGGTTGTAGGCGCACGGCGGATTCTGCGCGCGGTTGAAGTCGAGCGTGACGTTGCCGTCCTTGTCGGCGGCGTCGGTGTAGAGGAACCGCGCCGACGGATACGTCGAGTCGGCGCTCGTCAGATCGCGGAACACGAACCACAGGCGATCGCCGGACTTCCACGCTTCCATGTTGGCGGTCTTGCCGTCGATCGTGACCGCGACGTTGCCGGGCACGGTGAACGGCTCGAGGTCGCCGAGAATCGTCGGCGCCTGGACGACTTTCGGAGCGGCCAGCGGCGTGAACTTGCCCTTCACGACGTACTTCGGATTGGCGGGATACCACTTCAACCCGGAGAAGTTTTTCCGCAGCGGCGCATTTTGATCGCGCACGCGAATGGCGAGGCGCGGGCCGCTGAAGTGCAGGAAGAACAACGTGGACTTGTAGGTGATCTGATCGGCCGGCCTGCCCTGCGCGGAAAGACGGAGCGGACCTTCCTTCACGGGCTTGCCGTTGTAGGTCAGCGTCTGCCCGTCGGCCGCCTTGATGGTGACGTCGTTGCCGTGCATCGTGATCACGCCCGCCTGCTTCGGCACGTCCGGAAAGTCGAGGACGATGTCGTTCAGCGGATCGGAGCCGAACTGGTTCTCTCCCGGATTGAGAAAGTGAAGTCCGGCCACGGTGAACCAGCCATTGTCGGCCAGCAGAACTTTTTCGCGCTCGGCGCGGAAGGCCTTGAGGCCCGCCTCGTCGTAGGTCTGCGCGGACGCGGTGGCCGCGGCCAGGGTCAAGGCGAGCAACAGGAATGTCTTCATGCGTCGAATGATATCAGCGACGCGTGCCGTACAGATCGTCTGCGAGTGTCACGTCGGCGCCGGCCCACGCCTTGTCGAACGACGCCTTTACTTCGGCCGCAGCCGCTTTCTTCTGACCCTCGAGCGCCCGGTAGAGCCCATAGAACGCGCGCGGATTGCCGACGTTTTTCTCGAGATCGGCGCGGAACACCTTCTCCGCTTCCGCGAAACGTCCGGCCTTCAGGAGCACAGCGCCGAGACGCTCCCGCTCCGGATTCAGCCAGTCAGGGGGCTCGTTGTAGCCGAGCTTGTCCTCGGCGGCGACGGCAGCGGTGAAGGCCTTGATCGCGCCGGCCGCGTCACCCTTTGCATCCGCAATGCGCGCGGTGAGATCGGCAATCGCGACAGCGGTGACATCAACCGCCGTATTCGAAGATCCGACCATCTCGTCTTTCTTGATCTTCGACGACGCCGCGCGAAGAGCGGCGAGATCCGCTTCGGCCTCGGCGATCGTTCCGGTGGCGGCGAGCGCGGCACCGTGCGCGAAGTGGTAGACGGCAGTCTGCAAGAGACGCGATGCGGCCGGTGGTTTCACCTGCAAAATTTCCGGCCATCTTCCGAAGCGAACGAGAACCGCCAGATCCTGCGCCGCGAACGGCTCCACCATCACCATTTGATCCGCCATCGGATCGGCGAACTTCACGGTGCGCACGGCGGCTGAATGCGCCTGCGCGAAGTTGCCGGCGAACATCGCGGCAGCTGATTCGAACTGCAGGTTGTGCGTGTAATACATCATCGGGTAGAGGCCGTCTTTCGCGCCTGTTGCCTTGAAGTAGCGCTCGTCGACGCCGGCGGCATCCGCGTTGCTCTTCGCCGATTTCGTGTATTGCCCGGTGCGGATATAGATGTGCGCGGGCATGTGCACGAGATGTCCGGCGCCTGGAACGAGCGTCTCGAGACGACCGGCCTGCGGCAACGCGCGGTCCGGCGTCTTCGACGCTTCGACCGCGTGGATGTAATAGTGATTCGCGCCGGGATGATTGGGCTCGCGCTTCATCACGCCTTCGAGCGACGCGACGATCTGCGCGGTGCCGGGCTCCGGCGTGCCGTCTTTTTTGTAGAGGCGCCACGGCCGCAGGTTCATCAGGCTCTCCGCGTACAACGTCGCCACGTCGAGATCGTCCGCGAACGTTTTCGCCAGCGCGCCCATCGCGTTCGAATAGGCCTGCTCTCGAACGGTTTGATCGCCGGTTGGATCGGCGACGTATCGCTTCGCGAGCGCATCGACCAGCCCTTGTTCGACTTCGCTGCCGGCGCTCCTGCGCTTCTCCGCTTCCGCGAGGTGCGTGTAGGCCTGCTTGAGTCGATCGGCCGGCGCGGTGTCGTTGATGTTGGTGCCGAGCGCGAGCGACATGCCCCAATGCGGCATGGGCGACGCCGGGTCCTTCGCGGCCGCCAGCTCGAACGACTTGAACGCCTCCTCGTGATTGAAACCGTAGAGCAGCGTCAAGCCTTCGTCGAAAAATTCCTGCGCGTCTGCGCCGCTCGTCTTGATCGCGCGATGATACGAACCGAGATTGCCAAGCAGCGCGGTCCGCGGCGCGCCCGCGGCGGGCGCATGGGCGTCATGCGCCGACTGATTGGCGGGTGCCGCCGGCGTAGATCGACCACATGCCACGACCACGACCACCATCGATATCGCCGCAACGACGTCGATCCTGATTCTCATGCGCCCTGCCTCCGGCTCAATAACCACAACACTGTTTCCGCACCCAACAGGAGACTTGCGAGACTTAGATGCGCGACCTGGTAAGGCGGTGACAGCCCGAAGGCAGCCATGTAAACACCCACCACTATCTGTGCCGCCGCAAGGCCGACCGTGACAAACGCCCACCGCAAAATCGGGGAACGCTGCGTTTGCATCCAGAGAGTGATCAACAACGAGGCAATCAGCACTACCCCCGCAAGATCGCGATGGATAGTATCCGTCCAGCTATCGTCCAGCGGCGCTCCGTCGAACGTAATCACCGTGTCGGGGATTTGATCGATCTTGCTGCGTACTTGGGTTCCGAAACCGGCTTGAACGAGCGTCAAGACAATCAGAATCCCGATCGTGACCGTCAGCCGCGATGCACGGTGCGCGGCACGCGCGCCCGTAAACGCCTCGAACGTTGCATACAGCAACAACTGCACGATCACGATCGCGACAATGAGATGCGCCGTCACGATCCACGGCGCGAGGCCGTGGGCGACGACGCGGCCGCCGAGCCAGCCTTCGTAACCAACGAGCAGGAACGCGGCGATGGTCGGCCAGAGAATGCGCGGTTGGTTTCGATGATTCCGCCACGCTGAGATCGCGGTGGCAAAGATCAGGAAACCAACGGTCACGCCGAGCAGACGGTTCAAGTACTCCGTCCACATCAGCGTGGGATTGAATTGCGACGGATCGAATTGCGGCGGGAGATTGGCCGCGGACAGCGGCGGGATCCACGATCCGAAGCAGCGCGGCCAATCGGGGCAGCCGAGGCCCGCGCCGGATGCGCGCACCAGGCCGCCGACTAGAATCAGAAGATAAGTGGTGGCCGTCGTCCACAGGGCCAGGCGCTGAAAAGACGTGAGGCGGCGCACATCTAATTATTGTTCAGCCTTCGCCTCCGCTGTCTTGAGCGAGCTCCAGAACCATGCCGCCGCATGCTCCGCCACCTGGGCGAGCGCACCGGGCTCTTCGAAGAGATGTGTCGCGCGCGGCACGACCTTGAGAGACACTTCGCCGCTCATTTCCTTCCTGGCCTGCTCGTTCAAGACCAGCACCGCGTCATCGTAGCCGCCGACGATCAGCATGGTCGGCGCCTGCACCAGTTTCAACGCGGTGCCGGCCAGATCCGGCCGCCCGCCGCGCGATACGACCGATCGAACCAGATCGGGACGCCGCGCCGCCGCCACGAGCGCGGCCGCCGCGCCGGTGCTGGCGCCGAAGAGCCCGATCGGCAGGTGCTTCATCGACGGCTGTTCGGCGATCCACTTGACGACGTCGATGAGCCGGTTGGCGAGCAGCTCGATATCAAAGCGCAGCTCGCGATTCTGATTGTCGACGTGCCCTTCTTCGGTGGTGAGCAGATCCATCAGCAGCGTGCCGAAGCTGTTTTCCTGCAGCACGCGGGCGACGAGCTGATTGCGATGGCTGTGGCGGCTGCTGCCGCTGCCGTGCGCGAACACGACGATGCCGCGCGCATCGACGGGTATTACGAGATCAGCGTTGAGGGCGGCACCACGCGTGGGAATGCGGAGTGGTTGCGCCTGCGAAAGTGGTCTCATCCTCAGCTCCACGTTTAGAGACCTGAGGGATAAGTCTCCGGGACTTCCTCATGATACCAGTGCGGCGACGGTTCGAGCGGCACCAGTGCGGTCGTGCGATCGACGTGAATCATCGTATCGAACTGCTCCGTCACGCGCGCATGAAAGTAGTGGCTCTGGCGCTCGGTTTGAGGGCGGTAGATGACGCCGATGGCGCGCTCGAGCAGCGGCGTGGCGTAGCCGCCCATTCGCTCGTCGTGAAGATCGAGCACGAACTGCGGCAAGCCGACGGAGTGCAGCAGCGCCTCGATCGAGCCGTCGAGCGCCGGCCGCACGACCTTGCGCTCCGCGTCCGAGTCCCAGTCGGACGATGCGGTCACCGTGCCGTCGTAAGTGGTGAAGCCG
Source organism: Cyanobacteriota bacterium (assembly GCA_019752015.1). Taxonomy (GTDB): domain Bacteria; phylum Acidobacteriota; class Vicinamibacteria; order Vicinamibacterales; family UBA2999; genus 12-FULL-67-14b. The sequence goes on along the minus strand of JAIEMQ010000005.1, from coordinate 133,604 downwards.
ATTGAGTGCACGTTGCCGCCGTATCGCTCGCGCACCAGTTGTCCAAGGTTCAATTCGCCGCGCTCGCCCATTTCGGTGGCGCGCGCGTCGCCAAGGTGCGAATTGTGCGCCCACACCGCAATGCACGGCTTGGTGCCGTTCTGGCATCCGAGATAGTTCACGAGCGCGTCGAGCGTGTCGGCCATGTGCGTGTCGCGGATGTTCCACGACGAGTGACGGCCGCGGAACATTGCGCGGTAATACTCCTCCGCGTTCTTCGCGAGCATCGCGTTCTGCTCGGCAAAGAAGAACTCGTCATGCGCGACGTGGCCGTCGCGATTGGCATAGTCGACGGCGCGGGCGCGCAGCTCCGTCAACTGCTTGACGACGTCGTCTTCACAGGGCTCGATGATCCCGGCCGACACCGCGTAACCGTAGGCGTGCGAGTCGCCGGCGAAATGATCGAAGCAGGCATAGCGATCGCGGGCGCGGCGGGCCGCCTCCGGATCGATCTTGTCGAGATAAGAGATTACCGCGCGAATCGAGGTGGCGAGGCTGTACAGGTCCAGGCCGTAGAAGCCCACCTTGCTTTTCGGGTGCTCATCGTTCCACTCGCGCAGCCAGCGCACGAACGAGAGCACCTCGGTGTTGCGCCACATCCACGACGGAAAGCGCTCGAAGCCGGACAACGCCGTGTTCGCATCGATGTCGGGACCTTCGCCGCGAACGAAGCGATTGACGCGGTACGCATCGGGCCAGTCGGCTTCGACGGCGACGCCGGTGAGACCGTGATGCTGAATCAAGTGCTTCGTAATGCTCGCGCGCAGGTGATAGAAGTCCTGCGTGCCGTGCGACGCTTCACCGATCAGGATGATCTGCGCGGCGGCGGCGCGCTGCAGCAGCGCGGCCAGGTCGTCGCGCGACGCGTTGAACGGCTGCGCGGCGGAGCGCGCCGAGTTGACGAGGTGACGATAAAGGTTGCTGGAAGGCCAGGTCACGTAGCTTTCTCGAGCAGGGAGCGCACTTCCTGATCCGTGGTGGGAGCAAAATCCCGGTACCACATTCCGACGGCGACGAACGGTTCGGGCGTGCGCACGCACACCACATCGTCCGCTTCGGTCGCGAGATCGGCGCACGTCGAAACGGCGCCGACAGGCACGGCCACGATCACTCGTGCAGGTTGTTGTTGCCGCACCGCCATCACGGCGGCGCGCATCGTCGATCCGGTGGCGAGGCCATCGTCGACGAGAATGACGGTCGTGTTGATGAGAGAGAGGGTGCGGCGATTGCCGCGATACGCCGCTTCGCGGCGTTCGAGCTCGCGTTGCTCGCGGGCGGCGACGGCGTCGATCACGTTGCCCGGAATGCCGAGCGCGTCGACGACATCGCGATTCACCTCCCGAACGCCGCCGGACGCGATTGCGCCCATGGCGAGCTCCTCGTGTCCGGGCACGCCGAGTTTTCTTACAACGAAGACGTCGAAGGGCACGCCAAGCGCGCCGGCGACCTCGCTGGCGACCGGAACGCCGCCGCGCGGCAGGGCCAGGACCACCACGTCATCGCGATCGCGATAGGCAGTCAACTGCGCGGCCAACATCTGACCGGCCTCGACGCGATTCGCGAAAGTCTGGGTAGACACGAGTGGCATATCGACTCTAGGGGTAATTCCTGCTAATTCGTTGCCATTTCTCGTGAGCTGAAACAAAAAGACCTTGAAACGAGTCTAGTCAGCCATGGCCCTTTCAACCGACATCCGGCAGGCCGTGCGCCTGTTGGGGCGCAGCCCGGTTTTCACTATGACGTCGATCATTTCGCTCGCGCTCGGCATTGGCGCGGCGGCGACTATTTTCAGCCTCACGGATGCCTTGTTATTCGAGCCGACGATCGGCGTGCGCGACCCGGGACAGGTCGTCGACATCGGGCGCGGGAAGAGCGGCAGCGGCTTCGACAATATGTCGCATCCCGCTTATGCAAATCTGCGCGAGCACAGCCAGACGGTGGATGTTGCAGCAGTCGATTTCGGCGGCGGGCCGCTGAGTCTCGGAACGAACGGATCGAGCGAGCGCGTGATCGGCACGCTGGTTTCCGCCAACTACTTCGACGTGCTCGGCACGCGGCCTGCGCTCGGCCGTTTCTTTCGCGACGACGAGGATCGGATTCCGAACGAACGTCCAGTGGTCGTCCTGAGCCACTCATTGTGGACGCGGCGTTTCAATAGTGACCCCACGATTCTCGATCGTCCACTGCGGCTCAACAACCGCGACTTCGCGGTGATCGGCGTCGCCGAGGAGGGATTCCAGGGCTCGTCGATGGTCGGCACCGATCTGTGGGCGCCGATGGCGATGGTGCAGGTGGTGCGCGGCCGGCCCGACTCGTCGCTGCTGACGCAGGTGCGCGGCGTGTGGCACGTGGCGATCGGTCGGCTCAAGCCGGGCGTGTCGGTGCAGCAGGCCGAAGCCGAGCTGAACGTGCTCAACGACGCGCACAAGAAGGCGAATCCGGACGCCAATCAGGCGTACACGATCAAGCTCGCATCAATGGGCCGCATTCCGGGACCGGTGCGCACGCCGTTTCTCGCGTTCATCGGATTCCTGTTCGCGCTGACCGGCGCGCTGCTGGCGATCGCGTGCAGCAACGTTGCGGGCATGCTGCTGGCGCGCGCGGCGGTCCGGCGGCGCGAAATGGCGACGCGGCTCGCGATCGGGGCCGGCCGCGGGCGCTTGATCTCGCAGCTGCTCACCGAAACCATGGTGCTGTTCGCGGCTGCAGCGGTCGTGTCCGTGCCGCTGACGTACTGGCTCGTGTCGCTGCTCGCGGGATCGCTGCCGGCACTGCCCGTCTCGCTGAACCTGGATATCCACGTCAACGTTCGCGTGATGTTATTTGCCTTCGGGCTCGCGTTGATCACGGGCGTGATCTTTGGACTGGCGCCGGCGCGCCACGCACTCGGCGGCGACCTGGCGCCGATGCTGCACGGCGCGAACGCGACTGCCGATCGCAGGCGCTTCCGGCTGCGCAACTCGCTGGTGACGGCGCAGGTCGCCCTGTCGCTGATGCTCGTCGTCATCGCCTTGCTGTTCCTGCGGTCGCTCGAGAAGGCGGCCTCCACCGATCCTGGATTCAAGACCGCGAACGTCCTGCTCGCCAACGTCGATGTGGCCTTGTCCGGCTATCGCGAGCAGCAGGCCGTCGAGCTCGCATCGCGCTTCAAAGAGCGGCTCAAAGCGATTCCAGGAGTGGAATCGGTGGCCAACGCGCGCATGATTCCGCTGCAGGGCAGCGGTTTCGGCATGGGCAGCGTGCGCGTGGATGGACACACCAGCACCAGCCGCTCCGACGGCCGCATCGATTCGGATTGGGACGTCGTGTCGCCCGAGTACTTCGAGACGATTGACATGAAGATCGTCGAGGGGCGCGCGTTCAACGAGTCTGACCGGATCGGTGCGCCGTGGGTGGCGATCGTCAGCGAAACGTTCGCGCGCCAGGCGTGGCCAGGGCAATCGGCGATCGGCCGTACGTTCTACTACCGCGACGAAGACCCGGAGGAGCGGGCGGTGCAGATCGTCGGCGTGTCGCGCGACGCCAAGTACCGCTTCATCAGCTCTGCACCGGCGCCGTTCATCTACGTTCCGTTCGCCCAGCACCCGATCCCGGTGATGGAGTTTTATGTTCGGCATGCGCCGGGCCGCCAGGTGGCGCAGGAAGTGCGCACGGCGATGGCGCAGGTCGAGCCGAACGTGCCGATCGTGATGCTGCAGACGTTTGACGATGCGGCGGCGATCGGATTGCTGCCGCAACAACTCGCGGCGTGGATCGCCGGCAGTGTCGGCAGCATCGGGATTTTTCTCGCCGCGCTGGGTCTCTACGGATTGATGGCGTTCATCGTGACGCAGCGGACGCGCGAGATTGCGATCCGCATGGCGCTTGGCGCATCGAACGGAGACATGCGAGCCATGGTGCTGAGGCAGGCCGCGAAACTCGGCGTGATGGGCGGCGTGATTGGCCTGGCGCTGGCGGCCGGCATCGGCACCCTCGCGCAGAGTTTGCTGGTCGGCGTGCCGCCGGTCGATCCCGTCTCGTTCGGCGGCACCGCGCTGTTCTTCCTGATCGTGCTCGCGATCGCGGCGTGGACGCCGGCGAGCCGCGCGGCCGCTACCGATCCGGCGACGGCACTGCGCGCGGAGTAGCGGCTTCGAAGATCCGGATCATCGGCGACTCGTTCGCTTTCTGATTCGGATCGCGAAACTCCGCCGCGACCTTCAAGCCCGCGATCGCGGGGACGGTGAAGGCCGGTTGCCACGGTGACAGTCCCACCGCTTCGAATCCGGCGCCGCGCTGCGCCGCTGACGCCCTGGCTTCTTCCGGGTTCGCATACTGCCAGCGGTTGACCACTTCGCAGAACGTGCGCCCGGTCGTATCGGTTCGTTGCGTGACGTGCGCTACGTAGGTGTTGTTGACCGGGTGCGCGGCCTGCCCGCCCAGCACCGTCAAGCGATAGACCATTGTCTGGTAATAGGCTTCGCGATAGATCCAGACCGGCTGCCATGGATCGACGTCGGTGCGCCGCGTGAAACATAACGAGTAAAAGCGCGCCGTGGGAATGCGCGCCCAGTCGGCGAGGTTCTGGAAGCGTCCGGCGAGCGAGCCGTTTGGACCTTCGCGAAACGGCAGCTCCCAGTCCACGAGCACGTATCGAGCATTGTCGGCGGCAAGCTTCTCGAGCGCGTCGGACTCGCTGGTTGAAACCAGGAACCGCGCCGCCTTGTCGGCGCCGCTTTGCGTCGGGTTGCTGATCGGCACGCGCCGCGCGGTCTGCATGATCCAGTAGCCCTGGTCCCACCAGTTCATCACGCTGTACGACGCGGGCGGGTTGGTGTTGCCGTAACGCGCGTAGTAGTAATCGGCCGATGTGAACGGCTCCGGCGTGTTCGCGCGAAGCCACTGCATGGCGCTGAACCAGTAGTCCGGCATGCCGCCGAGCCGCGTGGTGGTGATCGCCGCGGGCACGAGGTTCGGCGCAACCAGCAGGCCGGACACCGCGACCACGGCGATCTCGCGCCGCAACGGAAACGCGCGTGTAACACGCGGCTGCGGATTGCCGGCATGCGGGACGCCGCCCCAATCGAGGATGCGTACCCCGAGCCAGCCGATCACCACCGCGGTCGACGGCACCAGGTAATAACCGAAGCGGTTCTGACCGACCGTCGCGAAGTAGTTGGCGACGGTGAAGCAGAGAACCAGGAGGTGATCGACACGGCGCGTGCGCCACGTCGTCGCAGCGAGCAGCACGACGGCGACGATGCCGGCGTAGAAACCGCTGCGAAAAAACACCCACGGTTGCGACCACGTCCAGTTGCCGGTGTAAAGAAAGAGCGGCCGCGCTTCGAGTACCGCCATTCGTGTTGGATCGGGACGGAAGCGGTTGAGATCTGTTGCGACCTGGTTGAAAAGATCGGGCAGCGCCAGCCAGACCAGCAACACGAGCGCGATCGTGGCGGCCGCGATGATGCCGATCGTCTTGACGAGGTGATTCGCGAAATACATTACCGCGAGCGACAGCACGATCACTCCGGACAGCGCGGCGATCTGCGTGTTGTAGCGGAAGAGGCCGGGATCCTGGAACACCAGCACGATGGCGAGTGCGATCGCCGCCATGATCGCGGTGAAGCGGCCGGTCGATGCGCGGCGGTCCGGCGCGAGCATCGCGGTGAGCACGATCCATACCGCGAGAATGAACACGAAGTACGAGCCGCTTGCCCACGCCAGCAGATAGAGGCCGAGGCAAATACCCGCGCCCGCCACCGTTCCGTACGCGATGCACGCCAGCGTCGCGATCGACAACAACACTTCAAGGGCGTGGTGATCGACGAAACCAATCAGCGTGCGATCGAGGAAGTGTCCGGGGAGGATCGCCGCCAGCAATCCCGCAAGCAGGCCGGCGCGGCGATCGAAGGCAATCGTGGCGAGCGCCCACACTGCAACCACCGCGAGGACGCCGGCAATCGCCGGCACGAACGCCGCGACCCGTTCGATGTATTGCCCGGAAGCGTCGCGGCCCTGCGTGACGAAGGCGGTGGTGGCGATGATCGTATCGAGGAGCGGCGCCACGGCGACGTACTGGCCATCCGGTGCGGCATACGGATCGACGGTGACGCGATGCGGGAAATTGCGGACCTGGCTCTCGGCGAGACGCACGTGATACCACGCGTCGGTCTCGAGAAAGTTGACGCGCGTGGGTCCGCCTGCGGTCGGCGGCGTCGACGGGAGCACGTCATCCCACGGCGCCCACACGCGAAGCCCGGCGGCCACCAGCAAAATGGCGGCCAGCATGAAGACGTCGAACTTACGCAAGCATGCAGATGATACCCGTGGTGGGCCCTATTCCGCGCGCAACGCGATCGTCGGATCGACGCGCGAGGCGCGCCAGGCCGGCAGGCTCGCTGCCGCCACGGCGACGATCGCCATCAGCGTGGCGACAACGGCCACGGTGGTGAGGTCGAGCGGCGCCACGCCGTAGAGGAGCGTGCGCAGTCCGCCGGCAACGCCGAGCGCAACGGCGAGGCCGGCGCCGGCGCCGATCGCGGCGAGCAGCGCGCCTTCAGCCGCGACCATCCGCATCACCGTTGCCGCGCTGGCGCCGAGTGCCATGCGAATGCCGAATTCCTGCGTGCGCCGCGAGATGAGGTACGCGAGCGTGCCATACATCCCCACGCCCGCGAGCAGCAAGGATGCCGCGGCGAATGCCGTGAGCATCAGCATCGTGAAGCGGGTATCGCCGACGGAGAGATCGACGTAATCGCGCATCGGGCGGATGTCCACGACGGCGCGGAGTGTGCCGAGGGCTTCGACGACGCGGCGAATCTGCGGCGCAAGGATCGCGGCCGACTGCCGCGTGCGAATCACGAGATAGGGCTCGCCCTGCTGCACGTTGTAAGAGAGGAACACATGCGGCATCTCGGCGTCGTTGACGCGCGTGGCCCTCACCGGTTCGGTGACGCCGATCACTTCGAGCTTCGCGGGCTTGCTCCCGATCTGAATCGCGAGAAAGCGGCCGACCGCGCCGTCAGGCCACAATCGCTGGGCAATGCGCTGATCGACGATCGCGACCAGCCGGTTCTGACGAATGTCGTCGCCGGTCACGTCGCGGCCTTCGACCAATCGCGTTCGGGTCAACGAAAGATAACCCGGCGCGATCGCCTGCTGGCTCGCCATCAACTCGGAGGACGGATCGCCATCACGCGCGAAGCGGCGTGTGTTCGGCAGCGTGAACGGCAGCGACGTGCCGGCGCTGACATCTTCAACGCCAGGCAGTTGTCTGACCTGTTCGATCGCATTCTGTATGAGCGCCCGTCGTTGCTCGAGATCCGGAAAGGCGCGGAAGCTCATTTGCACGCGCGCGGTGACGATCTCCGACGGATCGAAACCGATCGGCGCATGCGCGAGGTTCCAGAACGATCGAATCATCAGCCCGCCGCCAACCAGCGGCACGATCGACAGCGCGACTTCGGCGACGACCAGCGCGCGTTGCAAGCGACGCAGACCACCGGCGGTCGTGCCGGCACGGCCCGATCGCAATGGATCGGTGTGTTCGCGGCGCGTCGCGCGAAATGCCGGCACCAGGCCGAACACGAGACAGACCAACGCCGCGATGCCGATCGCGAAGATCGCGACGCCGCTGTCGATCGCGATCTGCGACTGCCTCGGCAGGTGCGTGGGCCGCAGCCAGTCGAGCAGCGCGATACCGCCGGCGCCAATCGCCAAACCGAGTGCTGCGCCTCCGCCGGCCAGCACGATGCTCTCGGCAAGCATCTGCGCGATCAATCTGCCGCGCTTTGCGCCTAATGCCGATCGCACCGCGATCTCGCGCTCGCGCGTTTTCGCGCGCGCCAGCATCAGGTTCGTGACGTTCACGCACGAAATCAGCAGGACGAACGCCACTGCGGCGCCGAGCGCCATCAACGCCGGTTTGACCCGTTCGGTGAGGAGATCCTGCAGCGGGCTCGCGAGCAACGCGAACCCGCCCGCGTACGCGCCAGGCCGATCGGCGGCAAAGGCGCGCGCGAAGGTATCGAGTTCCGCCTGTGCCTCCGCGATCGTGACGCCGGGCGCCAGCCGCGCGATCGTGGCCGGGTCGCGGACGTCCAGCCGATCGCTGTCGCCACGCGGGAACCAGACGTCGATCTCCTCGGCGGCGTTCGACATTGCCGGCAGGAAGACCTTGAGGCCCGGGCGCAGCACGCCGACGATCTGCGCGTCGATGTTGTTGACCTGGATGCGCCGGCCGATCGCCGAGGGATCGGCGCCGAAGTGTCGGCGCCACAGCGCATCGCTGATCGCAACGGCGCTGATGTATCCGTCGGCGCCGATGTCCTCACGATCGCGGGTCAGCCGGCCGAGTACCGGCGGCTCCGCGCCGAGGATTCTCAGCGCATCGTCATTGGCGCTGGCGGCGAAGACGCGCTCCAGTTCGCCGTCGATATTGAGATTGGCGCTGACGCCCGACACCGCCGCAATGCGGTCGATCGTCTTCGCGCGCGCCCGCAGCTCGCGCGCCTCGAACGGCGCGATACCGGAGTTCTTGCGATTCTTGAGCGTGGCATCGAGCAGCAGGAGCCGATCGGCGTCGGGATATGGCAGCGGTCTCCACAACACCGCCTCCATGACGCTATACGTCGTCACGGCCGCGCCAATGCCAAGCCCGAGCGTGAGCACGACGACCGCGGCAAACCCGGGCGTCCGCGAAACCGACCGCACCGCGTCCCGCACGTCTCTCATGTCGACCTTTGACGGCCACTATCTCACACCGGTTGGTGGGACCGACATTGGGTGGTGGGACCGACATTGGGTGCCTGGCACCCGATAACGGTCGGATAACGGTCGAACGGTCGTATCTGGCATTGGGTGCCTGGCACCCGATAACGGTCGAACGGTCGTAACGGTCGTATCCGGCCGGCAGAATCCGCACCTGGCACCAACTACAACGCTCACAGGTGCCTGGCACCCAGTGCCAGTGGCGGCTTCAGTTCCGCAGTTTTGTAAGAGTGTTTGCGGAAAGTGCCACGGTCACCGGCAAGCGGTGCCAGGCACCCACTGTCGATGCGGACCGGCAACGGGTGCCAGGCACCAACTACTACTACGGCACGGACCGGCAACGGGTGCCAGGCACCAACTACTACTACGGCAATCGGACGATGTGGAGGGGGTCGCCGCGGAGGAAGCGATCGCGGTCGCTGAGTTTCCAGAGGCGGGTGCGGTGGCTGCGGCCCGCTTCGAGCATCGGCGGCCAGTCGAGCGCGCCGGCGGGATAGGCCGCGAACTTCTTCCGGAACGGCTCGTCCTCCCACGCATCGAGGACGATGAACACGGGCCGGCTCTCCTGCTGGAGCGTCGTCACGGCGTTCGCCAGCGATTCAGCCGTGGCCGCTTCCCAGCGCAGGATCGATCGATGCGTGTAGTAGCGCATCGATCCGCTCTGCTCGCCGGACAGGATCACCGCGTTCGCGTCAACATTGGCGTTGATGTAATTCGCCACCGTCGATACGCGGCCGAGCTGATCCCGCAGCCGGAATGTGTCAAGCGTGCGCGCAGTGAAGACGTTGTATGCAGTCACGCCAAGGAGCAACACAAACAACAGCGGCACACGAATCACGATCGGCCATCGCGTGAGCCACGCCGACAGCGCCGCCGCCGCGAAGAGCGCCAGCACCGCGAGCGCCGGCAGCAGGAATCGCAGGTAGGACCATACGTCGAACACGGCATATACGAGATACGACGCGATCACCAGCATCGCGAATGCGCCGATCGCCTGCGCGATGCGCTCGCGCCGCAGTCGGAAGAAGCCGATCACGCCGAGCAACATCACCGGAGCCGTGGCGATCGTCCACCTGAAGTATCGCGATGCATTCGCGCCGATGTTCGACAGCGCGAACAACTCCTCCGCCGAGCCATAACCCGATCGCAGCGGCGATCCGTACCACAACGTCTGAATCGACGCGAGAAAGAGACCTGCGATCGCCACCGGCGCGGCAAACCAGACGCGATGTTGAGCGATTGCCAGCGGAACGATGGCAAGTGGTGCGAGGTTAGGGCGGATCAGGACGGCGACTGCGCACGCAATACCCGCAGAGGCGTCTAACGACGCCCCTCTACGCGCGGATGCGCCTCGACGAGCGAGCAGCACAAAGCACAGCATCCACGCCGCGGTTACCGGCACATCGCTCATCGGCTGGATGGATTGGTAAAGAAAGACCGGAGTGAACGCGAGAAACGTCGCCGCGATCACGGCCGCGAGGGCTCCCGCTACTTCGGCGGCAAGGAGCGCGGTCGCTACGACCGCCACTCCCGCGGAAAAGATCACGACGGCCGACGCGCCGTCGATTCCCGCAATCGCGTGCGGAATCGCCATCAGCAGCGGCAGACCTGGCGGGTATGTCGGTACCTGCGCGCCGATTTCCTGATCGGTCCAGTCCATCGGACGCCAACCGAGCGGCGTGGTCAGCCATCCGCCCGTCTCCGGAAGAATGTCACTGATGTGAATGAGTTCGCCGTGCGACCACATCCGCGCCTGGCTCAGATATCCCGACGGATCGGCTCCGGAAGCGGAATGAGTCGCAAAAACGGTACTGAGCGCTGCGACGATTGACGCGATCGCAATCACGCTCGCGCGATTCGTGAGGCGAGTGCACGCCACTTCGAGATCGCTCTCGATCGCCTGCGCACGCCGCGCCCACGACAGCCACAATGTGAAATTGATCAGCGCGAGCAACGCGATCGGCAGCGGCGATCGCGCGGAAATGCGAAGGCCGCCAGCGGTGGTGCGAAACCCACCGCTGACGGCCAATAAGACAGCTACGACAGCAAGTGCCGCAGCGAGCGCGAGAAAGAATCGTCTCTTCAGTGTTATCGCTTCGGGATCGTCCAAAAGAAAACCTTGCGGCCCTCGACGTCGAGTTCCTTTTCAGGCTTCCAGTCGCCCATGTCGAACGCGTGCGAGACGATGCGTGTGCCCGGCTTCAGCTCCTTCATCAGCTTCGGCATCAGCTTCACGTTGAGCGACGGCAGCAGGTAGAGCGTGATCACCGATGCGCCGCTGAGATCCTGCTCGAACAGATCGGCGTGCACGACCCTGACGAGGTTGCCGACATTGTTCCTGGCGACGTTATCGTTCGCTTCCTTGATGCGCTCGGGATCGATGTCGAAGCACACGCCGCGCGCGCCATACTTGCGCGCCGCGGTCACGGGAATGCGGCCGTCGCCGCAGCCGAGGTCATACACGACGTCGTTCTTGGTGACGTTGGCGACCTGCAGCATGGCCTCCACCACCGGCTCCGGCGTGGGCACGTAAATCACGTCGGGGCGGCGCGTCGGCGCGGCTGTCTGCGCAAGCGCCGAAGTAGCGCCGGGCAGACCCGCGACGAGCAGCGTCACGGCCAGGGCGAGAAGACGAGTACGCATTCGAAGTAACCTCCTTGGTCCGGGGGTTTAAGTATACCGAACCGAACGTTCGTCACCGCCGCCGCGCTGGTTGCCGCTGTTGTGTTTGCCGTTCCCGCCATTCGTCACTGGCGCGAACGGCCGCCTGCGCCGGTTCCCCCAGCTCAACCGCTTCGGAGCACATGGATCGCTCCGGATGGTCTCGATGCCGGCGCAGGGGCCGATTATCTATTTGGACTGTCGATCGCGCCGGATGGCCGACAGCTCGTCTACCCTGCCGCCAAAGCCGGGGTGATGTCGCTGTGGCTGCACAATCTCTCGAGCGGCGGCACGCGAGAATTGCCGGGCACGAGCGGCGCCGCAATGCCGTTCTGGTCGCCAGACATGACGAAGATCGGCTTCTTCGCCGGCGGCAAACTGCGCGCACTTGAATTGGCGAGCGGCACTGCAACCGATCTGGCTGACGCAGCGACCGGCCGCGGGCGGATCGTGGAATCGCGACGGCATCGTCGTGTTCGCGCCGACGCCGAACGGCGGCTTGATGAAGCGGGATGCATCGGGATCGATCGTGCCGCTCACCACACTCGCCTCCGGCGATACGTCGCATGCCTGGCCGTCGTTTCTTCCGGACGGACGTCACGTCATATTTCTGATCACGTCGTCGCAGTCATCGCGATCGGGAATCTGGATCACATCACTCGACGATCCGTCCGGATCGAGGCGCTTGACCGCTTCCGACGCGCAAGCGATCGTCGCGAACGGCTCGCTGCTCTACCTGCGCGACCTGGCACTCGTCGAGCATGCGATCGATCCGCAATCCCTCGAGCTCACCGGCCGCGCCGAAGCGGTAGGGCTCAATGCCGGCCGCGGCCCGATCGGACAGCTCTTCGCGACCGCATCGGATGATGTGCTGATCTACGGCGCTCCGGCCACAACGTTTCGCGAGCTGCGATGGGTCAAGCGCGATGGCACGCCGGCCGGATCGACCAGCGAGCCGATCGATGCGTGGGACGTTCGCATCGCTCCCGACGGCAAACGCATTGTCGTCACCGAAATCGATCGTCAATTACGCACGCTCGATGTCTTCATTCGCACCGGATCGCAACCGGCGCCCGCACGGCTGTCGTTGTCGACGGATGTGGATGAGAGCGGGGTGTGGTCGCCGGATGGCCTGCGTATCGCATGGGCAGGACAACGTCGCAAGGTAATGATACGAGGCGCCGGCGCCGTACTGCCCGAGCAGACGATCGCCACGTTCGACACACCGGTGCAGGTGTGGGACTGGTCGCGCGATTCGCGATCGCTGTTGATCGGAAGGCGCAGCAACGGCACCGGGGATGATCTGTGGATTCAACCGCCGGTTGAAGGCTCGACCGCCACGCCATATGCCGCAGCGCCGTTCGACCAGGTCGACGGCGTGTTCTCACCGGACGGCCGATCGATCGCCTACGCGTCGAATGAATCCGGGCAATTCGATATCTACATCGATACGTTCCCGAAGGCCGGCACTCGCATGCGGGTGACAACCGCCGGCGGGACGGAGCCGAGGTGGAGCGCCGGCGGCCGCGAGCTCTACTTCAGGCGTGGCAGCGAGATTCATGTGATCACGCTCGCCGGATCCGAAGTACGATCGATCGCGAGGCTGTTCGATGCCGGCACGACGATTCGCTCCTATGACGTCAGCCGCGACGGACGCTTCCTGATCAACGTTTCCGCCAGCAACCACTCGCCCGCGGCCGCGACGATCGTGCATCACTACAAATGAAACTCGCGGCTTGGAACGTCAACGGCATTCGCGCGCGACAAGCGCAGCTCTTCGACTGGCTCGCCGCCGAGAAGCCCGACATCGTCTGCCTGCAGGAGATCAAGGCGTCGCACGATCAGCTGACCTTCGAGCTGCGCGACATGGAGGGCTACTGGAGCTACTGGCACGGCGACAAGGGCTACTCAGGCGTAGCGCTGCTGGTGTCGAAGTCGCTGGCCGGCGCGATGCCGGCGTGCTCGCACCCTGGTTTCGATTTCGAACAGCGCATCGCGTGCGCGAGTGTCCCCTCGCCTGCCGGAGACATCATGATTGCGTCCGTCTACGTGCCGAACGGCGGCAAGGACTTCGACGCGAAGATGCGGTTCCTGCACGCGCTCGAATCGTACGTCGCAGAAGCGAATCGCGACGGCAAGCTGCTGATCGTGTGCGGCGATCTCAACGTCGCGCTCGAGGAGCGCGACATTCATCCGAAGCTGCGCAAGCCGCACATGATCGGGGCGACACCGGAAGAGCGAGCGTTGCTGGCGCGAATCATCTCCCTCGGCCTGGCCGACGTGCATCGCCAGTTCGAGAACGACAACGACAATCTGTTCACGTGGTGGGCGCCGTGGCGCCAGCAGAAGGAGAAGAACATCGGCTGGCGGATTGATTACGTGCTGGCGTCGAAGGCGCTGGCGGAGAAAGCAACGTCAGCGGTCGTGCAGCGCGAAGTGGGCAGCAGCGATCACGGCCCGGTGGTCGTGCGGTTCGACTTCAGTTAGGCAGCTTCTCGATCAACGCCTTCAGCGCCTCCGCTTTTTCCTTCATGGCGGGATGCGCAATCGCCACGTCGATCATACCGAGCGCCACGGCCTTACCGCCGGTGCGCGCGTAGCACTGGGCGCCATTGAAGCCGGACTGCGCCGACTTCAGCTCCGCGGTGTCTGCGTCGCGCTGAAGACGATCGAGATTTCGCTGATCCCTCGCATTCTTGGGCGTGCCGCGCTTTTGAATCGTCATCTCGAGGGTCGCGTGGTCCTGGCGCAGCATCTTCGCCACGCTGGCGAAGCACGTCATGCTGCGCGCGAACTTCGGGCCTGCCACCGCGAGCTCGTTCTGGTCGATGCTGACCAGCCCAGACATCCACACCGCATCGCAGGCGCTCGGATCGGCCGCGAACGCGGTATCGAAACGGTCGACCGCGGTCTGCAGGGCCTGGCGCGCATAGGCGATCAGTCCGGCAAGCATGTAGACGCGCGAGTTCGACAGTCCTTTGGTCGCGTTCTCAACGTCGATCCAGGCGCTCTCGTATTCCTTGAGCTGATACCGGTTCCACGCGCGCCAGTAATTCGCGTCGGGAATGTGCCAGGTGCCGAGGTCGAGCAGCTGCGTCGCGGTCGCGATCGCTTCCGGATGGCGCATCAGGTAACTCTGCGACTGCATCTTGCCGTTGATCGCATCGCGATGCGTTGGAAACGTCTTCAGCACGTCTTCGAAACCCGACAACGCGCTTTCGTACTCTTCGGCCGCAAGGTTCGCATTGGCCCACGCCATCGTCAGCATCAACGATCGCGGGAACGCTTCGCGTCCCTGGCCGTACAAACCAATGACTTTCGACAAGTCGATCGCCTGGCCGAGCGATGCGACCATCTCGCGGCGTGCGTCCCAATACAACGTGTCGGTCCAGCGCGGATTCGATTCTCGCAGCGCGCCGACGTTCGGCGGCAAAGGACGGCCGCACGTGGACAAACGGAACCGGATCAGCGGCGAGCCCGCATACTGAGCGGTCAGCGCCTTCATGTCGACGCTCTCGATCAACTTCTGTTGTTCGCAGTCGATGGCGAGGCCGATGTACGTCGCGGTGAGATCCGTTGGCGGGAACGCGTCGAGCGCGCGGCGCTTCGGATTGTCAGGCTCGACCGCCGGCCGATTGCGCCCGGCCACGAACGCGCGCATTTCAGGGTCGAGACCGCTGCTGTCGCCGATAATCAGCTCCGCCGCATCGAGCACGGATTGCCGCAGCGGCACGACGAGCTTTTTGGCCAAGGCCATCGCCTCGTCGGACGGCATGCCGAGCTCTTTTTCGCGAACCGCGATCAGCAGCGCCGTGTCGAATCGCTTCTCTGCAACGCCGGCCGGCTGCACTTTGGCCTGGCTGATCTTTTCGAGAATGGCGGCTGATTCTTTCAGGCAGTTGTAGCAGCCCTCGCTCCGCAACGAGTCTGCCTTTGCCAGCTCGGCGACGAGCTGCGGTGATGGTCCTTTCGGAGCACAGCCTGAGAGCAAGGCAGACAGGCAGACAGGCAGGCAGGCGGACAGGCAGACAGGGAGCAGCGCGCGGAGACGCATTGGCGCAGTTTAGACTCCGAAACGACCGAAAAGTTCTACGGCAGCGCCAGCGCGATCAGCTCGGGAATGTCCGTCGAGCCGCGGCCGCTCACGGTGATGGCAATGTATTGCCTGCCGCCGATCGAATACGTCATCGGCGTGCCGATCGCGGCGCCGGGAAGATCGGCGGAGGCGAGCTCCTTGCCGGTGGCCTTGTCGTAGGCCACCAGTCGCGCGCCGCCGTTCGATCCGCCTGCAGTCAGAGCGAAGATGAGCAGCGTTTTCGTCAGCAGCGGTCCGCTGTAGGTGACGTCGCCGCCGACGGGCGGCAAATTCACGCCCTTGAGCCGCGGGTTGTTGCGAATCCGATCGCCATTTCCTGTCGGCACCATCCAGGCATGATTGCCGGTGTTCATGTCGATCGCCGTCATGCGGGAATACGGCGGCTTGAAGAGCGGCAGCGCGTCCGGCATTTGCGGATTGCGTCCCGGCGTCTGCATGTAGAGCAAATTGCTGTCGAGCGCCTTGTCCGGCGGGCTCAGCTTGCTCACTGCGTACTGATGGCGCGACGGCACGTAGAGCATGCCGGTCGCAGGATCAACGGCAGCGCCGGTCCAGTTCGCTCCCCCGACCGTGCCCGGTCGAACGATCGTGCCCTCGATCGACGGCGGCGTGAACAGCGGGCCGGTTCGGAAACCCTGGATCGCCTTCTCCGCCGCGGCGCGGATCTCCGGCGTGAAGTCGGCGAGGTCGTTGACGGTGACGCCTTGATATTCGAATGGGGCCGGCTTCGACGGAATCGGCTGCGTCGGCGATGCCTTCTCGCCCGGCACATCAGACGGCGGCACCGGCTTCTCTTCGATCGGCCAGATCGGCTTTCCCGTCGCCCGATCGAACGTGTAGACGAAACCCTGTTTGGTGATCTGCGCGAGCGCTTTCACTCGCGCGCCGTTGACATTGATGTCGAGCAGGTTCGGCGCCGCGGGATTGTCGTAGTCCCACAACCCGTGATGCACCGTCTGGAAGTGCCACACGCGCGTGCCGGTGTTGATGTCGAGCGCGACGATGCTTTCGGCGAAGAGGTTGTTGCCGAGCCGATGCGCGCCGTAGAAATCGGGAGCGGTGGTGTTGGTCGGCAGATACAGGAGACCGAGCTCCTCATCCGCGCTCATGATCGTCCATACCGTGACCTTGCCCGCGTATTGGTTCGAGCCGTCCTGCCAGGTGTCTCTGCCGAATTCACCCTTCTGCGGAATCGGCTGGAACGTCCATCGCACCTTGCCGGTGCGCGCGTCGAAGGCGCGAATCCACCCGGGGATCTGCTCTTTCGTCTTGATCAACGACGAGATCGCCGCCGGCGTGACGATCATGTCCTTGACGACGATCGGCGGCGACTGCACCGAGTAGGTCAGCGCGTTCAGGTAATCGCGCGTGCCGCGCTTCGCGCGCGGCAGGCCTTCCATCAGATCGACCTTGCCGTTGTGGCCAAAGCCCTGGACGGGACGGCCGGTCTTCGCGTTCACCGCGACCAGATAGCCGTCGCCGGTTCCCCAGTAAACGCGCTCATCATTGCCGTCTCGCCAGTACGCGACGCCCCGCTGATTCCATCGCAGGCTCATCGTCGTCGTGCCCGACTCGTAGCTCTTCGGGTTGTAGATCCACTTCAACGCGCCGGTGCGCGCGTCGAAGGCGGCACCGACCGATGCCGGCGTGTTGACGAAGAGCGTGCCGTTGACCATCAACGGCGTGGCCTTGAAGTTCTGCACGAACGGCGGCTGGTTGTCGCGCCAGCGTTTCGGATCGACCCGGCTCAGCTCCTCGAAGATCAATTTCGAATCCGCGGACCACTCGGTGCCGTCGGGCAGCGTCATGCTGAGGAAGGCGTCCGGAGATTTCGCGCGCCACGCGATGCGGAGCGAGCCGAAGTTGCCGGCATTGATGTGATCGAGCGGAGAGTACTTGGAATTCGCGAGATCGCCGCCGTATGTCGGCCATTCGCCAATCGCCGTCGACGACACGGCGGTTTGTTCAGCGCTGAGCGTCGCCAGCAACGCGGCGATCGTCATCGCGCACGCGATCCGTCCACTCATTCGGGCTGCTCTTTGAGCTGACCGTACAACCGTGCGTCGCAGTCTGGACATATGCCGTGCGTGAATTCTACGGCAGCCCGGTTGCGAAGATACACATCGAGCTGGCTCCAGTAGCCCTTGTCGTCGCGCACCTTCTTGCAGCTGGCGCAAATCGGCAGCAGGTCCTCGAGCGTGTGGACTTCGTTGAGCGCGGTCTTCAGCTCGCCGATCAGCCGCTCGCGCTCGGCCTCGAGCGCCTTCCGGACAGTGATGTCGCGCGTCACGACCAGGCGTCCGGCCACGTCGCCCCATCGATCGCTGACGGGATCGACGCGCACGTCGATCCAGCGCGTGCCGTTGCCGCCCGGCACCGCCATTTCGCCGAGCCACGGCGCCGACGAGCGGTTGCGCTCGGGCAGGCGCACGGCGGCGGGCACGTGCGCCGCATCGATCGACATGCCGAGATGATCCTGCGCCGTGTTGTTCGCGTAGATGACGCGATCGGATCGATCGAGAATGATCACGCCGTCGGCGATCGTATCGATCAGCGCTTCGCGCGCACGCGGCAGCAGATCGAGCAGTCCCTCGCTGACCACCGCCCACGCCAGCACCGCGCCGCTCAAACCAAGCGACATCGTCAGGTAGTTGAGTCCCGGCCACGGGCCGAGCTTGAAGATGTAGAGGAAGTTGCCGACCCACGCGATGGCGACGGCGATCACGACGGCCATCATCGGCGCGCGGAACGCGCGCGTCACGCGCCGCCGCGCGGCGAGCAGCACGATCGTGCTCATCAGCGTCAGCGTGTAGTGCTGGATCGCGAGCACCCAGAACCACCAGCCGTAGTTGTAGGTGGAGAGGACCTGCCCCGGCTTCGGCAGCTCGATGCTGGTCCACAGCATGTCGTGCCACTCGCTGGTCCACGCCATGAACAGCGACACGATCGGGATAATCCACACCAGCGCCAGCACCGGCCGCGTCAGCACGTGCTCGCGGCGCGCCAGCTCCATCGCGGCGTGGAAGAAAAACGGCGCGCACGAGACGACGCCGAAGTACTGGATCTGCGAGATGAAGCGACGGCCTTCAACCGTCGGCAGGTGCACTTCGATCGCGTCGCAGGCCGCCCACAACGCGGCGGCGAGCAGCATCAAGCCCAGTGCGCGGCCACCGCGGACTTCGCGGCGGTTGATCACCGCGCTGGCCGCAGCGATGCTAATCAGCGCAGACGTCGAGTACGCGAGAGTGAGCCCAAGAGGTGACAGCATGGATCGGACCTGGCGGGGGGCACGCCGGGGGACGCTATTCTACGTCAGCGCTGGACGCGGAAGGCAACCCACTGCTGCGCTGTTTCGTCGCCGGCCGTCGCTTCGATGCGGAGCACATACGTGCTGTTCGCGAGGCTGCCGACCGGCAGCGGCATCCGAGCCTTGCCGCCGGTGACCGTCAACGTCTGCAGCGTCTGCAGGAAATCGCCCTTCGCATTGAGCAGATCGATCTTCACTTGCGGCGTCACGCCGTCCGGCGCCTGCACTTCGAGCTCGACCAGGATGCGGTCGGTGGCGCCGAATCTCGTGGTCGCGGTCGGCGATGCGGATGGATTCGCTTCAATGGCGCGGAACTCCACCATGTTTCGCGCGCGAAGGATCTTTGGCGTCGCCAGCACCAGCGGCTGCCTGGTGAAGTCGGGGATCGCCTGCGCCTGCACCCAGCGATCGATCACTTCCCCTGACGCGGTCAACGACGTGAATCGCAGGCGCTGACGGCCCGCGGTGAAATCAAACCGCGCCATCAGCGGCAGCTCGCCCGGCGCGCCGCCAATCACTTGCGCCGTCGTGGTTTCCTTGCCGGTGTCGTCGACGGGCTGAATCTCGAGGCGCGCGGGCTTCTGCGCCGGCACCGGCTGATTCGGCTCCCACGTGAACATCACGCGCGTCTTGTCCGCGCCGGCTTTCGCGAAGCCGGTCCAGATCGCGACCGCGCGCGTGTTGACCGAGTCGGACAACGCCGACAGCGCGCCGGTCAACGCGGTGTTGGCCGGCGTCGCCGCGGCCTCGGCGGCCGCGGTCAGTTCCTTTTCGCTTGCCGCCCAGTAGCCGCGCCGCGCGTTGACGCGAACCCCGCGCCGCTTGACGCGCACTTTGATCTCGTGAAACCTGCCGTCGTTGCTGCGGCGCGTCGGGGTGTAGCCGACCAGGTAATACGCGCTCGCATCCGCCATCACGCCGCCGAGCTGTTCCATCGGATCGTTGGTGTTGACGATGGCGCGACCGCCGGTATCGGCAGCAAGCCGGCGCAGGATCTGGTCGCCGCCGAAGCCAACCGTGCCGAGCGGCCGGGGATCGATCACGTGAATCGTGACGTTGCCGCGGTTGGCCGCCTCATCGATCTCACGCATCAATTGATCGTTGGGACTGCCCGGACGCACGCCGGGCCCCTGGCTGAAAAACAGGATCGACTTGCGGCCGTCGCGCAGGCCGCCCATCTGAGTCGCAAGCGCCTTGAGCGCGGACAACGTCACGCCGCTGCGCAGCTCCATCCAGTTGCGCTGCGACAGCTGCGCCTCCTCGATCGCGCTCTTCACGGGGAAGGTCTCGCCGTAGCGGCCTTCGAAGTTCCGCACCCGCGCCAGTAGATCGGGTTTCGATCGCGTGTACTTGAGGTCGTACAGCGTCGTCAGCGGATCCATCAACGCGACCAGATCGTTCGGGCCAAGCTGGTTGATGAACCTGGTGAGCGCATCGCGGAGCGGCAGCGTGATGTCCGGCCGCTTCGAGATGTGATAGTCATCGAGGAAGATCGCGAACAGCCGCACGTCTTCGCGCGCCGCTTCGAGCAGCGCGTGGTCTTTCGATCGGATTTCGAGCGGCTCGTCGAGGTTCGACGTCCGCGTCCCATCGACCTTGATGAATTTCAGGGTCTCGACGGTCTGCGGCACGTCGTCTTCGGTGATCTCGAAGTCCTCCATCTTGAGATCGGCCACGGCCTCGTCGCCCCGCTGCGTGACCGTGACGTCGACGCGAACGAGATCGGTGCCCGCGCGGAAGATGGGTTGTCCCGGCTGTTGTGACGCCGAAACGACTGCTCCGGCAATCAGCAACGTTATAAGGACACGCATAGCCGTACTATACTGACCCCGATGCCAGGTCCCAAGCAGTGGGACGTGCTCGGCGTGGGTTGTAACTCCGTCGATCACGTCTACCGGCTGCCCGCGTCCCCCAAAGCCGACAGTCCCACCGCCAAGTTGCGCATCTCCAGCCACGCGACGATGTGCGGGGGACAGATGGCGACGGCGATGGCCGCGTGCGCCGGATTCGGGTTGAAGACCACGTATGTCGGCGCGGTCGGCCACGATCACAACGGCCGCCTGATTCTCAGCGAGCTCCAGCAGCGCGGCGTCGATGTCTCACATGTGATGACGCGCGAGTGCGCCAACCGGTTTGCGGTGATTACCGTCGACGAGACGTCGGGCGAGCGGATCGTGCTGTGGGACCGCGACGATCGGCTGAATCTCCGGACGCGCGACATCAACGCTACTCTGATCGCCTCGGCGCGGGTCGTCCACGTGGACGACGAGGATCAAGAGGCCGCCATCGCGGTGGCGGCGGCGGCGCGCGGCGCCGGCGTGCCGTGCACCAGCGACATCGATCGCATCACCGATCGCACCAAGGATCTGGTTGCCGCCGTCGGCATTCCGATGTTCGCGCAGCACGTGCTGCCGGCGATCACCGGCGAAGAGGATCTGACGCGCGGCCTGAAGGTGGTGCGCCGATCGCATGATGGCCTGTTGTGCGCCACGCTCGGGCCGAGCGGCGCGATGCTGATGATCGGCGACGAGATCATCTCCGAGCCGGCGTTCACGGTGACCGCCGTCGACACCACCGGCGCCGGTGATGTGTTTCGCGCGGCGTTCATCTACGCGATGCTGAATGAGTATTCGCCCCAGCAGATGTTGCGGTTCGCAAATGCGGCAGCAGCGATCAGCGTCACACGCGCGGGAGCGATGGCCGGTATTCCAAATTTGGAAGAGATCGGGAATCTGTTGAACTCTTGAGCTGTTGATCTATTGATCTGAGACGGCTGGTCAACCGTTCAACCGATCAAGCGGTCAAAAGATTCAGCGTCTTTGCAACGCCTCTGTCAGTACGCGTCCCATCGCGTTCGGCAGCGTGACGCCGCTCAGGAACGCCAGCGTCGGCGCAAGATCGATCGGCGCCGACGGTTCGAGATACTCCCCCTTCTTGATGCCGAAGCCATACAACAGCACCGGCACGTGCGTGTCGTATCGATTGCCGGTGCCGTGCGTGCTCGTCGACGGCGAGTTGATCCAGTAGGCGCGGAGCAGGAACTTGATGTCGCCGCTGCGTCCTTCGTAGTGACTGAGGAACAGCTGCCGCGTCAGTGGATCCGTCGCCGATAGTTGGTCCTTCCGGTAGACGCGGAACACGCCTTCGGTCCTGCGCACGGCGCCGAGCACCGCTTCCATCGCGGCAGGATTCTGCAACAGCTTCGCGTAAATGCCGTCGTTCAAATAGACGTCGTTGCCGAGCACGCGCGTGCGATAGGAGCCCGGACCGAGCTCGCGCGCCAGCACGGCGTCGACGGCCTGGCCCATTGCGGCGGCTGCAACTCGCCCGGCATCGAATCCGTCTGCCTTCATGGCCTCCGGCACCGGCGCCACGCCGTGATCGGCGCTCAGGCCGACAACATACTGGCCGCGGCCGACGTCGCGATCGAGCTTGTCGAGCAGCAGCCCGATCTGCTCGTCGAGGCGGAACAGGACGTCCTGCACTTCGTGCGACAGCGGCCCGTACGAATGCCCGGTCAGATCGAGTGCCGAGAAACTGATCGCCAGAAAGTCTGTTCCAGCGCCGCGGCCAAGCTTCATTGCGTCGAGCGACGCCATTGCCATGGCGTTCAGGTAGGCATCGGAATACGGACTCGCCTCCCACGCGTCGGTGATCGCGCCGCCGACTTCGTCGCCGCGGCCCCTGGTTACGTGCGGGAACTCGACCGACGCGTGCGGCGTGCGGCGCCGGTTCTCCTTCGAGTATTCGTATAAATACTGATCCGCCGGCATCGACCGGTTCCACGTGCGGCCCATCTCCTCGGTCATCGAATGCTTCGCGAAGAACTCCTGGAGAAAACGCGCCGGTGCCTTTGCAAACGCCGTTGAGGTGACCCAGCCGCCATCGCGCTCGTCGAGCCACACCACGACATCGGGACGGTGGCCGGAGAGATTGATCGCCGAACGCGCCTTCAGCGAAATGCCGACCACGCGCGGCGCCGGCCAGGACTGGTAACGCATTTCGTCGGAGAGCGTCGGCGCCATCAGGTTGTTCGCGCTGTGCGCGACGCTCGTCACCGGCGCGGCGTACGGAATCAGCTTCGCCGTCTCGTCGTCGGTGCAGCTGACGGTGCGCGCGTTGTTGCGGTCCGCCCACGTGTTCGCGACCATGCCATGGACCGCGGGCACCGTGCCGGTGCCGATGCTGGCGTGACCGGCGCACGTCACGGTCGTGTAGTAGGGATAGTTCGCGTCCCTGAACCACGCGCCTTCGGTGACGAGGCGATGCAGCCCCTTCGTCCATTGGTGACGGAATTTGTCGATGTAATCGCCGCGCATCTGATCGACGGACAGCATGACGATCAGCTTCGGCTTGCTCGACGCGGCCGGCGCCGAGGGAGCCTGCCGCGCGGCAGCGCCGTGCGCGGAGGCGGGCGCGCTCGGCGTAATTGCCGCAAGCAGGAGAAGCAATGCGAGGGCGGCGGTCTGCTTCATATCGCGGCACGCATCATACAATCAGCGCGTGTCGAAATGGCGACTGATGTCGACGGCGCTCGTCGCCGGATTCCTGGCGTCGCACCCCGCCGCGCAGCAGCCGTCGCTGGACGACGTGCTGAAGCGTGCCGCCGCTTACGTTGCGGATTTTCACAAACAACTGTCGGGCATCGTCGCGGAAGAGGACTATTGGCAGGACACCGCGACCGACCAGCGCTACGCGGACGCGGTCATCGTTGCGCCGGCGCGGCGGCTCAAGTCGGATCTGCTCCTCGTGAAGCCGGCTGACTCGACCCGCTACGTGGAGCTGCGCGACGTCTTCGAGGTGAACGGCGTACCGGTGCGCGATCGTCAGGCGCGGTTGGAGAAACTGCTGCGGGATCCGTCCGTGGCCGCAGAAGCGCAGATCGGCTCCATCCTCAAAGAGAGCGCGCGCTACAACATCGGCACCATCACGCGAACCATCAACACGCCGTTGATGGCGCTGCAGTTCCTGGATCCATCTCGACAGGCCCGCGTCCGCTTCAAGCACGTCGACAAAGCCACGCCGGTGTTCACGAACAGGCAGGACGCGGCGGCGAACGACGCCGCGGTGTTTCGCGTCACGACCGAGATGTGGGTGATCGAATTCGAAGAACGCGGTGGCCAGACGCTCGTCAGGAGACTCGATGGATCCAGTTTGCCGGCGCGCGGCCGCTTCTGGATCGAACCGGACAACGGCAGCGTCCTGATCAGCGAGATGCTCCTCGACGGCGGCGGCGTCAACGCGCGCGTCACGGTCAGTTATCAATCAGAGCCGCTGATGGGATTCCTGGTGCCGGTGGAAATGCGCGAGTCATACGTGCGCGCCGGCGAGCGCATTACCGGCCGCGCCGAATACGGGAAGTTCCGGACGATCAGGTAGCGTCCGCCTTCGGGCGGATCTCAGGATGTCACCATCCACGGAACGCAGCGCCGCGGCGGTCAGCTCGGCGCGCCGGCTGGCGAACGGCAACACGCTGATCGCGTTCGGGATGCAGCAGGGCCGCAACGGCTCGAGCGGCCCGACCGAAGCGTACGAAGTCGCGCCCGACTCCGTCACGTGGCACATGTCGTCGAAGGCGTGATGACGACGTTCCGCGTCGAGCCGATCAGCGGGTTCGAACCGTAATCGTTCTTCCGGGCGCGACGCCGCGCTGCCAGATCGCCATGCGCTTGCCGCCGAACGGCGCGATCACCTGCACGTCCACTCGCGGCACGCCGGACGGCACGCCGAAGTGCACCGGCATGTCGTTCTGCGAGTCGTAGCCCGAGCCGCTGTCGAGCAGCCGCGTCCCAATCAAACCTTCAATCTTCGAACCGACGGCAAAGAGCCGGACTTCGGCGCCGGCGCGCGTGGCCGCGCCCTTCGCATCGACGACGCGGACGTGAACGTGGCGGGCAGCGTCGGCCGCCGGCAGCATGTTGCGCATGATCACGTGCGTGCCGTCGGGGCGTGATCCGGTGAGCGCGAGATCGAGATCGCCGTCGCCGTCGACGTCGGCCCACTGCACGCCATGATCGGCCTGCTGTTTGCGGATCACCGGCGGGGTCATGTCGACGAACGACGCGCCAGGCGCAAATGCGGACGGCGTGTTCATGAACAGCGAGTCCTGCCAGCTGGCACCGCCGGTCACGGTGCCGTTGACGTAGAGATCGAGCGTGCCGTTGTGATCGACATCGGCGAACGCGCAGGCGTCGTAGCGTGAATCGATCGCGATCTTCATGGCGGCGGATTGGTCTTCGAACTTGCCCTTGCCGAGATTGCTGAAGAGGCCAAGCGGTCCATAGTTGGCGGCGAACAAGTCGATCTTGCCATCGTTCTCGACGTCAGCTGCGCAGACGCGCACGGTGCCGTTGCCTGCGAGCTTCGGCGCGCGGCCGCCCCACGCCACGCCGGCCGACTCCGCCACATCCGTGAACTTGTCGCCGTCATTGCGGAACAGACCGTTGGCATCACCGTCCATGTTGGCCACGGCCGCATCGAGATCGCCGTCTTCGTCGAAATCGAACCACACCGCGCCGACGCTGCGCCGCGCATCGTTGAGGCCCACCGATGCGGCGACGTCGGTGAACTTCCCGCCATCGTTGCGATACATCGCGTTGGCGCGGTCGCGAAACGCGATGAAGAGATCGAGATCGCCGTCCGAATCGAAATCAATCCACGCCGGCTGGCGCACGGCTCCGGCCGTCAGTCCGAGACCGGAGTCTGCCGTCGCATCCGCGAAGACACCGGCGTTGTTGCGGTACAGCTTCACGACAGACGCTTCCTTGTTAGGCGTGAAGCCGACCATCAAATCAGGATCGCCGTCGGCGTCGAAGTCGCCCCACGCCGCCGCGCGCGTCGGCCGCGAGTCGGCGACACCCGCCGTGGCGGCGACGTCGGTGAACGTGCCCTTGTCATTGCGATAGAGCCGGTTCGGCTTGCCGTCGAAGCCGACGAACAGGTCGAGATCGCCGTCGCTGTCGTAATCGGCGAAGGCGTTGGTGAAGTTCGACCCGGCGCCCATCACATCCGGCTGCATCGGCTCGAACAGCGGACTGGCGTCCTGCAGCAGGAGCGCGGCAATGAGAAGCACGGCTGGTCGCATGGCGCCTATTCTGGTCCGCCTGAAGGCGGACCCCCACAGAAATCTTGTGAGGGGCCGGCTTGAGCCGGACCGCAGGTATCATGTCGCCGTGTTTAGAAAGCTTTTGACGCTCGTTCTCCTACTTGCGGCCTTTCCTTCCGCGCAGACTCTTCCACCGTTCGAAGTGCAGGAAGCCACCATTGCGCAGATTCATGCCGCGATGAAAGCCGGCCGCATCACGTGCCGCGGTCTCGTCGAACAGTATCTCCGGCGCATCGATGCGTTCGACAAGAACGGCCCCGCGATCAACGCCATCGTCGTCACCAACACCGGCGCGCGGAAGCAGGCCGACGCCATGGATCAGCGCTTCAAGCAGAGCGGACCAGTCGGTCCGCTGCATTGCATCCCGATGCTCGTGAAGGACAACTTCGAGACCATCGGGCTGCAGAGCGCCAACGGCTCGCTGTCGCTGCAGGGATTCGTGTCCGACAAGGACGCGTTCCAGGTCAAGAAGATCAAGGACGCCGGCGCGATCGTGATCGCCAAGACGAACATGGCGGAGTGGGCGTTCAGCCCCGTCGAAACGATCAATTCGATCCTGCCGGGCTATACGAAGAATCCGTACGCGCTCGATCGCGTCACCGCCGGATCGAGCGGCGGCACCGCCGCGGGCGTCGCGGCGAGTTACGCCACCGTGGGTCTCGGCAGCGATACCGGCAATTCCATCCGCGGTCCCTCGTCACACCAGTCGCTGGTCGGCATTCGATCGACGATGGGATTGACCAGCCGCGCGGGCGTCTTCCCGCTCAATCTGCTCGCGGACATTGCCGGGCCGATGGCGCGAACGGTCGAAGATGCCGTCGCTGTCTTCCAGGTAGTCGTCGGTAGCGATGCAGCGGATCCGGTGACCGCTGCCGCGGCGTCTCACCTTCCGCAGAATTATTCCGCGTCGCTGGTGCGCGATGGATTGAAGGGCGCGCGCATCGGCGTACTGCGGTTCGCATACGAGCGCGACACCACCGATCCGGAGATCGTGGACGTGTTCATGCGGGCGGTCGCAGATCTTAAGTACGCGGGCGCGACGATCGTCGATCCCGGCGTGATCGACGGTATCGGCGACATTCGCCGCCAGTCGGGCGTTGGTCCGTGCATGGGCTTCAAGTACGACATCAACCGGTTCTTCGCCGATCACGGCGACAAAATCCCGGTGAAGAGCCTCACCGAAGTGATCAAGTCGCGGCGCTTCCATCCGAGCGTGCAGACGCGGCTCGAGTCGGCCGAAGCGGGCGTCGTGAATGGTCCGGAGAGCGAGGCGTGCAAGGCGGAGATCACGTATCGCGATCAGGTGCGCGCGGCGGTGAACAAGGCGATGGATGCGCAGAAGATCGACGCGTGGGTGTATCCGACGTGGAGCAACCCGCCGCGGTTGATCGGCGACCTGAACACGCCGGGCGGAGACAACAGCCAGTTCTTTTCGCCGACGACGGGCTTCCCAGCTATTCAGGTGCCGATGGGGTACACGCGCGGCGGACGATTGCCGGCGGGCATCACCTTCTTCGGACGCGCATGGTCGGAGCCGGCGTTGATCAAGTACGCATACGCGTACGAGCAGGCGACGCACCATCGCCGTCCGCCCGAGAGCGCGCCGCCGCTGCGATAATTATCGCGAGTCGGACTGCGAAACGGCGGAATCGGCGAGCGACGCGAGCTCGTCGACGCCGGTAAATGCCAGCGACTCCGAGTTGACGCAGTGACGCTGCCGCGCCGGCGGCGGGCCATCAGGAAACACGTGGCCGAGGTGACAATCGCATCGCGCGCAGAGAATCTCGACGCGGACCATGCCGTAGCTGCGATCGGCGCGGGTCGCGACGTTCTCGTCGGCGATCGGCTGGAAGAAGCTCGGCCAGCCGGTGCCCGAATCGAACTTGGCGTTCGACGCAAACAGCGGCAGCCCGCAGCAGATGCACGAGTAAACGCCGGTCAGCTTGTTGTCGAGCAGCGTCCCGCAGAACGGGCGCTCGGTACCGTGGGCGCGAGCGATCGCAAATTGCTGCGGCGTCAGCTGCGCCTTCCACTCGGCTTCGCTCTTCTCGACACGTGGCAGGTCGACGGGCCCGACCAGCTCGCCCTGATCGTTGAACACCTTCACCGAAACGGTCGTCATCTCTTCACTTCTATCACTGTCGCGTCAGGCATGGTTTGTTTTCCGCCCAGGAACGGCGACGGCTGTTTGAGAATCTCCTGGCCGAAAAACTCGCGCACGACCGTCCGCGTGATCGCCGCCGCTCGAGCTGGATCGATCTTGCCGAACGCGCCGCTCGCGCAGCGGGCCGCCCCAGAAGTTGATGTCGCTGAAGTCGATGTGCAGCGTGTCCTTGACGTCGACGCGGGAGTACTTCGATGCCGAGCGCTTGTAGATGATGTCGCTCGCGCCGGTGCGGCCGGGTCGCGCCGAATACATCATCAGGAATGGCGCCGGCATCTTCGCGTCGATCATCGGGCCGTACTGCGGACTGCCGTCGAGGTTGAGCGCGGCCTTGCAGCGGCGATCCTCGACGCAGAACTGCGCGCCGGCGACGCCGCCCATCGAGTGGCCGGCGACACCGAGTCGTGAGAGATCCAGCTTCGCGGCGACGCGGCCGGCGGCGCCGTCTTTCGGAAGATGATCGAGCACGTATTTCACGTCGAGCGTCCAGCGCTCGACGACCCGCACGCTCTTGTCGAGCGTATCGAGATAACCGCGCATGAATTTTTCCTTCCCGGCATCGGTCGCGGCGCTGGTGACCTTTGCCATCGTGCTGTCCTCGGCTCCCCATTCGCCGAGCACGTCGGTGATCCCTGATCGCAGCCCGCCCTTGTCGTCGAGCGTCGTCACGATCGTGCCGTCGGCCAGCTTCGCGCCGGCGGCTTCGTAAGGATGAATCACGTTGAGGACCGCCCAGCCATGCGACGCCAGGTCCTCGAGCAACACGGTGTACGAGCTCGGGAGTCCGGTGTAGCCGTGCTGAAACACGATCACGGGGAAGCGCGCCGGCGATGCGGCAGGCGCCGCATCGATCGCCGCGTGCGTCTTCACCGAGGCGAGGCCGTTCCACGCATCGCGCGACTTGGTCAATCGCGCGAAGGCGAACACTTCCTCCATGCTGTCGCGAACATAAGGCGCACCCGATGCACCCGATGCACCCGCGCGTGGATACCACGCGATTACTTCGATGTCGCGTTTGCGTCCTGGCGCGAACGTCTCGTCACGCGATTGATCGGTGACGATCCAGCTCGTCGTCCCGATCGCATACTTCCCGGTTGGCGCGGGTGGCTCGAACGTTGGCGGTTGCGCGGACGTGACGGCCGTGGAAGCCAACAGAGCGAAGACGATGCGACGCATGCGACGCATGCGGATCAATTTGCCGCGCTGGCTGAAAGGTTACTCCGCCCGCAACGTCGTCATCGGATCGACGCGAGCAGCCCTGAGGGCCGGAACCAGGCATGCGGCAATCGCAATCGCGCCGAGCAGCACGATGATGACCGCGAAGGTGACGGGATCGTGCGGATCGGTCGCGAACAGCAGCGTCGTCATGATGCGGCCGCCGGCCGCTGCGATGGCGAGACCGGCGATGGTGCCAATGGCGGTCAGGCGGAGGCTGCGCCCGATTACAGCGAGGATCAAGCGGTCCGGCGACGCGCCTACAGCCAGCCGAATCGCGAGCTCGCGCCGCCGCCGTGCGACCCAATACGCGGCGACGCCGTAGACACCGACCGCGGCGATCACCACGGCGCAGATCGTGAACGCACCGCTCAGGCTGGCGAGGAACTTCGGCCGCGCAATCGAATCACCGAACACCTCCGCCATTGTCCGCGCCTCGAGAATCGGCATGTTCGGATCGATATCCCAGACGCTGCGCCGCAGCTCCTGCAGCGCGACGGCCTCGCGGCCGTCGGCGCGCGCCATCAACGTCAGAAAATTGGAGTCACCGGTTGCGCCCATCGGCAAGTAGACCTCGGTGCCTTCGCCGATCGCATCGGCGGGACCCATCGTCTTGATGTCGGCGGCAACCCCGACCACCGTCAGCCACGGCTGCGTAGCGTTGGTCTTGAATCGCCGTCCAATCGGAGAGGTGTTGCCGAAATACATGCGGGCCAGGACATCGTTGATGATGATCGCGTCCTCTCCATCTTCCGGAATGAACGTCCGCCCTTCGAGCAGCGGGATCCCGGCCACCTCGAAGAAGTCCGCCGAGACGCGGGACGATGGCAACGAGATCGATCGTGCCGGCGCCGGCAGCCCCTCGACTTCAGGACGCACGCCGGAGGAGTAGCCGCCTCTCCTGACTGGTGATGCCGAGACGATCGTTGCCGGGGTGCCGAGCGCCGATTCGATGCGCCGCTCGACGTCGCGCATGAACGCGCGCGCCGCGCCGCCCTTCCGATATTTCGGCGGCATCTGGATGTCGAGCAGGACCAGGCCGTCGGCCTGGAAACCGAGATCGACCTGGTTCAGCTTGACGAAGCTGCGCAGCAGCAATCCCGCGCCGGCGAGCAGGACGACCGCGAGTGCGATTTGCGTCGACACCAGCACGCCTTGCCACCAGTGGTCGTCGCGTTGCGACGATCGCGACTGCTGTTTCAACGCGTCGACCGGATCGACCCGCGACGCTCGCCACGCCGGCAGCACGCTGAACAGCACGCACGTGATGAACGTAACCGCGATCGCGAAGACGACCGCGCGTGGATGCAGCTCGCCGGTCGCGCTCGACAGCATCAGCAGGCTGTCAGGCGCCAGGCCAAGGATCAAGCGCAACACACCGCCGGCGAGCCACACGCCCAGCGCCCCGCCGATCACCGCGAGCAGTGCGCTTTCGATCGCGGCGTCGCGCAGCAGGCGCGCGCGCCCGGCGCCGAGTGCCGCCATCAACGCCAGCTCGCTGCGCCGGCTCGACGCACGCACCAGGATCAAGTTGGTGATGTTCACGCAGGCAACGAGCAAGAGAACGCCGACCGCGCCCAGCAACAGGTAGAGCGCCTTAGCGCCGCTTCTCGCGGCGCCAACCTGGACGGGCACGTCGGTGACGAGATACTGGCCTTTCGGCAGCGCGCCGGACTCCTGAAGCGACACGGTGAGGACTTTCAAGCGATCATCAACCGCAGCCCGGGTGACACCGGGCCGCATTACCCCGACGAGCTGCACGCGCAGACGCGCATTGGCGCTCTCGACGTCGATCGGCCTCCACACGCTCACGGAACTTTCGGGCACGGTGAATCGCGCCGGCAGGACGCCGACGATGCGGTGCGGCAGATCATCGATCGTGAGTACGCGCTCGATCACGCCGGGGTCGCGCCCGAAGCGCGTCGCCCACATGCGCTCGCTGATCAGAATCGCAGGTTGCGTGGACGCAACGTCGTTGTCATTGAAGAGCCGGCCCAGTAGCGGCGCAGCCGGAAACACGCTGAAGACACTCGGCGCAAGGCCCGCGACTGACACCACCTCCGGCTCACCCGCGCCGGTGATGGTGCCGGCGCCGAACTGATAGGCGCCGACCGCCTCGAACAATCCGGCTTCCGTGCGAAGAGTGGAGATTACGGCGCTGGTCGCACCGGGCGCGCGCCCCGCGCCCTCCTGGAAAAACGTCCACACCTCGATGATGCGGTCCGCATTGGGGACGGGCAGTGGATTGAGCACCACCGTATCGACGACGGAAAACATTGCGGTGGTGGCGCCGATGCCGAGCGCCCGCGTCAGGATCACCAGAGCGGTAAACGACCGAGCTCGACGGAGGTTGCGTGCAGCAGCGCCGAAGGCCCGGACCACAGACATTCGACGCCAGTCTAATTCTAATGCAACCGGTTGGAATCAGGGATCGATCTGCCGGCCTACTGAATAACCATGTAGCGCCAGAAGCGGCGCACTTCCCTGGCGTCGACGTACTTGCCGATCTCCTTCTCGAACTGCTGCTGCGTCTTCCACGGGCGGTATTCCTCGAACTCGTGGGCCATGCGCTTGCCGGCGCCGGGGATCGTCATGAAGTCGATCTGGGTGGCGGTGTTGAGATTGAGCGGGATGAAGGTGTACTGCGCGAGGCGCGCGACTTCCTTCGCATCGACGTACTTGCCGATCTCCTTCTCGAACTGCGCATACGACTTCCACGGCCGGTACTCCTCGAACTCGCGGGCCATGCGCTTGCCGGCGCCGGGAATCAGCATGATCTCCGCCGCGCTCGCGGTGTTGAGATTGATGTTGACGAAGATATTCCGATAGAGCGCGCTGGCCTGATCCTGCGTCAGCTTCTGGCCGAGCAGGAACGTGTTGAGGGCGGTGATGCTGTCGAACGGGCGAGCGGCGACGAGCGCCTTGGCGATCGCCGGCGTCATGCCCGGCAGCCTGGTGAGATCCGCCTCGCTGATCGTGTTGGCGTCGACGACGCCCTGCGATTTGCCGACCTGCGCGAAGGCCGGAGCGGTCAGAAGGAGCGCGAGCGCGAATGCGACGAACCGGATCATGGTGTCCTCCCCAGGACTGGGTGCCTGAATGTATAGGCTAGTCCGATCAGTCCCAGTTGCGCCATCGCGCCGGGGGCCAGCGCCGGCGGGGCCTTGGCGACGATCGATTTCCTGAACAGCGCGAAGCCGGTGAGGGTCGCGTCCATTTCGAGCTGGAATTCCATGTTCGCCCGCAGGTGGAGATACATCCCGACGCCGCCGCTGACGATCATCAGGATCATGACGAGCTGGAAGAGGCGAATCGTTGCGCTGGTCGGCCTGGTGGCCACGGCCAGGCTCAGCAAGACCGTCAACAGCCCAAGCGCGATTGGGATCCACTGCGTCGCGTCCTCGATGTGATTGAGGAGGAAGAGCTCCGCCACGATCCCGAAGACGCCGAGCAGCAGGATGGCGAGCAGGATGCGTCTGGCGGTATCGGTCATCGACGGCTGAAGAGGAACTCCTCGATCTTACCGTCTGGGGCGCGATACATCAGCGTGCTGATTGGCGTGTTGCCCGCGAGCATTCTCAGCGTCGATACTTCGAGGCCGCCGCGCTCGCCGATCGATCCGGCCTGTACGTCGCTGATCTCGCCGGCATCGCGCAGCGACTTCGCCATCGCCGCCAGGCGCTCGGGGGTGAGGAACGCGTTGTATTCGTCGGAGAGCTTCGATCGATCGACAGTGCCGGATCGGATCTGGCGCAGCATCTCGAGCGCCGCGTCCCGCGCGGGCGGGCCGGCAATCGCCGGCGCATTGGCGACAGGCAGCAGCTTCGCCAGCACCGCTTCCTGGATCGTGTCGAGCACGCCGCCGGAATAATCGGCGTTGGCGATCACGACCACCGCGGATTTCGTCGCCGGGATCATCGCGTTTCGCGCGCCGAAGCCGCTGACGCCGCCGCTGTGGACGAGGATCAGCTGCGGGCCGCGATCGCGCAGCTGCAGTCCGCACCCGTACGCGCTCGAGCGGCCGCCGGTCAGCTCGCGCGGCGAGGTCATCGTCTTCCATGACTTCGCGTTCACGACCGTGCCGTCCATCAACGCAAGATCCCATTTCAACAGATCGCCAGACGTCGACCAGATGCCGCCGGCGGCGCCGATCCAGCCGCGGCCTTCGGGCACCGCGACTTCAGAAGGGCCGAGACCAAACTGCGTGTAGCCCTCCGCGAGTCCCGGTGCGCCGCGCGTTGGCTCGAAGCGCGTCATCGTCAATCCGAGCGGAGTGATGATGCGTTCCTGCAGCGACTGCTCGAACGGTTTTCTCCCGACCAGCGACACAACGTGACCAAGCAGCAAATAGCCCGTGTTGCTGTAGGAATAGCGGGAGCCCGGAGGAAAATCGAGCGGCTTATTGCTGAATGTCTTGAGCAGCTGGTACTCGTCGATCTCCTTTGCCATCGGGCGATCGACGAAGTCGAGCGGATAGTAATCGCGATAGCCCGAGACGTGATTGCCGAGATCGCGCAGCGTGATCTCGTTCGAGTGGCCGAAGTCGGCGTTGTAGCGCGACAGGCGATCGTCGAACGACAGCTTGCCTTCCTGTTCGAGCTGCAGTGCCACCGCGCACGTGAATTGCTTGGTGACCGATCCAATCGCAAACAGCGTGTTGGGGGTGACCGGCGCGTTGCGGCCGACGTTCGCGAGGCCAAAGCCCTTGTTGAAGATGACCTTGCCGTCCTGCATCACGCCAACGGTGACCCCGATCGCCTTCTGCTCCGCGACGACGCGTGTGATGAACGCATCGAGATCGGCAGGCGTTAACGATTGCAGTGTTGGCGACTGCGCAGAAACTGCGACGGTTCCGACGAAGGCGATCGCCAGGAATGTAGCGATTTGGAGGGGTGCGATGTCAGTCTTCATTACAAACCTCGGATACTGCTACTGCCTGGCGGATGTTGCGTACGCCAGGCTTCCCGGCCGTCAATTATTGCGACGATCGTGGTGCCGAGATTCGTTCGCTTGTCCAGATCCAGTGTCAGCAGGATCGCGTGGCCGGCGTCATCCACACCGCTGACCGTCGCCCAATCACGAGTGACTTGCAGGAAGCCGGGACGATACGTCACGCCGTCCACGATCAACGTGCCTTTCGCGTCGCGAACGCCGGCGCCCTGCGTCAGATCGATCCGGATGGCGTGGCTGCGGCTCGTGCTGTCGATCTTCATCGATCGCAGATCGATGTGGGTGGCGCGGCTCGGCATGTGCGGCGATCGAAACAGCGCGCGGCCGCTGCGGGCGCCGGTGGCCGCGCCGTCCTCCAACGCCAGCTTGCCGTTCACGAATACGTGCTTGACGCCTTCGGACGGCAAGGCCGGATCTTCATACGTCGCGTGATCGATGATCGTGTTCGGATCGAAGACGACGACGTCCGCCGCCATGCCGACCGCGATCAATCCGCGATCGCTCATGCCGATCGTCGATGCCGGCAGCCACGACGACTTCCGGATCGCCTGCTCCCACGACAGGATCTTCTGCTCGCGCACGTAACGGCCGAGCACTCGCGGAAACGATCCATAGAAGCGCGGATGCACGCGCGTCGCGGTGGTCGCGCCGCAATCGCAGGCCATCGACGTGGCGGGGTGCTGCAGAATCTTGATCAAGTCCTCTTCGGCGCCGAAGTGGATGATCGCTCCCGGATCGGGCCCCTGCTCGAGAATCCGCAGGATGGTCTCGCCGGCGCCGGCGTTCATCTCTTTCATCACCGCGGTCAGCTCCTGCTGCGTGCGCGGCAGGTAAATACTTTGCGGTCCGCCGAATCGCCCGGCGATCGCCTCCTCGGCTTCCGTGATGATCCGCGCCCGCAACACCGGATCCGCGAAGCGCTTCAACATCTCCGGGCGGCCGCCGTCCACGGCCCATGCCGGGATGATCAGGGCGCCGACACCCGTTTGTCCGGCGAGATACGGATACGCATCCGCCGCGGTGTAGCGGCCGCGCTTGGTCGCCTCGGCCAGTGACGCAATCACTGTCGCCGCCGTGCCCTTTTCGCGGCCGGTGACCTTCATGTGCGTGACGACCGGCACGAGTCCCGATTTTTCGCCGATTGCCAGCGTCTCGTCGATGCCTGCCCTCGAGCTGAAGCCCGTCTCCGGTATCACGCGATCGTGATTCGTGAAATTGGTGCGCGCGTTCTTCGCGACGTCGACGATCCTGATGACCTCTTCGGTCTGCGCGAAGTAACCGGGCTTGTAGTCCAGCCCCGCCGACACGCCCCACGCGCCTTGATCGAGACCAGCCGCAATCATGCCGCGCATGCGTTCGATCTCTTCGGCCGACGGCCGGCGATCGGCGGCGCCGACGACCGTTTGCCAGACCGAGTTGAAGCCGATGTAGCCGCCGAGATTGACGGCCAGCCCCGGTGTCGACACGCGCTGCAACTGCGCGGCGATGTCCACGGCGCCGCTGCCGTCGGCGTTGAAGATCTCCGTTGTCACGCCCTGTGTGAGCATGTTGACCGCGGTCGGAAGCGCGTCCGGCGAGGCGTGACTGTGAATGTTGATGAAGCCAGGCGCGACGAACATCCCACGCGCGTTGATTTCGTCGGTCGCAGACCCCGTCACATTGCCGATCGCGACGATGAAGCCGTTCTTGATCGCGATGTCGGCGTCGTAGCGCGGATTGCCGCTGCCGTCGAGGATCGTCCCGCCCCGGATGATCGCGTCGTAAGTCGCGGTCTGCGCAGCTCCTGACAACGTCGCCGT
This sequence comes from Cyanobacteriota bacterium, assembly GCA_019752015.1. Classification (GTDB taxonomy): domain Bacteria; phylum Acidobacteriota; class Vicinamibacteria; order Vicinamibacterales; family UBA2999; genus 12-FULL-67-14b. The sequence continues at coordinate 97,517 of JAIEMQ010000005.1, read as the reverse complement.
GACCGCGATCGCAAGAATTGCAGCAAAACGGTGTGTAAAAGTGTCAGACCCCATTACAAAGCGCTATATTACGCCCGCTCACCACGGATGAGCTTCATCAGGAGACCAGGTGTATGCGCAGACAGGCAACGTTCGTCGTCGTCGCCGTCTTCGCCGCGTCGTGTGCACAGACCGTCAATGTCGAACAGGAAAAGGCCGCCTTGATGGCGATCGACACCGAATGGTCGAAGTCCACCACGAACGTCGACAAATTCCTCTCGTACGTGGCCCCTGACGCCACGCTGGCGATTTCAGGCGCGCCGGCCTTCAAGGGTGAAAAAGCCATTCGCGCTGCGATGACCCCGATGATGAGCAGCCCCGGCTTCTCGCTGACATGGAAAACCGAGCGCGCCGATGTGGCCGCGTCAGGCGATCTCGGCTACACGATCGTCAGCTACACGTTGAAGACCGCCACCCCCGGCGGCATACCGGTCACCGAGACCGGCAAGGGGCAGACGACGTGGAAGAAGATCAACGGCACGTGGAAAGTCATCGAGGACACGGCCACGTCAGACGCGCCGGGCGCGCTGTTGTCGCCCGCCGTCGTCGTCCCGGCCGCAAGCGTGAAGTGGATGGATGCGCCGCCGTTTCTTCCGAAGGGCGCAAAGCTCGCCGTGCTGATCGGCGATCCGAGCAAGCCCGAACCGTTCACGATCCGTCTGCAGATGCCCGACGGCTACAAGATCGCGCCGCACACGCATCCGACCGACGAGCACGTCACGGTGTTGTCGGGAACGTTCCGCGCCGCGATGGGCCCGAAGTGGGACGACAAGGCGCTCACGGATTTCGCGCCTGGCAGTTATGCAAACATGGCGGCGACGATGGCGCATCATGCGCAGGCGAAGGGCGCGACCGTCGTGCAGGTGCACGGCGTCGGACCGTTCGTCGTCAACTACGTCAATCCCGCCGACGATCCGTCGAAGGCGAAGTAGCGAGTGCTTCCGGATCGGCGTAATGCACGAGCAACAGGTCGCTCTGCTCGATCGCGTTCATCAATAGCTCGCGATCGAGCGGGCGGCCGGCGGCGCGGCACTGCCGCGCGCATTCGACGCGCACCACCGCGTGCGCGATGCGTGCCGTCCGTTCGGCGGCGTCAATACCGCCCCCGAGATACAGCGACCACGACGCAAACGCCTTCGCCGCGGCGTAGCGCGTCAGCACCTCTTCAAAGTCCCGCCACGCCGGCGCGACCTGCGCAAACCAAATCGACTCGAGCTGATCCGGGGCCGCGGGCCACGACAGCGGTGATGGGACCGCGGCTCTCGCGCGATTGAACGCCGCGATGTCGTCGGCTTGCAACTCGCCGATGCTCGCATGCGCGATCCGATCGTGCTGCCAGGCATCGAGCTCGTCGAACGACATCAACCGCTCGCCGGCGCCGGGCATCACCGGCGGAAGCGCGTCGCGCGCGTCCAGGCCTTCGAGCATTTCGAGATCCGGCAATGGTGATGGACCTTCGACGACTTCGATCGGCCCGGTATGCTCGAACAGCAGCGAAGTCGACGTCGGGCAGAAGTGCGACAACGTGACGTGGATACCGCGCTGATCGATCAGGCAAACGAACGGAAAATGCGCGCACGATGCCGGCTTGGCGTCGTGAATGGCGCAGCCGGGACGGCCCGCTTCGAAGAAGACGCAGTGACCGTTGTCGCCGAGCGCGAGGGTTCCCTCGACGTCTTCCGGGAGATTCGCGCCGGTCGTCAGCCAGGGTTCGACTTGCAGCGGAATCACATTCGCGGCTATTCGGTCATCGATCGCGGCCACACGCGCGCGCTCGACCGGAATCGGCCATCCCGACGTGCAGCACATGCCGCTGTGACGGCAGGCGTATGGAAGATGAAAGTTGAGCCAGAAAAATTTCACGACAGGCGTAAGGCAGCATCAAGACGGCGCACGGCTTCGCGAACCATCCCGCGGGCCCGCCGAAGGCGGCTGCGTCACAGCGAGCGGAGCGTACCACGAAGTAAATCGAATTCACTCGGACGATGCGCGGCCGCTGGCGTCGAAATGAATATGCGACGCGTGCTGGCAATCGTGGTCATCCTCGCGGCGGCAGCCGCGCTGCTAGCAAGATCGCAGCTGCCGATGATCGGCGCCCCACGGAACGAGCGCCATGGGTGTTTCGCCGTCGCTTCTCAACGCAGCCTTGCGCGCGCCGAGCACGACGGCGAGTTCGTCGTCGACGGCTGTCGGCCGCCGTCTGGTCCCAAATCGAAGACTGGATCGATGCTAATCAGGGGTCAGACCCTGAAATTACGCAAAAGGCTCGACCGGGGACAGACCCGCAATAATCAGATCTGGCACCTGCGCTGCAATTTGCATAATTTCAGGGTCTGACCCCTAATTAGCGCATGACGAACCTTGAGGCGCTCTTGAATCAATACGAAAACGGATCACTGTCGCGGCGCGATCTGCTTGCCGCGCTCGCGTTGCTCGTGGCCGCTCCTGCTGCCTCGAGCGCGGCGCAGACGGCGAAGCCGATCGGCGCCGTCAAGTCGATGAATCACGTCACCGCGTTCGTGCCGAACGTGCAGAAGTCCGTGGACTTCTACCAGGGCCTGTTCGGCATGCCGATCCTCACGCGACAGGGAGAGGGCATCAATCTCTCCGCGGGATCGTCGTTCTGGGGCATTTATCCGGCGCCCGCCGGCGCGACGACGGGATCCGTCAATCACGTCTGCTTCGGGATGGAGAATTTCGACGCCGACACCGTCCTCAAGCAGCTGACCGACCGCGGCATCAAGGGCAACATCCGCATGCGCGGCGATACGAAGGAGCTGTATTTCACCGATCCGGACGGCATCCGCGTGCAATTGCAGGACGTGAAATACATCGGCGGCACCGGCGTCCTCGGGGACAAACCACCGAAATAGGCTACGTCCGGTGCCAGCCCCCGAGCGTAGCCGGCTACAGTCGGGGGCTGGCCGGCTACAGTCGGGGGCTGGCCCCAAATGTAGCTTTCTGTGGCAAAATTCGCGTACTGAACGCCCTATTTGATCGGGGCAGGGGGAAACGTATGCGTCGTGTGCTCATGGCAGCGTCTTTCGGCGGCGTCATCCTGTTTGCGGCGGCTGCGTCCGCGCAGACCTCAACGGCGGCCGCGCCGACCTTCTCGAAGGACATCGCGCCGATCTTCCAGGCCAAGTGCCAGGCGTGCCATCAACCGAACTCGATCGCGCCGATGTCGCTGATCTCGTTCGCCGAGTCGCGGCCGTGGGCCCGCTCGATCAAGAACCGCGTCTCGACGCGCCAGATGCCGCCCTGGCACATCGACCAGAGCGTCGGCGTCCAGAAATTCCAGAACGACATGTCGCTGACGCAGAAACAGATCGACACGATCGTGGCGTGGGTCGATGCCGGCGCGCCGCAGGGCGATCCGAAGGACCTGCCGAAGCCCTTGCCGCTCTCCAACGACAACGAGTGGCAGGGCGTGAAGGACGGCTTCGGTCCTCCCGACATCGTCGTCAAGTCGTCGGAATACAAGATGCCGGCGAATCACCAGGACGTCTGGTATCGCCCGTCGAACGATCTGCCGATCACCGAGCCGCGCTGGGTGCGCATGGTGGAAATCCGCCCGTCGAACCTGAAGGCGCGCAAGACGATTCATCACTCGATCGCGTATCTGCTGCTCAACGACGATCCGGACGCGGTGAACCAGGGCACGGCCAACGGACCCGCGCCCGCGGCATCGCGTGAAGATCTCGTCGCGCGCCGCCCGCAGCTGATGGAGTGGGCGATCGGCAAGGGCTACGATCGGTTCCGCGAAGGCACCGGCAAGCTGATTCTTCCCGGCGAAAAGATTTCGTGGGACCAGCACATTCACGCCGTCGGCGAAGAGGTGTCGAGCGGATCGGAGATCGGCCTGTGGCTCTATCCGAAAGGCCAGGAGCCGAAGAAGCGCAGCTACCTGATTGGCTTCACCGGCCTGCGCGAGCGCGGCTTCCTCGACATTCCGCCCAACTCGCTCTCCTTCACCGAAGGCTTCACGGTGCTGAAGGAGAACACGATCATCACCAACTTCCAGCCGCACTTCCACCTGCGCGGCAAGGCGATGCAGGTCGAAGCGATCCTGCCGGACGGCGCGCGCCAGATCATCAGCTACGTCGGCAACTTCAACTTCAACTGGATGACGAATTACATCTACGACGACGACGCGGCGCCGGTGTTCCCGAAGGGCACGGTGATCCACGTCAGCGCGTGGTACGACAACACCAGGAACAACCCGACCAATCCCGATCCGGAACAGTGGGTCGGTTATGGCGATCGCACCGTCGATGAAATGGCCCACGCCTGGATGAACGTCGTCTACCTCGACGACGCCGAATACAAGGCGCTGCTGGCCGAGCGCAAGGCCAAGACAACCACCGAGCGCGATCAAAAGCAGTGAAGACGCTCGCTCTTGTTTTCGCGGCGACGATATTGGTGTCTGCGCCCACCTTCGCGCTTCGCGCTACGGCGGGCAAGCAGGCACCGCCGTATCAATTGCCGATGGAGCCGCCGCGCGAATTCGGCACCAGCATCACGGCGTCGATGGAGGGCTGGTTCGACAATCCCGACGGCACCAAGACGTTCATCGTCGGCTACCTGAATCGCAACGCGAAGATGGAAATCGACGTGCCGATCGGCGAGAACAACAAGATCGAGCCGGGCGGTCCTGACTACGGCCAGCCGACGCACTTCATGCCGCATCGCCAGCTCGGCATGTTCACGATTACCGTGCCGAAGGACTTCGGGCAATCGCGGCTGACGTGGAGCATCACGGTCAACGGCAGGACCAACGCGATTCCGCTGAAGCTCGTGCCCGATTACGTGCTGCAGCCGTTCCGCGACATCGCCGTCGGCAACACGCCGCCGGTGATCCGCTTCTCACCCACCGGCCCCACAGTGCAGGGGCCGATTGCGTCGCTGGCGAAGGCGCCGACGTTGAAGGCGCGCGTCGGCGTGCCGCTGCCGATCACGACCTACGCGGTCGACGACGGCAAGTACACGAGCGGATCGAACGCGCAACCGCGCAACGCGCCGCCACCGGTCGAGTTCGAGTGGTCGAAGTATCGCGGGCCGGGCGACGTGACGTTCGATGCGCGCATTCCCAAGCTGACGATCGAAGCCGGCGGGCCGATCGGCGCCGAGTTCAAGGGCCACGCGACGACCAACGTCACGTTCAGCGCGCCGGGCGAATACGCGCTGCATCTCAACGTCGACGACTTCTCAGGCAGGGGATCCGGCGAGACCGGCTGCTGCTGGACGACGGCGATCGTCAAGGTGACGGTCACACAGTAGGTCTTGAGGTCTTGAGGTCTTGAGGTCTTGAGGTCTTGAGGTCTTGAGGTAAACAACATGAAGCGTAGGGCGCTCGCCATTGTCGCAGCCGTTGTTCTCACCACGAGTCTTGCGGCGCAACAGCGGGCGCCCGGCAACGACACGATCACGCAGGCGGATCTGCGCGCCGATCTCTTCTTCCTCGCCGGCGACGCCATGCGCGGCCGGCTCACCGACACCAACGAGAATCGCGCGACGGCCGATTACATCCGCGCGCGATTCGAGCGCGCCGGGCTGAAGCCGGCGGCCGGCAATTCGTATTTCCACAACTACAACCTGATGAGCGCGACGCTCGGTGAAGGCAACAGCGTCAGCGTGGTCACGAACGTGGTCGGCGGCACGACCACCGGCACGCGCGAATACAGGAGCGGGCAGGAGTTTTATCCGCAGCGCTTCAGCGCCAGCGGAGCGGCCACGGCCCGCGTCGTCTTCGCCGGCTTCGGTATCGTCGCGCCGAAGTGGAACCACGACGACTATAAGGATGGGGTACGCGGCGCGATCGTGATGGTGCTCGATCACGAGCCCGGCGAGCGCGATCCGAAGAGCGCGTTCGAAGGCGTGGTGACCGCCGAGCCCGCCGCGCCATGGCGCAAGGCGCTGGCCGCGCAGGAAAAAGGCGCCGTCGGCATCCTCTACGTGAGCGACGTGCACAACCATCCCGATGCGGCGAACTTCGAGCAGGCCGCGCGCAACTTCTGGCCGGCAACGGCCTTCGACATGGCTCAGGCCAGCCCCGAGCAGCGTCGAGGGGCGCCTGCGCGCATCCCCAACTACACGCTCGCGACGTGGACCGATCGCATTCGTATTCCAGCGGTGCAGATCTCTCCGGCGCTCGCGGCCACGCTGATGCCGTCATCCGGACCGACGCTCGACGAGATGGCGAAGCGCGCCGAAGCGGCCGGCGGCATCACGCCGATCGCGCTCGGCCGCGAGGTCACGATCAGGACGGCGGTCGATCGCCACATCGTTCCCGATCGCAACGTGCTCGGCATGATCGAAGGCAGCGATCCGAAGTTGAAGGATGAATGGGTGCTGGTCACCGCGCACTTCGATCACGACGGCGTCAACGGCACGCAGATCCTGAACGGCGCCGACGACAACGGCTCCGGCACCGTCGCGCTGCTCGAGATCGCGGACGCCTACGCCGCCGCGGCGCAGCAGGGACAGCGGCCGAAGCGCAGCGTGCTGTTCTGCGCGTGGAATTCCGAGGAGCGGGGACTGCTGGGCGCGTGGGCGTTCACCGAATTCCCGACCGCGCCGCTCGCGAACATCGCCGGCGTGCTGAACATGGACATGATCGGCCGGAACGAGGAAGTGCAGGTCGGCGGCGGCAATCGCTTCAACGGTTTCGAAGTGCAGACTGCGGAATCAAACGCCAACGCGGTCAACATGATGGGCTTTGCGCGCGCGCCGGAGCTGGCCGTGATCGTCGATGCCGCGAACGCCGGCATCGGGATCGAGATCAAGAAACGCTACGACAACAACACGTCAAACCTGGTTCGCCGCAGCGATCAATGGCCGTTCCTGCAGCGCGGTGTGCCCGCGCTCGGCTTCATGACCGGCCTGCATCCCGACTACCACACGCAGTACGACCGGCCCGAGAAGATCAATTACGTGAAGATGGAAAAGATCGCGCGGCTGATCCACCAGGCGAGCTGGAACCTGGCCAATGCAGCCGCGCGTCCAAAGCCGCTGACGAATTTGCAGTAACTACGATTTGGGCCGGCTGATCGGCGGCACGACGCCGTTGACGCGATACGACGTGACCATCTTGCCGTAGTGCTCGCCCTGATGCTCGAGCCAGCCAATCAGCGACGATGGCGGCTTGTAGCCCGGCGCGTCGAGCACGGCGTACGACGCCGCGATCGCCGCTTCCATTTCCTTCACGATCGCCGCCCGTGACCCCGGCCGCGCGTCGTATTCTTTTTCCTTCGCGCCGAAGTCGTACTTCTCGCCCTTGGCCTGGGCGGTGGTCATCTCGAGACCGATCGTGACGTGACGGAGCTCCTGGAACATCGTGCGCGAATCGGGATGCGGCTTGTAACTCAGCTTCGCTTCCGGATAGACCGTGTCCTTCGCCATTACCAGGATCTTGTCGTGAATCGCCTTCCAGCGATTGACGATGGTCTGCTCGTAAGTCGGCGGCGGTTTCGGCGTCGTGGTCTGCGCGGCCGCGGCCGATGCGCCGAGCATCAACGCCGCGATCGTGATCATCGTGAAGACAGAGAATTTCCTCATCAACCCACCCTCCCGGGAGTTTTCGAATTCTACGGAGTATTTGCCGAATCGGTCTCGAAAGTGTGCGGTGGGATGAAAAATGTGATTGGGGAGTGACAGGCGGCCGGAGGCTCGCCTAGCGAACAGCGTATTCGGTAATCGCGAACCTTGCCGTGCCGTTCTGCACGTTAATCCCGTGGCCAAACGAACATCCGCCGCCAAACGTCAGGCCCAGGCGGGACAGATTCAACAGCGCGCGGCCGAACGCGACGGTCGCGGGGCCGTCGGCGCTGGCGAACTTGCCGTTGACGTTCGACCACGCGTCCGCAGTGAGCGGCACGTTGAGCGTCTGCGTGCCCGCCGCCAGTGTGATCGAGCGCGGGTTCGACCACCAGCGATCGGATTCGCCGTTGCCGTTGCCGTTCGCCCAGATGAATGGGCGCACCGACGAGGGAATGGTGCACGACGGCGTCTGTGGATCGAGCGAGTTGAAGATCACCGGACCGCTGGTGGTGATGCGAACGGTGATCGAGAGCGTGCCGTGCAAATTGGGAATCGACGCCGCCGTGAACAGGTAGTTGATCGATCCGCTCGAGGGAAACTCGAACGTCAGCGCCGCGCCGTCGTTGGCCAGCGCGAACGGCTGCGGATCGCTGATCGTCTCCCACGCGCTGCTCTGCAGCGGGATCATCACCGCCGGCGTTGGCGACGACGGCGAACCCGAGCATGCGGCGGCGACGATCGCCACGACGCTGGCGGCCGCGAGCCACGCTCGCGCTGCGTGCATGCAGTGAGTTTACTGCGGCTCAGAGGCGGCGGCCGAATCGCTCCTCGAGCCGCGAGCGATAGGTGCGGCTCAACGCCAGCGACGCACCGCTTTTCAGCCGCACCGGCGCCGCCGGAGGGCCGGACCAAATAGAACGTGGCCAATAGGACAATGGTGAAGCGAACTGCAGGAGTGACAACGGCGCGGGCCATTCTCGGCGGCGGCCTGACCGCCGGGGGTGGTATGCGGCGTGGTGTTCGGCGTTGCCGCCTACTTCGTCATTGACGTGGTTCGTCGTGCCGATGTCGAACGCCGTCAACGGCCGGATCACCTTCGCGCTGCCGGCCACGGCGGGCCGCCTTTTTCGTCCCGAACGCGTTGGTGACTTGATTTTCACCGAAGACGATGGCATCGTCGTCGTCGAGGTGAACATGTCGAACGATCGGCTCTCTGCGAGCGAATACCTGACAAGTGCAGAAACGACCGAACGGCGCGAGCTGCTCTTCGGCCGGGTCCACGAGCCGCCGGCGCCATTTTTCAGTCACCAGCTGATCGTCACTCGCGCCACCGTGCTGCTCGATGAGTACGTCCGCCGCAATCAGCTGGGCGCGGTAGTTGTCTCGCCCGTCGACGTGATTCTCGATTTCCACAAGGCGCTCGTTCTACAACCGGACGTAACGTATATCGCCAGCGAACGGCTCTCGCTGGCGGGTAACCAGATCAACGGCGCGCCCGATCTGGCAGTCGAGGTCGAATCTCCGGGCAGCCAGCATTACGACCGCGTCACCAAGCTCGAGATGTATCAGGAATACGGGGTCCGCGAATACTGGTTGATCGACCCGATCCAGCAGTCCGTGACAGTGATTGACCTGACGGCTGCCACAGCGACAACAATTGCGCGAAACGTCTTCGCCGGCGACGCCGTCGTGTCGTCGAACGCGCTGCCGGGATTCGCGGTCGCCGCCCGCGCGTTCTTCGAATAGTCAGAAGGCCGCGATCGTGTTCAGCGGCGAGCCGGTGCCGCCGGTGACCGGAATCGGATTGATCGTGATCATGAACTCCCATCGCTTCAGCTTCGCGGCAACTTCAGACAACGCCTCGAGATCTTGATTGTCGAGGATGTTCACGCCGAGCGCGGTGATCAGCAGCGTGTGAACGGGAAGGCCGATGCCTTCAACCATCGACGGCGACACTTCGGATGCGGCGTCGCTGCCGACAATCGCGACACCGCGAGCCTTGATGAACGGAATGATCGAGGCGTGGAACCCGGCCGCGCTCCTGCCGACCGCCCACGGGCCAACCTTCTCTCGCCGCGCCCACCGGCCGGTGCGCAGCAGGATCACGTCACCGGATTGAATCTTCGCGCCCGACATCTTTTCCCACGCTTCAACATCTTCCTGATATACCGCCGTGCCGGGCTCGAGATACGGCACGCCCTTGAGGCGTGGGATGTCGAGCAGCACGGCACGCGTGATCAATCCCTGCTTCAGATTGTCGATGCTTAACTTCGTGCAGCCCTTCTCGGTGTTGACGACGGCGCGCGCGTAACCGTTGTAGGTCTGATCCTTGTAAAGGATGTGGCACAGCGCGTCGAGGTGGCTGTGCGAGTAGCCGTGATACGACACGGCGTAGCGGTCCATGCTGAAGCCGGGCAGCATGGTGTGCTCGAACGGACTGGCGTTATCGTCGGACTTGTCGGTGATCGGATTGTGCGCGAGCGAGACCGTCTGCCCTGTCTTCGCGAGCGACAGCGCCTGCTTCCGCTTCGCGGCAGTGATCAGGTTGACCGATCCGAGTTGGTCCTCGGCGCCCCAGCGTCCCCAGTTCTTGACCTGCTGGAACATCTGATCGAATTCCTCGGCATTCACCGGAGAACGAGCCTGTCTCGCCGCAGCCTCGGCGAAGGCGGACGCGTGATCGTTGGGCGTGAAGCCGGATGCAATTGCGCCCACGGCGAAAATCGCGACGGTGATAGCTGTACGCATGGCGAGGCATCATACAATGCCGCGATGGCCACCCTGGCAGCCACCGAGCTTCGCGCCCGGCGGCTGGTCATCGATCACCTCTCGCTCACCATCGAGGGGCGCAAGCTCGAAGATGTGCAGCTTGGCGGCTGGGTCTATGGACCCGAGCTCGGCACCGCGCCGGCGGTCCTGATCGTCGGCGGCATCACCGCCTCTCCATTTCCCTTCGGCGACGGGCAATCGGAAGGCGAGGATCCACGCGCGGCGTGGTGGCCGGCGTTGTGCGCGCCGGATTTGATCGATCCGGCGAAGTACACCGTCCTCTGCCCGTCGTGGCCGGGCAACGGATCGACGTGGCGGGGCTTCGACGATCCGCATTCGCACGAGATCATTTCCGTCGCGGGCCTCGCCGATCTCGTGGCGGCGTGGCTCGACGGCTGCGGCTGCACGATCCCGGTGACGTGGATCGGCGCGAGCCTCGGCGGCATGGTCGGCGTGGTGTTCGCGGCACGTCACCCCGAGCGCTGCGCGAAGCTGATCACGATCTCCGCCGGCCTTCGTCCCGATGGATGGGGCACCGCCACGCGGCATCTTCAACGCGAGCTCGTGCGCGACGGCCTCCGCAACGGCGACGTCGCCACCGGCATGACGCGCGCCCGGCAGCTCGGCATGCTGACGTATCGCGGCCGCGACGAGCTCGACACGCGGTTCGGCAAGCTGCTGCCGCATCTCGAGCGTCCGCCGGTGGCGGAGTATCTCGATCACCACGGCCGGCGATTCGCGGAGCGCTTCCCGGTCAAGACCTTCCTGCTGCTGAGCGAGGCGATCGATCGCGAATCGATGGGCGACGCGCAGGCGGTGCGGGAGGCGTGCACGCGCGTCAACGCGGAAACGATCGTCATCGGCGTGCCCGGCGACATGCTGTTCCCGTGGGCGCTGCAGGTGGAGCTGCATCGCGCGCTGCAGGCCGCGGGCGCGGACTCGTCGCTCTGGAAGCTCGAATCGCTCTACGGACACGATGCGTTTCTTGCCGATCAGGACAAGCTCGCCGATCTGCTGCGCGGCGCCGAGGCGTTCGGCAAGCCGCTGAAGACGGCGTCGCGGCCGAAGTTCGAGGGCGTCGGCGTGGAGCCGGTGCGCGAGATTCGCATCGGCCTGGTCGGCTGCGGCACGGTCGGGCGCGGCCTGCTGGAAATGATCGATCGCCAGAGCAGCGCGATCGCCGATCGCTACGGCGTGAAGTTCCGCGTGTCACGGATCGCGGTGCGCGACGTGAAGAAGAACCGCGGACCGCGCGTCACCGGCATTCCGATCACCGATCGCGCGCTCGAGCTCGTCAGCGACCCCGAAGTCGACGTCGTCGTCGAAGCCGCGGGCGGCAAGGCGGTCGAGCCGATCCTGGTCGCCGCGCTGGCGGCGGGTAAACCGGTCGTCACCGCCAACAAGGAGCTGCTCGCCTCGAAACTGGCGGAGCTCGGCGTGCTCGCGCAACGAACCGAGACGCCGCTCTACTGCGAGGCGGCTGCAGCGGCGGCGATCCCGATCATCCGCCATCTCAGCCACCGCGCCGACGAGATCGACAGCTTGTGGGGCATCGTCAACGCGACCTGCAACTTCATCATGACGCGTCTCGAACAGGGCGATCTGACGCTCGAGGCCGCGATCGAAGAAGCGCAGCGCCTCGGCTTTGCCGAAGCCGATCCAGGCGCCGACATCGACGGTCTCGATGCCGCGGCGAAGCTCTCGATCCTCGCCTACCGCGCGTTCGGCGCGTGGGTGCGTCCCGACGACTTCGTGGTCCGCGGCATTCGCGAGATCGATCCGGCCGATTGCGATCTCGCCGAGTCGATGGGCTTCCGCATCCGCCAGATCGCGCGCGCGGTGCGTGTCAACGGCGCGCTCGACATGGCGGTCGAGCCGCTGCTGCTGCCGTCGTGGCACCTGCTCGCATCGGTCGAAGAGGAATACAACGCCGTGTACCTGCGCTGCGTCTCCTCGGGCGACTTGAGTTTGTTCGGCAAGGGCGCGGGCTCGCTGCCGACGGCCACCGCCATGCTCGGAGACTTAATCGATCTCGCGCAGGACAATTCCGCGCGCTGGCCCGTGCCGCAACCGTTACCGGTTGCGAAGGAAGGTTCGGCGGTGGCGCCGTCGCTCCGCCGGCATTACCTGCGCATCACCGGCCAGCCGCATCCGGGCCTCGAGCGGAAGTTCGAGGGCCTGGTGCGCCGGTTCGGTCTGGTCGTTCAAAACCGCGCCACTCGAGGCGAGCGGGATCGCGTCGACATCGCGTTCATGATTTCGCCGAGCACGGGCTCACAGATTGCCGATGTTGCGGCGGCTGTCGAGAAGCTCGCGCGCGTCGATCGTCTCCTGTGTCTCGGAGTGCTCGACTGATGCCGGGAACCGGGAGCCGGGAGCCGGGAACCGTGGCGATTGCCGATTGGCTCGATCCGAAGTCGTGTCCAGCCGAGCGTCCGCCTCTCGACGCGATGAGCGCGCAGACGAGAGATCTGCACGAGGCCCTCGACGCGCATGCGCGCCGCGCTGGTGTCCCCTATCTGCACCCCGATGAGCCAACGGTGCAGCTCGATCTGCTCGGATCGAAACAGGTCATCGAGTGGCAGGAGGGCAAGGCCGCGTTCCTGTTTGCCAGTGAAGGCTGCTGGTCGGAGCTCCCGGCGCTGTATGCGCGATACGGCACCAACGCCACCAGTGAGCTGATCGCGAGGCTGAAGACGCTCGAGCACGCATCGGCGGCGCTGGTCTGCGATTCAGGCATGCAGGCGACGGCGCTCGCATTCGATGTGTTGATGGAGCCCTTCGACTACGCTCAGGGCAGGCCTGGCGCGCACGCCGTGCTGATGCGGCAGGTCTACAACAAGACGCGCAGCTATCTCGAGTGGATGGCCGCCCGCGTCGGCGGAACGGTGACGATCGTCGATGACGGCGACAGCGTTGCGCTGCGCGCCGCGATCAGGCCTGAGACGCGCTTCGTCTTCGCGGAAACGTTCACCAACCCGCTGGTGCGCGCGCAGGATTTCGATGCGTTGCGCAGCGCGATCGATGAGGCGCGCCTGGTCGCGCCGGCGGTTCGTCTCGTGCTCGACACCACGATCGCCTCGCCCTGGGCGTTCAAGCGTCCGCCGCTCACCAACGGCGTCGACATTGTTGTTGCCAGCGGCACCAAGTCGCTCGGCGGGAACGATCGCGACATGTGGGGTTACATCGCGACCAACGACACGCAGTTCGCGAATTCGGTAATGGATCTGATCGCCATGCGCGGCGGCATCCTCGACTGGCGGCGCGCCGTCGCGGTGGCGGCTGCGTTCGACGGCGCGAGCGATTCGCACGCGCGTCGATCGGCGACGGCGGCGAAGGTCGCCGCGTTCTTGAGCGCGCACCCACGAGTCAGCGAAGTATTCCACCCGTCGCTGCCTGGCCATCCCGATCGCGCGGCGATCGACAAGCACTACGCGCGCCATGGCTCGATGCTGTCGTTCCGCGTCGCCGGCGCCGACGAAGATCAGACGCGTCATTATGCCGACGTGCTGGCAACAACCGTCGTGGTCCGTTACGCGCTGTCGTTCGACGGGCTGACGACGAAGGTCAATCATCACCGCACCGTTTCCGAATACTTCACCGCGCTCGAGCAGTTGAAGCGCAATGGGTTCGATCGGCTCGTTCGCCTTGCCGTCGGCCTCGAGGACGCCGGCGACCTGATCGCCGCGCTCAACTGGACGCTCCACCACGGTGATACTGTGACGGCGGCCGACATCGAACACTGGCAGCGCTCGCGCGCTGCTTCTCTGGGGATCTGACACATGGGCGCCGCGGCACATCTGGGCATCAAGCAGGGCGAATACGATCGGGCGATCGCAACGCTGATTCCGCATTACTCCGAGCTGCTCGACGGCGCCGCCGCGGCCGTGGACGCCGTGGCACGGCTGACGCCGGCGGTCGTCGATCTCGGAACGGGGTCCGGGACGCTCGCGCAGCGCATCCTCAAGGTGCGGCCGAAGGCGCGCCTGATCGGCATCGACGCCGACGCGACAATGCTGGCCGCCGCATCAAAGCGGCTGCGCGGCAAGATCCAGACGATCGAGGAGAACTTCGAGGACATCCTGATTCCGCGATGCGACGTCGTCTCGGCGTCGTTCTCGCTGCATCACATCCCGACCGGGCGCCGCAAGGCCGCCGTCTACAAGCGCTGCTTCGCCGCGCTTCGCCCGGGCGGCATGTTCGTGTCCGCGGACTGTTATCTCGCCGCCAACAAGCCGATGCAGAAGCGTCACCGCGATGCCTGGCTGGCGCACTTGAAGAAACATCACTCGGCCAGGAAGGCGGAAACATTCCTCCGCACGTGGGCGAGAGAAGACGTCTACTTCACGCTCGATCGCGAAGTCGAGTTGTTGAAGGAAGCGGGCTTCAGCGTCGAAGTGACGTTCCGGCGAGACAGCTTCGCGGTGATTGCGGGGCTCCGTTAGGAGAACTGCACGACGACGATGTCGATGTGACGCTCCTGCTTTTCGGCAGGCTGCCACTGTACAAGGATCGGGCTTTGATAGGTGCCGCGCAGCAGCACCGGCACGTGTGAGTCGCGATCCGATCCGGCCAGGAAGCTGACGCGGCGCGAGCGCAGGAAGCGGCGCGCCGGCAGCGACATCACCTTCGCCACCAGCCGCTCGAACGAACCCTGATCCAGCCGCAGCGCTTCCATCAGCGAATTGAGGACGTGCACGACGTCGTACTTCGCGTAGTTCAGCGTCTTGCCGGGAATGGCGCGCGGGTCGTTGATCATGTTGCCGGCCTTGATCCGCGCGAAGCGCATCGGGTTGCGCAGCACTTCGACGAGATCGTGCTGCATCAGCAGCGTCTCGTACTCGTTCACGGTCAGGCCGACGTTGCGCTCGCTGGGATCGACGACCAGATCGACGCGCGCGCGCTCGACGCCGGCGCGAGCCACGATCTCGTTGACGCGCTCGAGCAGACCGAGCTTCGGATCGGCGAGGTTGATCGAATCGATCGGGTGCTTCGAGACCGGGATGGTAATTGACGTCCGCGCCACCACTTCGTCATGGTCGTAGGCGACCACGGTGGTGCGGCGCTGCCTGCTCAAGGCGTCGGTCTTGCCGTCGAGCTCGATGAAATACACCGGCGAATCGGGCCGCGTGCGGTAAGTCACGCAGTTGCGCATGCCGGCGCCGATGAAGGTCAGGTGCGAATCGCCGTTGCGCGGCTCGACGATCTTCTGCTCGTCGGTGAGCTCGCTGCGCAGGTGCATCTGATCGTGGCGGTACTCACCGCCCTGCGGGAACAGCGCGTGGAACGCGCGGAAAAACTGCGAGACCAGGTCCTGCTGGTGGTTCAGGCGCAGCGACAGGCTTTGATCGAGATAGCCGGCGGTGGTGTGAAACGACGTGTAGAGCGCGCGGCGATGACGGCGCAGCAGATCGCCGAACTCGTCGGCAATGCGGCGGTTCACGTCGATGGCCTCGAAACGGCGTTGTGGCGCCAGGGTCAGCGTCAGCTCCGTCGGACGGGTCCTCATCATGCGTAGCTCTGCCTGCCCACCGTAGCCTTGTCGGAGGTGGGCGAACCTTGCTCCATTTCGGCCGCCTGCGTCAAATCCGCGGCCGTCCGGCCGCGCAGGGCCAGGATGCGTTCGATGGTGTCGCCGACGACGCTGTCGGGCGTGGAGGCGCCGGCGGTGATGCCAATGCGGGCGTCGCCGGCCGGCAGCCACGCGACCGTCAGCGCTTCTTCAGCGGCGCCGACCATCTTGTGCCGGATGCCGGCATCGGTCACGCACTGCGGGCTGTCGACGTAATACGTCGTGACGCGCGGCGCGCACATCCGCGCCAGCGCCTGCGTGTTGCTGCTGTTGTAGCCGCCGATCACGATCATCAGGTCGAGGCCGCCCTGCTCGAGCATTTCGAGCACCGCGTCCTGCCGTTCCTGCGTCGCCGAGCAGATCGTGTCGAAGGCGCGGAAGCGCGATTCGAGTCCATCCTCGCCGTACCGATCGACCATGGCGCGGCGCAGCGTTTCCTGCACCTTCAGCGTCTCGCTCATCAACATCGTCGTCTGGTTGGCGAGGCCGATGCGCTGCAGGTGCACTGCCGGATCGAAATTCTCGCTCGCCGCGTCGCGGAAGCGCGCCATCAGATCCTCGGCGCTCACCTTGCCGCGGATGTAATCGCACACCATCTCGGTCTCGGCAACGTCGCGCACGCACAGGTATTGGCCGCCGTCGTGCGTCAGCGCCTGCGAGGCCGTTGCGCGCGTCTCCTCGTGATGATGCTTGCCGTGAATGATCACGGTGTAGCCGTCACGCGCGTAGTAGTGCACTTTCTTCCAGACGTTGAGCACGCTGCCGCACGTCGTGTCAACGAGCACGCACTGCTTCGATTTGAGGTGCGTCAGCTCGGGGACGCTGACGCCGAACGCCGGCAGAATCACGACGTCGCCGGCGGCGACTTCGGCGAACCGCTGCACGGGATCGCCGTCGTGATCGAGGATGCGAATCCCCATGTCCTGGATGCGCCGGTTGACGTCCGGGTTGTGAATGATTTCGCCGGAGAGGAACACGCGGCGATCGGGAAACCGGCGGCGCGTCTGATACGCGTAGTCGACGGCGCGATCGACGCCGTAACAAAACCCGAATTCCCTGGCCAGCTTGAAGTGGAGTCCACCCGCGCCGGCCTCGTAACCGAGGGCCTTGAGACGTTCGACGACGGCGCTCTGGTAGGTACGCGCCAGAACCGGCCCGACCTCGGATTTCAGGCCGAAACCCTTCTGGAAATACGTTTCGTTCACGTGCCGTCAATTATACAACTTTATGGCGCAAAGTAGACAGTGAAATTATCCACCTGTGCAGGCAACTCGTTCAGGGCGAAGGAGTTACCGGAGGCGGGGTGCGGCCGCCAGCATGGCGGATCCCCCAGTCGACCATCGCCCGCATGATTGGACGCAGGTCCTCGCCCTTGGGCGTCAGCTCGTATTCGACGCGCGGCGGGTGCCGGCTGTAGCGACGCGATCGAATGACGCCCTTCGCGGCGAGCCGTTTCAATCGATCCGCCAGGATGTTGGTGGGAATGCCTTCGGGCGACTCGAGGAATTCGGCGTAGCGCCGCTTGCCGCGCATCACGTCGCGAACGACGAGCAGCGACCAGCGATCGCCGAGCACGTCGAGGGTGCAGGCGACCGGGCAGCGGGAGCGGCGGGCGCGCGAACGGGGCACGGCCGAAGTCTACGAGTGTAACTTGCAAAATGCAAGTCACTACGCGTAGCATTCCACCCCATGCATTTGTTGTGGGTGGCGGTGCTGGTGCTCGCAGCGGCGGCATCGGCGTTTGCACAAGCCAGGCCCGCTCCGACCGTGCGTGCCTATCGCGCGCCCGAGCCGATCCGCATCGACGGACGCCTCGATGAAGAGCTCTACAAGACCACGCCGGCGATTGCCGACTTCGTCCAGCAGGAGCCCGACGAGTTCAAGCCGGCCACCGAGAAGACCGAAGCGTGGATCTTCTTCGACGCGAACAACATCTACATTTCGGCGAAGAACTACGAGACGCATCCCGAGCGGCGCGTCGCGAATGAAATGCGCCGCGACACCAACCAGCTCCGCCAGAACGACACCTTCGGCGTGATGTTCGACACCTTCCACGACCGGCGGAACGGCTACATCTTCTACGCGAACGCGATCGGCGGCTTCGCTGACAGCCAGGTCACCGATGAGGGCCCGCCCAACACCGACTGGAACACGGTGTGGGACGTGCGGACCGCCGAATTCGACGGCGGCTGGACGATCGAGATGGCGATCCCGTTCAAGTCGCTGCGCTATCAACCCGGCAGCGACCAGACCTGGGGCATCAACCTGCGGCGCGTCGTGCGCTGGAAGAACGAGTGGTCGTATCTCGCGCAGGTGCCTCGCGCGCTCACCACGTTTCGCGGGCTGCTGAAGATTTCGTCGGCCGGCAATCTCGAAGGGCTGCAGGTCCCATCCGGCAGCGCGAACCTCGAGTTGAAGCCATTTGCGCTCGCGGGCCTGTCCACCGACAACACGCTGAGCCCGGCGGTCTCGAACGAGCGCGACGGCCGCATCGGCGGCGATGTGAAGTACGGGATCACGCAAAGCATCACCGCGGATCTCACGGTCAACACTGACTTCGCGCAGGTGGAAGTCGACGAGCAGCAGGTGAACCTCACGCGCTTCAACCTGTTCTTTCCGGAAAAGCGCGACTTCTTCCTCGAGGGCCTGGGCACGTTCGCCTTTGCGGGCCGCGCCAGCGCCGGACTCGCCGCCGGATTCGGCGATGCGCCGTATCTCTTCTTCAGCCGGCGGATCGGTCTCGATCAGGGCCGCGTGATTCCGCTGCGCGCCGGCGGCCGCGTCACCGGCAAGGCGGGCAACTTCACCTTCGGCGCGCTCAATGTGCAGACGGGGGATGACGATGCGGCGCGGATCGAGCAGGCGAACTTCACCGTGCTTCGCGCCAAGCGCGACATCCTCCGGCGCAGCAGCATCGGCGGCATGTTCACGCATCGCACGGCGACGCCGGGGCGGATCGGATCGAATGACGGCTACGGCGTGGATGCGGCGATGTCGTTCTTTCAGAATGTTCGCTTCGATGCGTATCTTGCCGGGACGCGCACCGAAGGGCGCGACGGCGACAACCTCAGCTACCGCGGCTTCTTCGATTACAACGGCGATAAATACGGCCTCCAGGCGGAGCGCCTCGTCGTCGAGCCGAACTTCCTTCCCGAGATCGGATTCGTGCGCCGCACCGACATGCGCCGCAACTTCGCGATGGCGCGCTACAGCCCGCGGCCGCGGAGCGTGCCGCATCTTCGCCGCATCACCACGCAAGCCAGCTTCAACTACCTGACCAACAACCAGGATCGACTCGATACGCGCGAGGGCGTCGCGCGCGCCGAAGCGGAATTCATCAACAGCGATCTGTTCAGCGTGTCGTTCACCGACAGCTACGAGCGGCTGGTGCGGCCGTTTGCGATCGCGACCGGCGTGACGCTGCCGGTCGGCGGCTACGATTTCTACACCACGCGCATCGGTTACACCGCCGGTCAACAGCGGCGCGCGTCCGGCGAAGTCGTGCTCGAGCTCGGCAGGTTCTACAACGGCGATCGCCGGACGGTGTCGGTGAACGCGGCGCGCGTGCAGGTCACGCCGCAGATGTCGCTCGAGCCGAGCTTCTCGATCAACTGGGTCGATCTCGTGCAGGGCTCGTTTACCGCCAAAGTCGCGCGCACGCGGGCGACCTACACGATCACGCCGCGCATGTTCGTCAGCGGCATCGTGCAATACAACAGCGCCGGCACCTCGTTCGGCAGTAACGTCCGCTTCCGCTGGGAGTACCGTCCCGGGAGCGAGCTGTTTGTCGTCTACACCGACGACTTCAACACCGAGCTGTTCGATCGCCACGACGCGACCGCCCTCCGCAACCGCGCCTGGGTCATCAAATTCAACCGCCTCTTCCGCCTGTAAGATGCCAGGGGGCGCGGTTGGTGCTTCGCACCAACGACGCCCCGCCCGGTTGGTGCTTCGCACCAACGACGCCCCAACTTTATGGCGCAAAGTAGACAGGAAATCATCAACCTGTGCAGCTAACTTGTTCAGCTGGAAGCAGTTACGGGAGGCGGGTTTAGTGCCGACCCGCACGCGGGAATCCTACCGAAAACTGATGACGGTGTTCGGGCCAGGTCGGGCGTTGAATCTGACCGACGCCGAAGTGCCTGGTTGCCATTGTTCGCCCTTCATGAGCGCGTCGATCGAACTGAAGCCGCCGAAACCCGTATAGCGGCGGAATACGAACGGCGTGCCCTCTGCGCCCAGGACGGAATTGGCGTCGGCGACATGGAGGTGCAGGTGCGGCCCGATCGAGGAACTGCCGCTCGATCCGACCTGCGCGATCACGTCACCGCGCCTGACGGCCTGGCCCGCTTTGACGCGGACGCTGCCTCGCAGCAAGTGCTCGTAGAAGGCGAACTGACCGGCGCCCATGTCAATGGTGATGTAGTTGCCGCTCGCCTTGTCCGCCGGGACCGGCGACAGCGGATTGTCGGGCTCGCCGTCGACGGCGGCGGCAATCGTGCCGTCGGCGACCGCGAGCACGTCGGCGCCGCGGCCGTTCCAGTCTCCGGCCTCGGGCGTCCGCGCATAGGCGCCCCCGGACGGCATGCGAATGAAATCGATCGCGAACCGTCCGGGAATGCGGGCGCGGCCGTCCAACGTGTAGATGGCGGTGCGATGTCCGCCTTTGAGCAACGGATCGTAAATCGCCACCCACTGGCCGGCGCCGAGCGGCGCATCGAGCACCGTGGCCGGTCGATACACCTGCCGAACAGGAATTGTGTTGCGCACCTGCGCGCGGGCCGAGGCGAGTTCGACGTCAACAATGTTCGTCACCGATTCAGGGCCAAACGGCTCCATCGTCTGCAGCCACACGTTGACGACAGCGCGCATGCCCGGACCAATCACCTGTGGCGTCGCGTGATCGTTCCGCAGGCCGGGCCGGACCATGCGCTGGCGAAGATCGGCATCCGTAAACTGGCCGAGCACTGTGTTCGGCGCTTCGACAGTAACCGCCGTCACCGTCACGTCGGTCCGCTGGAAGTTGGTGATGTGCAGTTCGTAGACCAGCTGCGTGCGGTGCTCCTGGGTAAAGACCACCGGCGCGAACGGCACCTCGATGTGGACCGATTGCACGACCGGCGCGGGACTTTGCGGGCCTGGCGCTCCCGCAAGCGCATTGACGAGAGCGACAAGGAACAGCCAAATCATGAAAGCGTGTCCATTATTCCAGACAATATGGAATGACCGGCTCTCCATCGTAACGTTGTCGTGCCTCGCAGCACTCAACACGGTGGTTTGAGCCACCAGGTTCGCGGGTTAGCGCCCGAGGGCGCCAGAGCCGCATCGAAGGGAGCCGGTCATGAAGAACGTTACTACGTACGTGGGTATCGATGCACACAAGAAGGATCTGTTCGTCGCGATGCTGATTGGCAACGAGAAGACGCCGGTGACGTGGCAGGTGGCGAACGAGCCGCAGGCCGTCCGTCGCCTGGTGCGGAAGCTGGAGCGCGAAGCCCCGGGATACCACGGCGGCTAACCAACTGATGTAGCATGCGCGCATGAAGCGAACGCTGCTGATTGCCGCTTTCGTCGTGCTCGTCCAGCCGATCGCGCCCGCGCAACAGCAGGACGTCGTCGTCGATCCGGCGCCGATGGTCGATCGGATTTTCTCCAAATGGACCACGGCGACGCCGGGCTGTGCCGTCGGCGTGTCGGCCGGCCCGCGGCCGGTGTTGTTCAGGGCCTACGGCATGGCCGACCTCGAACACGACGTGCGCAACACGCCGGACACGATCTTCGAAGCGGGATCCGTCTCCAAACAATTCACCGCGATGGCGGTGCAGCTGCTCGCGAGCGAAGGAAAGCTGTCGCTCGACGATCCAGTCAGCAAATACATTCCGGAGCTGCCAGATTACGGCAAGCCGCTCACCATCCGACACATGCTGTCGCACACCAGCGGTCTGCGCGACTGGGGCAGCGTGGCAAGCATTGCCGGCTGGCCGCGGACGACGCGAGAGTACACGCATGCGCATGTGCTCGACATCGTGTCGCGCCAGAAATCGTTGAACTTCGATCCGGGCACGAACTGGTCGTACAGCAATACCGGTTTCAATCTCGCCGCGGTCATCGTGGCGCGCGTCAGCGGGATGTCGTTCGCCGAGTTCTCGAAGCAGCGCATTTTCCAGCCGCTCGGCATGACGCGGACGTCGTGGCGCGACGATCACACGCGCATCGTCAAGGGACGCGCGATTGCCTATACCGAGACGAACGGCGAGTACCGCATCGAGATGCCGTTTGAAAACGTCCACGGCAACGGCGGGCTGCTCACCACGGTGCGGGACCTGCTGACGTGGAACACCAACCTGGTGAGCCCGAAGGTTGGCAATGCGAAACTGATCGGCGAGATGACCACGGTCGGCCAGTTCAACGACGGCAGACCGCTCGAATACGGTCTTGGCTTTTTCATCAACGACTACCGCGGGCTGCGGAACGTGTATCACAGCGGCTCGACCGCCGGTTATCGCGCGCACGTCAACCGCTTTCCCGGCGCGATGATTTCGGTCGCGGTGCTGTGCAACGGTTCGAATGGCGACGCCACGAGAACGGCGAATCGCGTGTCCGATGTATTCCTCGGCCCGCGGCTCAAGCCTGCGCCGCCGGCGGCGCCGGCCGCGACACCGCCTGCCCCGTTGAATCCGCCGCCCTCCGCGGATCAGCTGAACGCGCTCAGCGGCAATTACTGGAGCGAAGAGGCCGAGACCGTGCTCACCGCCGCCGTCGATCAAGGCGCGCTGGTGCTGAAGCGGCGTCCCGACACGGTGATCAAGATGACCGCGATCGGCCCCGACAAGTTTCGTGGCTCGATCGGCACGGTGACATTCATGCGCAACGCCTCGGGAGCGATCTCCGGCTTGAGCATCAATCAGGATCGCGTCTGGGACTTGCGGTTTGAGAAGAAGTAGCCCTTCATGAGGCTGCTGCTTGCGACGCTGTTGATTTCGGCGCAACGCGCGCCCGCGATCATGGATCGCGCGATGGCGGACTTTCGCGCCGGACGCGTCGAGCAATCATTGGCGGGATTCGATCGAGTCGCGCTGCTGTGGCCGGCGGAAGCGCCGTTTCTCTGGCAGCGCGGCATCGCGCAGTACTACGCGGGCAAGTTCCGCGAATGCCGCGACATGTTCATCTCGCATCGCACCGTGAATCCAGACGACGTGGAAAACGCGGCGTGGCATTTTCTCTGCGTCGCTCGCGCGGAATCGCCCGAGGCGGCGCGCCGGCAGATTCTGCCGGTCGGTCCCGATGCGCGCGTGCCGATGCGCGAGGTGTATCGGATGTTCAAAGGCGAATTGACGCAGGCGCAGGTGATGAAGGCCGCGGGCCCGGATCCGTCCGCGCAGTTCTTCGCGCGCCTCTATATCGGCCTGTATCTCGAAGCGACCGGTGACCGTGCAGCCGGCCGCGCGCAGATCGAAATCGCCGCCGAAGATCGCTTCGCCAGAGTCGGCGGCTACATGCACGATGTCGCGCGCGTGCACTTGAAGATGCCATAATCCGGGCCTCATGCGCCGAGCCCTGACCGTCCTGATCGCCGCCGGTGCGGCGATCGTTCTCACCGCACAGCAGCCTGTCGCGCCGAAGCCTGGCGAAGGCGGAAATCGCATCGACGTCGTCACGCCGGCCGCGCCGGAGCTGGCGGCATTCGGAGCGAACGACGTCGGCGTGCGGACGATTACGGTCACCGACAAGAACCGTCCCGACATCCTCAACATCAAGGAGGGCGGTCCGCTGGTCCGCTCCGATCGAACGCTGACGCTCGAAGTCTGGTATCCCGCGTCGCTCGCGCCCGGCCAGAAACCCGGCGGCGAGTATCGCGTCATCACGCGCGATCCGGCGGTGATGGCAACGCTCTACGGCAAGGCCGTTCGAGATGCCCGCGTCCTCGCTGCCTCGGGGTCGCCGGGCTCTGTCACTTCCGCGCCATATCCGCTGGTGATCATTTCCCATGGTTATCCGGGCAACCGCTTCCTGATGTCGCACATCGGCGAGAACCTCGCGAGCAAGGGCTTCGTCGCCGTCTCGATCGATCACAAGGACAGCACCTACGACGATCAGAAATCGTTCGGCAGCACGCTCTATAACCGTCCATTCGATCAGTTGTTCGTCGTCAGCGAGATCGATCGCCTCAGCAAGACCGGCTCGGGCAGCTTTCTCGCCGGCCTCGTCGATGCGTCGCGCAGCGGAATCATCGGTTACTCGATGGGCGGCTACGGCGTCGTCAACGTCATTGGCGGGGGCTACAGCACTGCGAGCGCGGCGTTTTCCAACGCGCCGCCCAACAAGATGCTGAGCGAGCGCGGCGCGAGCAATGCGGCGTATCAGCAGGCGCGCGATCCGCGGATCAAGGCCGCAATCGCGATCGGGCCGTGGGGCATGCAGGGCGGATTCTGGGACGCTGAAGGATTGAAAGGCATTCGCACCCCGGTGATGTTCGTGGCCGGCAGCAACGACGAGACGTCGGGATACGAAAAGGGGACGCGCGCGATCTACCAGGGCGCGGTGAACGCGGATCGATATCTGCTGACCTTCATCAACGCCAATCACAACGCCGCCGCGCCGATTCCGGCGCCGGCCGAGACCTACGCGTACTCGGAGGCGCAGCGCGGCTATCCGTTCACGCATTATGCGGACGCGGTCTGGGACAACGTGCGCATGAACAACATCTTCAATCACTTCGCGACCGCGTTTTTCAGCGTCCATCTCAAGGGCGAACACGACAAGCAGGCGTATCTCGACGTCGTGCCGAGCGGCAAGGATGCGGTGTGGTCCGTCGATCGCGACGGCAAGCCGCTGCCGGCGCACACCTACTGGAAAGGTTTCAAGCGCGCGACCGCAGTGGGCCTGATGCTCGAGCACGCGCCGCCCGCGCGGTAGGCCATGTTCATCGGCCATTACGCGCTCGCCTTCAGCGCCAAGAAGGTGGCGCCGATGATGTCGCTCGGCACGCTGTTTGTCGCCTGCCAGTTCGCCGACCTGCTGTGGCCGACGCTGCTGGTGCTCGGCTACGAGCGCGTCGAAATCGATCCGGGCAACACGGTGGTGACGCCGCTGAACTTCATCAACTATCCGGCCCGACATGCCGATCACGCTCACCGGCTCGCGGCGGATCGGATTCGGATTGTGGAATTATCCGGGGACGACGCTCGCCATCGAATCGGTGATGTTCATTTTCGGCACCACGCTGTAGATGAGCGCGACGCGCGCCCGCGATCGGATTGGCCGTATCGCTCTCTACGCATTGATCGTCACGGTCGTGGCCAGCTATTTCGCGGCGCTCTACGGGCCGCCGCCGCCGAACGCGAACGCGATCGCGGCGGCCGGACATTTGTCGTGGCTGTTCGTGATCTGGGCATACTGGGTCGATCGTCATCGAACGGTCCGGCTAAAGCCGGACCCTCACAAGTACGTTCAGGAGGATCCTGTGAGGGTCCGCCTTTAGGCGGACCGCTGTTAGGATCGAGATATGAAGTCGTTCGCAATCGCCTTCGCGATTGCCTTGGTCGCCGCTCAGCGGCAACCGGTCTCGTTTCCGCAACCGGCGGCGCTGCCGGAAGTCGTCGGCAACACCCAGGACTTCCCGTTTCTCCCGCCGCCGCCGGGCGCGCGCTTGACGGAGACCGTGCGTGTCGACGGCGCGCTGGAGCTCAAGTCCGCGACCGCAGACGACGAAGCGGTGCTGGCGGGGACGTCGTACACCAGGAAGATCTACGCGCGCACGAGCGCAATCAGCTCGCAGCGTTTCGTCGCGAGCTATCGCGACGCCTTATTCGCGGCCGGCTGGAAGCTGATCGACGTGACGAAGCTCGACGAACAGCGCATGCAGCCCGAGACCGTGACGGTATCGGCGCATTACATGAGCAACGGCCGCAACATCTACGCGCGCGTCACGATGGAGCCGGATGGGCCGTATGAGATCAACGTCGCCGATGTCGGCGCCGAAGACTGGAAGGGCGCGCTGGCGCGCGACTGCCGCGTGCGGATTCCCAGCCTGCACTTCGATCTCGATCGGCCGACGCTGCGCGAATACGAGTCGGAGCCGACGCTCGAAAAGCTCGCAGACCTGCTGAAGGCGAAACACGCGCCGGCGGTGGAAATCCAGGGACACGCCGACAACATCGGTGAAGCGGGAGTCGCGTCGCGTCAGACGCTGTCGGCCGGCCGCGCGAAGATTGTCGCGTCGTGGCTGGTGGCGCACGGCGTGCCGGCCGCGAAAGTGACATCGAAGGGGTACGGTAAAACGCGGCCGATCGCTGATAACGACAGCGATCTCGGCCGCGCCGTGAATCGCCGGATTGAAGTGGCGTGCCTGAAGCCTAAGCCGTGAGCGAGGCCTCGTACTCCTCGTAGGCGTCCTTGAAGTCTTCGATCTTCCCGTGATCGAAGTGCCACACGCGCGTCCCGACTTCCTCGAGCAGATCCTGGTCGTGCGTCACGAGCAGCACGGTGCCGTCGAACTTCTGCAGCGCGATGTTCAGCGCGTTGATCGCCTCGAGATCGAGGTGATTGGTCGGCTCGTCGAGGATCAGGACGTTCGGCTTCTGCAGCATGATGCGGCAGAACAACAGCCGCGCCGTCTCACCGCCTGACAGCGCATCGGTCGGCTTCAAGCCTTCTTCGCCGCTGAACAGCATCTGGCCGAGCAGGCCATGAATGTCCTGGCGCGATGCATCCGGATCGAACTGGTGCAGCCAGTCGACGGCGGTCATGCCCTTCTTGATCAGCCCGGTGTGATCCTGCGGAAAGTAGCCGATCGAGACCTCGTGGCCCCAGCGCATCTTGCCGGTATCGAGATCGCCGGGTGATGCGGGCAGGTCCGGCGCATCCGACAACAACGCCTTCAGCATCGTCGTCTTGCCGGCGCCGTTGCGGCCGACCAGCACGATCTTCTCGCCGCGGTTGATGATCCCCGAAAAGTTCTTGAAGACCTGGTGACCGCCGAACGCCTTCGACAGGTTCTCGAACTCGAGCGCGGTGCGGCCCGACGGGCGATTCATCGCGAACTTGATGTACGGGCGCTGGATGTTCGAGCGAGCGAGGTCCGTGGTCTGCAGCCGCTCGACTTCCTTGCGGCGCGACTGGACCTGGCTCGATCGAGTGCCGGCCGAGAACCGCGCGATGAAGTCGTTCAGCTGCGCGATCTTCTTGTCGCGCTGTTCGTTCTGCGCTTCGAGACGCGAGCGGATCTGTGTCTTGGCGACCACCATCTCGTCGTAGCCGCCGCTGTAGGTGATGATGGTCTGGTAGTCGATGTCGGCGGTGTGCGTGCACACCGCGTTGAGGAAATGGCGATCGTGCGAGATCACGATCAGCGTGCCCTCGTAACGGATCAGGAAATCCTCGAGCCAGTGAATCGAGTCGAGGTCGAGGTGGTTGGTCGGCTCGTCGAGCAGCAGCGCCTGCGGATTGCCGAACAGCGCCTGCGCCAGCAGCACGCGGACCTTCTGGCCGCCCTGGATCTCGCCCATCAAACGATGGTGAAGCTCGTCCGGAATGTCGAGACCCTGGAGCAGGATCGCGGCGTTGCTCTCCGCCTCGTAGCCGTCCTCTTCGCCGACAATCCCTTCGAGCTCGCCGAGGCGCATGCCGTCGGCATCGGTCATCTCGGGCTTCGCGTAGAGGAAGTCGCGCTCTTCGAGCGCCGCCCAGAGGCGAGGGTGGCCCATGATGACGGTGTCGATGACGCGGAACCTGTCGAAGGCGAACTGATCCTGCCTGAGGACGCCGAGCTTCTTCGGGCGCGTGACGTCGCCCTTCTGCGGCGGCTGCTCGCCGGTGAGCAGCTTCATGAACGTGGACTTGCCCGAGCCGTTTGGTCCGGTCAATCCATAGCGGCGGCCGGCGAGGAAGCTGGTCGTTACTTCGTCGAACAGCAGTTTCGAGCCGAAGCGCATGGAGACATTTTCAACGCTAATCACAACCCTTCATTGTAGCACCCTGTCTCCGGATCACCGCGCCGTGACCCACTTCTTTCACGATCTGCACACGGCTTCTGACCTCGTCGGGCAGTAGACGGAGATCAGCGATCGCGTAGGTGCGTCCTTCGGCTGTGATCCACGGCGCGATCGCCGCCCGCGCATCATAGCGATCGAGCTCTGCCATCCGTGGACCGGATCGTGGATTGCCGAGCACCGCGAGGTGCAGCCAGTACGCCGCTTCCGCATCGGCAACCAGATAGTCGGCGCACGTCGCGCCACCGTTGGCGCGCAGCCACTGCCCTGCCGCCTGCAGATCGAGGTCGACCACTGGAATCTCGCGCGGTGCCGCCAGTGCCGGCCGCACGGCGCCGAGAAGGAAGACCGCGGCAAGGAGCCATCCGAGCGGTTCCTGCGCGCTTCGAGGCATGCTCCTCGCAATGGCATACGCCGCGAGAACGGCCAGCGGATAGATGGCGAGATACACCATCTTGAACGCCATATACGGCGTGTCGGCGCCGTTCGCCTTGGCGATCGTCAGCAGCGTGATCCCCTGCAGCACGATCACGGTGAGCATCACGATCGTGACGCGAGCGTGGCGATCGGGTCCGGCCAGCACCAGGCCGGCCATCGCGAGCAGCGGCATGAACCAGCCGAGACTGTCGAGCGAGGGATGCAGCACGGCGCCGCTGGTGCGCACGATCGCCAGCCAGCCCCAGCGGTTCCAGGAATGCAGGAGGAAGATCGCCAGCAGCGGCACGAGCACGATCGCGAGCTCGGTCGCGCGATCGCGATGCGGCAGCTCCGCCTTCATCAGCACCGCAAGGAACACGACCAGGGGCGGTCCGATCCAGATTGGCCACGACAGAAATGTCGCAACTACGAATACGGCGATGACAATCGCGCCTTCGATCGTCGGTCGATCGTCCCACTCGGCGATCGCCCACCACGTGGCGACCGCGAACAGCGTCGACACCGTTTGCGAGAGGAAGCCGTCGTGCGTGAAGGCGCCGAAGAAATACTGCGCGGCGAAAAACAACAGCGAGACGGAAACGATGGCGTACGGCAGCAGGATGCCGGCGCGGCGAGCGATCAGGAAGGTCCATCCGGCGGTGAGCGCAGCGCAGACAGCGGTGAGCGGGAAAAACGCGCGCAACCCGTCGGCGCCAAACACCGCGCCGGCGATCACCGCGAGCAAGTGCGACGCCGGCGTGTAGTGCGCCATCTCGCCCATCGATCCGTCGAGCGCTCGATCGTGGACGAGGTGACCACTCTGCTCGATGTAATCGACGAGCAGCAGGTGATGCGTGAGATCGGGACCGCGGCTTGGCGGCACGAGCGAGGGCCAGGACATCCGCAGGAACATCGCGATCAGGAACACCACGATGCCAAGCCACGCATAGAGATCGGCGGCTTGTGGGCCAACTGGACGCGGCCGGCGGATCGCGGCGCCGCGAGTGAGCAGGAGCGCAACCCCAACGGACGCCCACGGACGCACGCCGAAGCCCGCGGCGTCGATCGCATAGGCGGCGATCGCGGTCAACGCCAGCCAGCACGTGATCGATCTGGCGATCGCTTCGGCGAGGCTCATCCGGCGCTAGGTCGTCGCCGCCAGCTTCGCGTTCTTGATCGGCAGCTCACGCACTCGAATGCCGGTCGCGGCAAAAATCGCGTTCGTGACCGCGGCGGCAATCGGCGGCACGCCCGGCTCGCCGAGGCCGCCCGGATGCGCGCCGGAGATCACGAAATCGACGCGCACCGTCGGCGCATCCCTGAGAATCATCGTCCGGAAGTCGTAGAAGTTGGTCTGCTCGACCTTGCCGTCCTTGATCGTGACGGCGCCGAGCAGCGCGGCCGACAACCCGAACATCACGCCGCCTTCGAGCTGCGCCGCCGCGGTGTCGGTATTCACCACATCGCCACAGTCGGCGACGGCACACACTTCTTTCACCTTGAGCACGCCCTCAGGAGACACCGACACGTGCGCGATCTCGCCGACGATCGAGCCGAACGATTCGCAGATCGCAATGCCGCGTCCCTCGCGTGGCGGCAGCGGGCTGCCCCAGTTCGCCATCGCCGCCAGCCGCTCGAGCACCGCCTTGAAGCGCGGTTGATCGGTCATCAGATCGCGCCGGAACGCAAACGGATCCTTCTTGGCCGCGTGCGCCATTTCGTCGATGAACGACTCCTTGAAGAAACCGTGCTGCGAGTTGAGCACCGATCGCCATGGTCCGGTGCGAACCGGATGCTTTGCATCGCGCGCACTGTGTTTCATGTCGTCGATGGCATACGGCATGAACGTCGATTCGCCGTCGCCGCCGCCGGCGTACAACGACGTGATCGCGACCGGCCTGCCCGACGCATCGAGCGCGCCGGCAAATCGCGACATGCCCGCGGGACGGTAATAACCGTGCTGCATGTCGGTCTCGCGGCTCCAGATCATCTTCACCGGCGCCGGCGACGCCGCCTTCGCAATGCGCGCGCTCATGCCGACGAAGTCGAGATTGCCGGGCAGCTTTCTGCCGAAGCCCCCGCCGAGCGCGAGGTTCGTGTACTGCACGTTCTCGGGGCTGATGCCGAGCGCATCGGCCGCGGTCTTGCGCGCGTTCAGCGGATCCTGCGTGCCCGCCCAGATCTCCGCGCGATCGCCATTCACTCTCGCCGTACACGCCATCGGCTCCATCGTCGCGTGCGGCAGGAACGGAACGGTGTAATCGGCCTTGATCACAGTTGCAGCCGCGGGCATCTCGGGCGCCGCGCCGATCGCCTTATCGAACGCCTCGGCAATGCTCGCGCTCGACACCGCACCGTGACCCGCGTCATCGAACTGCGGCTTGAGCGAGGCGAGCGCGGTGCGCGCGCGCCAGTAGCTGTCCGCTACCACCGCGACGGCTTCTTCGAGCTGAACGACCTTCTTCACGCCGGGCATTTTTTCCGCCGCCGACGTATCGACGGAGACGAGCTTGCCGCCGATCACCGGAGCGATCTCCACCGCCGCGTGCAGCAGGCCCGGCATCGTGTAATCGATGCCGTAGATCGCGCTGCCGTCGACCTTCGATCGAAGATCGATCCGCTGCTGCGGTTTACGGCGAAGCGTGTAGCTCTTCGGATCCTTCAGCGCCGGATGCGTCGGCACCGATTCCTGCGTCGCCGCTTTCGCGAGCTCGCCGAAGGTCGCCGAACGATTCGACGCCGCATGCGTGACGCGTGAATTCGCGACGGTGCACTCGCCGGCACTGACGCCGAATGTCTTCGCCGCGGCGGCAACGAGCATCTCGCGCGCGGCGGCGCCCGCCACTCGCATGCCGTGATGACCGGTGCCGCGCACCGACATCGATCCGCCGGTGACCTGGAGGCCAAACCATCGCGCGAGACGATACGTGCCGTAATCGAAACCGCGCTCGAAGGGACCGGGCACATCGTTGACGAACGCGCGAACGATGTACGCGTTCGCATATTCATCCGTCGCCGGCGCCTCCTTCACGCGCACGTTCGCCCAGTCGGCGTCCATTTCTTCCGCCGCCATCATCGCCAGCGCGGTCTGCGCGCCCTGTCCCATCTCACAATGCGGGATCAGCACCGTCACGGCGTTGTCAGGCGTGATCAGGATCCACGTCGTGAGCTGTCCGATGTTCTCTGCGTCTTCATCGCGAAGACCGTGGCGCACGGGCGCCAGCGCCGCGCCGGTGACGCCGATCACCAATCCGCCGCCGACCAGTACGCCGGCGCCAATGAAGGCGCGTCGCGTCCACTTGCCCATTACGCACCTCCTCCCTGATCGGCGGCGAGCGTTTGAATCGCCTTCCTGATCCGCGCGAAGGTGCCGCAGCGGCAGATGTTGGTGATGGCGTGATCGACTTCGGCGTCGGTGGCGTGCGGCTTCTCAGCAAGCAGCGCCGAGACCGCCATGATCATGCCGGACTGGCAATAGCCGCACTGCGGCACTTGCTGATCGAGCCACGCCTGTTGCACGGCGTTGAGCTTGCCGCCGGCGGCGAGGCCTTCAATCGTGATGATGGATGCGCCGCCGATCGCCGACACGGGGATCGAGCACGAGCGCTCGGCCTTGCCGTTGATGTGCACCGTGCAGGCGCCGCAGGCGGCGACGCCACACCCGAACTTGGTGCCGGTCAGGCCCAGCGTGTCGCGGATCGCCCAGAGCAAAGGCGTGTCCGGCTCGACGTCGAGCGAACGGGCCTGCCCGTTGACCGTGAGGGTGATTGCCATGCGGGCCATTCTGCACCGAACGGGGCGTCATTGGTGCAAAGCACCAACCGGGCGGGGCGTCGTTGGTGCAAAGCACCAACCGCGCCCCTAGTGCGGGAGCTCTTTGGTTCGCGTTTTGGTAACGCCCATCACGAGCCCGATGCCGGCCAGCACCGCCACGCCGACGCCGATCCACTGCGCGCTGACGCCGGCCATGCTGGCGCCATAGGCGAGACCGGCGATCAGGATGATGAATCCGATGACGAAGATTGCGAGATTCGACATACTTCCTCCGACATCTGCTATTGCAACAACTCGGCCATGTTGTAAGGATTAACGCATGCGGACATTGGGTCTAGCGATCACCATCCTTTGCGTCGCCGTGCTTGGGATTGGGTTACAGGCTGCAGAAAATTGGTCGCGGTTTCGCGGCCCTAACGGCACCGGTGTTTCGAGCGCGACCAACCTTCCGGTTGAGTTTGGCCCCGAGAAGAGCGTCAAGTGGAAGACCGCGCTTCCGCCCGGGCACTCCTCGCCGGTCTTCACCAACACGCACATCTTTCTTACGGCGCACTCGCCGGAGAAGGACAACTACAAGCTGTTCGTGCTTGGACTCGATCGCAAGACCGGCAAGGAATTGTGGCGGCGTGTGATCGAGCGGCGGAACAAAGGCCGTCTCGAGCTCGTGAACGGACCGGCATCACCGAGTCCGGTGACCGACGGCACCAACGTCTATTTCTTCTTCCAGGAATACGGGCTGATTAGTTACACCGCCGACGGTAAGGAGCGCTGGCGCATGCCGCTCGGGCCGTTCACGATGTTCTACGGCTTCGGCGCGTCACCGATTCTCGAAGACGGCCTGCTGATTCTTCCGGTCGATCAGGATCTGACGGCGTACTTGCTCGCCGTCGATGCGCGCACCGGCCGCGAGCGATGGCGCGTGCCGCGGCCGCACGTGATCTCCGGCTACTCGACGCCGACGATCTGGCGTCCGAAGAGCGGCGGACCGGCGCAGATCCTGATCCCCGAATCGTTCCAGCTCACGGCCTACTCGCTCGAGAACGGCAAGCAGCTGTGGTACGTGCGCGGCCTCGCGTGCGAAATGAAATCGGTCGCGAGCATCGACGATGACACGCTCTACATCAACGGCTGGGGCTTCGGACAGAACCAGGCCGGCACGCAGATTCCAACGGTCGACTTCAAGACCGGACTCACGCGGCTCGATCCGAACAAGGACGGATTGATCAGCCGCGAAGAAATGATCGCGCACACCCCGGCTGATCGCATGGAGCGCATGCTGAAGCCGGAAGCGGGCTTCGATGCGTTCGACGGCAATCGCGACGGCCTGCTCGATGCGAAGGACTGGGAGATCTTCCGCGCGATGCTCGCCGCCGAAAACGGCTTGATGGCGATCAAGCTCGGCGGCTCAGGCGACATGACCGCGACCGCGCTGAAGTGGAAATACCTGCGGCCCGTACCGCAGGTCCCCTCGACGGTGCTCTATCAAGGCGTGCTCTACATGGTGAACGACAGCGGGATTCTGATCTCGTTCGATCCCGCCACCGGCAACGTCATCAAGCAGGGACGCCTGAAGGGCGCGATCGACAAGTACTTCGCGTCGCCGATCGGCGCCGATGGAAAGATCTGGCTGGTCAGCCAGGACGGCACCGTGTCGGTGATCAGCGCGAAGGGCGACTGGGAAGCGCTGCAGGTCAACACGCTCGACGATGAAGTGTTCGCCACGCCGGTGCCCGCCGACGGCGAGCTCTTTATCCGGACGCGAAGCGCACTTTACAACTTTGCGAAGTAGCGTTCTTCTCGTCGCGGCGTTGTCGGTTGTGGTCCTCGACGAGCGTGTCGAAGGTCAGAAGGTTGACGCGCGCCAACAGGCTCCCTTCCGCGCGGCATCCGAGCTCGTCACGACCGCCGTCACCGTACGCGATGTTGACGGACGCCTCGTCACCAACCTCGAGCAAGCCGATTTCATCATCGAAGAAGACGGCGTGGCGCAGCCGATCACGCAGTTCACCAGGGAGCGCGTGCCGGTCAGCCTGTCGTTGTCGCTCGACATCAGCGACAGCATGCGCGGCCAGCGCATTGCCGACGCGCGCGGCGCGCTGGCGCATTTTCTGGACAAGCTCCTCGCGGTCGAAGACGAGGCGTCGCTGCTGGGCTTCAATCACGAGACGCGCATGCTCGCGCAGTGGACGACGGAGCGCGCCGGCATGCGCGCCAAGCTCGAGGCGATCCGGCCGACCGGCGGGACGGCGATGTTCGACGCGATCGATGCGGCGTTGCCGTTGTTCGAATCGCGCCAGCATCCGCGCGCGGCGCTGCTGGTGGTGTCCGACGGCCGCGACACGGCGAGCGACATCTCGACGACGGAGCTGAAGCAGAAGCTGGTGCGCAGCGACGTGTTCCTGTATGCGATCGGCATCGACACCATCGACGCGCGGAACTCGACGCGCATCAATCCGTTCGCGCTGCAGGAGCTGACCAGCCAGGGCGGCGGCTACACCGAGATCATCCACAGCACCGAGGAGCTCGGGCCCGCCACCGAGCGGATCGCCGAGGAGCTGAATCATCAATACGTGATTGGCTACACGCCCGCAGCGCGCGGCGATGGCAGGTATCACACGATTCGCGTCAGGGTCACGAACAAGGCCTACACAGTCCGCGCCAGACGAGGCGTAGTGAGGTAGATTTACCGGCTATGCGAAAGACGCTTTTGATTGCTGCGATGCTGTCGACGTCCCTCCTCGCGCAGGGACAACAACCGAACTGGCCGGCCATCGACGCCGAGTCCCTCGAGCACTTTCAGGCCATCATCAAGATGAACAGCACCGATCCGCCGGGCGGTGAGAAGCCCGTCGTCGACTATCTCCGGCAGGTGCTCGAAGCCGAGGGCATTCCGACGCAAACCTTCGTCCTCAAGGATCCCAATCGGCCCAATCTCGTCGCGCGGATCAAGGGCAATGGCGCGAAACGGCCGCTGTTGCTGATGGGACATACCGACACGGTCAACGTCGATGAGAAGAAGTGGTCGCACCCGCCGTTCTCCGCCGATCGCGAAGGCGGCTACATCTACGGCCGCGGCACCGTTGACGACAAGGACAACGTCATCGCGACGCTGATGACGATGCTGAGCCTGAAGCGCATGAACGTCGCGCTCGAGCGCGATGTGATCGCGCTCTTCGAAGCCGGCGAGGAAGGAACGTCGAGCCTCGGCATCCAGTTCATGGCCAACGAGCACTACGACGCCATCGACGCCGAGTTCTGCTACGCCGAAGGCGGCAGCGTCACGCGCACCGGCGGCGTGGTGAAGTTCGCGTCGATCCAGACCGTCGAGAAGATCCCGCGTGCGATTACGGTCACGTCGCGCGGTGTCGCCGGCCACGGCTCGGTGCCGCTCGAAGACAACGCGCTCGCGCACCTCGGCGAAGCGGTCGGCAAGATCGCCGCGTGGACGCCGCCGATGCGCATCAACGAAACGACCGCGGCCTATTTCAAGCGCCTCGCCTCGGTGTCGTCGCCGGAAGAAGCGAAGCGCTACCAGGCGCTGCTGAGCCCGGATCCGAAAGTGTCGGGCCCCGCGAACGACTACATGCGCAAGAACGAGCCGCGCCACTGGTCGATGCTGCGGACGTCGCTGTCGCCGACGATCATCGGCGGCGGCTATCGCACGAACGTCATTCCGTCGGAAGGCACCGCGACAATCGACACGCGCCTCGCGCCCGATGAGGATCCGGCGAAGTTCCTGGAGCTGGTGAAGCAGGTCGTAAACGATCCGCAGGTCGAAGTCAGCTACGGCGCGCGCGATACGCGCCCGTCGACGCCGACGGCGAAGCTCGATTCCGACGCGTTCAAGGCGCTCGAGTCCAACATCACCAAGCACTACAAGGCGGTGACGCTGCCGACGATGAGCACGGGCGCGACCGACATGGCGTTCCTGCGCCGCAAGGGCATGCAGTGCTACGGCATCGGCCCCGCGACCGACAGCGAGGACGGCCCGAAGGGCTTCGGCGCGCACAGCGATCAGGAGCGCATTCTCGAGAGCGAGCTCTATCGATTCGTGCGCTTCAACTGGGACGCCGTCGTCGATCTCGCGCGCGCCAAGTAACGCGTGCGTTATCCGGAGACTCGCCAGGGCGAGGTCGTCGACCAATACGGGTCAATCAGCGTTGCCGATCCGTATCGCTGGCTGGAGGATCTCGATTCGCCTGAAGTTGCTGCCTGGGTGGGCGCGCAGAACGCGGCCACCTTCGCGCATCTCGAAAGGCTGCCGCTCCGCGAACATTTGAAAAACCGGCTGACCGAGCTGTGGGACTACGCCCGCACCAGCCTGCCGGTCGTCGAGAACGGCCGGCTGTTCTACGCGCGCAACACCGGCCTGCAGCGGCAATCACCGATCTATGTGCGGACCGGATTGTTCGATCCGCCGTCGATGGTGATCGATCCGAACCTGCTGTCGCCTGACGGATCGGTCTCGCTCGCGCAATACGCTCCTTCTCCTGATGCAAGGCTGATCGTCTACGGCATCGCCGAAGGCGGCGCCGATTGGGAGACGCTGCGCATCCGCAACGTCGCCAGCGGCGCCGATCTCGTGGACACAGTGGCGTGGGTACGATTTTCGGAGATCGCGTGGACGCACGATTCGCGCGGCTTCTTCTACTCGCGCTATCCCGAGCCGCCGGCGGGGAAAGTGCTCGAGGCGGCGCTCGCTCACCAGGCGATCTACTACCACGTCGTCGGCACGCCGCAATCCGACGACATCCTGATTTATCAGCGGCAGGATCATCCGTCGTGGATCGTCAACGCGACGGTCAGCGAGGACGGGCGCTACGTTTTCATTCGCACGTATCGAGGCGCCGACAACAACAACCAGCTGCACTTCATCAATCTCGGCAATCCGGCCAGCCCGAAGGTGACCGCCGAGATCAAGCCGATCGTCGAAAGCATCGACGCCGAATACACGCCGATCGGCAACTATCACACGCGCGTCTACCTGAGATCCGACAAGGACGCGGCGAAGCGCCGCATCATCGCGATCGATCTCGAGAACCCGCATCCGTCGGCGTGGAAGGTCGTGGTTCCCGAGCAGGCGCACGCGATCGAGGACGCGGCGCTGGCCGGCGGCCGCATCGTGATCCACTCGCTCGCCGACGTGCAGAGCCGCATTGACGTGTTCAACCTCGACGGCGCGCGCGAAGGCGAAATTCCGCTGCCCGGCGTCGGCGCGGTTACGGATCTCTACGGGCGAGCCGATTCATACGACGTGTGGTTCTCGTTCAGCTCGCCGCTGTCGCCGGTAACCGTCTATCGATACGACCTCGCCTCACGTTCGCGCGTCCCGTTCGAAGCGCCGCAACCGCCGATCGATCCGTCGCTGTTCGAGACGCGCGCGATGGTCGCCACGTCCAAAGACGGCACGCGCGTGCCCTTCTTCATGACCAGCCGGAAAGGATTGAAGCAGGACGGACGTAATCCGATCGTGCTGTATGGATACGGCGGCTTCTCGATCAGCGTGCTGCCGTTCTATCGATCGGACGTGCCGGCGTGGCTCGAGCTGGGCGGCGTGTTCGTGTCGGTGAACATTCGCGGCGGCGCCGAATACGGCGAGGCGTGGCACAAGGCCGGCTATCTCGAGAAGAAGCAGAACGTGTTCGACGACTTCATCGCGGTCGCCGAACATCTGGTGAAGCAGAAGTTCACCTCGCCCGATCGGCTCGGCATCATGGGCGGATCGAACGGCGGGTTGCTGGTCGGCGCGGTGATGGAACAACGCCCTGATCTATTCGCGGTCGCCCTTCCCGCCGTCGGCGTCATGGACATGCTCCGCTACGACCAGTTCACCGGCGGCAAGCTGTGGGCGACGGAGTATGGATCGTCATCCGATCCGAAACAGTTCGCGTTCCTGATCAAGTATTCGCCGCTGCACAACGTGCGCGCCGGCACGTGCTACCCGGCGACGCTGGTGACGACGGCCGATCACGACGATCGCGTCGTGCCGAGCCACTCGTTCAAGTTCATCGCGGCGCTGCAGGCGGCGCAGGCCTGCGAGCGCCCGGTGCTCATTCGCGTGGAAACTCAAGGCTCGCACGCGTATCGACCGACGGATCGGCTGATTGCGGAGCGGGCGGATCAATGGGCGTTTGCGGCGCAGCATCTTGGCGTCCGGCCGTTGCCTTAGTTTTTTCAAACGACTCCGCGACATTCCGTGCAAGTGCCTGGTCGACGCGGCCGTCCTTCCCAACGGGCAGCATGACGATGACTGTCTCCCCATGAGTGCGAATCGGTGTCGCCACGAGGACAGTCGG
Organism: Cyanobacteriota bacterium; assembly: GCA_019752015.1. Taxonomy (GTDB): domain Bacteria; phylum Acidobacteriota; class Vicinamibacteria; order Vicinamibacterales; family UBA2999; genus 12-FULL-67-14b. The sequence continues at coordinate 59,121 of JAIEMQ010000005.1, read as the reverse complement.
CTCGGCGGCGGTCGCGGCCGCCGCGGGCGCCTGGCGCCCGCCGAGGACGACGACTCCAAGCGTCACAGTGGCAATCGCACCGATGATTTGGGCGGCGATTCGGCCGGCAAACGAGATCCAGGCAGAGCGAACTTTGTTGCGTTTCCGCAATTCCGGGGCAGTAATCAAGTTCATGGCAAACACCTTCGCGCTCGTCAGAGCAAGGCGTATGCCAGCCTTCGCGAAGACGCTTCGGCCAGGCAGGCTCGCTCAGGTTCGGCGCGCGCTCCTCATCGAGTTGAATAACTCGATGTGCAGATCGACGACCCGCTGCCGCTCTTTTTCCTCGACATCGAGCGACCAGTTGTCACGAATCGAGGTGCCGCCCAGGATGATGCCGTCCGATCGCGGCATCATGTGCACGAATCCCGAGTCCGGCGGCAGCTGCCGGCCGATGCCGTTGGTCCCGTAATTGATCTCGGCCTGCGGGATCAGGACGACGAGCTGACCCTTAAGGGGTACGAGTTCCGGATCCTTGAAGATCTCTTTCGCGCCAAGGCCGGTGCAGTTGACGATCACGTTCTCACTGAGCGTCGCGATCTCCGCCGGCGACGCGAACTTCCGAATCACGACCTTGCCGCCCCAGTTCAGGAAGTCGGTCATCAAGGCGTCGAGATAGATCGACGGTTCGATGCGCATCTCGTCGCGCTCGACGCAATAGCGCGTCTGGAACGGATGTTCGCCGGGCCCAAGCACGACGCGCGGGCCTTGCAGCTCCAGCGGCAGGATCGGATTGGGATTGGGATTCGGATTCGGCGTCGACGGATCGTTGTCGGTGGGCTGGTACTGCTTGATCCACGAAACGCCGTAGTGCGAGCCGGCGAGCAGCTGCAATCGTCGATACGCGATCCGCGCGGCCTGCCGCACTTGCAGATCCCACTCGGTTGTTCGCAGCTGGTTGTCGACGAGACCTGATGTCGGCGTCCATCCCGCGAGCGACATGTTCGACGTCGTGTCGGGTGGAACCGTCGCCGCGTAGATCGTGACGTCGAAGCCGTGACGCTGCAGCTCACGCGCGGATGTGAGACCGACGACGCCCGACCCGAGGACGGCCGCCTTGCGCTCGGTGTGCGGCAGCGCAAGATCGGTCGCCATCGATGCCGTGCCCCACGACAGCGACATGCCCGAGCCACCGTGGCCGAAGTTGTGAATCAGCGTCTTGCCATCGAGCTTGTCGGCCTTCAGGACGAAGCCGGACGGCCGATGCGGGCGCAATCCGATCGTGGTGCGGATGATGCGATCGTAGGAAATGTTCACCGGCGGCAGCCGAAGCTGCGGGCGCTTTGGAGCGAGTTGGGGCTTCGCTGTCGTCGGGGCGCAGCCCTCGAGTGCGAATCCGAGTGCCGCCATCCCGCCAAATTTGATCAAAGAGCGACGATCCATGCGCGGGATGATACCGCGGCCCCAAGGTGCCGGGGTTCCGCGGACCGAAACCGCTGCCTATTCAGAACGGAGAACCGTCGCGGGATCCAGGATGATCGCGCGAACCGCCGGCGTGACGACGGCTGCGACAGACACCCCAAGCATCACGATGACGGTCTCGATGAAGATCGCGGGATCTCTCGGAGGCGTCTGATACAAAGCACCGGCTAGCCAGTCACTGATTCCGGCAACGGCAACGGCACCCACCAGGAGCCCGATCCCCACGGATCCCAACCCTTCCCAGACCACGACTCGTGTCAAATGTCTCCATCGCGCGCCGAGCGCGGTACGAATGCCCAGCTCCTTGATTCGGGCCGTGGTGCCCATGGCCACGATGCTGTAGAGACCGACCGACGCGATCAGGAGTGCGACCGCCCCCATCGCGGTGAAGACGACTGTGCCGAGGCGCCACGGCCGGGATTCGGGATCGGCAACGTCGCGCACGATCACCGCCCTCACCGCAGGAAGATCCGGGTAAAGCGTCTGAACGATGGCCCGAACCTGCGGAAGAAACTCCCGCGCGTCGCCCCGCGGCCTGATGAACACGGCACTTGGCACCGAATCTCCGGCCTGCGCCAGCGGCAAGTACACGGCCATCTGGTTCCGCTCGAGCATGCGGAATTTCCACACGCCTTCCTGCACGCCGACGATACGCAGACACGACGGCTCGTCATCAAGCCACATGCATTCGCCGAGGGCGTCCTTGCCGGGCCACAAGTACTTGGCGAGAGGCGCATTGATCACAGCGATCCGTTCGGCGCCAGCCGTGTCCGCGGTGGTGATATCGCGTCCACGCAGGGTGCGTGCTCCGACGGTCGCGAAAAAGCCGGAGCCTACGGCGCTGCGATACGCCACCTCGTTGCCCTGACCCCACAACTCCTTGGCGCTTCGTTCCCTGGTCCAGGGGCCGGCTCCGCTTCCGGACATGAAGGGCGAGCCCTCCGTCAAGGTCACCCGCTCGACTGCCGGATGGCGCGACAGCTCAGCACGGATGGATTCGAAAATCCGGCGGTTCTCATCGGCGCTGCGCACACTGCCTCCGCCGGTGATCGACAACTGAATGGTCTGATCCAGTTCGACTCCCAGATCCAGGGCGTTGACTCGCCGTAGGCTCGATTCGAACAACGCTGCGACGAACACCAGAATGAAGCACAGGCATCCCTGGACGGCCAGGAGAATGCGGCGAGTGCCGGCGCCGAACCCACGCGCGTGCGTGCTGCGCGCTAGCAAGTCGAGACGCCGTTCAGCGGTTAGCAGCTGCGAGAGCGAAATCGCGGCGACCAAGATGAACACGAGCACTCCGCTCGCCGTCGTGATGGCCGCCGTTCGTGGATCGAGCAGTTCCCGCGACAGCGGAATGTCGCCGAGCAGAAGTCCAGCGACGGCCTGACGAATGAGCGCCGAGAGGAGTAGCGCGAGCGCGACGCTGGCCATGACGATGGTGCCGGTATCAAAGAGCACCCGCCAGGCAAGGTGCCACCGCGATGCGCCGAGCGTCAGCCTGACTGCGTGCTCGCGCTGCCGCATTGCGGCTCTCACCAAAAACAGATTGGTGACGTTCGCACACGCGATCAACAGCACCAGGGCTGAGAGTGCCGAGAGCCAGAGGGACACTCGGCCCTCGAGCGTCCGGTTTCCGCCACGCCCGGGAACGATGGATGCCGTCGCCACGTCCAGCACCGGGCTCTTGTCGCCCGCCGCACGCTGGGCGTGAAGCACGGCAGTGGCGCGTTGTTCGGACACGATGCGGTTGCTGCCACGGGGCTGCCGGGCCACGAGCGACAGCCAGAACGGGCGTGCATTAACGCGCCAATTGGCCGGCGCCACGCCGGCGAGCGAGGCGTGCTCGAGCGGCAACCATACGTCGATGGGCCGTGCGCTCAGTCCTTGAAATGTCGGCGGTGTTACGCCGGTAATCACATACGTCTTGCGATCGATCGTGAGGCTCGAGCCGACCGCCGTCGGTGTCCCCGCGAAGCGGCTCTGCCAGAACGCATGAGAAATGATCGCGCGGTCACCACCATCGGCCGCGCCAGCCTGGTCAGTGACGAACGTCCCGCGATGAGGTGTGGTGCCAAGTGCGCCAAAGAATTCGGTTGACACCAGCATGGCCGTGCCCAGTTCCGCCTGGGTACCCGAACCGATCGAGACCGAAGCGATCGTATAAGCCGCGACCGCATGGAACGCTCCGCTTGCCCGCAACGTCTGGAAGTGAGGGTAATGAGTGCGTTCGATTAAGGACGGCTCGCCCCTGACCCTGAACTGCACGCGCACGACGTGGTCCGCGTCTGCCACATGGAAGGGAGGGCGGAACAACAAGGCGTCCATGACGGCGAACATCGCCGTTGTGATGCCCAAGCCGATCGACAGCGTGGTCACGGCGAGGACGGCAAAACCGGGCGACCGGAGCAGCTCGCGAATGCCTCTCGGCACTTCAGCGCTCAGTGAGGTCACCAGTCCCGCTGACATACGCAGAGTCTACCTGAATGAACGACGGGATCGGTTGCCAGCCGGCCCCGTCGGTTTCACGCGTCGATGCGTTTACGAGGAGATGCACTCCAGGCGGCACCGCTCTGCGCCGCCCAGGCAGGCCGTCTGATCGTAGCTGCAGGAGTAGCCGCCCGAGCCGCTGTCATCACACTTGCAGCCCTCCTCTCCGGCCGAAATGCGTGACTCGGGCGCGACGGCGGCAAGCAACGCGCCGAGCACAGCGCCGCGTACGGCCAGGCTGAGAATCGTTCGAGCAACTGACATGGGAGCCTCCTATCCGGTGATTGAGACGTCTTGAGATTGCGCCCTGTCGCAGCGCGACGATTAGCTACTCGTGCAGTTCAGGATGCAGTCCTCGACGCCGTTCCCACAGGCGGTTTGAGCGGCGTTGCACGCGTAGCTTCCGGAGCCGGCGTCATCGCACTTGCAGCCGTCGTCTCCGGCTGACATCTGCGACTCCGGTGCGACCAGCGCGAGGAACGCCCCGAGCAGCATTCCACGGATGGCCGAGCCGAGCAAGGTTCGAGCAAGTGACATGTGACCTCCTATCCAGTGATTGAAAACTCTCCGATTCATTCGGGAACCTGTCAGCGCGGACCTGTCGACGGTTGCGCTGCGGCCGTTGACGTCTCGAGAGGAGCACCGTCGCTGAGCCACTTCTTGATCTCGCTGGCGCCCTTCTTCTTGGCGATGACCTTGTCCGCCTGCACGCCAAGCTTGAAATCCACCGGATAAGTGGACGCATCAACGGGAGGTTCAACGAGAACGATTTGAGGCGTCAGGGCCTCGGTGACGTTCTCGCGCCAGATGAACCGCACGAGCTGTTCGTTGAGCCAGAGGCCGCCCAGGACGATTTGATCGAAGGCGTTCCCCGGCGATCCGCCGCCAAGCTCGGACAAAAATCGCAATCCCGCGTCGAGGTCCTGATCCATATCCACGGCGACGACGGTGATCTGTGCGTAGGTGTCACCGTACTTCGTACGCAGCTGTGGACGGATGGTCCTGAACAAACTTTTCATGTGTTGTTCATTCGACCAGCCACAATCCGATGCGGTCACGACATACGCGATCAGGTAGGTACCCGTAGCGGGACTGTATGGAGTGGCGCCGGCTGAGGCGATGGCATTGGCGAGAGGCCGCAGCTGTTGGCGAAGCAGGTTGAATGCAAAGTACGACCCCGCGGTGAATGCGAGAAAGGCCGCGACCAGAAGAACGCTGACAACGCGCCCTCGCCACCGGCCGCCCGAATCCGACGCGCCGACCTGTTTCAGGGGACCGAATACGAGTGAAGCCAGGCCCGAGATGAACGAGCGTGTTGCTGGATGCGTGCCGGTCGGCATATCTCCTCCAGGTGGACTGATATGACGGCGAATGGATCACTGCGTCACCGTCGCTCGGAGTCTGCTCCTAACGGTCGTGAGCTTCAATCAATCTCCGACGTCTTTTTGTGCGAAGTATTGGCAGTTTGTGATGGCGCGGTTTCTTGCCGCACGAGAGCGGAATGGTGAAATGCGAAATGGCTCCCAGTGACAACATTCAGGTCAGACGCAAGACGTTTTAGTCGCTTGCATTGTGTGCAAAGCGGCCTGAGGAGTGTGATACGAATCTAACAGTTCAATGAATCTGACGGCGAGCCACCAGGAACTCGCGGCGCGCAGCGCAAGACAAATCGCGCGCACCTTGCGCGATGTGGTGACGAATCCAAACGGTCTGGATCGCCGCGTGCATCATGCCCTTTGGCGCATCGACTCGAGCTATGACGATGCTGAGTTGTCGATAGGCAGTCTGGCCGTCGAAGTTCGGCTGACACGGCATCACTTGTCGAGGCTGTTTAACCATGTCGTTAGGTTGCTCGTTTCCGTTGATCCTTGCAGCCGTTCGAATCACGAGGGCTGAAGACCTGTTGCTGTGTGAGCCGTTCTTGTCGGTCAAGGAGGTAGCCGCACGTGTCGGTTTTCGAAGCACAAGCGCCATGGACCGCGCATTCAGACGAGGGCTCGGCGTCGCGCCGTCCGGCATTCGCTGCCGATCGCGACCGACCGGAGTCGAGCGAGATTAGGGAACTTGACAGGTCGTCAGGTCCCCGTCAATCGTCCCGTAACACGACGTTCGGATCCACTCTCGACGCGCGCCATGCCGGAAGCACACACGCGATCGCGGCCACCAGCGTGATCGTCGCGACGACGGCGACGATCGTGACGGCGTCGGTCGGCTGCACGCCAAACAACAGCGACGCAATCAATCTGTTCAGCGCAATCGCGCTCGCCAGCCCGACGACGATGCCGATCGTCGTCAGCGTCAATCCCTGCTTCATCACCTGGCCGAGCACGCTGCCCTGATCGGCGCCGAGCGCCATGCGGATGCCGATCTCGCGGCGGCGTTCCGCGACCATGTAGGAGAGCACACCGTAGGTGGCGATCGCGGCGAGCAGCAACGCCAGTCCGGCAAAGCCGCCGAGCAGCTGCGCGAGCAGCCGCGGGCGCGTGATCGATTCTTCGAAGACGCCGTTCATGTCGCGCAGCCGCACGACCGGCACGGACGCATCCGCTTCGCGCACGGCGCTTTCAATCGCGGTGCGAAGCGTCGCCGGCGGCAGCGTCGTGCGCAGCACGAGATTCATGGTGCCGGGTGCGCCGCCAAACGGCGGCGGCACGAGCGCCGTCTGATCGACGAAGAAGTACATCTCGGTGCCGGTCTTCTTGTCGATGCCGCCCTGCTTCACATCCTTCGCGACGCCGATCACGGTGAACCACGGCGGATCCTTCTGCCCCGAGCTCGGGCGCAGCCGATCACGAGCATCACGGCGAGCGCGACTTCAGCCATCACCAGTCCGCGGCGAATGTGGTGACGCGCCGACCCGGCAGTCGCGCCACGAGCGCCGCCTTCCTTCAACGCCAGCGCGAGTCCCTTGACGCGCGTGTGCATGAGCGGCGCGAGACCGAACACGAGACCGGTCGCGATCGACACGCCGAGCGTGAAGAACAGCGCGATCGGATCGACGGCAACATCGGCGGTGCGCGGCAGGCTGTTGGGATAGACGCGAATCAGCGCCTGCACGCCGGCACGCGCCAGCAACAGACCGAGCAGGCCGCCGATCACCGACAGCATCACGCCTTCGGTCATGAATTGACGGAGCAATCGTGCGCGGCCGGCGCCGAGCGCGGTGCGCACGGCGAATTCGCGATGACGCGTCTCCGCTCTCGCCAGCAGCAGTTTCGCGAGGTTCGCACACGCGATCAACAACACGAATCCCACCGCCGCCTGCAGCACCGAGATCGCGCGGCTCGCACCGCCGACGATCTGTTCCTGGACCGGATGCATCTGCAGGATGTGGCCGAAGTTGGTCTTCGCTCTTCAGCGGTCTTCGGCAGCGGCGCGAACACGTGGGTTTTCTGGCCGGTGCGCTCGAGGCCGAGCACGCGCAATGGCCGATCGCCCGCGGTGAGATTGACCTCGCCGGTCGTGTATGCGCCGACCGCCGCGAACGACTGGTTGAGCTCGCGGAACTCGAAATATTCCGGCGGCGACACCCGGAACTGATCGAAGTTGAACGCCGGGAACTGCGTCGTCAAGTACATGAGATGCTCGGGCTTCGGGTAGCCGAGCGGGCGCAGGATTACGCCGTTGACGATCGAGAAAATCGCGGTATTGGCCCCGATTCCGAGCGCCAGGGTCAGGATCGTGATGGCCGCGAACGGCGGGGCGCGCAGCAGGCCGCGCGCCGCGAGACGAATATCCTGCCGGAGATTATCGAAGTTCATGGGGGCTTTGACGGGCTGGAACGCCGAAGGGTTCGAGTATAAGTTGATGCCTTGATTCGCCTCCTGATGGCGACGCTCGTCATGTTGTTCGTCACAACAGACGATCGGACGCCGGTTGCCGGCTTTTTTGACTTGCCCGTCACCGGCGGCACGGCCACCTACGACATGCTCGGCCTCCATCCGGAGGAGCGCGGCCAGGCCATTTCCCTGCTGGCGCGTGAGATGTTCACGCAGAGCGCCGCCGCGATCGAAAGATCGAATGCGGTCCGCAACTTCATCGGGCAGATTTCAGTCGCCGGCAAGGAGCAGGAAATCGCCGCCGACACGCGGCCGCTGACCATTGCGGCGCCGCTCACCGCGGATCACTGGCGCGATGCGATGGAGCTGACCGGCAGGGCGGATGTGTTCGCATCGCTGATCTCGAATCGATCCGCGATTCTCGTGTGCGCCGGCACCATGGCGGCCGATCCATCAATGCGCGCATTCCTCGAGCGCGATCGCGGGCTGCTGAAATGGGTCGTCAAGACCACGCCGGCGGCGTTCTGGATCGCGGCGCGCAGCTTCAAGGTGGACAAGGATCGCGTCATCGTTCCCGGCGGCACCGCCGCGGAGCCGATTTGGGAAGGGCTCGTCGAGGTCAAGGTGACCAGGCCCGCTGATTTCTTCCGCGCGCTGCTGGCGAAAGACTCCGGCCGCCTCGCGTGGTTTTACGACACGATGGGGTCGGTATCGCCGGAGCGGCTGGCGGCGGCGTTCGGCGGCGGATCGATCGCCGTGCAAGTCGGTCGCGCCCGCCTCTTCTACAGCGCGTTTCGTTCCGCCGATTCGAACTGGAAGATCGAGGAGCATCCCTTCCTTCGCGGCACGACCGATCCGTGGATCGTCTCGACGCAACTCGAGCTGATCGACGGCGCGGTTGCCCCGCCTGCCGATGAGTGGTTCTGGGACGCGCTGTTCGATCGATCGGAAATCACGCGCCGGACGGCGACGTCGGTGGTCCGCGAGTCCGCGTCAACGCCGGCGTCGCTGGCGTGGCTGGTGCAGAAGATTTCGGAATCGACGGCGAAGGAGCGGCGCGATCGCTTTGAGATGGTGCGCTTCGCGCAGGGCGTGTTCACGAGCGTCGAAGGCGATCGCGCCGTCGACGCGCTGATCGCGCTCGGCGGCTATCGCCGCTACCGTGCCGCGCTGCTGACGCTGGACCGCATGGGCATCACCGCCCCGCGCGTGTATGCGCGGGTGATCGAGGCGGCGCGGCATCTTGACGAGGAGCTGTCGGGACGCGACGAGCGCAACTCGGTGGTCGCGGTGCAGGCGGCGATCGCGATCCTCGAGCGCGCGCGGCTGACGGAGGAGATCGACACGGCGACGGCGGAGAAACTCCTGCTCTCGATCGCCGACGTCATCGATCCACCCGGCGACGCGGTGTCGAAGACGCGGCCGTTCGCCGCGATCACGCAGTGGATGCTCACCACCATGCTCGACGCGCTGCCGCCGCTCGTGCAGCCCGACGAGTGGACCACGCCGAAGACGGCGTATGAGTCGCGATTGCTGCAGGCGCTGGCGGGACGGCCGACCGATCCGAGCGCGCCGACGCTGAAGTGGGAAGGGCTCGAGTACCGCGTCGACTGGTTCGGCGGCGAGCACGGGCGCGTGAAGCGCATTCGCGAGCAGATCGAATCACCGGGACTCGACGCGGCGATTGCGGCCGACGATGCCGACAAGATCGCCGATGCGTTATTGACGCTGATCTACACGCCGGCGCTGGGCGATCCTGAAGGCCCGGCGCTGCTCGGCGGCGACATTGCGCAGCGCCATAACTTCGGCCTGGTCGGTCCCGCCGGCATGCGGCGCGATTTCGTGGCGTGGGCGGTGCCGAAGGAGCAGGTCGGAGACGGATCGCCGTGGCACGTGGAGGGATCGATCCTCGGTCTCGACATCGCGCTCGCGCGTCTCGCGCTGCGGCGCATTGCCGACAACGAGATGCCGGTCGCGCCGACGATCAACCTCAACGATCAGCTGACGTTTGCGCGAACGGTGATGACGACCAATCCGCGCGCGCTCCGCGACCAGGATCGCGATCGCATCGTCGCCGCGATTGCACGCGGCGTCGAGCGCCTGAAAGCCGCCGGCGCGAATTTGCCGGCCGTCACGGCGCTGGCGGAAGAAGCGCGATTATCGCCGGCGGTCCGCCAGACATTGGCGTGGACGGTCACGCGCACGCCGGATGCGGTGCCGTCGCTCTTCGGCCTGCGCGACGTGATGTGGCTCGGCAAGCCCGACCTTCCGCGCGCGGCGCTGGATCGCTGGGGCATCTATGCGGAGACGCTGGAGAGCCGGTTGAAGACGGCGATGCCGCCGCCGGCGCCGTGGGAGAATTTCGGCGGCCGGGCCGACGGCGGCCTGGTCGCGACGCAGGCGCCGGATCTCGTGTTGAGAATGGCCGATGAGACCGCCCGCCTGAAGCTCCCGGCGCAACTGGTCCCCGGTTTGCTCATGTATGCGGCGCAGGATTACTGGCACGACGTCGAATCCCGCTTCCCCGACGACTGGCCGGCGATGGTGCGACAGGCACTGGCGCTTTCGCCGTCGCGGGTAGAAGATTACGTGGCCGCCCTGGCCGGCGGCGGCCCCTTGAGGCCGCGGTAAGGAAAAACGAAAAAGGCAGAAGGAAAAAGGTATAACGCTTTCGGTTTTTCGTTTTTCGTTCTTACTTTTGACTTTGTCTTATGCGGACCATGGGCGTTCTTCTCGCACTCACGATTGCTGTTTCAGCACAAGAGCCGCAGCAACCCCCGGCGGAGCTCGCGATCCGCATCATCATTCCCGAGGCGGATTCGTACGTCAGCGGCCTCACCAGGCTGAAAGCGGAAGTCCTTCCGAAGATGTTGGCGACGCGCGTCGGGCAGATTTTGTTTTTCGCCGACGGCAAGCAGGTCTGCAACGTGCTCGATCCGATCGCGGCCGAGTGCGAGTGGGATGCCGGCGCTGAAGTTCGCCCGCACGTGCTGCGCGTGGTCGGCAACCTGATCGGCGGCGGCCGCATCATCGCGAGCTCGCGAACGAAAGGCCTCAATCAGGTCGAGAAGGTGTCCGTCGATGTCGTGCAGGTCACCGCGGTCGTCACCGATCACGGGCGATTCGTGTCGGGCCTCGAACGGAAAGTCTTCCGCCTGTTCGAAGACGGCGTGCCGCAAACGATCGGCCACTTCTCCTCCGAAGGATCGCCGCTCGAGATCGTCGTCGCGATCGACGTCAGCGAAAGCATGACGACGGCGATGCCGCAGCTCAAGAACTCGGTCAAGAAATTCCTGAACGCGCTCGGCGCCGAAGACCAGGTCACGCTCGCCGCTTTCAACGACAATATGTTCACGCTGACCAGGCGCGAGACCAACGCGCAGCAGCGGACGCGCGCGGTGGATCGCTTGAGCGCATGGGGCGGCACGGCGCTCTACGACGTCATCATCCGCGGCGTGCAACAACTGTCGAAGCAGCCGGGCCGGCGCGTGCTCGTGGTGTTCAGCGACGGCGACGATCGCACCAGCCACGCGACGATTCATGCCGTCGAACAGGCGGTGCGTGCCAACGACGCCACGCTGTTCATGGTCGCCCTCGGCCGCGGCGTCAAGGAAGCACAGCTCAAATCGGGAATCGAGCGGCTGGTCGAATTGAGCGGCGGCCGCGCGCTGTTCGTCGAGCGCAGCGATCAGCTCGACGAGCCCTTCGCGGACATTCTCGAGGAGCTGTCGAACCAATACATCATCGGCTACGAGTCGAAGAACACCGCGCGCAACGGCAGCTGGCGCGAAGTGAAGCTGGAGATCCCCGGCACCAACTACAACGTGCGCGCGCGGCAGGGCTATCGTGCACCGGGGTCATAAGGTGAAAGGCGAAAGGCAGAAGGCAGAAGGCAGAAGGATCGTGACGGCGATTGCCGTGGTGTGCTCGGTCGGTCTCTTTGCGCAGCAGCCCGCGCCGCAAGTGCCGCGGCCGTCGTTCGAGACCAAGGCCGAGATCGTCCTCGTGGACGTGAACGTCGTCGATCGCGAGGCCAAGCCGGTGCCGGCGCTGACCGACGCCGACTTCGAGCTCGAGGTCAACGGCCAGCCGCGCAAGATCGAGTCGGTGCAATTCATCTCCACGACGGCGACGGAAACCACGCCGGCGACACCGCGCGAGGCCGCATACACCTCGAACGAGACCCAGACAACCGGGCGACTCCTGCTCTTCGTGGTCGATGAGGGCAGCCTGCGCGCCGGCGCCAATCGCTCGATCCTGCGCGCGGCGCAGTCGCTGTTCGATCGCCTCGCGCCCGGCGATCTCGTTGGCCTCGCCCGCCTGCCGACCGGCTTCGGCGGCGTCGAGTTCACCGCCGATCGCACACGCGTCTCCGATGCGCTCATGCGCGTCACCGGCGCCGCCAGCTCGCGCATCGGCATGAACCACATCAACATCAGCGAAGCGTGGGCGCTCGAGAACAACGATTCCGGCACGTTCCAGAACGCGGTCGATCGCGAGTGCAACGGCATGAGCGGGCCGGAGCTCGAAGCCTGCCGCAATCAGATCGAAGGCGATGCGCGAGCCATGCTGCTCGAAGCCAGCGGCCGGGCGCGCGCCACGCTGCAGGCGCTCGAGGCCCTGCTGAAGAATCTCGTCCAGCTGAAGATGCCGGTCAACATCGTGCTGATGTCGGAGGGCATGTTCGTGGCGCGCGATCGCGTCAGCATGACGGCGCTCGGCCGGGTCGCCGCGGAAGCTCGCGCCACCATTCACGTGATCCGCCCGTCGCAGCAATTCTTCGACGTCGAGGATCGCGCCCCCGGCGGCGGCTCGTCGCGATTCTTCGACGATGGGTTGATGAGCGAGGGATTGGAACAGGTCGCGGGACAAACGCGCGGCTCGATGAGCACGGTGACCGGCGACGGCACGATCGCCTTCGATCGCCTCGGCCGCGAGCTGTCCGGCTATTACCTGCTCGGCTTCGAGCCGATGGAATCGGATCGCACCGGCCGCGAGCGGCGCATCAAGGTGTCGGTGAAACCGCGCGGCCTCACGGTGCGATCGCGGCCAACGTTCGTGGTGCCGGTCGCCGCAGCAGAGACTACGAAAGCAACCGCCGCCATGACGCCGATGCAGCAGCTTGGCGACGTCCTCAAGTCGCCGCTGCCGATGCGCGGCCTGCCGATGCGGGTGGCGAGTTATTCCTCGATCGAAAGCGGCGGCAAGGTCCGCGTCGTCATCACCGCGGAAGTCGGCGACCCCGCGACCACGCCCGCCGAGTGGCCGATCGGCGTCATCGTGCTGGACAAGAACGACAAGATCGTCGTCAATCGCGGCGGCATTTTCACGCTGCAGCCCGCGAGCAAGGGCATGGAGTCGCCGCGCTTGTTGCTCACCTCGGTGGCGCTCGATCCCGGCGACTACACGCTGCGCGTCGCCGCCGTCGACGACACCGGACGCGGCGGCAGCGTGCACCACTCGATCCATGCGCGCCTCAATCGCGGCCCGAGCGGCCTCCACGTGTCGGACTTGATGCTCGTGGCACAGCCGCCGGTCGCCGGCGAGCTGCCGCGCCCGCGGCCGACGACCGTGATCGACAGCGAGATGGTCTCGGCGATGATCGAAATGACGGGCCCCGATCAGGGCGTGCTCGGCAGGACGAAAGTCACGCTGCAGATCTCCGACGCGGAAAACGGCAACCCGCTCGTCAATGTCGAAGCGAAACAGGCCGCGCGCGGCAACGTACGGGCGTTCGCGGCGCAGATGCGGCTCGGCGTGTTGCCGCCTGGTGAATACGTCGCGCGCGCGGTGATCGCGCCGCCGGGCCAACCGGAAATGCGCCTGACGCGCGCGTTCATGCTGTCGCCGGTCGCGGATACCTCTACTCCGCCGCCCGACCTCGGCGTCCCGCTCGATCCCGATGCGCCGCCGGCGCCGATCGCGGCGTCGAAGATCCTGGCGCCAGTGCCCCGATTCTCGGCGCGGACGATTCTCACTCCCGAAGTCGTGATGCCGTTCCTCGAGGGACTGTCGGACATGCATCCGCCGACGACGCCGGAAGTTGAAGCGGTGATCGAGAAAGCAAAGTCCGGAAATTACGATGCGCCCGCGGATCGCGGCGCCACCGCTGACGACGAGCTGAACCTTGCGTTCGTGCGCGGCCTCGGCGCGCTCAGCAAGGGTGAAATCGCGCAGGCCGCGGCATGGTTCCAGCAGACGCTCAAGGGCGCCTCCGACTTCCTGGGCGCGGCGTTTTATCTCGGCGCCACGCACGCGGTCAGCGGGCGCGACAAGGAAGCCATCGGCGCGTGGGAAATGGCGCTGCTCAGCGAGAACCCCGGCGCCGTGTATCCGGTGCTGGTCGATGCGTTGCTGCGCACCGGCGACGGGCGCGAGGCGCTCGACATCCTCGAAGAGGCCCCCAGCGCGTGGCCCAACGACAACGAGCGCCTGAAGCGCGAAGCGATCGCGCTCGCCATGCTCGGCGATTTCAGCGGCGCGCTGCCGAAGCTGAAGGATCAACTCGACAACACCAGGAACGACGATCAGCCGATGCTGTTCGTGGCGATCCAGGTGCTGTACAGGTTGCATCAGCAGGACAAGAGCCTGAGCGAGGACAACCTGCGGCGATTCCGCAGCTACGTCGAGCGGCATCAGAAGCTTGGCGGTCCCGATCGCGCCATCGTGGAGACTTGGCGAAGAGCGGTGTTGGGACGCTGAATCTGTTGATCTGTTGATCTGTTGATCTGTTGATCTGTTGATCTGGTGACCCGGCGCCCGTCGATCATGCCCTTTGCCTCGAGGCGAGACCTCCGATGGATGCTAACTTGTTGAAAACATAATACTTGCTGAGACGACATAAGTATTACAGAAGCGTCGTTTCAGGCCTGATAGTGTTGCTTCCGACATGATTCCTGTTACCGAGATCTATGGCCGAAAGGCCTCCGACGGCCAGATCAACTGGATCACGGCCATTGCCATGACCGCGTTCCACGTCGGCGCCGTCGCCGCATTTTTCTTCATTGATTGGGGCGCCATTGCGATGGCCGTCCTGCTTTGGTGGGTCGCCGGCTCGCTCGGCATCGGCATGGGCTATCACCGCCTGCTGACGCACCGCGGCTACAAGACGCCGAAGTGGATGGAGTACTTCCTCACCCTCTGCGGCACGCTCGCACTCGAAGGCGGACCGATCTTCTGGGTCGCCACGCACCGCATTCATCACCAGCATTCCGATCACGACGGCGATCCGCACACGCCCCGCGAAGGCACCTACTGGGCGCACATGGGCTGGATCATGACCGGCAAGGCGATGCACCACGACACCGAGGTGCTCGCGCGCTACACGCCGGATCTCAGCAAGGATCGTTTCCACGTCGCGCTCACGACGTGGCACTGGATTCCGCAGGTGGTTGTCGGCCTCGCGCTGCTGGCGTTCGGCGGCTGGACCTACGTGCTGTGGGGCACGTTCTTCCGCACCACCTACGGCCTGCACTGCACGTGGCTGGTCAACTCGGCGACGCACCTGTGGGGCAAGCGCCGCTTCCAGACGCGCGACGATTCACGCAACAGCTTCTGGGTCGCGATGATGACGTTCGGCGAGGGCTGGCACAACAACCATCACGCGCACCCGGTGTCGGCGCGCCACGGCCTGGCCTGGTATGAGATCGACTTCAACTGGATCGGCATCAGCGTCCTCAAGGCCCTCGGCCTCGCGTGGGACGTCAAGGTCGCGAAAATCCGCACGCCGGTGCCGGAAGAGGAAGCGGCGTAAGATCGGGATCCGTGAGCCGGGAGCCGGGAATCGGAAGAGCCCTTCCGGATCCCCGTTCCCGGATCCCGGTTCCCGACAATGACCAGAAGGCAGACCGCCTCGATCGTCTTCGTCGTCCTCTGCATTGTCCTCGTCGCCGCCGCTGTTACTCTCAACATCGGCTGGATTTTCGCCAATGGGCGGCGCGTCGCGCCGCTCATTTTCGGCGTCACCACTTTCTCGCTGATCATCGCCGGCCTGATCGTCTACACGGTGTTCCTGGTGCGTGAGATGGGCATCACCGAGCAGCAGGACAGCTTCCTCAATTCAGTTACACACGAGCTCAAGACGCCGATCGCGTCGATCCGCCTGTATCTCGAAACGCTGCAATCGCGCGAAGTCGGCGACGCGCAGCGGAAAGAGTTTTATCGAATCATGCTGCAGGACGCCGATCGTCTGCAGCACACGGTCGAACAGGTGTTGCGAGCCGGCGTGGCGCGGCAGAAGCGCAAGCTCGAACAACGCGGCCCCGTCGATCTTGGCTGGCTGGTCCAGGAATGCGTTGATACCGCGCGCACGCGGCATCACCTCGCCGAGGATGCGATCACGATCGTGGAGAGCGATCTCAACACGCCGCTCGTCGTCAACGGCGACGTGGACGATCTGCGCACGGCGGTGAGCAACCTGCTCGATAACGCCGTCAAGTATTCGAACGGCACGCCGCAGATCACCGTGCAGGCCGCGGGCCCCACGCCCGACACCGTGTGGGTGCGCGTCAAGGACGCCGGCATCGGCATTCCCAAGGCGCAGCTGGGACGCATTTTCAATCGCTTCTACCGCTTTCAGCCGCGCGGCTCGAAGGTCAAGGGCACCGGCCTCGGCCTCTACATCGTGCGATCGATCGCCAAGCGTCACAACGGGCGCGTCTTCGCCGAGAGCACGGGCGAGAACAAGGGCGCCACATTCACGCTCGAACTGCCGAGAGTCGTCAGATGAGTCGAATCCTGATCGTCGAAGACGAGACGCACCTCGCCGA
The DNA here is from genome assembly GCA_019752015.1 of Cyanobacteriota bacterium. Classification (GTDB taxonomy): domain Bacteria; phylum Acidobacteriota; class Vicinamibacteria; order Vicinamibacterales; family UBA2999; genus 12-FULL-67-14b. The sequence continues at coordinate 42,623 of JAIEMQ010000005.1, read as the reverse complement.
CGGCCTTCGCTTCAACCTCGAAGCCGAAGGCCACGACGTTGACGTGGATGGCGACGGCAAGCAGGCGCTCGATCGCCTGCTCGCGGATCGCGCCCGCTACGACGCCGTGGTCCTCGACGTGATGCTCCCGGGAAAGGATGGCTTCTCGGTGGTGAAGCAGCTGCGCACCGAAGGCCACTACGTGCCGGTGCTGATGCTGACGGCGCGAAGCCGCCCCGAAGACGTGCTGCAGGGATTCGAAGCCGGCGCGGATGACTACCTGCCGAAGCCGTTCGAGCTGCAGATCCTGCTCGCGCGCCTGCGCGGACTGCTGCGCCGCAAGGAATGGCTCGCGCAGGAGCACGAGCACGACACCGTCTCGTTCGCGGGAAAGAAGCTCGATCTCGAAGCACTCGAGCTGCACGTCGGCGAGAAGAAATATCAGCTGACGCAGATGGAGTGCGATCTGCTGCAGTACCTGGTGAAGAACGCCGGCAAGGCCGTCTCGCGCAAGTCGATCCTCGAGGACGTGTGGGACTTACACGAGGACACCGACACGCGCGCGATCGATAATTTCATCGTGAGATTGCGGCGATACCTGGAAGAAGATCCAACGAAGCCCAAACACCTCGTGACCGTAAGGGGTGTGGGGTATAAGTTTGTCACCTGAATCTGTTGAGCTTTTGATCTGTTGATCTTTTGATCAAGAGATCACGAGCTCACAAGATCAACAGATTCCCTTACTTCATCCCAAACAACAGGAACGACGTCTTCTGCGTGGTCCTGAAGTTGTCATCCGATCCGATCAACAGCGTCGGCATGCCGTTGACGATCGGGCCGAACGACAGCGCCTCGAAATTCTCCAGCCGCGATAACGCCGACGACAACCGGAACGTGATGTCGTCGAAGTTGAGCAGTAGCCGCTTGCGCGCGTCGCCGGCCACGAGCTCGACGGCAAACAGCTGCACCGTGTTCGCGGTGAACTGCTTGTCCTTCGTCATCAGGCACGACCGCTCCATCGAGATCAAATGCGTCTCGCTCAGCGCGAGTAATTCCACGAGGCCGTTCTCACCGTCGCTGCACGTCGCGTCGAAGGTCTCGACGATCGGCGTCGGCGAGATCTGATATCGCCACTGGCGCGCGACGCGGAACGTCGATCCTGACGGCGCAAACTCCACCAGCCGGCCGGTCCCGCCGCGATCGAACGTCACGGTGCCGTCCTCGATCAGCGGCTGCTCGAGACCGGCAATCAGATGCCCGCCCGGCGTGATCGCGAGCCCTTCGAAGCCCTGGTTGTCGCGCAGCCCCCTCTTCCCGTCGCCCGTGATCTGAAACTCTTTCGGAAAGTCGATCACGTCCGTCACGACGCCGTCGTTCTTCGCCACCAGCAGCGCGGGTTGCCACGCGCCGGCGTCGGTCAGGTGTCCCTCCTCGGCCATCACGAACCGGCCGTCGGGAAGCGCGACGATCGCTTCGAGATCGGCCTGCGTGACTCGCGCCGCGTCAACGCCCGGGCCCGCGGCAAGCTCCTGCATGCGCACGGGCGCGACTTCAAGACCCGACGTGCCGAAATTGATCGTCAGCCACACCACACGTGAGCGCTCGCGATCGTCGACGACGCCGATCCACTGTCTGGTTTGCGGATCGGGCGAAAGGCCGGAAAGGCTTCCGTATTTGGAGCTGTCGGCGAGCTGCGGATACACCGTGCCTGCCGGACGCGTGAATTCCCCGAGCCAGGTCAGCAGCGGAAATGGATTCGTGAAAAATGCAGGCGGCGTTTTCGGTCCGCAGCCAATCTGCGCGACCGTAGCCAGGACGATGAGGGAGTCTCGAAACAACGGTCACATGATACACGGGCTCGTTCGTCCATTTTGGGCCTGAAAATAGAGATTTTGAGTCTTCGAAACATTGGGACGACACGCCACGTCTACTTCGAATAACTCACCCGCCGGCCACGTAACACCGACCGACGAGTACCAGTTGGAAAGGCTGGTGTTCGATGAAAGGTCGCATCAATCACCGCAAAAACGTTCGGTGGCCCAGGAAAAAGCTGAAACAGCGATCACATCTGCACAGTTCCTGATCACGTTTTTGGGTGATTGTGCAAAACCCCGGGCTGGCTTACACTGCAACACCCTTGTAATCACTCGGTTGTCCTTGTAATTCCGCCTGGAAGTCCTGGGTAACCGCAATTTGAGTTCGCCACTTTGGAGGCGTCATGCGCCGGTACGTGCCCCCCGCGCCGCGTAGTGCGTTGGTTCGTCTTTTGTCCGGAATTGCCGTTGCGTTGGCCCTTGCGCTCACTACGATGTCGGCGCAGCAGCCCGGACGCAACGTCAACATGGTGTCGGGGACGACATACCCCGACGGCGATCCGCACTTGCAGCGTCAGAACGAGCCGTCGCTGGCGGCGTCGACTCGCAATCCGCTGCACCTCATGGCGGGATCGAACGACTATCGCACGGTCGACATTCCGTTTCCAGATGACGGCGAGGAAGAAACCGGGGATGCCTGGCTCGGGTTGTTCAAGTCAACCGATGGCGGGCAACGGTGGAAGAGCGGTTTGCTGCCAGGGTACCCGCAGGATCAGTCGGTGGCCGGCCTCGCGTCGCCGCTCAAGGGCTACCAGGCCGGCGCCGATCCGGTCGTCCGCGCCGGCACGCATGGACTGTTTTATTACTCGGGTCTCGCCTTCAATCGCGGCGAGAACGGCAAGAGCGCAATTTTCCTCGCGCGCTTCATCGACAACAACAACAAGGAAAACGGCGATCCGATCGCCTACCTCGGCACGACCATCGTCGCCGCCTCCACCGGCGCGCGGTTCCTGGACAAGCCGTGGATGACCGTCGACATCCCGCGCGGCGATGCGGTCACCTGTTACGTGTCGGCAGACAACGTGCTCTCGACCCACCAGCCCGTGCACAAGAGCCGATGGTGGCGGCGTAAGAAGCCTCACGTGTCAACACCCAACGAGGTTCAACGTATTCCTGCCGGCGCGGTCTACGTGTCCTTCAGCTCGATCACCGGCGAAGGCACCGGGCTCAAGTCGGAAATCTACCTGACGCGCTCGATGGATTGCGGCCAGACGTGGTCGACGCCGTTGAAGGTCAGCCGCCCGGAAGACGGCATCAACCAGGGAACGAACATCACGATCGATCCGCGCACCGGCGCGGTGTTTGTCGCCTGGCGGCGCTTCTCGCCGTTCACCACCGCGCAGAACCCGAATCCGCCGGACAACGACGCGATCATGGTGGCGCGGCTGCCCTTCGGCGGGAAAAAGTTCGATCCGCCGTCCAAGGTCCATGACTTTCCGAAACCGAAGGTGCGGCGGACGCTGCACGAGCTGGAAGAGTTGTTCGAGCACCGCCGGAAAGACAAGCAGGAAAGAGAGCGAGAGAAATACGCGCCCAGGGCTGCGGAGGCTGGAGACGTCTCGGAGTTCGATCAAGGCAGCACGAGCTTCACGTTCCGCACCAACGCCTACCCGACGATGACGGCGGATGGCACGGGCCGCGTCTACGTGGCGTGGACCCAGCGCGGGTTCCCCACCGATACCTCCGCCAGTGAAGGCGCGCGCATCCTGATTGCGACCACTCGCGATGGCCGCACCTTTACGCAGCCGCGCGCCGCGGACAATAACGCCCAGCTCGGTCACCAGCTGATGCCGACGCTGGCGTTCGCCGGCGGCAAGCTGATGCTCGTCTACTACGACCTGCGCGAAACCCGCGCCGGTACGCACGCGAAGTTCGTCAGCGATCAAAACACCATCAGCGGCCTGCGCCAGACGATCGACATTCGCGCCGCCATGGCATCACCCGGAGATGATCCGCATTTCGCGCCGTCGGTGAAAGTGTCGGACTACCTGATGGGACTCAATCCGAAGACCGGTCTCGCGCAGGCGCTGCAGGTGAATCCGCCGAACCTGCCGATGTTCCGCCAGGGCACCACGCCGTTCATGGGCGATTACATCGACGTCGCGGCGGCGCCCGCGTTTGTGCCGATCGGCAACGGCAAGTGGGGGTACAACACGGCCGCCGACACGGCCTTCAAGCCGGTGTTCCACGCGGCCTGGACCGACAATCGCGACGTCAGGCCGCCGAAGAACGGCGACTGGACCCAGTACACGCCGGCGCGAATGAGCTCCACACCGCCGGGCCGCCCGAGCTTGTTCGATCCATCGGTCACCGTGCCGCAATGCGAAGACGGCAACGCCGGCTCACGCAACCAGAACGTCTACTCGTCGCGTATCACGCAGGGGCTGCTGGTCGGGTCGCCGGGCAACGCGAAGCCGTTGTCGACGGCGCTGCAGCGCGGCTTCGTCGTCTTCGCGCAGAACTCGACGGCCGAGCTCCGTCGTTTCCGCATGACGATCCGCAGCCAGCCGCCGGGCGGGCGCGCCTCGTTCGAGCAGTTTGGCGGCGTGCCGGTGGTCGGGCTCGACATGGCGATTCCACCGCGCTCGACCGCGTCACGAACCGTCTACGCGACGTCCACCAACGCCGACGCGAACATCATCGTCGACGTGATCGAAATCGCTTCGCCGGGCACGCCGTCGTTGAACCTGGGCGGCACCGTGGTGCTGAATCCCGACGTCGAGAATCCGGATGTCGAGAATCCGGATACGGAGAACACCAATCCGGCCAATCCGGATGTCGAGAACGCCGAGGTCTACAACCCCGACGTCGAGAATCCGGACGTCGAGAACCCGGATGTCGAGAACCCAGGCGTCCTGAGCGCGCGCATCGCCAATCCGGACGTGGAGAACCCCGATGTCGAGAACCCGGATGTCGAGAACCCGGATGTCGAGAACGTGCGCGTCGCGAATCCCGACATCGAGAATCTCACCATCACGAATCCGGACGTCGAGAACCCCGACGTTGAAAATCCTGATGTCGAAAATCCGGACGTCGAGAATCCCGATGTCGAGAACGGCGCGATCGCGGACGTGACCTGGCAGGTCGGCAACACCGGCAATACCACCGCCGCGTTCAACGTCAACGTGTTCCTCGCGCAGCAGACCATCCCGGCGGGCATCAAGACGCAGCTGATCCTGTACAAGACCTACCGCACGCCGGTCACCGTGCCGAACGGCTGCCAGCTTGGTTTCCAGACCCGCAACGTCCTGATCAGCAGCATCCTCAACCCGGCCTTCATCCAGCCGTCCGGCGGCGGCCCGTTCGATCAAAACGATCCGTCTGAGAAGAACCCCACGATGTGGCTCGCGCCTGGCGAAGAGGGGCGCATCACGCTCCGCGTCATCGACGATGACCTGTCGAACAACCTGATCATCACCAAGCCCGACGGCAGCACCATCAGCATCGATCCCGCGTTCGCGCCGACCGCCAGCATTACGCCGACGGTGTCTTCGCAAGGCGTCGGCACCGATGACAAGGCGGCCGGCAAGACCGATCCGCCGCTCGTCACGCCGACCGGCGCGAACCTGTTCTTCCTGCACATGCCGGCGCTGGGAACCAGCGGTGAGCCGCTGTCGCCGCCGCTGTCAGTGCAAGTACGCGACAACCTCACCGGCACGCCGGTAGCGAACGCGACGGTGACGCTGGCACTCGGCAGCAATCCGGGTGCGGCGACGATTGCGGGTAACGCAGCGATCTCGGATGTCACGGGCATCGCGACGTTCCCCGCGCTCACGATCAGCGCACCGGGCGAGGGTTACACACTGGTCGCGTCGGCGCTGGCGAATGGATCGATCGCCACCGCGACGTCGTTGCCGTTCACGATCAGTGGTCCTCTGGCGATCGTCACCACCGCGCTGAGCGCCGGCACCGCGGGCTTGCCGTATATCGAGACCGTGCAATCGACGGGCGGCGTCGGTGTGGCGCGCACCTGGAGCGTGGCCGACGGCTCACTGCCGCCCGGTCTGACGCTGAATGTGGCGACCGGCGGCATCAGCGGAACGATCAGCCCGCTCGCGCGCGGCACCTACAACTTCGTGGTGCGCGTGCAGGACGTCAACGTGCCGCCGCATAGCGCAACACGTTCGTTGAGCATCGCAGTGGTGGCGATGGCCGATCTATCGCTCGGGTTGTCGGACTCGCCCGATCCGGTGGATACCAATGCGCCGCTGACCTACACGATCACCGTTGCCAATGCCGGACCGTCCACGGCGACCAACGTGACGGTGACCGATACCCTGCCGTCGTCGGTCAACTTCGTCTCTGCATCAGAGGGATGCCAGTGGTCGGAGACGGGTGTGGTGTCGTGCGCGCTGGGATTGCTCGGGCCGTTGAACGCGGCGCAAGTCACGATCGTCGTGAGCCCGCGCGATCCGGGCACGATCGAAAACACCGCCAGCGTGGCGGCGATCGAGGCGGATCCGATCAGCAACAACACGGCGGCGGAATCCACCGAGGTGCGCACGCCCGTTGACATCGCGATGCCGTCGATTGGCGAGCGCACCGCGCAGTCGGGCGTGCCGTATGCGTTGACGTTCCTGGCGGGCGGCGGAACCGCGCCTTACACGTGGAGCCTGCTTGGCGGCTCGCTTCCGACAGGGCTGTCGTTCAATCCAGAGCTGGGCGCGCTTTCGGGGACGCCGACGGCAACCGGCGCGTTCACCTTCACCGTGCGGGCGCAGGATTCGCTGGGATCGTCAGACACGCTGACGGTCTGCGTCACCGTGCGGCTGCCGCTCGCGACCCAGCTGAGCACGGCCTCGATCGGTGAAGGCCTCACCATCGAAAACGTCGTGACCTCGCTGCTCGGCCAGGGTGTGTCGGTGTCGAACATCCGCTTGAACGGCCAGAGCGTCATCGAAGGCAGCTATATCGGCGCCGGCGTGTTCGAAGGCGCGGCCGGCATCCTCGGCATCGACACGGGCATCATGCTGAGCTCCGGGTCGGTTCATCTTGCGAAGGGACCGAACGATTCCGACAATACCAGCGTCGATCTCCGCGTCGGCGAAGCCACGGACGGCGACGACGATCTGACCGCGCTGGCGCGTTCGACCGGCACCAACGCCAGCGTCGTCACGCACGACGCCACGGTGCTGGAATTTGATTTCGTGCCATCGGGCGACACGGTCAGCTTCCGCTACGTGTTCGGATCCGAGGAATACAACGAATTCGTCGCGAGCCAGTACAACGACGCGTTCGGCTTCTTCATCACGGATCCAAACGGCGTCAAGCGTAACTTCGCGCTCGTGCCGAATACCGAGGAACCGGTGACGATCAATTCGATCAACGGCGGCAATCCGTTCGGTACGATCACCGCGCGAAACACGCACCTCTATCGCAACAACGATCCGAACGATCCTGCTGCGACCATCAACATCGAGGCCGATGGATTGACGGTGGTGCTGACGCTGACCGCGACCGTGACGCCCGGCCAGCTGCACACCATGAAGCTCGCCATCGCGGACGCGGGCGACTCGGGCTACGACTCATGGGTGTTCATCGAAGGCGGCAGCTTCCGCGCGGTGGAGAACTGCGGCAACGGCGTCGATGACGACGGCGACGGCTTGATTGACGGCGCCGATCCGGATTGCCAGTCGTGCCTGGAAACGGAAGGGCCGGCCGGACAGGACCAGATGGCGGCGAGCGCGATCGCCGCCATCGACCAGTCGGTCGACTTCGCGCCGGTCAGCTACGCAGCTTTGCCAGCCGTGCTCGCGCGTCGGCGGCGAACGCCGCCCGGTCGTTCTTGATGATCGAGAGGAACGACTCGTAGGACTGGGCCGCCGCGGGACTCTTCAGTCCCTCCTGCGTGCGGCCCATGTAGTAGTGGACGACGGGGAAACTCCGATACGTCGGGACGTCGTCCATGAATTGCGCGGTGGCCTCGCCCCGGCGCTTGATCGCGATTTCGAGCTGCGAATAGGCGTCGGGGTACGCCTCGAGATCGAGATAGGCGCGGCCGCGCACGACGTGGCCCAGCCAGGTGTCCGCAAGCTTCTCCGCCTGAATGGTGAGATCGACGGCCTGCCGCGGTTGCCGCTGCGCGAGCAGCAGTTCGGCGCGAATCAACTTTCCGTAGGCCTGAAAATCCGTTTCGAGACGGCCGTCGAGCGAGGCGGCGATCGCCTCCGCTTCGCTCCGGCCGGCGCGCGCCAGCACGAGGCCCGCCGCTGAACGGACCGTTTGATCGTTGGTGGCCGCCAGCGCCGATTGCGCATCGCGAACGCCGCCGGCCACATCTCCGTTGAGAATGCGCATTTCCGCGCGCGCCACTTTCTTGGTCGCCGCTCGCGTTGCGTTCTTGCGTGCTTCCTCGGCGGCAATGCCTTTGTCGAGCATGGCAATGGCGTCCGCGTAACGGCCTTCGACCGCCGCAAGATCGGCGAGGCCCGCGGCGGCAAACGATGCGCCGTCGGCGGAAATCAATGCCATCGCTTCGTATGATTTCGCGGCCTCTTCGGGGCGTCCGAGCGCCAGTTGCGACAAGGCGCGCGCCACCAGCGCCTTGAAGGCTCCCGGATTCAACTTCAGCGTCTCGTCGCTTTCGGTGATCGCGGTGTCAAACTGTCCGGCGTACATCGAATACAGCGCGAGGTTCTGGCGGCGGCCGACGTTGGTCGGCTGCAACCCCGAGACGCGGCGGCCAATCTCGAGCGCTTGCGGAAGATTGCGCAGGTAGAAGCTCGTCAACGCCAGGTTGGCAAGGCCGGTCGTGTCGAACGGATACGCCTTCAGCAGCGTCGTGAACTCCGTGGCCGCCTGATCGGGCTTGCGCGCGAACATGTAGTACATGCCGCGCGTGCGATACCGCTCGCGCTCGGTCATGCGATCGATCAGCGCCAGCGCCTTTTGATAATTCGCTTCGGCCTCGTCCCGCCGGCCGAGGTTTTCATACTGGGCCGCCAGTCCCGCATAGGCGCGGCCGAAATCGGGATCGAGCGCGATCGCCGCGCTGTATTGCTTGATCGCGTCTTCGCGGCGTCCAGCGGCTTGCAGCTCCTGCGCCTTGGCATACGCGGAAGCGGCATCGAGATTGGCGGCGGTGAACGCATCGTTTGCCGCCGGCGCGACGGTGTCGCCGAGTGCGGAGCGCACCTGTGCCGCCAGCGCGCCGACCGTCTGCAACACGGCCGCTTTATTCGGCGCGTCGTCTTCGAGCGTGTACTTCAGCTCGCCGTCGTTGCCTGGGCCGACGCCCTTGATGGTGATGTGGTAGCCGCTGCCCCTCGGCTCGATCGCGCCGACGATCACCATGCCGAGGTTTTCGCGCAATGCGATCAGCCGCGCGGTCGCTTCGTCGAGCCGCGCGCCGGGCTTGATGGCGGTGGCGGCGCGCAGCGCGTCGCGGCGCGGGAACGCGTTGACGAACGACGCGCCCTCGATGCCGAGACTGAGCGCCTGCTCGACGACGCCGTCGAACACCGGGTCGCCGGTCTTGTTGTCGAAATCGCCGATCAGGATCGAGATCGGATCGTGCGCGGCCGACACCGAGACGGTGCCCGGCGAGAAGTACCACCCGGCGGCGGCGCCGGCGAGAACGATGACGATGGCCGCAGCGGCGAGCTTCGATCGCGCCGGCGCATCGTGAACGATCACCTCGTGGATGTCGGAGCGGATCGATCCGTCCGGCATCAGGCGGTCGAGCGCCGCCACGAGCGCATTGGTCGACTCGTAGCGATGCTCGGGGTTCGGCGACAACAGCTTCATGACGATCGCGTTGAGCGTCTCCGGAATCTCCGGGTTGATCTCGCGCGGCGCCTTGGGCGCGGCCGCCAGGCGCTCGAGCAGTTCCGCCATCGGGTTTTCGCGGTCGGCCATGCGCTGCGAACGCCCGACGAGCATGTCGTACATGATCAGGCCGAACGCATACTGATCGGCGCGGCCGTCGACTTTCTTCCCCTGGGCCTGCTCGGGCGCCATGTATTCGAGCGTGCCGATCACCGAGCCGGCCAGTGTCTGCGTGGCGCCCTGCTCGACCGAGCGCGCGATGCCGAAGTCCATGATCAGCGCGTCGCCGCTGTTCGGCACGGGATCCGATGCCGGTTTCTCGATCATGATGTTCTCGGGCTTGAGGTCGCGGTGCACGACGCCCTTCTCGTGCGCCGCCGCCAGCCCTTGCGAGATCTGCTGCGAGATCTTAATCACCCGATCGATCGGCAAGGTCGTGCTCTTCCTGAGGATCTGAGACAGCGTCTCGCCCTCGACGAACGGCATGGTCAGGTACTTGATGCCGTCGATCTCGCCGAGGTCGTGAATGCGGACGACGTACTTATGCGTGACCTGCCGCGCGAGCACCAGCTCACGCTTGAAACGCAGCTCCAAGTCTTTCGCGGCGGTGGCGTCGGACTGCGCCAGCGGTCGAATCACCTTGATGGCAACCGCCACGCCGAGCTCGTGATCGAAGGCCTGATACACGGCACCCATGCCGCCGGCGCCGAGCAGTTTCAGGATGGTGTAGCGCGGGCCGACCTGCTGGCCCGGCGAGAACGGTCCGTCACCGGGACGCGGCGTGCCGCGCGGCGACGGGCTGTCGAGCGAAGTTCGAACGTGCGTGGGACTGATCGTTTGCGCTTCGGCCGACCGGTGCGGTGTCGGGATCGTTTCCGCACCGCCTGGCACGCCGGGCAGGACGGTGGGGCCAACATCGGGCAGGATTGTCGCGGCGTCGGCGTGTCTCGCTGCTGACGTCGCGGACGAAGCCGCCATCGCGTTGCCGCATTTGGGACAGAACGCCGCCCCGGGCGGGACCTGGCTCGCGCATTTGGCACACGTCGGGTTAGAAGCGCGTCCTTCCATCGGTTGGGGGCAGTGACATTATCGCGCACGCGCGCCCATTACCGCGCCCGGACGCTGTAGGCATAGACGGCCTCTTGATCCCGCATTACCAGCACGCCGCCGGTGATGATCGGGTGGCTCCAGGTGGGCAGGCCGCTTTGTTGCGAAAGTGTGAATCGGCCGCGCTCGCGGTACGCATCAGGTGCGGCATCCGCGAGACCGACGACGCCATCTTCACTGTAGAGGTAGAGCCGATTGTCCGCGAAGATCAGCGAGCCCTTGCCGACGCTGCGATCGCGCCACGCGATCGTGCCGGTGTCGAACTTCAGCGCCGTCAGGATGCTGCTGTTGAATCCATACAGGTGATCGCCGATCAGCACCGACGATGAATGATGGTTGCGCATGTCGCGCGTGAAATAGACCTCGTTCGCCGTGGCGATGTTGCCCGCCGCGCGCACGTCGAGCAAGGCGCCGCCCGTGCCGTAGTCGGAAGAAACGAACACGCGCGTGCCGCGCACGATCGGCGTCGCAATGTTCGCGGTGCCGTTGTTGGCCTTGTTGTAGGACCACAGCAAGCGGCCGTCGCGCGGATCGACCGCCATCGTGCGATCTTCGGTGAAGAAGATCACCTGGTTGAGGCTGCCCGTGCGCATCAGCACGGGCGATGAATACCCGGCGCCGTCGCTGTGCTGTTGCCACAGCGTGGAGCCGTCCGCCTTTGCGACGGCGACGATCCCCGCCTGACGTCCGCCGGTGTTGATCAGGATGCGATCGCCGACGATCAACGGCGATTCGCTGTAGCCCCAGTACGGATTGACGCCGCCGAATTTCGAGACGATGTTGATCGACCAGATCTTCTGGCCGGTGGCGTTGTTGAGACACGTGAGGTCGCCGCTGCCGCCGAGGACGTAGAGGCGATCGCCCTCGACCGTCGGCGTGCTGCGCGGTCCGTCGCCGCGATCGTTTTCGAAGCGCCGCCCGTTCTGCGTTTCCCAGAGTTTCTTGCCGGTCGCGCGATCGAGGGCGATGACGTACTCAACGCCCGCGCGCGCGCCGAGCGTATACAGGCGTCGGTCCGAGGATGAGAACGATGAATACCCGTTACCGACGCCGTTGATGCGCCACAGCAGCGGCGGCCCGGCTTTCGGCCACGTCTGCAGCAGGCCGGTCTCCGCCGAGATGCCGTCGCGATTCGGCCCGCGCCACTGCGACCAGTCCGCCGGCGCGGTCTGCTGCGCCGCAGTGATCGGCAGCATCGAGGCTGCTGCAACCGCCGCGATGAACAGTCGTGCTCTCATATATTTCATCCACAGATTACACGGATTACACCGATTGATTGGACGCCGCAGAGACGCAGAGAGCCGAGGCAAGACGACGCGCAGGCGTCGGCCCGAAGGGCCGACGGCAGGACGGACACAGGCCGGGGATTCAAGAGCGGAACAAAGCCATCGAGCTCTTGATCCCCGGCCTGTGTCCGTCCTGCCCGGCCGGTCTTCGACCGGCCGCCTGCGCGCCATCGGTGTAATCGGTGTAAATCTGTGGATGACCTTGTCTGCGTCTCTGCGCCTCTGCGGCTACAATCTCTGCAATGAATCGAGGCCTCCTGAGTGGCGCCGCCGCCGTCGTGTTGATTACCGGAGGCATCCTCCTGTTCCGGGGCAGCAAGCCCGCGCCTGTCGTCGAAGCGCCGACGGCCGCCCCGCGAATCGTCCCCAAGAAAGATGCGCCGGTGCCGACGCGGGCGAGGCCGGTCGCCGAACCTCCGCGGAAGGCGCCGCCGAAGAAGGCCGAGCCCGAGGCGCCGAAACCCGCGCCGGCTGCGGCGCCAACGCTCGCATCACTGAGCCTCGAGACCGACGTCCCCGGCGCTTCGGTGTTCATCGATCGCCAGTTCGTGGGCAACACGCCGCTCTCACTCGACAAGCTCGAACCCGGCAGCAAGCGCGTGCAGATCACCGCCACCGGATTCGACAGCGTCCAGAAAACGATCGAGCTCAATCCCGGTCCGAACGCGATCACCATCCGCGTCAAGGAAGTCAGCCTCAACGCCAGGACCACCGTCGTCCACAAGCACGCCATGGGATCGTGCGACGGGCAGCTGAGCGCCACGCTCGACGGCCTGCGCTACGACACCAGCAACAAGGGCGATGCGTTCGCGCTGCCCTACGCGCAGGTCGAAAGCTTCGTCGTCGACTACCTGCAGAAGAACCTGCGCGTGAAGCAGAAGGGCGGCAAGACGTGGAACTTCACGGACAAGAACGACAATGCCGACGTGCTGTTCGTGTTTCACCGCGACGTCGAAGCCGCTCGCAGGAAGCTCGCCGAGGGTTACGCAAGAACTCAGCAGTAGTGTTCGTCTTTTCCGCAGGATCGCAGCGAAAATTCTGATTTTTCGGACGCCCCGCCGTTTGCTATCCTATCCTCTATGAAACGCATTTTCCTGTTCGTCGCCACCAACTTCGCGATCATGATCACGCTGTCGATCGTGCTGAGCCTGCTGGGTGTCACGGGCTATCTCACGGCCGACGGCCTCGATTACGCCACGCTGATGGTGTTCTCGCTGGTCTGGGGCTTCGGCGGCGCGGCGATCTCGCTGCTGATGTCGCGCTGGATGGCGAAGACCGCGATGGGCGTCCAGCTCGTCGACGGCCGCACCGGCCAGGCCGAGCTCGACTGGCTGCACACCACCGTCCAGCGCCTCACGCAGAAGGCCGGGCTGCCGATGCCGGAAGTCGGCATCTACGACTCCGCTGAGGTGAACGCCTTCGCGACCGGCCCGAGCAAGCGCTCGAGCCTCGTGGCGGTGTCGAGCGGCCTGATGCGCTCGATGCGCCGCGAAGAGATCGAAGGCGTCCTCGCGCACGAGGTCTCCCACATCCAGAACGGCGACATGGTCACCATGACGCTGATCCAGGGTGTGGTGAACGCGTTCTCGATCTTCTTCTCGCGCGTCATCGCCAACATCGTGCGGCAGCTGGTCGACGAGCGCATCTCGGGCCTCGTCTTCTTCATCACGACGATCGTGTTCGACATCGTCTTCAGCTTCCTCGGCATGATGGTGGTCGCCTGGTTCTCGCGCGCCCGCGAGTTCCGCGCCGACGCCGGCGCCGCGGTGCTGTCGAGCCCGAACAACATGATCGCCGCGCTGCAGCGCCTGCAGGTCAACCAGGCGCTCGTCGACCACTCACAGCCTCAGCTGGCGACGATGAAGATCAGCGGCGGCAAGGCGACCGGCCTGCGCGCGTTGCTGATGACGCACCCCCCGCTCGAGGAGCGCATCGCCGCCCTGCAGCGGCCGACTCTTCGATAATATTGGTCGGTGGTTTCTGAGACCGTCGAGGCCGAAGGGCACTTAATCGACTCGGGCAACTTCCAGGCGATCCTCACGACGATCGTCGAGCACGGCTCCGAATACGAAATCCTTCGCTTCGACGTCGGCCGCAACAACGCACAAGGCTCACAACTGACCCTGCAACTGACATCCGACACGGATGAGCAGTTGCAGGATCTGCTCTCGCGGCTGTCGGTCTTCGGCTGCTTCGTCAAGGACTCGCCGGACGTCCTGCTGCGCGTCGCGGACATGGATGGCGCCGCCCCGGTTGATTTCTACTCCACCACGAATCACCGCACCTCCGTCGTCCTGAACGGCGAGTGGGTCGAGGTTGAGGATCAGCGCATGGATGCCGCTCTTGTGGTCGAACATTCAAGACCTCAAGACCTCAAGACCTCAGGACCTCGCGTCGTCTGTCGAAAGCTTCGCGACATTCGACGAGGTGATCAGATCGTCTGCGGGATGCAGGGCATCAAGGTCACGCCCGACGTGCAGCAGCGCGACAAGCCGACGTTCGGCTTCATGAGCAATGAAGTGTCGTCGGAGCGTCGCGTTGAAACATCGGTGAAGCGCGTCGCGGAAATGATGCGGCGCGTGAAAGCCGATCGCGGAAAGATTGCGTTTGTCGCGGGACCCGTGATGGTCCACACCGGCGGCTCGCAGTACTTCTGCGATCTGATCCGGCTCGGCTACGTCGACGTGCTGCTTTCGGGCAACGCGCTCGCCGTTCACGACATCGAGGTCGCGCTGTCCGGCACCTCGCTCGGCATCGATCTCAGCAGCGGCCATCCCGTCGAGCACGGCCATCGTAATCACATGCGCGCGATCAACACGGTGCGGCGTGCCGGCGGCATCGGCAAGGCCGTCGAGTCCGGCGTCCTCACGTCGGGGATCATGCACGCGTGCCACACGCACGGCGTGGAATACATCCTCGCCGGATCGATCAGAGACGACGGCCCGCTGCCGGAGACGATGATGGATTTGATCGCGGCGCAGGACGCCTACGGGAAAGCCCTCGATCGCGTCGAGGTCGTCGTGATGCTGTCGTCGATGCTCCACAGCATCGGCGTCGGCAACATGCTGCCGTCGTGGGTGAAGGTGATCTGCGTCGACATCAACCCGGCCGTCGTCACCAAGCTCAGCGATCGCGGCTCGACCCAGACCATCGGCATCGTGACCGATGTAGGATTGTTTCTTCACCAGCTGGCCGAACAACTGAAGAGCTGAGATGTTGAAGACGCTGATCGATCCCGCCACGCTTGCGCCGCGCCTCGGCGATCCCAACTGGGTGATCGTCGACTGCCGTTTCGATCTCACGAATCCTGAAAAAGGCGAGGAGCAGTATCGCGAGGGTCATATTCCCGGCGCGCGCTATGCGCATCTCGATCGCCATCTCTCGGGACCGAAGACGGGCAGGAACGGGCGGCATCCCCTGCCCGACCTGGAAATGATCGTCCGCAACTTCAGCGATATCGGCATCTCGCCGGGCATGCAGGTCGTTGCATACGATGCGGACAGCGGCATGTACGCGGCGCGATTGTGGTGGATGCTGCGATGGATGGGGCACGATGCCGTGGCCGTGCTCGATGGCGGGCTGGCGCGATGGCAGCGCGAAGGACATCCGGTGCGCGGCGGCGTCGAGACGTCCACCAAGGGCAACTTCAAGGGTTCGCCGAGGCCGGGCTGGCGGATGGTGGTCGACGAGGTCGTCAGGGAACTGGGCAATCCGTTGAAGCTGCTCGTGGATTCGCGGACGCCGGAGCGCTATCGCGGCATCAACGAAACTCTCGATCCTGTCGGCGGCCACATCCCCGGCGCATCGAATTACTTCTTCCAGCAGAACCTGACCGCGGACAAGACCTTCAAGGACCCCGACGACCTGAAGACCCAGTGGGACGCCATCATCAAGGGCCGCGACCCCCGCGACGTCGTGGTCTATTGCGGGTCGGGGGTCACGGCGTGCCATAACCTTCTGGCTCTAGAACATGCGGGGATTCACGGAGTCAAGATTTACCCCGGATCCTGGTCCGAATGGAGCTCGGACCCCTCCCGCCCCAAGGCCACAACCGAGGACTGAGGTGTAGCCAACGGTTCGGCGGCGGTTGCCGTCCAACCAGCCATGAAGACGACCTCCCTTCGCATCCTCTTCACCCTGGCCATCCTGGTGGGATTGGCCGCCGCGCCGAGCGCCCAAGTCTTCACCTGGCAGGCCGGACGCACCTACGACGCCGAGCCGCGCGCGGCGCGAAACGCCGCACGTGTGGCGTCACAGGCCCGGCGCACGGCCGAACGCGTGGCCGCACAGGCGCGGCGGAACGCGGAGCGCATCCTCGCGCAGGCCGAGCGCAGCGCCAACCTTCGCGCGCGGCTGATCGAGCGCGACGTTCGCACGCGCGTGCAGGCGCAGGTGCGCACGCAGATCCGCAACGAAATGATGTGGAACCGCAATTTGTTGCGTAACACCTACTCCTACAACAGCCGCAGCGCGGAGAACGCCGGCGCCGAGCGCCAGGTGGGCAGCGATGCCGATCCGTGCCGCGACAACAACTCGCGCGATCGCGATTACGAGCGTCACTGCGAAGTGCGCGAGTCGACCATGCCGGCGGGGCCGCTGAACGTGGATGCGGGCCAGAACGGCGGCGTGTCGGTTGAGGGCTGGGATCGCAACGAGATCCGCGTGCGCGCCATCGTGCAGACGTCGGCGCGCGAAGCGGCGGATGCGCGCAGCCTCGCCGGGCAGGTGCAGGTGCAGGCGGGCGGCGGACGCGTTTACGCGACCGGTCCGGAGAACGGCCGCCGCGAGTGGTGGTCGGTGAGCTATCGCATCAACGTGCCGCGCAGGAACGATCTCGATCTGCGCGCCAGCAACGGCGGCATCACGATCGTCGGCGTCACCGGCAACATGCGCTTCGACACGACCAACGGCGGCGTGCGCCTCGCCGACATCGGCGGCCGCGTCAACGGCGAGACGCGCAACGGCGGATTGAACGTGACGCTGAACGGATCGAAGTGGGATGGCGAGGGTCTCGACGTCGAGACCAGCAACGGCGGCGTCAACCTGCTGATTCCCGACGGCTACAACGCCGAGCTCGAGACGCGCACGGTCAACGGCGGCCTGCGCATTGATTTTCCGATCACCGTGCAGGGCGAGCTGACGTCGCGCCGCGGCCTCAGCACGACACTCGGCTCGGGCGGCCCGCTCATCCGCGCGCGAACTACCAATGGTGGCGTGACCATCCGTCGACGGTAATCGGGTGCCTGGGTGCCTGGGTGCCTGGGTGCCTGGGTGCCTGGGGTGCCTGGGTGCCTGGGTGCCTGGGGTGCCTGGGTGCCTGGGTGCCTGGGGTGCCAGGGTGCCTGGGGTGCCAGGGTGCCTGGGGGTGCCTAGGTGCTTTCGAGGACGACGGGATCGCCAATTGCGATCTCGCCGTCGTCGAGAATCTCTCCGAAAGCGCCGCCACCCCAATCCACGCTCATCGCACCTCGTAATCCGGGGATCGCTGCTTCCATCTGTTCGCAGGGGCGCGTCTCGCCGTAGATACGCACGCGAACGGAGCCAATCCTCAACGTCTTCCCGCGCGCATTCGAGAAATCGAAATCTGAAACCAGCAGGTTCGCGCGGCGCACGCGAGCGTCTGGAACTGCGCCCAACGGCGCGGTGACGTCGTTCCAATGTTTCGCCGAGACGATGGTCACTTGGCGTTTCCCGCCCTGGTTGGCGTTACCGACAATGCCGCGCCCTTTGACCACCTTCGCGCGATCTACGGGATCCATCGGCCCGCGGCGAACGCGCTTGATCCAGATCTTCTCCAGGCGACTCATGCTGCGATCCTAATTCGCCCGGACGGCAAGTGGCAAAATTTACGATACCCGCGGCCAACGCGCAGCGCAAGACCTGCTACGTGATCAGGAGCCGTCAATCGGATCATTAACGAATTCGCGAATTTGAAGGCGGCCAGCCGATTGCTCTATTTGACGGCATGGCCGGATTCAGAAAATTTCAAGACATCATTGCCTGGCAGCTCTCGCGCACTCTGAAATTGCGCGTCGACGCCTTCATGGCGCGTCCCGAATTCAAGCGCAAGTACAAGTACGTCGATCAACTGTCGGACTCAGTCCGCTCCGCTCCGCGAAATATCGCCGAGGGGCACATGCGCGGATTCAAACATAAGGAGTTCGCACTGTTTCTGAGAGTCGCGCGCGGCTCGCTGGGCGAAGTACTAAACCACTTGATCGATGCGCACGACCAGAAGCTGATTAGCCGGGCCGAACTAGCAGACTGCGTCTCCCTCGCCCGGCGCGCGATCAAGGCAACGACGCGACTGATGCAATGGCTGGAATCGACACCCGACCCGCCCCCGCCCCGGTATAAGAAGGAAGACGAGAAAGATCCTGACAGCACCTAGGCACCCAGGCACCTAGACCTGACGCATCATCGTCGAGATCTCCATCGTCGTGACGAGCGCGTCTTCCTGTTCGTCATAAACGAAGCCGCGGATCTTTCTCGCCCTCGCCATGTGCCACACGCGGAGCACGATCCAGACCGCGAGTAACGCTCCGCACAGGCGCGCGGTGTGCTGCCATCGCTGCACCGCCCACAGGCACCAGTTCGACAGCGTGAAGACGAAATTCAGCCAGAGGAAAAAGAACGGCGCCCAGTAGATCCGCAGCTTCAGTTGACCCGGAAGATACGTGCACGAGAACGGCACCGTCTTCATCGTCAGCGTCAGCAGTTCAACGAGACACAGTCCAGCGAGGAAGACGATCAGGAAGATATTCACCGCGAGCCGCTCGAATCCGAGCAGCAGCGCTGCCGCGGCAAACGCCGCGGCGATCGGCAGCGCCGTGATCGACATCAACACCGTCACGACCGTCGTCAGCACCTTCCTCTTGTCGACGGGCTCGGTCAGCTTGAAGATCCAGTTGGCGACCGGCTCGACCGGCATCATCAGCGAGTAGCGAAGCCCGCACACCGCCCAGAACACATAGCCGAGCGGAATCGCGAACCACCCGTAGATGTAATGGCCGGTGGTCGGCAGCTCCGACAATCGATCCATCAGCGGCAACGACAGCATGAACGCGAGGCCCGCGTAGAGGCCAAGGATGAAGCGATGCGTCTGGCTGCGGCCGAGCGTCGCCAGCATGAACGCGGCGATGCCGCGCTGCAGCGGCCACGGCAACAGCGGCCGCAGCATGCGCGCCGCGAGCGATGCCCATCCTCGCGACATCGCCGTGGTCCGTTTCCCTTCCGCCGCAATCACGTTGCGAAGACAGCGCTCGTACGCGAGCGGATAGAGGACGAGCGTGAACAGGACGATGCCGGCGCCCGCGAGGGCACCGCGGACTGCCAGCATCCCGAATACCGGCCGCGGGTCGCCCGCGACCCATCGATAGATGCCGACGAACCACGCCGCAGGATTCCAGAGCAGGCCGCCGCCCGCGTCGTTGGCATGCGCGATCAAGAGATTGGTGATCGACCCGGACGAGATCAACCCGAGGATCATGCCGGCCATGGCCAGCATCTGCAGCGGCAGCGTCGCGGCCCTGATCGCGCCGGGACCAAACAGCGCCGCGAGGATCAACTGCGCGTTGACGAGGATGAAGAAGACGAATCCGCCCGCGAACGTCGCGCTCAGGATGTGGCCCACGATGCGCCCCGGCAGCTCGGCGATGTTCTCGGCGCCGACCGTCACGAACGGATGCGCAATGCCCGTCGGCACCGCCATCGCGGCGATGAAGAGTCCGAAGAACGTGAACAGCGCCAGCAAACGCGCCAGCGCCTGTTGCCGCGACGTGATCGGCAGCGGCCCGAGCACGTGCGCATCGCGGCGATCCGGCGTCAGCGAGCTCCACACCATCATCGTGATCAGCCCGGCGACGCCCATGACGAAATCAATGTGAAACGTTTCGCGCTGCAGCAACGTGCGGTCGATGACTTCGAACGGCTGGTGACGCAGGTGCGCGTAGGCAAACAGCTGCGAGAAACTGAACATCACGCCCGGAATGGCGAGAAACGCGAGCAGCCACAACACGCTCGACGACGCCGCCACAGACGACGAGAAGACGTCGTTCTCGAAGAGGCGTCCGAAGAAGACGCGGGCGAGCGCTTTGGTGTGGCGGGAGATCACAGTTTGACGGTTTCGAGAATCGCGTTCGCCGTGTTTTCTGTGTTCTCGCGCACGGCGAGCTTGACGAAGACATTCGACAAAGACTCGTCCTGTTGCAGGCCACGCAACTTGTCGACGCGATCGTGGGCGACGACATGACCGTCCGAGAGGATCACGACATCCGTGCACATCTGCTCGACGACTTCGATGACGTGTGAGCTCATCAGGATCGTGCGGCCTTCGTCGGCAAGCGATCGGATCACGTTGCGCAGCATCAGCGCCGCGGCGACATCGAGTCCGGAGAAGGGCTCGTCGAGGATGATCAGCTCGGGATTGTGCAGCAGCGCCGATGCCAGCAGCACCTTCTGCCGCATGCCTTTCGAAAACGCCGACAGCGTCGAGTACTTGTCATCTTCGAGCCCGAGCAGCGCCAGGAAGCGTTTGATCTTCGCTTCGAGCACCGCGTCGTCTACGCCGCGCAGTCCCCCGACGAGTCGCAGATATTCGGGCGCGGTCAGATGCGTGTAAAGGAACGGTTCTTCCGGAACGTAGCCCAGCTGCTTGCGGTAGCCGGGCAGGTCCTTGAAGATCGACTGCCCTTTCCACAGCACATCGCCGTTGCTGGGCTCCATCAGGCCCACGAGCATGCGGACCGTCGTCGATTTCCCCGATCCGTTGGGGCCGAGATAGCCGAGGATCTGGCCGGGTTTGGCGATGAATGACGCGTCGCGCAGCGCCGGCAGCGGCCCGTAGTATTTGGTCAGCGAGCGGGCTTCGAGCATGCCCGCATTAGACACCTAAAGTCCCAAAGCGGCCATCGGCATCCACTCTTTGATCTTCGCGATGTGCGGCTTGACCAGCGCGATGTTCGCGGCGGGCACCTCGGGCAGATCCATCTTCGGAATGTCGACGCCTTGCTTGCTGGCGTTCTCGCGCGCGAGGCCTTCGATCTTCGAGAGGTCCATCCCGCCAACCAGCTCGACGCCGGCGGCCTCGTAGACGCGCGCCCGCACCCATTCGTATTCCTCTTCCGAGAAGCGCTGGATGTTGATCGCGTTGACCTGCGACCGGCGCGCCTCGACCCAGATGTTGCCGATCTCGGAGAACACGCTGGTGAATTCGGCGAGCGTCCAGTCCTGTCGCTTCCCGCTCGCTTTCGCTTTGAGGTCGGCGGACTTCTTCTCGATCTCCGCCCATCGGTCGCCCAGGTCGGAGCGGACGCGCGTCTGCACCGCCAGGAAGCGCTCGACCTGCGAGCTGGTCAGCTCGCCGTTCTTCGGCTCCTCATACGGCGTCCTGATCTTGATCTCTTCGCCAAGCCGCGCCACTTCGCGCGCCTTGTCCATGTAGTTGCTGGCGTTGTCGATCACCGGCTTCATCGCGCGATACGCGTAGAACGCGGCGACGCCGAAACCCACAATCGCGATCGCGATGACGATCAGACAGCCGGCAAGGACTTTTTTCATGTCGCCTTATACGCTTTGTATCCGCCGGTAAGATTGGCGACGTTTTTCCGTCCGAGTTTCTGCAGCAGCGACGCCGCGATCGCCGACCGGCCGCCGCCCTGGCAGTGGACGACCACGTTTTCGTTGGCGGGGACTTCGTTGATGCGTTGCGCAAGCTGTCCGAGCGGGATGTGGAGCGCGTTTGGAATGTGCCCTTCGTTCCACTCGTTGTCGTAGCGGACGTCGATCACGACCAGGCCGTTCGATGGCTGCTGCGCCTTGAGGTCGTTGACCGAGATCTGCCGCACTTCTTCGCCGCCGCGGCCGGCAAACTCCGAGAAATGTCCGGCGACGCGATCGAGTCCAATCAGCGCCAGCGCCCGCTTCACCTCGTCAAGGCGATCGGTGATCACGTAGAAGTCGCGGTCGTACGGAATCAACCATCCCGCCCAGGTCACGAACGATCCGCCCAGCGGAATGTTGAGCGCTCCGTGACGATGACCTTGTGCGAACACCTCGGCGGGTCGCGTGTCGACGACGAGATGACCTGCGGCGAGGACTTCCTCGAGCGTTGGTGACGCCTTGCCCGCTGCAGCCGGTGCCGTCTGTGTCGTCTTGTTCAGGCGCTTCATGATCGCGAAATACGGCGGTGGATCGGGCTGTCCGGTCAGGACTTTCTTGACGAATTCGTCTTCGGATTTCGCGTTGAACGCCCAGTTGAAGAGCCGCTCGTAGCCGAGCGTGCTGTGCGGCACGGCGCTGATGCCTTTTCCGCACGCCGATCCCGCGCCGTGTCCCGGCCAGAGCTGCAGCCAATCGGGATACGGCTTCCAGAGCTGCAGGCTTTTCCACAACGTCCTCGCACTGCTCTCCATCGTCCCGGCGATCTTCGCCGCCTTCTCGAGGAGATCCGGGCGCCCGACATCGCCGACGAAAACGAAATCTCCGGTCACCGCGGCGATCGGCTGATCGGCGACGGCGCCGTCGGTGATCAGGAAGGTGATGTGCTCCGGCGTGTGCCCGGGCGTATGCAGCACGTCTACGCTCACGTTGCCGATCGTGATGCGATCGCCGTTCTTCAGCTTGCGATCGTGCGGAAATTGATACTTCCAGCTCGCGTCGCCCTCGTCGCTGAGACAAAGACTGGCGCCCGTCCTCTGCGCCAGCTCGCGTGCTCCCGACAGGAAGTCCGCGTGGATGTGAGTCTCGGTGACATGGGTGATCCGCAGGTGCTGCGCGGCGGCCGCATCGATGTACTGCTGCGCGTTGACGTTCGGATCGATGACGATCGCTTCGTGACTGTCGCCACAGGCGACGAGGTAACTGTTCTGCGCGATGAGCGGCTCGAAGAAACGTTTGACAATCATCGAGGCGATGTCTCGATCATACCGAAAACGTCGCGGTAAAAGGCGAGCTCTTCATCGAGCGAGCGGATGATGTTTTCGGCCTTTCGAAATCCGTGTTGCTCCCCTTCGAAAGCGACGTACTTCACCTTCAAGCCCTTCTTCCTCACCGCCTCCGCCATCATCTCCGACTGATTCGGCGGCACCACATTGTCCTCGAGGCCCTGGAACAGGATGATCGGGCACGACAGCCGATCGGTGAAGTGGATCGGTGAGCGCGCGCGATAGATGTCCTTGGCTTCCGGATATGGCCCGATCAGGGAATCATTGTAGCGCGCCTCGAATTTGTGCGTGTCCTGCTGCAGCACTTCGAGATCGCTGATGCCGTAGTAGCTCGCGCCCGACTTGAACGTGTCGTGAAACGTCAGCGCGGCGAGCGTGGTGTAGCCGCCGGCGCTGCCGCCGCGGATGATCAGGCGATTCGGATCCGCCTTCTTCGCCGCCACCATCGCCTTCGCCCCGGCGACGGCGTCCTCGACATCGACGATGCCCCACTGCCCTTTCAATCGATCACGATACGGCCGCCCATAGCCGGTGCTGCCGCTGTAGTTCACGTCCAGCACCGCGAAGCCGCGGCTGGTCCAGAACTGCACTTTCGGATCGAGCACATCGAGGGTGGCACCGGTCGGGCCGCCGTGGGTGACGACGATCAGCGGCGGCTGCGTGTCGTTCGGCGCAGTGACGCCGGGATTCGCGGGCGGATAGTAGAACGCGTGCACGTCGCGATCGCCGGCGCGGAACGTGACGGCCTCCGGCACGGAAATCCACTCACGCGCGATCGGCCCGGTCGCCGCCGACCGGAAGACGCGCAGCTGTCCGCCCTTCGAATAGCAGTAAACCGACGTCGCCTCAGTCGGTGATCCGCCGATGAAGTAAATGCTGTCGGCGTTGGCTTTGATCGATTCGATCGGTTCGACCGTCAGATCAAGCGGCGTGAATCGCTTCGCATCCGGATCGATCAGCGCGAGCTTCCACCGTCCGCCCTCGGTATAGGTGGCCGCGATGCGGTTCTCGTCCATGAACGCATACGTCACCATGCTGAACGTCCACTGCGGCTTGCCGAACTCCGCCGCCATGGGATGCACCGCCTCGATCGACAGACCGCGCCAGCGATAGAGATTCCACCAGCCGGTGCGGTCCGAGACGAAGAACAGCGCGCCGTCCGGCGACCATTCCGGCTGGAAGATCGACTCCTCGCTGCCGCCGGCGATCTTTTCGCGCGCGCCGATCGAGCCGTCCGCGTTGATGACCGCGACCATCAGCTCGGTGCCGTCCCACGGCATGTTCGGATGATTCCACTGGATCCATGCCAGGAACTTGCCGTCGGGACTGACGATCGGATCGGAATAGAAATCCGCGCCGGAGACCAGCACATCGCCGGGGATCGCGACGATCGTGTTCTCGCCGTCTTTCTCGCGCACGCCAATCAGTCGCGATCGAGGCGCGTCCATCCGGAAGTCCGCGTAGCTGCCACCGTCACTCGTGATCGCCTGCGGCTCGCCGCCGGGATCCTGCTGATACACGCGCTGGTCGGCGAAGTTCGAGAAAAAGACCGTGTGCCGATGGACGGTGTAGGCGCCGCCGCCGTATTCGTGCACACGCGATCGCACGTTGAAGCCCGCGGGGGTGACGTCCTTGATCTCGCCCGACGGCAGTCGCTTGACGATCACGTTGCGCCCGCCCTCGGACGCGCGTCCCTCGAGCCAATACACGTCATTGCCGTCGAGCTGAATCTGATCGAGCCGCAAACCGCCGGCGGTCACCCGCGCCGCGGTGAGAGGAGAAGGCCATGAGCCGTACGGAACCAGCATCACCCCTATTCTCTATTAGAATCCGCGCATGACGAGACGGGAGGCGCTGATCCTCCTTGCATCGGCGTTCGCGCAATCCGGAGACCTGACGTCGCTGACCATCGCGGAAGCATCGCGCCGGCTGGCGTCGCGATCGATTACGCCGCTGCAGCTCGCCAACGCGTATCTCGCGCGCATCAATTCGCTCAACCAGGATCTCAACGCCTTCGTCACGGTCACGACCGATCTTGCTCGTCGCGAAGCGCGAGCGCTCGACGACGATCCGAAGGGCCCGATGTGGGGAATTCCGATCGCGCACAAGGACCTGTTCGAGACGAAAGGCATCCTCACCACCGCCGGCTCGCGCCTCTTCGAGGACTACATCCCCGCGCAGAACGCCGCCATCGTCCAGCAGCTCGAAGACGCCGGCGCGGTGTTGCTCGGCAAGACCAATACCCACGAGCTCGGCGGCGGCGTGACCACGATCAATCCGTTCTATGGGACGACGCGAAATCCTGTCGATCGCACGCGAATCCCCGGCGGATCGAGTGGCGGATCCGCCGCCGCTGTCGTCGCGCACCTGTGCGCCGCGGCGACCGGCAGTGACACCGGCGGCAGCGTGCGCATCCCGGCCGCGTTCTGCGGCTGCGTCGGCTTCAAACCGACGCACGGCAAATTCAGCACGCAGGGACTGATCGCCGCGTCCCCGACATTCGATCACGTTGGCTTCCTGACCCGCACCGTCGAAGACATGCAGATAATTACCGGGAGCCGGGAGCCGGGAGTCGGGAGCCGGAAAAGCCGCATGGCCATTGCGCGGAAGTATTTCTGCGACGATCTCGATCCCGCTGTCGCGGCCGCATTCAATTTCAACTATCCCGACATCGATTTCCCGATCGACGCGAAGACGATGGCGCGTGTGTTCGACCCGGTTTTTTCGTTCGAAATGTGGGGACGCTTTGGCGCCGACTGGCGGACGAATCCCGGATCCTTTTCGAAATCAATGGCCGGCTTCTTCTCGACGCCGCGCCCGTCGATCGCGCAGTACGAAGAAGGCCTCGCCGCGCTGAAAGAGTATCAAGCCGCCGTCGACAAGCTCTTCGATCAGGTCGACGTCATCATTACGCCCACGGTGCCCGTCGTCGCACCTCTGATCGAAGGACCGATTGACGGCATGAAGATCCTCAGAAACACGTGGCCGTTCAACGCCGCCGGAAACCCGGCCGTTTCGATCCCGTTGACGACCGCAAAGTTGCCCGTGGGAGTGCAGCTGGTTGCGAAACGCGGCGAGGACGACAAACTCTTACAATTCGCCCGCACCTTTGCACCGCACGCACCCTAGGCACGCAGGCACCCAGGCACCTATACTGACTGGCTATGCAATTACGCCTTCGTTCCATTGCCTTCGTCATTCTTGCCCTGACGCTTTCGATGGCCGCGCCCGAGGCGCAGGCCCCGGCGGCGCCCAAGGTCACCTCGCCCAAGACATTCTTCGGTCACGACATCGGCGCTGACTACGTGTTGCCGAACTACACCAAGTTCACCGAGTACGTGAAGAAGCTCGACGCCGAATCCGATCGCATGATCGTCCAGTCGATCGGCAAGACCGCCGAGGGCCGCGATCAGCTGATGGCGATCATCACGGCGCCCGAGAACTTCAAGAAGCTCGAGCGCTACAAGGAGATCTCGCGCCGGCTCGCGCTCGCCGAAGGGCTCACCGACGATCAGGCCAAGGCGCTCGCGAAAGAAGGCAAGGCGGTGATCTGGATCGACGGCGGCCTGCACGCCACCGAAGTCCTCGGCGCGCAGCAGCTGATCGAAACCATCTGGCAGTTCGCCAGCAAGACCGACGAAGAGACCATGAGGATCCTGCGCGACACGATCATGCTCGTGGCGCACGCCAATCCAGACGGCATGGAGCTCGTCTCCGATTGGTACATGCGCAATCCGAACCAGCAGCAGCGCAGCACCGGCGCGTTGCCGCGGCTCTATCAGAAGTACGTCGGCCACGACAACAACCGCGACTTCTACATGATGAACCAGCCGGAGTCGGTGAACATCAACCGCATCCTGTATCGCGAGTGGAATCCGCAGATCGTCTACAACCATCACCAGACCGGACCCACCGGCACCGTGATGTTCTCGCCGCCCTTCCGCGATCCGTTCAACTACGTCTACGACCCGATCATCGTCAACACCCTGGACCAGGTCGGCGCGGCCATGCACACGCGCTTCGACGTTGAAGGTAAGCCCGGTGTCACGACTCGCTCAGGCTCGAACTACTCGACGTGGTGGAACGGCGGCCTGCGCACCATGGTCTACTTCCACAACCAGGTCGGCCTGCTGACGGAATCGATCGGCAATCCGACGCCGGAGACGATCGGCTTCGTTCCGGATCGCGTGATCGCGCGCGGCGATCTGCCGTTCCCGATCATGCCGCAGGTATGGCACTTCCGGCAGTCGATCGACTACTCGCTCACCGCCAACTACGCGGTGCTCGACTTCGCGCAGCGCTATCGCGAAAGCCTGCTCTACAACATTTACGTTGCCGGCAAGAACAGCATTGCCCGCGGCAACAAGGACAACTGGACGATCTATCCGCGCCGCATTGCCGAAGTGAAGGATGCGATTGCGAAGGACGCGGCGGCATCGACCGGCAACACCGACTCGCGCATGGTCAGCGGCGGCCGCATTGCCACGGTGCCCGACAAGTACTACGGCATTGTCACGAAGCCCGAGTATCGCGATCCGCGCGGCTACATCCTGTCGGCGAATGAAGGCGACTTCCTCACCGCGACGAAGTTCGTCAACATCATGATCAAGAGCGGGCTCACCGCGCATCGCGCAACGGCGCCGTTCACGGTCGCGGGCAAGCAGTATCCGGCCGGCAGCTACGTGTTCAAGGGCGCGCAGGCGTTCCGCCCGCACCTGCTCGACATGTTCGAGCCGCAGGATCATCCCAACGACTTCCAGTATCCCGGCGGTCCGCCGATTCCCCCGTACGACAATGCCGGCTGGACGCTCGCCTACCAGATGGGATTGAAGTTCGATCGCATCCTCGAAGCGTTCGATGGCCCGTTCGAGAAGATCCCCGACGTGATCAAGCCGCCCGCCGGCAAGGTCACCGATGCCACCGGCGCCGTCGGCTTCGTCGTCAATCACAAGAACAACGACGCGATGATCGCCGTCAATCGCCTGCTGAAGGCGAATGAGGAAGCGTTCTTCGTCGGCGATCGCCGCTATCAGAGCAGCGACGGCACCGGCGTGATCTTCATCACCGCGAAGCCGACGACGAAAGCGGTGCTCGATAAGGCCGCAATGGATCTCGGCCTCAACTTCACCGCGGTGACCGCGCGTCCCAGCGGCGCGATGTACAAGCTGACCAAGCCGCGCATCGGCCTTGCTGACGTCTACGGTGGCTCCATGCCGTCGGGACACGTGCGCTGGCTGCTCGAGCAGTTCGAGTTCGACTTCGAGCGCGTCTTCCCGCAGGCGCTCGACGCCGGCAACCTGAAGGCGAAGTTCGACGTGCTGCTCTTCCCCGACGGCGGCATTCCGGAGACGGACGCAGCCGGCGGCGGCTTCGGCGGCCGCGCCCCGACCGCGAACGAAGTGCCTGAGGAATATCGCGCGCACCTTGGCCGCGTCACGATCAAGAACACGGTGCCCAAGCTGAAGGAATTCGCTGAAGCCGGCGGCGTGATCGTTGCGTTCGGCGGCTCGGCGGTGCTCGGCCGTCACCTTGGATTGCCGGTGAGCGATCACCTCGTCGAGATTCAGCAGAACGGCACCGAGCGCGCCATCCCGCGCGAGAAGTACTACATCCCCGGATCGATCCTCAGCGTTGCGGTAGACAACACCAATCCGCTCGCGTTCGGCTTCGAGAAGAAGGTCGACGTGTTCTTCGAGAACAGCCCGGTCATGGAGCTGGCGCCGAACTCATCGCTGATGGGTGTGAAGCCGGTGGCGTGGTTCGATTCGAAGAAGACGCTGCGCTCCGGTTGGGCGTGGGGTGAGCATTACCTCGAAGGCGGCACCGCCGCGGTCGAAGCGACGCTGGGCAAGGGCAAGGTGTTCCTGTTCGGACCGGAAATCACCTTCCGCGCGCAGCCGCACGGCACCTTCAAGTTCCTCTTCAACTCGATCTTCTACGGAACGTCGACAACCACAGGCGCGCCGGCGGCCACGACGACCGCTTCGCAGCAGTAGAGGCGGGTCTTTAGACCCGCCTGAGGATAAGATCCGCGCCATGGACTTGGAGCGGACTTTCTCTCTGGCGAGCGTCATCGCCGACGTCGGCTGGCTGTTTCTCATCGTCGTTCCAAAGCGCCCGCTGGCAGTCCATGTCGCGGGCGTTTTCTTTCCGCTGATCCTGGCGGCGATCTATCTCTACTTCATCGCCATGAACATCCGCGGCGCCGAGGGCGGCTTCGGGTCGCTTGCCGATGTCGCCACGCTGTTTCAGAAGCGCGAGCTGCTGCTGGCCGGCTGGATTCACTATCTCTGCTTCGATCTCTTCATCGGCGGCTGGGAAGTGCGCGATTCCCAGCAGCACGGCATCCCGCACCTCGTCGTGATTCCCTGCCTGATCATGACCTTCATGCTCGGGCCGATCGGTCTCCTCTTCTACTTTGCGATTCGCTCGGCGAAACTGAAGAGCGCGAATGTTTAGCGAGCTGTTCTCGTTTGCGTTCTTACTGGCCGGGCTTGCCGCCTACCGGTTGTTTGTTCAGCGCCAGCAGGTTGGCGGTGATGCGATAGGCCCCGGGAACGCCGTAGGGTAGCTGTCGATGTAACGCGTAGGCGAAGTAGGTCCAGTTCCCCTTACCGACCTTCGCGGTCAGCCAGCCGCCGCTTTGCGGGGCCTGTCCCTTGTCGAACGTCGAGATCATCGGCGTGTAGGCGGCATCCCATTTCGTAAAGAACTTCGAGCCGCGCTGTTCGATCCAGCCGTCGAAGTCCGCGGCCGTGATCTTGTTGGGCCACGTGAACGATTGATGGGACGGCGCCAGGATCGTCACCGGTGAATTCTCTTCCGATACTTCTTCGGCGTTTCGCGGCAGATCGCCCGGGAACGGCGCAAACGTGTTCGGCACCAGCTCCTGCGTGTTGTAGAGGACGATCATATTGCCGCCCGCCTTCACGTAGTCGAGCAGCCGCGAGTTGTAGGTCCTGAGATCCTCCCGCACCGCATACGCGCGCGTGCCGGTCATGATCGTGTCGAAGGCGGAGAGATCGGCCGACGCCAATGCGCGCTCGTCGAGCAGCGTCACCTGCGCGCCCAGCTGCTGCAATCCTTGCGGCACTGAATCGCCGATCCCCATGACGTAGCCGACCTTCAACCCCGCGACCGTCGAGACGTTGACGCCGCGGACTTCAGCGATCGATGGGCGATACAGGTACTGCAGTCCGAGATCGCGGTGATCGATCAGCTCGTAGCCTTCTCGATATTCCTTTCCCGCTGCCGTCGCCACCGCTTCGACCGTGTACGTCTTCGCATCGATCGATGCCGGTTTGACCGCAAATGAATACGACGCGCGCTCACCCGCGCGGGCAAAGGTGAAGGCCTGCGAAGCCGGCTCCGACTTCCATCCGGCGGGCAACTTCAACGTCAGCTGGCCTGTCGAAGCCGTTTCACCATTGTGAAGAACAGTGACTTCCATGCGTAGAGGCTGGCCGGGAAGGGGAACAATGGCATTCGACGGAGTCAGACTGACGGCGAGTCGTGGAACGGTGCGAACTTCCCGAACGACCTCCCCGTACGGAAGCTTCGCTTCCCTTCGCTTTACCGATTCCCTGATCTCGACCGGAACTCCATCGATGGTATAGGAGGCCGTCGCGATCAACGGCGCCGAAGCGTTCGGCTTCCCAAACTGCGTTGCGTCGATCAACGTGTATCGACTCTCCTGCAATCCCTTCCGGAAGTAATACGGCTTCGTACTGACCGCCGCATCGTCACCCACGGTGACTCGATAACCGTCAATCTTCCATCCAGGCGCACCAGTCAGAACCGGTGCCGAAGGCGTCAAGGCCAGCGTGCCGCGAATCTCCAGCCTCGCATCGACGTTGAACGTCTGTCCAGCCACCGGCGTACTCATCACCGGTGGATTGGTGACGGCCGTCAGCGCCGCGCCGACGGACGCATTGATCGCATCCTGAAACTGGAGCTCTTTCCTCTGGAGAAAGATCATGCGATCTGCGTCGCCGATCGCCGCGGCCAGCGCCAGCCGCGTCAGCCGCAATCCTTCGGCGAGCGGCTTCGCGCTTGCGGACGGATCGCTGATCGAAAATGCGTTGACCGCCGCCTGCACCGCTTCATCGATGGACTGTCCCGCCGCACCAAACGTTCTCTCCATCGTCGTCGGCAGGCCATCGAAGAACGTGGCGTTGACATCGTGGAGCGCTCCGCTCTTTGGCTCTTCGACGTAATACGAATACGAAGGACCGGCGGACGGCGTAAAGCTCCCGCCATTCTGCGACCGCTGGAAACTCAATCCACGCCGAGCGATGTTGGCGTACGAGTCGCCGAGGATCGGCGAGTACTCGCCGCTGTCGATGCGCACCGTCCACTCCTCGTTCTCGCGGACGCCGCCGATGAAGAGCTTCATCGGCTGCCACGGGCGCAAACCTTCCTTGAGCTGTTCGGGATAGCGGCTCGCATCGCCCGCGGCGCGGAACGCTTCGCGCGCCATCAGCCCTGCCGCCTGGTGGTTGCCGTGGCCATCGCGCGCGTTGCCCCGGAAGCGCGACAGCAGGATCATCGGGCGTTCCATCCGGATGATGCGGACCACGTCGCGCAGCACCGTGTCCCTGCCCCACTGCGACATCGACTCTTCGAGCGTCTTGGAGAAACCGTAATCGACGACCGAGGTGAAGTACTGCTGATCGACGCCGTAGTAGCGATCGGCGGCGAGCAGTTCTTCGCTACGAATCAAGCCGAGCGCATCGAACAATTGTGGTCCGATCGCGTTGTCGCCCGACTCACCGCGATTGAGTGTCAGCAACGTCACGCGCGCGCCGTCGCCGTGACTCAATTTCGCCAGCACGCCGCCGTGCTCGTCATCAGGATGCGCGGTGATGTGCATCACGCTGACGGTGTTGCGCAGCTTGTTGATCTTGAGCCACGCCTCCGCCGCGCCAACGGCCTGGCCCTGGGACATCGTGCCCAGAGCCGACAGGGCGGCTACCGTCAACAGAATCTTCTTGTTCACTTCCGGATGGAATCAATACTAAGCCGCCCGGATCCTACGGCAGCGAGATATAAGAAGATGAAGCAGTAGAGAACGGCCAGCTCACCGCCGTTCTGGATCGGCCAGAAGCCCCGCGGCGCGTGTGACTGGAAATAGGCCCACGCCATTTCGCCGCTCGCGATGAACGCCACCGGGCTCGTAAACAGTCCGAGCGCGATCATGATGCCGCCGACGAATTCGATGATGCCGGCAAGCCCGAACTGCGACGCCAGCGGCACGGCCTTGCCGCCGAGCAAGCCGAACAGTTTCTGCGCGCCGTGCTGCGCAAACGCCAGCCCCGCGATGATCCGGAGCGCCGCGTAGAGATAAGGGGAAAAACGCCCGACCGCCTTCTGCATATACGGGCTTACGCCCAGCTCAACCCATCTGCTTACCGCTGATGATGGCATTGAGTTCGCATCAAGTTGAGCCGGCAGAGTAGCATCCGGCTTGAGCCGGATTGTTCTGGCACTGCAGAGGAGCAACTGTGGCAAAGAAAGCCGCAAGGAAAGCCAAGAAGAAGACCGTCAAACGACCGGTCAAACGCGCCGCCGCAAAGCGTGCAAAGAAACCTGCAACAAAGCGTGCAGCGAAGAAGGCTCCACCCAAGCCGAGACCGACCAAAGCCTCGAAGACCAAGGTGGCCGCTCGAGCCGCCGCCACCCGCAAGGACCAGCCGGCTCCAAAGCCGTCGGCACTGGCGAGCGCGGCCAAGGTCGCGACCGGTTTCGCGCTCCTCGCCATGGACGAGATCACCAAGCGCCTGCCGTGGGCGAAGAATGAGAACGATCCGATCGAGCTTCTCAAGACCGATCATCGCCGCTTCGAGAACCTGCTGAAGGAAGGCGAGGCGACCACCGAGCGTGCGAAGAAAGGCCGGCGCGAGATCCTCAAGGCGCTGACCAGCGAGCTCAACGTGCACGAGGCGATCGAGGAGCAGGTCCTCTACCCCGCGCTACGGCCCCACGCCGAAGCGCACGACATCGTCCTCGAAAGCATCGAGGAGCATCACGTTGCCGACACGCAGATCAAGGAGCTGCACGACGTCGCCACAGACGATGAGAAGTGGGGCGCGAAGTTCAGCGTGTTGAAGGAGAGCGTCGAGCATCACATTTCGGAGGAGGAGAACCGCATGTTCCCCGCCGCCCGCGGCGTGCTGCCGAAAGAGGAGTTGCTGGCCCTCGGCGCCAAAATGCGCGCGCTGAAGAGTGAGCTTGAAAGATAGTTTGGTCGCCAAAACCATACACAGAATCACGGAACCACAGAAACACGGAAGCATTTTTTGGTAAATACCACTGCCGCTAAGCGGCACTGGCATTTAGAAAAAAGCTTCTGTGATTCTGTGATTCTGTGTTTCTGTGTATGTTTGTCCACTTATTGCTCGCGTAACGCAATCACGGGATCGACCCGTGTAGTACGCAAGGCTGGTAAGAGACTGGCAACAATACCGGCGATCAATAGCGTGACGAGAGCGAGTGCGAAGGCGGGCACGTCGAACGGTCCGACACCGTAGAGAATCCCCGCCATCGATCGTGCGAGCAGGACGGCCGCGACCAGTCCAATCACGCCGCCGATCGCCACCATCAAGACGCTGCTGCGGACGATCATCGCCACCGTATTTCCGCCCGATGCGCCGAGCGCCATGCGGAGGCCGATCTCCTTTGTCCGCTGCGACACCGAATACGAGAGCACACCGTAGATGCCGAGCGCGGCGAGCAGCAATGCCGCGAGCGCGAACAGCGCCAGCAGCGTCGTGCTGAGTCGCGGCAGGAAGACGGCGCGGGCAAGAATCTGATCCATCGTGCTCAGCTCGTAGATCGGCTGCGCCGGATCCACCTCCCAGATCGCGCGCTGGATCGCGTTGCCGAACGTCGCGGCGTCGCGCTCCGTACGCGCAACGAGTGCCATGCCCGCCGTCGGACTCTGCTTCAGCGGCAGATAGACCTGCTTGCGCGGCTCTCGATCGAGTCCCTGGTTGTGCACGTCGCCGACAACGCCCACCACTTCGCTCTTGCCGTGCGGATTCTGGATGATGCGGCCAAGCGGGCTGGTGTCCGGGAAATATCGCCGCGCCATCGTCTCGTTGATGACGCTGGTGCGCGGGCCCACTTCCGCATCGCGCTCGTCGAGGAAGCGTCCCGCGAGCAGCTTGATCTTCATCGTCTCGAAGTAGCCGGGCGCGACAATGCGAACATCAGCCAGGGGATCTTCGGTCGGCGGCGGCTGCTGCCCTTCAACGTTGAACGGCAGCGCGCCGGCGGCGCCGACATCGTGCAGCGGCATCGCGGAGACCGCTGATGCGTTAGTGATGCCCGGCTCCCGCTTCACCCGCTCGAGCACGCTCTCGTAGAACTTCACCTGGTTCGCGCGCTGATACTTTGTGGTCGGCAGCAGCACGCGCGCGGCAACGAGGTTGGTCGCATCGAATCCGGGGCTCACCTGCAGCAGCTTGGCAAAGCTGCGCGTCATTAGACCCGCCCCAACGAGCAACACCAGCGCAAGGGCGACTTCGACGACCACGAGGCCGCTTAGCAGTCTGCGCGCGAACGGAGTCGCGGTGCCGCCAGAGGACTCCTGCATATGTTCGCGCAGATCCTGTCGCGATGCGTGCAGCGCCGGCAGCAATCCGAACGCGAGCGCGACGCCGATCGAGACGATCGTCGTGAACAGCAGCACGCCGCCATCGAGCTGGATCTGATCCATTCGTGGCAGCTGCGCTTCCTCCATCGTTCCGAGCATGCGCAGGCCGACGACGGCGCCGATCAATCCGAGGGCGCCGCCAACGAACGACAGCAGCAGGCTTTCAGCTAGGACCGGCCGCGCCACTTCCCATCGCGACGCACCGAGTGCACCGCGCACCGCCATCTCACGGCGACGGCTCGAGAGACGCGCCAGCAGCAGGTTCGCCATGTTGGCGCACACGATCAGCAGCAGGAATCCCACCGCGCCCATCAGCACCATCAGCGCCGGTCTCGACGCGCCGACCAGTTGATCGTGAGCAGCAACAACGCGCGCGTTCCATCCGGCATTGCTGTCTTTGAATTCAGTCGCGATCCTCGACGCAATCAGGCTCACGTCCTGTTGGGCCTGTTGAGCAGTCACGTTCGACGCCATCCGTCCGACCACGGTGAGCGATCGCGCGCGTCGCGATCGTCCGTGCATGTCCTTCGGATCGAACGCCAGCGGCGTCCACGCTTCCACGTTGGTGCTGGTCGGGAATTCGAACGCCGGCGGCATCACGCCCACGACGGTGTAAGGAACGGAGTCGAGTTGAATCGTCTTCCCGATAATCGACGCATCCGCCGCCAACGCGCGCGACCAGAAGCCGTGGCTGAGCACGACAACGCGATCGTTGCCGACGACCGCTTCGTCCGTGGTGAACGTGCGGCCGAGCGCCGCCTGGCTCTTGAGGACGTTGAACAGATCCGGCGTCGCCTTCAGCGCCGGCACGTTCTGCGGATCGCCGGTGCCCTTGAAGGAGAGATCGACGTGCCGATATGCCGCGAGCGATTCGAACGACTTCGCCTCGCGCTTCCAATCTTCGAACGTTGGAACGGACACCGGACCCTGATTGCCGTCCGGATTCACTTCCCAGAGGATCGCGATCTTCTCCGGCGCGTCATACGGGAGCGGGTTGAGGACGACGGTTTTGATGACGCTGAAGATGGCGGTGTTCGCGCCAATGCCGAGCGCGAGCGTCAGGATCGCGACGAACGCGAACGTCGGTTGCCGACGGAGGGTGCGGAGCGCGTACTTGAAGGCGGCGATCCAGTCGGACATGGAAAGGATTGTAGCCGTAGACGCGCTATCTCCCCAGCATGACGCCGATGCCGGTTAGCACTAATTCCAGCTTGGCACGCGGCAGTTTGCCGACGCGTCCCGTGAGGAATTCCTTGTCGACTGCGGTCACCAGCGACACGTTGGCAACGGAATCTTTCGGCAAGTTCGTCAGATGTGCCGGCAAATCGACATTGCCTGGCGCGTCACCCCACTTCAAATTGCTGGTCAGCGGCACGCAAATCGCCGTCGAGATCCGGCTGCGGTTGATGGCATCCGACTGGACGACCAGCACCGGCCGGCGGTAGCCGGGACCGGAGCGCCGCGGCTTCGGCAACTCGGCCCACCAGACTTCTCCTTGCGCGATTACCACTCCGTCCGCTCCAGGACACGCCGCGCGACGGCCGTCGTGAAACCGCCCCGCTCGCCGCCGATGGCGTCACACACGCGATTCATCGCGTCCGTCACGTCCTCCGGCGCGTGGCGCTCGATGTATTCCTGCAGGGCGGCGCTGTACAGATCGCTGCGCGAACGCCGGCCGCGTTTTGCCAGCTGCTCGGCGCGCTCGAAGATCGCGTCAGGAATCGACACGGCCGTTTTCATACCAGTAGTATAACTCAGTTATACCATTGGTATTCTCACATGCAATCGTCACCAGACGACGATGGCATCGTCGCCTGCGAATCGCAAGAAACAGAATTTGCGTACAGTCCGGGCGCGATGTTCAGCGCTGGAAGCGCGCGATTCCCTGGCTCGTCAGCGGCACCCCGCACGTTATCGACGTTGGTTTTCGCGGCGTGCTGATGTCTTCGATCAACGTCAGCACGGCCTGTTCGTTGTCCCAGGTGATCAGCCGCGCCGACGCTCGCGCCCAGAACGTTTCGCCGTTCGGCTTCCGAGGTGCAGCAGGATGTTGTCGGCCTTGCCGGTTTTCTCCAGCGGCTCGCGCAGCCGTTCGCGATGCGAAATGTCGGCGTAGTAATCCGTCGTCTTCAGCCCGACCGCGTCGACGTGCGAGATGCCGAACATCTCCGAGTTGCGGCGATTGATGGCGATGACGGGCTGGACACTGGTGGCTTCGTAGATGCTTTTGAAACTAAAAACATACACGGAATCACGGAATCACGGAATCACAGAAACACCGAAAACTCCTTTGGGCTGACGAAGCTGATTACCGGTCAACATGCCGCTTGATGAACGTGAGCGCGACTAAGGTCGATACCATGGCGACAGCAATCAACGTGAAGTAGGACGCGCTGCCGCGATAGTCGATCGCCCATGCGCCCGCGTATCCGCTGACGATCGCGCCGAGGCGTCCTACTGTCGATGCCGTACCCACGCCCGTCGCGCGCACGACGCTTGGATAGATGTGCGCGGCCAGCGCATACAGCGCCACCTGCACGCCGTTGATCAGCACGCCGATCAGCGTCAGCATGGCCATCACCGGCACCACCTGCGACGCATCAATCGTCATCGTCGCCAGTCCGATTCCTGTGCAAGCCGCCGCTGCGGCCATCAGCATCATCGGCATGCGTGAACCGAATCGCGCAATCACCATACTGCCCGCCAGCGCGCCGGCAACTCCTCCGAGATTAAAGGCGGTGATGCCGATGTTCGCCGTGGCCGGATCGAATCCGGCGCTCGTCAGCAGCGACGTCAGCCAGCTGAAACAAAGATAGACGGCCAGCAGGCACGAGAAGAATGCGAACAGCAGCGCGAGCGTATCGCGAAGGAAGTCGCGCTTGAACACCTCGCGAATCGATTCATCCCACCGCGTCCATTCGCGCGCGACATAGATGGGCGATTCCGGGAGCGCGCGCATCAACACCAGCGCGTACACGAATGGAATGACACCGCCGACGACGAAGAGCGTGTGCCAGCCGAGCACGGGCAGCAGCCGCACGCCGAGCAATCCGGCAATGGTGCCGCCGACCGGCACGCAGACGATGGTCAGCGTCACGGCAACGGGACGCATGCGCGTCGGCACGTACTCAGCCGCGAGTGCCGCCGCATTCGGAATCGCGCCGCCGAGTCCGGCGCTGGCGATCAATCGCAGAAATGCGAGCTGCATCGGCGTCGACACGAACGCGGTCAACGCCGTCGTTGCGCCGAAGATCATCATGCTGGCCAGCAGCGCTGATTTGCGCCCGAATCGATCGCCGGCGAGTCCGGCCACGGCGCCGCCGATCATCATGCCGAAGTAGCCGATCGACACCACCGGCGCAAACGCCGCGCGCGGCACCGACCATTCCCGCATGATCGACGGGATCGCCACGCCGAGCAGCTGGTTGTCGACGCCGTCGAAAACGATGGCGAGGGCGACGAGCGTGATCAGCAGCTTCGGCATTAGAATGCGCGCCATGCTACTAGAGTTGGCGTTTGCGGCGAACGCGGCGGCGTGCGAGAGCCTGAAGTCGCTCTCCCTTCCCGAGACCACGATTCTGTCCGCCGACCTGGTCCCGGCCGGCGCCTTCACTCCTCCGATAACGCCTGCCGCGCAGAACCCGCGGCCGCTTCAGATCCCCGTCGAAATGTGCCGCGTGGCCGGCGTCGTCAAGCCGCAGGTGAACTTCGAAGTGTGGCTACCAGCGTCGAACTGGAACGGCAAGTTTCAGGGAGTCGGCGGCGGCGGCTTTGCGGGTGTGATCAGTTACGGCGCCATGGCCACCGCGCTCGGCCGCGGCTACGCGACGGCGTCGACGGACACCGGCCACAACACGCCTGGCGGCTCGTGGGCGCTCAATCGTCCTGATCTGATCGTCGACTACGCCTGGCGCGCCATTCACGAGATGACGATTAAGTCGAAGCTGATCGTCGAGAAGTTCTACGGCAACGCTCCCAACCGCTCGTATTTCGTCGGCTGCTCCACCGGCGGCCGCCAGGGCCTGATGGAAGCGCAGCGCTTCCCTGCCGACTACGACGGCATCATTGCCGGCGCGCCGGCGAATTACTTCACGCACCTGCTTGCGGGATCGTTGTGGCCTGCTGCGGCGACGCTGAATGATGAAGCCACTCGCCTCTCGCTCGCAAAACTCGCCGCACTCAACAAAGGCGCCCTCGCCGCGTGTGACGCCGGCGATGGTGTCGCCGATGGATTGATCAGCAACCCACTCGCCTGCGAATTCGATCCGGGAACACTACTCTGTCGTAGAGGCGGGTCTTTAGACCCGCCTTCAGACCCGCCTGAGACCGACGC
Organism: Cyanobacteriota bacterium; assembly: GCA_019752015.1. Lineage (GTDB taxonomy): Bacteria > Acidobacteriota > Vicinamibacteria > Vicinamibacterales > UBA2999 > 12-FULL-67-14b. The sequence goes on along the minus strand of JAIEMQ010000005.1, from coordinate 3,678 downwards.
CTGCCTCACGCAACCTCAGATCGACGCGGCCAGGAAGATCTACGCCTACTCCTACAATCCGCGAACGAAGGAGAAGATCTTCCCCGGCATGGCGCCCGGCAGCGAGATCACGTGGACCGCGATGGCCGGCGGCCCGAACCCGTTCCAGATCCCCGTCGAGTTCTACAAGTATTTCGTCTATTCGGATCCGAACTGGGACTGGAAAACCTTCGACTTCGACAAAGACGTCGACCTCGCGGATGAGAAGTTCGCGAAGCTGTTGAATGCTGTTGATCCCGACCTCAGCGCCTTCAAAAAGCGCGGCGGCAAGCTGATCATGTATCACGGCTGGAACGATCAGCTGATTCAGCCGTACAACTCAATCGACTACTGCACGTCCGTGCAGAAGAAGCTAGGCATACGCGACACCGACGACTTCGTGCGCCTGTTCATGGCGCCTGGGATGCAGCACTGCTCGGGTGGGGTTGGCCCAAACACTTTCGATGCTGTCAGCGCGCTCGAGCAATGGGTGGAGAAAGCGACAAAGCCCGCGCAGATCGTCGCGTCGCACACGTCGAATGGAGTTGTCGACCGCACCCGGCCTCTCTGTCCGCATCCGCTGGTGGCGAGCTATAAGGGCGTTGGCGGTAGCGACGAGGCTGGCAGCTTCGTTTGTAAATAATCCCGCCGGAGGTCTCATTGGCTACTGCGCCTGAGGATTATCTCCATACTTGCGCACACCTTCATCCGACGCTGCTTCAGCGCCTGTCCGGCAAGGCCGAACGACTGGAATCGGTCGAGCGGGCCGTAGAGGGCGTCCGTAGCAGCCGCAAGCTGACTCATGACGCTCTGAAGAAGATCATTGAATCCCCTGATTTCAGCGGTGCGCAGAAATTCTGGACGTGGCCGTCGGCCTCCGAGATGCAGTCGGCGTTGGGCAACGAAGAGCTCGATCTGTGGAACCTGCCAAAGAACGAGAAGCCGCTGATCAGAAAGCTGCGCGGCGTTTTCAAGACGTTTGAGGCGGTTTCGGTTGTGTTGCGATTCGTTGTTCCCGAACACTACGGCATTCTCAGCACTCCTGTTGAACACGTGCTGGGTATCCAGCCGGCCTCGGAATCGATCGACCGCTACATGAACTACGTCTCGAACTTGCGCGTCATTCGCGACAAGCGCAACTTCAAGACCGCCGCTCTGGTCGACCAAGCCTTGTGGACCCTACAGGTCGGGGTGTACGGCGGGCGCCTCGATGATACCGACCAACTCAAGAAACAACATCAACGCGACAAGTTCCTTCGCGGCATCAGGGCCAACAATCTGGCGGACGCGCTCTATGGGTCCATGTCGATACTCGACTTGGCCGAGGCGCTGTCATTCGAACGGCTCGAGATTGCCTCCGATCTTCTGGCGCTGGAATACGAACGCGCAATCCGCGGCTATGCCGGCAATCGATGGGCGAAGAACGATCTCGACTCGATCATTGAGGGCACAGCGCCAGGACACCTTCGCGGTGCGTGGCAACGGTGTCGCGCGTTACGAAATCGGGCCGTTCACGCACGGCCGCTCGATCACCGTGAGGCCGAGGAGATGATCGCGGCGATCAGGGTGGTCCGCGATCTGACAACCGTCAGACGTAACAATTAACGAGCACGGTGCAACCGTCGATTACCGCAGCGGCGAAATTTCCAGCACTCGTCGGGAGCGAACCAGAAACCACGTACCGCTCTTGCCGCAGTCGATGCGCGATCCAAACAAGTTCTTAGGTACCGTTGAATCTGCGTATGCGTGGAAGGCGGACTCCCAATGCTCGTGATCGCGAAACGGCTCACCAGCGTCACGAATGCCTTCGTCACCGGTAAATCCCAGATATATCAACACTATTGGCACGCCTAGGCCTAGGTCAGCTAACTTCCAGGCGAACGCGACGCGGTTCGCGAGTTGATAGTGCCGATCAGCCTTGATAGAGGTCATCGCGCCTGCCCGTCGCAATCCCTCGCACGCTTCGTCAATCGCCTCGGTGATGCGGCCATGGTTTGCAACGCTGCGTTCGGATGCATCGTCACCAAGTTTCTTCCCGAGTGAGCTCATCTCGGGAACGTTGGCCTTCGCCTCGACGAGGATTAGGCCAGCTTTCCCTTCAATCTGGCACCCGACGGCGATGTCCCAGTTCGGGGTATTAGCGCCCACGTCATGAGCGAGCCACCATTTCTGCAGTCTCGCGCGAACGTCGTGCGGCAGAAAGTCGAACGACTCGAGACGGGCTTCTTGCGGGCGTTCGTGCCCTTGAGGCATCCACTTCGTCGCCGCCGTGAGTTTGCACTCCACCGGCGAAACCAATTGCAGTAATTCGACCAGGAAGTTCGGCCGACTGGTCCAATCGAGCACGTGCTTGCGGCTACCTCGTGACATGGCGCGCCAGTATACTCACGTCGCGCTTACGGGACTATGCCAAGAAGCAACGGCTCGCAGCGGCTGTCAATGTCTGACGTAAGGCCTGATTAGTAATTTCCCGCCATACGTATGATCGAGATTCTTCGGTCGCGGCTGCTTCTCAACAACCACACGTTGGACGCAATTGTCGTTCGCGATAAACGCATCAACTCCTCTTGTCGATCCGTATCGAGCTTGAAGCGCGTCGAGCACATGCTTGACTAGATTGTCTACGTCGCGGGTAATCACACCTTTGCCTTTGCTTAGATAGAACAGCACATCGATCTCCAATTGGGTCTTTGGAGCGTAGTTAACCTTCGCTGCTCTTACAGCCTTGTGAATCGCCTGGCGCCACGCAGACTTGTCGCGAACGATGAGCGCCGGCAGCTTGACGCGAATGACGCGACTCTTTGCCATCCTAATCACCTTTCGTTTCAGGTAAACGCGCGGGAACGATCAGCGATGTCACATCCTCGCCGGTCACCGAACGCCATGCTTGGACGTATGATGCGAGCTGTCTCGCGTAGCGGCGCGCACAGAAAGCGTTGTCTCATCAATGGGCGAAAGCATGGCAGAAGTGGTTGCCCAGCTCGCGGGCGCCACCACCTCGATGCAACAAAGCGTGTCGTCGCTCGAGCGCACAACCACAGCAGCGCGGAGTGACAACTCGAAATGAAGTCCCTCGGCTTGCTGGAGGTGCTGGATGACTCCAACGGATTACGAGGCTGAGGGTTAACAGTTAGACCCACCATACGCATCACTTTACTCCCTCTGGGCGATAGCGGTGGGCAAGCAACCAAGTACGTAAAAAGGTCGACAGTGGCCAGTGCAGTGTCTAGCCGGCGACGAACTCGATGGATGTGATCGCCAATACAAAATAGACGTGGCTATCGAGGCCATCTAAAGTTCTCGACGCGGTTCGCGATACTTCCGTAGCATTTCGTCCACGGCAGCGGTCAGTTCGAAGAGCTCGGTGAACCCTGTCTGAGCAAATTCAACGAGCTTCGTCGGGTGACTGACTAAATCTAAACGGCCACTCTCAGTTACTTCTATGCAATAGCGACCCAGAGGCTCGGACACATCGTCGCCGTCTTGGTGATCCCATTTGGCCGAAAGCTGAGAACCCAACGCGGTTTTCAAGTCTTTCGAGAACCTGCGACAGTCTTCCTCTTTAAGTCGGATACGGTCTAAACTAGGCCTGATCCGATTCAGTGGACGGTTTAGTTACGCTGTTTGAGTTCTTCGTCGTTCTTTCTTCGTTCTCATGAT
>JAIEMQ010000044.1 GCA_019752015.1 Cyanobacteriota bacterium | reverse complement strand
TCGAAATGTCCTCTCGTGGCAGAGCGTTCTGGTTTAGGCGCCGTGAAACTCTGCTATGAGGTACGGACATTTCGAGCTTTTCGTTTACACGCCGAGCCGCAAACGCGCTTGTACTGGGTCTAGTGGCAAATTCATTTCGGCCAAGCCTTACACGACCGTAACGTGGGCCACTGAAATCGACCCTGTTAGCGGTCGGCCGAAGGAGTCCAGTTTCGCCCGCTTCGAACAGCCTGCCATGATCAAGCCGGGCCCGATGGGCGCCCACAACTGGCAGCCGATGTCATTCAATCCTCACACCGGTTTGGTGTATTTTTCAGTCCAGGATACTGAGTTTGGTTACGCACACGATCCGAACTTTCGGTTCAGGCCAAATGCATTGAACACGGGCTTGGACTCCGTCGCCGCCAGTAAGTTGCCACGTCCGAATCTCGTTCGACCAACGGGGTTTCTGCTGGCGTGGGATCCAGTTGCGCAAACGGAACGGTGGCGAGTGCGGCATCCAAACGTCATTAACAGCGGCACGCTGAGTACCGCCGGGCAGTTGGTGTTCCAGGGAACGGCAGACGGCAAGTTGGTGGCCTATCATGCCAGCACAGGAGTTGCCATGTGGGAATACCGCGTCCAGTCTCCGGTGCTCGCGCCGCCGATCACCTATCAGATCGATGGGGTCCAACGCATTGCTGTTATGGCGACCGCCGAGCGACCGTCTCTTTCTACAATCTCTGATCAGCAGACGCCTCGTGGCCGTTTGCTCGTGTTTGCGCTTGCCCGAAATGTGACGCGTCTGCCCGAATAGGTTTCATTCCAGGCGAGATCTGGTTATCTGTTGTCGACGAGCACGACAAGGACGACATCCCGACAAGTATCGCTTCCCGACAAGAAGTGCCTCCCGGTATGATCATCCAGAATGCTCCCGACAATCGCCTGGCAGGGTGACGACATCGTCATGGTCGATCAGCGCAAGCTGCCGGCCGACGAAATCTACGTCACCTGCAAAAACGTCAACGACATCGCGAAGGCGATCAAGACGATGGTGATCCGCGGCGCGCCGGCGATCGGCGTGTGCGCGGCGATGGGCCTGGCGCTCGGCGCGGCGCGCAGCAAGGCCACCGGCACCAAGCAGTTCACCACCGAGTTCCAGAAGAACTGCGAGCTGCTCGGCGCGACGCGGCCGACCGCGGTCAACCTGTTCTGGGCCATCGAGCGCATGAAGCGCGCGTTCTCCGCCGGCGCGCTCGCCGGCGAGTCGGTGCAGGATCTGAAGCACCGGCTGCGCACGGAAGCCGATCGCATTCACGATGAAGATGTCGCGAGCTGCCGCGCGATTGGCGTGAACGGCGCCGCGCTGGTGCCGGCGGAAGCCAGCATCCTCACGCACTGCAACGCCGGCGCTCTGGCCACGGCGGGTTACGGCACCGCCCTTGGCGTCATCCGTGGCGCCGTCGAAGCGGGCCGCAAGGTTCGCGTGCTGGCCGACGAAACGCGGCCGTTCCTGCAGGGCGCGCGGCTGACGGCGTGGGAGCTGATGAAGGACGGCATCGACACGACCGTCATCACCGACAACATGGCCGGTGCGATCATGAAGGCCGGAGATGTCGATCTGGTCGTCGTCGGCGCGGATCGTATTGCCGCCAATGGCGACTTCGCGAATAAGATCGGCACCTACACCGTTGCCGTCCTTGCGAAGGAGCACGGCATTCCGTTCTATGTCGCCGCCCCGTCGTCGACGATCGATCTCGCCACGTCGACTGGCGACGGCATCCCGATCGAAGAACGCCACGCCAAGGAAGTCACGCACGTCGGCAGCACGCAGATTGCGCCCGAAGGCGCCCAGGTGCGGAATCCGTCATTTGATGTGACGCCGCACAAGTACGTCACCGCGATCATCACCGAGCGGGGTGTGTGGAAGCCGCCGTTCATCGAGAGTCTCGCCAATGCTGGTACTTGGGATCGAGACCTCGTGCGATGAAACCGCGGCGGCCGTTGTCGAGGACAACGGCCATCGATGGTCGATTCGCTCGAATATCGTCGCGTCACAAGTCGAGATTCATCGCGAGTGGGGCGGTGTGGTTCCCGAGCTCGCGTCACGTCAGCACGTTCGCGACATCTGCGGCGTAGTCGAGCGCGCGCTCGCCGACGGCGGCGCGGGTTGGCGCGGCGTCGACGCGCTCGCGGTCACCCAGGGGCCGGGTCTGGTCGGATCGCTTCTGGTCGGGGTGTCGTTCGCGAAGGCCGCAGCGTGGTCGTTGAACAAACCGCTCGTCGCGGTCAACCACCTGGCCGGGCACATCGAATCAATCTGGCTCGAGCACGGACCAATTGCGCTGCCGGCGATCGTCCTGGTCGTGTCGGGCGGGCACACCAGCCTGTATCTCGTGAAGCGCGAAGGTGAATACGAATTGCTCGGCCGAACTCGCGACGATGCGGCGGGTGAAGCGTACGACAAGGTCGCCAAGCTGCTGTCACTCGGCTACCCGGGCGGGCCGATCATCGACCGACTGGCGAAGGACGGCAACGAGACCGCGATTCGATGGCCGGGCACGCGGCTGACCAATCCGGATCGCAACGCGCCCGAGCGCGACGGCCGTTTCGATTTCAGCTTCAGCGGATTGAAGACCGCGGTGTTGCGGCACGTGCGTCAGCGGCAGGCGGAGCTTGGTGTCGAACAATTGCCGCACCAGGAAATCGTGGATCTTGCGGCGAGCTTTCAGCGCCGTGTCGTCGAGACGCTGATCGAGCGCGCGTTTGCCGCGGCACGCTGGCACGGCGCGAAGTCCATTGGTATCGCCGGCGGCGTCTCGGCGAACTCGCGGCTGCGCTCCGAGGCGCTCGCGAAAGCGCAGCGCAGCGAGATTCCCGTTTATATTCCGCGACTGTCGCTCTCGACCGACAACGCCGCGATGATCGCGGCGGCAGGTATCCGGCAGCTGAGAGCAGGGCGCATTGCGCCGGCAGATCTCAACGCTGTAGCGGCTTTGGCTCTCTAACAACGCTCACGGAAACACGGAATCACGGAAACACGGATCCTTCTTTGTTATGAAATCTCACACTGAATACCTAACGTTTAACATTCCCTCGCGCGTTGGTTTCGAAAACATCACGCCGAAGGTCGATGCGGCGGTGCGAAAGAGCGGCGTCAAAGAAGGCATGGTGCTCGTCAACGCGATGCACATCACCGCGTCCGTGTTCATCAACGACGACGAGAGCGGCCTTCACAAGGATTACGCGAAGTGGCTCGAGGCCCTGGCGCCGTTTGATGCGTCGCCGGAGCGCTACGCGCACAATCGCACCGGCGAGGACAACGCGGATGCGCACATGAAACGCCAGATCATGGGCCGTGAAGTCGTCGTCGCGATCACCAGGGGCCAACTCGACTTCGGCCCGTGGGAACAGATTTTCTATGGGGAGTTCGACGGCAAGCGAAACAAACGCGTCTTGATCAAGGTGATCGGAGAATAGTTGGCCCGCGAGTACCCGGATCATCCGGTGGTCGGCGTCGGCGCCGTCGTGGTGCGCGACGGCAAGGCGCTGATCGTCAAGCGGGCGCACGAGCCGCGCAAGGGGGAGTGGTCGCTGCCCGGCGGCCTGCTCGAGCTCGGCGAATCGCTGCAGGACGCGGTGCGCCGCGAGATCAAGGAGGAAACCAGCCTCGAGATCGAGGTCGGTCCGGTGATCGAGACGTTCGATCGCGTGCATCGCGACGATGCCGGGAAAATCCGCTATCACTTCGTGATCGTCGATTTCGTGTGCTGGTCTCACCGCGGTGAAGCGGTGCCAGGCTCCGACGCTGACGGCGTGGCGTGGGTCGCTGCCGGAGAGATCGACGGTTACCGCGTTAACGCGCAGGCGAAGGCGGTGATTCTCAGAGGTCTGGAGGTCGTGAGGTCCTGAGGTCTTGTATGATCTCGCCATGCAAGTGAGCAGGGAGGCAGCGTGGCAACTGCTGACGGAATGGACCCAGAGTGAAAGCCTCCGCAAGCACGCGCTTGCCGTTGAAGCCGCGGTGCGGGGCTACGCGCGCCAGCAGGGCGCGAACGAGGAAGAGTGGGGCGTGGTCGCCCTGCTTCACGACTTCGATTACGAGCGCTATCCGACGCTCGGCGATCACCCGAACAAGGGCTGTGAGCACCTGCGATCGCTCGGCTATCCGGAGTGGGTGATGCGCGCCATCCTGTCGCATGCGTCCGAGATCACCGGCATCCAGCCCGAGTCGCCGGTGGAAAAGGCGCTCGTTGCCTGCGATGAGCTCGCCGGCTTCGTGACGGCGGCCTCGCTGGTACGGCCGAGCAAGAGCGTCCTCGATCTCGAGGCAAAATCCGTGATCAAGAGAATGAAAGACAAGGCGTTCGCGCGCCAGGTGCCGCGCGATCATCTGATCCGCGGCGCCGAGCTGATGGGTCTGCCGCTCGAAGAGCACGTCACCAACGTGATTGGTTTCATGCGGTTACAGGCGGATTCACTTGGTTTACGGGGAACGCTGTAGCGCGTTACCGCGTATACACTCCTAGCCGCGCCCGATGCCCGACATTTCCCCGAATCCCGACGTTCAGGACCAGGCTTCGCCCGCCAGGTTCGCCGGCCCGGTCGTGAAGGCCGATGCCCTGAGCGTCCGCTACGGCAAGAACCAGGCGCTCAAGGACATCACGGCGGTGTTCCCGGCGGGAGCCGTCGGCCTGCTCGGTCCGAACGGCGCCGGCAAGAGCACGCTGCTCAAGTCCCTGCTGGGTTTCCTCGTGCCCGAGCGCGGCTCGATGAAAGTGCTCGACCTCGACGTCGCGACGTCGGCGCTCGAGATTCGCGAGCGCATCGGCTACATGCCGGAGAGCGACGCGCACATTCCGGGCATGAACGCGGTGTCGTTCGTGGCGTACTGCGGACAGCTGTCGGGACTGCCGGCCGTGGACGCCATGCAGCGCGCCCACGAGGTGCTCTACTACGTCGGCCTCGGCGAAGCGCGCTATCGGAACATTGAAACGTATTCGACGGGCATGAAGCAGCGCATCAAGCTGGCGCAGGCGATCGTCCACGATCCGGATTTGTTGTTTCTCGACGAGCCGACCAACGGCATGGATCCGAAGGGCCGCGACGAGATGCTCGAATTGATTCACGATCTCGCGCATCAGAAGAACGTCAACCTGATCCTCTCGTCGCATCTGCTGCCCGACGTCGAATACACCTGCGACCACGTCGTCGTGATGGACAAAGGCACGGTCGCGACCTACGGGCCGATCGATGCGTTGAAGGGGCAGGGCGGCCGCGTCTACGAAATGCGCGTCAAGGGCGACCAGCAACAGTTCATCGAAGTGCTGAAGGCCGCGGGCTACGACGTGCATGACACCGATGAGGACGTGATGCGCGTGTTCGTGCCCGGCACTTCTGACGATGGCACCAAGGCGCTGTTCGCGCTGGCGGCGCGCGAGCGGGTGCAGGTGCGGCACCTGCGTCCGAGCGTGCCGACGCTCGAAGACGTCTTCGCGCGAGCAGTGGGGGAGAAGTAAGCGATGCCGATTCATGACCAGGGGTATCGCCGCTACCTCGGCACCCGCGCCGCGATCGGCAAGTCCTGGCAGGTGATGACGCGCGCCGGCGTGATGACGGTGGTCACCAAGCGCATCTTCATCGGCATGATGATTTTCGGCTGGGGCGGCTACTTGATCCGCGCGGTCCAGATCTACGTGTCGCAGGTCTTTACCCAGGCGTCGTTCCTCGCGCCCAAGGGCGAAACGTTCCGCGAGTTTCTCGATCAGCAGGGTCTGGTCGTGTTCTTCATCACCATCTACGTCGGCGCCGGTCTGATCGCCAACGATCGCCGCGCCAACGCGATGCAGTTGTACCTCTCGAAGCCGATGACGAACTATGAATACATCGCCGGCAAGCTGGCGATCCTGTTCATCTTCCTCGTCGGCGTCACGTTCCTGCCGGCCATGGCGCTGCTGCTCACGCAGGCGGCGTTCGCGGGCAGCTTCGAATTCATTCGCAACAACCTCTACCTGCTGCCGGCGATCACGCTGTTCTCACTGGCCGAAGTCCTGCTCGCCGCGACGACGATGCTGGCCTTGTCGTCGTTGTCGAAGAGCAGCCGGTTCGTGGCCGTGATGTATGCGGGGCTGTTCTTCTTCACCACCGCGCTCTTCAACGCGCTGCGCGGCATCACCGGCTCGAGCCGTTTCGCGTGGCTGTCGCCGAGCGCGTCGCTGCAGCAACTTGGCGACATCATCTTCCGGCTGGAACCGCGCTACCAGGTCTCGTCCGCGGTCGCGGCGGTTGCGGTGCTCGTCATGATCACCGGATCGATCTGGATTCTCACGCGCCGCGTGCGCGGCGTGGAGATCGTCACATGACCATGCCGGGAGCCGTGAGCCGGGAGCCGGGAACCGGAGGGGAGCCGGGAGCCGCCAATTCGCTCGTTTACGCCGAGGGCGTGTCGAAGTGGTACGGACAGGTCAGCGGTCTCAACAACGTGACCGTCTCGATTCCGCCGGGTATCACCGGTCTGCTCGGACCCAATGGCGCCGGCAAGTCGACGTTCATGAAGTTGATGACCGGTCAGCTCAAGCCGAGCCAGGGCAGGATTCGCGTGCTCGGCGAGCCGATCTGGGGCAACCCCGCCGTCTATGACCGCATTGGATTCTGTCCCGAGCAGGACGCGTTCTACGATCGGATGACCGGCCTCGAATGGGTGACGGCGCTGGTCCGGTTGAACGGCCTGAGCGACAGCGACGCCGATGCCGCGGCGAAGCGCGCCCTCGATCGCGTCGACCTGATGTTTGCGGCCGACAAGAAGATCGGCGCCTACAGCAAGGGCATGCGGCAGCGCGTCAAGATGGCGCAGGCGCTCGTGCACGATCCCGAGCTGCTGATCCTCGACGAGCCGCTGACCGGCATGGACCCGCTGATGCGGCGCAAGACGATTCGCCTGATCAAGGACTGGGCGCGCGCCGGCAAGCACATCATCGTCTCGAGCCACATCCTGCACGAGATCGAGTCGATGACGTCGAACATCCTCCTGATCAACAACGGCCGCATTGTCGCCGAAGGCAACGTTCACCAGATCCGCGAGCTGATCGACACGCATCCGCACACCGTGTATGTGCGCGGCGCCGATCCGCGCGCGCTGGCGCGGCGCTTCCTCGCCGAAGACGATGTGCTGAGCCTGAAGCTCGAGACCGGCGCCGTGGTGATCGAGACGGCGCGCCCGGACAGTTTCTACGCGCGCTTGACGGAGCTTGCCGCATCGGGCGAAGCCGGCGTGATCGACGAAGTCCAGTCGCCCGACGACAACCTGCAGGCCGTCTTCAAGTATCTGGTGAAGCAATGATCACGCGCCGCATGGGGTTCGTCGAAGCGTCGCGCCGGGTGTTCGATCTGTCGCTCGGCGAAATGTTGTGGTCGCGCCGCACCATCTTCATGGCGCTCGTCGTCGGCGGGCCCGTGCTGCTCGCGATCATCGTGCGGGTGATCGAGTCGTTCGGCATGTCGGCGCTGCGCGTCGACGGCCAGCGCGTCGGCGGTTTTGGCGTGTTCGGCGTGATGATCTGGATGCTGTTCCTCCGCTTCATCGTGCCGGTGCTCGGCGTGTTCTACGGCACGGCGCTGATGGCCGACGAGGTCGAGGACAAGACGATCACCTACCTGTTCACGCGCCCCATCTCGCGCGGGTCGGTGCTGGTCGGCAAGTACCTCGCGTATCTCGCCTGCACGTTCCTCGTCGTGCTCCCCTCGGTGATGATCGTGTACTTCCTGCTGGTGCCGTTCTCCCAGGTGCCGTCGACGTTCGGCAACCTGCTGGTGGACCTCGGACTGCTGGCCCTGGGCCTGGCGGTCTACGGGGGCGTCTTCGCCTTCGTCGGAGCGTTCTTCAAGCGGCCGCTCGTCATTGGCCTGGTGTTCGCGTTCGGCTGGGAGCAGGTTACCCTCGCGATTCCGGGGTCCCTCAAGCAGTTCACCATTGCCTTTTACATGACGGGCCTGGTTCCGCACGCGATGCCCTCGGACGGGGTGACCAGCGTCCTCCAGGGCATGTTCCGGGAGAACCCCGCGGCCTGGGTCTGCCTGGCCTGGCTTTTCGCGTATTTAGGCGGTTTTTTGTATCTGGCGACCCGGGTCGTCGAGCGCAAGGAATACATTTTGGAACAATAAGGCGCGCGTGGGCGCCTGCGGCGTAGGCCGGCCTTCGGCCCGAAGGGCCGCATACTGAAAGCGTTGCAGGGACACACGGGTGAACTTCCCGCTCGTAAATCCCGTATAAACACCCAGGGAGATCCGCATGTCGAACAGAAAGACCCGGTATTTCGTGGCGATCATGGGCACGGTCCTCGCCGTTGGGCTGGGCACCGGGCTTGTCGCCTCATACATGGGCCTGCCGGTTTCGGTGTTTTCAAGCGCCGCCGGTCCTGACGAACTTCAGTATGTTCCGGCCGATGCCGCCGTCGTGGCCTACGCCAACGTGCGCGACGTGATGAACTCCCATCTGCGCCAGCGGTTCAAGAGTCTCGAGCCGTCGCAGGATTCCAGGAACGAGTTCGAAGAGAAGACCGGCCTCGACCTCGAACAGGATGTGGACTCGGTCGTCGCCGCGGTGATGCCGAAGGACGGCATGGCGAACAACCCAGCGGGCTCCTTCCTGATTCTCGCCCGCGCGCGTTACCAGGCGTCGCGTCTCGAAGCGCTCGCGCTCGAGCATGGCGCGCAGGTGACCGAATACCAGGGCAAGCGCCTGATCACGCATGCGGATCCGGACCTGAACGATCCCACGCCCGACAACATGGCGTTGGGCTTCCTCGAAGCGGATCTCGTCGGCTTCGGCAGCATCGAGTCGGTGAAGGCGGCCATCGACGCGCGCGCCTCGAACCGCAACATCGTGTCGAACAACGACATGATGAAGCTGGTAAACGAAATCGAGAACGCCAACGCGTGGGCGGTAGGCAAGTTCGATGCGATCGCGAGCAAGGCGGGCATCCCCGCTGAGATTGCGTCGGCGATGCCGGCGATTTCGTGGTTCTCGGCGGCCGGCCACATCAACGGCGGCGTGAGCGGCACGTTCAAGGCGGAAGCGAAAGACGAGGCGACCGCGAAGAACCTGCGGGACCTGATGGGCGGCTTCCTCGCCATGGCGAAGATGCAGGCCGGCAACAAGCCGGGCATGCAGCAGCTGGCCGACTCGCTGGCGATTTCCGGAGACGGCAACACCGTCGCGCTGTCGTTCGCGATTTCGAGCGAGATGATCGATCTGCTCGAAGCGGTCGCCAAGGGCCGCCAGGGACAAATCCGGCAGTAAGATTACTGGCGTGGGCGACCACGTTTTCTTCTACGGCACGCTGATGGCCCCCTTTAACAGGCCGGGCCGTCAGCGCGTCACCCCCCAACTCACATTCAAGGGACGCGGCAGCATCCGCGCGAAGCTGTTCGACCTTGGCATCTATCCGGCGGCGGTGCCGACCGAAGACGACAGCAAAGTGTGGGGAGAGATCTATGAAACGAACGAGCCCTTGCCGGTCTTGTCGGCCCTCGACGAGATCGAAGGCTACCGGCCCGCCGAGCCCGATCGCAGTCTCTACACGCGCGTGCTCGCGGATGTGACGCTCGAAGACGGCCACGTCCAGCAGGCGTGGACCTATTTCTACAACGCGCCGCTCGGGCGCGCCGAGCGCATCACCTCAGGCGACTATCTCGAACACCTGAACGGCCGCTGATTAGAGTTCACGATCCACAGATTATTTCTCGGTTTTTTGCTTGTTCCTGGCGAGCTCGTCGACGAACACCTGGATGGCGGCCGCGACGCGCTCCGACGGCTCGATGAACTCGATGCCGGTGCGATAGGTGATGATGTCCTGATCGACGTCGCTGATCCGCGAATGGGCAATGCGCCCTTTCACGACGACCGAGCGGTCGCCGAGCGTCAGGCGGAAATCGTGAAGGGAATCCAGTTGCAGCGGGAACGTGGTCTCGACCTGCATTCCGCCATGACTCATCTGGCGGATACCAGCAGGCTGGAACACCATTACCTCGCCGTGCAGCGCTCCAAGGAACTCGACGCGCTCGGAATCCCGCTTGTTCGCGTCCCCCACTGGCTCGGGATTATAGCGTAGGCTTCGCCGTTGACGTATGTCAGGATCGGCAGCCGCCGGGTCGCCGGATCGAGCTGCAGCATCTGCAGCACCTGGCACGCCTCATCATCATCCGGCGCGAAGCACAGCACGACGAGATCGGGACGCCGCTGGCGGATCGCGATATACGGGGTCGAATCCTTCTCGAGAAAATCGACACGGAAACGATTGGCGCCGAGCATCGGCTCGATGCCCATGAGCGCTTCCGGACCGGCGCCAATAATCAAGGCTCGCGGCATTACGCTGCTGGTGGCCGAGGTCTGGAGGGGCGTCATGTCGATCATCTCCTGCAGGAAATACCTTCATTTACCGTGCCAGACGGTTTTGGTGATTTCCCTACAGAAATAGACGTGTGTCGCACCCGAAAAGTGACACGGCGCGTCACTTCGCACCGACAAAATGTGGCGCCCGGACCTCACCGCATATGATCTACAGATGACGTATTCCAATTTTGTCGATGGCAAATGGGTGCAATCGGCATCAGGCGCCACATTCGAGAATCGCAATCCCGCCAACACCAATGACCTGATCGGGCTGTTTCCCGACTCGACCACGCGCGACGCTGAGTTGGCGATCGCTGCCGCGAAGCGGGCGTTCGAGTCGTGGCGCCTGGCGCCGGCGCCGAAGCGCGCGGAGATCCTGTTCAAGGCCGCGCAGCTGATCGCGGCGCGCAAGGAGGAATTCGCGCGCGACATGACGCGTGAAATGGGCAAGGTGATCGAGGAGACGCGCGGCGACGTGCAGGAAGCGATCGACATGACGTATTTCCTCGCCGCCGAAGGCCGCCGCCTGCACGGCCAGACCGCGCCATCTGAGCTGCGCGACAAGTTCGCGATGTCGATCCGCCAGCCCATCGGCGTGTGCGCGATGATCACGCCGTGGAATTTTCCGATGGCGATCCCGTCCTGGAAGATCATCCCCGCGCTGGTGTGCGGGAACACCGTGGTGCTGAAGCCGTCGGAACTGACGCCGTTGTCGGCGATGCATTTCGTCAAGGTGCTCGAACAGGCCGGCGTGCCAGCGGGTGTCGTCAACATGGTGACCGGCGGGCCGCCGGTCGGCGAGGCGCTGACCACGCATCCGGATGTTGCGGTCGTGTCGTTTACGGGATCGACCGCCGTCGGCAAACTCGTCAACCAGAACGCCGCGCCGTTCTTCAAGAAGGTGCACCTCGAGATGGGCGGCAAGAACGCGATCATGGTGATGGACGATGCGAGCCTGGACCTCGCGCTCGAGGGCTGCCTGTGGGGCGGCTTCGGCACGAGCGGGCAGCGCTGCACCGCGGCGAGCCGCGTGATCGTGCACGAGCAGGTGCACGATCGCTTCGTCGAGCAGTTCGTCCAGCGGGCCAAATCGCTGAGAGTCGGCAACGGCCTCGATACGGCCACGCAGATGGGCCCGTCGATCAGCGAGAAGCAGCTGCAGAAGGTGATGAGCTACGTCGAGATCGGCAAGCAGGAGGGCGCGACGATCGCGTGCGGCGGCAAGCGCCTCACTTCAGGCGCGCACGCCAATGGCTTTTTTCACGAGCCGACGATCTTCACCGGTGTCACCCGCACCATGCGCATCGCGCGCGAAGAGATCTTCGGGCCGGTCGTCTCCGTGATCAAGTGCCGCTCGGTCGACGAAGCGGTGTCGATCGCGAACGACGTGGTCTACGGCCTGTCGTGCTCGATCTACACGCAGGACATCAATCGCGCCTTCAAGGCGATGCGCGACGTCTACACCGGCATCTTCTACGTGAATGCGCCGACGATCGGCGCCGAAGTGCACCTGCCGTTCGGCGGAACGAAAGCGACGGGCAACGGGCATCGCGAAGCCGGCCTCGCCGCGCTTGATGTGTTTTCGGAGTGGAAATCGATCTACGTCGACTTCAGCGGGAAGCTCCAACGCGCGCAGATCGATACGGAAAACCTGTGAGCAAAAACGGAGCGTCCGGACGCGAGCGCGTCAATACCGTCACAGACGTCCACATCGTGTCACGCGAGGCTGACGCGAGTAGTGTCAGCGGGGAGGAATGCGTTAATGTGGCTGACGTGCTCCACACACATCTTCGAGTGCTCGAGGACGAGGCCATTCATATCATTCGCGAAGCGCTGGCGCAGTTCGAGCGCGCTGCCATCCTGTTTTCGGGCGGCAAAGACTCTGTGGTGCTCGCATGGCTCGCACGCAAGGCGGTGTCACCGGCGAAGCTGACGGTGCCGCTGTTGCACATCGACACCGGCCATAATTTCCCGGAGACCCTGCGGTTCCGCGATGCATTCGCTCGAGAGCTGAACGTGCCGCTGCTGGTGCGCCTGGTGCAGGACACCATCGACCGCGGGCGCGCCGCCGATGAGACCGGCGTGCGCGCCACCCGCAACGCATTACAAACGGTGACGTTGCTCGACGCGATCCAGGAGCTCCGCCTCGACGCGGCGCTCGGCGGCGCCCGCCGCGACGAGGAAAAGGCGCGCGCCAAGGAACGCATCTTCTCGCACCGCAATGCCTTCGGTGAATGGGAGCCGAAACAGCAGCGACCGGAGTTGTGGGGTCTTTACAATGGACGCAAGAACGCCGGCGAACACTTCCGCGTATTTCCCCTCTCGAACTGGACCGAGCTCGATGTCTGGCAGTACGTCGCTCGCGAACACATCCAGCTGCCTGAGTTGTACTTCGCGCACGACCGTGAGGTGTTCGAACGCGACGGCATGCTCCTCGCCGTGTCCGATCATGTGAGGCTGGACACCGACGAGCGTCCGGTGCGGCGCCGGGTCCGGTTCAGAACGATTGGCGATGCCACCTGCACCGGCGCGCTCTGTTCGGATGCCGCCACGACGCACCAGGTCGTCGCGGAAATCGCTGCCGCGCGCGTCACGGAGCGCGGCGGGCGCGCCGATGACCGGCGATCGGAAACGTCGATGGAAGACCGTAAACGGCAGGGCTACTTCTGATGGACCTGCTGCGCTTTTCGACCGCCGGCAGCGTCGACGACGGCAAGAGCACGCTCATTGGCCGGCTGCTGCATGACACCGCATCCATCTGCGTTGACCAATACGCGGCCGTCGTCCAGGCGAGCCGGTCTCTCGGCGAGGACGAGGTCAACCTGGCGCTGGTCACCGATGGCTTGCGTGCCGAACGGGAACAAAAGATCACCATCGACGTGGCGCATCGATACTTCAGGACGGCGCGGCGGCGATTCATCATCGCCGACACGCCGGGCCACGTTCAGTACACCAGGAACATGGTGACCGGGGCCTCGACCGCCGATCTCATCGTCGTGGTCATGGACGCGACCAGGGGACTGCTGACACAGACACGCCGCCATGCGTTTCTCGCGTCGCTGCTCGGCATCCCGCAAATGGTGCTGGCGGTCAACAAGATGGATCTGGTCGGCTACGCGCAGGAGCCGTACGATCGAATCGTCACTGAGTTCGCCGCTTTCGCGAACAAGCTGACAATCCGGAATGTTTCCTGCGTCCCGGTCTGCGCGCGTATTGGCGACAATATCGTGGAGCGTTCGACGCGCATGCCGTGGTACCAGGGCGGCCCGTTGCTGCACCTGTTGGAAACGGCCTCAGCGGGCGCCCGCGCCAATACGATTGATTTTCGCTTTCCGGTGCAGATGGTGATCCGCCCCGGTGCGAGCTTCCGCGGCTATGCCGGCACGATTGCGTCAGGGACGGTGTCGACCGGCGAGGAAGTCATGGTCTTGCCGTCACGCCTGACCACGCGGATCAAGTCGATTGCGGCCGCGGACGGGGCGACGGACGCGGCCGCCGCCGGCCGGGCGGTGGTCGTGACGATCACCGACGAGATTGACGTGTCGCGAGGTGACATGCTGGTGCGGCCCGGCAACATTCCCGACGCCGCCAGCGCCGTTGACGCGTATCTGTGCTGGATGGACGCGGAGCCGCTGGCCGTAGACAAGACGTATCTGCTCGCGCACACGACCCGCCGGGTTCAAGCGATGGTGACGAATCTCGCCTATCAAATCGATGTCGACACGTTGCACCGCCGCCCGGCGGCCACTCTCGGCATGAACGAGATCGGACGCGCGACGGTGGTGACGGCAGCACCGCTCTTCATCGATTCCTATCGGCTCAATGGGACGACCGGCAGTTTCGTCCTCGTTGACCCGCAGAGTAACGCCACGGTCGCGGCCGGCATGATTCGAGGAAGGGCGTCCGCGGCTTCGACGGCGGCCGCCGGCGAGCCGGCGGGTAATGCGCCACTGGCGCTCGAGCCGCAGCCAGCGGATCGGCGGCGCCGTGCCGTGGTGTGGCTCACTGGGCTGTCGGGTTCCGGCAAGACCACGATCGCGCGCCTGGCCCAGGCGCGATTACTGGCTGAGACGGAGCGCACCGTGTTGCTCGACGGCGACGAGCTCAGGCAGGGTTTATGCCGCGACCTTGGCTTTTCGGCGGAGGATCGCGCGGAGAACGTGCGGCGCGCCGCCGAGGTGGCACGGCTGTTTCTGTTGCACGGCGCGGACATCGTGCTCTGCACGTTCATCTCGCCGTATCGCCGCGATCGCGATTACGTTCGCAGCCTGTTTCCGCCGGAGACGTTCATCGAGGTGTTTATCAAGGCAGACATCGCGACGTGCCGGGCACGCGATCCGAAGGGCTTGTACGCCCGCGCCGATGCCGGCGGGCTGCCCCAGTTTACGGGGATCTCGGACCCGTATGAAGAGCCCACGCATGCGGCGCTGACGCTCGACACAACGCTGTTGTCCGCCGAGGCAGCGGCGGCTGTGCTCCACGATTTTCTTCGGCAACAATTGTCGCGGCGCGTGCGGTGACCCGCCCGGTCCGTGGTACTCAATCGTTGATCGCACGTCATCGGCTCGCGGCCGCGCTTGCCGTAGCGGCCATCGTGGTTGTTGTGGTCCTGCTGTGGCGACGCGATCAGCGCTCCCTGATGCCGGGCCTCGTGAGGTCGTCCGATCAGAACGTGCTGCTCGTCACGATCGACACGTTGCGCGGCGACGCCCTGGGCAGTTACGGTGGCCGGGCCGCCACGCCCCACCTCGATGCGCTCGCCGCGCGCGGCCTGCGATTCACCTTCGCGCACGCCCACGCGGTGATGACGCTGCCATCGCACTCGAGCATCCTCACCGGCCGGTATCCGTTCGAGCACGGCGTTCGCGACAACGCCGGCTATCGGCTCGACGACACGGCGGAAACGCTGGCGGAGATCGCGAAAGAGCAGGGCTTCGCGACCGGCGCGTTTGTGGGCGCGTTCCCGCTCGATCGGCAGTTCGGCCTCGCGCAGGGTTTCGATGTCTACCACGACGTCGGCGGACGGATGGAGGCGCAAGGCGACTTCGCCTTCACCGAGCGGCGCGCCGAAGACGTGGTGCGTGACGCCCGCGCCTGGATCGATACGCAAACAGGGAAGTGGTTCGCGTGGGTACACGTGTTCGATCCCCACGCCGGCTACGCGCCGCCGCCGCCCTTCGATGCGCAGTATCGGCAGGATCCGTACGCCGGCGAGGTCGCCTATGTCGATCAGTCGCTCGGACCGTTGCTGTCCTCGCTGGAGGCGTCGGCGCGGCCGACGCTCGTCGTGGTCACGGCGGATCACGGCGAAGGGCTCGGCGATCACGGCGAGGCGACCCACGGAACGTTCGCGTATGAATCGACGCTGCGCGTGCCGCTGATCGTGGCGCAGGCCGGGCCGGGCGCGCGCGCGGCGGGTCGCGTCGTCGACACGCCGGCGCGGCACATCGACCTCGTGCCGACGATCGCCGAGGCGGCCCGCCTGCCGCTGC
Source organism: Cyanobacteriota bacterium (assembly GCA_019752015.1). Lineage (GTDB taxonomy): Bacteria > Acidobacteriota > Vicinamibacteria > Vicinamibacterales > UBA2999 > 12-FULL-67-14b. The sequence goes on along the minus strand of JAIEMQ010000044.1, from coordinate 253,785 downwards.
CTGATGGACTGTCGGGCCGCTCGCTGTTCAGTACCGCCGGCGATCGTGCGGCGACGACGTATTTCGAGGCGATGACGCCGATGCTCAAGCGCGGCTGGGCGCCGTTGAACGGCGTCATTTCCGGCCGGGACAAATACATCAATGTGCCGATTCGCGAGTTATACGATCTCGCGGCGGATCCCGGAGAGCAGCGCAATCTCGAGGCAACCAGCACGGCGAAACTGAGTGCGCTCCAGGCTGATCTCGGCGCACTCCGCCCCCTGCTGCCCGGCGAGCAGCGCGCCGAGTCCGCGAACGTGCGCGCCCGCCTGGAATCGCTTGGTTATGTGTCCGGGTCGGCGGCGCGCAAAGCCCGCTACACCGCCGAAGATGATCCGAAGCAGTTGATCGACGTGGACCGGCTGATGATGGACGGCATCGACCTGTTCCGGCAGGGACGCCTGGCCGAGGCGATGGACGCGTATCGCGCGGTACTCGCCAGACGGCCCACCATGGGACTCGCCTATCGCCGCCTGGCGTTCCTGCAGTGGCAGGCCGGCGATCGGGGCACGGCGATTGCCACGCTGAAGGACGGCCGCGGAAAGCTCGGCGCCGACCTCGACCTCGACGTCAGGCTCGGCACCTACCTCGCCGAAGCCGGCTCACCTTCGGAAGCGGTCCGGCTGCTCGAACGCGTCACGGCGGCCGATCCGGGCAACACCGAGGCGCTCAACGCCCTGGGCATCGCCTACGCGCGCGGCGGCGCTGGCGACAAGGCGATCGCCGCCTTCACGCGGGTGCTGTCCCTCGATCCCCGGGATGTTTACGCGCTCGAAAACATCGGCGCCGTCCATCTGCAGCGCGGCGACCTGAACGCGGCGCGCGACGCGTTCACCCGCGCGGCGGCCAGCGATCCGCGGTCGTCGCGCGCGCATGCCGGTCTCGGCATCGTCGCGCGCCGGACGGGCCGGATCGACCAGGCCGTGCGCTCGCTGCGCGAAGCGGTCACGCTCGATGCCGCCAATTTCGACGCGCTCTACAATCTGTGCATCGTCCTGATCGACTCGGGACGCGGTGACGAGGCGAGGCCATTCGTGGCGCAATTCATCCGCACCGCGCCGCGCGTATATAGCGGAGAGATCGCCGCGTTCCGGCGGTGGCTGCAATGAGATCGCGCGCGATCGTGCTGCTGTCGGCCGCTGCGCTGCTGGCCACGGCGTGGGGCGCATGGCGCTGGCGCGAGCCGGCGTCCGGCGGGCGCGCGAGCGGCCCGATCGTGTTCATCTCGATCGATACGTTGCGCGCCGATCGTCTGCCGATCTACGGCAGCACGCGCACCACGACGCCGAATATCGACGCGTTGGCCCGCGCCGGCATCGTGTTCGAGAATGCCTACGCCCATTCGCCCCAGACGCTGCCGTCGCACGCGTCGATCCTGTCGGGACAGCTGCCGTTCGAGCACGGCGTGCGCGACAACATCGGCTACAGCGTGAAAAACGGGCAGCGGCTGCTGTCTCAGGCCTTGCGCGAACGCGGATTCGCGACCGGCGGGTTCGTGTCCTCGTACGTGCTGCGGCGGCAGACCGGCATCGGCCAGGGATTTGACACCTTCGACGATGATTTGCCGCCGGTGTCCTCGGCGACGCCGCTCGGACAGGTCCAGCGACCCGGTGAGCAAACGGTGGCCGCCGCGATTCGATGGGTCGACGCGCGCTCGTCGCCGCGGTTTTTTCTGTTCGCGCACCTCTTCGAGCCGCACACGCCCTATGCGGCGCCGGCGGACTTCACGGGTCGCGATGCATATGACGCGGAAGTGTCCTACGCCGATCATCTCGCCGGCCGGCTGCTCGATCATTTGAAAGCGAACGGGCTGTTCGACCGGGCGACAATTTTTCTGTTCGGCGATCACGGCGAAGGCCTGGGCGATCACGGCGAGGACGAGCACGGCATCTTTCTGTATCGTCCCACCATCCGCGTGCCGCTGATCGTGAAGCTGCCCGGGTCCGCGCACGGCGGCAGGCGCGTGGCCGCGCCGGTGCAGCACGTCGATCTCGTGCCGACGGTACTGGCGATGACGGGCGCTCCGGCCGTCGCCGCACGGGGCCGCTCGCTGGTGCCGGTGCTCGACGGGTCGGGCACCGTTGCTGCCGCACCGATCTACTCCGAGTCGTTGTCGCCGCGGCTGCACTTCGGCTGGAGCGAGTTGTTCGCGATCAGCGACGAGCGTCATCGCTTCATCCGCGCGCCGCGAGAGGAGCTCTACGATCTGTCGAAGGATCCCGGCGAGCTCACCTCGATCGCGGACGACCGGCCGCAGGTGCGGAGCGCCATGCGCCTGGCGCTGGAACGCATCACCACGGGCGCCACCGTGGCGGCGCCGGCGGTGGTGACGGAAGAGGAGCGGCGCAAGCTTGCCGCGCTCGGCTATGTCGGCATGCGCCCCGGCGCCACCGCCGGTGCCGCGGCCGCCGGCGCCGACCCGAAAGACAAGATCCGCCTGTTCCAGTTGTACCGCCGCGCCACGCAGATGGCCGCGGCCGGCCAGTTCGCCCCGGCCGCCGCCGTCTATCGCGAGATGCTGCTCGAAGACGCCGGCATGATCGACGTCTGGCTGCAGCTCGCGGTCGCCGAGGAAAAACAGGGCCGGCATCGCGATGCGCTCGCGGCCTACCAGCAGGTGATCGCGCGTCAACCGAAGAACCCCGCGGGTTTGCTCGGCGCCGCCAACGCGTTGCTGCGCACCGGGCGTGTCGACGAGGCGCGGACGCACGCCGAGCTCGCGACGGCCGTGGCGCCGGCGGCGGCGTATGAATTGCTGGTCCGCATCGCGCTGGGCCGTGGCGACGCCGCGGCGGCGCGGCGGGATGCGCGACTGGCGCAGGACGCCGACCCGGCGCTGCCGTTGCCGGCGTTCGTGGAGGGCGTGCTGCTGTATCAACAAGGCCGCTTCGATCTCGCGGCCCAGAAGTTCCTGGACGTCCGCGCCGCGTCCGCGGCCCGCACCGAGCAGCTCGCCGATGTGAATTACTTCGCCGCCGATTCCCTGGCGCGGCTGGAGCGGTACCAAGAGGCCGAGCCGCTCTTCCAAGCCGAACTGGCACTGTCGCCCGACCACATCCGCGCGCGCGCCGGGCTGGCGATGTTGTATCAGGCGACGGGACGAACCGGCGAAGCCGCCGCGGCATTGGAGACGATGACCCGGCTGGCACCGATACCCGAGGCGTACGCGATGGCAGCCCAGCTATGGGACATGTTCGGCGACTCGCGGAAAGCCGCTGCCGCCCGGGCGCGCGCCGGGCGCCGGCCGGAGTAAAATCGGCGAAGTTCGCAGCCGTGCAACACCCGCGGAGCTCTATGACACCACGCATTTCGCTCGCCGCCGTTTTCGCACTGCTTGCGACCGGCGCCACCGCGCAAAACGGCGCGCCACCGGTCTTCAAGTCCGGCGTCGACCTGGTGCGCTTCGACCTTCGCGTGCTCGACGCGGACGGCAGGCCGATCACCGACTTGCGTCCCGAGGAAATCCAGATCACCGACGCCGGCGACGCGGCGCCGATCGTGCTGTTCCAGCGCGTCACCGAGCCGGCGGGCAGCTATGCTGAAGACGCGATCCGCGCCACCACCGCTGAAGTGTCGTCGAACGCGGCCTTCCCGCGCGGGCACCTGTACGTCCTGGTGTTCGATCAGCAGCACATCCAGCCCGGCAACGAACAGCGCGCGCGCCACGCCGCCGAGTCGTTCATCCGCCGCCGCGTGCGCGCGTCGGATCGAGTGGCGCTGTTCGCGGTGCCCGGCCCGGGTCCTCAGCTCGGCTTCGCCAGCGACAAGGCACGCGCCATCGAGGCGCTGGCCACGATTCGCGGCATGCGGAGCCTCAACGTGGACACCCCGATTGGATCGATGACGGTCTACGAGGCGCACCGGATCGTCCAGGGCGACATCGCCGTGATGACCGGTCTGAGCACGCGCATGGGCGCCGACGCGGGAGATGTGGTCACCGCCTCCGATTCGCTCGTGGGACGAGGCGCGGCGGGCGCCGCGGAGTCCGAAGCGGTGGCCCGCAACGTGATGCTGCAGAATGCGCGCGCGGTGGTCAACCAGAGTGACGGCGAGTCGCGCCAGTTCCTGCAGCGGTTGGCGGACGTCGTTGCCGGTCTCCGCGACATCGAGGGCCGTAAGACCGTCGTCCTGTTCTCCGAGGGGTTCATCCAGGACAACCTGTCGCGCGAGTTGGAAGCCGTGGCGGCGGCGGCCGCGCAGAGCTACTGCGTGTTCTACACCATGGACCTGAATGCCCGCACGCCGTCGCTGACGCAGGCGCTCGCGCCCGAAACAACCCTCGGCACCGAGATCCAGGCCCGCATCGCGCCGCTCGCGACGCTCGCCGTGGAAACCGACGGCGCCATGATTATCGACGCCGCGGCGCGCAGCGGCAGCGAGCTCGACAAGATTGCCAACGCGGCGCAGGATTACTATCTGGTCGGCTTCACGCCGCCGGCGGCGGTCCGCGCCGAACCGGGCAAGTACCGCCGCGTCAGCATCACGGTGCGGCGCCCCGGCGCGCGCGTCAGCGCGCGAACCGGCTACGCGGTGCCCGCGCCGGCGGCGGCCCCCGCCGATCGCCGGCGCGCCATCGATCGCGTGATCGCCGCGCCGTTCGTGCAGCAGGGCCTGAAGGTCGATTACACGACGTATCTCCTGAAAGCCGCCGAGCGCGGCCGCCAGCGCGTGGTGATGAGTCTCACGGCGGATCTGCCGGTGCGATCCAGCCGCGACGATGCCGCCGACGTGGTGTTCGTGGTGCGTGACGTCCGCGATGGCCGCGTGATCGAAACCGGCACGGGCCTGATCCCGTTGCCGGCCGCGGCGCGTCCAGGCGGTCCGCTCGGATCGGGCAGTTGGCGCGTGCAGTTCAGCGTGCCGGCTGGGACCTACTTGATGCGCACCGTGGTCCGCGAACCGGGCGGGCTGGCCGGCAGCGCCGATCGGCGCCTCGACGTGCGCGCCCTCGATGCGCCGGAGCTGACTGTCAGCGACGTGATCGTCACTTCAGCCATCAGCGGCCTTCCGGTGCGGCCGCGCGCCTACGCGGCCAGCGGACTCAGCGCGCTGCTCGAGGTCTATGCGCGCACGCTCGGCCAGCTCGACTCACTCGACGTGCGCGTCGATCTCCGGCGTGAAGCCGACGGCACGCCGGTGGCAACGGTGCAGGCCGACATGCTGCCTTCGGAGCACGATGACACCGGCGCGCGCCGCCGCGTGCAGGTGTTGATGCCGCTCGCCGGCGTGGCACCCGGCGACTACGTCGCCCGCGCCGTGGTGCGCTCGCGAGGTGAAGTGATCGGCGAACGGGTCAGGCAAGTTGAAGTCCTTGCCGGCGAAGCGCCGCCGGCCGAGACCCACGCGTCCGCGAACATCTGGACGCCGCTCGACATCCTGCAGGGCGACCTCGCGCGGCGCTACGTCTCGTGGCTGGCGGACCGCGCCCGCGGCACCAGCGTCGCTGGCGCGGCGGCGCTTGCCGCCGCCAACCGCTGGGAGCAGCTCGAACTGCAACTGCGGCGTGAGCCAGCCAACGGTGTGGCGCCGGACGGACTGAAAGGACTCGCGCTGTTTGCGCGCGAAGAGTATGGCGCGGCGGCGGCGGCGCTGCGGCTGGCGAGCGGTGCCGCTCCCGACAATGCGCTCACCGCGTTCTTTCTCGGCTGGGCGCTTGAAGGCGCCGGCGATTCGCGCGCGGCCCTGTCGGCGTGGCGCACCGCGGCGCATCTCGATCCGGCGCTGGTGTCGGCGCACCTCGCCCTCGCCGACGGCTACCTCAGGATTGGACAACCGGCACTCGCTACGCAGGCACTGCGCGCCGGCATGGTCGCGCTGCCCGGAAGTCCGGAACTGCGCGCGCGCCTCGAACAGATCGAGCGCCGCCAATAAACGAGGCACGTGATGCGAACCGGCTTGATGACATCGATCGCAAGCTTCGGGATCTCGATCGCCGCCGCGGCGCAGCAGCCGCTCAACGTCGGCACCATCACGGTTGCCGCGCCGGTACAGATCAGCGAGATTGACACCGATCGCATGAAGGGCCAGCCGGCGAGGCTGGCCTGGTCGCCGGACGGCTCGCAGTTTTACCTGCAAATGCTCGACGGCAACTTCGGCCAGGGCGGCGGCAAACTCAAGCACTACGTGCTGGCCGCCGACACCGGACGGCGTCAGGAAGTGCCGGCCGAACCGGAGTGGGCATCCGCATACTGGACCAGCAAGAGCGGCCAGATTTCCCCAGACGGCCCGCCGATGAAGATTGATTTGAAATCAGAATCGCGCACGGAAAAAACCGTTTCGGCCCCGATGGGCGGTGATCTCGCGCGCGGCGGCGTCGGCGTGGCGACCGGCGCCAGCGCGGGCGACGGCGTCTCGGCCGCTTACAGCCGCCAGACCTCGCTCGTGCACTCGATGTTCCTCAACGGCGAGCTGGTCGGCGAGTTCGTCAACTCGGTGATCGTGCCCGGCCTGACGTTCGGGTGGGGGCCGCGCGGCAGCAGGGTCCTTGCGTTTGCCGCCGTGAAGAACGGCCGCATCATCGTGATGGACGACCAGGGCATCAAGAAAGAAGTGTCGACGAGCGGGAACGGCCTGCTGCCCGCGTGGTCGCCCGATGCGACACGGCTGGCCTGGGTGGAACGCGAGGGCCGCAAGAAATTCACGCTGCAGGTGGCGCGTGTATCCAGGCCGTAGCAGCGGCGCGCGCGCTTTTCTCATCGCACTGATCGCGGCCGGTACCGCGGCGGTCGATCTGGCGGCTCAGGCGCCGCAATCCGCCCCGCCGGCATTCCGGTCGGATGTCCAGCTCGTCGAGGTCGACGTCCGTGTCTTCGATCGCGACGGCCGCTTCGTCGGCGGCCTGACGGCCGCTGACTTCGAGCTCCTCGAGAGTGGCCAGCCGCAACACATCGACGCGCTGCACCTTGTTGGCGCTGCACCCGTCTCACCGGTCGCACCCGTTGCACCCGTTGCACCCGTCGCACCCGCCACGTGGATCTTTTTCTTCGATCTCAATCACCTCAGCCCCGGCGGCGGCTTCGATCGCGCGCGACAGGCGGTCGAAACATTCATCCGCGATCGGTTCAGCGACGGCGACATGGCCGGCATCCTGGCCGGCGAGCGGATGATCAATAACCGGCTCACCAGCGTCAAGCGCGAACTGCTCGACGCCGTACGGCAAGTCAAGCCACGCGCCGGCAACCGCACCCGCCTGCTCGAACTCACGCGCGAGTGGCCTCGGCTGCTCGATTTCGAAGAAGCGATCCGCATCTCCCGCAACGAAACGCTCGTCCTCGAGCGCGCCATCGGACGCGCGTGCGCCGACGATCCGGATGCCTGCAAGCGGTCCGACCCGGAGGCGATGGTTCGCGGCAAAGCGGTGCGGATCCAGCAGGATGTACACCAGGCGGCCACGCAGACCCTGGATGCGATCAACGGTCTGGCCGGAGGCCTGGCGCGAGTGCCCGGCCCGAAGACCGTCGTGTTGCTGAGCGACGGCTTCGTCAGCCAGGATCTCGAGTCGTTGGTGCGGACGGCGGTGGGCCAGACCACGCGCGCCGGCGCGCGCGTGTATGCAATCGACGTCCGTGGCCTCAATCGCACCGCGAATGCCGGCATCATCGATCAATTCCAGGCCATCGACGTGTTCGACTCCGGCTTGACGTTCGATGGATTTGCCGGCGGCATCAACAGCCTGGCCGTTGACACCGGCGGGCTGATGATCCGCAACGAGAACAACATCGGCCGCGCGCTCGAGCGGGTGGCGGAGGATGCGGGCCGCTATTACGTGCTCGCGTATCAGCCAACCAACGCCAGTCTCGACGGCAGCTACCGGCCGATTGAGGTCAAGGTCAAGCAACGCGGCGTCCGCGTCCGGGCGCGGCGAGGCTACCTCGCGCTCGAGCCCGCGCGCATGCTGCGGCCCGAGCCGGTTGTCGCAACCACCGATCGCACTGCCGCTGTTCCGCGGTTGGAGCCGGCTTCCGTGACGGTGCCGCCCCGCGAAGCGTCACCCGAAACGGCGACGACCGTCACCGAAACAACCGCAGGGACCTTGTTGGAACGAACCGAAGCCGTGCCGAACGCCGGCGTCCGTTTGAGACCAGACGCCGAGGGCCGCGTCGAATCGCTGTCGATGCGCGACTCCGAGTCGACGAGTGCGCTGGCCGCGAGCGGGTGGACCGCGTATCAACGGGGCGACGTCGAATCGGCCCACGCCGCGTTCGTGAGGGCCTCCGCCGAACCGGGCGTGCGGCCGTGGGTGCTCTATGCGCTCGGCATGTGTCAGGCGGCGCTCGGCCAGACCGCTGCTGCCGCCGCATCATGGGAACGGGTGCGCAAGGAAACGCCGGACTTCCAGCCGATCTACATGGATTTAGCCGACGCGTATGCCGCGATGTCGGACCTGACCTCGGCGCTTGCCGTCGTCCGTCAGGCTGAATCACGATGGCCGGCAAGCCCCGAGGTGCACAGCGCCATCGGCGTGATCCTCGTCCGCCGCGGAGCGCTCGACGACGGTATCGCGGCGCTGATCAAGACGACGGAGCTCAACCCGCGCGACGACCTCGCGTTCCTGAACCTCGGCCGCGCCTACGCTTTGCGCTATCAGCGCAACCGCCGCTATGTCACCAGCCAGCGGCGATGGATCGCGCCCGAAGACGATCGCAGGAAAGCGATTGCGGCACTCGAACACTGCGTGACGCTCGCCGGAGCGTATCTGACAACGGCGCGAGAAGAGCTGACGCTGCTGCAATGGTCGCAACACGATTGAACGCCGCAATTCACACGCGGCTTCTTGGAATGGCGGTGCCGATCCTGCTCGCTGCGGGCTGTGGCGGCGGCGCCGGCCAGGCCCCGGCGCCGGCCGCTCCGACGCCCACCATCGACACGCCGACGGCCAGCGTCTGCGCCACGCTCGGCCTGACGTCGTCGGCCAACATTCTCAACGGCGTTGAATGTCCAACCGGCAACACCGCCGTCGTCCTGCTCAACATGCGTGATCGCGCGGGCTTCGCCGTGGGCGCGTGTTCCGGCACACTCATCGCCGATCGCGCCATCCTGACCGCCGCGCACTGCATCAAGAGCGAGGTCCAGTTGGTGCGGGTGTTCCTCGGCAGCGGTCCGGAAATCGTGGCGGCGTCGTTCACCGCGCACCCCGGCTATCGCGGCGGCACGATCAACGATGTGGCGATCGTGATCATGAGCGAGCCGGTCGGCCGGCGGCCGATGCCGCTGCTGCTGAGCCGCGAGGCGCGTGCCGGCGAGACCGCGGTGATTGCCGGGTGGGGCCGGAACCAGCAGGACATCCCGGCAACGTTCCGGGCCGGCTCGACCATCATCACCGCCACCGGCACGGTGCTCGAGACGCAGTTCGGCCCCAACGTTGCTTCGATCTGCAGCGGTGATTCCGGCGGACCGATCCTGCTTTCGGAAGGCGGCGTGTGGTCGATTGCCGGGGTGAGCTCCGCGACATCCGAGAACGTCTGTAACACCGGCACGAACTTCTACGTGGCGCTCAGGACCACGGCCGTGTCGTCGTTCATTCTCGGCCTCGTTCCCGACGCCGTGCAGCGATAGCCGGCGACGTGCAGCGGGCGTTCACTTCAGCGATTCAAGAATCTTCTTCGCCGTCACCAACTCGGGCGCGTCGGCTGGCGCGATCGACACATACTTCTCGAGATCGGCCTTCGCCTCCGCCGTCTTCCCGAGCGCGAGCTGCGAGATCCCGCGATAATAGTAGCCGTCGGCGTGCGACGGAAAACGGGCGACTGCCTTCTCGAACCACGGCAGCGCCTCTTCGGTCTTCTTGTCGTTGAGCAGCGCGATGCCGGCGTTCAGGAACACCGTTGGCTCGGTGATCTTCGATTCGTCGATCGAGGCGAGCAGCTTGCGTGACTCCTCGGCGTGTCCCTCCTCCATCAAGGTATTGCCCAGCAGCAGCGTCAGTTCGACATTGCCGGGATCCTGCGCCAGCGCGTGCCGCAACTGGTCGATGGCCGCCTTCTTGTTGCCCTCGCCGTAATAGCTCCGCGCGATCAGCGGGCGGAATTGCTTGACGTCAGGATAGCGCGCGGCTAGGTCCTCATAAATCACTCGTGCCCTGGCGAACTGCTTGCTGTTCATCAGGCCCGCCGCCTCGGTGAGCTTGTCGCGGATTTCAACATTCGGATCCACCGCCGGCGCCGCCTTGGCGACGAGCCGAATCTCCATCGGCGGCAGCCTCGAGCTTTCCATTACGTTGACGGTGATGCGGCGCGTTTCGAATCCCTCCTTGATGAAATCCAGGGCCCATTCGCCGCCGGCGATGCCGCCGATGGCCCATTCGCCACGCGCGTTGGATTTGCTCTCGGGTCCGCGATTACCGGCCCGCGGCAGCGTGGCCTTCACCACGACGCCGGCTACGGGCTTGCCGTCCTGGTCGATCACCCGGCCGCCGGCCCGCCCCATCCCGCGCCATTCCTGCGCGGACACGCCTGGCGCGACGAGCAGCGCCATCATCATGACCATCACGCCCGCTGTCGTCTTCATGATCGTTGCCCTTCCAAAATAAAAACCCCGGAGCCCGGCAGTGCCGGACTCCGGGGGATCGATTCGGTGTCTAAATCTGTGGCTGTCTAGAAATTGAATCGCACGCCCAGACGCAGCACGCGCGGATTCATGATCTCCTGCACGTTGTTCGCGGTCGTGACGCGCAGATCGAACTGACGGCCGAGGATGGTCGCCCGGTTCAGCGCGTTGAAGATGTCCAGATCGAGGTTGAACCTCGCGCGGTTGAACACGACCTCCTTGCCAATGCGCAAATCCAGCAGTGTTACGGACGGCAGGCGCGAATTATCGAGATCGGTCAGGAGCAGCACCGACTTTCGCGCCGCCACCGGATCGGCGGTGGGCACCTGGCTGCGGTAATAGGGCGTCGCGAAGCCCTGGCGCATGTTCAGGTTGGCGGCGAGGTTGATTCCCCATGGCGCCTGGTAGAGACCGTTGGCGCTGATCTGGTATTTCGGCAGTACCTGGTAGATGGCGCTCTTGCCGCTGCCTGAGCTCGTGCGAATTACGACGCCACCGTCCTGGTTGGTGCTCGCCCCGACCGTTGACACGTAAGGCGTCGGGTCGGTCATGGCCTGCGGCCCGTCGAAATATTCGCGGTGGACATTGCTCGAAAAGGCGAGCCGTGTCATCCACTTGTTCGACAGCCGCTTGGTGGCCGCCAGTTCGAAGCCCACATAGCGCTGCGAGTACCCGTCCCGGCTGCTATAGGTGGTCGCGGCGCGGTTCGCCGGAATACGGCCCGGGATCACGCCGTAGATTGGCACGCTATAGCTGCCGATGGCCGGACTGCTGCCGGTGAGGGTGTCGATCTGCTGATAATCCGAGCCGCGCAGGCCGTTGTTGCGCCACGTGAAATTGGTGAATTGACGCATGGTGAACGTGCCGCTCAATCCGAAGTTCGGCAGCAGTTCGCGGTCCATGCCCAACTGGAATTCATGCGTGATGGGCGTCTTGTAGTTCCCGACCGTGTGGATCGGCGCGGCGACATTGCCTGGATTGGTAATATTGAACCCGTAGTAGCTGCACTGCCCGGCGTTGGCCAGCGCGTCGGTACACGTGCGGCCGGCAAGCTCCGCCGGATCGACCACGCGGTTCCCGTTGAGATCCGTCACGTTGTAAAAGTACACGCCACGGTAGCCGACCGTCGACAGGAAGTTGCCGGCCGACGAGTTCAACTGCGAGGCGAACGAACCGTAACTGGCGCGCGCGAGTGTCTTGCGTTGCTCGTCGACCGCATAGGTCACACCGATTCGTGGCGTGACGCTGTTCCACGTAATCACGTTGTTTCTTGCCGTGCTCGTCAGGTCGGGCAGCAGGCCGGGGATCGACGGATTTCCGGTTTGCGAGAGCGCGTTGACTGACGCGCGCTGGCTGTCCCACCGCACGCCCGCGTTCAGCGTCAGCCGCTGCCAGGTCACGGTGTCGCCGATGTAGGCGTTGAGGTACTTCGCGCTCGCGGACGCATTGTCGTTCCACACCGCGACCTCGGCGGTCATGTTCGGATAACCGTCGTGAACGGTGACGATCCGGTTCGGGCCGGGAACAATCGACGTCGAATCCACATCGGCTTTCCGCCATCCAAATCCGAACTTGAGCTCGTTTCGTCCGAGAAACACGTTGCCGTCGGCCGACGCGTTCTTCTGCGGCCGCGTGGTCTGATATTTGACGTACGACCCGCGAACGGAACCGGCGTCGTCTATGTAATACGGCGTGTCGAGCCCGCCTTGCGGCGTCAATTGGAAGCCGCCGTCCACCGAGGCGACGCGTCCGGTCACAAACACGTTGTTGCCGATAACGATGTTGCCTTCGCCTTTATACAGACCGGTGGGTCCGCTCTGGTTCCACGTCGTTTCGGGGGGCCGCGTGGCACCGGCGCCGCGGCCGTACTTCAACTTGTCTCCGCGGAAGTAAGTGAAGTTGGCGCGGATCGCCGGCATGACCTGGCCGGTGACCTTCAGCGAGCGGTTGTCCAGAATGGTCTGGTCCGGCGTGTTCTGGAGCGTGAGCAGCGTGACGTCGGTCTTGCCATACGCGCCCCAGGCCCAGAGCCGATCCTTGACCAGAGGACCGCCCAGCTCGAAGCCGTAATCCTTGTAGTTCTTGATACGGTTGCCTTTGCCGGTGGTGCCGCCGAGGCTGGCGCGCAAATCCGCGGGCAGGTTGTTGGCCTGCATGCTTTCATTCTCGTAATACATGCGGGACGACCCACGGTAGCTGTTGGTGCCGGATTTCAGCACGAAGTTGAGCGCGACTCCCGGCGTCGGGCTCTGCAACGCGGCGCCGCCGGTCGTGACGTTCATTTCCTCGAACATGTCGAAGTCGTAGTAGGTCGGCGACGACCCCAGCGCCGCCATGTCCGTGATGGCGATGCCGTCGATGTTCCACGTGTTCTCGCCGCTGCCCGCTCCCTTCGCCTGGTAGTTGGACTGCTGTCCAGACTCGGCGCCGCCCACGTTGACGCGATCGACGATGACGCCGGGGATGGTCTGCAGGACGACCCACGGGTCGCGAGCCGACGGAATCTGCTGGAGCTCCTCGTTGGTGACGTTGGTCGTCGTGGCGGTCCGGCGCCGATCGATCACCGGCGACTCCGCCGTGACTTCGACGCTGGTCGTCACGTCACCAACGGCCAGGGCGGCCGTCAACGGCACGGCGCCGCCGGCGACGACGGGCACTCTCCTGTTCGTATACGCGTTGAAACCACTCAGCGTGGCGGTCACGGTGTAGGTGCCTGGCGCCAGGTTGAGAAAATGGGCTTCGCCCTGGGCGTCGGCTTGAGCCGTGGCCATCTGCGGGCCGCTCAACTCCACGGTGGCCCCCGGCAGAATCGCGCCGCTCGTATCAGTCACGGTGACGTCGATGCGGCCGGTATAGACCTGAGCCGAAGACGGTCCCGCAATCCCGAAGAGCAGCGCGGCCAGCACAATCGATCGAACAATTAACAGTCTCATCCCAAGTCTCCTCGATAAAGGGACGTCATCCTCAATGAACACGTACAAGTGGCGGCCAACCACCGCCAGTTCAGAAGCCCGGCCATAACAAATCCACTTTCAACGACTTAGCGCCCAACTCCGGAAGCTTACCGCAAAATTGCAACCCGTGACAAAGTTTACGCTCAGGCTGAACCTACAGCTCGACGCCCAGGGTGGAGCGGAGCAGCCAGGCAAAAAGCAGCGCCATTCCGACAAAAGTGGTCGACCAGTTGACGCGACGGCCCAGCACTTTCAGTTCACGATGGGGATAGGACACTTCGATCGCGTCCACGGCCCCTTGTGGCGGCATGGGCGGTTCTGCCGGATACAGCACCTGGCTCAGCAACCCGGCCCGATAGCGGCCGGGGGAGCGCCGGCCGATTCCGCCGGACACTCGCACCGTCTTGGTTACCGTTTGCCTGTCTACCGTGACCCTCAATTCGTAGTCGCCAGGCGCGCTGAAGCCGATACGCCAGGCCGCCTCCCGTTCCGAGGCGATCCACACCTGTGGTGTCTGCACTTGCACCCCGGGTGGCGCCTCGAGTCCGACGCGAGGCCTGCCGCCCCCTGGAGGGAGACTATTCCGGGCGATGCGAACCTTGAACACCGCGTCCTGCCCGGGGGCGAAGCCCTCGTAGCCGTAATAAAACTGCAAATGCGCCACCAGCAGCGTCATCGGCACGATCACCCAGGGCAGCGGCGCCAGCGACAGCCGCAGATACGTCAGGTTATGGCGCAGCACGTCGATCGTGCTGTGCAGCGCCCTGATGTCGGCGTTGAAGAGGCGAATCTCGAAGATGGATGCCTGAATCTGCCGCTTCACCTGCGCAATCGCCGGCTGATTCGAGGTCCGGCGAACAACCAGCAGCATGGCCACGGCGACGGCGAGCGACACCACCGCGATGGCGGCAATCGGCGGCAGCGGTGCAAGCGGTGACAGCGCGGCATCGACAGCGGCGCGGAGCACCCGGTTGAGTGGCTCCATCAACTCACGAAATGTAGCCGAGGCCTTTCAGCCTTTTCTTGATCTCGTCCTCGGATCCGGCATCATCGAGATGCTTCATTTCCTTTTCCAGCACGTGGGTGATGAACTCCTCGACCGACGAGTACCCGGCGAGGCCGGCGTAACGTCGCGCGCGCTCCATCAGCGCCTTGTCCAGTTTGATGCGGCCTGTTCCGAACATCGTGCCTCCGATCGGGTTCAGCGCGCCGCCGAGGCGCGCGCCGGAAAATCCTCGATGCCAAACTCCGCGAGCACGGCTGCCGCCACCTTGTCGAGTGACGGCGCGAGCCTGCGTAACCGGCGGCTCGACAGCAGCACCCCCGGCACCGTCTCATGATCCATGCAGTGATCGCCGCTCCAGGGATCCATGTTGTCGGCGAAGACTGTTTTCGCAATGCCGCCCAGCGCGCTTTCATCCGAGGCGCGCGTGCCGCGGGCATAGCCAATCACGAGGTCGGGCGCGCGGTCGAAATAGCCGGCGTCGGTGTAGACATCTTCGCGCGTGTAGACCTTGGTGACGGCGGGCTGGCGCGTGGCCGGATCGATCGTCGCCAGCAAGCGGGCCGCGATCTGATCGCGCACGCGCGCGCGCTCCTCCGGCGCGACCACGCCGGTGCGTTCGCGGCCGCGCACGTTGATATAAAGACCGTTCAACCCCACGCCATAGGCCCGCGTGCGCGACCAGTCGACATTGCCGAAGAAGCCCGGATCGTCCTCGCGCGCGGGGTTGGCCAGCGTCAGAAATCCTTCTTCCTTCAACCACGTGTTGAGATGAAATTTCCGGCGCCACGGCGCGAAGCCGTGATCCGAAAGCACGATCAGCGTATCACCGCCGCCAAGCGCCGCCAGCGTGTCGCCGACGATACGATCGAGGCCGGCATAGAGCGTGTCGATCACATCGGCGTATTGCGGATCGACGGCGGGATCGTAGGCGGGGTGGAGCGGATCGCGCGCGCGAAACAGCATGTGCGACACCTGATCGACGTTGCCGAAGTAATAGAACAGCATTCCGCCGTTGAATCCGCCCAGCACGTGTTGATATTGCCGTCGCACCTCGTCTCCGGCGAGCCGCGCCTGCGCCAGAAATTCGGCGCGCGACAGGACGCCCTGCTTGAGCGCCTGCGTATCTTCCGGCATGCCCTGCGTATAAAACCGCCCGGTCGCGGCCGCAAGCTCCGCGCCATACGCCGCGGGCGAGGACACCGGCAACGCCGGTGTGACGGGATCGATGTTGATCGGCGACACATACAACTGGAGATCGGGCGTGACGCTCTTCAAATAGAAGCGCGCCATCCCGCGAAGGCCCTGCAGCGGCACGCGCACGTCGAAGTCCACCGGCAGCCAGCCGGTCCAGTCGCCCACCGCCAGCACCCGCTCTTCGCCGCCGACGACGAGTTTGGCCACCGGGCGCTCGGTATCCACGTACAACGTGAAGTCGGCGGTCACTGCCTCGCCGGTCGTGCGGAAGGGATTCGGTGGCCCGTGCAGTTGCGCGCGCACGACGTTGTCGTGGACCTCCACCGGATACCACGTGCCGCCGGACAGGGGCAATCCGCCGAACGCGTACGGATCCGACGTGTAGAGGGAGAACGTTCCGTAGGTCCCGAGCAGATCGGGAGTCCCCATGCCGCTCAGCTCGCGAGTCGCCGAGCCGGAGGGAGGAAAGTTCGCCGGCATGCGGATGATGGTCGTCTCCACCCCGCGCGCCTCGAGGACTTCCCAGAACGGCTGGCCATGCCGCAGCGATTCGACGCTGCCGCTGGTGAGTGGAAACTGCCATTCGCCCACGGTGATCGTGCGCGGGGAGGGCGCCGTGCTGGTCGTCGACAGATAGGGCACCATCGTCTGCGGATTGCGATGAATGAAATCAAAGATGCCGTGCCTGCCCGGATCGAGGCCGGTCATGAACGTCGACCACGCCACCGGACTTTGCGGCGGGATGGTCGTCGCGAGCGGCGCGAATCCTCCGGTCGACGCCAGGCGCTTGAAGTTCGGCAGCCGCCCCTGCTCGATGAGCGCTCGCGTGATTTCGTAATCGAGCCCGTCGAAACCGAGCACGATGACGCGTTTGCCGGGGTGCACTGCGCCCCGGCACCCCGCGGCCGCCGCGAACACGAGCGTGATCAACGCCAGCACGACACGCCGCGTCATGCGAGCAGCACCTTGCCTTCCATGTACGAGGGCGGGCGAATGCCGAACAGGTGAAGCGCGGTGGGCGCAATGTCGATGAGTGCGGGGTCCGCCGCGGTCACGGCGCGACTGCAGAACAGGATCCCCGGCACCTGGCGCGGGTCAATGCAGTGATCGCCGCTCCACGCTTTGGTGTTGTCTTCGAACACGTCCCCTGCCACCACGCCTTTGGCGCCGGCCCACGACGTGCGATACCCCGCGTTGTACCCGATCAGCAGATCGGGAGCGTTCTCCACGTAGGGACCGTTGTAGAGCGCGCGCGTGTCGAAGACCTCGGTGATGCCAACGGTCCCCGCGTGCTCGTCCCGCAGTCCCGAGAGGCTGGCAACAAGCTCGTGCCTGAGACGCGCCGCGTCTGCCGGTTCGACAATGCCCGCCGGTTCGCGGCCTTTGAGGTTGAGAAAGAGCCCGGTCAGCCCCATCGCGTAAGCGCGGGTCATCGACCAGTCGACGTCACGCAACCATTCCGCGCCCGGATCGCCGCCGCGCTTCAGGGTCAGATAGCCGTGATCGAGCAGCCAGCGGTTGAGGTTCACCCCTCGCCGGAAGGAGGTGAAGCCATGGTCGGAGAGCACCATCAGCACGTCGCCGTCCTGAAGCCGCGCCATCATGCGGCCGACGAGCGCGTCGTTGCGCACATACAGCGCTTCGATCGCGTCCTGGTGTTCCGGCGTCTCATCGCCGCGACGCGAAGGATGGGCCGGATGTGCCGGATCGAGATAGCGCCAGAACATGTGCTGAATGCGATCGGTCGCATCGAAGACGCAGACCAGGCTGCCCCGGCGCAGCTGATCGAGGCCGGCGAACAACATGCGCTCCCGCTCGGCGTCGATGTCGCAGGTCTGTTTCAGGAAGGTGGCCTCGTCGATCACCCGTTCGTTCAGCGCCCAGGTGTCTTCGGCAAGCCCGAGCGTCGCGTACGGCCCGATCTTCTTCGCCAGATACGTCGCATAGTACGGCGGATGCGACACCGGCATCGCCGGCTTTTCCGGGTCGATGTTGATCGGCGAGATGTAGAGCGTGGCATGCTCGCCGATCTCGGTGACGAGCATGCGACAGATGCCGCGCACGGTCACCAGCGGCACCGCCGGAAACGCCAGCGGAATCCACTCGCTGAGACGGCCTGGCTCGAGCACGTGGGTGCGCCCGCTGATGGTGAGGCGCGCGCGATCGCCGTCGGCACGCAGGGACAGCGGCAGCACCATGGCCGGCTCGCCGTCCACGAACGTGTTCGGCGGCCCGTGGACCGCGCCCTCGAAGCCGGCGGGCGTCCGCTGCAGCGCCCCCCGGACTCCGCCCTCCGTACGACCGCTGCCCGGCGGACGGGTGGTCAGTACGGTGAACGTTCCCTGAGTACCCAGCAGGTCGGGCACACACATGGCGCTCAGCTGGGCGCCGTGAAAACGATCGGGTGGAAACGTGATCGGCACGCGCAGAATGGTGCTCCATACGTCGTGCTCGCCAAGAATGCTCCAGAACGGCTTCGACCGCCGGAGCAGCCGGAGGTCCGGCCGCGACAACGGCACGCGGAACCGTCCGATCTTCACCGTCCGCATCGCCCGGCCGATGAACGTCGACGACAGCACCGGCAGGTAGCTGCGCAGATCGCGGTCGAGGAAGTCGAAAATGTTGTGCCTGGCCGGAGAGACGCCCGTGCTGAAGGACGACCACGCCACCGGCGACACCGCCGGGAAGGTGGTGCGCAACCGGTGGTAGCTGCCGCGCTGCGCGAGCCTGGTGAAATTGGGCAGTTTCCCTGCCGCCATGAACCGGTCGGTCAGCGTGGGATCCTGGCCGTCGAACCCGACGATCACGAGCCGCTTGATCAACGGCTTGACCGCCAGCCTGCGGAACGATCGCATCGCGGCACGGAACGGCCATACCAGCAGCGACGCCAGCGCAAGGACGACCGTCGTCAGCAGCACGAACGCCGACGAGATCAGGGCGAAGCCCGCGCCGGGACCGATGTACGCCTCGACCGGCGAGGCGGCGAGCACGCAGCCCAGCGCCACAACAGCGACGCGCCGGCGATGGGCTCGCGATCGCCACACACAGGAAGCCAAACTGCGCGTATCGTATATCAGCCGCCGGCGGCGTGGATATGAGGCGATGGACTGGTTTGGTGCGGCGGATGTTGTACGGGCGTCCATTGATTGTCGTATCGGGACTGCCGCGTTCGGGCACGTCGATGATGATGGCGATGCTGGACGCCGGAGGACTTCGGGTCTGGACCGACGGCCGGCGCGCCGCTGACGAGCAGAATCCGCACGGCTACTACGAGCTCGAACGGATCAAGGATCTCGACAAGCCGCTCGACAAAGAGTGGGTCCGCGAGGGACGCGGGCGGGCGGTCAAGATCGTCTCGCCGTTGCTGGCACACTTGCCTGCCGACAACACGTATCACGTGATTTTCATGCGCCGCGATCTCGATGAGGTGCTGGCGTCCCAGGACAAGATGCTGGCCGGACGCGGCCAGCCGGGCGCTGCGTCTTCCACCGTCGCGTTGAAAGCCGCCTACGAGGCGCACTTGCGCACCATCGAGCGGCTGCTCGATCGCGATCCTCGATTCCTGGCCATCGAGGTTGCCTATCAGGCTGTGATCGAAGATCCGGTGGAGATGTCCCGGCGCATCGAGCAGTTCCTGGGATGCCGGCTCGACCTCGGACGGATGGCGGCGGCGGTCGACGTGAGCCTGTATCGCAACCGTCACGCAGCGCGGCGTTCGACCGGTCCGCCTGATCGCGCCGCCATCGACATCGAAAATCTGTAGGCAAAAACGAGGCGACCCATTAACGGGTCACCCTCTGCTACGAGCTTGACGAGGAGGGCCAGGGAGAATGATTTGAACACTCGTTTGATATCATCGCCACGATGACAGTGCGGGACGTGGTGATTCTTGGCGCCGCCAGGACGCCGATCGGCCGGTTCGGCGGGTCGTTCAAGGACGTCCATGCCGCCGAACTCGGGATGGTGGCCGCGAAGGCGGCGATGAGCCGCGCCGGCATTCAGCCCTCTGACGTTCAGGAAGTGCTGATGGGTCACGGCCGCCCGGCCGGTGTGGGTCCCAATCCCGCCCGTCAGGTGGCGCATCGCGGGGGCGTTCCACACACGTCGCCGGCATACACCATCAACAAAGCGTGCGCGGGCGGCATGCAGGCGCTTGCATCGGGCGCGCAAAGCATCATGCTCGGGGAATCGGACGTCGTGCTGGCGGGCGGCATCGAGAACATGAGCCGCGTCCCCTATCTCGTCGACGCGAACGACGCGCGCTGGGGCCACAAGATGGGCCACTTCCAGTTCGTCGACGCCATGTATCGCGACGGATTCGCCGATCCGCTGTCGGGCTTGATCATGGGCGAGACGGCGGAAGTGCTCGCGCGTCAATACGGCATCACGCGGGAGCAATCAGATCGGTTTGCGCTCGAGAGCCAGCGTAAGGCGGAAGCGGCGCAGAAGGCGGGGCACTTCACGCGCGAGATCGCGCCGGTCGCGATCACCGAACAAGGCAGGTCGATCGAGGTGAGCGTCGATGAACATCCGCGGCACGGCTCGACGATCGAGGCGCTCGGAAAGCTCCCGTTGACGTTTCCAAGAGTCGACGGGCATGACGGCATCATCACCGCGGGATCCGCCTCGGGGATCACGGACGGCGCCGCGGCGCTCGTGCTCGCATCGGCGGATTTTGTCAGGGCGCGCGGGCTCACCCCGATCGCCAGAATCGTGGGCTGGTCGAGTGCCGGTGTCGACCCGCGGATCATGGGGATCGGCCCGGTGCCGGCGATTGCGAAGCTGAAGGAGCGCACGGGCCTGTCGATCGGCGATTTCGATCTCGTCGAGATCAACGAAGCCTTTGCCGCGCAGGTGCTCGCGGTGCTGAAGGACGTGCCGATTCCCGCTGAGAAGCTGAATGTCAACGGCGGCGCGATTGCCCTTGGTCACCCGATCGGCTGCAGCGGCGCGCGTATCGTCGTTACGCTCTTGCACGAACTGCAGCGGCAGGGCAAGACTAGGGGTTTGGCAACACTCTGCGTCAGCGGCGGTATGGGCATGGCGATGGCCATAGAAGTGCAAAGTTAAAAGTTAAAAGTTAAAAGTTAAAAGTTAGAAATGAAAATCGCGGTCATAGCGGGAGACGGCATCGGCAAGGACGTCACGGCGGAAGCCGTGAAAGTCCTGACGGCCGCCGGCGACGCGTTCGGCCGCCGCTTTGCTCTCGAGCACCTGCCGTGGAGCGCCGATCATTTTCTGAAGACCGGCGAGACGCTGCCGGCCAACGGCTACCAGATGCTGCGCGAGTTCGACGCGATCTTCGTCGGCGCGCTCGGCGATCCGCGCGTCGCCGACAACCGGCACGCGCGCGACATTCTGCTCGGCACCCGCTTCGAGCTCGATCTCTACGTCAACTATCGCCCGGTCAAGCTGCTCGACGATCGGCTCAGCCCGCTCAAGAATCGCGGCCGCAAGGACATCAACTTCGTCGTATTCCGCGAGAACACCGAAGGCGTCTATGTCAGCGTCGGCGGACGCTTCAAGGCCGGCACAGACGACGAGGTGGCGCTCCAGGAAGAGATCAACACCTACAAGGGCGTGCATCGAATCATCAGGCACGCGTTCGAATTCGCGCAGGACCACGGCCTCACGAAGGTGTGCATGGCCGACAAGAGCAACGCCATGCAGCAGGGCCACGCGCTCTGGCAGCGGGTGTTCAAGGCAGTCGCGGCGCTCTATCCCGGGATCACCGCGACGCACCAATACATCGACGCGCTGGCGATGTTTCTCGTCAAGGATCCGGGTCAGTACCAGGTCATCGTCACCAACAACCTGTTCGGCGACATCATCACCGATATCGGCGGAGCACTGCAGGGTGGCCTTGGAATGGCGGCGTCGGGAAATATCCATCCTGGAAAGACGTCGCTCTTCGAACCGGTGCACGGATCGGCGCCGCCGCTGGCGGGGAAAAATGTCGCCAACCCGATCGGCGCGATTCTCTCCACCGCGCTGATGCTGGAAACGATGGGGAAGCGCGACGAAGCCAGGGCGATCGAGTCTGCCGTCGAAGCGGCGATTGCCGCCAACCAGACCACCACCGACATCGGCGGCTCGCTCGGCACGACGGCGGTCGGCGACTTCGTCGCCAGACAAATAACAAAGAACAAATAACGAAGAACAAAATCCAGATGGCGGAAGACGTTTTCATTCTTGGCGGGGCGCGTACACCGATGACGACTCATGTCGGCGCGCTCAAGGATTTCTCGGCGATCGAGCTCGGCGCGATCGCGTCGAAGGCGGCGCTCGAGCGCAGCGGCGCGAAGCCCGAGTGGGTCGACCACGTCGTGTTCGGCAACGTGCAGCAGAGCAGCGTCGATGCGCATTACGGCGCGCGTCATGTGGGTCTGAAGGCCGGTTTGCCGGTCGAAGTGCCGGCGCTCACCGTGAATCGCCTGTGCGGCTCCGGCATTCAGGCGGTGATCAGCGGCGCGCAGCACATTCAGCTCGATGAAGCCGGATTCGTGCTCGCCGGCGGCATGGAGAACATGAGCCAGGTGCCGCACGTGATTCGCGGCGCGCGCAGCGGCTTCAAGCTTGGCCAGGGCAAGCTCGAAGACTGGCTGTGGGAAGGGCTGAACGATCCGTACGCCGGCTGCTCGATGGCGATCACGGCCGAGAACTGCGCGATGAAGTACGGCATCACGCGCGAGGACGCCGATGCCTACGCGCTGCGCAGCCAGCAGCTGGCGCACAAGGCATGGTCGTCGGGCGTGATGAAAGAAGAAGTGACGCCGGTCGAGATCAAGTCGAAGAAGGGCGTCACACTGATCGAGCAGGACGATCACATGCGCCCGGAGACGACGATGGAGATCCTGGCGAAGCTGCCGGCGGTCTTCAAGAAGGACGGCGTCGTCACCGCCGGCAACGCCAGCGGCATTGTCGACGGCGCGGCGGCCCTGGTGATTGCCGGCGCGGATGCGGCGAAGGCAAGAGGCGCGAAGCCCCTTGGAAGAATCGTGTCGTGGGCGACCGTCGGCGTCGAGCCGACGATGATGGGCATGGGGCCGGCCCCGGCCATCCGCAAGGCGCTCGAACGCGCGACGCTGTCGCTGAACGATCTCGATCTGATCGAGATCAACGAAGCGTTCGCGCCACAGTATCTCGCGTGCGAGAAGGAGCTCGGTCTCAATCGCGACAAGGTCAACGTCAACGGCGGCGCGATTGCGATCGGGCATCCCCTCGGCGCCAGCGGCGCGCGCCTCGTGCTGACGCTGCTGCTCGAACTCCGGCGTCGCGGCAAGAAATACGGTGTGGCATCCGCCTGCATTGGCGGAGGTCAAGGCATTGCAATGATTATCGAAGCCCTGTAAAGGCAGAAGGCAAAAGGCAGAAGGCAGAACGCATGGCGATCAAAACGGTTGGTGTATTGGGTTGCGGGTTGATGGGCGCGGGCATTGCGCAGGTGTCCGCGGCGGCGGGATTCAAGACCATCGTTCTCGAAGTCAACGAGGATGTATTGAACAAGGGGCTCGGCCGCATCGAGAAGTTCCTGACCGACGGCGTGGCGAAGGGCAAGGTCACCGAGGACGCGAAGAAGACGACGCTCGGCAACCTGAAAGGCACAACCAAGTACGCCGACCTGAAGGATTGCGATCTCGTGATCGAAGCGATCATCGAGAACGTCGAGATCAAGAAGCAGGCCTACGCGCAGGTGGAAGCGGTGGTCGGCCCGCACTGCATCATCGCGTCGAATACATCGTCTCTTTGCATCACCGAGCTTGGCGCCGGCACGAAGCGTCCCGACAAAGTCGCGGGTCTCCACTTCTTCAATCCGGTGCCGCTGATGAAGCTCGTCGAGGTGATTCGAGCGCTGGCGACGACGCAGGAAACGCACGATGCGTTGATGGCGTTCGTCAGGGCGATCGGCAAGGAACCGATTACCGCGCCGGACAAGGGCGGCTTCATCGTCAACCGCCTGCTGGTGCCGTACCTGCTCGACGCGATTCGCTGCGTCGAAGAGGGCCTGGGCACGCCGCAGGACATCGACACCGGCATGAAGCTCGGCTGCGGACATCCGATGGGCCCGCTGACGCTGCTCGATTTCGTCGGCCTCGACACTACTTATTACATCGCGAACATCATGTTCGACGAGTTCAGGGAGCAGCGTTTTGCACCGCCGCCATTACTGAAACGCATGGTGCTGGCGGGGCATCTGGGCAAGAAGTCCGGCAAGGGCTTTTACGAGTACCCGCCGAAGTCGTGATAGCCTAGCGCTCCACCTCATGCAGACGCACCCGTCCGCGGCGACCACTATCGTCATTACGACGACTACGTGTGGAGTGCCACGCGGATGAGGTGATCTATACAGACACCGGGGCTTAAGACGAGGCCATCATCCGCAAAGGGGTGATGGCCTTTTGCTTGTTCACCAGGGCCACAGAAAGCGCAGAAAGCTCAGACATATGGGTTCAACGGTTCAAGTGTGGAAGTTCGGCGGCGCGGCGCTGGCGGATGCGCGCGCGATACAGAAAGCAGTGGAGCGGATTGCCGGGCACGACGGCCCGCTCGTGGTCGTCGCCTCGGCGCTGGCCGGCGTCACCGACCTGCTGCTGTCCGCGGATCCTGATGCCGCGGAGACGCTGCGCCACAAGCATGTGCAGGCGGCGCGGGCGATCGCGCCGGCGGGCGCCACGCGCGACACGCTGATCGCGACCATCGAAGCAGCGGTGGAGGAGTTTCGCCATCTCGCTTCAGCGATGCGTGTGCTGGGCGATCGATCACCGCGCGCGCTCGATACGCTGGCGGCACGAGGCGAACAACTGTCGGCGAGGTTACTGGCGGCGGCGCTGGCGGCCTGCCGCGAGCGCGCGCAATTCGTTGATGCGCTGGACATCATTCGCACCAACGATGTCCATGCCGGTGCGACGCCGCTGTTCGACGACACCGGCCGCCGCGCGCGGAAAGTCCTGCAGCCGCTGATCGACAGCGGCGCCATCGCGGTCGTGCCCGGCTTCATCGGCCGCGCGCCGGACGGCAGCGTCACGACGCTTGGCCGCGGCGGCACCGATCTCACCGCCACCACGCTGGCACGATCGCTCGGCGCGCGGCAGGTGATGTTGTGGAAGGATGTCCCCGGCATCATGACCGCCGATCCGCGCATGGTCGCGGATGCGCGCGTCATTCCGCAGCTGCACCATCGTGAAGCGGCGGAAGCCGCGCACTACGGCGCGAAGGTCCTGCACCCGCGCGCGTTGATTCCGATCGCCGGCACGCGCATCACGTTACGCGTGCGATCGTTCATCGATCCCTCGTTGCCGGGCACGGAAGTCTCCGCACGGCAGTCGTCGAAATCGTTTCCGGTGAAATCGCTCGCGGTGTTGCCGGCGCAAGCCGTGATCACGGTGGCCGGGCGCGGCATGGCCGGCGTGCACGGCATCGCGGCGCGCACGTTCACCTCGGTGTCGGCCGAAGGCTTGTCGGTCTCGACAATCTTCCAGGCATCTTCCGAGAGCTCGATCGGGTTCACCGTTCCGGAGGAACAGGCCGATCGCGCGGTGGCATGCCTGCGCCACGGCTTGCGCGAGGAGATGGCGCACGGCTGGGTGGACGGCGTCAGCGCGCGGACGAAGACCGCCGTCATTGCCGTCGTCGGAGACGGCATGGTCGGCACGCCGGGCATCAGCGCGCGCGTCTTCAGCGCGCTCGAGGCGGGCGGCATCAACGTCGTGGCGATCGCGCAGGGATCGTCGGAGCGCAACATCTCGTTCGTCGTCGCGGCGGAACAGGCCGCTGAAGCCACCCGCCGGGTGCACGCCGCGTTTCAGCTGTCGAAGATCGGCGGCGGCCGGCCGGTGGCGGCGACGCACAAGGACATCGTGCTGCTCGGCTTCGGCCGCGTCGGCCGCGCGCTGGCGGATCAGATCGCGGCGTCGAAGATCGAGCCGCGTGCGCGCATCGTCGGCCTGCTCGATCGATCGGGGTACGTGTTCGATAACCGGGGTCTGTCCCGCGCGAAGCTCCTGAAGCTGGCACGCGCCAAAGAAAACGGTGCGTTGTTGTCGTCGCTCGGCGGCCGCGCCGCCAACGCCGATGAGGCGCTGGCGTTCATGTCGGATCACGCCGTCTCGAGACCGGTAGTGGTTGATGTCACGAGCGACGACACGGCCAGCATGTTGAAAGCGGCGATCGGCCAGGGCTTCGACATCGTGCTTGCGAACAAGCGCCCACTCGCCGACACGCGCGACGGTTACGAGCAACTGCTGCAGGCGTGCGACGC
This sequence comes from Cyanobacteriota bacterium, assembly GCA_019752015.1. Taxonomy (GTDB): domain Bacteria; phylum Acidobacteriota; class Vicinamibacteria; order Vicinamibacterales; family UBA2999; genus 12-FULL-67-14b. Next base: position 227,789 of record JAIEMQ010000044.1, on the reverse strand, counting down.
CGTCGGGCGCCAAATGCGTTATGAAGCCACGGTCGGCGCCGGACTGCCAATCATCGACACCTATCGCAAGCTCGCCGAGAGCGGCGATCGCGTGCTGCGGATCCACGGTTGCGTCAGCGGCACGCTGACGTTCGTGATGTCGGAAGTCTCAGCCGGCCGCGCGTTCTCGTCGGCGGTGAAAGAGGCGATGGCACGCGGCTATGCGGAGCCCGATCCGCGCGACGATCTGTCAGGCCGCGATGCCGCGCGCAAAGGTCTGATTCTCGCGCGCATGATGGGCTATCGCGGCGCCGCGCCGGCCGCTGACGATCTCGTCCCTGCCGCGTATCGGCATCTTCCGCTCGAGGAATTCCTCGATCGTTTGCCGGAGCTCGATGCGATGTGGCGTGACCGCGTTGCGCGCGCGGCAGAAAGCCAGCGGCCATTGCGATATGTCGTGTCGGCGACCAGCAGGAAGGTGACCGCTGGATTACGTCCCGTTCCGGCGTCCAGCCCGATCGGCGCGGCCCGCGGCACGCAGAACATCGTCACGTTTCATTCGCGCCGCTATCACAGCGAGCCGCTGGTGATCAGTGGACCTGGCGCCGGCGCGCAGGTCACCGCGGCCGGAATCCTGAACGATATTTGTTCGCTGGGGCGCGTATGAGCGCTCCACACCAGATGCTCCGGCTGATTCTGAACAGTCGCGTCTACGACGTGGTCGCTGCCACTCCGCTCGATTTGGCGCGGCGGTTGTCGCGGAGGACCGGCCACCAGGTGTTCCTGAAGCGCGAGGATCTGCAGCCGATCTTCACCTACAAATTACGCGGCGCCTACAACCGGATGGCGCACCTGTCGGCGGAGGAGCGCGAGCGCGGCGTGATCACCGCGAGCGCCGGCAACCATGCCCAGGGCGTGGCCTATGCGGCGCGCCACCTGCAGATCAGCGCGCTGATCGTCATGCCGCAGACCACTCCGGAGATCAAGGTCGATGCGGTCCGCGATCTCGGCGCGGCAGTGGAGCTGGCCGGCGATACTTTTGCGGATGCGGCCGAGCGCTGTCAGCAGCGCGCCGGTGCGAGCGGACGGATCCTGATTCATCCCTTCGACGATCCGCTGGTGATCGCCGGGCAGGGCACCGTGGCGGTCGAGATCCTGGCGCAAGCGCCGCGTGATTTGAGCGCCGTGTTCGTGCCCGTCGGCGGCGGCGGGTTGATCGCCGGCATCGTCAGCTACATCAAGGCGGTCAGGCCCGAGGTGCGCGTCATCGGTGTCGAGCCGTTTGACGCCGACGCGATGTATCAGTCGCTGGCCGCGGGACGCCGCGTCACGCTCGATCGCGTCGGCATCTTCGCGGACGGCGTGGCGGTGCGAGAGGTCGGCGCGCTGACGTTTGCGATCGCGCAAACCGGGGTTGACGACGTGATTCGAGTGTCGAACGACGAGATCTGCGCGGCGATCAAGGATGTGTTCGACGACACGCGATCGTTGATGGAGCCGGCCGGCGCGCTGGCGGTGGCCGGTCTCCGCTCGTGGGCCGCGGCATCCGGACACTCAGGCGACACGCTGGCTGCGGTGCTGACCGGCGCCAACATGAATTTCGATCGGCTGCGCTTCGTCGCGGAGCGGGCCGAAGTCGGCGAAGCACGCGAAGCGCTGGTCGGCGTGACGATTCCGGAGCGGCCCGGCGCGTTTCGCGAATTCTGCGCGACGATCGGCCGGCGGGTCGTGACGGAATTCAACTATCGCCTGAGCGGGCGCGATCGCGCGCACATCTTCGTCGGCATCGCCACCACGTCGCGACAACAGGCGATCGATCTGCTCGGCCTCTTGCACGCCGCCGGCTATCCGGCGATCGATCTCACCGACGATGAAGTGGCGAAGCTGCACATCCGGCACATGGTCGGCGGCAGGGCGCCGGCGCTGGCCAACGAGCGTCTCTATCGTTTTGAATTTCCCGAACGGCCCGGCGCGCTGATGGAATTTCTCGATCGTCTGGGCGGCCGCTGGAACATCAGCCTGTTTCATTACCGCAATCACGGATCGGATTTCGGCCGCGTGCTGGCGGGATTCGAAGTGCCCGAGGGTGACACGGATCGATTCGGCGAATTTCTCGAGACGCTTGGCTACGATTACGAGTTCGAGGAACGGAATTCCGCCTACGAGATGTTTCTGGCGTAATCCGATCCGTCGAGCACGCGTCGCAGTTCGCCCGGCTCGAGCGGCTTGGCCAGGTAGCCGTTCATGCCGGCCTGCTTGGCGGCGTCCACATCCTCGGTCATCGCGTTGGCGCTGAGGCCGATGATGCGTGGCGGCGCCGAGTCGAGCGCGAGGATCGCGCGCGTCGCATCGAGGCCGTCCATTTCCGGCATCTGGATGTCCATCAGGACCAGGTCGTAGCGCTGCCGCCGCGCCGCATCGACCGCTTCGCGGCCGTTGAGCGCAACGTCCGCGTCGTAGCCGAAGCGGCGGAGCATGGCGAGCACCACCTTGCGGTTGACGCCATTGTCTTCGGCCACCAGGATGCGCAACGGCGTCCGTCCGGCCAGCGTGTCATCAAATGGCGTGGCGTCCTCCGCGGGCTCGGCGACGTCAGGCGCCGCCGATGTTGGCAGCGTGAACGTAAAACTGGAACCCAGGCCGGCGTCGCTGCGCACCCAGATCGTTCCGCCCATGGCGGTGACCAGCCCCTTGCTGATCGCCAGTCCCAGTCCGGTTCCGCCGTGACGTCGCGCGATGCTGCTGTCGACTTGTGAAAACGGGCGGAACAGCAGCTCCTGCTGTGCCGGCGGAATTCCCATTCCGGTGTCGACCACGTGGAACTCGAGGGTCAGCGGTTTGTCACGCGACGCGTTCGACGCATCGGCCAGTTTGATCGACACGTCGATCGACCCATGCTCGGTGAATTTGACGCCGTTGGCGACGAGATTGACGATCACTTGCCGTAGCCGCTCGGCATCCGCAACGATGCGCGCGGGCACACCTGCTTCGATTCTGAAATCGAGGTCCAGGCCTTTCGCGCGCGCCTGTGGCGCGAGCAGGTCGAGACCGCGCGTGACCGCATCGCGCAAGTCGAACGGCCGCGGGTCGAGCATCACCGCGCCCGACTCGACCTTCGAAAAATCGAGGATGTCGTTGATGATCACGAGCAGGTTCTGTCCGCTCTGGCGAATGGTTTCGGTGTATTCGCGCTGCGTCGCGTCGAGCGGGGTGTCGAGCAGGAGACTGGTCATGCCGATGACCCCGTTCATCGGCGTGCGGATCTCGTGGCTCATCGTCGCGAGAAAGGCCGACTTCGCCTGGCTCGCGCCCTCGGCCTGGACCCTGGCGTGTTCGAGCTCCACCGCCTGGGCGCGCAGTTCCTCGGTGCGCGTCTCGAGCTGGCGCAGGAGATCGCGCGCCTGCCTGACGACCGCGCTCGATCGTTTTCGCAGCGATTCGATCGCAATGCCGGTAATCGCGATGTACGTGCCAATCACATACATCGTCGCCGCGACGTAAAGGTATTGTGCCCACGAGAAATCGGACGTGCCCGTCGACAACCACCACAAGTAAGCGAGATAGGTCGCGACGACGACGTGAGTGAAGTAAAACGCGCGGCGGAAGCCGAAGCCGACCTGGTCGCCGACGCGCACTAGCAGGAAGAACGCGAACAACTGATCGGCGGCGCTGACGTGATGCATCGTGAACAGCCAGACGACGACGTCGATGTGCAGGAAGAGCAGTGTCAGGTCGAAGCGCCCGACGCGATCGTAAAGCGCGCGTACCACGACCACTGCCGTCAGCGCGTAGCCGAAGTTGATCGCAGCGAGCTTCAGAAATCCCGGCAGCGGGAACGGCTCGAGGTTGAGGTCGTAGAGCAGCGCCGCCAGCGTCATCGCCGCGAAGCCGATCACGCGCATGATCGGAATCTGGATGACGTCGAGCGTGTAGCGGCGCCGGTATTGCTCGCGCCGCGATTGTTCCGGGTCGAGCGAGAACAGCCGTTCTTCCGGGCGCTGACCCTGCGGCAGTGGTCCGGAATCGGGTGGCGGGCTCATGAGCGCTCAGCGCTGCAGATCGCGGAGTAGTCGCTTGGCGGTTTCCTTGAACCGCTTGTCCTCCGGCGTCCAATCGGGATCGAACGGCGCATCGATCGCCGCCTGGCATTCCTTGCGGGCTTCGTCCTTGCGGCCCATGTCGGCAAGGGTCTCGGCGAGGAAGATGTGCGAGATGATGCTGTCCGGATTGTAGGTGAGCGACTTACGCAGGTGCGCTTCCGACTGCTTGTTGCTGCCGCCGAACAGGCCCGGCACTTTGTAGTACCAGCGTCCGAGCGCGCGATCGGCGGAGCCATCAAGGAATGCCGGATCGAGTTTCAGCGTGGCGAGCAGCGCGTCCTTGATCTGCCCGCGGTACTTGATGCCCTGGCGCAGGCCGAACGATTCGGCAAGCGCGCCCATGTTCGCGGCGAGCCAGAAGTGGCCTTCGGGCCGCTTCGGGTCGAGCGCGATTGCGGATCGCGCGGCGGCAATGCCGGCCTCGAGCGCCGCCTTGCGTTCCGGCTCGGGCAGGCCGTTGGTTCCGAGCCAGTAACGCGCCTGTGCGAGCTTGTACGCGGAATCAAAGTCGCGTGGATTCGCGGCGAGACGCCCCGCCCAGATGTCCGTTGCCTTTTTCGCGCTCACCAGGTTCTCGCGATCCTTGTAGAGGGCGTCCGGATCGCCGGCGGGAACCTGGATGGCGATACGCGCATCCAATGTCGGTATGGCACCAGAGGCTGTCGCGACGCCCAACGCGGCCGAGACATACAATGACCGGATGCAGGATCTCATCCAGCGGCTGCTGGTGGAGCTTGGCGAGGACCCGTCGCGCGAGGGACTCGTCAAGACGCCACGCCGTGTCGACAAAGCGCTGCGCTTTCTGACGAGCGGATACTCAGCAGACATCGATGCGATGCTCAATGGGGCGCTGTTCAGCGTCGATTATAGCGAGATGGTCATCGTCCGCGACATCGACTTCTACAGCATGTGTGAACACCACCTGCTGCCGTTCTTCGGCAAGTGCCACGTTGCCTACATTCCGAACGGCAAGGTCATCGGCCTCAGCAAGATTCCGCGGCTGGTCGACATCTTCGCGCGGCGGCTGCAACTGCAGGAGCGGCTGACCAACCAGATCGCGCACACGATCCTGGACAAGATCCAGCCGCTGGGCGTGGCGGTCGTGTGTGAAGGGACGCATCTCTGCATGGCGATGCGCGGCGTGGAAAAACAGAATTCGTACACCATCACGAGCGCGATGCTCGGCGCGTTCCGCGATCAGGCGCGGACGCGGATGGAATTCCTCGAGCTGCTGAAACTGCGAAGCGGCAGCCTGTCGATCACAGGACTGCCGCTTCCACAAGGATCACACCACAGCGACGACTAGAACCGGAACGCCGCGTTGAAACGGACGTTCCGGGGCCCGTAGACCTGTGCCGGTGAACCGAACTGCGGCACGGTGTTGATCGTGCCGTTGGGGTCGCCGTTCTGGCGCAGGTTGATCGTCCCACCAAGGGTGCGCGCGTCCCACACCGTGTTGGTGTTGGTCACGTTGTGCACGTCGACAGAGAGCTCCAGGCTGCGTGAGCTGAAGTTCACGGTCTTGAAGAATCGCAGGTCCGCGGCGGTCCGCGTCGGCAGGCGGTACGACCCAAGCGGCTCGACGTTGACTGTCGTATTGCCGCCCACGGTCTGCGCGGTGTTCACCTGCCGCGTCAGCGCCGCGCCGCTTTGCCGGTTCAGATTGGCGGCGAAGCCGATGTCGTACCACGGCAGGATGTAGGTGCCGGTCAGCTTGAATTGATGCGGCCGATCGCCAATTTGTCCCGTGACCGGACCCTCGGCATTGATCAGGGCATTGGGGTTCGTGCTGACGCTGAGACCGCGCTGACGGGTCTGGCTGTAGGTGTAGCCCATCACCATCTGCCACCGGTTCGCCATGCGTTTGGTCCCGGTGATCTCGATGCCCTTGTAGGTCTGGCGGAAGGTCGGATCATTGGTGAAGAGCGTGCGGTTCACCGCCGTGGACGTGCGGTTGTAAAACTGGAACGTGCCGTCATCGGCCGTGCCGGCGACGCCGTCGCGGCCGTTATCGGGCCGCGTCGTCAGGAACGTGTCGTAGGGATTGGCCGGGTTCGAGGTCGCGAGCACGTCTTTCTCAGCGCGATAGGTGCCGATGGCGCTGAGGCGCAGGAGTGGAAACAATTCGTGGTCGAGCCCGCCGGTCAGTTCGTCGGTGAACGGCCGCCGGTAGTCAGGATCGACGGACACCGTCGAGGTATCGACGCGCGATATGACGGCGGTGCCAGTCTGTTCGCCGGGCTGGAAGCGACGGTCGCCGTTGACGTCGTTCCAGCCGTAGGTCTCCTGATAATTGCCGTTCGGATTGAAGCCGTCGAGAATGCCGCCGCCCGAAGCAATCACGTAGTAGTAGCGGCCGGCGGCGGCCTTCAGCGCCGTCCGCCCGTTACCCATCAGGTCGTAGGCGGCACTGATGCGCGGGCCGATGGTTTTCCAGTTGACGACATTCGGCACCTTCGGCCAGTCGCGCTGCAGGTTCGGGAAGAAGCGGCTCGGCGGGCTGCTCTGCGCCGGAAGGTAGCCATTCAGCTGTTCCCAACGCAGCCCGGCGGTGACCGTCAATCGCTTCAACGACATCGCGTCTTGCGCATAGAGTGCCAGCACGCTGAGCGCTGTCTTCGAGAAGAACGGCGTGCCGTAGAGCGTGACGTTCTGTGACAGGCCGGTCGCGCTGTTGTAGGTCAGGTCGACGTCGTCGAACCGTGAGACCCGGTTTTCCACCGGCATGTTTGAATAGTCGACGCCGAACTTGAGTTCATGACGGCCGCCAAGCGCTTCGTCCACGTAGTACTGGCCGGTGGTGTTCAACTGGTAGCGATCGCGCCAGCGCTCGGTGCCGGTCGTGAAATTTCGCGTGCGGATGCCGGTGGCTGAATCGAGCAGCGTTTGGTCGTTGCCGTTCAGGTACGTGGGGAAGAAGATGCGGTTCAGACCGACGCGGGCGTCGATGAAGAACCGCTGGGTGACGACCGAGTTGAGCAGCACCTGGTAGATGTCGAACACATCGTCCTCGTTGCTGGTCGATTCCTTGACCAGCGTGTTCGAGCCGGCGAGGAACCGGTTCGGTTTCTTGTAGTACTGGCGCGAATACAAGCCGGTCAGCCGGCTGTTCTCGCTCATCTGATAGTTCGCGTTAATCAAGCCTGAGGTGATGTCGGTCCTGTCGAGCACGAGCGTCGAGAAGGCCGCGGGGACGTTGACGTGAACCCGCCAGTCCCGCAACGACGTGAAGATGCGCAGCTTGCGCGCGATCAATGGACCACCGGTGCTGAAGTTGGCATCCGACGTATAGTCGACGCTGTTGGTTTCGGGGCGGAATCCGTATCGCAACAGATTGTTGTCAATGTTCTGCGTTTGCGTGGCGTCGCCCAGCCATGCAAACGTGGCGCGGCCGCGCCAGTTCTCGCCGCCGCTTTTGGTGACCATATTCAGGAATACGCCGCCGGTGGGCACGCTGATGTCGTGCGCGCCGGTCGAGACCTGAATGTCTTCGAAGGCGTCGAAATCGTAATAGAAGCCCGCCGCGCCAATCGCCGCCGGGTCGCCGACGTTGATGCCGTTCAGATAGCTGGAATTCTGCGAGCTCGGAGTGCCGCGCGCGTTGAACACACCCTGTAATCCACCGGACGTGCCGCCGACATCCGGCCGCGTGATCAACAAGCTCGGCACCTTGTATTCGACGAGCGACCAGATGTCGCGCCCACCCGGAGTCGCCTGGAGCAACTGCTCGCTCAGGTTGACGCTGGTGTTCGCGGTGGTCGTATCCACGACCGGCGACGTGCCGGTCACCGTGACGGTTTCGGCGACTGTCGCGACGCTCAGCTGGATGTCCAGCGGCACCGTGGCACCGACCACGACCTGAACGTTCTCGCGAACGACCGTCCGGAACCCCTGCAGTTCGAGCTTCACCGAGTAGACACCCGGCTGCAGCGACGGGAACCGGTTGACACCGCCGCTATCGGTCACGCCGGTCATCGTTCCGGACACGAGCACCGGACTCGTCAGCGTAACGGAGACGCCGGGCACCGAGCCGCCCTGCGCATCGGTGACGCGGACGAGGATCGATCCCGTCTGCACCTGCGCGGAGACGGGGCACACTGCCATCGCCAGTAGAGCCAGGGCCGCTATCCATACTCGTACTTGATTCATTGCTTCTCCTCCGGGTTCAACACACGACAGACAAGACACCTGACGGCACAGGCTGGGTGCATGCGACGAGCCATCCACGTGCAGTCGAACGATATACTGAGATCATGCGTCTGGCAATCGCAGTTCTGTGTGCAACCGTGTTCGCAACTCCCGCCGTCGATGCGCAGGCACGCAAGACCTCCCGGAAGGCCGCCCAGAAGGTGCCCGACATTCCGATCTCACGCATCCAGGCCGAGTGGAAATGTTCATCGGAGCTCGGTGTCGGCGTGGCGACCGGCCGCCAGTTTTGCGATGTGCTGACCGGCAACAATCCCAGGGAGGGGGTGGTCATCACGATTCCCCCGCATCGCGGCCCAGTCACGATCGGCTTCGAGCTGCACAACCGCCACACTTATTCCGCGGAGCTCGTGAAATCGAAGCAGGCGTACCGCAAATACACGGCGACGGTGGGCGTGCTGACCATGGACAACACGCTGGTCGATCGCGCCGTGATCCAGAGCGAGTTCCGGACGGAGCACGATTTATTCGATCGAATCGGCGGCGGCGCGGGGCCGGGCGGCGTCAAGGCCGTCGCCCCGATCGGATCGGAATTCATCCAGATGGAGCTGCCGGAAGATGTCGGCGAACAGGTCTCGATCCTCGGCGAGAAGCTGTCGGTGATGCGGCCGGACGGCGTCGATAACTTCTCGAGTCCCGGCCGGCCGATCGCGACGATCAGCAACGTGATGCTCGAGTATCGTCCGGGTCTGCCGCCGAAGGCGCCGAAGAAGGCGCCGAAGAAGACGCCGGCCAGGAAGCGCTGAAACACCTGATGATCGCGTCGGCCTGCCGGTTCTGCCACAACGAACCGCCGGCCCGGCACGTGCCGTCAGCCTGCGCCGCGGCGATCACGCGCAAGGTCGTCTTGGCATCCCTGAATTGGACCAGCACCTGGCCGAATCCGAGGTAGCGCCGCGCGCTAACCGAGATGTGGACTTCCGCGCCTGCGATCACCCGGATACGCGGCGCGTGCTGCAGACCCTGCGTTTCGACATTCCAGCCGGCGCGACGCAGCACTTCAACACCGCCATCGGATTGAAGCGCCGTGAGGCGGCGGCCCGCCAAGCGCGCTCTTCAGCGAATTCCGCGTGGTCGTGCCGCCAACGTGTCGTGAGGCAACCTCATCGAAGTAGCGCGCTGCGATGGCGTACGCAATTTCCAAAACGTGTTTGTGCATTGTGCGATTTGCTCCGTCCCCAATCATCCCTGTGGCAGGGAGAAAATGGGGGACGGGCACCGTATTCAGCGCAGCGCCACGAGCGGGATGTCGCGCGCAATTGCCCACTGCTCCCACTCGTCCGCAGTTCGGGTCGCAAAGATGGCACCAGGATCCGCGCCGTCCACCAGTCCCAGCCCTTCATACAGCCTGGCGCGGAAGTGCGCCTCGAGCGCCGTCACCGCAATTGCGCCTTCGCGCGCGGGATAGATCGCGTAGGCGGGATTGCCGCCGCCGAGCTGACCGCCCGCCGCGGTCAGCCCGTGATACAACGGCGCCGCGAGATCACGGAGCACGTCACATAGCCCGACGACCATGCCGGCGCCGGGCCGGTGCATCACGTCCTTGATCGCGGCATGCGCGCGTTCCGCGCCGGCCATGTCGCCGATCAGCGTCAACGGCAAATCGGGGCCGAGCAGTCCGGCGCGAGCCTGATACGTCAGATCGTGTCCTGGCTCCTCGGGATTGACAGTGTCCCCGACAATGTTCACGTGACGGAGCGATGGAAACGTTCGCCGGAGCGCGGCGGCATCGAGACCGAGCCGCTCGAGCGCCGACGGCCGGTGGCTCGCGAAGAAGACGTCGGTCTCGCCGAGCAGTGCAGCAACGCGCGCGCGGCCGTCGTTGGATTTCAGGTCGATCCGCTCGATGGTCACGCCGCGATGCAGATCGTCGTACCACGTCTTGCAGAGGCTCTCGAGCGGATCGCCCCACGGCGGCTCGATCTTGACGGCACGCCATCCCTCGGTGACGAGCCGCGAGACCGCCACCGGTCCGGGCACGTTCTGCGCCATGCTAACGAGGCGCACGCGTGATCCCGCCTTCGCCGAGGCTACGGCGGGCAAGCCATTCGTTGATGATGGCGGCCAGATCCATGTCCGGCGCGATCAGGCAGCTATGACCGTGGCCCTCGAGCACGCGCATCGTTGCGCCGGGCGTCAGCGCGCTCATCAATCGGGCCTGCTCGACCGACGGCACCAGCGTGTCGCGATCGGCGGCGAGGTAGAGCACCGGCGCCGCGATCGAGGGCAGGCGATCGCGGATGTCGTAGTCGCGCAGGATGCGCATCCGCGACAGGTAGCCTTCGCGGGTCGCGGATCGCATCAGCTCGTGAGAGCGCCGGATCTCGTCGCGCCCGGTTTGCGGCGAGTGCATGCGCCGCGCGTTCAACTGCCGGACAATGCGCATCATGCCCCAGGGCGCGGCGCGCAACAGGTGATAGCCGAGCCACAGACGCGCCTGCGATCCGAAGTGCGCGAACGAATTCAGGACGACGAGCCGCTCGACGCGCTCGGGATGCGCGATCGCGTAACTGAGAGTCAGGGCGCCGCCGAACGACTCGCCGAGCAGCGAGACGCGTCGATCGCCGGCGACGCGCGTGATCTCGTCGTGAAGATCGGCGACCAGATCGTCCATCGACCGGGCCTCGTCGCGGAGCCGTGTCGTCGTCACCGAGAAATGTTCTTCGAGGCCGGGAATCTGCCGGTAGAAAAGTTTGCCGGTGCCGTCGATCCCGGGAATCAAAACGAGCTGGTCTCTCAACTCCTCACTCCCCACTCCTAACTCTTAACTCTTAACTTTTAACTTTTAACTTTTAACTCTTAACTTTTAACTCTTAACTCTTATGGTACCCTGCGCCGCGTGACTCCAGCGCAGGCCGGTCGCGTCGCGTGGTTCGTGGTGTCGATCTTCGTCGTGGAAACGGTGGTGTTCGGGCTCTCGGTGTTGCCGGCGTTTTCCTTCTGGACGTGGAGCGTGGCGCTCGTGCCCGACCAGTGGATTCTGCGGCCCGCCGTGGTCGCCATGTCGCTGCTGCCGGCGTATCTGGTGTTCGCGTTCGCGCTGATCGGGCTGTCGGCGCTGTCCACCAGGATTTGCGGCTGGCGAACGGCGCCGAATGGAGCATGGAAGCTGCGCGATCTCGAGTGGCCGCTGCTGGACTGGTCGCGCTACATGATCTCCACGCACGTCGTCCGCGTGCTGGTGGGCACGTTCTTCCGCGCTTCATTCCTGTGGTCGCTCTACATGCGGTGGAACGGCGCGCGGATGGGACGCGGCGTCCATATCAACAGCCTGTCGATCTCCGATCACAACATGCTCGACTTTGGCGACGGCGTGGTTCTTGGCGAAAACGTCCACCTCTCGGGTCATACTGTGGAGGGCGGCATGGTGAAGACCGGCACGGTGAAGCTGGGACGGTTCTGCACCGTCGGTCTTGGCAGCATGGTGGGCATCAACGTCGAAGCGGGTGAGAAGTGCCAGATTGGCGCGATGAGCGTGGTGCTCAAGGGCACCAGGCTCGACGCCGAGTCCGTGTACGTTGGCGTGCCGGTGCGGAAGGTCGAGCGCAACAGCCCGGCGGCGCAGACCGTGGAGACCGCACTCCTCGACGCATGAACCGTTCTTCAACGACACCGCGGACCCTTTGAGCCCTCTGATTTCGATCGTCGTTCCCGTGTACAACGAGGCGCGGACCGTCGCGGAAGTGATCCAGCGGCTGATCGCGATCGATCTGCCGGCGCCGCGCGAGATTCTCGTCGTCAACGACGGCTCGACCGACGGCACGCGCGACGTGCTCGACCAGGTGACGCAGCGGCCCGAGCTGCGGATCATCCATGCCGAAAAGAACGGCGGCAAGGGGAGCGCGATCCGGATCGGCTTCTCACAGGCGACCGGCACGATCGTCGCGATCCAGGATGCCGATCTCGAGCTCGATCCCGCGCAGCTGGCTGAGCTGACGCAGCCGATTCTCGACGGCCGCACGCGCGTCGTCTACGGATCGCGGTTCCTCGCCGGCCGGCCTGATGCGCCGTGGCTGTCGATCTTCGCCAACCAGGTGCTGACCGGTGTGACCAACCTGCTGTTCGGCGGCCGCCTCACCGACATGGAGACCTGCTACAAGGTGATGACGCGCGAGATCGCGCAGTCGCTGAACCTGGAATCCAACCGTTTCGACATCGAGCCGGAGATCACCGCCAAGCTGCTGCGATCGGGCCACTCGATTCTCGAGCTGCCGATCCGCTTCGAGCCGCGCAGCCGCGCGCAGGGCAAGAAGATCGGCTGGCGCGACGGGTTCCGCGCCATTCAGGTCCTCGTCAAATACCGATTTACCAGATGACCCGCCTTCGCCGTGGCTATGGCGCGGCAGGGCCGTTGGTCGCGTGCGTCGCGGCGATCGGACTCGCCACGTTCGGGATCACCCGCGGCACGTGGTCCGTCGGCGGATCGGACTCGTCGTGCTACGGGCTGATGGCGAAGGCGATGGCGGGCGGCGAGCTGCAACCGCACAGCCATCTTGCCGATGCGCCCTGGCCGGATGTGCCGTTGACGCTTGCGCCCGGCGGATTCATTCCTTCGCCGATTCGGGCCGGCGCGCCGGCGCCGATCTGCGCGCCCGGCATGGCGGTGTTGATGGCGCCGCTCGCCGCCGTGTTCGGCCACGACGCGATTTTCTGGCTCACGCCGATTGCGGCGTTCCTGCTCGTCATCGCCGCCTTCGCGATCGCGCGCCAGCTTGCCGGCGGCATGGCCGGAGCGACGGCGGCAATTCTCACCGCGAGCAGCCCCATCGTCCTTTACCAGGCGGTGCAGCCGATGAACGACATCCTCACCGCAGCGCTGTGGATGCTGGCGCTCGCCGTCGGCGGCAGCCATCTGGTCTGCGGCGTCCTGATCGGGCTGGCGATTCTCGTCCGACCAAACCTCGCGCCGCTGGCGCTCGTGCTCGCCGCGATTCCATTCATCCAGGAGCACACCCGCGAGCGGCAGATCCGCGGCGTCCTCGCGATGATCGCTGGCGCACTTCCTGGCGTGCTCATGTTGATGTGGCTGAACCAGGCGTTATACGGCAGCGTCATCGGCTCCGGATATGGCGACGCGTCCAACCTGTTTTCAACGAGTCACATCAATACCAACGTCACGAATTACTCGCGCGCGATCTTCCAAACGCAGCATGTGGTGCCGCTGTTCGCGTTGCTCGCGCCGTTCGTGTTCGACGGGATCAAGCGAAAGGGCTCGCTGTTGTTGCTTGGTTTCGCTGCCGCCGTCTTCGCGATCTACGCGTTGTACTCGCCGTTTCCCGAGTGGTGGTACCTGCGGTTCCTGATTCCCGCGATCGTGGTGCTGCTCGGTCTCGCCAGCGCGGCGGGCGTGCAGTTGTTGTCGAAGGCCGGCATGGGCGGGCTGATCCCGATCGTTGCGGTCGTGCTGGGACTGATCGGTACGCGCGCCGCCGGTGAGCGCCAGGCGTTCGAGCTGCAGCGAATGGAGGGCCGTTATCGCGACACCGCCATGCTGGTGCGCGATCGATTACCGGCGAACGCGGTCGTAATTACGGTCTGGGAGAGCGGCAGCATCCGGTTTCATGCCGGCCGCGAAGTCGTGCTGTGGGAATCGCTCGATCCGGCGTGGCTCGATCGCGCGATCACGTGGCTGCGTTCGAAGGGCAAGCAGCCGTACTTGCTGTTCGAGCGGCGCGAAGAAAACGACTTCCGCGCGCGATTCAGGGGACAGTCCGACGCCGGCGCGCTCGACTGGCCGCCGCGCTTCGATGTCGGCCGCCAGATCCGGATCTACGATCCAGCCGATCGCGCGCGCTATCTTGCAGGTGAGGCGTATCCGACCGAGAACATTCGACGCTGACTACAGCCAGCCGCGGATCACGTAATCGCCGAAGAAGATGTAGATCGCGCAGATCGTCCCTTCGCCGAGCCCGACGCCGACCATGGTCTTGGTGAAATTGATCTTGAGCGCGCCGCAGACGTAGCAGATCAAGTCGGTCGGCAGCAGCGGAAAGAAACTCCAGAAAATGATGATCGGCAGCTGGTGGCGCTGCAACGCCGCTCGCATGTTCGCGATCTGCGCCGGATGCTTGCGCTCGAACTCTTCGTTGAACTGCAGCATTTCCGAGAACCAGTAGAACAGCGCCGACGTGATCAGGATGCCGATCACGGTCATGATGAAGAGCGGCCACGGCCGGAAGAACGGCAGGCCGGCGACGATCATCAGCGTGGCCGGCACGAGCGTGAACGCGCGCACGGCGCCAAGCAGGAGATAAATGCCGGCCGCGATCAACCCGCCGACCGACATCGCGTCCGCGAGCTCGCGCTCGATGAACGCGCGCTCGAAAAAATACAGGTAGAGCGCTCCGGCGACCACGCTCAGCCAGGCCGCCAGGAACGCGTAACGAACGGGCTTCGTCAGGGCTCTTCCTCGCCGAGATGGATCTGGTGCTCGAGCTTCGCGAAACCTTGCTGCGCCGCCGGTTCGGGGGTCAGCAGCGAGATCACGATGCCGACCAGGAATGAAGACGGAATGGTGAACAACCCTGGGTTCTTATACGGAAAATACGCCGTCGAATGTTTCAGCAAATCGATCTGAATCGTCGGCGACAGGTAGATCAGGAGCAGCGTCGAGATCGTGCCGAACAGGATCGAGGCCTGGGCGCCGCGTGTCGTGAACCCCCGCCAGAACATCGACATCACCAGCGCGGGGAAGTTGGCGCTGGCGGCAATCGCGAACGCCAGGCCGACCATGTAGGCCACGTTCTGGCCCTTGAAGGCGATGCCGAGCACGATCGCGAAGAGTGCCAGCGCGATCGTGGCGCCGCGCGCGACCCTCAGCTCTTCTGTCTCGCTCGCCTTGCCGCGACGGAACACGTGAACGTAGATGTCGTGCGACAGCGCCGCCGCGCCGGCCAGCGTCAGGCCGGCAACGACGGCGAGAATCGTGGCGAACGCCACCGCCGAAATGAATCCGAGAAACGCCTGTCCTCCGACCGCTTCGGCGAGCAGGGGCGCCGCCATGTTGCCGCCGGCATCGATCGCCCGGATCGCGGGTTGGCCGACCAGCACCATCGCACCGAAGCCGAGGATAAAGGTGAGAAGGTAGAACGTGCCGATGGCCGCGGTCGCATACGCAACCGACACACGCGCGGTGCGCGCATCGGGGACCGTGTAGAAGCGCATCAGGATGTGAGGTAAACCCGCCGTGCCGAACATCAACGCGAGACCGAGCGACACGCCTTCAACCTGGCCGGCCACGAATCCACCGGGCGCCAGCACGCCGTTGCCGTATTGCGCCGCCGCGGCCTGGAATAATGCGAGCGGGTTGAACGAGAACTTCATCAACACCATCATCGCCAGCATGAAGGCGCCCGACAGCAGCAAGACCGCTTTTACGATCTGCACCCAGGTCGTTGCGATCATGCCGCCGAACAACACATAGGCCAGCATCACCAGCCCGACGATCACGACGGCCGTTTCGTAATTCAGTCCGAACAGCAGCCGGATCAAGTTGCCGGCGCCGACCATTTGCGCGATCAGGTAGAACGCCACCACCGCGAGGCTGCCTGCCGCGGCGGCCACGCGCACCGGCGTCTGCCGCAGTCGAAAGGCGACGACATCGCTGAAGGTGTATCTGCCAAGATTGCGGATCGGCTCGGCGATCAAACAGACGACGACCGGCCAGCCGACGAGAAAGCCGATGGAATAAATCAATCCATCGAATCCCGACAAGGCGACGAGACCGGCGATGCCGAGAAAGCTGGCGGCGCTCATGTAATCGCCGGCCAGCGCGAGGCCGTTCTGGAAGGCCGTGATCGATCGGCCGGCGGCGTAGAAACTCTCGGTGCTGCGCGTGCGCCGCGCCGCGAACCAGGTGATGACGAGCGACAGGCCGATGAAGATGGCAAAGCCCGCCATGGCGACGAAGTTGGTCTGGCCGGATTGCATCAGCGGCCTTCCCGTCTGGCGCGGCGCTCATCGGCCACGCGGTGATCGTAGTGGGTGTTGGTCCAGCGCACGTAGATCATGATCAGGACCCACGCCGTGACGATGATCAGCATGCCGAGCAGGATGCCGAGGCTGAGTCCCGGCACCAGGATGGTCCCGAGCAGGGGCTTGTCAAAGGCGATCAGCAGGATGAAACCGACATAGACGAACGTCATGATGGCAGTCAGCAGCAGCGCGAGCCGCCAGCGCGCGGCGGCGACGCGCGTCAGATGGATATGAGAGTCACTCATGCGCGGCAATCATATCTGCCCCCTGTGCTATAGTCCGCGCAATTCAGTTCGCTTGTCCTGGCCCTCACAATCTGCCTCCCCACGGTAGTCCGGCGGCAGAACTGGAGTAGCTATGCGCGTGCGTCTTGCCTCGTTGCTTTTCCTGACCAGCTTCAGTTTTGCCGCTCCTGCGTTCGCGCAGGAAGGCAGTCTGCTCGGCACCGTCGTTGACGGCACCAAAGCCGCGCTGCCGGGTGCGACGATCACGGCGACGATGATCGATACCGGCCGCGCGGCATCCACCGTGTCGGATGAGCGCGGCGAGTACCGGCTGCGCGGTCTTTCCGCCGGCCGCTACAAAGTGCAGGCCGAGCTGTCGGGATTCTCGACGGTGATCATTCCGGACATCGAACTGCTGGTCGGCCAGAACCGATCGGTGCCGTTCCAGATGCAGGTCGCGTCGTTGTCGGAAACGCTGACCGTCACCGCCGAATCGCCGCTCGTCGACATCAGCTCGACCCAGGTCGCCGGCAACGTCGACCGGCGGCAGATGGAAGAGCTGCCGCTGCAGGGCCGCAACTGGATGGAGCTGGCCATGCAGGTGAAGGGCATCACCGCGAATGCGGTTGATACCACGCCGGGCGTTCGCGATCGCGCCTTCCAGCTGAATCTCGACGGCCAGGAGATTACGCAGCAGGTCGCGGGCTCGGGCTTCGGGCAGCCGAAGTTCAGCCGCGAAGCGATCGCCGAGTTCCAGGTCGTCACCAACCTGTTCGACATCACGCAGGGCCGCTCGCTCGGCATCCAGGTCCAGGCGATCTCGCGCTCGGGCACCAACAATTACGACGGCAGCGTCTACGGCTACTTCCGCGACGACAAATGGAATGCCAAGGACTTCATCGCCAACCGCGTGCTGCCGTATGCGAATCAGCAGATTGGCGGCGCCATCGGCGGCCCGCTGATCAAGGACAAGGCGCACTTCTTCCTGTCACTCGAGCGCGAGAACGAGCCGAATACGATCATCACGTCCGTCGCGGCGCTGCCGGGTTCATCGTGGTCGTTCGATACGAAGCTGATCCAGAACAGCTTCCTCGGCCGCGGCGACTGGCAGTGGACGCAGAACGATCACATCACCTTCCGTGCCTCGTATTGGGACTGGGGGAACGACTTTACGCAAGTGGCCGGCACCGAGCACCCGTCGCAGGCCGCGGCCCGCTCCCGCAAGGCGATCAACATGGTCGGCACGTGGGCCAAGGTGCTGAGCCCGACCAAGCTGCAGGAGCTGAAGATCGGCTACACGCACTTCAACTGGCAGAACCTGCTGGCCGTGCCGGCGCTCGCCAACACGCCGAACTATGTGTTCCCTGGAGGCATCGTCTTCGGGCAGCGCCGGAACTATCCACAGGAATTTTTCCAGAACACGATCAGCGCCCGTTACGACCTGACGATGGCGGCCGGCCGCCACGACCTGAAATTCGGCGCGGAGTACCTGCGCTGGCGCGACACGGGCCAGTGGCAATTGTTGTCGCGGGGTGAGTTCATCTTCACCTCGACGCCGGCGGATCTGGCGCGGCGCTTCCCCGTCGACGCGTGGAACGATCCGTCCCGGTGGGACGTCAGCGGCCTCGATTCGATCGTGCAGCGCTTCGATCAGAACTTCGGCGACTGGACCATCGACATCCCGCGGCCGACGTGGGCGGTGTGGCTCGGCGACACGTGGCGCGTCGGCGAGCAGTTCACGATGAACTACGGCATTCGCTGGGATGCCGATTGGGGCGCGCTGGATCCGCCACTGATCACCACTCAGGCGACCTTCGATCCGGCCGGCGGGGCACCCTATCCGGATATCGAGCTCGGTCCAGGCGACAAGCTCTATCCCAACAACCTGCGGGATCTCGGCAGCGTGGCACCGCGAGGCGGCTTCACCTGGAATGTCGGCGGCAGGGGCGACCTGGTGATTCGCGGCGGCAGCGGGCTGTATTACAGCATCCCCGATTCGAACACCACGTTCAGCGCGCAGTCGTTCAACGGCGAGCGCATCCTCGTCAACTCGTTCCCGAACGACGGCCAGCCGGGCTTCATCCAGGATCCGACACGCGGCCGCACGCCGCAGGATTACCTGTCGGGCCGCTTCCCGGTGCCGCCGCAGGGCCCGCGCGTGATCGCCCACGACTACCAGATGCCGTCAACGTGGCAGAGCATCCTCGGCATGCAGAAGTCGATCGGCACGCAGCTCGGATTCGAAGCCGACCTCACGCATTGGAAGGGGTACAACTTCGCGCGGCAGCGCGATCCGAACCTGTTCTTCAATCCGGCGACCGGCTATAACCGCAACCCGGCGCAGGGCCGGCCGGATCCGAAGTACGGACAGATCCAGTGGCTCGAGTCGAACGGCCGTGCCGATTACGCCGCGATCTCAACCGGCTTGAATCGCCGCTACGCGAACAACTGGCAGGCCACGGCGAACTACACCTACATGTTGTTCATGCGCGACAACACCAACGGCTTCCAGTCGCAGGGCAACAACCCGTTCGATCCGGAAGCGGAGTGGGCGCGTTCAACCGATTTCCAGCGCCACACGCTGCGCTTCAACGGCATCTGGCGCCTGCCGTACAACATCTCGGTGTCGGGCGCGTATCTGTTCGGGTCGGGCAACTACTACGCCACGACCATCGCCTTGAATCCGTTTGGCCACACCGGCACGACGCGCCTCAACTGCTCCAACGCCGCAAATTGCGCGGCGTCGCCGACATTGACAATCCCCGAATCGATCGCGATCTCGACGGCCAATACCGATATTGTGAATGTGCGGGATCGTTTCGACGGCCCGGCGAGCATCGCCGCGGGGGAGGTCGCGCCGCGCAACGCGCTCAAGGGCCTGCCGCTGCATCGCGCCGACTTCCGCGTGTCGAAGGACTTCAGCCTGTCGAGGGGCATCCGGCTGACCGGCATCGCGGAGGTCTTCAACCTCACCAACCACCGCAACTTCGGCGCGTATAACGGCCAGATCAATTCGACGACGTTCGGCCAGCCGCGCCAGAACCTGCTGAACGCGTACCAGCCGCGCGTCATGCAGCTCGCGTTTAAGGTCAGCTTCTGACGAGGACACGGAAGAGTACGGAGGGCACGGAGAATCGCCGTGCTCTTCGTGATACGTCGTCGCCACAATCAGGCCGATACCCGGCACACTGCGCAGACCCACGACGACCGCGCCGCGGCCGTGCGCGTCTGCAGCCGGGCCTCCAGCGCGTGAGGACTTCAACACGCTCTCGTTCCGCAGCAACGTCGTGCTGCGTTCACGGTCGCGAAATGAGGATGGTAAAGGTGGTTGGTCCAGTTACTGTCCCCGGATCGTAAACTTTAGCGCAATACGTAGCGGCTTCAGCGCTCAATGCGATTTGCGCCGAGCCCCCGGCGACGGTTTGCACTCCGGCGCTCAACGCGCACGAGCCGTTTGATCGCGGAATTCCAATGCCCAGGCCAAGTGACACGCCAGCGGGTGTGGTTGTCGTCAACGTCACGGACACGGTGCCGCTCGAGGTCAGGATGAAGTCTCGACTGGCGGCGCTACCGGGATTGATGATGCTCGAGAATGAATTGACGTCAACAGGTGTCGCCGTCGGCGACGTAATGACCGCATCCTCGCAAGCCGTGGTCAGCGCTCCGACGAAACAGATGGCGGCGAGCCCGGCTCTCATGGGTGTATCAAGCGGATCGTGAACGTCATCGGCGCCGCAAGCCCCTCAATATCCGCGACCCTGACACAGTAGGTTCCCGCCGCGGCATCGTGACGCAGTTGCGGAATCAACGACGCCGGCCCGTTGGCCGACATAGTCACGGCGCAATCGGTCCCCGCCGGCGCACCAATGCCAATCTCGAGTGCGTTTCCCGCCGGGACGCCGTTTCGCTCGACGCTGGCCAGCAGTGCGGACACTGCGCCGCTGGTGGTCAGCGTGTACGAGTAGAACCGCACTCCCCGCGGTTGCAACGTGCCGGAAAACAAAATGGCCGTCGTAGCGGTCGTGGTTGCGGAAGTCGGCGTCTCGATTTTGTCCGAACAGGCATTGCATACGAGCGTCAGGGCCACGATGACGAAGGCTCCGACGGTCATGGATAGGCGACGGTGATGGAAAATCGCGCGGCCGCGAAGAGATTCCCGACATCGCGGATAATCACGCAATACACGCCAGGGTTATAGGCGCCGGTCAATTGCGGACCTGTTCCGGATTGCGTGGAAATGCTGGAGGTGGGGGAGCATGTTTCAGCCGCCGGCGTGCCGATCCCCAGTCCGACAGTCACCGTGCCAGGGACGAACTGCCCGGACACGCTCGTCAGGGCTACGTTTACGGTTCCGTACTGTGTGACCGTAAACGAATAGAACCGCGTACCCCCAACCGATAACGTGTCGATCCATTCTTCGGTATACGCCGGCGCGGCCGCGGTCGCCGTAGTCGCGGTGGCCGTGGGGGATGTCGGCGTGTCGCCGTTGCAGCCGACTCCGGTCGCGAGCGCGAGAAGAACCGCGCCGAAAGAGAAGCGACGGTGAATCACCAAGCAACTCACTTTAGGAGGATCATCAGGATTCAGGCCGTAAAGAAACGTTAAGAATTGTTAAGGCGGGCCGTCTCGGCACAACCAACGACGTACTCTGAGGCAGTTGTGATTTTCCGATGGCAATCGTCAATTTCGTTTTAACCAAAAGTTAACAACGTGCGGAAAGCAGTTTTGCGATGATGCATCCGCCAAGCCTGCCTGAATAAAGAACACGGCCCGCCGCGCCTGCCCGGCGGCCGTGAAAGGGAATGTTCGTGAGGCCGATTGCGCGCATAGTCCTCGAACCGGCCGCGAGGCGGATTTCGATCGACGGCAGAGCCTTGCCGTTGACGACGGTCGAATACGAGATCCCTATCGTTCTCGCCGCAATCACGTCCTCCTCGCTCCGCGCTGCCCAGGAGCGAGCCGTCGTTCAAGGCTACTGGTCGCTCAACCGCGAGCTGACGCCGGCTGCGCCGACAAGCGGCGGCGAGCAGCGGCGGCCGGAAGGCCGACGCCCGCCTGGCGGGCGTGGAGGCTTTCCCGGTGGACGCGGTGGCGCCGGGGGCGGATTTAGAGCAGGTCCGGGTGGAGGCCGTGGTGGACCGAGCGAGAAGGAGATGCGCAAGTTCGCCGTCGTGCGAAGGCGAATCGAGGAAGTGCCGCTACGGCTGGTGATCTCGATCGACGGCGTACATGTGCAACTTGTCGACGAGCTTGGTCGTTCCACCAACCTGGTGGCTGACGGAAAGAAACAAGACCGCGTCACCGGCGACGGCGAATTCAAGTCGATCGCAACGTTTGCCGGTGGACGGTTAGTCGTCGAGGAGGACTTTGGCGGCCCCAAGGTCACGACCACCTATGAGCGCCTCGCCAGCGATGAAGCGGGCCGGCTTCAGGTGACGCTGCAAATCGATGGCATGCCCGAGGGGCGCGGCGATCGAGGCAGCCAGAGGGCAAAGGTGCCGATCACGCGCGTCTACGATGCAGTCAAGTCGCCGTAAACACGTGCGTTCTGTCGCGCGTTGGCCGGGGTTTCTCTATAAGGGACTCCGGTCCATCACGAAGGCCGAGCACGGCGCGGTGTGGCCGAAGGGCCGTTGATTAGGACGTGTCGCGCACTATTAAAAAGTGCTCGCTGATCGACGTGCGCTCGTTTTCTCATGCGATGCCCTGAATCTCGTCACTCGGTTGGGCTGAGGACTGCTTCGCGACCCGCGCCGCTTCGACGTAATCGATCTTGCCGGTGCCGAGCAACGGAATCGACTTCAGGTTGACGATGACGCGCGGCACGAAGATCTCCGGCAAGCCCATCTCGCGCGCGGTTGCCGTGAGGTGCGCGCGCTGCACGTCGGCATGTTCGGTCAGCAACACGAGCCGCTCGCCTTTCTTCGGATCGGGAAGAGCGACGACCGCGTGAGCGGTCTTCGGATACGCCTGGTTCGCCAACTCCTCGACGCCGCCGAGCGGCACCATCTCGCCCGCGATCTTCGCGAATCGCTTCACACGGCCCTTGATCGTGATGAAGCCCTCGCCGTCGATGTCGACAATGTCGCCGGTGTCGTACCAGCCATCGGGCGGCGGTTGCAGGACGCCGGGATTCTCGGCGCGCAAATAGCCGAGCATCACGTTCGGACCGTGCACCGACAGGCGGCCGCTTGCCTCGACGCCAGGCACCTTGTCGAAACGATGCTGGATGCCGGGCAGGAAACGGCCGACGGTTCCCGCCTTGAAATGCATCGGCGTGTTGACGGCAATGCCCGGCGCGGTTTCGGTGGCGCCATAGCCTTCGAGAATACGAATGCCGAACTTCTCGAACCACACACGACGCGTCTCCGGCTTCACGCGTTCCGCGCCGGCAAACACGTAGCGGACGGAGTAGAAATCGTAGTTGTCGGCCACACGCGCGTAGCCCGCGAGGAAGGTGTCCGTTCCGAACAGGATCGTCGCGTTGATGCCGTACGCAAGTTCGGGCACGGTCCGGTAATGCAGCGGCGACGGATAGAGGAACGTGCGCACGCCCGCGAAGAGCGGCAGCAGCAAACCGCCGGTCAGCCCGAAGCTGTGAAACACCGGCAGCGCGTTGAGGACGATGTCCTTCGGGTTGACGTCGATCACGGTCGCGAGCTGATGGCGATTGGCCAGCAGGTTGCGATGGCTCAACACCACGCCCTTTGGCGTGCCTTCGGAACCCGAGGTGAACAGCACCACCGCCGGCTGGTTCGATTGCAGCTCGCTGTGTCGCGGACGCGCGTTCCAGCCGCGAACGAGCGCCGACAGTTTCGACACGATGCCGATCTCGCCGCGGACATCTTCGAGATACACAATCGTCGCCGACTCCGCCAGCGCCGCCACGAGCGCCTCCAGCTTCGCCTTCTCGACGAACCGGCGCGCCGTGACGATCAGGCGGATCTCGGCCGCGACGCACGCGGCCTTCGCCGGCGCGGGACCGGTGGAGAAATTCAGCATGGCCGGCACGCGTGACTCCGCCTGCAGCGCGAAGAACGTCACCACCGCGCCGCGCGACGTCGGCAACAACACGCCGACACGTTCGCCCGGCCTGGTGCGCTTCTTCAACGCGCCGCCCAGGGCGAAGCTCGCGGTCACGAGCTTGCCGTAGGTCATCGGCTGCTGATCGAGATCGTCGAGCACGATATGCGAGGAGCCGTGCATCGCCCGCGCCTCGAGCAGCGCATCGAACATCGTCCTGTCGAGCTGAGCGGTGTTGAAGACCAGCTCGATCATCACGTCGTTGAGCGAGCGCCGCAGCGCGGCGCGCCGGGCGCGGCCCGTGACGCCTTCCGGCACCGAGAGCTTCCGCGGCGGCATCACCGTGACGCGGATCTTCGGGAACCAGCGCTTCCGGACCGCCGCAAAGCGCGAGAACGGCGTCCGTTCAACGCCTTCGATGCGCACCGGCACCAGCACCGCCCTGGCGCGCTCGGTGATCACCGCCGGGCCTTCGTACACTTTCATCAGGCTGCCGGTCGTCGTGATCCGGCCTTCGGGAAAGATGATGCAGGTCGCGCCGCCCTCGACGGCGCGGATCATGCCGCGCAGCGACAGCGGATTGGTCGGATCGATCGGCATCGCGTCGACGAGCGACAGGAACGGCTTGATCCACCATTTCTGCGCGACGAACGTGTCGATCGCGAAGACCGGCGTGCCCGGCAGGAACGCGCCCAGCAGCAGGCCGTCCAGGAACGATGCGTGATTGGCGGCGATCACGGCGTGCGACTGTGCAGCGCGCGCGTGCTCGATGCCGTGCACTTCGACGCGATACAGGACGCGCAGCACAAACCGAATCGCCATCTTCAACATCGTCTTGCGGAGGATCGCCGCCGCGACGATCACCACCGGGATGGTGAGGATGCCGCACAATCCGAACAGCTCACCCATGGTCAGCCCGCGCGCGAGGACCCACGCCGCGAACACCGCCGACCCCGTCATGAACAGCGCGTTGACGATGTTGTTGGCGGCGATCACGCGGGCGCGATGCTCCGGCTCGCTCGCATGCTGCAGCAGCGCATACAGCGGAACGGTGAACACGCCGCCGGCGATCGCGAGCAGGACGAGATCCGCGAGGACGCGCCAGTTACCGCGATCGCCGATGAACAGCGCGAGCGTGCTCGGCGTGGCCGAAGGCTCGCGGCCGGCGCTCGAGAGGAACAGATCGAAGGCGAACAGCGCCATCAACAGGCCCGACGCCGGCACGAAGCGCGCGCTGACGTCACCGTGCAGCAGGCGCTCGGCGAGGAACGATCCGATCGCGATGCCGATTGCGAAGAGCGCGAGCATCAACGTCACGACCTGCTCGTCGGCGAACAGAACGTCCTTGGCGAAGACCGGCAGTCCGGAGACCAGCGTGCCGCCGATCGCCCAGAACCACGACAGCGCGAGCACCGGCAGGAACAAGTCGTCGCGAGCGCCAATATGTTTCACGACATCGATCGAGTCGTGGAACAGGCGCGGCTTCGCCACGCCGGCAGATCGCGGTGGAGCCGGCGGGATCCGGCGCGCGCTGATCCATCCGGCAATGGCCACCGCCACGCCGAGCAGACCGACGACGAGCGCGCCGTTGTCGACCTGCATCAGCGAGCCGCCGAGGATGGTGCCGAGCAGGATCGCGAGAAAGGTCCCCGCTTCGATCAAGGCGTTGCCCGCGACGAGCTCGTGCTCGACGAGATGCTCGGGCAGCAGCGCGTATTTGATCGGCCCGAAGACCGTCGAGTGGGTGCCCAGGCCGAACAGCGACACCAGCAGCAGCGGCACGCTCGACATCGCGAAGCCGGCCGCGCCGATGGCCATGATGAAGATCTCGGCGATCTTCACCCAGCGCGCGATCCGCGCCTTGTCGACGCGATCGGCCAGCGTGCCTGACGCGCCCGAGAACAGAAAGAACGGCGCGATGAAGATGCCGCCGGCCAGCATCACCAGCATGGCGGCGTCGGCGCCGCCCTGGGCGGCGAGGCGATAGGTGACGAAGATCGCCAGCCCGCTCTTCAACAGGTTGTCGTTGAAGGCGCCGAGAAACTGCGTGACGAACAGCGGCAGAAAACGGCGCGTCTTCAGCAAGGGAATCACAGCCGCACTCATGACCTGACCTTTCAGTTGTTGACAGCGTTAACGGCGGCCCACGCGGCCGCAACCAGGCGATCGCTGACAGGTTCAAGCTTCAAAGCCAGGCGGCCATAGGCCGCGAACGTTGCGGGTTGCAGCACCGCGCCAAGCACCAGCGCGGTCGCCAGATCGGGATCCTGCGCGGGAATTTCTCCCTGCTGAATCGCGCGCACCAGCACCGCTCGCATCACCGTGACCGGCGTCGGCGCATCCTCGGCGAGCTTCGAGAGCTGGCCGTGCTGCACGAACACCAGGAAGTTGAAGAGCGTCGGGTTGTCGTCGTGGGCGCGGCAGAAGCCGCGGATCATCGCGCCGACTTTCTGCCTCGCTCCCTGCTCGCGCGCCGCAAGCGACTCGAGCTCGCGCGCGAACGACGTGTAGCCCTGCTCGAACGTCTGCCACACGAGGTCGTCCTTGCTCTCGAAGTGGCGATAGAGCGCGCCCTCGGAAATACCGACTTCGCGCGTGATGTCCCGCACCGAGGTTTCGGTAATTCCCCTCGCCACGAACAGCTTGGTGGCCGCTTCCTCGATGCGCTGACGCGTATCCGTGAAACGATGACGTGGCATAGTGAGTAAACGTTAACTCACTAAGGCTCTACTGTCAAGTCAGCCGAAAACAGGCCTAAATTGAAGCATTCTGCTAGCCCGCGATCCGAATCGGTGCCTGGCACCCGATGACGGAACGTTACCGGGTGCCAGGCACCCAATGACGGACCGTTAGCACCCAATGACGGACCGTTAGCACCCGATGACGGACCGTTACCGGGTGCCAGGCACCCAATGACGGACCGTTACCGGGTGCCAGGCACCCAATGACGGATGACGAGGTTATTGATGGCGGAGGGCTTTGAGGGATCGATTCGGGACGCCCGCCAGGCGGGAATCATCGATGCCGCCAAGGCAATCGACATGACGACGAGGGTGCCGCCGCCGAACGAGACGAGATCACGAGCGCCGACTCCGTAAAGCAGCGAGCCGATCACGCCGCTGACCGAGATGTCGAGGATCAATCCAACAATCGATCCGACGCCGGCCGGCGTGGCGCCGCGCTTGAGGAAGTTCCACACCACGTCGATGCGGCGCGCGCCAATCGCCATGCGAATGCCGATCTCCTGCTTGCTCTGCTGCACGGTATAGGCCACGAGTCCGTAGATGCCGATCGCCGCGAGCACAATCGTCATCAAGCCGAACATCGTCAGGGCGCCGGCGGCGAGCTGGTAGACGGACAAAGCGACGCGCGTCTGCTCCGGCAACGTGATCGATCGCACGATCGGAATCGTCGGGTCGACGGCCTGGACCTGATCGCGGACCCGCCGCATGGTATGCGCGAGGTCGCCGGCGGCGCGCGCGTGAATCGTGAAGGCCGGCGCGTAGGACTGGAGCAGCGGGTAGTACACGAACGGCCTCGGCCCTTCCGACAGCCGCGAGTACTTGAGATCGTGCACGACGCCAATCACGCTGCGCCAGTCGGCGATGCCGCTTCTCAGGCGTTTGCCGATGGCGTTCTCCGGTGTCTGCCAGAACCGGCGCGCCATCGTTTCGTTGATGATCACCGCCGGCGCGGCATTCGCATCGTCGGTGCGCGTGAAGTCGCGTCCAGCGAGGAGGGGAATGCGGAGCGTGCGGAAATAATCCGGCGCAATGACGTTGTAGAGGAACATCATGTCCTCGTCCGATCGCGGCGAGTAACCTTCGATGTTCGTCGATCGGGACGCATTGTCGACGAGACTCAACGGCACGTTCAGCGCGAGGCTGCTGCTCTCGAACGCCGGTTCCGTCGCCATTGTGTCGAGTAACCGGGTAATCGCGACTGCGCCTCGCTCCGCGTCGTAGCCGGCCGTCTGCAAATCGATCGAGACAGATGTGACGTTGGCGGATTCAAAGCCGCCAGTCGCGTGCACTGCCGCGGCGTAGCTTCGCAGCACCAGGCCTGCACCGACGAGCAACACCAGCGACACCGCGACCTGCGACACGACCAGCAGCGAGCGCAACTGCCGCCAGCCGCGCCGACTCGGGATCCTCGCCGGCGGCAATGCGCTCGGCGATCGCCGTCTCGAAGTGATTGCGGATCTCGGCGTCGAGATCGGGATCGATCGCCTTGCGGCGGAGCAGCCAGTTCAACAGGGTCATTTCAGCCTTTGGTGCGGCGCGGATTGAGGATGGTGCCGATTGCGCTGACGAGCTGCGACCAGCGGTCGCGTTCCTGCAGGAGCTGCTTCTTGCCCTTCGGCGTCAGGCGATAGAACTTCGCGCGCTGGTTCGCCTCGGTGAGCCGCCAGTCGCTCTTGACCCAGCCCTGCTTCTCGAGACGATGCAGCGCGGGGTAGAGCGAGCCGGTCTCGATCCTGAGCGACTCGGCCGACTCGGTACGGATGGTCTGGCTGATCGCGTAGCCGTGCTGCGGCCCCCATTGCAGCGTTTGAAGGATGAGCATGTCGAGCGTGCCCTGCAGAATCTCCAGACGAGGGCGGTAGCGTTTCTGTTCCATGGATGTAGACAGACTACATCCGAAGGGGGTAGGCCGTCTACATGCTTGACATCAGTCTGACAAAATGTAAGAGTTCGCGCCGATGAGCGAGATGCGACTGCCGTCGATGTCAAAAACCGAGTCTGTGGTCATGGAGCTGCTGCGGGGGCGCGAGCGCTACGGGCTCGAGCTGGTCGACGCGTCAGGCGGCAGCCTCAAGCGCGGATCCGTCTACGTGATCCTGGCGCGGATGGAAGAAAAAGGCTTCGTCGATTCCCGCCAGGAGGAGCGCGACGCGGCCGGCGGGACGCCGCGCCGCCTCTACCGCGCGACGCCGTATGGCCGCAAAGTGCATGGCGCGTTCTCGCAGCTTCGTGAAGCGATCGCGCTCAGACCCGCGGAGGCCGAATGAGCTTCGAATCGTGCATCGCGGCCTTCTGCGATCGCCATCTGTCGCAGCGGACATTTGAGCTGGTCGTGGCGCCGGCGCTGGCGGACCTGGAATTCGAGGATGCCCGCGCCCGCTGCAGCCATCTCGCCGGCCGCGCCGCCGTGCTGCGCGCGGTCTTGGGCGGCCTGCGTCTCGAGATCGAGCGAGGGTCGGCGGACTTCTTCAAGCTGACCTTGTTGTCGGTCTCGTACTTCATGTTTCCGGTGGCCGTGTCCGGCAGCATCTTCAAGACGTGGACCGATTTCTTCATAGCCGCCGCCGCGGTGCTGGTGATGTCGCTCGCGCCGGTGATCATCTGCTTCTGGCCCGAGCGCCGCACCGTCCGCGATTGAGCCATGCCGGACCTCTGCGCACGAGGACTCTCGAAGCGTTATTCGGGGCTTCACGTGGTCCACGGAGTGAACCTGACCGTGCGGCCGGGCGAAGTCGTCGGCTACCTCGGGCCGAACGGATCGGGCAAGACCACGACGGCGCGGATGTTGTCGGGACTGCTCGAACCATCGAACGGCGTCGTCGAATACGACGGCAAGGACATCCGCAGCGATCTGCTGTCGTTCCGCACGCGCCTCGGCTACATCCCTGAAGAGCCCTACCTGTATCCGTTTCTGTCGGGCCGCGAGTACTTGCAGCTCGTCGGACGGCTGCGTGAAATGCCGGAGCGCGTGCTCGAGAGCAAGATCGACGGCTTCCTGCAGCTCTTCAACCTGAGCACCGCGGCCGATCAGAGCATTGCCTCGTATTCGAAAGGCATGCGGCAGAAGATCGTCATCTCCGCGGCGCTGATGCACGATCCCGCGGTGGTGATTTTCGACGAGCCCGAAACCGGTCTCGACGTCACGACCACGATGATGCTGCGGCATCTCGTGCGGACCCTGGCCGGCCGCGGCAAGGCGATTCTCTACAGCTCGCACATTCTCGAAGTCGTCGAGAAGGTCTGCGATCGCATTCTTGTCCTCCACAAGGGCAACGTCGTGGCCGACGACTCCATCGAGCGGCTCCGCACCATGCTGGCGAGCAGCTCGCTCGAAGGCGTGTTCGCGCAGCTGGTGATTCGCGACGACCCCGAACAGCTGGCTCGCAATCTTGCGGACCTGTCGGCGATGAGCGCCCCTTCGACTTCGCTCAGGGCAAGCTAGATGAGCACCTCGAGCAAGATCGGCGCGTGGCTGCACCTGACGAAACTGTTCCTGCGCCAGTTTCTCGAGAACGACCTGGTGTCGCCGGACTCGGATCGCGCGCAACTGCTGGCCATCGTCGGCTCGCTGATCGTCTCGCTGACGCTGTTCATCAGCATGTTCCTGTCGGCGACCTACGCGATGTCGGTGCTGACGCCCGGCGAAGCGGCGATTCGGACCTTGAACGACAAGTTCTTCTACGTGTCGCTGGCGATGCTGATCACCGCGCTGGTGGCGGCGACGCAGTGGGATGCGCTGTCGCTCGATCAGCGCGATGCGGCGATCCTGGATCCGCTGCCGGTGCCGCCGTCGATCGTGCGGTGGTCCAAGCTGACGGCGGTGGCAATGCTCGGCGCCGCGGTGGCGATTGCCGTCAACGTGTTCCCGGCCTGGGTGTTTCCGTGGATGCTGTCGTTCAGCGTGCGGCAGATGGCGGCACGCGACGTGTTCTGGCTGATGGCCATCCACGCGATGATCACCGTGATGGCGGCGGTGTTCGGCTACCTGGCGGTGATGGCGGTCCGCGAATCGCTGTGCGCGGTGCTCGGTCCCAAGCTGTTCGCACGATGGTCGGCCGGCTTCCAGTCCGCGACCATCGTCCTGCTGGGCAGCCTGATCCTGCTGCTGCCGCCGGCGTCGACGCGCGTTGCCTCGCGCGGTTTCAGCGGCACGTGGGCACAGCTGCCGCCGATGTCGTTCGTCGCCGCCTACGAAGTTGCGTCACGCAGCTTCCTCAATGATCTGCCGCGGCGGCGCGTGACGCCGCGAATGGAGCGCCGTGATCGAGCGAACAGCGAGGCCTACGAGCTGCTGCGGCCGCTGTTCCTGCCGATGGCGCTGCGCGTGCAAGTGCTGCTCGGTGGAACGCTGGCCGTCCTGATCCTCGCAAACATCGTCAGCGGCTATCGCGCGCCGGTCGGTGGCGTACTATTGACGGCGAGTGGCCGCCGCCGCTCGCGGATCAGCGAGCGGCTGGTGAACGCGCTGATCGTGCGGCATCCGGCGGCGCGGGCGGGATTCCATTTCGCGATCGCGACACTGTTTCGCAGCAAGACGCATCGCCTGACGCTGGCCGGCGCGGTGGCGATCGCACTGGCATTGATCCTGTTCGTGCTGTCGCGCATCGAGCTCGAGCCGGGTCAACTCGTGCCAGGCGTGCTGCTCGTGCAACCGTTGCTGTATGGGTGCCTGCTGGTGGGCTTCCGGCATTTGATCCGCGTGCCGGCGGAGCTGCGCGCCAACTGGGGAGTGCGGCTGGCGTGGCGCGACAATCCGCGGGCCTTTCGAGACGGCGTGTGCCGTGCCGGGCTGATCGCGCTGGCGTTGCCGGCGATTGCCATCGCCGTGCCGCTGGTGTCGTGGGTCGCCGGAATCCAGACCGCGCTTGCGCATGCGGCGCTCGGAGTTCTTGGCGCCGCGATCGTGATGGAAGTGTTGATGCTCGGCTACGACAAGGCGCCGTTTACCTGCAACTACGTGCCGGGTGGAGCGAAGGCACTCGTGCCGGTGCTGGGGATGGCGTTCTTCATCGGCGCGAACGTGTTCGCGCGGCTCGAGCTGTCCACGGTGAACGGCGTGAGCGTCGTTCGCAACGTGGTGTTTCTGCTGGTGATGTTAGGGGGATTGCGGATCGCGTCGATGATGCGACGCGATCCGCTGGTCGACTTCGAGGAAGGCCCCGAGACGTTCAGCCAGTTAGGCCTTCACAACTAGTCGTGTCCGCCTTCAGGCGGATTAGTGCGTCACCTGTTCCTTCGACGCCTTCTTCAGACCCTGGATCTGAATGACCGGCGCCGCCGGCGCTTCCTTCAGCACGTGCTGGCGATAGAGCGCTTCCATCTCCGCGTGCTTGCGCTGCTCTTCGGGGGTCAGGTCCTTCTTCTTGCGCGCCGCGATCTTTTCATCACGCGCGTTCTTCGCAATGCCGAGCACGTCGAGGTCGGTCTGGGCGCCCTTGGCCACCGCTTCGGCGTTCAGCTTCAGCGAGTGATCCGTTGACGTCAGCGGCACGTGCTTGTTGCCGGCGAAGATCTCGTGGCGGCCGTGCTCTTCGTACCACTTGGTGAGCGTCGCCGTCATGTGCATCTTCTCGATGATGTTCCGCCAGCCGATGCCGGTGTTGTAGGCGCAGAAGGAGATTTCGCCCATCTGCGTCGCATACGGGATGATGCACATCTCGGTACGGCGGAAGTCGTAGTTGAACAGGTCCTGGAACCACATGCCCGCGATGAACAGGAAGTTCCAGCGATCCGATCGGCGCCGATCGATGTCGTCCTTCGAGCGTTCACCGTCGACGCGACCGTACTTGCCCTTCTGGGCGCCCTTGGTGGCGCCAAAGGTCTTGTCGAATTTCTTCAACAGGTCCGACAGCTTGAAGTGGGTCGGCGCCTTGAACGAGTTGTAGTTCCGCGCCAGCGCCAGCGCCATGCCGGTGACCGTGAGCAGCCGGCCGCGCGCCGCATCGTTGACCTGCGCGACGTCCTTCGCGAGCTGTTCGGCGTTGAGGAACGCCGTGACCGGCACGGCCTCCTTGGTTTCCTTGTCGATCATCACCGCCATGCCGACGCCGCAGTTCGGGTGGCAGCCGCAGGTGACGTTGCCGAATTCCTGCTCCGGGCCCTTGGCCATGTCGGCCCAGTCGGTGAAGGTGCCCATGAACGAGATCGGGAACCAGTCGCGCGTCGGCTCGCCGAGGCCGGTCTGGTTTTTGACGTCGTGCGCGAGGTGCGACAGCGTGTAGCGCTGCGCCGCACGCCGCTCCGGCGTCACTTCCTCGTCGCGGCCGGTGAAGCTCACCGGCTGGAACGACAGGAAGTTGATCTTCTTCGGATTGTCGAGCGCGAACTCGACGACGCGGCCGACCTGCTCGTTGTTGACGCCGTTGACGATCGTGATGACCGGGACGATGTCGACACCGGCGCTGTGCAGGTTTTCGATCGCGCGCAGCTTGACGTCGAACAGGTTGCCGACGCGGCGGTGCGAGTTGGCGGCGTTGCCGATGCCGTCGAACTGCAGATACGCGTACCGGAGACCGGCTTCAGCGGCCGCCTTCGCGAAATCCGCGCTCTTCGCGAACTCGATGCCGTTGGTCGCGGCCTGCACCGAGTTGTAGCCGACCTTGCGCGCGTAACGAACCGCGTCGAGGAAGTACGGCGACAGCGTCGGCTCGCCACCCGAGAACTGCACCGACATCTGGCGGCGCGGCTTGATCGTGATCGCGTTGTCGAGCACCGTCTTGATGTCTTCCCACGTCAGCTCGTGAACGAAGCCGACCTGGTTGGCGTCCATGAAGCACGGATCGCACATCATGTTGCAGCGGTTGGTGAGGTCAACGGTCAGCACCGCGCCGCGGCCGTGCTTGATCGTGCTGCTGCCGTGATTGTGCAGCTTCTCGTCGTTGTGGGCGCGGATGTCGCGGCCGGGGAACACCTCTTCGAGGTGCTTGAAGAAGGCGGTGTCGATCGCCATCGTGTCTTCGAAGTGCCCATGGATCGGGCAGTCCTTCATCATCACGATCTTGCCGTCCTTCTCGTCGATGGTCGCCTTGATCTCGCCGACCTTTTCGTTGAGCAGCGTTTCGAGCGGACGCGTGCCGTCGAGAATCGCCTGACGGGCTTCACGCACGCACGTCGGACACAGCGAGTCGGTCTGGCGCGGCCAGCCCAGCGGTGGCTTGGTCTTCTGATGTGATTTCGCGATCGGCTTGTCCGACCACTTCGGCGTCATTGCCGGTCCAGGATTGATCTTGTTCAAACGCGAAAAGACCTGCCAGGCGCCGTTTGCGGCGATGGCCAGTCCCTTTTCAGCGTATTTGATTGGCGCGTGCATGTACGCTCTCCTCGGTCTAAGTGCTTGAATGCTCTGTATTTTACGGACTTCCTGCGCGGGCTTGCACGGTTAACAGGGAGCGGGCCGTGCGGTCGGTCGAATGGGCAGGTCAGGGCGACGAACGGTCAATAACCGACAAAAACAGTCCGGTATCCGAACCTGTCTCGCCGTAGCGGCGGGGGTTACCGCCGCGAAGGCGGATGGTATCCTCGGGTCCGCCGCAGAATCTGAAGGGTCACTGGAGGAGATATGAAGAAACTCGCGATGGTGTGTTGTATGTGTCTCGGGCTCGTGCCGCAAGCGATTGCGCGGCAGCACGAGCATGGTGGAATGGCGCCGAAAGACATCGGCACGGTCAATTTCGAAACCTCCTGCAGTCCCTCCGTCAAGACCAAGTTCAACGAAGCCGTCGCGCTGCTGCACTCCTTCTGGTTCGCGGAGTCGCGCGCGATTTTCGAAGACGTCCTGAAGGACGATCCGAATTGCGCCATGTCGCAGTGGGGCGTCGCGCTGACGCACTGGGGCAATCCGTTCGCGGGGCAGCGCTCGCCGCAGACCATCGCCAACGGCAAGGCCGCCATCGACAAGGCGCTCGCGACCGGATCGCCCACGGCGCGTGAGAAGGGATACATCGACGCCGTCGCGATTCTCTTCTCCAGCAACGACGTCACCAACCAGCGCCAGCGCGTGCTCGACTACGAGAAGGCGATGGGCCGTGTCTCCGTTGCCAACAAGGGCGACGTCGAAGCGCGGATTTTCTGGGCGCTCTCGGTCGCGCAGGCCGCGTCGCCGACCGACAAGACCTACGCGCGCAACCTGCAGGCCGCCGAAATGCTCGAGCCGCTCGCCAAGCAGATGCCGAAGCACCCCGGCATTGCGCACTACATCATTCACGCCTACGACGTGCCGCTGCTCGCGCCGAGGGCGCTGCCCGCGGCCCGCAGCTACGCCGGCATTGCGCCGGTCGTGCCGCACGCGCTCCACATGCCGTCGCACACCTTTACGCGCGTCGGCTACTGGAAGGAATCCGTCGACAGCAACACCAGGTCGGCTGAGATCGCCGAGAAGACCAACGGCATCGGCGAAGCGATGCACGCGCGCGACTACATGACCTACGCGTTCCTGCAGATGGGCATGGACACGCAGGCCAAGGAAAACGTCGGCCACGCGACCCGGCTCGCGTCGATGGGCGGCGGCACGCAGGGCGCCGCCGGCACCGGCCCGAACACGTTTGCGCTGGCCGCGATTCCCGCGCGCTACGCGATGGAGCGCCAGCAGTGGACCGAGGCGGCGATGCTGCAGCCGCGATCGGCGCCGAACACGCCGTACACCGAGGCGATCACGCACTTCGTTCGCGCCATCGGCGCGGCTCGCGCCGGCCGGCCGGCCGACGCGGCCGCCGACGTCGAGAAGCTCGCCGCCCTTCGCGATCGCGAGATCGAAATGAAGGACGAGTACTGGGCGAGCCAGGTCAACATCCAGCGGCTCGGCGCCGATGCGTGGGTGATGTTCGCGAAGGGCATGAAGGATGCCGCGCTCAAACAGATGCGCGAGACCGCGGACATGGAAGACCTGACGGATAAGTCCGCCGTCACCCCGGGCCCGATCGCACCGGCGCGCGAGCTGCTCGGATTCATGCTGCTCGAGAACAACCAGCCGAAGGAAGCGCTGGTCGAGTTCGAAGCGGTGATGAAGAAGGAACCGAATCGCTTCCTCGCCATCTACGGCGCCGGCAAGGCCGCGGAAGGCGCCAAGCAGGCGTCAAAGGCGAAGGGCTACTACAAGACGCTCGTCGAGATGTGCAAGGACGCGGGCGCGGAGCGGCCCGAGTTGCAGTACGCCAGGAAGATGGCGAACTAGGAAATGCCGGGAGGGCGGCACTTGAAGTGCCGCCCTTCTGGTGTCAGAAAATGGGGAGGCGCGCCAAGGTGGGCTTGCCCATTCTTTTCCTGGAAAATTCGACGCGGACGTACGCGTAGATCAGCGACACGGCGGCGTGGTCCCACGTCAGCCGCGCACTCGACCAGGAGTGCAGCGCGCCGTCAAACGTGTAGATCAGGCACAAGAGCACACTGACCTCGGCGAAGATCGCGAAGATCAACCACTTCATATGAAGTTGTCCTTGTTACCGGGCGGCCTGTCGCGCCGTAGCGCGAAGCGCAAAGGCGGAAGCCTGCCCAGTGGGACGGATTCTCGCACAGCTTGGTTCAAACCAGGCCGCGATTCGTCATCACAAAGTTGCGAAGGCGCGTCATCGCTTCGGCGATCGTTGCTTCGGTGGATGCGAAGCATACGCGGATGTAGCCTTCGCCATCACGTCCAAAACCAACGCCCGGCGCGAGCGCGACGCCGGTGTCGCGCACCAGCGCGGCCGTAAATGCGGTGCTATCGCTGATGTTGCGGAACTGTGGAAACGCGTAAAACGCGCCTTGCGGTTCGGGCAACGACACACCCGGCAACTCCGCGAGCGCCGCCGTCACCTGATCGCGCCGCCGACGATAGTGATCTCTCAGCTCGGCGATGTAGGGCTCGCCGTCGCGCAGGGCCGTGATGCCGGCTTGTTGAACCATGGCGGCGGGATTCGACGTCATGAACTCGACCGCCTTGTAGATCGCCTTGATGGTGCGTTCGCTGGTCTGCGCCCAACCGAGGCGCCAACCGGTCATGTTGTACGTCTTCGAGAAGCTGTTGATGACGATCAGGCGCTCGCGATCATGCATCACGCG
Source organism: Cyanobacteriota bacterium (assembly GCA_019752015.1). Classification (GTDB taxonomy): domain Bacteria; phylum Acidobacteriota; class Vicinamibacteria; order Vicinamibacterales; family UBA2999; genus 12-FULL-67-14b. Next base: position 191,504 of record JAIEMQ010000044.1, on the reverse strand, counting down.
CGCAAAGGACGGCGCGATCGAGCGGCCATCCCCCTTCGCCAAGGCTACGGGGGACAAGTCATAGACGAGGCGTTCATAGACTTCGTCAGCCAGGATCACGAGGTTGTGGCGGTCAGCCATTTCCGCGAGGGCGCGTTGCTCGTCTTCGCTGACCACCCATCCGGTCGGGTTCGACGGGCTGTTGACGATGATGAGCCGCGTATTGGCGTCGATTGCCGAGCGGACGCGATCGAGATCGAGGACGAAGCGACCGCCGCTTCGCGCCAGCGACGCCGCTCGCGGCTGGCCGCCGGACATGATCACCGCGTTGGAGAAGATCGCGTAAGCGGGGGAGACGATCACCGCGTTGTCGCCGCGGCCAACGAGCGCCCGGATCGCCGCATAGATCGCCATGGTGCCGCCGGTGGTCGCCATGATTTCGGGAACGTCGTATCGAACCTGGTGCAGCTCGAAGATCTTCCGCGCGATCGCCTGGCGCAGCTCGCCGCAGCCGGCGGTGTGGGTGTAGAAGGTGTGGCCGGCGTGCATCGCGGCGGTGGCGGCGTCACAAATGAACGCCGGCGTCGGCATGTCGGACTCGCCGTAACAGAGTTTGAGCGATCCCGGCATGCTCTCGGCGATGGTGGCGATCTGCACCATCGGGGACTCGGCCACGGCCAGGATTTCGTCTCGCAGGTTCACGACGGTCATTCGTTGGGGTATTGCACCGCGGCCGTCTTCTCGTGGGAGCCCGTCAGGCGGCGCCGGTTCCTGCTGCGCGCCGGCCTCGCGGCGACGATCGCGTTTGTCGTGCTCCGCGTCATCAACGGCTACGGCGATCCGTCGCGATGGGCGTGGCAGCCGACGGCGGCGTTCACCGTGCTGTCGTTCCTCAACACCACGAAGTACCCGCCGTCATTGCTGTTCCTGTTGATGACCCTTGGCCCGGCGCTGATCTTCCTGTGGTGGGCGGACGATCGCCGGCTGTCGCGATCGAACCCGCTGATCGTGTTCGGGCGCGTGCCGCTGTTTTATTTCGTCCTGCACTTCGTCGCCGCGCACGCGGCGATCGTGCTGATGTCGGTCGCGAAATACGGCACGGCGGCGCTGGGATTCATGTTCCAGCCGGTGCCGTCGATGGGCGGACCAGCGGCAGCGTTTCCGCCAGGCTTCGGATACGACCTATGGGTGGCCTACGTCGTCTGGATCGCGATCGTGGTGGGGTTATATCCGATCTGCCGCTGGTTTGCGGGCGTGAAGGAAGGCAATAAGAGTTGGTGGTTGTCATATCTCTAGCACGCCGCCATAATCCGCCGCATGAAGCGGATCCTGTGCGCCGTCGTCTTTTCTCTCGCCGCATCACCAGCCTCTGCGCAGCCGGCTGACGTCGGCGATTTCGTTCGCCGCCACCAGGGCGAGATCGTCCGTGAATTCCTCGAGCTTGTCGCGATTCCGAATCACCGTGCGGATCTTCCCAGCATCAAACGCAACGCGGAGCTGCTGCGGCAGATGCTCGAGCGGCGTGGGATGAAGCCGGAAGTGTGGGAGACGCCAACGGCGCCGCTCGTTTACGGCGAGCGTCTTGTGCCCGGCGCGACGCGAACGATTCTCTTCTACATTCATTTCGACGGACAACCGGTCGACAAGGCGAATTGGAAGCAGGACGATCCGTTCAAGCCTGTCGTGCGCGCCGGTTCACTCGAAGAGGGCGCGCCGATCGTGACCGACGTCGCGACGCGAGAGTCGTTTCCAGATCACTTCCGCGTCTACGCGCGATCGGCCGGCGATGACAAAGGGCCGATCCAGGCATTCGTCTCGGCGATGGATGCGATCGGCGGCAAGCCGGCGCAGAACATCAAGGTGATTCTCCATGGCGAGGAGGAAGGCGGCGGTCCGTCGCTCGATCACGTCATCAAGAACCACGCCGACAAGCTTCGCTCCGATGTCCTGATCATCCTCGACGGACCGCAACATCCGAGCGACAAGCCGACGATCTACTACGGCGCGCGAGGCGGAGCCGGGCTCGAAGTGACGGTGTATACCGCGAAGACCGGCATGCACAGCGGCAACTACGGCAATTGGCTGCCGGACGCCAACGTCCGTCTCTCGCAGCTCATCTCGTCGATGTTCACGCCAACCGGCACGGTCGCGATCGACGGCTTCTATGACGATGTGCTGCCGCTGCCCACCGCGGCGCTTCAGATGTTCAAAGAAGTGCCGGACGTCAACGACGCGATGCAGAAGCTGTATGGGGTCGGCTCCATCGACGGCGCCGCCTCGTCGCTTCAGGAAGGACTGAATCTTCCCGCGTTCAGCGTCCACATGATGAAGGGCGGAGAAGTCGGCGGCGTCATTGCCGCGAGCTCGACCGCGGAGATTGCGTTGCGGCTGGTGAAGGAAAACTCGCCCCGCGTCATGGTCGATCGCATCATCGCGCACATCCGCAAACAGGGCTATTTCATCGTCGATAAAGACCCCGACACCGCGACCCTGGCGGCGCACCCGCGCATTGCGAAGGTGACGACGAGAGCGGGTGCGGTCAGTGGCGCGTGGCGCACCGATCCCGATCTGCCTGCGGTCACCTTCATTGCCGATGCGTTCCGGGCGAAATACGGCCGCGGCAACTTCGTGCGGATACGTACGCTCGGCGGAGGTATCCCCGCGGGACCGTTCATCAACGCGTTCCAGGTGCCCGTGGTCGGCATCTCGCTGGCGAACTATGACGACAACCAGCACACCGACAATGAGAACCTGCGGCTCGGTCATTTGTGGAAGGGCATTGACGCGCTCGCGGCGCTGATGCGGTATCGCTAACTCTAGGTGCCTAAGTGCCTCGGTGCCTGTGTGCACTCAGGCACGAAGGCACCCAGGCACTTCAGGCACCCAACAAGATTGCGCCCGCGAGCTCGCGCGTGATCTTGGCGGCGACGCTGGCGGTGACGCCGCCGGGATCCTGAGCCGGATTGAACTCGACGACGTCGGCGCCGACGATCGGGCCGCCGAGATTCTGAATCAGGCTGAGGACATCGCGCACTGACAGGCCGCCGGGTTCCCGGTGTGACACGCCCGGCGCGAATGCGGGATCGAGGCCGTCGAGATCCACCGACACGTAGACAGGGCCGTTGATCTTCGGCCGGGCGCCGCCGGCAAAGGCCTGCATTTCGATCGTGTCGACGTTGAAGCGCTTGATCTGGTCGCGCTGGTGCGGCGTCAGCGTGCGGATGCCGACCTGGACCAGTCGGCCCGCCAGCCCTTCTTCCATGATCCGCGCGAACGGGCAGGCGTGCGAGTAGCGATCGTCCTCGAAACAGTCGTAGAGGTCGCCGTGAGCGTCGATGTGAAGGATGGTCGCCATCGTATGTGTCCTCGCGACCGCCCGCATGATCGGATACGTGATCGAATGATCGCCGCCGAGTGCAATCGGCGCGAAACCGTTTTGCAGGGACAGCTCGATGCCCGTCTGGATCCGTGCGCGGGCATTGGCCGCATCATCGGTGAGCGTCAAATCGCCGGCATCGGACAGCCGTGTCAGATCCGCGCCGTTCTCGGTGAAATTGTTGCCGGCAGGCGAGCGCAGTGCGGCCCTGATCAGCGGCGGCGCTGCGGCCGCCCCGCGCAGGAACGATGAGCTCGCGTCGTAGGGCACGCCGATCAGTTGCGGCAGCGCGGCGCGATCGACCATGCTTGTTATTGTGCATCGAGCCGGCGCGTGAACACTCGTGTTCCGGCAGTGTTGATGAGGGATGCGGTCAGCGCCCGCGACGCGGGCTCCGCCTCGAGCATGCCGAAGAACTGCGTGCCGGGGCCGGGCGGACGATTCGGCTTCAGGTCGGGGGGTGTGCCATTGAACTTCACCTCGGGCCCGAAGGTCTTGTCGATCACACCGGGCGCGAAGGTGCCCGCGTGCGCGGGCCCGGCGACGAATTCCCAGAACGGATCGAACTCCTTCGTTGCCGCGCGCTCAGGATTGAAATAGTGCGCCGCGCAGTAGTGGACGTCCGCAGTGACCCACACGACATTGCGAACGCGGCATTGCTTCAGCGTTCGCAGTAAGCCCGCGATCTCGATCTCACGGCCGCGCGCCCGGCCGTCATCGCCGTTGGCGACCGCTTCATGCCGCCCCGGTTGATGCGCAATGACGATGCCAAGCGGCAGATCGGCGGCGATAATCTTCCACGTCGCCGTCGATCGCGTGAGCGCGCCGGCGAGCCAACGCACTTGTTCCGCGCCGAGAATGGCGCTGGCAGTGGCCTGCATGTTCTCGTCGTTCGCGCCGCGATAGCTGCGCATGTCGAGCGCGAAGACTTCGACGAGCGGACCGACAGGCACCGACTGATAGATGCGCGCGCCTGCCGCGCGCGCCATCGTCACCGGATACTGCTCGAGGAACGCCTGCCGCGCCCTTGCAGCGAGGACCGACACGCGCTTCTCGGTATAGGGCAGGTTGTCCGGCAGCACCTGCGAGGGAAACCAGTTGTCGCGGACCTCGTGATCGTCCCACATCACGACTTGCGCGACGCTGGACTGAAATCTCCGGTAGTGCTCGTCGAGGCGGTTGTACAGATGACAGCCTCGGTATTCGTCGAGCGTCTCTGCGACTTTCGATTTCGCCGGCGTGACGATGTTCTTCCACACCGTGCCGTCGTCAAGCGTGACTTCCGGGCGAAGCGGACCGTCCGCATAGATCGTGTCGCCGACGTGGACGAACAAATCCGGGTTCGCATCAGCCATCGTCTTGAACAGCTGCATGCCGCCGCGCGCCGGATCGATGCCCCAGCCCTGTCCGCAGACATCGGCGGTCCACACGATGCGAACTGCCTTGCCGCTGACGGGCCCGCTGCGGAAGTGGCCTTCGACTGGTGCGCTCATCGTGCGCCCGCCGGAAACGTCCTCGAGGATCACGCGATAGAAGATGTCCTGGCCGGCGCGGAGATCGCCGATGCGCGCGCGTGCCGTCAATCCCGTTGCGGCTGTCGCGATTGATCCGCGCACACGTTTCAGGTTCGCGAACGACGACGCAGTGGTGTATTCGACCGTCATGCGTGACGGTCGATCGGCGTGCGCCCAGATGATCGCGCCGTCGCGGCCGGTTGGACCGGCGGCGACGCCGGCATCGATCACCGGGCGGGTGCGATCGGCAGTGACGAGGCCCGGGGCCTGGGCGATTGCCGCCAGGCCACCGAGCTGCTGCAAGAACGTGCGTCTAGAAGATGTACTTGAGGCCAAGTTGAATCACGCGGCCGTCCTCCGCCGTGGTGATCTGTCCAAACGTCGCACCGCCGAACGTGCCATTGGGCTGTCCAAAGCGCGCCTGGTTCCAGATGTTGAATCCTTCGATGCGCAGCTGGACGCGATGACGCGTGGCGAAATCGAAGTTCTTGAAGATCGACAGATCGGTGCGCTGGAATCCGGGGCCGCGAATCGTGTTGCGTCCGGCATTGCCGGGTCGTTCACCGGTCTGCGCGAGGGTGAGCGGCGTGAAGCAGGACGTGTTGAACCACTGCGCGGTCGTTTTCGGGCCGTCGTTGGGATCGCAGCCGGCAGTGATGTCCGGACGGTTCGTCATGTAGCGGATGTCGAGCACGGCGCCACGGGTGACGGTGAGCGGGAACCCGGTTTGCGCCTGATAGATGCCGTTCAACTGCCAGCCGCCGACGAGGTGACGCACGAAGGCCGATGACTGCTCGAGTGCCGGCAGCTCGTAGCCAAAGCTCACCACGAAACGATGCCGCGCATCGAACAACGCCGGACCTTTTTCGAACGCGAGCGCGCGCTCGATGCTCGCTTGATCGCCCTGCGTGACCGGCATCACCGGCCGCGCCTCGCCGCCGATGTTCAGGCCGGACACATGATCGGTGGTCTTGCCGAGCGTGTAGCTGGCGAGGAAGTTGAGGCCGCGCGTCGGCAGCATGCGCACGCTGGTCTGCAGCGAGTCGTACCACGATCTCGCGACCGGGAAGGTCGGCCGCACCAGCGCGAAGGCCGGCATCAACCGTGCGCCGGCCGTCGTTTGACCAGGGGTGTAGACACCCGGATTGATCTCCATGAACATCGGCAGGTTGTAGCCGCGCGATCCGACGTATGACACTTCGGCGCCGACGCGCGCGAACAACTGCCGCTGTACGCCGGCATTGAAGTGCCGCGCGTACGGCGATTTGAACGCATCGCCCCAGCCGATGATCGTCAGCGCCGGCGGGAACGGATTGGGCGGGCCGGCGACGGCCGCGAGCGGATCGGCCAGCGTGATCGGCGTCGGCGTGTTCAATTCGATCAGCGGCGTGAACGGCGGCGACAGCACGCCGCTCTGGAAGAAGTCGCCCTGGCCGGCCAGCGCGTCGTAGAAGATGCCGAAGGCGCCGCGAATGCTGGTGCGGCCGTCGCCGTTCGGATCCCACGCGACCGCCACGCGCGGCGCGATGTTGTTCTTGTCGGTCGGCACGATGCCGCGACCGATGCCGGGATCACCCGGATAGACGAGGCCGCGCGGCGCGGCTGGGTATTTCGTGGACTGCATGCCGGTCACGAACCCGGTGATCGCATCGTTCTTGTCGATGAACGGCGTCGGCAGCTCATAGCGGACGCCGAGATTGAGCGTCAACTGCGAGGTGATGCGGAATTCATCCTGCGCGTAGCCCGCGAACAGCCATCCATAGCCGTCCTGAACAGCTTGCTGCGTCGTGGCGCGCGCCTGCGCGGGAAGGCCAAGCAGGAAATCAGCGGCTGCGTTGCCCGTGATGCCGCCGCTGAATGTCAGATCGCCGTTAGGCCGATTGATGAACGCGATGCGCATGGCCTCGCGGCGAACGTCGACGCCGAGTTTCATCGAATGGCGTCCGGCGATCCACGTCAGATCATCCGCCGCCTGCCAGACGTGATTGACGCGATCGACGAACGGCTGCTGCGCATCGCCGAGCGCCGCGTTGCCGCCGCCGAAGAATCCGGTGACGACGATCGACGGCAGGCCCGCCGCGATCGGGTTGGTGTTGGCGAAATTGATTCCGTAATTGCGCGGGTTGAGACCGCTCGTCACTGCCGGGTTCGCGGTAATGCGATTGACCGAGAAGCGCGCCTGGTTGATGATGCGCGCGCTGATCACGAAGTTGTGCGAGATCAATCCGTCCTGCAGCGTGGCGAGCGCGCGCTGATCGACCGGCGCAATGATCTTCGGGGTCGCGCGATCGGTGGCGCTGCGCATATAGCGCACCAGCATCGACTGGCGCGATCCCATCTGAACGTCGACGCGCCCGCCGAACTGATCGCGTGAATCCCTGATGGTCGGCGACACGATGTAGCGATTGCCGGGCGAGTTCGGCAGCGGTACAAACTCGTTGAGCAGCTGCGTCGCGGCGGCGCTGATGCGAGTCGACGGGATGATATTGCCGGGGAAGGGCTGGCCGGTCAGCGGATCACGGATCGCCGCATTCGCGGAAAAATCGCCGCGGCGTTGCGCCTCCGACAAGACGACGACGTTGCTGGTCGTGCCGCTTTGGTTGCGATAGCCCTCGTAGAAGCCGAACCCGAACAGGCGATTGCGCATCAACGGCCCGCCCAAGGCACCGCCGAACTGGTTCTGCTTCAGCTCCGGCTTCGGCTGTGTTTGCGGAGCGAAATAGTTACGCGAGTTCAGCGCGTCGTTGCGATTGAACTCCCAGGCCGCGCCCGAAACGGTGTTGCTGCCGGACTTGGTCACGACGTTGACCACCGAGCCGGCGTTGCGTCCGTACTCGGCCGAGAACGCGTGCGTGAGGATCTTGAATTCCTGGATCGCGTCCGGCGGCGGCCGCAGCACGAAGCCGGTGTTGAAAGTGTCGTTGTTGGTGGCGCCGTCCATCAGGAAGTTGTTGGACTGGTTGCGCATGCCGTTGACGTTGAACCCGCCGGTGACGTTGCCGAATCCGCCAGGGGTCGCATCGCCCGACTGTCCGCCGAGGCCGCCCGGCGGCGCAACGACGCCGGGGATCAGCGTGCCGAGCTGCGTGAAGTTGCGCCCGTTGAGCGGCAGGTCGACGACCTTCTGTTCGTCGATGACGATGCCATGCGTGGCGTTGCTGGTCTCGACGAGCGTCGCTTCCGCGGTGACCGTGATCGTTTCGCTCAACTGGCCGACTTCGAGTTGAAACGCCACGCGCGCCGTTTCGGTGACCGTGACGCGAACGGCGTCGCGCTGTGAGGTGCGGAAGCCTTGCAGCGTGGCCTTGACCGTGTAGACACCTGGCGGCACCAGGGGAATGGTGTAGAGACCATCGGTGCCGGTGACCGCCGATCGCGTTGCGCCGGTCGCATCGCTCGTCGCTTCAACGGTAACGCCAGGCAGCAGCGCGCCCGACGCGTCGGTCACCACGCCGTTGATCTGGCCGGTGGCCTGTGCCCGCACCCACGCGGGCGCGAGGATGGTGAGGATGACTGCAATGGTCACGACGCGTTTCATCGGCAACCTCCGGTCGAAAAATTCAGACTTACATTCCTGGGGGTGTGAATCGTCCGTCGGCGGCCAGCCAGCCGCCGTCGGCATAGAGGATGGTGCCCGTGATGTAACTGGCCGCATCCGACAACAGAAACACTGTCGGCCCCGCCATTTCCGACGCCTGCGCCCAGCGGTTCATCGGGTTCTTCATCGCGTAGGCGTTGTACCACTCGGGGTTCTGTTTGATCGGCGCGGTCAGCGGCGTTTCGATCACGCCCGGACCGACCGCGTTGACGCGCACGCCTTTGGTGCCCCACTCGGTCGCCGCCGTCTTGACGAGCTGAAGGATGCCGGCCTTGGTCATTGAATACACCGACTGGCCGGGCTCGGTGACGATCGATCGGATCGACGAGAACAGCACGATGCTGCCGAAGCCCTGCGGCACCATCAGCCAGCCGGCCGATTGCAGCACGTTGAAGTTGCCGCGCAGATTGACCTGCACCACGCGATCGAATTCGTCGCCGCTGTATTTCAGGATCGGCTTGCGGACGTTGATCGCAGGCGTGCACACCACGCCGTCGAGACGATGGTGATGTGACGCCGCTTCGACAATCGCGTCGTTGACCGACGTGGCGTTGGTGATGTCGATCGCCCCGGCGGCCGCCTGGCCGCCGTCTTTCGTGATCATCGCCGCCGTTTGCGCCGCGGTATCCGCTTTCAGATCGAAACAGGACACGAATGCCCCTTGCTGCGCCGCGCCGATCGCGCAGGCCTGGCCGATGCCGGAGCCCGCGCCAATGACCGCGATGGATTTGCCTTCAAGACTGAACAGGTGTTTCATTTTTTGAGGTCGCGGGCTGCGGGAAGATTCGGAAGGCCCGTCGCTTCCGTTGCCGCGCGAACGATCGCGCGCGCCATCACATCGGCGGCGAGCGCGCCGATCTGCGTCAGGTTCGGCTCGCCGGTCCACTGACCGGTGGCGAGTGCGAACACCGTATCGCCGTCGCCCGTCGTGTGCGACGGATAAATGGCGCGCGCGAAGCCGTCATCGGCCATCAATGCCATCCGCCGCGCCTGCGTCTTCGTCAGCCGCGCGTTGGTTGCAACGAGGCCAATGGTCGTGTTCTCGCCCGGTCGCGCGCCTTGTCCGGTCTGGCCCGAGCGCAGGATCTTGCGCGCGTCGGCGAACGTGCCATCGGGATTGCGAACGCCGGCGACGACACGGCCGGTATCGGGATCGATGATGTCGCCGACCGCGTTCACCGCGACGATCGCGCCGACGCTCAACCCGTTCGGCAGCGTGATGCTGTAGCTGCCGATGCCCGCCTTCATCGATCGGCCGCCGCCGCCGGACTTGCCGACGGTAGCGCCGGCGCCGGCGCCGATGGTGCCTTCAGCAACCGGTGCAGTCGATGCCGCACCCGCGGCGCGATATCCGCAATCCGCGGTTGGCCTGATCTTCGGCTGGCCGCCAACGGGCAGATCAAAAAGGATCGCGGCGGGAACGATCGGCACGCGAGCGACTCCGGTCGGCCAGCCGATGTTGTGCTCTTCGAGCCACTTCACCGTGCCCGTCGCCGCTTCGAGTCCGAACGCGCTGCCGCCCGCGAGGACGACGGCGTTGACCTTGTCGACCATGTTGGACGGATCGAGCAGATCGGTTTCCCGCGTACCGGGCGCGCCGCCGCGCTGCGACACGCCGCCCGCCGCGCCGTCGCCGTCGACGAGGATCACCGTGCACCCGGTCGGCCGCTCGGTGAGCGTGTGATGACCGACCTTGATGCCCGGCACCGCGGTCAGCGTGGTGTTCGCCGCCGGCGTCGACTGGGCGTGGATGAGCGCGGACAACGCGACGATCAGGGCGAACGAGGTGATGACCTTCATGGTGTCTCCAGCAACGAATGATATCCGAGCCCGCCTTCGCGCGGCGCGCTCCGGCGAGGCAGGCTGCGTCGTTATACGATGACGGCGTGCAAATCGATCGTGTGCTGGCCGAAGTCGATCGCGCGCGCGAGGAAATCACCGACCTCGCGGCGCGGCTGGTCCGCATCCCTACCATCAATCCTCCGGGCGACGAATACGAGACATGCGCGGCGCTGATAGGTGACCAGCTGCGCGCGCACGGCGCCGATGTGCAGCTGTTACCGGCGGTGGGGCGGCTGGAACACACGCCGGAGCATCCGCGCATCAACGTCGTCGGGCGCCAGGGCGGATCGGCGCAAGGCCCGGCGATTCATCTCAACGGCCACTTCGACGTCGTCCCGGTCGGTCTCGGCTGGACGCGCGATCCGTTTGGCGGCGAGATCGCCGACGGCAAGTTGTATGGACGGGGCTCGTGCGATATGAAAGCCGGCATTGCCGCAGCCGTGTTCGCCGCCGAGGCGATTCGCCGCTCCGGCGTCGGCCATACGCTGCCGATTGAAGTGAGCGGCACCGTTGACGAGGAGAGCGGCGGCTTTGCCGGCGTGGCGTGGCTGGCGGAAAATCGCTGGCTCTCGCGCGAGCGCACCCGGGCCGTGATCATTCCCGAACCGTTCGGCGTCGATCGCGTGTGCATCGGTCACCGCGGCGTCTACTGGTTCGAGGTGATCACCGAAGGACGCATCGCGCACGGCAGCATGCCGTATCTCGGCGTCAACGCGATCGAAGGCATGTCACATTTCCTCGATCTGGTGCGCGACGAGCTCGGGCCGGCGCTGGCGCAGCGCATGACGGCGATGCCGGTGGTGCCCGAAGGATCGCGCTACGCGACCATCAACATCAACGGCATCGACGGCGGCCAGCCGGTTGATGAAATTCCGAGTCCATGCGTCGCGGATCGTTGCCGGGCCGTGTTCGATCGCCGCTTTCTGCTCGAAGAAGGGCTCGACCAGACGCGCGGCGAGATCGCGGCGCTGGTGCAGAAGGCGCAGTCGCGCATGCCGTCGGTGAAGTTCTCGATCGAGGATCGGCTGATCTTCGAGCCGACGCGCGCGCCGGAGGACGCGCCGCTGATTGGCGCGCTCACCGACGCCATCGCGCAGGTGACCGGCCGAAAAGCCAGCCTGGTGGCCAGCCCGGGCACGTATGATCAGAAACACGTGGCGCGCATTGCCGGGGTCCCGCACTGCGTGGCCTACGGCCCCGGCGAGCTGGCGATGGCGCATCAGCCTGATGAATACTGCAGCATCGACGACATCGTCAGCTGCACGAAGGTGTTGGCACTCGCGGTGTTGAGATTGGCGAACCTATGACGACAAGACTTGAAACCGGCCTGACCGGCCCCGAGATGGTGGCGCTTTCGAAACAGCACTCGCTCTACGAGTGGTCGGCGCAGGCGCACGTCGATCCGATTCCGGTCGCGAGATCGAAAGGCATCTACTTCTGGACGCCGGAAGGGAAGCGCTTCATCGACTTCAACAGCCAGTTGATGTGCGTCAACATCGGCCATGGCGATCCGCGCGTGATCCAGGCGATCCAGGATCAAGCCGCGGTGCTGGCGTATGCGAACCCGTTCATGGCGACCGAGGTCCGAGCCACGCTCGGACAGAAGCTCTCGCAGATCTGTCCCGGCGACATCGACGTCTTCTTCTTCACCAACGGCGGCGCCGAAGCCAACGAGAACGCGATTCGCATCGCGCGGCTCGCGACCGGACGCCACAAGATCCTGGCGCGCTATCGCTCGTATCACGGCGGCACCGGTGCGAGCCTGACGGCGACCGGCGATCCGCGCCGCTGGGCGATGGAGCCCGGCATGCCCGGCATCATCCACGTGCCGCATCCGTATCACGGACCCCAGCGTGGCACACTCTCTGGCGCCGATGCGCTGGCCGAGCTCGAAGAGGTCATCATGCTCGAGGGGCCGCAGACGATCGCGGCGTTCTTGATGGAAACCGTCACCGGCACCAACGGCATTCACGTGCCGCCCGACGGCTATCTCGAAGGCGTGCGCGCGCTCTGCGATAAGCACGGCATCCTGCTGATCTGCGACGAAGTGATGTCGGGATTCGGGCGAACGGGTGAGTGGTTCGCCATCGATCACTGGAAGGTCGTGCCGGACCTCCTCGTCATGGCGAAGGGATTGACGAGCGCGTACGTGGCGCTCGGCGCGGTCGGCATCCGCCGCAAGATCGCCGATCACTTCAAGGACAAGGTCTTCTACGGCGGCCTCACCTACAACAGCCATCCGCTCGGGTGTGCAGCGGCGCTGGCGACGATCGCCGTGTATGAAGAGGACAGGCTGATCGAGCGCGCGAAGAAGATGGGCAACGTGATGCGCGGCATGCTCGAGGATCTGAAGTCGAAGCACCCGTGCGTCGGCGAGGTCCGCTCGATCGGCCTGTTCGGCATCGTCGAGCTCGTGAAGAACCGCAAGACGATGGAGCCGCTGGCGCCGTTCAACGGCACGTCGCCGGAAATGCAGGCGCTCGGGAGGTTCTTCCGTGAGGAAGGCCTCTACACGTTCGTGCGCTGGAACGGGTTCTTCACCAATCCGCCGCTGTGCATCACCGAAGCGGAGCTGGCGGAAGCGTTTGCGGTTATCGACAAGGGGCTGTACGCCACCGATAAAGCGGTTGCTCCTTAGTTATGCAAGGTATTTACCTTGCTTTAACTCTAAGCAAGGTTTTTGCCTTGACAGACGCTGTAGCAAGGCTATTATCTTGACATGCGGACGAAGCGGTCCCAGCGCTTTATTGCGTTAATCGGTGACATGGTTCATTCGCGGGAATTACAACCTGCGGTACGTGCTTCTGCGCAGACTCAATTCAGCCGTCTAATCAATGAGCTGAATCGGACTTTTAAGCAGGACATTGCTTCCAAGTTCGCCGTCACGATTGGTGATGAATTTCAAGGCCTATTACTCACTGCCGAAGTGATTCCTGAGCTGATTTGGACCGTCGAAAAGCGGTACCAAGCACGCGAGATTCGTTTCGGGATCGGCTTTGGAATTTTGCATACGAAATTGCAGGCCGCCGCCTTGAATATCGACGGTCCTGTTCTCCACGCGGCACGCGCGGCGATCACAGCAGCCCGTCAAGAGAAACTCTTGGGCGGCGTGTTCAGTGGTTTTGGAGTCCACGACGAAATACTGACAGGGTTTGCGCAGTCCCTGCACCACATGCGCACGAATTGGACCGATCGGCAAAAAGAAGTCGTTGATCTATTGCGGCGGGGTTTTACCCAGGGCGAGGCCGCGGCTCGTTTGGCAATAACGAGACAAGCTGTTTCCGAGCGCGCAGTTTCCGCGGGATGGGATACTTATCGCCGCGTCGAGGCCGCTTGGCGTCAGGGACTCAAGGTGGCGACATTGAATGGGTAATACAGTAATTCCCCAAGGAACGCCATGGCTGCTTTGGGCGCATCTGATGCTCTTCTGGATGCTGAGTCATTACCTAATCCTGGACAAACGTCCACTGGGCTCGATAGCTCGCAGTACGCTCGATGATTTGAATAACCTTCTGATGACCGTTGCGTTAACGGCCGCGTTTGCACTAATCGTCCTTTGGGTTTCCGCTGCTCCCTCAATAGCCGCTACTTTTGCCGTATCGTCAGCAGTGCTCTGTATCGCACGAAACCTGAATCCGCACTGGCGCCTCTGGGAGCGTGAACTTCTGGTGACGGGTAGTTTTGCGGTGCTCAGTGCAGGTGTGGTGCAATTTCAATCAGCGGAGATAAAGAGGGCCGCCTTCGATCTAGGCATCGTCAACGGCCGTACTGAGGTTGCTTGCCTAGTCGCGGCTTTGTTCATCTTCACAATTCACGGAGGCACTTACGTCGTTCGCGGGATCCTTTCGGGTAGCGGCGTTCCGACTCACGCAGGTACGGCACCAGATGCAACCGAACTAAAACGCGGGCTGTGGATTGGCGGTCTTGAACGTGCGGTTTTATTTGTCGTGATTGTTGCCGGAAGTTACGAGGCGCTCGGCTTTATCGTTGCAGCAAAAGGCCTGATCCGCTCAAGGGACTTCGAGAAGAGTCGCGATCTAACCGAATACTTTTTGATCGGTTCGCTTGCCAGCGTGGCCGTTGCTCTCGCAACAGGTGTGATTGCTCGCTATACGATTCAGACGCTCTGGTAGCTCCAAGTGTCTGTCACCACATCACTATGAATGTTGTTCTCTTCGGAGCGACCGGCCTTGCCGGCGGCGGCGTGCTGCAAGCGTGCCTGGCCGCGCCTGACGTCACCGAAGTGCGCGCCTTCGTTCGTCGCACGACAGGTGTGAGCGATCCAAAACTGCGCGAAGTGATTCACGGCGATTATCTTCAGTACTCCTTGATCGCCAACGCGTTCGCCGGGGTCGAGGCCTGCTTTTTTTGTCTTGGCGCGTCCGTATCGCAGGTGCCTGATGAGGCCGACTATCGGCGCATTCACCAGCGCTTCCCGCTGGCCGCGGCAAAGATGCTGCGCGAGAAGAGTCCGGGCGCAACGTTTCACTACTTGAGCGGCGGCCGCGCGCACGTCAACAGCCGATGGATGTGGGCGAGAGTGAAGGGCGAGGCGGAGCGCGATCTGATGGACCAGTTCGATGCGCCGTGTTATCCCCCCGCGATGATCGACGGCGAGCCGGCGGCTTCTCAGCCGCGATTGACGATCGTGCTGCGGCCGTTGCTGCGATTGATCTTCAAGCCGTTTCGCGGGACCTACATCATGAACACGGACATCGGTCGCGCGATGCTCGAAGCACAGCGGCAGGGACTGCGCCGCAGGACTTTCGAGAACGCCGAGATGCGCGACCTGGCTGATCGTTATCGCGCCACGTCGTAGGGTTTCAGCCGCCGCGTTTCTGCGCGAGCAGCCACGGGAACAGTCCGCTCTCGAAGATCGCCTTGTCCGGGGCGGCGTTGTGGTCGACGCCCGCGAATTCGGTATCTCGCGCGCCGGCTCGCTGCAGCGCCGCGAACAATTTGCGCGACTGTTCGGCCTCGATTGTCGAGTCGTTCTCTCCGTGAAACAACCTGACCGCCATCGGCTTCAGCTGGTCGGCCAGCGCCGCAAATGGATCTGCGGCGTTCACGTAAGGGTGTAGCTCTCGATCCGCCTGCTCCAGTTGCGGCGATAGCTTGCTGACTTCCGCTCGTCCCGCAATTGCGACCAGGGCCGCAAACCGTTCCGGCCATCGGGACGCAATGCGGTAGGCCCCGACGGCACCCATCGAATAACCGACCACCGATATGCGGTCGGTATCAACGCTGAACTCGGCGAGCGTCCGATCGAGCGTCATGATGGCAAGCGCCTCGACGTCGGATTCAATCCAGTTGCGCCCCGGTGGGGCCTGCGGAAAAACCGCGATCGCTGGAAAATCACCACGGTACTGGCGGATGTAATCACCCACGCCTCGCGCGGTCGGCAACAATCCGTCGGAGCCCTGGGTGCCCGCGCCGTGAAGCCACAACACGACGGGCCATCGCCGTGACGAGTCGTACTCCGCCGGCACATAGACCTGGTATCGATGATTCCTGCCGCCCGACGTGACCACGCGATCCAGGAAGCCAGTCTCCGCCGCCTGGGTTCCGTTCGGTATCACTAGTGCCGCAACCACCAGCCATAGAGCCCAGCCGCGATGATGCATCGGTCTGTCCGCCAAGGGTCCAGCTTACTGTCGATCGTCGTAAGTGCCGACGTTCTTTCCCTGCAGATACTTATCAAACCACCCGAGGATGTGCTGCAGCCGCTCGACGCGATGCTTCGGCTTACCCGATCGCGAGAGCTCGTGCGTTTCGCCGGGGAAGCGCACCATCACGGTCGGAACCTTCAAGTACTTCAACGCGCGGAACATCATTTCGCCGCCATCGCTCGGCGGCGTCCGCAGATCGTCATCACCGTCGATCAACATCAACGGCGTCTTCACTTTCGCGACGTGAGTGATGGGCGACCGCGCCATGAAATCGGCGGGATCCTCCCAGGGCGCCTTGCGGAACCAGGACGGCGTGTAGAGCGTGAAGTCTGCGGTGTACCAGAAGCCGGACCAGTCCGCGATCGAGCGGAGCGAGACCGCTGCCGCGAACCGATCGGTCTGCGTGATCGTCCAGTTGGTCAGCAATCCGCCGCCGCTGCCGCCGATCACGCCCATGCGCTTGCTGTCGATGTAGCTGCGCTTGGTCATCATGTCCACGCCGGCCATCAGATCCTTGTAATCGTCGCCCGGGTATCGATACTGGATGATGTTGCCGAAGTCCTGACCGTAATTGCTGCTGCCGCGCGGGTTCGGATAAAGCACCACGTAACCCTTCGCCGCGAGGAAATGAAATTCGTGCGTGAAGACATTGCCATACGCGGAGTGGGGGCCGCCGTGGATCTGCAGCACGAACGGGTAGGTCTTCGACTTGTCGAAGTCAGGCGGATGCTGCACCCAACCCTGGATGCGCTTGCCGTCGAAGCTGGTCCACGAGACTTCTTCCGGCTCGATCAACTTGATGGTCTTGAACAAGGCGTCGTTGACGCGCGTGATCTGGCGCGCGCTGGCGCTGGAGGCCGTGTCGACCACGAACAGGTCGTTGATCTCCGTGCCCGTCGATCGCACGGCGACGATGGTCTTCGCATCCGGGGTGGCGGTGTAGGCCTGGACGGTGTGCGCGCCTTTGTAGACGGGCGTGACGCTGCCGCTCGTGACGTCGATGCGCACCAGGTTCGCGGAGCCCTGTTCCCCCGCGACGGTGATGATCGACTTGCCGTCTGACGACCAGATGGCGCCGCCGGCCCCGCCGCCGCGTGGCGCGCGCTGATCGCCGCCGATGCCGCCCCCGATATCGAAGTCGTACTTGTCGGTGAGGTTGCGCGGCGTGCCGGTGCCGTCTGCCGCCGCGACGAACAGATCGGGTTGATCGTACGATCGCTCAGGCGTGCCGTAGAGCGTGCCGCTGAACGCAATCCATTTGCCGTCCGGTGATGGGCGTGGATTGCCAATCGAGCCGTTGATGCTTGCCACTTTGACGATGCTGCCGCCGGTGGCCGGCACCGAATACAAGTCGGAGTCGCTCTGCAAGTAGTACGGGTCGTCAACGCGCGTCGACGCGAAATAGATCTTCGAGCCGTCGGGCGCCCACGCGTGCCCGCCCTCCGAGTACTTGCCGCTCGTCAGCTGCGTCGCCTTGGCGATCTCGTTGCCGGCTTTCACGTCGGTGACCCAGATATGCGAGGGGCGATCCGGATCGTTCCAGCCGCCGCCGTTGGCCCGATACACGGCGCTCGTGATGACGCGGACGTCGCTCTTCGGCGGCGTGGGCGTGGCGGTGTCGCCGTCTTTCATCGAGCTGCTGAAGGCGATCCGCCGGCCGTCCGGCGACCACGCCGGCGCGCCGGCGCCGCGGGCAAGATCGGTGACGGGCCGTGCCTCGCCGCCATCGAACGCGAGCACAAAGAGCTGCGCGGGTTGCGGCTTGCCGTCCTTTTCCGGCGAGCGCACGAACGCGAGTGTCTTGCCGTCGGGGGACCAGCGCGGGCTGCTGTCGCGCGTGCCGGCGGTGAGCGGCCGCGGCGCGGCGGAGCCGTCCGCGGCGACGAGCCAGAGTGAGGTCTCGTAGTCGTCCTTGCTCTCGTTGATCACCACGCGTGTGAAGGCCACTTGCCTGCCGTCCGGCGAGATCTGGCCCTCGGCAATCCAGACGAACTTCATGATATCGGTCTCGGTGATCAGCCGTTTGTCTTCCGCCTGCGGCGCGGCAACCGTCGCGCTGATGATCAGCGTCGCGATGAGAACTCTTCGGATCATTACTTCGACTCCTATTTCAGGCTCTGCACGTGTTTGACCCATGCATCGGCGAGCGGCTGCATCGGGCCCTTTGTTGATGCATATGCCTTCGACCACTTCGAGACGTTCGCGCGATCGGCGGCGAGCGACGCGGCGTGCGGTCCATTGAGGTGGCGAGCGTACGTACTGAAGATCGCGGCGAGCAGGGCAGCGCCGTCGGTCGCGTTCGTCTCGAGATACGAGGACAGCACCGTCGCTGCCTCGCCGGCGCGGCCGGCGAGAACGTAGGCAATGCCCAGCGTCTTCCTCGAGCGCGCATCGGCATTCGGCTGTTGCACCGCCAGCTCCAGCGGCGTGATCGCCAGCGCCGGCTGGCCGGCCTTGATCCATTCCTCACCCGCAATGCGAGCGATCGCCGCATTCGGTGACGCGCCCGCCGGAGGCTGGGCAAAAGACGTTGCCGCGCTCTGTAAAAGGCCGGCGGCCTCCTTGTGTCTATTCGCTTCCGCGAGCGACGCGCCGAGGAACAGCCGCGGCGGCGCGAACGTCGGCGCCATCTGCATCGAGTTCTGCAACTGCACAGCGGCGCGATCGAGCTGCCCGGCCTGGTAGAGCTCGAGTCCTTTGAGGAACAAGGCGAGCACCTGATCGTTCTCGCCGAGCGCCGTCATTGCGGCGCCGCCCAGATCGCCGCCGCGTGCTTCCTTGACGGCCGCCTTCGAGCCCGCCGCCCGCGCGTCGGCGATCGCGAACATCGACGTCAGCATCGCCGGCGCCAGGAGCTCCTTGCGATCGAAGTTCGAGAGGCCGCCGAGCAACACCATCGCGACCTCTTGTGGCATGATCGCGGCCGGGGCCGTACCGCCCGCGGTGGTCGACGCGTCCGCCACGATTCGGAACGGACGGATCATGTGGCCCTGTGGCTTGCCGCCCTGCCGCAGCACGCCGCGGGCGAGGTAGCGGCCCGGCGGCAACACCGTGGTGTTGAACTGCGCGGTGACGGTGGCGATCTCGGCGGATTGACCCGCGCTGATCCGCATCGGCACCGTGGCGAGCGGCGCGCTGTCCTCGTTGACCAGGATTTCGAGCGTCGCGTCGATCGCCGAGACCGGCGACGTCGAATACGCTTCCATCAACACCGCCATGGCGCCGCTGACGATCGGCTCGATCGCCGGTTCGAGCGCCGCCTTTTCGCCGCTGGCAAATCCGCCGACGACGAGATCGCCCATCGAGATGCCGGGGCCGTCCATCTGGAACGCCGTCACGTTGCGCGCGACGCTGCCGACGCGTCCTTCGCTGTCGGCCATCGAGAGGATGACGCGGTACTGCCCCGGGTCGACCTGCAGCATGCCGGAGTAGACCGCGGTGCCGGGATCGCCGGCCTTGGCGACGAGCTTCTTCAATTCCACCGGCGGCGCGACGCCGCGGCCATGCTTGTTCACGACGGCGATGCCCACGGTGTAGTCGAGTGATTGGTCGACGAGGCGCTCGACTTCCGCGGCGAACAGGACGCGGACCTTGTTGCCGCCTGGCTCCTTGTAGGTCCACGTCGCGATCTTGAGCGGCAGATCGTTGATCGGCAGCGGCGACTTGATGGCGCGGCTGACCGCGTCGGCCGGTGTGGTGGCGCGGGCGGAGATTGCCGTCACGAAGCTGCGGCGCGAGCGAATCGTCACGCCGCGCCGCAATGACTTCACGCCGATGCGATGGCGCCGGCCGTTGCGATCGTCGGGGCGCGACTCGACGCCGAGCAGGTAGTAACCGTCGATCGATCGCGAAATGCGATCGAACGCGAAGTCCGCGCTGACATTGATGCGATACAGCTCGCCGCGCGCCGCGCCCGCGACCTGCTCGAGGCCGGTGACCTGCAGGTTGCGATCTTCACGCGGCGTGGTCGGCCGCCGCGACTGCGAGGCGTCGAAGATCGGCACGTCGAGCATCAGCACGTCGAGCGTGGCGCGCGCGTCCGCGGCAATCGAGGCGAGGTCATCGGCTTCCGAGCCGAGGCCTTCGAAGATCAGACCTTCGGAGATCAGGATCACCGACTTTGGTCCTTCGAACGCCGCAAGGCCTTGCAGCACCGCGCGCATGCCGTGCACCGAATCCTGCGTGCGATGGCGGATCTCGTTGACGATCTCCGCCGAGTCCTGCTCGACCTCGCGCTCGCAGCGTTCCAGTTCCGGCGCCGCGGCCGCCCCGACACACTCGCGCAGGATCACCTCCGACGCCATCTGGACGTTGCTGTGCAGGTAAATCGCCATCGCTTCCGTCATCGACAGGTTGAAACGCGACTTCACCACGCCGGCCGTGCCGACCACACGCAACAGCGCTTCGCGGACCTTGTCGTGATCGGTCGTGAAGTCGACGAGCTCACCGGGTCCCGGGACGGCCATCACGGCGACCCGGTCCTCGCGGGTCAGCGTGTCGACGAACTTCTTGGCGCTGTTCATCGCGCTGCGCGCCGCGCCGGTGCGGATATTGCCCTGATCGATCAGCAGCACGATCAGGCGGCCGCGCGGTGCGCCTTTCGCGTTCGATGATGAGAACGTCTCGTCGGGGACCACGACCTTGACCGGCGCGCCGATGACGCGAAGCGGATCGACGGAGCGGATGTATTCAACTGTCGAGACCTGCCGCTTGCTGCCGTCGATCTCGACTTCAAGATCCGCGGCGGTGAGATCGGTGACCGGCCGGCCGTTCGTGTCGAGCGCGGTGATGTCGACGGAAATCAGCTCAACGCCGGCTCTGAAGACGGGACTTGGGGCCTGGGGCTTGGGGCTTGGGACCTGGGGCTTGGGGCTTGGGGCCTGGCCCTTCGCGAGGGTGCTGCTTAGCAGGAGCGTCGCAACAAGCAGGAGTGTTCGCTCGCGCATCGGTGCATCTTACCCCCAAGCCCCGAGCCCGAGCCCCAAGCCCCAAGCCCCGATAGAATCGGAGAGACATGCCCGTTCGTGACGTCATCATTGTCGGCGCCGGTCCCTCGGGGCTCGCCACGGCCATTGCCTGCAAGCACTTCAATCTCGACTATCAGGTCATCGAGCAGGGCTCGCTCGTGGACGCGATTGCGCGGTTTCCAATCAACATGGTGTTTTTCACGACGCCTGAGCTCATGGAGATCGGCGGCATTCCGTTGACGACGCCGTTCGACAAGCCGACGCGGGCGGAAGCGTTGCGCTATTACCGCAAGGTCGTCGACACATTCCAGTTACAGGTCTCTCTCTACGAGAAGGTCGTCGCCGTCCATCCGCCCGACGGGCCCGGGCAGCCTTTCGTTGTCGAATCGCACACGTCGCGCGGCGCCACGCGGACGCGTGAAGCGCGGAATGTCGTCCTCGCCCTGGGCTATTACGAGCAACCGAACATGCTCAACGTTCCCGGCGAGGATTTGCCGCACGTCTCGCATTTTTATCGAGAGGCACACCATCATTGGCGTCAGCGCGTCGTCATCGTCGGCGGCAAGAATTCGGCGGTTGAAGCGGCGCTCGAGATTCATCGCGCCGGCGGTCACGTGACGATGGTGATTCGATCCTCCGGGTTCGGGGAGTCAGTGAAGTACTGGGTCAAGCCGGACATTCAGAACCGCGTCAACGAGGGGTCGATCGCCGCGCACTTCAACGCCAACGTGGTCGAGATTCGTGCGAGTGAAGTCGTGCTCGATACGGGCGTGACGCTGCCCGCGGAAGCGGTGCTGCTGCTGACGGGATATCGCGCTGATCCGGAATTCATGCGAAAGATCGGCGTCGAGATCCATGAAGACACGCAGTCGCCGAAATACAACGTCGATACGTACGAGACGAACGTGCCGGGACTGTTCGTTGCCGGCGGGCAACTGGCGGGGAAGCGCACCGGCACGGTGTTCATCGAGAACGGACGATTCCACGGCGAGGTGATCGCAAAGACGCTGGCATCAAGAGCACAGCAGTAGTAATTTTCCCGTGGCATGAAAACCACGGCATTCGCACTCCTTGGCGCGCTCGCGCTGGTATCGCAACGCGCGCCCACCGTTAAGCCCACTCTGATCAATCTGCGTGAAGGCACCAACATGGCTGCGGCCCTGTCGCCTGATGGCCGCACGCTGGTGATCGATCTGCAGGGCAGTCTCTGGACGTTGCCGGCGAGCGGCGGTCCGGCCAGGCGCATCACCGACGAATTCCTCGATGCGCGGCAGCCGGCGTGGGCGCCGGACAAC
This sequence comes from Cyanobacteriota bacterium, assembly GCA_019752015.1. Lineage (GTDB taxonomy): Bacteria > Acidobacteriota > Vicinamibacteria > Vicinamibacterales > UBA2999 > 12-FULL-67-14b. Next base: position 169,264 of record JAIEMQ010000044.1, on the reverse strand, counting down.
CGGCGCGTCGCGTTCCAGGGCTACGCCGACGGCGTGTGGCACATCTACGTGATCAACGCGGACGGATCGGGTCTGCGCGCGCTCACTTCAGGTCCGTTCGACGATCGCGAGCCGTCATGGTCGCGCGACGGCACTCGCATTGCCTTCTCGTCGGATCGATCGGGCAACTACGACATTTTCGATCTTGACGTGGCCGGCGGCGCCGTCCGGCAACTGACGAACAACGCCGCCAACGACTACGGCCCCGCGTATTCGCCGGTCAACGCCACGATCGCGTTTGTCAGCGAGCGTGAGGATCGCCGCGGCATCTGGGCGATCGACACCGCGGCTGCGAGCGAGCGTTCAATCGCGCCGGCGCCTGGAGCTCTGTCAGCGCCGTCGTGGTCGCCCGATGGCTCGAAAGTGATCTTCAACGTCATCGCCAACAACCGCAGCAATCTCTTGATCGACGGCAAGGAAATCACGCGCGATGAGGACGTCTTCCCGTTCCGCGCGCATTGGGTTTCACCGACCGAAATCCTTTACACCGCAGACGGCAAGATCAAGACGCGGGGGATCGCGGGCGGCGACGCCGTGCCGATCGAGTTCACCGCGGCGATCTCCTTCACGCGCACACCTTACAAGACGCTGGTCCGCGACTTCGATTCGCGCAGCGCGCAGCCGGTCCGGGGCATCACGTCGCCGATCATTTCTCCAGACGGAACGCAAGTCGCGTTCATCGCCCTCGGTGACTTGTGGCTGATGCCGATCGGTGGTTCGGCTCGCAAGCTGACGAACGATCGGTTCGTCGAAGTCGATCCCACGTGGTCGCCGGACGGCCGTTCGATCGCCTTCTCGTCCGATCGCGACGGCACGACCGATCTCTGGGTGCGTGACATTGCCAGCGGCGCGGACAAGAAGGTGGCCTCCGACGCGAGGAAAGCGTCGTGGGCGCCGCGCGGCAACGAGATTGCCTACATCGATCGCGACGGGGCGCTCGCGATCACCGGCCGTCCCGCACCGGTGCACGGCCGGACGTTCGAAACCGGACGGCCGACGTGGGCGCCCGAAGGCTGGATCGCCGTCACGACGCTGCAGCCGTACTCAACACGGTTCCGCGAAGGCACCAATCAGTTGATGCTGGTGTCCACGACAGGTGGAGCGCCGAGGAAGCTGAACCCCGTCGAGCATCATTCGATCGGCACGCGCACGAACGATGGCCCGGTCTGGGCTCGCGACGGATCGAAGATGGCATTCGTCATGGACGGCGTGATGCACGTCATGCCCACGACGCCGACCGGGGATGTCACTGCCGCACCGCGGCGCATTTCCGACGAGCTTGCCAACGCCCCGTCGTGGGCCGCCGACTCGCGGCGATTGCTGTATCAGACTCCGCGCGGCCTGAAACTCGTTGACGTCGTCGACAATCGCGTCACCGACGTTCCCGTGAATCTCACCTGGCAGCCCAACATTCCTCAAGGCCGCACAGTGGTGCACGCCGGCCGCATGTTCGACGGCAAGACGGCCACCCTGCGTACCAACGTCGACATTGTCATTCGCGACAATCGTATCGAGCAGGTCGCGGATCATCGCGGCGATCTGCATGCCGGTCGCGTGATCGATGCGGGCAACGACGTCGTGATGCCCGGATTGATCGAGATGCACGCGCACCTGTCGCCGGACTTCGGCGAACGCCTCGGCCGCATCTGGCTGGCGTACGGCATCACGTCGGTGCGCAACCCCGCGTCGGACGGCTATGAAGCGCTCGAGATGAAGGAGTCGATCGGGTCAGGTGTTCGACGCGGTCCGCGAGTGTTCTCGACCGGCGGTCCGTTTGACGGCTCTCGTATTTATTACGCCGGCGGCGTGCCGCTCGCCGGCGGCGGGCAATTGCCGCAGGAGCTGCCAAAAACGACGCAGCTTGGTTACGACCTGATTAAGACCTACGTGCGCCTCGACGATCGTCTGCAGAAACAGGTGATCGACTTCGCGCACGCCAACGGTCTGCCCGTCACGTCTCACGAGATATACCCCGCGGCCGCGGCCGGCGCTGATGGTGTGGAGCACATTCGCGGCACCAGCCGCCGCGGCTACTCACCGAAGGTGTCGCAGCTCAATCGCAGCTACCAGGACGTGGTCGACCTGCTCACGGCGTCGAAGATGACGATCACGCCGACGATCGGCATCACCGCCGGCACTTTCCCGCTGATGCTTGCGCGCGATCCGTCGCGGATTGACGACAGATTCCGCGCGTTGTTTCCGGAATCAATCGTGCGCGACATGGATCGGCTGTCGAAGAACATCCCGTCGTCGGACTTCGATCGGCTGATGAACGTCTGGAAGCCGATGGGCGAGCTGGTTCGCAAAGTGGTGAAGGGTGGCGGCGTGGTGATCGCCGGCACCGACTCGCCGATCTTCCCGTACGCGCTGCTGTACCACACCGAGCTCGAGATCTTTCAGCAGAGCGGACTGACGCCGTTCGAAGTGCTTCAGACCGCGACGCTGCGCGCGGCCGAGGCGCTGGGCGAAGGCGCGAACCTGGGATCGATCGAACCGGGCAAGCTGGCCGACCTCGCGATCGTCACGGACGATCCGCTGGCCGACATCAGGAATGCCAGGAAGGTGCGGACCGTCATCAAGAACGGCGAGGTCCACACTCTCGACGAGTTGTTGAAGCGCTAGTTCGCGGGTGGCAGACCCGGCGGCGTCTCCGACGGGTCCTGTCCGACGACGACGGTCCATGGGCGCACCGTCCAGTGCTTCACGAGCCCTTCCTTCACGTACGGATCGGCTTTCGCGAAATTTTCCGCGATGGATTTCTCGGCGCCGCGGAAGACGAGCAGCGCGCCGGCGGGCTCGCCGGGCGGAACGGCATCCGCTTGTTGGCGAAGTCGTCGACGACGTCGTAGTGCAATGCGAAATACGGCATGGGAATCTGTTGATCTGTTGATCTGTTGATCTGTTGATCTGTTGATCTGTTGATCTGTTGATCTGTTGATCTGTTGATCAGATGACCTGTTGATCTGAAATCAAAAGATCAACAGATCATCAGTTCATCAGATTGATAAAAGCCAGTTGTGGCGGTCGGCGATTCTGCCCGATCGGATGCCTTCGAGCTCCGCGCCGGCCTTCATCAGCGGCGACTCCGGACCCATCTTCGGAATCGTGATCTCGCGATCCTTGTGGCGCAGGCGACCGAGCGGCGCAATCACCGCGGCGGTGCCGATGCCGGCCGCACCCTGCAGCGTGCCCTTCGCGTGCGCGTCGAACACCTCATCGATCGTGATGCGGCGCTCTTCGATCGGCAGCTGCAGATCGCGCAGCAGCGTCAGCACGCTGTCGCGCGTGATGCCGGGCAGAATCGTTCCGCTCAGCGGCGGAGTGACGACGGTGCCGCTGATGACGAAGGCCACGTTCATCAGGCCGGCTTCTTCCACGTAGCGGCGCTCGATGCCGTCGAGCCACAGCACGTTGTGGAAGCCCTTCTTCTGCGCTTCGATTGCCGCGAGCATGCTGCCCGCGTAGTTACCGCCGCACTTCGCGGCGCCGGTGCCGCCCGGGAACGCGCGCACGTAAACGTCTTCCGCGATCAGGTCCACCGAGCCCGAGAAATACGGCGCGCTCGGGCACGTCTCGATGATGAAGCGAAACGTATCCGCCGGCTTCACGCCCAGCACTTCACCAATGCCGAACATCACCGGCCGGATGTAGAGCGCGCTGTTTTCCTTCTCGGGGATCCAGTTGCGATCGAGCGCCACGAGCGCCGCCGAGCCGTCGACGAAGATCGAGGCGGGCACTTCAGGCATCGCCATGCGCTGGCACGTGTTGTTCATGCGCGCGTGATTGGCGTCGGGACGAAACAGCACCGCGCCGCCGTTCGGCCGCGGAAACGCCTTGAAGCCTTCGAAGATGCCCTGGCCGTAGTGCGCCACCGACGGCGCCGCCGGAATCGGCTGCGGGCCGTAGGGGACGATGCTCGGCTCGCCCCATTTGCCGTTGTTCCAGTCGACCACGAGCATGTGATCGCTGAACACGGCGCCGAAGGCCGCGCTGTCGCGCAATTCCGGGGTCATTCTCGAACTCGAAGTCTTCGTGACGGGGATAGTAGCTAGCACGGCAATTAGATCCTTTTCGAGATCCTATCAAACAAAACCTGTCTGAGCTGTCTGCGCCATCTGTGGCCCTGGTGTCACGACGATCTGAGGCGGCCCTCGCCAACGAGCACGCTCGTCCCACCCACTCGAACCCGCGAGATTTCTCCGCCGGCGAGATCGATCTTGATGTGGATGCGGCTCGGACGGCCCATCTTCACGCCCTGCGCGCTGACTATTGATCCCGCCTTGTCCGCGGGGACCAGGCCATGCTTCACAAGATAGCAACCGAGTGGGCCGCTCGCCGACCCGGTCGCGGGATCTTCGTTCGCGCCCATCATGCGGCTGTAGCACGTGGCGCCGTCGGCGCCGGGCTCGGTGGAGAAGATGAAGAGCCCGCGGCGCGTGATCTTCGCCGCCTCGAACATCGCGGCGGCGGCGCGCGTGTCGACCACTGCCTGATCGACCGCGGCGCGCGACACCAGCGGCACGAAGAAGAATGCGGAGCCGCAATTCACTTCCTGCGGCAGGAGCCCGGGACGAAGCGCCGACGGATCGATGCCGAGCGCACCGGCCAGCGCCGTGGGCGCGTTGAGCGTGGGGCCGAATACCGGCTTCTGCTGCGTCATCCACGCGAACTGCAGCCGGGGCCTCTTATCTGCGCTGTCTCCGCTTTCTGTGGCCCACTCGAGCTCGACGAGCGTGGGCCCAATGCCGAGGCCAAATGTAAATTCTTTTCTCCCCGCCGCAATCACGCCGTCGTCGGCGAGGGCGAACGTCGAGCCGATCACGGGATGTCCCGCGAACTGCATCTCGTTGGCCGGACCGAAAATTCGCAGCCGCACATCGGTGCCGGCGGCCTCGGCGGGCTGGACGAAGGTGCATTCGGAGAATTTCGTCTCGCGCGTCATCGCCTGCATTTCGGCGGCGGTGAGGCCCGCGGTCTCGGTAAAGACCGCCAGCTGATTCCCGGCCAGCGGCTTGTCGGTGAAGACGTCGTATTGGAGGTAGCGTCGGCCATTTACCACCGACGGCCGTCTGACTTGTTGAGCGGAGAGCGGCGCCGCCGTAGCGGAGAGCGCGGCAGGCAGCGCGGCGGCAAACAGACTCATCCACGAGCGCCGAGTTAGTTGTGGCATTGGCGGATGGTAACCGAAGTATTATTCCGAGAAATTCGTGTTCGACGCCCTCTTTAGATTTTTCTTTGAGTTGTCCCCGGTTGTCTTCAGTCAGGGGGAATTCCGGTTCGCGGCCACGACGGGGTCTTACGTCGCGGCGGGCGCCGTTGCGCTCGCGGCTGGCCTGACGCTGGTCGCGTATCGCAAAGGCCAGGGACGAACGGGACAGCGCATCACGCTCGCCGTCATCCGGATGACGGTCCTCGCGCTCATCCTCATCTGCATCTTCCGGCCGCTGCTGGTCGTGCGCGCGGCCGTGCCGCAACAGAATTTTCTCGGCGTCGTGCTGGACGACTCGCGGAGCATGCAGATTGCCGATGTCGACGGCCAGCCGCGCGCATCGTTCGTGAAGAGCGAGTTCGGCGCCGCGGATCGCGGCCTCCTCAAGGCGCTGTCGGATCGCTTCACGGTGCGCGTGTTCCGCTTCTCCAGCGCCGCCACTCGCACGACGCAGGAAAGCGACCTGACGTTCGGCGGATCGCAATCGCGTCTTGGCGCGGCGTTGTCCGGCGTTCGCCAGGAGCTCGCCGGCCTGCCGGTCGCCGGTCTCGTGATGGTGAGCGACGGCGCCGACACGGCGGATGCAGCGCTCGGCGACGCGATTCTTGGACTCAAGGCCGAGGGGCTGCCCGTGTTCACGGTCGGCGTCGGACGCGAGACGTTGTCGAAAGACATCCAGGTCGGCCGCGTCGTCACGCCGAAGACCGCGCTCAAGGGCACGACGCTGATGGTCGACGTCGTGCTGTCGCAATCGGGATTCGACGGGCAGAAGGTGACGCTCGACGTCGAGGATGAAGGCACGCTCGTCAGCACGCAGCAGGTCTCGCTCCCGAACGCGGGCACGCCCGCATCGGTTCCGGTGCGGTTCACCGTCAACGAAGCCGGCCCGCGCGTGCTGCGCTTCCGCGTGTCGCCGCAGCAGGGCGAGCTCGTCACCGAGAACAACGCGCGTGAAGCATTGATCGACGTGCGCGATCGCAAGGAAAAGATTCTCTACTTCGAGGGTGAGCCGCGCTACGAGTACAAGTTCATCCGCCGCGCGATTCCCGAAAACGACAACCTGATCGTCACCAGCCTGATCCGCACGGCCGACAACAAGTACATGCGGCAGGGCGTCGACAGCCCCGACGAGCTCGTGGCCGCGTTTCCGAAAACGCGCGAGGAGCTGTTCGCGTATCGATCGCTCGTCATCGGCAGCCTTGAAGCGGCGGCGATGACCGGCGATCAGCTCAAGATGATTTCCGAGTTCGTCGATCGCCGTGGCGGCGGACTACTGATGCTTGGCGGGCCGCGCGCCTTTGCCGAAGGCGGCTGGACCGGAACCGCGGTCGCCGACGTGCTGCCGGTGGTGCTCGATCGCAGCAAGGTGCAGCCGAAGGGCACCGTGATGCGCCTGTCGATCAAACCGACGCGTGCCGGAGCCGCGACCGCGGTGACGCAGCTGGGCGCGAATGAGCAGGCATCCGCGGACAAGTGGAGCAGCCTGCCGCGCGTGACCGCCGTGAATCGCGTGGACGCGGTAAAGCCCGGCGCGACGGTGCTGCTCACCGGCACTGATGAATCGCGCGGCGAGCGCCCGATGCTGATCTTCCAGCGCTACGGCCGCGGCAAGACGTTCGCGTTCCTGCCGCAGGATTCGTGGGTGTGGCAGATGCACTCGTCGATCGCCGTCGACGATCTCACGCACGAGAACTACTGGCGCCAGCTGCTGCGATGGCTGGTCGACGGCGTGCCCGATCAAGTTGAGCCGGCGCTGACGACCGAGCGCGTCGAACCAGGCGAAGGCGCGGTGCTCACCGCCAACGTCGTCGATCCCTCGTTCGTGGAGTTGAATGACGCCGCGGTGATGGCGACGATCACCGCGCCCGACGGGACGATCTCGGACGTGCCGATGTCGTGGGACGGCGAACACGCCGGACAGTACGCGGCGGCGATCCCGACCAAGGCGCCGGGATGGTACGAAGCGAAGATCGAAGCGACGCGGGCCGGGAAGAGCGTCGGCAGCGCCGTCACGCATTTCCGCGCCGCGCCGGGTGACGCCGAATACTTCGACGCCACGATGCACGCGGCCACGCTGCGGCGAATTGCCGACGATACCGGCGGCCGTTTCTACGAGTCGTCGAACACCGCGACGCTTGCCGACGATCTCCGCTACACCGGCCGCGGCGTCACGACCGTGGAAGAACACGAGCTCTGGCACATGCCGATCGTGTTGTTCCTGCTCGTCGGGTTGCTCTGCGCGGAATGGGGGTATCGACGTGTCGTCGGCCTCGCGTAGTCCCGCCAAGCTGCTGGCTGCCCTTCTCACAGCCGCTTGTCTCGCCGAAGCCTTGGCGAAGGCGGACGTGCCGGTGGAGGGCCGCGCCGCTGCGGAGCTCCTCGACCCAGGCGAGCCGCGGGCTGAACACGACGGCCGCTTCGCGTTCACGCGCGTGCGCTACGGCGCCGCCGTCGAGATGCGCGGCGGGCGATTCCGCCGCGAGCCGCCGTGGATGCACGACTTCCCGCGGGCCGATTTCCATTTCCTGAAGATCCTCGGCGAGCTCACCTTCGTGCCGAGCGTCGTCGATCAGGGCAACATCCTGACGCTCGACGATCCCGATCTCGCGATGTTTCCGATCGCGTACATGTCGGAGCCCGGCTTCTGGACGATGAGTGAAGCAGAGAAGGCGGGGCTGCGCAACTACCTGCTCAAGGGCGGGTTCATCATCTTCGACGACTTCCGCGGCAATCACATCCAGAACCTCGAGTTCCAGATGCGCCAGGTCTACCCGGAGGGCTCGTTTCAGAAGCTCGATACGACGCACCCAATCTTTCATTCTTTTTTCGAAATCAAGACGCTCGATCCTCGGTCAGGCTATTACGCGGACATGGGGGACACCGAGTGGCTCGGCATTTACGAAGACAACGACACGCGAAAGCGATTGATTGCGATCGCGAACAACAACCATGATTTAGGCGAGCTCTGGGAGTTTTCGGACACCGGCTACGTGCCGGTCGATTTATCGAACGAGGCGTACAAGTTCGGCGTGAATTACGTCCTGTACGCGATGACGCACTAGCGTAGAGGCGGGTCTTCAGACCCGCCTGGAGGAGTGGGCGTGGAAACGATTGAGATGAACACCCCGGATGATGTCGCGCTCGCCGATCGCATGAAGGTCGGGCGCGATCGCATCATCACCGAGCTCAAAAAGTTAATCGTCGGCCAGGACGACATCATCAACCAGGTGCTGCTGACGCTGTTCGTCGGCGGCAACAGCCTGATCGTCGGCGTCCCCGGCCTGGCCAAGACGCTGTTGATCCACACCATGGCGCGCGTGCTGGATCTGAAGTTCTCGCGCATCCAGTTCACGCCCGACCTGATGCCGTCCGACATCACCGGCACCGACATCATCCAGGAAGACACCGCGACCGGCCGCCGCCAGATGGTGTTCTCGCCCGGGCCGATCTTCGCGAATATTTTGCTGGCCGACGAAATCAACCGCACGCCGCCGAAGACCCAGTCCGCATTGCTCGAAGCCATGCAGGAACATCGCGTCACGATCCAGGGCCGCACCTACAAGCTCGAAGAGCCGTTCTATGTCTTCGCGACGCAGAACCCGATCGAGCTCGAAGGCACCTATCCGCTGCCGGAAGCGCAGCTCGATCGCTTCATGTTCCACATCGTCATCGAGCATCCGCCCGAGGACGAGGAGTTCATGGTCGTCAAGACGACCACGGCGATCCTCGAGCCGCAGTTCGAGCGCCCGGTCAGCGGCCCCGACCTGGTGGCGTTCCAGCGATTGGTGCGCCGCGTGCCGGTGGCGGATCCGGTGATGCGTTATGCGCTGAGCCTGGTTCGCGCCAGCCGGCCGAAGAACGCGACCTGCCCGGAGGCGATCAAGAAATGGATCGCGTTCGGCGCCAGCGTCCGCGCCGCGCAGTATCTGGTGCTCGCCGGCAAGGCGCGCGCGCTGACGAGCGGCCGGTATCACGTCAGCTTCGAGGACATCCGCGCCGTCGCGCACTCGGTGATGCGTCACCGCGTGCTGACGAACTTCCACGCGCAGTCGGAAGGCATCACCAGCGATTCATTGATCGACAAATTACTGGAGGCCGTTCCCGCTCCCAGATCGGGCATGTAAATCTGAAATCTGAGATCTGAGATCTGAGATGGCCACCAGCTCAATGCCCGGCGCGAAGTTCGTCGATCCCGTGGTCCTGTCACGGATCGGCAACCTCGAGCTGATCGCCAAGACCGTTGTCGACGGCCTGATCAACGGCACGCATCGTTCGCCGTTTTTCGGTGCGTCCGTCGATTTCGCGGAACACCGCGGCTACGTGGCCGGCGACGACATCCGCCGCGTCGACTGGCGCGTCTACGCGCGCACCGACAAGTACTACATCAAGGAATTCGAGGCCGACTCGAACGCCAACTTTTCGGTGCTGCTCGACGTGTCCAAGTCGATGGGCTTCGGCACGAGGATCTCGAAGCTCGATTACGCGAAGACGCTCGCCGCGTGTCTGTCGTATCTCGCCAACGCGCAGCGCGATCGCGTCGGCTTGATCACATTCGATTCCGAAGTCATCGATCACGTGCCCGCCTCGGCGAAGCACCTTGACGTGGTGCTGCACACGCTCGATCGCGCGAAACCGGCGCGGCCCGGCGAACTGGTGGGCCCGTTGCGGAAGCTCGCCGAACATTTCGGCCGCCGCGGCATCATTGTCGTCATTTCCGATTTCTACGCCGAGCCCGAGGAGATCTTTCACGCCGTTGGTCCAATCGTGCACCGCGGCAACGACGTGGTGCTGTTTCACGTCATGGATCCGCAGGAGATCGACTTCTCGTTTACCGAGGCGTCGAGCTTCGAGGACATGGAGAGCGGCGATCAGATGCCGATCGTCCCGACCAAGCTGGCGGCCGATTACAAGCGGCTGGTCGAAGCGCACATTGAGACGCTGAGCAAGAAGGCGGCGCAGCAGCCGGTGGATTACATGCTGCTCAACACCGACATGCCGCTCGATTTCGCGCTGTTCCGGTTCCTGTCGATGCGGCAGCGGCTCGCGAGGACGAGGTAACAGCCGTGTCCTTTCTCACGCCGCTATTCCTCCTCGGGCTCGCTGCGCTCGCGGTCCCGATTCTCATTCACCTCACGCAGCGGGAGCGGAAGTCGGTCGTCGAATTCCCGTCGCTGATGTTCCTGCGCAAGATTCCGTACGAATCGGTGCAGCGGCGGCGCATTCGTGACTGGCTGTTGCTGGCGCTCCGCCTCGCGGCGATCGCATTGATCGTGACGGCGTTCGCGCGTCCGTTCCTGCGCGGATCGGATCTGGCGGCGGCTCCAGGCGGCGCGCGCGACATTGTCGTGCTGCTCGATCGGTCCTACAGCATGGGCTACGGCGAAGCGTGGGCCCGAGCGCAGAGCGCAGCCGCGGACGCACTCTCGAGCACGACACCGGCGGATCGCATTTCGGTCGTGTTGTTCGCCGACACCGCCGAAGTCGCGCTGCGATCGACGCCGGATCGATCGCGTGCGATTGCGGAGATCGACGCCGCCACGCCGGGGCCGGGCTCGACGAAGTACGGGCCGGCCTTGAAGCTGGCCGGGAGCCTGCTGGCCGAGTCGCTGCTGCCGCGCAAGGAAGTGATTCTGGTTTCCGATTTTCAGCGCGGCGGCTGGCAGCCCGACGACACGCTGCGAATGCCCGGCGGCACCACCGTGACGACCGCGGTGGTGGACGGCGGACAGGCCGCGAGCCTCGCGCTCACGCCGGTCGCATTGCTCCGGACGCGCGAGCAGGGGCAACCCGAGCGTGTCGCCGTCACCGCCGGCGTGTTGAATCGCACGGCGACGGCCGCGAACGACGTGCCGATCAATCTCGAGATCGACGGCCGCATCGTGCAGGACCTGAAGATCAGCGTGGCGCCGAGTGCGTCCGCATCGATTTCGTTCTCGCCATTGACGATCACCGCACCCAATACACGCGCCGTCGTGCGGCTTGGCACCGCCGGGGGCGCAGCCGTGGACGGGCTCACGCGCGACAACACCTTCAACTTCGTGCTGACGCCGTCGGCGCCGGTGCCGGTGATGGCGGTGTCCGCCGGATCCGCGGACGCGACCTTATATCTGTCCCGCGCGCTCGCGATCGGCGAGGCGCCGCACTTCAATGCATCGATGCAGTCGCCGGAAGCGCTCGCCGGTGATGCGCTGAACCGCGCCCGGGTGATCTTTCTCAACGACATCGCGATCGGCGACGCGGTGGCGACGAGGCTCGTGACGTTCGTCGAAGGCGGCGGCGGCCTGCTGATGGCGCTCGGGCAGCGCGCGTCGTGGCCGTCATCGCGCGCGGCGTGGCTGCCGGCGTCGATCGGGCCGACGGTGGATCGCACACGCGGCGCGGCGGCGCGGCTGAGCGGCATGGACTACGGTCACGCGATCTTCGAGCCGTTCCGCGCCCCGCGCAGCGGCGATTTCTCCACGGCGCGTTTCTATTCCTATCGCGGCCTGACCGCGGCCAAGGACGCCAGCGTGCTGGCGCGCTTCGATACCGGCGAGCCGGCGCTCGTCGAGCGGACGATGGGACGCGGCCGCGTCATCGTTTACGCATCGACGCTCGATCTCAATTGGAACGATCTCGCGCTGAAGCCGATGTTCCTGCCGTTCGTGCACCAGCTCGGACGGCATCTTTCCGGATTCAAGGAGCAGCCGGCGTGGTTGACGATCGGGCAGGTGCTCGACGTCGACGCAGCGGAAGTCGCGGCCGGTGCGACGTCGGGCAGCGCCGCTCGCGCTGCCGCGGGACGCGCGATTCTGACGCCCGGCGGACAGCGCCGCGATCTCGCGATACCCGCGGCCACCGCCGGCGGGACCACGCCGGCCGCCGCGCTCGAGCTGACCGAGCAGGGTTTCTACGAGATTCGCAGCGCGGGACGAGAGGCGGGACCAACGATCGTCGCCGCCAGCAACGTCAACATCACGGAGTCGAATCTCGATCGGATGGACCCGAATGAGCTGGTGGCGTCGGTGACCGGCAACGGTCCGGCAGGCTCAACTTCAGGCCAGGACGTCTTACCGGACGAGGCTCAGGAACTCGCTCAGCGGGTATGGTGGTACCTGCTATTCGCGGGTATCCTGCTTTTGATCGCCGAGACGGTAATCGCTCACCGGTATTCGCGCGTAAGAACGTAGAGGGAGCCAACGATGGGTGAGGTCAATGCCCGCGCACAGTTGCTCGAAGTCGTCCGGCAGGTTCGCCGCCGCTGGCGCATCAAGCTCGCGCTGCGCGGCGCGGGCGGGTTCCTGCTCGCCGGACTGATCGCCATACTCGCGATCGCCTACACGCTCGAGGCGCTCAAGTTCACGCCCGCCGCGATCTTCTGGTTCCGCATTGTCACGGCCCTGGTGTTCGTCGCCGCCGGCGCGTGGTTCTTCGCGCGTCCGCTGTCGCGCAGGGTCACCGACGAGCAGGTCGCGATGTATCTCGAGGAGCACGAGCCGACGCTCGACTCGGCGATCCTCAGCGCGATGGAAGCGACCGACCGGCCCAACGACTGGTCGCCGGAGTTGATTCGCCGCCTGGTCGAAAACGCCATCGAGCGCGTGCACCAGATCCAGGAAGGCGAGCGCATCGAGCGCGAGCCGATGAAGCGCTACGTGTGGTTTGCCGGCGCGGTGGCGGTGGCCGCGATTGCGCTCTTCACGTTCGGCCCCGCGTATTTCCGCCACACGCTGTCGGCGATCTTCGTGATCTCGACCGACGCGGAAGCGGCGGCGCCGTACAAGATCGACGTGAAGCCGGGCGACGCGACGGTTGCGAAGGGCGCCGATCAGATGATCAGCGCCACGCTGTCGGGTTTCGACGCCGCCGACGCCGCGATCCTGATCCGCAAGGGCAGCGGCGGCGCGTTCGAGCGCGTGCCGATGGTGAAGGCCGAGAACGGATCGTACGAAGGCATGCTGTTCGATCTCTCCGAGCCGCTCGATTACGTGGTCGAAGCCGCGGGCGTGCGCTCGGCGCCGCACAAGCTGAACGTGCTCGAGGTCCCGTACGCCAAGAAGATCGATCTCGACTACACCTACCCGTCCTACACCGGTCTCGAGCCGCGCAAGATCGAAGACGGCGGCGACATCGCAGTACTCAAGGGTACCGACGTCAAGTTGACGATCACGCCGACGATGGCGTCGAAGGGCGGCCGCGTCGTACTTGGTGAAAAGGAAAGCGTGCCGCTGTCGGTGAACTCCGATGGCACGCTGTCGGCAAACTTCACCGCTCAGCACGATGGCTTCTATCGCGTCGAGCTCGACGCGCCGAACGGCGAACGGCTGACCGCGTCGCCGCAGTACACGGTCGACCTGCTGTCGGACCTCGCGCCGACAGTGAAGTTGTCGAAGCCCGGCCGCGATACCGATGCCACGCCGGTCGAAGAGTTCTTCATCGAGGCGAAGGCCGACGACGATTACGCCGTCAAGAATTTGCAGCTCGTGTATCAGATCAACGGCGGCGCCGAGAAAGTGATTCCGCTCTTCGGCGGCGCGCGTCCGACCGCGGAAGTGACCGCCGGTCACACCTTCTACATGGAGGAGCTCGGCGTGAAGGCCGGCGACTCCGTGTCGTATTACGCGCGCGCCACCGACAACGACGCGATCAACGGCAGCAAGCAGACCAGCAGCGACATCTATTTCCTGCGCATCCGGCCGTTCGACAAGAACTTCAAGCCCGCGGCATCGATGTCGGGCGGCGGCGGTGGCGGTGGCGGCGGCGGACAGGAAGTCGGCGCGCTCTCGCAGCAGCAGCGCCAGATCATTTCCGGCACGTTCAACATCCAGCGCGATCGCAAGACCATGACCGCGGCGAAGGTGCGCGAAGGCCTGGTCGTGCTGACGCTGGCGCAGAGCAAGCTGCGCGATCAGGTCAACGGCCTGGTCGAGCGCATGAACAGCCGCCTGGTGGTATCCGATCCGTCGTTCAAGAAGATCGCGGAGCTGCTGCCGAAGGCCGCCGAGCAGATGACGGCCGCCGAAAAGCAGCTGCAGGCGCAGAGCGCCGAGAAGGCGCTGCCGCCGGAGAACATGGCGCTGCAGTTCCTGCAGCAGGCTGAAGAGGAATTCGAGCTGCAGGTGCAGATGGGCCGCCAGGCCGGCGGCGGTGGCGGCGGCGGTGGCGCCGGATCGATCGCGAATGATTTGGCCGACTTGTTCAAGATGGAAATGGACAAGATGGCGAATCAGTACGAGACCAATTCGCAGGCCTCGACGCAGCAGCAGGATCAGCAGATCGACGAGCTCGCCGAAAAATTGAAGGAGCTCGCGCGCCGGCAGGAGCAGGAGATCGAGCGGCAGCGGCGTCTCGCCGCCGGCCAGTCGGCCGGCAGTCAGGGCGGCGATCTGCAGCGCGCGCTGGCCGAGCAGGCCGAAGAAGCGGCGCGTCAGCTGGAAAAACTGTCGCGCGATCAGCAGCGCCAGGATCTCGCCGATACCGCCCGTCAGTTGAGAAACGCCGCCGACGCCATGCGTCGCGCCGCCGCGAAGGGCGATCCGTCAGCGGCCGGCCAGGCGGCCGCGGCCGCGGATCGGCTCCGCGAAGCGCAGCGGCAGCTGACGCGCAACCAGACCGCGCGCGGCGAGCGCGATGTCAAGGACGCGCAGCGCCAGGCGGCCGAGATCGCGCAGGAGCAGCAGGACATCGCGCGTGATGCGGGCCAGCTCGGACAGGCCGGGCCGGATCGATTGCAGAAGGCGCAGATGCTCGGCCAGCGCAAGGACGCGCTCGAAAGCAAGGTTTCCGATCTCGAGAAGCAGCTCGATCGCATGGTCGGCGAGCAGACGCGCGAGTCCCGCGAGACCGGACGCAAGCTGTCGGAAGCGGCGTCGGGCATTCGCGACAACAAGATCAAGGAAAAGATCCGTTACTCGAAGAGCCTGCTGGGCACGGGCGCGCCGGAGCAGTACGCGCGCAACTTCGAGGAAGAGATCGGCGCGAACATCGATCAACTGAGAAAGAAGCTCGACGAAGCGTCGGCGGCGGCTGGGCAGCAGCGCGGCGATCGCAGCGGCGACGCCGTCGACAAGGCGCGCGAGCTGGCGCGCGGCGTGGATTCGCTCGGACGACGGATGCAGGAGCGGGGCGCTCAGAATGCTCAGCAGCGCGGTTCCAACAGTTCCAGGGATTCCAATAGTTCCAACGGACAACAGGGCCGCGAAGGTCAGCAAGGTCAGAGCGGTAAGGAAGGTCAAAACGGTAAGGAAGGATCGCAAGGCCAGAGTGGCCAGCAAGGCCAGGGTGGTCAGCAGGGATCGCAGGGCCAGAATGGCCAGGGCGGTCAGCAGGGCCAGGGCCAGGAAGGCCAGGGCGGGCGCAACGGCGACGGCAACACCATGGGCGGCGCGCCCAACGGCGGGTGGGGCGGCGGCGATCGCCGCGCCGGTGGTCCGTACGGCTATTACTTCGGCCCTGACGACGTTCGCCAGTTCCGCGGTGAAGCACGACGCTGGGCCCAGGAAGGCCAGGCGCTCCGCAACATGCTGCGCGAACAGAACGTCGATCCGAAAGAGTTCGACGAGATCATGCGCCGCCTGCGCGAGCTCGATTCCGAGCGCGTCTACCAGGATGTCGAGGAGCTCGCGCGCCTGCAGACGTTCGTCGCTGAAGGACTGAAGCGCTTCGAGTACGCGTTGCGCCGCAAGGTCGGTGACGAAACCGATCGCGCGCTGGTCAGCGGCTCCGAAGAAGTGCCCGCGGAATTCAAGGCGCTGGTCGAGGAGTACTACCGCTCACTGTCGAAGGGGCAGAAGAAGCAATAACAAAGAACGAAGAACGAAGAACAAAGAACAAAGAAAAAAATGAAGCGTCTTCTTTCGTTATTCGTTCTTTGTTCTTTGTTCTTTTCCGTCGCTGAGGCGCAGCGCGGATTCAGAGGCGGATGGGGCGGTGAAGTCGGCGCGCCGCCGAAGTTTCCGACCATTGCCGACTTCGACGGCAGCTGGCACTTCTGCCGCTTGAATCGCAGCGTGCGCAGCCAGCAGCGCGGTCTCGGCTGGGGCACCGACTATCCCAACGCCGACATCAATTTTTCGATCCGCCTCTCCGAGCTGACCAAGACGCAGGTCGGCATCCAGGGCAATCACGAGCGCGACCCGAACCATCTGGTCGTGCGTCCGACCGATCCGGATTTATTCATGTGCCCGTTCGTGATGGCGTCGGATCCAGGCAGCGCCGGCTTCTCGCCCGAGGATGCGGCGGGCCTGCGCAATTACCTGCTCAAGGGCGGCTTCCTGTGGGTCGATGATTTCTGGGGGCCGTGGGCATGGGAAGCGTTCATCGACGAGATCGCCAAGGCGTTGCCGCCGGGCGAGTATCCCGTGAAGGAAATTACCGCCGAGCACCCGATCTACCGCATGCTGTTTCCGGTCTCGAAGATTCCGCAGGTGCCGTCGATGCAGTTCTGGCGCATGAGCGGCGGTGCCACCTCCGAGATGGAGGAATACAGCAGCAACGCGCACATGGCGGCGATTCTCGACAAGCAGGGGCGCATCATGGTGCTGATGACGCACAACACCGACATCGCCGATTCGTGGGAGCGCGAAGGCGACGACCCCGAGTTCTTCTTCAACTTCTCGCCCAACGGCTACGCGGTCGGACTGAACGCCGTCCTCTACTCCATGAGCCATTGATGGCGCGCCTGCTGCGAATGACGATCGTTGCGTTGCTGTTGGCTGCGTCGGTCGCGGCGGCGCAAGAGCAGTGGGATCGTTTCCGCGGCGGCGGGTACGGTCGCAATCGCTATCCGCCGCGCTATCCGACAGCGGCCAGCTTCGACGGCGGCTTCAACTTCTGCCGCTTGATGTACACGAGCGATCGCCGCGAGGCCGGCGGCTCGGGATGGTCCACTGATTACTGGGACGCCGATCTCAACTTCTCGACGCGTCTCGGCGAGCTCACCAAGACCACGATCAGCCGCCAGCAGAGCGGCGATCCGAATCATCTCGTGATCCGCATTTCCGATCCGGCGCTGTTCCAGTGTCCGATTCTCAGCGCGACCGACGTCGGCACGGCGCTGTTCAGCGACGAAGACGCGAAGACCCTGCGCGCCTATCTCGAAAAGGGCGGCTTCCTGTGGGTCGATGACTTCTGGGGCCCGTACGCCTGGGACAACTGGGTCAGCAATATCAGCCGGGTGCTGCCGCCGGGCGAGTATCCGATCCGCGACATCCCGATCGATCACCCGATCCGGCGGATGCTGTTCGAGTTCAAGGAGCTGCCGCAGATCCCCTCGATCAATTTCTGGAATCAGTACGGCGGCCAGACCTCGGAGCGGTTCGAGCTCAGCGCTGAGCCGCACCTGCGCGGCATTGCCGACGCCCAGGGCCGGTTGATGGTGATCATGACCCACAACACCGACATTTCGGATGCATGGGAAAGGGAAGCCGCCGACCCAAGATTCTTCTTCAGCTTCTCACCGCAGGGCTACGCCGTGGGCCTGGACGTCTTTCTCTACGGTATGACCCACTGATCGACCCGGCCCGCGATTTGCAACGGCACAGTGGCCATGGTGAGGTCCGCGTTGGTCCGCCTCTTCGACAGGGTTCGCGAGCGCTTCCTGGCCGGCATCGCCCGGGAGGAGCAGGTCAGGGAGCTCCACGACCGCCTCTACGATCAGGTCGCGAGCATGATGCAGATCCAGTCGGCGCTGAGCGGGGGCCCGGTTCTGAAACCGCTGCGCCAGTGGGCGTTGTCGCCGGACGCGATGGCGCTGATTCTGGCCGACCTCCAGGAACGCACCAGCCCGCACATCGTCGAGTTCGGCTGCGGCCAGTCGACGATCGTGTTCGCGTCGTGGGTCCGCAATCACGGCGGCCGCATCACGACCTTCGAGCATGATGCGGCCTACGCCGACGCCGTTCGCAAGCAGCTCGAAGCGTGCGGCCTGTCGCAGTACGTCGATCTGAAAGTGGTGCCGCTCGTCGACTACGTGGCCATCGATGGACTGCCGGCGAGCAAGTCCTACGCGCTGCCTTCCGATCGCGACGGCATTGACGTCGCCCTGATCGACGGTCCGCCGTATTGGGCCGGCGAAGCCGGCCGCTATCACCCCTTGAAGTGGGCGACCGATCGCCTGAATGCCGGCGGCGCGTCGTATCTCGATGACGCGGCGCGCGGGCCGGAGCAGCGGATCGTGGCGGCGCTGCGCGGCGCGATGAGCGGCCTCGATGCGTCGGAGCTGCGCGCCGAAAAAGGATTGGTGAGACTGACGCGGCAGGCGATCGCCGCTTAGTGGATCATGCCGGCGTCCGGCCCGCTGTCGCGGACCATTGCCTTCATCTCGAGCAGCTCGACCATCGATCGGGCGCGCGCCAGCGCGCCGCGGCGCTCGAGCAGCGCCAGTTTTTCCATCGGATCGAATTCCAGGTACTGCGCCAGCGCGTTGACGAGATCCTCGTCGGGCATGGCCTCCGGCAGGCGCTGGCCGAGGTTCTCGTCGGCGAACAGCGGCGTCAGCAGCTGCTGCAGCCGCTGGCGTTCAACCCGCAGCTCGTCGCGATCGCCGGTGCCGAGCGAATCGTCGACCGGTGAGATCACCGCGCTGCGATAGAGGCGCCCGACCGCCGGCATCTCTTCGTTGTGGACGGTGAACTTCTCCAGCCCGCGCAGCACCAGGTTGTACTTGCCGTCGGGAAGGTTTTCAACGTGAGTGATCAGCCCCGAGCAGCCGGTCGCGTAGATTGGCGGCGCGCCTTCGTATTCGTCCTCGTAACCGGGACGCAGCAGCACCATGCCGATGATGCGATCGCCCTCGAGCGCATCGGCGACCATCTGGCGGTAGCGCGGCTCGAAGATGTGCAGCGGCAGAAACACGTTGGGAAACAGGACCACGGCCGGCAGCGGAAAGATCGGGAGGGCGAAAGGAAGCATCTGTTGATCTATTGAGCTGTTGATCTATTGATCTGTTGAGCTGTTGACCTGAAATCAAAAGATCATCAGATCAACAGTTCAACAGATTCAGTGTATCGTCTTCGTCTTCTTGTCCATGTAATCCATCAACACATACTGGCCGAGCGTGAAGGGCGTGGTGAAGTACGCCTTGCCGCGGCACATCGCGGCGACGCGGCGGACGAACGCGACCAGGTCGTAGTCGCGCGCCAGCATGAACGTGTTGATCATGATGCCGGCCTTCGCGCACGCCGACACCTCCGACAGGGTCTCGCCAATCACGATCG
Source organism: Cyanobacteriota bacterium (assembly GCA_019752015.1). Taxonomy (GTDB): domain Bacteria; phylum Acidobacteriota; class Vicinamibacteria; order Vicinamibacterales; family UBA2999; genus 12-FULL-67-14b. Next base: position 149,821 of record JAIEMQ010000044.1, on the reverse strand, counting down.
GATCGAGGCCGAACGGGTTCTTGTAGATGCGCCCGTCGGGCTGGGTCAGCGCCGACGGCTTGCCGTCGGTGATCATCACGATCTGGCGCATGTCCTTGCGCTGTCGCTCGAGGATGCGGCGCGCCACGCGCAGGCCCTCGCGCGTGTTGGTGTAATACGGACCGACGCGGACGCGGCCCAGCTCGCGCAGCGGAATCTCCTCGGCGCTGTCATGAAAGAGCACCGCATGCAGAGTGTCACCGGGGTATTGCGTGCGGATCAGGTGCGACAGCGCCATCGCCACGCGCTTCGCCGGCGTGAAGCGGTCCTCGCCGTAGAGGATCATGCTGTGGCTGCAGTCGAGCATCAGCACCGTCGCGCACGACGATTGATACTCGCCCTGCGCGACCATCAGGTCCTGGTAATCAATTTCGATTCCCGGCTCCCGGTTCCCGGTTCCCGGTTCCCGGCGCGCGACCGCGTTGAGAATCGTCGCGGTCGCGTCGATGTTCATGGTGTCGCCGAACTCGTACGGTTTCGGCGCGCCGCTGGTCTCGATGCCGGTCGACAGATCGCGCGTGTCGTGGCGGCCGGCGCTGCTGTGGCCGGCCGAGCCGAGCAGATCGCGCAGCGCACGGTAGCCGAGGAAATCGAGCGCCTTGTCGGTGACTTCGAACTTGACGTCGCCGGGCTCGCCGTCGCCGGCGCCACCCATGGCGCGACGCGCCTTTTCGGGCTCGAGGTCCGGCGGCGTCGAGATGTAGCCGGACTCTTTCATGCGCTCGATGATCTGCTGGATCAATTCCTCCAGCTGATTGCGCGCCTGCTCCTCGTTGCCGTCGGCGGCATCGCCGAACAGCTTTTCCAGCAGATCGTCCGGCAGCACGCCGCCGTTGAACAGCGCCTCGAGGATCGCATCGTGCAGCGCCTGCATGGTGCGGTCGCTGTCATCGTCCGTGTTGCGCGGGTTCCCGAACCCGCTCGACATCAACAGGTCGGACAGCTTCGACATGAGCTCGTCCATGTCGAGATCATCGAGCAGATTCGGAACGTATTTCGAATACCTGTATTTCATCCCGGTCCGCCTAAAGGCGGACCCTCACAGGACTTCCTGTGAGGATCACTGATACCCGTGAGGGTCCGGCTTTAGCCGGACCTCAGTTGTAATACTTCTTCTTGCGCGGCGTCTGTTCGTCCTCGTCGTCGTCCTGCGTGAGGATCGAGCCGCGCGTCTGCTGTTGCTGTGGACGCCGCACCGGCTCGGCGCCGTGATAGCCGCGCACGTCGTTGCGGCTGATCTTCTTTTGCGAATACAACCCTTCGAGCAGGAAGTCGATCGCCGCCGCGAGCGCAGGCGCGGGCGCATCGCGCTCGACGCCGGCGCGGCGCGCCAGGTCAACGAGACCCTGCACCGGCGCGGATTCCTTGAGCAGCGTCGCGGCATCGGTGGTGTCCGACAGGCTCAGCGAGCCGCCGAGGTCGAACCACTCGATCACCTGCTTCGCATCCACGTCGCCGAAGTAGCCTTCGAAGACGTTCGACACCGCGGCGCGCACCAGATCGCGCGCCACCTGGTCGGCGCCCTTGAGCTCGCCTTCGTATTCGAGCTCGAACTTGCCGGTCATGGACGGCAGGGCGGCGTAGACATCCGTGATTCGCGGCACGACGAGCGACTCGCCGTTGGCGAAGGCGCGCCGCTCGGCGTTCGAGATCGCCGTTTCCAGCACGCTGATCGGCATGCGCTGGCTGACGCCGGAGCGCTTGTCGATCTTGCGCTCGTTGCGCGCCTGGAAGGCGATCTCCTCGACCACTTCACGCACGAAGCGCGGCACCTCGATCTGCGCGCCCGACCGCGACACCCACGCTTCCTGCGCGGTGATGCTCTGCGCGTCGGCGCGGCTCTGCATGTAGTGCGTCCGGATTTCGGCGCCGATGCGGTCCTTGAGCGGCGTGATGATCTTGCCGCGCGCGGTGTAGTCCTCGGGGTTGGCCGTGAACGCGATCAACACGTCGAGCGGCAGCCGCACCGGGTAGCCCTTAATCTGGACGTCGCCTTCCTGCAGGATGTTGAAGAGGCCGACCTGGATCTTGCCGGCGAGGTCGGGCAGCTCGTTGATCGCGAAGATGCCGCGATTGGCGCGCGGCAGCAGCCCGAAGTGCATCGCCAGCTCGCTGCCGAGCTGCAGCCCGCCCCTGGCCGCCTTGATCGGATCGATGTCGCCGATCATGTCGGCGATCGTCACATCGGGCGTCGCCAGCTTCTCGACGTAGCGCGTTTCACGCGGCAGCCAGCGAATCGGCATCTGATCGCCTTCCGCTTTGACGCGCTGCTGGCCGAACGCCGACAGCGGCGCGATCGGATCGTCGTTGATCTCGCTTTCCGGAATCACCGGGATCCATTCGTCGAGCAGCGTCGTCAGCGCGCGCAGGATGCGCGTCTTCGCCTGGCCGCGCAGGCCGAGCAGGATGAAGTGATGCCGCGCGAGGATCGCGTTGACCAGCTGCGGGATGACGGTGTCGTCGTAGCCAATGATGCCGGGGAAGAGCGTTTCCTTCCGTTTCAAACGCTCCGCGAGGTTGTCGCGCACCTCATCGCGCACCGGCCGGCGGCGCAGCTCGCCCCGGCTGATGGCTGCTTTCAATTGTCCAAGAGTTTCAAGGCGTGGTGACGAGGACATAACCGCAGATTATCACTTCGCCGTCTTGGAAGGCCTGAGCGGCGGCCATTCATAGGTGACGCTTTTGCGAACCGGTTCGAGCGTCGTTTGCGCGGTGAGGGGATACACGGTACGTAAACCATTCGGCATCGGCCGGTCGAACGGCTCGCCGCGCACGTACCAGCCGTCAGGCGTAATCACCCACGTGCCCTTCGTCCAGTCCGGCTTGCGCCGCGCCGCAACAATGACGAAATCCACGCCGCTCAATCCCGCCCACTCGCCGGTTGAGCAGAAACTGCGCCGGCGCGGTCATGGAGAGGACGCTCGGAATCGCACTGACTTCAGCCGTCTCCGGCAACCTCTGTTCGAGCTGTGCCGTGGAGATTTCGAGGATCGACACGCCCTTCGCGCCGCGGAGGCGTTCGAGATAGGCGAAGTAGCCGGGAATCCCGATCACGAAGCCAAGGAGCATCGTCACCCACGACGACACCGGCGCCATGCTGGCCATTGGCAAATCGAACGACTGCCAGTAACGCTTCGGCAGCGCCGCGCAGGGAATGGCGAGGAGGGCGTCGATCATCGAACGCACGGGCCGCAGATTACACCAGGGCCACAGATGGCGCAGGTGGCTTAGACTTCGATTACTTCATGGCCTACCACCCCCCTCTCCTCGGCCGTCGTCAGTGGCTGACGATCACCGCAACGTTGCTCGCTCCCCGCGTACTGTTCGCGCAGTCAGCCGGATCCGCGCGCGAGGCTCGCATCCGCCGGATCATTCAGGCCTACTCCGACCAGGGCTATCACCGAACGGGCACGAGAGTGGATCGTGCGTCGGCCAACTGGCTGCGCGATCAGGTTCGAGACTTCGGTGTGAAAGCATCGCTCGAAGGGTTTTCACACGATCGTGTCGATCCAGTGACGTCGATCGTGGTTGTTGGCGGACGCCGGATCGAAGGCCTGCCGTTGTTCGACGCGGCGTTCACCGATCGAAAAGGCGTGACGGGGAAGCTGGGTCCATTGGACAGCGACGCCGCGATCGGTCTCACGGATTCGTTGCCAAACGCTGCCGCCGCGGCCGCGCTTGGCGGGGCGCGCAAAGAGAATCGCCACCAGGCGATCGTCTGCATCACGCGCGGCGCGCGGCCGGGATTGTGTCCGAGCAATGCGGACTCGTTCCTGCAGCCGTTCGGACCGCCGGTCTTGCAGGTCTCCGACGAGGAAGCGGAGTCGCTTCTGCAACTGGCGAAGCGCGGCGTCGACGCCACGGTGATCGCGCACGTCAAACGATCACGAACGACAGCGTTCAACGTGACGGCCACGTTGACGGGGCGCGATCGTTCACTGCCGCCGCTCGTGGTCATGACGCCGCGGAGTGGTTGGTATGCCTGCGCCAGTGAACGCGGCGGCGGCATTGCGTGCTGGATCGAGGTGATGCGCGAGTTGAGTCAGCAGAAGCTGGCGCGCGATGTCGTCTTCGTCGCATCGAGCGGACACGAGCTCGGCCACCTCGGCATCAACGCCTTCGTCGATCGACGGCCCGGAATCGTGTCGAGGGCGGCGGCGTGGATGCACTTCGGCGCGAACATCGGCGCAGCGGCGGGTATCCCTGCAGCAATGCTTCGAACGACCGCCCCGCCGCCAGTACCGCTTTCGTCGAGTCTGCCCGGGACGCGCGGCAATACCATCCAGTCGTCAGACGATGAGATGCAGCGTTTGCTCGAGCAGGCGATGCGCGCGAACGAACTGTTCCTGGGCATGCGCATGCCTCACGATCGCGTTCCGGGCGGCGAAGCCGAGGTCGTACATCGCGGCGGCGGCCGGTACCTCTCCGTCATCGGCGGCAACCTGATGTTCCACAACCCAGGCGATCGAGGCGCCGCGATGAGCGACGCCAACTCTATCTCGCACTGGGTCGACGCCTTCGTTAGTATTGCGAGGCAACTGGCGATGAACTGAACCAGAGTGAATCGGTGTGTAGTCTGTGGATCGTCTTCGGTGTTTAATCAGTATGTAATCCGTGGCCCCGCCGGTCTTCGCCTCTAATCGCCCTTTAATCTTTGCCCACCGTGGCGGCGCCAAGCTCGCGCCGGAAAACACCATCGCGGCGCTCGACAACGGAATGCGCCTGGGCTCCGACGGCTTCGAGATCGACGTCCAGCTTTCCGCCGATGGCATTCCGGTCGTCATCCACGATCACACGCTCGATCGGACGACGGATCGCACAGGGCCGGTCAACGCGCTCACCGCCGATGAGCTCGCACGCGTCGATGCCGGCTATCGCCTCGAGATCGATGGCCGGCATCCGTTCCGCGGCCAGGCCATCGGCATCCCGCGGCTGGACGACGTCTTGAAGCGGTATCCGGACGCGCGCGTCATCGTCGAGATGAAAGGCGCGCAACCGGAGCTCGCGCGTGCGGTCGCGGCGTCGATCCGTAAAGCGGACGCCGTCGAGCGAATCTGTGTCGGCACGTTCTACCAGGAATCGATGAACGCGATCCGCGCCGCGGCGCCGGAGATCGTCACCAGTGCCTCGACCAGCGAAGCGCGATGGACGCTGCATCGATCGTGGGTGCGATGGCCATGGGTGAGCAAACAGCCCTACTTCGCGTTCCAGGTTCCTGAATTCGCCGGCCGCATGCGCGTGGTCTCGCCGGCGTTCGTCCGGCAGGTGCACAAGCAGGGACAGGTGATGCAGGTGTGGGTCGTCAACGAGCGCGACGACATCCGCCGCTTGTTGGAATGGGGCGTTGACGGGATAATTTCTGACCGGCCGGACATCGCCATCGCGACACGAGACGAGTGGTGTACTCGAACATGACGACAACTGCCGACACGCTGAAGGCTCCGACCTTGCACGACGTCTACGCCGCGCGCGAGCGCGTGGCGCCGTATGTGCCGCGCACGCCGCTGATGCGGCATCCGCTGCTCGACGAAGCGACCGGTCTCTCGATTTGGGTCAAGCACGAGAATCACAATCCGACGTGCGCCTTCAAGGTCCGCGGCGGACTGAATCTCGTCGGCGCCATGTCGCTCGAAGAACGCGCTCGCGGCATCGTCACCGCCAGCACCGGCAATCACGGCCAGTCGATCGCGCTGGCGTCGCGCATTCACGGCGTGCGCTGCACGGTGTTCGTGCCCGACGGCAATAATCCGGAAAAGAACGCCGCGATGCGCGCCTTCGGCGCCATCGTCGAAGAAGGTGGCCGCGATTTCGACGAAGCGCGCGAGCGCTGTGAACAACGTGCGGCCGCCAGCGGCGCCCGCTACGTCCACTCGGGCGACGAGCCGCTGTTGATCGCCGGCGTCGGCACGTATGCGCTGGAGGTGTTCGAAGAATTGCCGAATGCCGACGTGATCTTCGTGCCGATCGGCGGCGGCTCCGGCGCGTGCGGGTTGATCACCGTCCGCAATGCGCTCGGCTCGCACGCGAAGATCATCGGCGTCGGCGCCGTGAACGCTGATGCGGCGTTTCGATCGTGGAAAGGACCCGAGCGCGTCGTCGGCAAGTCCGCCGACACGTTTGCCGAGGGCATTGCCACGCGAGTCAGCTTCGATTTGCCCTTCAGCATTTACAAAGAGCATCTCGACGGATTCATCCAGCTCACCGAGGAAGAGCTGGCTGCCGGCGTGCGGATGGCGCTGAAGACCACGCACAACCTTGCGGAGGGCGCTGGAGCCGCCGCGATCGCCGCGGCCTACAAGCAACGCGACGTTGTGGCCGGCCGCCGCGTCGTTTGCATCATGTCCGGCGGCAACATCGACACCGCCAAGCTGAAGTGGGTGCTGGGCTGACAACCCTTGAGCGGCTCGACGCCTGGAAGGAAGCGGGCGTCATCACTGACGACCAGCACGCTCTTCTCTCTGCCATCGTCCGGCGCGATCGGTTTTCGTTCGAGCGCGAGCGCCACGCGCTTCTTTACGGTGGCGTGATCGTGCTCGTTGCCGGCATGGCGCTGCTGATTCGGGGCTGACGATGATGATCTATCCGCGCGCCGACGAGCGCGCCATTCGTCAGCGGCGAACCGTCAGGCGCTGGTTTGCGAACCGCCTGATCGATCAATCGCAGCGCGATCGCATGCTCGCCGATCTGCAGGTTGACTATCGCCGCGCCAAACCGCTCGTTCGCGTGGCGCTGTTCGTGAGCGTCTTCACTGGAATCGGCGGGATCATCGCATTGCTGGCAACGACAGTGAATCTGCGCGAAGGCTTTGGACTCGTGCTGATGTTCGTCGCGGCCGGCGCGTTCTTCCTCGCGGAATGGTTGATCAGGGCGTTCCGGTTTTACCGCTTTGGCGTCGAGGAAGCGGTCGCGATGTCGGCGGCACCGTTGTTTGCGTACGGCAGCACGATCTTCACGAGCTCAGGTTTTTCCGCGCTGCGTGGATTCATCGCCCTCGCCGGCGCGGCCTTCATCGTCTTCAGACGATTCGGGTACGTGTCCGCTGGTGTGGCAGCGGTGATCCTTGCGGCGATGATTCCATTCAACGTGTTCGTGGCCGACACGCCGCGCCGCCTGGCGGCGGTCACGCTGCTCCTGATCATTTTTGGCGTCGCCGGTGAGCGGCGCACCGACCACGGCACGGAATTTCCCGGCGATCTCTACGGCGTCCTCGAGACCACTGCCTGGGCGGCGATGTACGTCATCACCAATCTCGAAATTTCCCAGTGGCTGTCGATTCCCGACGGTTACGTGCAATTCCAGTGGGCGACGCTCGCCGGGATCTGGATCCTGCCGGCGGTCGGACTGTTCCTCGCCATCCGCGATCGGCATCGGCTGATGGCCGAGGCCAACATCGTCATGGCGATCGTGACGTTGCTGACGACCAGGCCGTATCTGGGCGCGCCGCACACGGCGTGGGATGTCATCGTGCTGGGGTTGTTGATGATCGCGATCGCGGTGTGGTTTCGTCCGAAATCACCAAATCACCAAATCACCAAATCACCAGACCACCAGATCACCAGATCAACAGATCAATAGATCAATAGATCAATAGATCAATAGATGTAATATCTGCCGGGAGGGAAGCGATGAAGGCACGAGTTTTCAGCGCGGTTGCCGCGCTCTTATTCCCGGCTGCAGTCATGGCCCAGACGTCACGGCCGGCCACTTACATCACGGCCGAAGACGTGAAGACGGTCAACGCGTTGCCGGGTGTCGATCGCCAGATCGTCAACGTTGATGTCGGCAACACCAACCTGGCCGTCGGCGTCGTCCATCGTGGACGCACCGGCGCACCGCCCGCGGGTGGTGGTGGTGCGGCTCCCGGTGGCGGCGGGGCAGCGGCGGCGCCGGCTGCAGCGCCGGAGCCGTGTGGTGACAAGGGAACGGTTCCGGCCGGATCGCCGACGGGCCTCTGGCACCAGGGTCAGACCGAGACCTATTACATTATTTCGGGTTCCGGCACCCTGGTGACCGGCGGCAGGGTCGTCAACGGTCGCAAGTCGGCTCCGGACAGCCAGGTCACCAAGATCCTGAACGGTCCATCGTGCAGCGGCTCGATCGTCGGGGCCGATGTCGTGCAGCGCGTGGTCAATGTCGGCGACATCATCATCATCCCCGCCGGGACACCGCACGGATGGGCGAACATCCCGGATCACGTCGACTATCTGAGCGTGCGCCCGGATCCACAGCGCACGATTCCGGAGCTCTACACGAATCCGGCGTTGAAAAAACAATAAGGCAGAAGGCAGAAGGCAGAAGGCAAAAGGCAAAAGACAGAAATCAGTTCTGCCTTTTGTCTTCTGCCTTGTGCCTTTTTCGAATAGCGAGAATATCCGCGAACATACGCACGCCGTCACTGAGACGGTTCACCGAGCTGCCGCCGTGATAGCGGACCGTCACGGGCAGCTCGTCGATCCTGAAGCCGTGCTTGCGCGCGAGATAAAGCGCTTCCACGTCAAAACCAAAACGATCGGACTGGGCGACGCTGAAGATCGCCTGTGCCGCACGCGACGTGAAGCCCTTGAATCCGCACTGCGTGTCGGCAATGCCCGGCACCGCGACAGCCTGCACGGCGAGATTGAAAACCTTGCTCATCAGCCCGCGCCCGGCGGGCGCCGCGCCCTCGACCCGCGATCCCGGCAGGGTGCGCGAGGCGATCACCACATCGGCGCCGGCATCGAAGCGCGCCATCATGCCGGCGAGCCCCTCGATCGGCAATGACAAATCGGCGTCGATGAACACGCGTCGATCGCCGGTAGCCTCGAGAAACCCGCGCCGCACTGAATAACCCTTGCCGCGATTGACGTCGTTCTCGATCACGCGCACGTTCGATCGCGATCCGGCCGCCGCGCGCGCCTCTTCCGCGGCGGCTTTCGGCCCGCCGTCGATGACGACGATCAACTCCCAGTCGTATGGCTGTTGGTCGAGATACGCGCAGACGTGTGTCACCGTGCCGCCGATGCGGCCGGCCTCGTTGTACGCGGGGATGACGAGAGACAGTTTCACTATCTCAGCCTGACGCTGCCATCGCGGCTGATGACGGCCGTCGAGAGCGCCGATGCATCGATCCGGCCTCCCAGGATCTTGTAGATGAATTGCCGATCCATCGTCGGATGCACCTCGAAGTCCGTGACGATGTCGCGGAGCACCGGTGCGCGCATGGCCGCTTCGCGCGATCCCTTCACCATGGGTTCGTAGGCCGGGTACTTGAAGAAACGTTGCGAGTCGATGATGCGCGCCGGCTGGCGCCACGCCAGGAACATCACCGCGGCGACGCCGACGATCATCACCGCGACCCGCGACGGGATCGCGGCGATCGCCATTCCAAACGTCAGCGTCAGCGCTGTCGTGAGCGTCACGAACCAGTAGCCGTCGTACGGACGCGTCGACGTCATGAACAGCAGCGTCGCCATGGCCACTGCGCCGGCGGAGACCGCGACGACGATCGGATCCTTGCGATACGCGATCAGCACCACCACGCCGGCGATCGCCACCGGGATCGTGTATGCGAAGGCGTCCCCCATCGGCCAGACCAGGTTGCCGGTGATGCCGGTGACGCTGGCGTAGGCGAACCACGGCCTGAACACCTGCGGATTCGTCAGTCCCGAGATCATCGAGCCGGGTCCCGCGGCGACGTTCGGCTGCGTGACGCGTGCGACGAGGAACGGCACCTGCAGCACCAGCACGACGCCGATCACGATCGCCAGCGATCGTCCGGCCTGACGCAACGCTCGCCGTCGTTGATCCGCGGAAGTGTCGTGCTCGTAAACCAGCGGCCGCGCGTAAAAAAGTGGTTGCAGCACGAGCGCGACAAGCAGTGGCGCGGCGACAAACAGTCCCGACAAGTGACATTGCACTCCCATCCAAGCGAGCGCGGCGGTCAGGGCTACGCCGCGCGAGCTTGTCTCGACGAAGCCGCGAAGCGGCGTAGTCGGACTCAGCGTCAAGGCGTTCGCCGTCGCCATCTTGATGAATGCCGCGGCGACGGGCGGATTCCAGATCAACGACGACAGCGCGATGTCGAATGGCGCCGACGCGATCAGCACGCACATGGCGAGCGCCAGCGTCCAATGCACGCGCCGCGACAGCGCGAGGAACAACCAGACGTCGGCGATCGATTGCAGCAGCGCCACGGTGACACCGCCGGCGTGGGGAAGGTTGTCCATGAACGGGCCGATCGTCACGCGTCCGAGCCACAGCACCCAGTAGTATGCCGGTCCGAGGCCGCGTCCACCCGCCGTCGACGGCGCGCCGAGCAGCGGCAGATCCGTGATGCCGCCGAGCGCCACGGCCCAGTCGCGCGTTTGCTCGCCGAGCATCAGGAATGTCGTGGCCACGTCGTACGTCCGCATGGCGAGGACGTAGACAAACAGAAGGACGGCGATGGCGGTTCGAGCGTACCGCTCGGTCATCAACGCAGCGATTGTCTCACGGTCCGAAACACCGTGTCGTACATCCGCGGGGTCAGGACTCCGGTGTTCGTGTTTTGCCGCGACGGATGATAAACGCCGACCAGGGTGCCTGCGTGCCTGGGTGCCTGCGTGCCTGTGTGCAAATGCGCGATGGCGCCGTGCGCGAATACTGGACGTGGTCTTGGAATCGCGACGCCGCGAAGCACCAGGAGTTTCAGCCACGCATCCCACGCGATCTTGCCGAGCGCGACCACGACTTGCAGATTCGGGAGATGCGCGATCTCGTTGGCGAGATGCGGCAGGCAACGATCGACTTCTTCCGGCAGCGGCTTGTTGGCCGGAGGCGCGCAGCGCACCGCTGCGGCGATGTAGACATCCGTGAGTGTCAATCCGTCTTCGACCGATTGCGACGTCGAGATGTTCGCGAACCCCGCGCGCTTCAGAGCCGCCATCAGGAAGTCGCCCGACGCGCCGACGCCGTCGCCCGTGAAGACGCGGCCGGTCCGGTTCGCGCCGTGCGCGGCCGGCGCGAGGCCGAGGATCAGGACCCTCGCCTTCGGATCGCCGAAGCCGGGCACCGGCCGGGCCCAATAAACATCGTTCTTGAACGCGGCCTTCCGCGTGCGGCCGACATCCGCGCAATAAGTGCGCAGCCGCGAGCACGCGTTGCAGCTAATGATGGTGTCGCGAACGGCCGACAGACTGAGGGGAGCCTTTCCTCGAATCGCGCTCATGTGTTGTCGTTGCAACATGTTACAAGCCGGCGAGGGTGGCCGGATGCTTTCAATTCGCCCCCCATGCCGCTAGAATGGTTCGATTGCCTCTTAGAGAAGTAGCCTCATATAAGGAAGGTCCAGGTCGGCCATGAGAAATACTGCTCCAACCGATGCCGCCCAGCTCGAAGCCCTCGAAACCCGTGAATGGCTCGATTCGCTGGACGATGTCCTGAAGCACGGAGGGCCGGCGCGCGTCGGAGCCTTGCTGCGTGAGCTCGGGATCCATGCCCAGAAGTCGGGCGTGCGCCTGCCGTTCACGGCGAACACGCCCTACATCAACACCATCAACGCCGAAGAGCAGGTGCCGTATCCCGGCAGCCGCGAAATCGAGCGCCGCATCAAGAGCATTGTCCGCTGGAACGCCATGGCCATGGTCGTGCGCGCCAACAAGCTCGAAGACGGCATCGGCGGCCACATCTCCACGTTCGCATCGTCGGCAACGTTGTACGAGGTGGGCTACAACCATTTCTTCCGCGGCCGCGACCACGGCAACGAAGGCGACGTCGTCTACTTCCAGGGCCACGGTTCGCCCGGTGTCTACGCGCGCGCGTTTCTCGAAGGCCGCCTGACGCAGGAACAGCTCGTCAACTTCCGCCGCGAGTTCAACCAGGGCGGCGGCCTGTCGTCGTATCCGCATCCGTGGCTGATGCCGGAGTTCTGGGAATTCCCGACCGTCTCGATGGGCCTTGGCCCGATCATGGCGATCTACCAGGCCCGCTTCAACCGCTACCTTGAAGATCGCGGCCTCAAGCCGAAGACCGACTCGAAGGTGTGGGCGTTCCTCGGCGACGGCGAGACCGACGAGCCCGAATCGCTCGGTGCGATCACGCTCGCGTCGCGCGAGAAGCTCGACAACCTGATCTTCGTCGTCAACTGCAACCTGCAGCGCCTCGATGGTCCGGTGCGCGGCAACGGCCAGATCATCCAGGAGCTCGAAGCGATCTTCCGCGGCGCCGGCTGGAACGTGATCAAGTGCATCTGGGGCACGGAGTGGGACGATCTCCTCGAGAAGGACAGCGAAGGCCTGCTCGTCAAGCGCATGGGCGAGGTCGTTGACGGCGAGTACCAGAAGTACGCCGTCGAATCGGGCGCTTACGTCCGCAAGCATTTCTGGGGCGCGCACCCGCGCCTGCTGGAAATGGTCAAGCACCTGTCAGACGAGCAGCTGAAGAAGCTGACGCTCGGCGGCCACGATCCCACGAAGGTTTACAATGCGTTTAAGCGCGCCACCGAGACCAAGGGCATGCCCTCGCTCGTCCTCGCGCGCACGATCAAAGGCTACGGCGTCGGCGAGTCGGGTGAAGGCAAGAACATCACCCACCAGCAGAAGAAGCTGAACGAAGACGAGATCAAGGCGTTCCGCACGCGCTTCGGGATTCCGATTTCGGATGAGGAAGTCGCCAAGGCGCCGTTCTATCGTCCCGCGCCCGACAGCGCGGAAATGAAATACGTGCAGGAGCGCCGCGCGGCGTTAAACGGGCCGGTGCCGAAGCGGCGCTCGAAGGCGACGCCGATCGACGCGGAGTTCGGCGACACGTTCGAGGAGTTCCACAAGGGCACCGAGGCGCGCAAGGCGTCGACGACGATGGTGTTCGTGCGCATGCTGTCGAAGCTGCTGCGCGACGAGAAGATCGGCAAGTTGGTCGTGCCGATCGTCCCCGACGAAGCGCGCACCTTCGGCATGGAAGCGCTGTTCCGCCAGGTCGGCATCTACGCGCACGCCGGCCAGCTCTACGAGCCGGTCGATCGCGACACGCTGCTGTATTACAAGGAAGCGGAAGACGGGCAGATCCTCGAAGAGGGCATCAACGAGGCCGGATCGATGTCGTCGTTCATCGCGGCGGGCACCGCCTACGCGACGCACGGCATCAACATGATCCCGTTCTTCATCTTCTATTCGATGTTCGGCTTCCAGCGCGTCGGCGATTTGATCTGGGCCGGCGCCGACATGCGCATGAAGGGCTTCGTGATGGGCGGCACCGCCGGCCGCACGACGCTCAACGGCGAAGGGCTGCAGCACGAAGACGGCCAGAGCCACGTGCTGGCGCTGCCGGTGCCGAACTGCCAGTCGTACGATCCGGCGTTTGCCTACGAGCTCGCGGTGATCGTCGAAGACGGCATCAAGCGCATGTATCGCGATCAGGAAGACATCTTTTACTACCTGACGCTGATGAACGAGAACTACGAGCATCCGCCGATGCCCGAAGGTTCGAAGGACGGCATCGTCAAGGGCATGTATGTGTGCAAGCCCGCGAGCAAGCCGAAGGCGAAGCTGCGCGCGCAGCTGTTCGGCAGCGGCACCATCCTGCTGCAGGCGCTCGAGGCGCAGAAGATCCTCGAGGAGAAGTACGACGTCGGCGCCGATGTGTGGAGCGTGACGAGCTACGTCAATCTCTATCGCGACGGCCACGCGTGCGAGCGCTGGAACCGCCTGCATCCGACCGAGAAGCCGCGGGTGCCGTACGTGACGCAGGTCACCAAGGACGCGCCCGGCGTGTTCGTGTCGGCGTCGGATTACCTCAAGGTGCTGCCGGATTCGATCGATCGCTGGCTGCCGAAGCGTCTCCAGGCGCTCGGCACCGACGGCTTCGGCCGCAGCGACTCGCGCGCCGCGCTGCGCAACTTCTTCGAAGTCGATGCCCGCTTCATTGCCGTTGCCGCGCTGTATGCGCTGGCGCAGGACAGGCAGATCGAGCCCGAGGTGGTCGCCAGGGCGATCAAGGAGCTCGGCATCGACGCAGAGAAACTCAACCCGGCGATTAACTAATGAGTGAATTCATCATTCCGAACCTGGGCGACGGCGTCGCCCAGGGCGATGTCCTGAAAGTCCTGGTCAAGCCCGGCGACGCGCTCGCCGTCGATCAACCCGTCCTCGAGCTCGAAACCGACAAGGCGACGATCGAAGTGCCCTCGAACGTAGCGGGGAAAGTCACCGAAGTGAAAGTGAAAGCCGGTGACAAAGTGAAACCGGGCCAGGCCGTGCTGACGCTTGACGGTGCCAATGGTGCCTCAGGTGCCTCGGTGCCTAAGGAAGAATCTAAAGCGGAACCACCGAAGCAAGAAGCAGCACCTGCACCTCAGGCACCTCAGGCACCTCAGGCACCCCAGGCACCCCAGGCACCCGAGGCACCTCAGGCACCTGAGCGCCCGCGCGCCTCCGTGACGAACATCGCGGCCGGCCGTCCACAACCGCCGTCACCGGCGGTGGCGCCGCCCCCGCCGCCGGTTGCTCAATCGCACGTCACCGCCGCGCCCGCGGCGCCGTCGGTCCGCCGCCTGGCGCGCGAGATTGGCGTCGATGTCAGCCAGGTACCCGGCACGGGCCCCGGCGGACGCATTACGCAAGATGACGTAAAGGAATTCGCCAAGCGCGTCATGAACAGCCTGGGCAGCAATGGCCAGGCCGCCGCGTCGACCGGCGCGGGACGCGCCGCCGGCGTGGGCCCGGCGCTGCCGGATTTCGCGAAGTGGGGCGAGATCGAGCGCAAGCCGATGACCGGCATCCGCCGCAAGACGGCGGAGCATCTCAGCCTCGCGTGGAACGCGATTCCGCACGTCACGCAGTTCGACAAGGCCGACATCACCGCGCTCGAACAGGTGCGCAAGAAGTATCGCGACGAAGTCGCCAAGGCCGGCGGCAACCTCACCGTCACGGCGATCGCCGCCAAAGTGGTGGCGAGCGCACTCAAGGTGTTCCCGCAATTCAACGCCTCGGTCGATCAGGCCGGCGACTCGATCGTCTACAAGAAGTACATCCACATCGGCATTGCCGCGGACACGCCGAACGGCCTGCTGGTGCCGGTGGTGCGTAACGTCGATCAGAAAAACCTCATCCAACTGTCAGTAGAGATCCAGCAGCTCGCCGAGAAGGCGAGGGATCGGAAGCTGTCGCTCGACGACATGTCCGGCGGCTCGATGTCGATTTCAAATCTCGGCGGCATTGGCGGCACGGCATTCACGCCGATCGTCAACTGGCCCGAGGTCGCGATCCTTGGCATCTCGCGCGGCGGCTTCGAGCCGGTGTGGAACGGCAAGGAATTCGAGCCGCGGCAAATGCTGCCGCTGTCATTGAGCTACGACCACCGCCTGATCGACGGCGCCGACGCGATTCGCTTCCTGCGCTGGGTCGCTGAAGCATTGGAAAACCCATTCGCACTTACTCTCAGAGGTTAAGCCTCGATGAATCTTTTGAGCTGTTGATCTTGTGACCTGTTGATCTCAGCAGGTCATGCGATCACCAGATCATCAGATCAACAGATTCTTATGTCACACCATGTTGCAGTGATTGGGGCCGGCCCCGGCGGCTACGCGGCCGCTTTTTATGCCGCCGACCTCGGCATGAAGGTCACCCTGATCGACAACGAGAAGAATCCCGGCGGCGTGTGCCTCTACCGCGGCTGCATTCCGTCGAAGGCGCTGCTGCACGTCGCCAAGCTGATCGACGAATCGAAACACGCCAAGGAGTGGGGCATCGAGTTCGGCGACGCCAAGATCGACATCGACAAGCTTCGCGATTTCAAGAACCGGGTCGTCGTCGACAAGCTGACCAGCGGCCTCGGCCAGGTCGCGAAGCTCCGCAAGGTCAATTACATCCAGGGCTGGGCGTCGATCATCGATCCGACGACGATCAAGGTGAAGAAGGGCGACGCCACCGAGGAGATCGTCAACGTCGACTACATGATCCTCGCGCTCGGCTCGCTGCCGGCGAAGATCCCGTCGCTGTCGATCAATTCGCCGCGCGTGCTCGATTCGACCGGCGCGCTCGATCTGCCGGAGATCCCGAAGTCGATGCTGGTGATCGGCGGCGGCTACATCGGTCTCGAGCTCGGCTCGGTATATGCGTCCCTCGGCACGAAGGTGTCGGTCGTCGAAATGACGCCGGGCCTGCTGCCGGGCGCCGATCGCGACCTCGTCAGGTTCCTCGCGCAGCGCGTCGAGAAGACGTTCGAGAAGGTGATGGTCTCGACCAAGGTCACGTCGATGAAAGCCGACGATCGCAGCGTGACCGTGAACTTCGAAGGCGAGGGCGCGCCGAAGGAAGCGGTATACGACTACGTCCTCGTCTCGATCGGCCGGCGGCCGAACGCCAAGATCGACGGCCTCGATCGCACCAAGGTCAAGGTCACGGACAAGGGCTTCATCGAAACCGACGGCCAGCGGCGCACCGCGGAGCCGACCATTTTCGCTATCGGCGATGTGGCCGGCGAGCCGATGCTCGCGCACAAGGCGTCGCACGAAGCGCGCGTCGCTGTTGAAGCGATCGAAGGGCAGAAGGCGGTGTTCGAGCCGGCGGCAATTCCGGCGGTCGTGTTCACCGATCCCGAGATCGCGTGGGCGGGCATCACCGAGGGCGACGCCGAGAAACAGGGTCTCAAGGTCGACGTCGCGAAATTCCCGTGGCCCGCCTCGGGCCGGGCCATTGCGATCGATCGCGTCGACGGCATGACCAAGCTGATCATCGATCCTGGGACCGAGCGCATCCTCGGCGTCGGCATCGCGGGATCAGGCGCCGGGGAATTGATCGCGGAAGGCGTAGTGGCCATCGAAATGGGGATGACCGCCTCGGATCTCAAGCTGTCGATTCATGTGCATCCGACGCTGAGTGAGACCTTGATGGAAGCCGCCGAAGTCTTCTTCGGCCAGGCCACGCACGTGTACAAGCCGAAGAAAAAATAACGAATAACAAAGAACAAAGGCCGAATTTCGCTCTTCTTTCTTTGTTCTTTGTTCTTTATTCTTTAAAATGCCCGCCATGACATGGCGGCTGTTCTCGACCGTCGTCGTTTCCTGGGCCCTGATCGGGCCTGCACTCCACGCACAGACCAGGAATCCGTACGAAGATAATCCCGACGCGATTCTCGCCGGCATGGGCGGCTATCGCGTGCGGTGCGCCGATTGCCACGGCACCGACGGCCGCGGCGTGCGCGGCCCCGACATCACGACGGTGTGGAGCACCGGCCGCTCCGACGAAGGGCTCTTCAACACGATTCGCCGCGGCGTGCCGAATACCGAGATGCCGGCATTCGCCGCGCCGCGCGCGTCCGATCGTGATATCTGGCAGATGCTGGCCTACTTGAAAACGCTCGCGGCGCCCGCACCCACGGATCCTCCGCGCGGCAACGCGGAGAACGGCGCGAAGCTGTTTCGCACGCTGTGCGCCGCGTGTCACAAGGCAAACGGCACGGGCGGCCGCCTCGGTCCCGATCTCTCGCGCATTGGCACCGGCCGCAGCCGCGACGTGCTGCTGGCGCGGATCCGCAGAGGCTCTGAAGATTTTCGCGCCGGCTTCGAGCCGGTGACGGTGACGACGGCCGACGGCGCAACCGTGCAGGGCGTGAAGAAGAACGAAGATCTCTTCTCGGTCCAGATCATGGACAACCGCGAGCGCATCCAGGGCTACGAGAAGGACAAGGCCAAGGCGGTCGAGAACGGCAAGAAGTCGGCGATGCCCGTGTTCGGTCCCGATCGGTTGAGCGACAGCGACCTTGATGACTTGTTGAAATACCTGCAGACACTCCGCGGCTTCGATCCCACGGTGAAACAACAATGATGCGCATCTTCCCGGTACTCGCTGTCTGCTTCCTGCTCGCCGGCGTCACCATCGCGCAGCAAGCGCCGCCCGCGCTGGTCTCCATCCAGGAAGTCGCGCAAGGCCTGCCCGCGGACGGATCGCGGTGGCTGACCTTCGGCGGCAACTATTCGAACCATCGTCACAGCCCGCTGACCCAGATCACGCCGGCGAACGTATCGCGGCTCAAGCCGCTGTGGACGTTCCAGACGGCGACGCTCGGCAACTTCGAAACGACGTCGCTGGTCCGCGACAATGTCCTCTACGTCACCGGCCCGCAGAACGTCGCGTGGGCGATCGATGCGCGCACCGGCCGTCAGATCTGGCGCTATCGCCGCGAGCTGCCGCAGGGACTGACCGCCTGCTGCGGCCTCGTCAATCGCGGCTTCGGCGTGCTCGGCGACAGGTTGTTCATGACGACGCTCGACGCGCATCTGATCGCGCTCGACATCAAGACCGGCTCGGTGGTGTGGGATGCGACGCTCGAGGACTACAAGACCGGCCACTCGTCGACGATCGCGCCGCTGGTCGTGAAGGACAAGGTGATCGTCGGCGCCGCCGGCGGTGAGTACGGCATCCGTGCGTTCATCGACGCCTACGACGCGCAGACCGGCAAGCGCGCGTGGCGTTTCTACACGATTCCCGGTCCGGGCGAACCCGGCAACAACACGTGGGCTGGTGAATCCTGGAAGACCGGCGGCGCGAGCGTCTGGGTCACCGGCGCGTACGACCCCGAACAGAATCTGCTGATGTACGGCATCGGCAATCCCGGGCCCGACTATCACAGCGAGAGCCGCAAGGGCGACAACCTCTATAGCAACGCGATCGTCGCGCTCGATGCCGACACCGGAAAACTGAAGTGGCACTATCAATTCACGCCGCACGACGTGCACGATTGGGACGCCACCGAAGTGCCGATCCTCGCCGACCTGCCGATCAACGGTGAGACGCGCAAGGTCGTGATGTTTGCGAATCGCAACGGCTTCTACTACACGCTCGATCGCACCACCGGCAAGATCATCGTCGCCAAGCCGTTCGTCATCACTACGTGGGCGAAGGAGATTGGCGCAGACGGCCGGCCCGTGTTGATACCCGGTCACACTCCCGACGAGAAGGGCGAGGTAACGTGCCCCGATCTCACCGGCGGCACGAATTTCTGGCAGCCGAGTTTCGATCCCTCGACGCGCACGTTCTTCGTCAACGCGCGCGAAGTCTGCATGACATTCATCTCGTGGAAGCCGACCTACACGCCCGGCGAGCGGTTCACCGGCGGCTCGGGCCAGCGCGTCAAGCCGTCGGAGAGCCCGGCCTGGGGCGCGCTGCGCGCGATCGATCCGGCTACCGCCGCGCTCAAGTGGGAGTTCAAGTTCCTGTCGCCGTCGACCTCGGGGATCCTGACGACCGCGTCGGGGCTGTTGTTCAGCGGCGATTCGGACGGCAACCTGCTGGCGCTCGATTCACGCAGCGGCAAGTTGCTGTGGCGGTACCAGATGGGCGCGCCGCTACATGGCACATCGCCCACCACCTACATCATCGATGGCAGGCAACACCTGCTGGTGCCGGCGGGGACTACGCTGACGGCGTGGGCGATTGAATAGTGCCTGAGGTGCCTGGGTGCCTAAGGTGCCTGGGTGCCTAAAGTGCCTGGGGTGCATGCCGGCGTCTCTGTCTGATCCGCGTGGTCACGGCCGACACAGCAAAGACCGCGACCGGAAACCAATGTCCGGTACCCGCAGCAAGCTGCCATTGCTGCTCGAGCAAGTATCCCCAGTACGACGTTGACGCAAACACGGCGATCACGATGATGCTGGCGACCACCGCCGGCAATGGTGACCACCATCGCCTCGCATCGGTTGCGACCGTGCGCCATCGCAACCACAGCAACACGACCGGTATCAGCGCGAACGCGGCGCGGTTGTTCAACTCACGCTGAATGCGAACCGCGCGATCGGCGCCGCCGGTATACGGTTCCTGTGGTGCGGTCATGGTGGGATCGGTGAGTAGCTGCCATGTCGTGAGCTCACGAACACTCCGCAGCAGTGGCGCTCCGCCCCTTGTTTGAACGACGCGGAACGCTTGATTGGCGGCCGGTACGACGAAGCCACCGAATGTCATCATGAAGAGCATCGCGAGGATCGCCAGTTTCGAGACGAGCGCGCGTTCGATATGCGGCGCGAGCGGCTGACTGCGGCGAACCGCGTCGGCCGCGCTGATCATCGAGAACGGAAATGCAGTGGTAATCGCCGACGGCAGCATCGTCACCACCAGCACGAGGTATCGGTCGTCATTCGCCAGCTGCATCAACGGCGGGCTCAGTATGATGAGGGAGGCGACCGCGATGAATCGTGTCATCCGCACCACGACACGATTCGTGACCGCGCCCGGCGCGTGCGTGTGGAAGATCGACGGGCTCGACACGATTACCGCGCAGAGAAAGGCGATGAGCCCGCGCGCACCGGCGCCGGCGCGGCGAGAGGGCGTCGCATCGAGCCATTCGCGCTGCCAGTCTGCTATCAACGGATCGAAGACGCGCGACACCGTCGCCGGATCGAACCAGCGAGCAGCGAATTGGAGCATCGCCATTGGAACGCGTGGAACTTCTGGAACCTTTGGCACCTTCGTTCACGCCTCCTGCGGATTCACTCCGGCGATGTAGTGCGCTTGCGCCGCTTGCCACGCCGCAAGAATCCGCATGGCGAGTGCGGTCGGCCGATACAGACGGCGCGGCAATCCAATCGCGCCGGGCGGGAGGGGCTCCTGGCGCGATTCCACATACCCCTTTTCCTGCATGCGTCCGAGCGTGACGTAGACGGTGCCGCGCTTCAACCGCCCGTC
Organism: Cyanobacteriota bacterium; assembly: GCA_019752015.1. Lineage (GTDB taxonomy): Bacteria > Acidobacteriota > Vicinamibacteria > Vicinamibacterales > UBA2999 > 12-FULL-67-14b. Next base: position 129,152 of record JAIEMQ010000044.1, on the reverse strand, counting down.
TGATAACTGGACCATCCGCAGGCCGAACAACTCCTCGTGCTCGGCGAGCAACTCAATGATCAGCCGCTCGGTCGCGGAGAGGCTTGGCAAATCGCTCATTGTTTCAATAAAATAGGATCTTACATTGAGTAAGTCAAGCGTCTTGGCACCTCAGGCACCTGAGGCACCCCAGGCACCGCAGGCACCCTATAATCCGGGACAGTGAAGCGAACTCTCATCGCGGCCACCCTGGGCTGTGCAGCGGTCGTGTCTTTATCCGCGCAGCAATCGCCGAAGGCAGTGACACCGATCGCGCCCGCAGTCGCGCATGCGCCCGCCACGCTCGGCCCGCCGGCGCAAGCGGAGTTGGTGAAGACGTATTGCACTGGCTGTCATAACGATCGCAGCAAGGCCGGTGAGCTGACGCTGGTGGGATGGGACACCACGCGCGCGACCGCGGAGCGCGATCTCACCGAAAAGATGATCCACAAGCTCCGCGCCGGGATGATGCCGCCGAGTGGCGCGCGCCGGCCCGCGGCCGATCAGATCGCGAAGTTCGTCGCCGCGCTCGAAACGCGGATGGACGCGTTCGCGGTCACCGATCCGAACCCGGGGTGGCGCCCATTCCAGCGTTTGAACCGCGCCGAATACGCGCGCGAGATCAAAAACATCCTCGAGCTCGACGTCGACGTCACGGCGTTCCTGCCCGCCGACACGATCAGCGACGGCTTCGACAACGTCGCCGACGTCCAGACGTTCTCGCCGACGCTGATGGAAGGCTATCTGCGCGCCGCGAGCCGCATCGCGATGCTGGCGATCGGCGACCCGGAGGGCTCGGCGGCGCAGGCGACGTTCAAGCTGCCGAAGACGGCATCGCAGATGGAACGTGTCGAGGGCGCGCCGCCGGGCACGCGCGGCGGCATCTCCGTCGATCACACGTTCGTCGCCGACGGCGACTACGTGTTCAGCATGGATTTCTTCGCGGAGCCGCTCGGCTTCCTCTTCGGCAATACGCGACCGGGTGAAGAGATCGAGGTATCGCTCGACGGCGCGCGGCTGGCGATCTTCCAGATCGATCCGCGCATGAGCGAGGAGAAGACGGGCTTGACGCTCAAGACCGCGCCGCTCCACGTCAAGGCGGGCACGCATCGCGTCACGGCCGCGTTCATCCAGCGCTTCGAGGGGCTGATCAACGATCTGATCGCGCCGATCGATCACACGATGGCCGATACCGAGATCGGCATCGCCTACGGCATCACGACGCTGCCGCACCTGCGCAGCCTGAGCATTGTCGGTCCGCACCGCGTCACGGGCGTCAGCGATACACCGAGCCGGCGCCGCGTCTTCACGTGCCGGCCGCTGTCGCAGCTCGAAGAAAACACGTGCGCCGCCGACATCGTCCGGCGTCTGGCGACGCAGGCGTTCCGGCGGCCGGTCGCCGAGAAGGATCACGCGCGGCTGATGACGTTCTACTCGCGCGGCCGCAAGGACCGGCACTTCGAGGCGGGCATCACCAAGGCGCTGGAAGCGATTCTCGCCAGCCCTCAATTCCTGTTCCGCGTCGAGCAATGGGCGGAGCCAGCCTCGCCGAAGCTCGAAGAGCGAAGGCGGGCATATGTCCTCGGCGACTACGAGCTCGCTTCGCGGCTGTCGTTTTTCCTGTGGGGACGCGGGCCGGACGCCGAGTTGCTGAAGGCCGCGGGCCAGGGCCGCCTGGCGCTGCCCGGTGCCTTGACGAAACAGGCGCGCCGCATGCTCGCGAGTCCGAACGCCGATGCGCTCGCCACGCGATTCGCGTCGCAGTGGCTGCGCCTGCAGGACCTCGAGAAAGTGATTCCGGATCCGATTCTGTATCCGTACTCGGATCAGACGCTGTCGCTGGCGTTGAAGAAAGAGACGGAGCTGTTCTTCGACAGTCTGGTGCGCGAAGATCGCAGCCTGCTCGATCTCTTCACCGCGGACTACACCTTCGCGAACGAGCGGGTCGCCCGTCATTACGGCGTCCCCAACGTGACCGGGCCTGAGTTCAGGCGCGTGTCGCTGCCCGCGGATCGCCGCGGCATTCTCGGCCACGGCAGCATCCTGACGCTGACGTCGATCGCCGAGCGCACCTCGCCGGTGCAGCGCGGCAAGTGGGTGATGGAAGTGCTGCTGGGATCGCCGCCGCCACCGCCGCCGCCGAACGTGCCCGCGCTTGAAGAGACGAAGGGCACCGCCGATTCCGGCCGCGCGCTGACGGTGCGCGAGCGGATGGAGCAGCATCGCAGCAATCCGCAGTGCACGTCGTGCCATCGCGTGATCGATCCGCTCGGTCTTGCGCTCGAGAACTTCGATGCGACGGGGAAGTGGCGCGTGCGCGACGGCGGCATGGCCGTCGATACCAAGGGCCAGTTGTTCGACGGCACGTCGATCGAAGGGCCCGACGGCCTGCGCGACGCGCTGCTGCGACACAAGGACGTCATCCTCCTGAGCTTCACGCGCAGCCTGATGACCTACGCGCTCGGCCGACGCGTTGAAGCCTTCGACATGCCGGCGGTTCGCCGCATCATTCGCGATGCGGAAGCGCAGAATTACCGCATCAGCGCCTTCGTGAACGGCATCGTCGAATCGGATGCGTTCCGCATGGCGAAGCTGCCCGCGTCGCAGCGGCAGATCATGACCGACGAAGCCGGGAGGGCGGGACTTCAGTCCCGCCAGGAGTAGCGAATGTTCCTGACAGGTAAACATCTCTCTCGCCGCACCGCGCTCAAGGGCATTGGCGCCACCGTCGCGTTGCCGTTTCTCGACGCGATGGCGCCGGCCCGGGTGATCGCGCAGGGCCGCCCTTCGACTTCGCTCAGGGCAGGCAAGCCGATCCGGCTGATCGCGATGGAAATGGTCCATGGCGCTGCCGGCAGCGCCGCGTTCGGCATCAAGCAAAACATGTGGTCGCCGGCCGCCACCGGATCGAACTTCGATCTGAGCCCGACCAGCCTGAAATCACTCGAGCCCTATCGCGATTACCTGACGATTGTCAGTAACACCGACGTGCGCAACGCGGAAGCGTTCGCGGCTTCTGAGATCGGCGCGGATCATTTCCGCTCCGCCGCCGTGTTCCTGACGCAGTCGAAGCCGAAACAGACACAGGGCTCGGACGTGCTGGCCGGTACCTCGTTCGATCAGATCTACGCGAAGCAATTCGGCGAGGCGACCCCGATCCCGTCGATGCAGTTGTGCATCGAGAACGTCGACCAGGCCGGTGGCTGCTCCTACAACTACTCCTGCGTTTACACCGACACGATCAGCTGGGCGACGCCCGAGGATCCGCTGCCGATGATTCGCGATCCGCGCGCGGTCTTCGATCAGCTGTTTGGCGTTGGAGCGACGCCGGAAGCTCGCCGCGCCCGCCGCAAAGACGATCAGAGCATTCTCGACTGGGTCGCCGAGTCGGTCGGCGATCTGCGCCGCAAGCTCGGCCCGGCGGATCGCGCGCGACTGGCCGACTATCTCGACGACGTTCGCGAAATCGAGCGCCGCATCCAGAAGGTGGAACAGTCGAACCAGAGCGGTGAGCCGCGCGAGCTGCCCGGCGCGCCGATCGGGGTGCCCGGCTCATTCGAAGAGCACGTCAAGATCATGTTCGATCTGCAGGCGGTGGCGTTTGCCGCCGACACCACGCGCATCTTCTCGTTCAAGTTCAGCCGCGATGTGTCGAACCGTGTGTTCGCCGCGAGCGGCTCGACGGCGGCGTTCCACACCGGGTCGCATCACCTCGATCGCGAGGAGCGCATCACCGATTTCCAGAAGATCAACACCTATCACGTTGGTCTCGTTCCGTACCTGCTCGACAAGCTGAAGGCGATTCCCGACGGCGACGGCAATGTGCTCGACAACTCGCTGATCATCTACGGATCGGCGATGGGCAATTCGAACCTGCACAACCACAAACGCTGCCCGCTGTTCTTCATGGGCAAGGCCGGCGGCGCGCTCAAGGGCAATCGTCATCTGAAGGCCGAAGACGGTACGCCGATGGCAAATGCGATGCTGGCGGCATTGCAGGGAATTGGCGTCGACATCAATCAATTTGGCGACAGCACCAAGCCGATGGATCTGAATGTGGTGCAATCGTGAGATTGCTGTTAGCTCTGTTCCTGATTGGATCGGTGTCGCTTGGCGCGACGAGCGCTGATGTCGCTGATGCCGCAAAGGCCAGAGACGCCGCGGCGGTCAAGGCGTTGCTGAAGAGCGGCGCGGACGTGAACGGCGCGCAGGGCGACGGCATGACCGCGCTGCATTGGGCCGCGGCTAATGGTGACGCGGCGCTGACGCAGATGCTGTTATCGGCCGGCGCCAACATTCGTGCGACCACGAGGCTCGGCGCCATCACGCCGCTCCTGATGGCGAGCCAGAACGGCCACGCGCAGGTGGTGGCCACGCTGCTGGCTGCCGGCGCGGACGCGAAATCGTCGACCTCGACCGGCGCTACTGCGCTGATGCTCGCGGCGCGATCGGGCAACACCGACACCGTGACGCGACTGGTGGAGAACGGCGCCGACATCGACGCCAAAGAAAAGGGATTCGGTCAGACGGCGCTGATGGTTGCGGCCGGCCTCGATCGCGCGGACGTCGTCAAGCTGCTGATGTCGCGCGGCGCGGACTGGAAGGCCGCGTCGACCGTGGCGGATCTCAAGGCGCTCACCTCGATCATGGACGACGGGACCGGTCGGCCGCAGCAGCAGGCGCCGGCCGCCGGCGGGCGTGATGTGGCGGGTGTGACGCGTGGGTATCGCTACAACGAGTTGATCGGCACGCAGGGCGGGCTGACCGCGCTGCACTTCGCGGTTCGGCAGGGTAGTGCGGCGGCTGCGCGCTCGCTGATCGAGGCGGGCGCCGACGTCAATCTCGTGAGCCCCGGCGATCAGGCCTCGCCGCTGCTGGTCGCGCTGATCAACGGCCATCTCGATCTCGCGGCGTACCTGATCGAGAAAGGCGCCAACCCGAACCTGGTGAGTGATGCCGGCGTGGCGCCGCTCTATGCGGTGCTGAACGTGCGCTGGGCGCCGATCGCCGCGTACCCGCAGCCGCGATCGCATCTGCAGCAGTCACGAGACTATCTGGAGATCATGAAGCTGTTATTGGACAAGGGCGCCGATCCGAACGCGCGCGTGCGCCGCAAAGTCTGGTACTCGGGCTACAACTTCGACCAGTCCGGCGTCGACGAAGCCGGCGCGACGGCGTTCTGGCGCGCCGCCTATGCCGCCGACGTTGCCGCCATGAAGCTGCTGGTGTCGTACGGCGCGGATCCGTCGCTGCCGACGATGAAGCTGTTCTCACGCCGCGGTCCCGAAGATCCCGCCGCCGGCGCTGATAAGTCGGGGCTGCCGCCGGTGATCGTCGGTGGACCGGGCGCGACGCCGCTGCATGCCGCGGCGGGTCCTGGTTATGCGATGGGCTTCGCCGGCAACTCGCACCACGTCGCGCCGGCCGGGATGCTCGCGGCGGTGAGGTATCTCGTCGAAGCGCTCGGCGCCGACGCCAACGCGGTCGATGCCGACGGCAACTCGATCGTCCACAACGCCGCATCACGCGGCGATACGGAAATGGTCAGGTTCCTCGTTTCGAAAGGCGCCGATGTAAAAAAGATCAATCGCGCCGGTCAGACAACGATTGATGTGGCGAACGGACCGGTGCAGCGCACGCAGCCCTATCCGGACACCATCAAGCTCCTGGAGAGCCTCGGCGCGATCAACAACCACAAATGTGTGAGTTGTTGAATCTATTGATCTGTTGACTTTGTGAGCTGTTGATCTGGTGAGCTAGCGCGCCAGAGCCGCTTGTGCCGCATCGGCTTGTTCGTGCGCGTGATACGAGCTACGCACCAGCGGCCCGGCCTCGACGTGCACGAACCCCATCCCCATCGCGATGCGCTTCAGCTCCCGGAATTCATCCGGATGGTAGTAGCGCGTCATTACCGCGTGGTTCTCCGAGGGACGCAAATACTGGCCGAGTGTCAGGATTGAGACGCCGACCTTGCGCAGATCCTTGAAGACGTCGATCACTTCATCCGGCTCTTCGCCGAGGCCCATCATCATGCCGGTCTTGGTCGGGATCTCCGGCGCGTAGGTGCGCGAGCGGTCGAGCAGCTCGAGGAGGCGCGAGTACTGTCCTCCTGACCGGACGGCGCGATACAGCCGCGGCACCGTTTCGGTGTTGTGGTTCAACACGTCGGGCCGCGCGTCGAGCACGGTCTGCAGTGACGCCGCCTCACCCTTGAAGTCGGGGATCAGCACTTCGACGCGGCAGTCGGACAGCCGCCGCTTGATGTCGCGAATCGTCTCGGCGTAAATCGCGGCGCCGCCGTCCGGCAGATCGTCGCGATCCACCGACGTGATCACCGCGTACTTCAGCCCCATCTTCTCGACCGCTTCGCCGACGCGGCGCGGCTCGTCGATGTCGAGCGTCGCGGGCCGGCCGTGCGCGACCGCGCAATACGTGCAGGCACGCGTGCAGATGTCGCCGAGGATCATGAACGTGGCGGTGCCGTGGTGCCAGCACTCGCCGATGTTGGGGCAGTGCGCGTCCTCGCAAACGGTATTCAGCTTGAGGTCGCGCATGATGCCGCGCAGCCGCAGATAGTTCTCCGATCCCGGCGCGCGCACCTTCAGCCACTCGGGTTTCGGCTCGCGCGTACGGATGAACTGCAGCGGGGCTTCGCTCATGAATCTGTTGATCTGTTGATCTCGTGATCTGTTGATCTGATTATCGCGCAGTTTCGCCGGGTTTGAGCTCCAGTACTTCGATGCCGCTGCCGGACAAGTGTTCCTTTAGTTGCGCAGGGGTGCCCGTCAGCAGCGGGAAGGTGCCGTAGTGCATGGGCACGACCTGCTTCACGCCGAGCCACTTCGCTGCGGTGGCGGCGGTGTCCGGACCCATGGTGAAGCGATCGCCGATCGGCAGAAAGGCGATGTCAGGCTGGTAGAGCTCGCCGATCAATTTCATGTCGCCGAACAGCGCCGTGTCGCCGGCGAAATAAATGGTCTGTCCGTTTTCCAGCTTGACGACGAATCCAGCGGCTTCGCCGAGGTAGACCAGGCCGTTCTCGTCGAAGCTGCTGCTGTGTCGCGCGTCGGTCATCGTGATGCGTAATCCCTTCACGCTCACCGTGCCGCCTTTGTTCATCGGCTCGAGGCTCTTCACGCCTTTCGAGCCAAGCCACGACGTGATTTCCCAGATGCCGACCACGGTCGCATTTGTCTGCTTCGCCATCGCCGCGGCATCGGTGATGTGATCCGAATGACCGTGCGAGATCAGAATGAGGTCGGCGGTCTTCGGTCGCGCGGATTCAGGGAATGAAGGGTTGCCGGTGTACCAAGGATCGAACAGGATCTCTTTGCCACCAGGAGTCCGGATGCGGAATGAGCTGTGACCGAGATAGGTGATCTGGAGGGTCTGCATCTGTTGATCTCTTGAGCTGTTGATCTATTGATCTATTGATCTATTGATCTATTGATCTTGCTCTGGCGCCGGATCCTTCCGGCGCCGCGAATTGCGGCGCGACGTCCCGGCCGATGCCGCAAAGATTGCCCGCAATTGCTGCGCCTCGTTCAGCAGCGGTTCGACGCGTTCAGGCTTCGCGAGCTCGCTTGCTTGCACAAACTCCAGCCAGTGCAACGTTTCATCCGCCTCTTCGGCAACAACGCCAATCTTCGCATTCCATTCGGCGCGCGAACGCGAGCGCGATGTCGCGCGATAGTTTGCCGCCATCGAGGTTGCTGCGTCCAGCAGTTGTCCGGCCGTGTTCCAGGCAATCGGCTGCCGCCGCAACTCCTCGCAAAACACCTTCACGGCCACTGCGAATGCCATGCTTCGAGCTTCGAGTTCTGGTCTCGTCATGGCGATACGAGGAGCAACCGCTATGCCGAGGCGAAACATCAGCAATTCTCGAAAAGGACGCGAACAACGTCGAAGAAATTGATGAAGGCACGTTGGACAAATATCGCAAAAACTGAGAAATGAGAACCTAGAACCCAGATCAACAGATCAACAGATCAACAGATCAACAGATCAACAGATCAACAGATTCGTCTATTTCTTGAGCCCTCCGACCAGATAATCGGCGAAGGCATCGCTGATCTGATCCGACGTCCATTCGCCGCGCGGATCGAACCACTTCGGGATCCAGTTCACCGCGCCCATCATCGCGAACTCAATCATCTTCGGATCGCCGGGCCGGAACACGCCCTGGTCGATGCCGTGCTGGATGATCGCGCGGATGCCGTGATCGAACTGATCGCGCTTGGCGATGATGCGCTTCAAAAGCGGCGGCGACAGCGCCTCCGGATCGAGCGTCAGCGCGGTGCCGTGCAGGTCGTCGAGGATCAGGTGCACGAACGCCAGCATCAGCCGCCGCAGCTTCTCTTCCGGCGACGCGACCTCGGCCTGGACGTCCTCCATCAGCGCCAGCAGCTTGTCGAGCGAGTACTCGTGGCAGGCGAAGAGAATGTCTTCCTTGTTCTTGAAGTAATAGTAGAGATTGCCCTTCGTCATTTCGAGCGCCGACGCGATTTCGTCGACACTCGCGCCGTGATAGCCGCGGCGGCGAAACGCCGCGGCCGCGCTCTTGAGAATCTCGATGCGCCGATCGGACGACGCGGGTTGGCGAGCCATAGGGGGTACGGACCTTTCCTTATATCACGAGTTTGAACGAGCGTTTAAATCCGTAGTAAACTTTTGGCCGTGGAACAGACCGTCGCTCCCAGTGTTTCTTTTGAAGTCGACCGATCCCAGTACAAGCACTGGAAGCTGAGCATCGACGGCCACATCGCCACGATCGCCATGGACGTGCGCGAGGACGCCGGCCTGCGCCCCCAGGCTTACAAGCTCAAACTGAATTCGTACGATCTCGGCGTCGATATCGAGCTCGCCGATGTGCTGCAGCGCCTGCGCTTCGAGCATCCCGAAGTGCATGCGGTGGTCCTGACCAGCCTCAAGCCGCGCATCTTCTGCGCCGGCGCCAACATTTTCATGCTCGGCTCCTCGAGCCACGGCTTCAAGGTCAACTTCTGCAAGTTCACCAACGAGACGCGCCTCGGCATGGAAGACATGAGCGCGACGAGCGGCATCAAGTTCCTCGCCGCGGTCAACGGCATCTGCGCCGGCGGCGGCTACGAGCTCGCGCTGGCGTGCGACGAGATTCTACTCGTCGACGACGGCAGTGCGTCGGTGGGATTGCCCGAAACGCCGCTGCTCGGCGTGCTGCCCGGCACCGGCGGCCTGACGCGCGTGGTCGACAAGCGCAAAGTGCGCCGCGATCTGGCCGACGATTTCAGCACGCTGACCGAAGGCGTGCGCGGCAAGCGCGCCGTTGACGGCCGCTTCGTCGATGCCGTCTATCCCACCAGCAAGTTCCAGGAAGCGGTCGCGAAACACGCGCAGGCCCTTGCCGCGAAATCCGATCGACCGGCGAGCGGTCCCGGCATCACGCTCGGTCCGCTGTCGCCGTCGATTGATGGCGATACCATTCACTACAAGTATGTGAAGGGCACGATCGATCGCGCCAGGCGCACGTGCGACCTCACGATCTCGGCTCCGGACTCACCGCAGCCGCAATCCGGCGACGATTATCTGAAGGCCGGCGACAGCTCGTGGGCGCTCCGCGCCTTCCGTGAGTTCGATGATCTGCTGTTGCGGCTGCGCCTCAACGAGCCGGAAATCGGTACGGTCATCGTGCGCGCCACCGGCGATGCCGACGCCGTCGTCGCCGTCGATCAGGTCCTGCACGACCACGCCTCGCACTGGGCGGTGCGCGAAATCATCGGCCTCATCCGCCGGACGCTGAAGCGCATGGACCTGACGTCGCGCAGTTTCTTTGCGCTGATCGAGCCGGGCAATGCCTTCGCGGGCACGTTGTTCGAGCTGGCGCTTGCCGCCGATCGCGCCTACATGATCGATCATCCGGATGAAGACAACACGATCCGGCTGTCGGTGATGAACGGCGGCGCCTATCCGATGAGTAACGGCCTGTCGCGCCTGCAGGTGCGCTTCCTCGGCGAGCCCGAGTCCGTCGACGAGGCGCTCGCGCACGACGGACCGTTCGACGCGCAGGAAGCGCTCGACGCCGGCCTGGTGTTCTCGGCGCCGGACGATATTGACTGGGACGACGAAGTCCGCATGGCAATCGAGGCGCGCGCCGCGTTTTCGCCCGATGCGCTGACGGGCATGGAAGCGAACCTCCGCTTCGCCGGACCCGAGACAATGGAAACGAAGATCTTCGGCCGCCTTACGGCGTGGCAGAACTGGATCTTCCAGCGGCCCAATGCCGTCGGCGAAAAAGGCGCGCTGATGACCTATGGCCGCGAGGGCCGGCCACAGTTCGATTTCAAACGCACCTAGCCACAGAAAGCACCGAAAGCTCAGACGTCATGATTTCAGCGGAGCGGATTCCAAATAACGTAGGCTTGTCGAGCGACAAGCGGCTGCTGCGCGCGCTCGAACACTGGCAGCCGGCCTATCTCGATTGGTGGCGGGAAATGGGGCCGCCGGGGTTTCAGGACAGCCACCAGGTCTATCTCCGTACGGCGGTCAGCGTGGATGCCGCGGGATGGGCGCACTTCGATTACGTGAAGTTGCCCGAATACCGATGGGGCATCTTCCTCGCCGAGCCCACGCACGACCGCCGCATCGGCTTCGGTGATTTCAAGGGCCAGCCGGTGTGGCAGGAAGTGCCGGGCGAGTTCCGCAACCAGCTGCGGCGGCTGATCGTCATCCAGGGCGACACCGAGCCCGCCAGCGTCGAACAGCAGCGTTCGCTCGGCGCGCATTGCCCGAGCCTCTACGATCTCCGCAACCTGTTCCAGGTCAACGTCGAAGAAGGCCGTCACCTCTGGGCGATGGTCTACATGCTGCACTCGTACTTCGGCCGCGACGGCCGTGAGGAAGCGGAAGCGCTGCTCGAGCGCCGCAGCGGCAACGACGACACGCCGCGCATGCTCGAGGCGTTCAACGAGCCGATCGACACCTGGCTCGACTTCTTCGCCTTCACGATGTTCACGGATCGTGACGGCAAGTCGCAGTTGCTGTCGTTGTCCGAGAGCTCGCTCGATCCGCTCGCCCGCACCACGCGCTTCATGCTCACCGAGGAAGCGCATCACATGTTCGTCGGCGAGAGCGGGATGGGCCGCATCATGGAGCGCACCTGCCAGCTGCTCAAGCAATCCGGCTACTCGGGCGACGTGCGCAAGGCCGGCGGCATCGACCTGCCGCTGATCCAGAAGTTCGTCAACTTCTGGTTCAGCCAGAGCCTCGACCTGCACGGCAGCGAGGTGTCGAGCAACGCCGCCTCGTACTTCTCGAACGGCCTCAAGGGCCGCGCCGAGGAAGACAAGTTCGACGACGATCATGTGCTGGCGGCGAACATGTACATGCTCGACATGATCGACGACAGCGGCCGCATCATCCGCCAGGAAGTGCCGATGCGCAACGCCCTGAACGAAGTGCTGCGCGACTGGTACGTCGGCGACTGCCAGGCCGGCGTCGATCGCTGGAACAAGCGCATCCTCGAAGCGGCCGGCATGTCGGACCGCATTGCGCTGCCATCACGGAAGTTCAACCGCAAGGTCGGTGTCTACGCCGGGCGCCATTTCGATCCGTTCGGCAACCAGCTGGCGCCGGAAGAGTGGGAGCGCAAGAAGTACGAGTGGCTGCCGTCGCCGGAGGACAAGAAGTACCTGCACAGCATCCAGGTGACGCCGGTCTACAAGCCCGGCCAGTTCGCCAACTACATCGCCGCGCCGCAGCGCGGCATCAATCGCCAGCCGATTGACTTCGAATATGTCCGCACAGAGGCTTGAGACTTCTGTCGCGGACGGCGTCTGTACGATCACGCTCGACGATCCGCCGGCTAACACCTACTCCTACGAAATGATGCAGGAGCTGGATGCGGCCGTGCTCGCGGCGCGCATGGACGCCGGCGTGCACGTGATCGTGATCACCGGCGCGGGTGAGAAATTCTTTTGCGCGGGCGCGAACATCGGCATGCTCGAGGATGCCGATCCGACGTTCAAGTACTACTTCTGCCTGCACGCCAACGAAACGCTCAATCGTCTCGAACAGACGCCGAAGCTGGTGATCGCCGCGCTCAACGGCCACACCGTCGGTGGAGGTCTCGAAGTGGCGATGGCGGCCGATATTCGTATCGCCCGCCAGGGCGCCGGCAGGATCGGCATGCCCGAGGTCGCCCTGGGCGTGCTGCCCGGCACCGGCGGCACCCAGCGTTTCGCGCGTCTCGTCGGCAAAGCCAAGGCGATCGAGATGATGGCGACCGGATCGCTGTTCTCGTTCGAAGACGCGCATGCGATCGGCCTCGTCAATCACGTGTGGGGCGCCGGCGATCTGAACGGCCGGACGCTTGCGCAGGCCGTCCATGAGTACGCGAAGCAATTTACGCCTCCGAATCGAGCATCGAGGGCCGTCGGCCATATCAAGCGCGCCGTCCAGTCAGGACTCGAGTCCGGATTTTCCGAAGGTCTCGCACTCGAGCGCGAGCTGCAGCAGCGTTTGTTCGAGAGCGAGGATGCGAAGGAAGGCCTGAAGGCCAGCCTCGAGAAACGGCCGCCGAAGTTCTCGGGACGATAGCCCGGGGCCGCAGACGGCGTAGATCACACCAGGGCCGCAGAAGGCGCAGATGGCACAGATCAAGACGGTGGCAGTTCTCGGGGCGGGCACGATGGGGCACGGCATCGCGCACGCCGCGATCTCGGCGGGCTACGACACGGCGATGTATGACGTGTCGGACGCCGCCCTCGCCAAGGGCAAATCCGCGATCGACGCGGTGATCAACAAGAGCGTGGAGCTGGGGAAGCTGGCCGCGGCGGATGCCGACGCGATGCGTCCACGGCTGTCGACCACAACGTCGGTTGCCGAGGCCGTGCGCGCGGCCGATGTCGTCATCGAAGCCGCGCCGGAAAAGATCGATCTGAAGCTGGCGCTCTTCAAGGAAGTCGAAGCCGCCGCGCCGCCGCACGCCGTCTTTGCGTCGAACACATCCGCGCTCAGCATCACCGAAATGGCGGCGGTGCTGTCGGCGCCCGGACGCCTTGGCGGCATGCACTTTTTCAATCCGGTGCATCGCATGAAGCTGATCGAGGTCGTCAAGGCGCTCGACACGACGCCGCAGACGATCGTGGTGATGCAGCAAGTGTCCGCGAAGATGGGGAAGGAGACGGTGCTCGTCAAGGAGTCACCGGGCTTCGTCACGAGCCGCATCAACGCGATGATCGGCAACGAAGCGTTCTACATGCTGCAGGACGGCGTCGCCAGCGCCCGCGACATCGACAAGGCGCTGAAGCTCGGCCTCAACCACCCGATGGGCCCGTTCGAGCTCGTCGACCTGGTGGGACTCGATACGCGACTCAGCATCCTGCAGTACCTGCATCGCACGCTGGGCGAAAAATTCCGGCCGTGCCCTCTACTCGAGAGACATGTGAGCGAAGGCCGGCTGGGGAGAAAAGTGGGCAAAGGGGTCTACGACTACTGACCCCCCTGTCTGCCTGTCTGCCTGTCTACTGAATGATAATCCGGCCCTTCAACCCGGCGTTATCAGGCTCGTTGTGATCGTGGAAGCCGCAGGTTCGCGCGGTGTTGAAATTGCTGCTGGTCCGTGACTGACCTGGATTGAGAAAGCCCACCGCGGCCATCTCAACGCAATCGGTGTGCTCCGGATGCGGGTCCGAGGACATGTCGTGAGCGCGCGTGTGATTGTTCACGAACGTGACGCGGCCGCCGCGGTTGATCGTCACCGTCGATGGACTGACGCTGCCGGTGCTGCCGATCGTGATCGTGGCTGAATCAGTGACCGTGCCGCCGCCGGTCGTTGGCGGCGGAGTTGTGGTGGTGCCGCCACCGGTCGTCGGGCTCGTTGGCGTCGATCCGCCGCCGCTGCCGCCGCCGCATGCTGCTGCTGTTGCGGCCACCACAATGGCCGCGGCCAGACCGCTCCAAATCGCTTTCGTCATCAGTAGAACTTTCTCGAGAGGTTGAAGCCGAGGTACCAGTCGTCCTTCGCCGTGCCGCCGCGCGCGACCTGCGCCAGCGTCGTGCCGAAGCCGTTGGAGAAGTTCAACTGGAACACATGTCCGCCGGCGCGCTGCTCGAAGCCGAAGCTGACGAGCGTGACGCCCTGCTTGTAGCCGGAGACCCGGGGGGAGCCTTCGACGAACAGATACGTGTTGCGGCGAACGCGCAGCCGCGCGCCGGCGCCGGCCATCACGGTGTAGTCGTCGCCGGCGTCGCTGATCAGGTTGGTGTTGCCGACGAATGACGGCTGCAGATAGATCGCGCCGCGATCGCCGAGCTCGCGCGACAGCACGATCGCCGCACCCGGCGAGAACTGGCCGCTGAAGTTGTCGGTGCCGTCGACGTTGACGACCACGCCGACGCCGATCGGGCCGGTGCCGTCCTTGATCACGTTGTACGAGCCCTGGAGCTGGATCGTGCGATCGGAGGTCCGGTAGATGCCGATCTGCCCGCCGCTGAACGGCGAGTACTTCAGCTCGAGGCCAATCTGCGCGCTCGAATCGAGACCAAAGAACCGCGACGCGAGATCGTTGAAGTCGCCGTCGCCAAGCGTGCTCAGGAAGCGATGCGTCAGCCGGAATGCCATCTTGCCCTTCGGCAGCCGCAGGTTGGTGTTGAGGGTCGCGACGTAGAAGTCCGGTTGTGAGTCGTTCGGATCGCGATCGGGATCGTCGTCTTGCGCAGACGCGGGCGCGGCGATCAGCATCGCGGCGAGGATCGGGAGCACTAGTGTTTTCATTGTGGCGCCTTGGCGGCGACCACCAGCATACCCTTCATCTCCTCGTGGCCGTCACCGCAATATTCCGAGCAGAGAATGGGAAATTCGCCGGCGGCGGTCGCCGCGAATTCGATCGTGACCGCGTCGCCGCCGCGCGGGACTTTCTTGTTCACCTTGAACTTCTTGATCTCGACGCCGTGCACGCCGTCGGCGGACCTGACCACCAGCTTGACGCGCTCGCCTTCGGTGACTTCGATGCGTGAGGGTTCGAACCCGAATCGCTTCGCGACCACTTCGATCGTTCGCTCGCCTTCAGTGGGCTTGCCCTGAGCGAGCACAGCGCCGCCGTTGGCGGCGGTGTGCGAGTCGAAGGGCGCAGCAGCCGCGGCGGGGTCCTGCTGGTTAGACATTGCTGCCGCCCCCAACAAGAGCGCCGTCCCCGCCGCGGCAACTGAATCTTTGATAAGGGTCAGTGATACGTACACTTGGCCGGGAATAAGCAAGGTCAATGCCGGGGGAGAAATAACAAAGAACGAAGAATGAATAACGAAAAACGGGGGCTTTTGTTCTTTGTTCTTTGTCCTTTGTTCTTTGTCATTCCGCAGGCGTAAGGACTTACGAAGCCCGTAAAGCCCTACTCGATACGATACTTGGCGAGGTAGTGGCTGAGCGCCCGCTGGCTGATTCCCATCAACTCGGCGGCGTCCTTCTTCACGCCGCGCGCCTGCTCGAGGGCCCGCCGCATGGTCTCGCGCTCGGCCCATTCGAGATTCTGGTGCAGCTTCAGTGACGGCACCGCCGCGGTCGCGGGCGTCGAGGTCGCGCTCATCAGCCAGATCGTCCGGCTGTTGAGGAGCGGCGCGGTGGACAGTACCACGGCGCGCTCGACGGTGTTTTCCAGCTCGCGCACGTTGCCGGGCCACTCGTATCGCGTCAGCTCGGTCAGGGCCTTTTCGTCGACGCCGTCGATCGTCTTGCCGGTGCGCTCGGCGAACCGCTTCACGAAATGTTCGACGAGCAGCGGGATGTCCTCGCGCCGCTCGCGCAGCGCCGGCATCTCGATCGGGATGACGTTGAGGCGGTAGAACAGGTCTTCGAGAAACTTGCCTTCGGACACCAGCTGCCGCAGATCGCGATTGGTCGCGGCGATCACGCGCACGTCGACCTGCTGCGTGCGCTCGGCGCCGAGCGGCTCGAACTCACGATCCTGCAGCACGCGCAGCAGCTTGGCCTGCACCACCAGCGAGATCGTCCCGATCTCGTCGAGGAAGATCGTGCCGCCTTCGGCGAGCGCGAAGCGGCCCTTCTTGGTGAAGGTCGCGCCGGTGAACGCGCCGCGGACGTGGCCGAACAGCTCCGACTCGAGCAGCGTTTCCGGAATCGCCGCGCAGTTCACCTTGATCATCGGCATGGCCCGCTGGGCGCTGCGCGCGTGAATGGCGCGCGCCACCAGCTCCTTGCCGGTGCCGGTCTCTCCGGTGATCAGCACGGTGCTCTTCGATTCGGCGACCAGCTCCGCGCGCGCGATCACGTCGAGGATGGCGCGGCTCCTGCCGATGATGCCGTAGTGATCGTATTCGGCATCGCGCTCGCTCAGCAGATAGCGGAGCCCGGTCCGGGCGCGTTGATCTTCGAGGGCGCGCCGGGCCAGCACCAGCAGCTCCTCGACTTCAAACGGCTTCTGGAGATAGTCCCGGGCGCCGAGCTTCATCGCCTCGACGGCGCTCTCAATGCTGCCGTGCGCGGTCATCATCACCACGGCCGGCCGCTCCGCTTCCGGCGTGCTGGCCGCGAGATCGCGGATCACATCGAGGCCGGTGCGATCGGGCATCAGGAAATCGATCACCAGCAGATCGACGGACCGCTCGCTCAGCAGCCGCGTGGCGTCCTTCGCGTTCGACGCGGTGATCACCTCGTGCCCGTCGTCCCGCAGGGCGCGGCCGAGCGTCTTGAGGATTTTTTCTTCGTCGTCTGCAAGCAGGATGCTGCCGGCCATCATCACCCTTCGGCGCGCGCGGGAGCGTCGCCGATGTCGATCCGGAAATCGGTGCCGGCGCCGGGGCGCGTTGCCACGCTGATCGAACCGCCCAGGCCTTCGACGATGTTCTTGGCGATGGCGAGACCCAGGCCGGTGCCGGCGCGCCGTGTCGTGAAGTATGGATCGAAGATGCGCGGCAGGTCATCCTCGGCAATGCCCTTGCCGGTGTCGCGGATCGTCACCGCGACGCGCCGCTCGCCGATCGTCTGCGTGATCAGCGTGACCGTCGCGGACGGCTTGCCTTCGATCGCGTGGCCGGCGTTGGTCAGCAGATTGACCAGCACGGTGCGCAGCCGCTCGCTGTCGGTGATGAGCTCGGGCAGCGAGGGCGCCAGCGTCATCGCCACCGGGCCGTTGACGCGCCCGGCACTGGCCGCCTGGACCGCGTCGCGGCACACCACGTTGATGTCGGCCGGCGCCGGATCGAACCGGATCGGCCGCGCCACGTCCAGCACGTCGTTGACCAGATTGTTGAGACGATCGATTTCCTCGTCGATGTCCTTCGCGGCGTCGCGGACGTCGGCCGTGGTCGCGCCATTCTTGTCCATGGTCCGCAGCGCGCCCTTGATGATCATCAGCGGATTGCGCACTTCGTGGGCGATTACCGTGGAGAGCCGGCCGAGCGACGAGAGGCGCTCGCGCTGTGCGGCCTCGCGCTGAAAGCGGACGATCGAATCGGTCAGCGTGTTGAAGGTGGTCGCCAGCACGTGCGCGTCTTCGTCGTCCCACCCGCCGCGGCGCTTGGTCGGCAGCTTGCGCGTCAGATCGCCGGTCGCGGCGATTTGCCGCATGTGATCCGTAATCGAGGCCAGCGGCCGCGTGATGGTGCGCGCCACGCCGTAGCTGACGACAATGGCGAGCAACGTCGCGCCGAGCGCAATGCCGGCCAGCGCCGCCTGAATCGCACTCAGCGAGCGCATCCGTTCGCTGCGCGATCGCATGATGATCGCCGTCGGCGGGTTGGGACCCGGCGCGGTTCCAAACGGCTGCGCGATGGCGACGTATTCCTCACCGCCGATCGAGATGCGCTTGATACCGGCACCGGCAATCAGCGGCGACAGCGCTTCGGCAGATCCGAGTCCGAGCGTCGAGGCTCGAACGGCGCCGTCCATGGCAAATGCGATGTCCGCGCCGGTCAGCGACTTGAACTGTGCCGCCCGGCGATCGTCGAGCAGGTAGCCGAGCGTCAGCGTGCCGAGAAAGTCGGGCCGATCGAGACCGAGCATCACCGGGACGCTGACAACTTCGAGGACGCCTGACGGATGCGGCCAGAACGACGGTGTCATGCTGCCGTCGGCCGCCGGCTGCGCCGCGCGTTCCGCATGGCCGGTCGCGCTTTCACCGATCAGGGCCAGCTGCTCGCCGCGGGCGCCCGTCACGATCAACAAGTCGGCGCCGGACTGCTGCTGATAGTCGGCGGCAATCGGCATCAGTGTCGGCCGGTCGCCGGTGTCGACCGCGGCCTTCAACTTCGGCAGGTCCGCGATCAACCGCGCCGTGCGCGCGACGTTGTCGAATTGCGTGACGCGCTGTTCCTCGACGAGTGTGGCCGCCTCTCGAAGATCGCTCTGCAGCTCCGTCTCGGTTTCCGTCGTCATGCGGCTGCTGACGAAATACACCGCGGCCGCAATCGACAGCATCGCCAGCAGGGCGCTGGCGAGGAAGATGCGGTTGGTGATCGATCCGAGCACGCGCATCACGGCACGACCAGGTCGACCTCCGCCCAGCCGTTGGACGGCACCGTTACCGATCGCGTGATACGCGCTTCACCCTCATACCACCCGACGACCGTGTAAGTGCCGGACGGCAGCGTCGGGAGCTCGAACCGTCCGTCGACGTCGGTGACGTTGAAGAACGGGTGATTGAACACGAGCACGAACGCGTTCATGTGCGAATGGATGTCGCAGAAGACGCGCACCACGCCGGGGCGATCCATGCGCACGCTCTTCGACTTGCCGGCGGCGTATCGCCCGAGATCGAAGCGCCTGGCGCGCGAGAGCGAAAACACGTTGTGGTAAATGAGATCGCTGTTGGGGAAATCGACGACGGTGCCGACCATTACCGCCAGCACGTGCGGCACGAACCGCTCGTTGCGCTGATCCATGACGACGCGTCCCGGATCGCGCTCGTCGAATGCCGATCGCGGCGCCGTCTCGAGATAGACAACACCGCGCCTGAGATCGGGCACGTCGCGCGGGCCCGCTGCGCCCGGCGTTGCGACGTCCGGTCGCCGCTCGACCGGATTGGCCATCTTTCGAATATCCAGCCGCCCCCTGATTCCGCTCGTTGGACGCGCCGCCGCGCTGCTGAGATGAGCGGAGGAGAGCAGGAGAATCGCGGCGCAGAGCGAGAGGGCCTTCAGAACCAATACAGCACCTGTCCCGCGAAGAACGCATCCTTGCGGACGCGTCCGCCGTCGCGGCCGTTCTTCTGCCACACGCCCTTGAACGTGAGGTTGCGCGTCAGCGAATAGCCGATGCCGGTCTCGAACCGCCACGTTTGCGCTTCCCATTCGACCAGGCCGGCGCTGCCGCGCACCTTGCTGAAGTCGAGGCGATCGCCTCGCATGGCAACGTAGAAACCGGGGCTGATCTTGTAGCGGCCTTCGATCAGCGACGAGATCGCGACGAGCGGATCGGCCAGCTGCAGCGCGCCGAACCGCGGCAGCCGCCACGCCGATCGAATTGCTTCACCGCGAACGAGAAACGGTCCGGCCGAGAATTCCGCGTCGCCGCCGATGGCGATCTGCTGCGCCGGATCACTCGCCGGCCCGGCGACGTCGTGCTCGAGCGTTTCGTTCAGCCATGCGCCGCGTGCCGCGGACACGCCGAACACCGTTGCCGCCGTCGGCCGCACCGCCGCGCGTCCGGCAATCTGACGCCCGGAATTGTTGTCCCGGAATCGCGGATCGGACAGCGATCCGGTGGTGACCGACCCGGTCCACTCGATCATCCCCGTCACCCCGTGCGCCTGCACGCCGGTGTCCCAGCGGCTGGTGTTGACGAGCGGCAGGCCGGGAGCATCGACGCTGTTGCCGACCGGGAATCGCGACAGCCAGCCGCGGCCGCGCATCCGCAGCAGATCGTCGGTGTTGGCCGGGAGTGAATCGGGACGAATCGAGACGAGGTATTGATACGCGAGCGGCTGGCCGATCAGCAAGTTGCTGCTGCCGTACGCGGTCCGCGACATCGCGCCGAACGCCGGCGGGATGCGGCCCGCCTGGATGTCGAAGCGCCGCGTTGGCCACGGCCGCACGCGCACGAACAATCCGTACACCTCCAGCAGGCGGCCCTGATCGAATCGCACCTCTCCCAGTACCTGGACGTGATCGTTGGCGCGGATCTCCGCCGACACACCCATGCGCAGGTTGCGCACTGCGCTGAATTCGTAGCTGGTGTAGTTGAAGAAGCCGGGATCGTCCGGCGCGAAGGTCGCCGTCACTTCCGCGCCCAGCACGACGTGTCCGCCCGCCAGCGAGATCGGCTGTTCGGGCAAGACCTGCGCGCTCGCCGTGTCAGCCAGCGCGAGCATGCACCCAAGCACCCAGGCACTGAAGCACGCGGGCACCCAGGCACTAAGGCACCGAGGCACCGTCATATGCCGAAAGTATAATCCCCGCGTGTGGATGCTTCTCGTTGCTGCACTCGCTGCAGCCGATTTATCCACCGGAGCGCGAAGCGCGAAGGTGGACGTGACCGATCGTCACACGCAGACCATCCCGTTGCCGCCCGGCAAGCCGCTGTCGGTCGACGTGACCATTGGTAGCGTCCGCATCGAGGGATGGGATCGCGCCGACGTGGAAATCACCGTCGAACGCCGCGCGCCGACACCAGCGCAATTCACCCGGCTGCCACTCACCATCGAGGACATCCCTGCGCGTGTCACCGTTCGCGCCGTGCAGACCGACAACACCACCGACCCCGCCTACCGCGCCGATGTTTCGATCAAGGTGCCGCGAACGGCGGTCATCGAGCGCGTGCAAGTGATGGAAGGGAAGATCGCGATCGAGAATTTCAGCGGCGCGGTGACCGCGGACATTCGCCGCGGGCCGATCGAAGGCAAGGGCGTTTCGGGAACACTGCGTCTCGAATCGGGCATTGGATCGGTCACCGTGAGCGATGCCCGCTTGAGCGCGGATGGATTGCTGCGATTGCGCGCCTTCAACGGCGACGTGCGGTTGTCGCTGGCCGCACGTCCCGCCGATGCGCGAATCATGGCGCTCGCGCTGAACGGTCAGATCAAGTCGGAGATTCCGTTGACGCGGAAGGACACGTGGGGACCGCGCTGGGCGGAAGCGACCATCGGCAAAGGCGAGCCGGTGATTTCAATCGATGTGATAACGGGAGTGATTGAAATCAACAGCCCGTAGTTATTTGCGATTGAGTTTCTTCTGCGCGTCGTTGTAGCGAGGCGATCCCTGCGGCACCTTCGCGTACGCCTCACGCGCCTTCGCTTGATCGTTCAGGCGCCGCTCGTAGATTTCACCAATACGGAACCACAAGTCGGTGGGCGCGTTGCCGCTCCGGGCGGCAAGCTCTTCGAGCACTACGACCGCTTCCTGGTGGCGATTCAACTGCTGCGTCAACATCATCCCGAGGCGGTTGCGCGCCAGCAGCGACTGCGGCGCGTCGGGAAACTGCTCGATCATCGTCCGCAACGTCGCGACGAGCGCCGGCCCTTCCTGCTTCGACACCGGATCGACCGCGCGAAGATCGCGGCGATCCGCTTCGACCGCCATCTTCGCCTGCAGCGCCAGCAACGCCTGCGGCGAGCCGGGATAATCACGTACGACGTCGTTCAGCAATTGCCAGGAGAGCGCCTGCGGCTTCGGGCCGCGTTGCCGGCGCAGCAGCGCCGAGCGGCGCAGCTTGGCGTCCGCACTGCGCCGATCGTTGCCGAAGCGCGTCTCGAAATCGACATACGCCGCCATCGCATCGTCGAAGTTGCCGGTCTTCTCGTGGATCTCGCCGGCCATGAACGCCGCTTCGGCCGCCGCCCGTGAGCCGGGGAAGTCGAGAATGATCTGGCGCAAATCGGCGAGCGCCTGCTCGGTCAGGCTGTTGGCGAGCTTCGCCCTGGCGACTTCGAGCAACTGCGCGGCCTGCGTGTCCCTCGACACTGCGGGCGTCGGCGCGACGGGAGACGCGACCGCGAGCTTCGGCGGTGGCTCGCGCTTCGTGTTTGCCGCGTTGGCGTTCGTGGCGGCCGGTTTTTGCGTCGTCGATCCCGTGGCGCCCGATGGCGCCGCCTGTTTCACCGGCGGTGGGGCGACAGGCGGTGCAACGGGTGCCGGCGCCGGCGGAGGAACCGCGGCTGTCGCCGTCGCATTGGTCGCGCCGGGCGCCGGCGCGTTGGGATCGGGCGGCGTCGCAACGGCGGGCGCTGGATCGACCGGTGGCGGCGCCGGCGTTGCCGAAGCGGTCTGATCCACCGGCGTGGTCGTCTCCGCGCCGCCACGATGGCCGAAGTACGCGCCGAGGCCCGCGGCGATCGCCGCGATCGCAAGAATCCCGACCCCGGCGCCCCAGATCCACGGCGTCTTCGCGGCGTTGCGAAGCACTTGCGATGGATCGCGCGCCGGCAGATTTCCCGCCACCGTTTGCGCCGCCATGGTCGGCGCGCTGCCGATGCCTGACGATCCGCCGATGACCGTGTTGGCCGCGGACGGGATCACCACCGTCGCCTGATCGGCGGTCGTCGTCGTGCCGCTCAACGCGGGCATGACGCCTTGCCGCGATCCGCCGGAGTCGCGGCGCAGGCGCTTGAGATCCGCGCCCATGTCGGCGGCGGTCTGGTACCTCAGGCTCTTATCCTTTTCGAGCGCCTTCGACACGATGCGATCGAGCTCGGCCGGCAGGATGGCGTTGATCGTGCTGGGCGGCACCGGATCGCGATTGAGAATGCCGTCGAAGACCACCGCGGTCGTGTGGCCCGGGAAACTCTGGCGGCCCGTCGCCATTTCATAGAGCACGACGCCGAACGAAAACAGGTCGGTGCGCGGATCGATCTCGTCGCCGCGCGCCTGTTCCGGCGACATGTAGGCGATTGTGCCGACGGTCGTGCCCGCGACGCTGGTGAAATGTTCCGGCGGCGCGGTCTCACCGCGCGCATCGAGATGACGTCCCGAACGGCGGTACTCGGGTGCGAGCTTCGCGAGACCGAAATCGAGCACCTTCACCGGCCCGCGGCGCGTGATGAAGATGTTCGCCGGCTTTACGTCACGATGCAGGATGCCTTCGGCATGCGCCGCGTCGAGCGCGTCGGCCACCTGCGCGGCAATGTCGAGCATGATGCGCAGGTCGAGCGGACGGCCGGACAGCCTTCGATCGAGCGGCTCGCCGTCGAGCAGTTCCATCGCGAGATAGAGCTGTCCCTCGTGCTCGTCGAAGCCGTAAATCGTGCAGATGTTCGGATGATTGAGCGACGATGCGGTGCGCGCTTCACGGCGGAAGCGCTCGATGGCTTCATCACTGGAGGTGTTGCCCATCGGCAGCACCTTCAACGCGACCTGGCGGCCGAGTTTCTGGTCCTGGGCGCGGTAGACCACGCCCATCCCGCCCGCACCCAGTTGGTCGAGGATCTTGTAGTGCCCGAGTGTTTGACCAACGAGTGACGTCGCCACAGTGTCGCTTAATGAATCTCGCTAATGATGCCGCTAATGATTGCGGACGACCATCCTATTCCCGTAACGCCTTGACAGGGAAGGGGGGTAACAGTAGAGTCAGAAATCTGAAACGCCTTTCCACATAATGGAAACCGTTAGGATAACATCGAATTCTCGCCCCAATGGCGCCATGACCTCGATCGACAAGGCCCTCGAGGTCTGCGAAGTCCTGGGCGGCGCGCCGCGAGGCATGAGCCTGTCGGATCTCGCGCGCGCGTTGCGCCAGCCCGCATCCACCGTGCACCGTCTTCTCGCCGTGCTGAAGAAGCGCGGCTACGTCCGCCAGGATGACGAGACCCAGCGTTACGGCCTGACGCTGAAAATGCTCGACCTCAGCTTCCGATCGCTCGGGCAATCGGAGCTTCGCTTGCACGCCTATCCGATCATGCGCGAATACGTGCTGCGCACGCCGTATCGCGGCTTCATTGCGATTCCCGGCAGCGGCGAAGTGACGTACGTGTGGAGCACGGGGCCCGACGAAGTCGCAATGCGCACGGTGTACGGAAAGGAAATGCCCGGTCACTGCGCGATGTATTTTTCGCCCGCCTCCGCTGAAGCGACGTTCGGGAAACCACGCCAGGCGACCCGGCGCTTGAGTTGCCTGCGGCTGGCGGCGCCGACGGAGCTCAGCAAGCCCGAGGCGGCCGTGGTGAGGCTTGGCCCGCCGCCCGTCGAGCCCGACGCGCTGCAGCGGCTGTTTTGCGTGTGCGCGCCGGTGCGCGATTACACCGGGCAGGAAGTCGCGCGCGTCGGCGTGTTCGGACACGGCGCGGACGACGGCCCCATCTTGAAAGAACATCATCGCGGCGCGTGGGGCCTCGCGCGCCGTATCTCGATGCGCCTCGGGCATGTGCCGGCCAGCGCACTCGAAAGCACTGCGTAGCCTTTAAACCTGAAACTTTAAACTTCAAACTTCGAGGATCAGTTGGCCTACATCATCACCGAACCGTGCATTGGTACGAAGGATTCCGCGTGCGTCGACGTCTGCCCGGTGGACTGCATCCACCCGCGCAAGGACGAAACGGATTTCGAGGGCGCGACGCAGCTCTTCATTCACCCGGACGAGTGCATTGACTGCGGCGCGTGCGTGCCGGCATGCCCCGTTGAGGCCATCTTCGCCCTCGATGAAGTGCCGGAAAAGTGGAAGAACTACATCGAGATCAACGCGAAACACTTCCAGAAATAACGCCGGGATGTGAATCCCGCCGGGAAATTGACCTCCCGCCGGGAATTGCCTTCCCGCCGGGACGCCTCGGGGATAGAATCCGCCGAGGAGTGTTTCCCGGCAGGCTGCGCCCCTGACGTCTTTGACTTGGTAGAGGGTGTATGACATTTCGTCGTCCTCGCTTGGCGTTGGTAGTAGCGGTCGCGGTCGCGGCGCTGGTCACCGGGGTGCAGGGGCGCGACGTCAAGGATGCCTCGCTGCAGTTCCAGCTCGGCACGCTGCTGTTCGAAGAGACCCGGTATCGCGAAGCGCTCGAAGCCTTCCGCAAGGCCGTTGGCGCCGACTCCAAGAGCATCGCCGTCCAGGCCCGCATTGGCGTGGTCAAATCGGCGCTCCGGCTCGGTGAGTTCATCGAAGCCCAGAAGGAAGCCAACACGCTGAAGCTGCAGGATCCGCGCAGCGCCGACGTGGTCGCCATTCACGCCGACGCGTTGTGGTCGGCGGGGCTGTTCGACGAGGCGCACCAGGAATTCAAGGACTCGCTCGCGCTGGTGCCGGATCTGTCGCGCGGCCATCACGGCCTCGCCAGGGCACTGGCCTCGCAGAACAAGCTCGATGAGGCGCTGAACGAAGCGCAGGTCGCGCTCAAGCTGTCGCCGCGCGACGAGGAAATCCATCACACCGTCGGCGCGATCTTCGAGCGCATGCGCCGCTACGAGCAGGCCGCGGCGGCCTACGGCAACTACGTCAACCTGCTGCCGAACAAGGACCGCAGCGACAAGGCCGCATGGTCGCGTTCGCAGATTCGTTTCCTGCGATCGTTCGGCGAGCGCGAGCCGATCGCGATGGAAGAGACCGCCGCGGACGGCCTGCACACCGTTGATTTCAAGGTCGTCGACGACAAGGTGATCGTGCGGGCGCGCGTCAACGGCGGCCGCGCGCAGGACTTCGTGCTCGACACCGGTTCCGAGCTGACGACGATCTCGCGGCAGACCGCCTCGAGCGCGGTAGTGCGTCCGATCACCTACACGCTCAGTGCCGGCGTCGGTGAAGTGGGCTTGCGCGGGTTGCAGCTTGGCCGGCTCGATACGCTCGAGATCGGCACGCTCAAGTTGAGCAACGTGCCGGCGCTGATCAAGGCGCCGGCGCTGCGCGGCATCCCGAAGCGCGAGACCGAGAGCTTCTCGCCGCTCGGCCTCGGCCTGTCGATGACCGTCGACTACGCGTCGCGCAAGCTGACGCTCGGACGGAAGCTCCCGGAGGAGAAGGCCGAGTTCACGCTGCCGATGCGCCATCACCGGCTGTCGCTGGTGCGCGGCCTGTTGAACGACAGGCGCCCGACCTATTTCGTGATTGACACCGGCGGCGAGGTGATCTCGATCAGCACGACGACCGCGGAGGAGCTCGATCACGACATCCCGCGGAAGATCGCGTTGCGCGTCTACGGCACCTCGGGTTGGGATCGCGACGCGTTCCTGATGCCCGGCGTCGATCTCAAGTTCAACCAGATCAACTACAAGAACTTCGCGGTGGTGGTGCTGAACCTGCAGGCGCCGAGCGTGCTGCTCGGCTTCCAGGTCGGCGGCATCGTCGGCCACAAGTTCCTCAGCCCGTACCGCGTCTCGCTCGATCTCGATCGCAGCGAGCTGCGGATGTCCAAGGCGACGAACTAGTTGAAGGCGAAGCGCTGGCAGGACTCCACTGCTGAGACCGTTCAAGTAGTTCTTCCGAACGATTCGAATCCACTCGGATTCATCCTCGGTGGCACCGTGATGCATTTGATCGACATCACCGGCGCCATCGCGTGCCACCGTCACACCAACACGCTCGCGCTCACCGCGGGCGTGGATTCACTCGACTTCATTCATCCCATCAAGGTCGGCGACCTGATCATTCTCAAGTCGCGCGTGACGTGCGTGTTCACGACGTCGCTCGAGGTCGAGGTCGAGGTGTTTTCGGAAACGATCCAGACCGGCGAGCGCAAGCTCACCAGCCGCGCCTACCTGACGTTTGTGTCGCTGGATAAAGACGGCAAGCCCGCGAAGGTTCCACCGCTGATCGTCGACACTCCGGACGATGAACAGCGCTGCCGCGACGCGCAGGAACGCCGCACCGAACGCCTGAAAAGAAAAGCCGGCGCCTGAGCGCCGCTTTTCGTAGAGGCGGGACTTAGTCCCGCCTGCGCAGGCGCGTCTAAAGACGCGCCTCTACCAGTCGTAGCCAATCCACATCGTGAACTTTGGCTTGCGGAACTCGGCGCTGCCGCCCTGCAGGTGGAATACGATGTCCTCCCACTGCTTGTTCATCAGCGTGCGCCACGACCAGTCGAAGTGCACCGGGAAGCCGAGCGCAAATGTGGCCAGGCTGATGCCGTACGAGGCGCGGCCGTCGACGAGGCGCAGGCCGCTGACCGGGACCGCGGGCCCATACTGCGCCTGCTGGGTAATCGCGTCGAAGCCGACGATGGGTGTTTCGAGCGTGGTGCTCTTCGAATAGAACTTGAACGGCTGGCCGTTGAAGTAGGCGCCGCCCATCCCGGCGAAGAGCGTGGCGCGCACCCCGCCGAGAACGCCGATCGGCGTCGCCATCGCCTCGATCAGCGGGAAGCGCAGCTCGGCGTTCGCAAAAAACGCGTTTTGACCGATGAACGACAGGTAGTTATATCCGCGCAACTCGCTGTTACCGCCGAAGTAGGTGAAGCTGGGGCTGCTGCCGCTGCTGCGGAATCCGCGGGCGCGCAGCGCCAGCAGTCCGGTCGCGCCGAGACGGAAATACTTGCGCGCGTCGCCGTCGAAGGTCTGGCGCCCGAGAAAACTGCCGAACCGTGGCGCGAATTCATACGACAGGCGCATCGTACTGCCTGACAGCGGCCCGAACTCGCGGAAGATGGTCGTTTCCTGCACGAACGCCGCGCCGAACGGCAGGATGTTGCCGTTGTTGAACAGCTGACGCCCGAACCGCTGCTGCTGATAGGCCTGCGATTCCTGCTGGACGAGCGGATCGTTGAAGCGTTCCTGGTAGCGGCTGAATCCGCCCGACACCTCGACGCGCCGATAGCGGTTGAACGGATAGATCCCGAACGCCGTGCCGCCCTGGATCGTGCGCGTCGCCGTGGCGAGACTGCGGCTGATGAACTGGCTCAGGTACGGATTGTAGAAAACATTCTGCAGCTGGCCGTAATAGAACTGCGTCATGTTGTAGCCCTGCACGGCCCACTGCAGGCGGCGTTCCATGTTCTGCCACGTGAATGACATCGTCCGGTACTGGGCCACCGACGACACGAACATGCTGATTTGCTGGTCGCCGAGGACGTCGGTGAACGTCACCTGCGTCCCGCCGTAGACGTCGCCGCCGCTCGTCACGCCGAGGGCCACTGGCGGCCGGCCTTCGAGGAACAGCTTCTCGAACTTGCCCTTCTTCTTCTTGTTGTCGGGCACGAGCGTGTGCATCAACGGCGCCTGGAAGTCGACGATCGGCCCCGGCGATCCGAAGTCGGCCGACGCGACCTTGGTGATCTCGTCCTTGCGCTCGAGCGTGTGCAGGCCGTACTCGCCCTTGAAGTAGGTGACGAAGGCGAGCCGGTTCTGCGGCGCGTCCTTCAACACCACCGGCGACACGTTGCCCGACAGCGCGTCGGTGAACTGCTTCAACTCGTTGGTCTTCAGGTCCAGCGTCCAGATGTTGTAGATCTGCCCGTTTTTCGCGACCTCGGGTTCGATCGGCTCGGCCGGGTTCACCGCCGTCGACGCGAACACCAGCGTGTTGGCGTCGAGGAACTGCGCGCCGCCTTCGTCGTGCGTGCCGAAGGTCAGCTGCACCGGGTTGGCGCCGTTGGCATCCATCCGGAACAGCTTCTCGTTGCCGCTGACGCGCACCAGATAGACGATCGAGCGGCCATCGGGCGCCCAGGTCGGCGCGTAGTTCGCGAACTTGTCCTTCGTGAGGTTGGTGAGTTCCTTGGTGTCGAGATTGACGGTGTAGATGTCCGCCTCGCTGCCGCGCATGCCCGAGAACGCGATCAGCTTGCCGTCGGGCGAGAAGTCCGGCGATTCCGGCGCGTCAATGGTCCGCAGTGGAATGCGCACTTCGATCTTCCTCGAGACCACGTTCTGCACGATCAGCGAGCGAACCTTCTCGGTGCGCACGAAGTAGGCGAGCCGATCGCCCTGCGGCGACCACGACATCCACGGCACCGAGTTCCAGCGGCCGCCGGGCGTGGCGAGATACTCGAAGCCCATGCTCTGATCGAAGCCGCTCGTCAGGTTGCGGATGATCGCGCCGTCCTTCGCCGAGATCAGGACGATGTCGTATTCGCGATCGCGGCCGTTGCCGGTCATGCCGGCGATCAGATCGCCCGATGGCGACGGCTCGATCGACAGCACGTTGGCGAAGCGTCCTTTGCGCGGATCGGGCGCGAGGTCGCGGCCGTAATCGGCCGGACGCTCCTTGTCGCGGAACGGCTTGAAGCGCTCCTTCAGGTAGCGATCGAACTGCTGGTCCCATTCCTCGGGCGTGACCTGGAACGCTTCCTCGTACGCATCGTCACTGCCGCCGATCACGGAACGGCGCAGCGCGAACACGTAGGCCCGGACGCCTTCCTTGCCCCACTTCGACTCCATGAACTCGAACGCGGCGTGTCCGAGGTTGTAAATCAGACGCGGATTGCGGAAGCCCCCGTAGTCCTGCATCTCGCTCATCTTCGGCACGATGTCCGACACCGCGGCGTCGCGCACCGTCATGATGTCGAGCGGCCGCCAATAGCCGGTCATGTAGTCCGACATGCCTTCGAACACCCACAGCGGCATGTTGCGGCGGATCAATCCCGTCGGGATGATGTCGAACTGGAACTGGTGCGTCAGCTCGTGCACGATCAACCGATAGAGCAGATCGGGCGGCTCGTCGATCGGCATCACGATGCGGTAGCGGCCCGGCTCGGCGAACGCGCCGACGCCTTCCTGCGCCTGGCCCGGGATCACGTTCTGCTGCCAGAACTCGCTCGCCGTCGAGAACAGGATCAGCGGCAGCTTCATCGACAGATCGTGTTTCAGCTCGGAGCTGACGTGCTGATACGCGCTCTCGGCGTAGCCCGCGATGCGCTCGAGGTGCGGCTCGATCTCCGGGTAGTAATAGATCTCGAAATGCTCCGTCTGGTAGGTGTGCCAGTCGAAGTTGTCGTAGCGGATCTGGTTCTTCCCGTAATAGGGGATGTAGCGGGTTTGCGCCATCGCAACGCTTGGCGCCAAGAGCAACGCCAGCATCAACACAACAGCCTTACGCATAGGGACTCCTTGCAGCATCTTATGATCCGGTGACGACGGCCGCAATTCTGCCTCCCGGCAGAGCAAGATTCGATCCGTGGCGTTCGTCCTATACTTCGGACGCCCGGCTTCGACACGGCTGCGGCGAGACAGGCTGGGAATAAACGCGGGACGCCGGGGGTTTTCATCAAAGACCGCCTGAATTCTGCGTGCTTTCTGGGCGGAAACGATTGTCAACGAAGCATTCGGAGGACGACGGGTTCCGGGCGGCCACCTTGGAGTTTCTGGATCCACTCTACGGCGCGGCGCTGCGATTGACGCGAAACGCGGACAGGGCCCAGGACCTCGTTCAGGACACTTACCTGAAGGCGATTCGTGCCCAGCGCTCGTTCGCCCAGGGGACGAACCTGAAGGCGTGGCTCTACACCATCCTTCAAAACACCTGGAGAAACCGGCAGCGCGACGGCGCGCGGTCGCGGGTCGAGTTCGATTCCGAGGCGGTCGAGCGCAGCGCCGAAGCAGTCGGCCGCCTTCGCCCTTCGGGCTACGGCGAGCCAGGCTCTCAGCGTTTCGAGACGCCGGAGTCGCTGCTGATGCGCGACACGTTGAACGCGGATCTGCAGGCCGCGATCGACGGGCTCGCCGCAGCCTTTCGCGAGGTAGTCTGGTTGCGGGACGTCGACGAGCTCACGTATCAGGAGATTGCCGATGTCCTCGATATTCCGATCGGCACCGTGATGTCGCGATTGTCGCGCGGCCGGAAACAATTGTATGAGGCGCTGGTTAAGAGGGCTTGAGGGCTTGAGGGCTTGAGGTCTTGAGGTCGTGCCGTCGTGACGTCTTGAGGGTTTGATGAATTGTCGGCAGGTTGAAGAGCAGCTGGCGGAATACGTCGACGGCGTTTCGAAGAATGCGGCGTCGATCGCGGCGCATCTTGACGGGTGCGCGAACTGCCGCGCGTCCGCGCATGCGCAGACCGTGGCGCGCAGCGTGCTGCGCGCGCAGGCGGCGGAGCTTTCACCCATCGCGCCGCCCGGACTCCGCACACGCGTGATTGCGCACCTCGATCAAGACCTCAAGACCTCGAGACCTCAAGACCTGCTTGGCTGGACCGGGCGCCTGACGGCGTTCGCCGCGGCGGCGATGGTGGTGCTGACGCTCGGCGCGGTGCTGCTGCCGATCGCGACGGTGCGATCGACGGCGCTGCTGGCCGCGCAGCTCGCGCTCGATCACTTGAAGTGCTTCACCATCGAAGGCGATGCCGACGGCGAGCCGATCGCGAAGGAGCAGGCCGAAGCCACGCTCAAACAGGAATTCGATTTCAGCGTCGCGGTGCCGGCGCCGCTGGCCGCGGAAAAACTCGAGCTGATGGCGGTGCGCCGATGCCTTTACGGCGATGGCCGCGCCGCGCACCTGATGTACCGGCTCGACGGCGAGCCGCTCTCGTTGTTCATCGTCCCCGGATTGACGCGGCCCGCCGCGGAATTGTCGCTGTTCGGCCACGACCAGGTGGTGTGGACGCAGGGCGATCGCACCTACATGCTGGTCGCGCGCGGCGGCAATCGTAATCAGTTGTCACGCGTCGCGTCCTACCTGCGGAATGAGGCAAAATAGGGGCATGGAACAACAAGACCAGCCTGGGTTCTCAACCGGGACTCCGTCCGGCACGCCGGGCGAACCATCCCCCGGTCCGTCCAACAAAATGCGCACCTTCGCCGTCGCGGCGACCGCGGGAGCATTGCTTGCGATTGCAATTCCGTTCGTGTGGTCGCCGAGCGAGGAGGCCGCGAAGGTCGAGGCCACTGCCGCGGCCGTGACGCCCGCCGCGTCGCACGACACCAGCGCGCCGCAGACGGACGGCGCATCATGCATGGCCGATGCGAAGCCGGCGAACTGGGATTTCACGTTGAAGGACCTGGACGGCAAGGAAGTCGCGCTGTCGTCGTTCAAGGATCCCAACAAAGTCGTGCTGCTGAATTTCTGGGCAACGTGGTGCGGTCCGTGCAAGGCCGAAATCCCCGGCTTCGTCGAGCTCCAGGAAAAATACAAAGACAAACTCACCATCATCGGCTACTCGGTCGACGACACGGCGGAGCTGGCGAAGAAGTACGCCGCCGAATACAAGATGAATTACCCAATCCTGCTCGGTGAAGGGCGCGAAGATGTGCAGGACGCCTACGGACCCATCTGGGGCATCCCGGCGTCGTTCATCATCAGCAAGGACGGCAAGGTGTGCCGCAAGCACATGGGCATCGCGCCGAAAGCGGTGTTCGAAAAAGAAATTGTTGCGTTGATGTGAAAAAACGCAGCCCGTCTCGCCGAAGCGAGAATCGCGCACGCGGACGTAGTATCATCACTCCATCATGTTGAAAGGATTCGTGAACGCTCGTCTCGCGTGCGGCTGCCGCCTGGTGTTCCGTGAAGGAACGTCGGGGAGTCCCGTGCTCGTGGTCCTCGGCAGCAAGTCGACGGGCTGCGTGAATCCGCGTCACGTTTCAGGTCTGCCGCTCTACGATTACCGCGAAGCGCTGCGTCCGTCGACGCGCTTCAACCCCGCTGAAGAAGAAGAGTTCGAAGAAGAGAATTAGAAAGAACAAAGAAGAAAGAACAAAGAACAAAAAAAGAAAACAATTTGTTATTCGTTTTTCGTTCTTTGTTATTTCCTGAGCGGAAAGAATCCAACCGCGAAACTGAGTTGCCAGTGATGCGGGTTCCAGTCGTCCGCAAAGTCCTGCGTGACGGCGCGGATCACGACCTGGGGATCGGTGTAAGTGTACCCAAACTGGGTGCGCAGGCTCATCTTGCGATGGACGAAGTATTCGACCTTGGCCTGCGGCCGCACCACGAATGAGTTGCTCACGGACACGCCGACCGGTTCCGGCACGCCGAACGCCATTGCGACTCCAGGATTGAGTGTCACGCTATTGAACGAGTAGCCGACACCGATTTGGCCTCCGTAAACGAGTTTGCCGCGCACCCATTGATAACCGATGCCGCTCATGATTTGCCTGGCCTTGATCCGGCCGAACGCCGAGCCCGCATTGGTTTGGAGATCGCCGCTGTAAGACGAGAAGCTGAACGGATACTTCTTGCCGGTCCGCTGTTTTCCCGCCAGGCCCCAGCCAATGCCCAACGACGTGCCCATGCGCACTTCATCATCAACCGCGGTTCTCGTGGTGAGCGATACGTAGATGCCGGATCGTTCCACC
Organism: Cyanobacteriota bacterium; assembly: GCA_019752015.1. Classification (GTDB taxonomy): domain Bacteria; phylum Acidobacteriota; class Vicinamibacteria; order Vicinamibacterales; family UBA2999; genus 12-FULL-67-14b. The sequence continues at coordinate 96,069 of JAIEMQ010000044.1, read as the reverse complement.
AGGCTCTTCAAGCGTTGTTTGATGAAGTCGCCTTGTGCCTGAGCCGGACGGGGCAGCACCGCGATGAGCAGGACAGCGACGAGGCCGAGGTTGCGCATGTTCACATCACGTGAAAATGCAAAAGCCGCGCCCTGAAAAGCTCTGGCTTATAACTCTCTGAGCGCCGAGGGGATAGGGAGCCGTGCCGCGCGCACCGCGGGGAAGAGCCCGCCGACGAGTCCCATCATCAGGGCATAGGTCAGCCCCATTCCAAGCAACTGCGGTGTCACCTGGAACGCGAATGCCACCTGGCTGAACGTCGAGAAGTTCATCGTCGACGTCTGGTAGCCGTTGAAGGCGACATACGCGAGCACGCCGCCGATGGCGCCGCCAATCGCGGCCAGCGCCAGCGATTCGCTCAGCACCGAGACCAGCACCGATGTCGTATTGAAGCCGAGCGCTCTCAGCGTGGCGATCTCGCGCGAGCGCGTCGATACGGCCGTATACATCGTCAGGATCGCGCCGAACACCGCGCCGATGCCCATCAGCGCGGCAATGCCGAAGCCGATGCCCTGAATCAGGCCGGTGAGCGCGCGCGACTGCTGCGCGTAGTACTCGGCCTCGCGGCGCACCTGCACGTTGACCTGCGGGTTGGCAATCAGCCAGTCGCGGAACGTGTCGAACGTCTGGCTCGAGTCGAGCCGCGCCAGCACCGTCTGGAACGAATTGCCGCGGCGGTAGGCGCCCTGCAGAGTGCGCGCATCGATCCAGATCTCGGTTTCGGCAATGCTGCCGTCGGTCTCGAAGATGCCGACGACCTGCCACCGGTTCTGTCCGGACACGATGGTGTTGCCCAGCGTGAGGCCCTGGAAATTCACCGACGCGCCGCGGCCGACCACCACTTCCGTGGTGCCGAACTCGAACATCCGGCCCTGCGTGATCGAAAACTCCGAACGCACCGCCGTCGCGGTCGGCTCAATACCGCGCACCGGCACGTTGGCGGGCGAGTTGGTGCCGATCTTCGGGATGTCGATGATCACGTAGAGCTCGGCGCTGGCCACGGCCGTCTGGCCGTCGCGCCTGAGCCCGGGCGCCTGCTTGATGATGTCGACTTCGGTCGGCCCTAGCCCGCTGGTCATTTCGCTGTCGGCGCCGCTGCGCATCACGAGCGCGCGATTGTCGTCGCCGGACTGTTCCATCGCCGCGGCGAAGCCTTGCGCGATCGACAGCACCGACACCAGCACGATTACGACGCCGGCAATGCCGACAATGGCAACGCCCGACGAGCCGAGCCGCTGCGGAATGGTCCGCAGGTTCAGCAGGGTCACGGCAAATGTTTGGGTAATGAAATTCATGTCTGGGCTTTCTGAGCCTTCTGTGCTCAGCTTCTCCTCAGCGCGTCGGCGATCTTCAGGTTCATGGCGTTGAAAGCGGGCAGGGCGCCGGCAATCAGCCCCAGCACCACGATCATCACGCCGCCGATGACGACGTCGCGTGCCGGGAGGATGAAGACCGGCAGCATGCCGTTGGTCGGATCGCCGCGTTGGACGATCAGCCACGACAACCCGAGTCCGAGCGCGCCGCCCAGCACGGCGATCAGGACCGACTCGCCGAGGATCAGCGCGAGGATGGAGCCGTTCGAGAAGCCCAGCGTCTTCAGCACGCCCATCTCGCTGGTGCGCTCTCTCACCGATTGCGCCATGGTGTTCGCGGCCACCAGCAGCATGGTGAACAGCACGGCCACCAGGATGGCCACCATGATCGCGCCGATGTCGCCGACCTGTTTCGCGAAGCCTTCGACGAACCCTTTCTCGGTGGTCGTCTTGGTTTCCGCCGACGAGTTCGCGAACATCGCGTCGAATTTCGCGCCCATCTGCTGCGCCTGTGAAGGATCAGCAATCTTCACGACGTACCAGCCGACCAGTCCCTGGCCGCCGCGGCGGTTTTCATCGAGGTAGTCGTAGCGGAAGAAGAACTGCGTCTTGTCGACGCCCGCCTCGCCGTCGTACATCCCGACGATGTTGAATTCCCAGGTCTGGCCCTGTTGCGGCTGCCAGATCGTGCCGGTGATCGGAATGCGATCGCCGATCTTCCACTTGAACCGCTTCGCCAGGTCGACGCCGACAATGGCGCCCTGCCGATCGGCAAGCCACGCCTTGACTTGATCGTCCGGAATCCTGAACTCCGGATAAATCTTCATGAACGGTTCGGGCTCCACGACCATTTGCGCAAAGAAATTCGCCGGGTCCTGGTAGACGCCGCCGAACCACGTCTGGTGCGACACCACGGCCACGCCTTCGGTCGCGGCGAGGCGTTCCTTGTACGACACCGGCAGCGGCATGATCAGCGCGACCTTGTGGATCAGCACCAGTCGATCGAGGCCGGCAATGTCGACGCCGAAGCTGAACGCCCCGCGGATCGTCATCAGCAGGCCGAACAGCAGGAACGCGATGAACACCGAGAGCAGCGTGAAGATGGTGCGAATTTTCTTGCGCCAGAGGCTGCTCCAGAGAAGCGGCAGGAACTTCATGCGTGCACGCCCTCTGTCACGCCGGCCATCAACTGGCCCTTCTCCAGATGCAGCGTGCGCTTGGCGCGCTCCGCGGCGCGCGGATCGTGCGTCACCATCACGATGGTCTTGCCGTGATCGCGGTTGAGCGCCTGCAGCAGATCGAGGATTTCGTCGCCGGCCTTGCGATCGAGGTCGCCGGTCGGCTCGTCGGCGAGCAGCAACGTGGGATCGGTGACGATCGCGCGCGCAATGCCGACGCGCTGTTCCTGGCCGCCCGACAGTTGCCGCGGGTAATGCTTCGCGCGCTCGGCGAGGCCCACCACTTTCAGCGCGATCGCCACGCGCTTCATGCGTTCCGCCTTCGACAGCTTCGTCAACAGCAGCGGCAGCTCCACGTTGCGCTCCGCGGTCAGCACCGGCAGCAGGTTGTAGAGCTGAAACACGAAGCCGATGTGGTGCGAGCGCCACTTCGACAACTGCCCGCCCGAGAGCGCGCCGATGTTCGTGCCGCCGACTTCGATCGATCCGCCCGACGGCTGATCGAGCCCGCCCAGCAGGTTGAGCAGCGTGGTCTTGCCCGATCCGGACGGCCCCATCAGCGCCAGGAAGTCGCCCTGCGGAATGTCGAGCGTGACGCCCTTGAGGACGTCAATGCGCTCGCTGCCGCGCGTGAAGTACTTGTGGACGCCGTTGATTTGTACCAGTGCGCTCATTTGACGATGATCTCCTTGCCTGCGGCCAGCTCCGGCGGCGGCGCGATCACGACGCGATCGCCGCCCTTCAATCCCGCGAGCACTTCGACGCGATCGCCGTCGGTGCCGCCAGTCTTCACGGCGCGGCGCTCAACCGTCGCGCCAGTTACGAGGAACACGAACGTGGTCCCGCTGTCCGTCTTGACCGCGCCCTGCGGCACCAGCGTCACCGTTTGCGCCGCCGCTGAGGACGCCGCCGCGGCCGTGGTGTCGGCTTCCCGCAGGAATGTCACCTTGGCGCCCATGTCCGGAAGAATCCGCGGATCGAGCTGCTTGCCCCTCGACTCCGCTCGGGGCAACCCCGAGCTTGTCGAAGGGTTGAACGCGATGCGGACCAGCACCGTCGCCTTCTGGCGATCGGCGGTGGGCACGACGGCGATCACGCTGGCCGGAATCTCCCAGCCCGGGTAGCCGTTGAGCGTGGCCACCACCGGCTGATTCGGCCGGACGCGATTGATGTAGGCCTCGTTGACGTCCACTTCGATCTCGAGCGATCGCATGTCGACGATCGTCGAGATGCCGGTGCGCGTGAAACCGCCGCCGGCGGACACCGGCGACACCATCTCTCCGGGTTGCGCGTCCTTCGACAGCGCCACGCCGGTGAACGGCGCACGGATGACCGTGTCGGCGATCGCCGTCAACTGCATTGCGATCTGGCTCTCGGCGACCTTGACCTGTTCCTGCAGCGACGCGATGCGCGCCACCAGCGAATCCACTTCCGCCTTCGCGTTGTCGATGTCGTTCGGCGTGTTCAGGCCTTCCTTGCGCAGCCGCTCCTGCCGCGTCAACTGCACGCGCGCCTGTGCGAGACGCACGTCGCTTTCCGGGATCTGCCGCTTGGCCGCCTCGAGCTGCGCGCGATAGAGCCGCAGCGCGGCTTGCAGCGTGGAGTCGTCGAGTCTTGCCAGCACCTGGCCCTCGCGGACCTCCATGCCTTCCTCGACGTTGACCTCGATCACTTTGCCGGTGACTTTGGACGAGACCGTCGCTTTGCGGCGGGCGACGACGTAGCCGTTGCCGTCGAGGACGGACGCCTGCCGGCCGGCGGCGCGCTCGGACACCTCGGCGACCTCGACTTCAATGGGCCGCTCGCGCGTGAGCCAGTAATAGGCTCCGCCGCCGGCGCCGGCCAGGAAAACCAGAAGAACAACCCACCTTACCCATCTGCCTCCACCCACGTTGAGCGGCTCGCGCTCGATCTTCAGGGCAGAGAGGTCGTCGATATCGGCCACGGATCAGCTACCTCAAAGAGTCAGAAATCATATGCGAAGAAAAAGCGAAATGCAACTTCTCCAGCGCACTCTTGTAATGACGTCGTTTGGCGGGGCTTGTTTTCGACAGCGGCTCGAGCGGCGGGAATTACGGCTTCAACGGTCTTTTCGTATCGTCGTCCTTCAGGCGGCCGGTCTCCTTCGCGGCCCGCCGCAGGACGAACTCGATCTGCGCGTTGAGGCTGCGCAGATCGTCGTTCGCCCACCGTTGGACGGCGTCCAGCACCGCTGGATCAATACGAAGAAGAAAAGGTTTGCGATCGGCCACTCGCGGCTCCCGGCTCCCGGCTCCCGGATCCCGGCTCCCGGTTCCCGGCTCCCAGTTCCCGGTTCCCGGCTCCCGGTCCCCTCGTTCGGGTTGACCATGAAAGGGATCCTCCTCGAACGATATTAATTTGATATCACTTTGCTATCGCCTGTCAAGGACGAGCTGAAAAATTGAACTATTCTGAGCGGATGGCGAAGCTGACGAGCGAACGCGAGATCCCGTGCCCCTGCTGCGGCGCCGTGCTGACCATTGACCTCAACCTCGGCCGGGTCGTGAGCCACGAAGCGCCGCCCAATCCCGATCGTCCCGAGCTCGATAACGCGCAGAGAATCCTCGCGGAGCAGGCCGCCAGGCGCGACGCGCTGTTCGAGCAGTCGTTCCAGAACGAGAAGAACAAGGGTGACGCGCTGTCGAAGCGGTTCGAAGAGGCGCTGCGCGAAGCGAAGAAGGAACCCGTGACCAAGCCGATCCGCGGATTCGATCTGGATTAATGGCGGACGAGGCGAAGCGAACGCGCACCGTGCGCGTCGCGACCTACAACATTCATCGCGGACGCGGCCTCGACGGCCGCACGCGGCTCGAACGCATTGCCGGGGTGCTCGCCACCATCGACGCCGACGTGATCGCGCTCCAGGAAGTCATTGGCGCCAGCCCGTTGAAGGCGGGGCAGGCCGCGGAGTTGGGGGCTGCACTCGGCATGGGCTGGGTGATGGCGCCGACGCGTCACCTCCGGACCGCGCTGTTCGGCAACGTCGTCCTCAGCCGGCTGCCGATCCGGCACCACCAGCAGCACGACCTGACGTGGAAGACGTGCGAGCACCGCGGCGTCCAGCGCGTCGACCTCGCGCTCGATGACGACACGCTGCATTTTTACAACGTGCATTTCGGCACGTCACTGCTCGAGCGTCGCAGCCAGGCCGTCAAGCTCGCCTCGATCGTTCACGACCGTCGCGTGGTCGGGCCGAAGATCGTGCTCGGCGACTTCAACGAATGGGCGCGCGGGATCGAGAAGGACATCCTCGCCGAGCGGCTGCAGAGCGTGGACCTGCGCAAGCACCTGAAACGCGGCGGGCGAACCTATCCTGGATTCTTTCCCATCCTCCACCTCGATCACATTTACTACGAAGGGAAAGTGGAGGTGTTGAAAGTCTCGATGCCGCGCGATCGCATGACGCTGATGGCGTCGGATCACCTGCCGCTCGTCGCCGACCTCAAGATCGGCTTCGACTAGTAAAATTCCTTCGGCAGCGGCTCCCACTTGTCTTTGCCGCGGTAGTAGAGCGGCTTCCGCCCGTCATGCGCGGCACGATAGGCGCGATATTTTCGCAACAGCACGCGATAGCGGCGGATCGACGACGTGATTTTCCGATGCGGCAGATCGATCAGCATCTGCTCGACCGCCCACACGTTCTTGGTCGTCAGCCGCCAGTCGTAGCCGCCCATCGCATCCGCGAGATTCGCGACGCCGAATCCCTTCAACCTGCCGCTGTAGTCGACATAGCCGTCGTAGTAACTACGAGCAAGCGCGCGTGGTGTCTTGAAGCGCGGCTTGCGGCCATGCAGCCCGGGATCGCGCGATCGCGCGACCGATCCCCAGCCGGTCTTCTCTCGATAGACGAAGATCACATGATCGAGCCAGTCCTGCGACTCGAGGCTCATCACGAGCGGCGGGTAGCCATGCTGCTCGAGGACGACGGCCGCGAACAGCGCCGCCTCCATGCAATGCGCCATCTTCAACCGTATGACCGGGCGGAAACTCCGCTGGGTCACGCCGCCTTTTTCCGTGTTGTAGGGCAGCGCGTTCAGCCAGCGCTGAACCTTCGCCGGCGTGTTGAGCCGTGCGATTAACGCGCGCTCCGCCTTCGTAAAGGCCATGCGCGGCGGGACGATCCGCAGGGAATCAACGCGGGGCGGTGAGGGCATTCTTGAGGGCGGTCACGAGGTCGGGGGCGGTCCACGTGTTGTTGTCGAGGATCGAAACGATCCGTCCGGCCGGATTGATCACTGCGGTCCGCAGGTTGTGCGTGATCGTGCCGTCCTTCTCGCGAATGACATTGATGCCGAACGTCGCCGCCAGCCGATCGACGGCCGCTTCGTCGGCGGTGGCAAACAGCCACACGGTGGGATTCGCGCCGAGCTTCCTGGCGTGCACACGCAAGACCGCCGGCTGATCGAACGCCGGATCGAAGCTGATCGATAACAACTTCAACCGGCCCCTGAGCACCGGATCGTCGACCGCGTGGTTCTGCACTTCACTGAAGCGGCGATCGATCAGCGGGCAGAACTGCGGCAGCGGACAGCGGGTGTAGATAAAGCTGACGGCCAGTGCCGAGCCGCGAAAATCCTGCAGCGAGATTGACCGGCCGTCCTGATCGGTCAGCGGTGTATCAGGCAGCGCGTCGCCCGCCTTCAGGATCTGCACGCCCGCAGCCGCGGGGATCGTCGTGCGCGCGTCTTCGGGCAGCGGCGCGGATCCGGTCTTGGTGATCGCGGACAGATAGGCGCCGACGCCGCCGACCACGAGCGTGGCCGTGATCAGGTCGCCGGCTGCCCGATCCTTGATCAGCGCCGCATCCTTCACCGTATACGGCATTGTCATCGCGGGCATGAATCCGGGGATGTCTTCATGCTTGACCAGGAGTTCCTTGGTGTCCGGCTTGACGACGAGAATCTGTCCAGTGAGCTGATACGTGCGTTCTTCGGGCTCACGCGTGCACGCACCGGACAGTAAAGCGATGATCAAGAGGGCAGCGCGGCGCACTCAGAGATCTTATCCACAGATTTCACCGATTTCACAGATTCCGAGAAGACCGGCGCGGGGCGCGTAGCGCCCCGCCGTGGCGGCGAAAGGAACGTGGGAACAAACGAGCGCCCGGAATCTGCCGCTCGCTTGTTCCCGCGTTCCTTTCGCCGCCGCGGGGCTTCGCCCGCCGGTCTTCTGCTGATCGGCGACGCCGGGGAAGTCAGAATCGGTGTAATCCTGTAATCTGTGGACAAAATGATTTTGATCGGAACGAGCGGGTACAACTACCCGGAATGGAAGGGAAGCTTTTATCCGGCGGATCTGCCGGCGGCCAAGATGCTCCCGTACTACGCGAGCAAATTCCCAACCGTCGAAATCAATTACACCTTTTATCGCATGCCGACGCCGAAGCTCATCGCCGGCTGGCGCGCGCAGGTGCCGCCTTCGTTCCGTTTCACGTTGAAGGCGCCGAAGCGCATCACGCACGACAAGCGCCTGCGCGCGGCTGAAGTCGAAAGCTCGGTCAGCGGATTTCTGACAGCCGCGTCTGAGCTCGGGCCGCAGATGGCGGCGTTGCTGTTTCAGTTGCCGCCGAACTTCAAGAAGGACGCCGGCCTGCTGAAGGAATTCCTCGCGTTGCTGCCGCCGAAGACGACGGCGGCGTTCGAGTTTCGCAACCCGTCGTGGCTCGAAGACGAGGTCTTGGATGCATTGCGGCAGCGCAACATCGCGCTCTGCATCGCCGACAGCGAGACGCGCGAGACGCCGCTCGTCCAGACCGCCGACTACGCCTACTTCCGGCTGCGCGACGAAGGCTACGGCGAAGCCGACATTGCCAGATGGGCCGACACCGCGAAACAGTCCGGCGCGACGGCGAAGGATGTGTTCGTGTATTTCAAGCACGAGGATGAAGGAAAGGGCGCGGCGTTCGGGCAGCGGATGATGTCGCTGCTTGGTCAAACCGTATGAAGAAGCTTCTTGTCACTCTTGCGATCGGCTCGGTGGCGTGCGCGCCGCAGTCGCCGACGCCTTCGAACGCATCGCCGGCGGCGCCGTCGATCGATGTTGTCGAGGTCAGTGCCACCGATGCGCGCGATCGAATGGCGTCTGGGCAGCTGACCGCCGAGGCGCTGACGCGCGCGTATCTCGATCGCATCGCGAAGATCGATGATGCCGGTCCGACGCTGAACGCGGTCATTGAGCTCAATCCGACAGCCGCGGCTGATGCGGCCGCGCTCGATGCTGAGCGCAAGGCCGGCAAAGTCCGCAGCCCGATGCATGGCATTCCCGTCTTGATCAAGGACAACGTCGACGTGGCCGGGATGGTGAACTCGGCGGGCTCGCTGGCGCTGGCCGACAATCATCCCGCGGCGGATGCGTTCATGGTCAAGCGCCTGCGCGACGCCGGCGCCGTGATTCTCGGCAAGGCGAATCTCAGCGAGTGGGCCAACTTCCGATCGACACGTTCGTCGTCCGGGTGGAGCTCGCGCGGCGGGCAGACGAAGAATCCGTACGTGCTCGATCGCAATCCATGCGGATCGAGCTCCGGCACCGGCAGCGCGATCGCCGCCAGCCTCGCGGCGATTGGCGTCGGCACGGAAACGGACGGCAGCATCATCTGCCCCTCGTCGGTGAACGGCCTCGCGGGGTTGAAGCCGACCGTGGGCGTGGTGAGCCGCTCCGGCATCATTCCGATCTCGGTGGCGCAGGACACCGCCGGACCGATGGCGCGCACCGTGTCGGATGTCGCGCTGTTGTTGACGGCAATGGCCGGCGTCGATGCTGCCGATCCGTCCGGGTCAGCGGCAACGGGAAAGATCGCCGCGGACTACACGACCTTCCTGAAGGCCGACGCACTCAGGGGCAGGCGTTTCGGCGTCGTCCGGCAGGCGATGGCATATCACCCCGACGTCGACGCGTCGATGGAGGCGGCCATCGAGAAGATCAAGGCGGCCGGCGCCGAAGTGATCGACGTGAAGATTCCAACCTACAACAACTGGAACGATCCGGAGTTCGAGGTGCTGCTCTACGAATTCAAGGACGGCTTGAACGCCTACCTGAAGAACGCCGGGTCATCGCACGCGTCGCTCGAGGCGCTGATTGCCTGGAACAAGGCCAATGCGAAGCAGGTGATGCCGATCTTTGGTCAGGAAATCTTCGAGCAGGCCCAGAAGAAAGGACCGCTCACTGATGCGGCTTACATCAAAGCCCGCGACGCCGCGCGTCGTCTGGCCGGGAAGGACGGGCTGATCGCGGCGCTCAACGCGCACAAGCTTGATGCGCTGATAGCGCCGAGTCTTTCTCCCGCGTGGCCGACCGATCACGTTCTGGGCGATCACTTCGTTGGCGCCGGTTACGGCATGGCGGCAGTGGCCGGCACGCCGAGCCTCACCGTGCCGATCGGCGACAGCCACGGATTGCCGCTCGGCATCACGTTCATGGGCCGCGCGTATAGCGAAGGCGAGTTGATCGGGTTTGGATTTGCGATCGAGCAGGCGACGAAGGCGCGCAAGGCGCCGAACTACACGCCGACTCTCGCGCAATGACGGGTGGTGTCCGGCTTCAGCCGGATACTAGGAGATCCGGTAATCCGAGAACATGATCATCCGCTGACGATGGCGTCGGCGGAACGGCCATGGCAGCCGGAAGAACGGTTTGCGAATCCGGATCGACAGCGCGATTCCGTGCGGTAACTTCCTCGGCTCCGGCAGCGGTGCGGGCGGCGGAATCAATGCGGCGGCGCGCTGCGCGGCGGGAGGCGTCACGGTCTTCGAAATGGCGGCCGCCACCGCGGTCGCCTGGACGGGCGCGCCGCCGTCGCGGCGCAGCAGCTCCGCGACCCGCCACGCGATCTCGTCGATGACTTCCGTTGTGAATCCAGGCGCGCCGGATGCCGGTTGCGTGTCGGTGGCGCGGCGGCGGGGATGACGCAGGCGCGAGTCGATGTCGGCGATCGCCACATCGAGCTCGCTCTGCCACTCGAGCGCATCGCCCGTGTCTTCACTCGGTTGCGCATTCTCGCCCGGCGGAGATGCGCCGGGCGGGGTGCGAGGGGGCCCCGTCATGCACGCGATATCGGCGTGACGGGGACCACGCGTTATGCCGTCAGTGCTACTTCTGCGCAGTCGCGGACCACGTGCCCGTGGCGAGGCCGCCGTAATCCGCATCGCCGGCCATCTTGTCCTTCTCGACCTTCCCGACATACGTGATGACCATCGGCGAGCCGTTGTACGAGATGGTGATGACCAGTTTGATCTGATCGCCCTCGACGGCGACGCTGTCGTAGGGCCGCTCGCCCTGCGCGCTCTTGCCGACGGCGGCCAGCTTGCCGCCCTCCTCGCGCACGACCAGCGTCGACTTGAATTCACCTTCGGGCGAGATCGTCGTCAGCTCCCACGTGCCGACGGCGGCCTTCTGCGCGAAGGCGGTTGATGCGAACAGGACGAGTGCGAGCGTAGCGATGAGAACACGAGCGCCGCGAATCATGCAGTCTTCTCCTTCAGAAAATCAACGATGAGGGTTTCAGCGAAGTAACCATCATAACTGTTTGGCTGAGTCGGCTCTACAAACGCGCAATGGCCGCCATACGGTGTGATGACGGTCGTGATGTTGGGATTGTTCTTCACCGCCGGCGCATCGAAGATCTCCGGCGGCACGAACGGATCGTCGGCGGCGCTGAGGATCAGCGAGGGCCGCGCCACGCGATCGATCACGCGCATCGCGCTGGCGCGATGGTAGTAATCGTTGGCGCCGTGGAAGCCATGATGCGGCGCGGTGTAGCGATCGTCGAACGCGCGGATCGACCAGATCTTCCACAGTCCGTTGAGGTCGAAGAGATCCGGAAAGATCTTCGCTTTGCGGCGCATGCGGCCCTGCAGGTTGCGGCAGAAGTTCCATTCGTAGATCCGGTTTTCGCGCCGCTCGATCGATTGCATGCACGCTTCGAGCTCGATCACCGGCGACACCGCCGCGAACGCCTTCACCTCCGGCAGCTCGCGCTCGCCGAGCTCGCCGGCGAGCTTCATCGTGATGTTGCCGCCCAGTGAATAGCCCGCGACACCAAACCGCGTCAGCCCATCGCGATCGCGCAGCTCCTTCAGGACCACCACCGGATCCGCCGTCAGGCCGGAGTGATAAAGGCCGCGTGACAGGTGCTCGGTGCCGCCGCAGTTCCGCTGATTGAGACGAACCACGTTGAAGCCCGCGCCGAACGCCTTGTCGGCCAGGCCGCGCATGTAATGCGCCTCGCTCGATCCTTCGAGACCGTGCAGCGCCAGCAGCGTCGGCGCCGACTTACGGTCCGGCTGCCAGTTGCAATGCGCCAGGACGCGGGAATCGGGCGCGACATCGAAAAAGCGGCGTTCGGCCACCGGCAGGGCGGCCAGCACGCGCTTTCTGGCCCACGCGTAGAGCGTCATCCGGTGGCCGCCGGCCCATCGAGGAAGTGGAGTGTACGAGCGGATATCTCAATATAATTCGGCGCTATGAAGAAGGTCACCTTGCTCGTTCTGTGCGCCTCGCTGACAGTCGCCGCGACCGGAGCCTGGCTCGCCGAAGCGGCGCATGCTCAGGCCGCGCAGGCGGCGTTGCAGTACCCCACCACGAAAACCGTCGATCACGTCGACACCTACCACGGCACGACGATCGCCGACCCCTATCGCTGGCTCGAAGACGACACGTCCGCCGAAACCGCGGCGTGGGTCGAGGCCCAGAACAAGGTGACGTTCGCGTACCTCGACAAAATTCCGTATCGTGCGCAGCTCACGAAGCGGCTGAACGCACTCTACAACTACGCGAAGTACTCGTCGCCTTCACGGAAGGGTGAAAACTATTTCTTCTCGAAGAACGATGGCCTTCAGAACCAGAGCGTCCTTTACATCCAGAAGGGACTGAACGGCACGCCGGAAGTCCTGATCGATCCGAACACGTGGTCCGAAGACGGCACGTTCCGTCTGATGGGCTATGCCGCGTCGAAGGACGGCAAGCTCCTGACCTACGGCGTGTCGCGCAGCGGCTCCGACTGGCAGGAATACCGCGTGCTCGATCTCACCACGCGGAAGCTCCTCACCGACAAGATCGAGTGGGTGAAGGTCTCCGGCATCGCGTGGCGCGGCAACGGCTTCTACTACAGCCGTTACCCGGCGCCGGCGAAAGGCAAGGAGCTGTCCTCGATCAACGAGGACCACATGGTCTATTACCACCGCATCGGCACGCCGCAGTCGGCCGACGAGCTCGTGTTCCGCGACGAGAAAAACCCGCAGCGGTTCCACACGCTGTCGACGACGGAGGATGAGCGGTTTGCGGTGCTGGATGTGTCCGATCGCGGCACCGGCAAGCAGGGCAACGCCGTGTTCGTGATGGACGTGTCGAAGCCCGGCGCGAAGTTCACGCCGCTGATTCCGAACATCGGCGACGACACCTACAACGTGCTCGAAAGCGTGCGCGGCGAGCTGCTGGCCTTCACCGACAACAACGCGCCCAACGGCCGCGTCGTCCGCATCGATCCGGCGAAACCGGATCCGGCCAACTGGACAGTGATCGTCGAGCCGAAGTCCGACACCATCGACACCGTCGCGGTCGCCGGCGGCAAGGTCATCGTCACCTACATGAAGGACGTCGCCTCGAAGGCCTACGTGCACAGCATCGAGGGCGCGCTCGAGAACGAAGTGGAGCTGCCGGGACTCGGCAGCGTCAGCGGCTTCGGCGGCAACATGGACGACACGTCGCTGTTCTATACGTTCACGTCGTTCACCTATCCTACGTCCATCTTCAGGTATGAAGTGGCGGCGCGAAAGAGCTCGCTGTTCCGGGCGCCGGCGATGCCGGGTCTCGACACCAATCAGTACGAGACGAAGCAGGTGTTCTTCACCAGCAAGGACGGGGCGAAGGTGCCGATGTTCCTGGTGCACAAGAAGGGCATCACGCTCGACGGCAACAACCCGACGCTGATGTATGGCTACGGCGGCTTCAACATCGCGACGACGCCCGGCTTCAACTCGCTGCGCATTGCGCTCCTCGAGCAGGGGTTCGTCTATGCCAGCGTCAACATGCGCGGCGGCAGCGAATACGGTGAAGCGTGGCACGACGCCGGCACCAAGCTGAAGAAGCAGAACGTGTTCGACGATTTCATTGCCGCCGCCGAGTGGCTGGTCGCGAACAAGTACACCAATCCATCGAAGCTGGCCGCGCAGGGCGGGTCGAACGGCGGCCTGCTGGTCGGCGCGGTGATCAACCAGAGGCCGGACCTGTTCCGTGTGGCCATCCCGCAGGTCGGCGTGATGGACATGCTGCGCTTCCACAAGTTCACAATCGGCTGGAACTGGATCGCCGATTACGGTTCGAGCGACAACGCCGAGGAGTTCAAGGCGCTGCGCGCGTATTCGCCGCTGCACAACATCAAGACGGGGCAGAAGTACCCGGCGACGCTGGTGACCACGGCGGACCATGACGATCGCGTGGTGCCGGCGCATTCATTCAAGTACGCGGCGGCACTGCAGAAGGCCGCGAGCAGGGACAACCCGGTGCTGATCCGCATCGACACGAAGTCGGGGCACGGCGCCAGCAACGTCACGAAGCAGATTGAAGCGACGGCGGACATCTACGCCTTCATCATGTTCAACTTGGGCGTCACGCCGAAGTTTTAGGAGGATGGAAATGACACGACCACTTGCAGCGGTTCTGATCGCGCTGATGGCGGGCGCCACCATGTCGGCGCAACGGCCGCAGGGCGGCAATGCGACGCCGGCCCCGGCGCCGACCGGCGTGTTTGCCGATACGCCAAAGCTTGGCGACTACAAGAAGGACGCGGTGCGCGGCGTCGACGAAATGTCGAAGCTGGCGCAGGAGATGGTCGACTCCGTCTTCAGCTTCGGCGAGCTCGGCATGCAGGAAGTCGAGACGTCGCGCTATCTCACCGCGCAGCTCGAGAAGTACGGCTTCACGGTGCAGCGCGGCTTTGCCGGCATCCCGACCGCGTGGGTCGCGAAGTACGGATCGGGCAAGCCGGTGATCGCGATCGGCTCCGACATCGATGGCATCCCGCAGGCCTCGCAGAAGCCCGGCGTTGCCTACGCCGATCCGATTCTGACCGGCGCGCCCGGTCACGGCGAAGGCCACAACACCGGCATGCCGATGAACATCGTCGCCGCGATCGCCGTGAAGCGCATCATGGAGCGCGACAAGCTGCCCGGCACGATCATGTTGTGGCCGGGCGTTGCCGAAGAGCAGCTGGCGACCAAGGCGTGGTACGTGCGTGACGGCATGTTCAAGGATGTCGACGTCGTGCTGTTCGCGCACGTCGGCAGCAACCTCGGCGTGCGGTGGGGTGAAGGCGGCGGCAACGGCATGGTGTCGGTCGAATACACGTTCGAAGGCGAGACCGCGCATTCCGCTGGCGCGCCGTGGCGCGGCCGCTCGGCGCTCGACGCCGTCGAGCTGATGAGCATCGGCATGCAGTACCGTCGCGAGCACCTGCGCCTCTCGCAGCGCACGCACTCGGTGATCACCAACGGCGGCGATCAGCCGAACGTGGTGCCGCGCAACGCCAGCATCTGGTGGTATTTCCGCGAGAGCGATCAGCCGCACATCCAGGAGTTGTGGGACATCGGCAACAAGATGGCCGAAGGCGCGGCGATGATGACGAACACCAGGATGACGTCGCGCATTCTCGGCACCGCGTATCCGCAGCACATGAATAAAGCGGTCGCCGAAGCGATGTACGAAAACATCAAGACCGTCGGCCTGCCGACGTGGTCGGAGGAAGATCAAACGCTCGCCAAGGCATTGCAGAAGGAGCTCGGCAATCCTCGCATCGAGGGCCTCGCGCTCAAACTCGGCGAGCTTGGTCGCCCGAATCCCGATCGCGAAAATACCGGCGGCGGCTCCGACGACATCGGCGACGTCTCGTGGAATTACCCCACGGTGACCCTGAGCTATCCGGCAAACATTCCCGGCTTGCCCGGTCATAACTGGTCGAGCGCAATTGCCAGCGCCACGCCGATCGCGCACAAGGGCGTGGTGGCCGGAGCGAAGGTGCAGGCGATGACCGTGCTCGATCTCCTGACCAAGCCCGAGCTGGTCAAGGCGGCCTGGGATTACTTCAACAACGTTCAGACCAGGGACGTGAAGTACATCCCGTTCATCAAGAAGGACACGCCGCCGGCGACGCATCTCAACAAGGCGATCCTCGACAAGTATCGCGATCAGATGAAGAAGTTCTATTACGACCCGACCAAGTACAAGACGTATCTCGATCAGCTGGGCATCAAGTACCCGACCGTTCGCACGACGACGTCTTCGCAGCAACAACAGGAGAAGTAAATGAAACGTGTTTTGTTAGGGATGGTGATCGCGGCGCTGTCGTTGACGACGGCGCCATTCAGTGAGCGGCTCTCGGCGCAGGACAAGCTCGCGCAGCAGAAGGCGGATGCCGTCAAAGGCGTCGACGAAATGGCGAAGCTGGCGCAGGAGATGGTCGATTCCGTCTTCAGCTTCGGCGAGCTTGGCATGCAGGAAGTCGAGACGTCGCGATACCTGACGGCGCAGCTCGAGAAGTTCGGCTTCAAGGTGACGCGCGGGCAGTCGGGCATTCCGACCGCATGGGTCGCGACCTTCGGCTCGGGCAAGCCGGTGATTGCGCTTGGCTCCGACATCGACGGCATCCCACAGTCGTCGCAGAAGCCGGGCGTCGCGTATCACGATCCGCTCGTCGAAGGCGCGCCAGGACATGGCGAAGGCCACAACACCGGCATGCCGCTCAACATCATCGCGGCGATCGCGGTGAAGCGCATCATGGAACGCGACAAGCTGCCCGGCACGATCATGTTGTGGCCCGGCGTCGCCGAGGAGCTGGTCGCGTCGAAGGCGTGGTTCGTGCGCGACGGCATGTTCAAGGACGTCGACGTCAATCTCTTCACGCACGTTGGCAACAACCTTGGCGTGTCGTGGGGCCAGGGCGGCGGCACCGGGCTGGTGTCGAAGGAGTACACCTTCGAAGGCGAGACCGCGCATTCCGCTGGCGCGCCGTGGCGCGGCCGTTCCGCGCTCGACGCCGTCGAGCTGATGAGCATCGGCTGGCAGTATCGGCGCGAGCACCTGCGCCTGTCGCAGCGCTCGCATTCGGTAATCACCAACGGCGGCGATCAGCCGAACGTCGTCCCGCGCAATGCCAGCATCTGGTTTTACTTCCGTGAGATCGATCAGCCGCACATCAAGGAGCTGGTTGAGATCGGCGACAAGATGGCCGAAGGCGCGGCGCTGATGACCAACACCAAGATGACCTCGCGCATCCTGGGCACCGCCTATCCGCAGCACATGAACAAGGTCATTGCCGAAACGATGTACGAAAACATCAAGACGGTTGGCCTGCCGACGTGGAGCGAGCAGGATCAGGCGCTCGCGAAAGCGTTGCAGAAGGAGCTAGGCAACGCGACACAGGAAGGCCTCGCCGTGAAGCTGGGCGAGCTGGGCCGGCCCGTGCCGCTCGAGAACAACACCGGCGGCGGCTCGGACGACATCGGCGACATTTCATGGAACATGCCGACGGTGACGCTGCGCTATCCGGCGAACATCCCGGGGCTTCCCGGCCATAACTGGTCGAGCGGCATTGCCAGCGCGACGCCGATCGCCCACAAGGGCGTCGTCGCCGGTGCGAAGGTGCAGGCGATGACGATCCTGGATCTACTGACGAAGCCGGACATCGTGAAGAACGCGTGGGATTACTTCAACAACGTGCAGACCAAGGACGTGAAATACGTGCCGTTCATCACGCGCGATACGCCGCCGCCGACGCATTTGAACAAGGCGATCCTCGAGAAGTATCGCGAGCAGATGCGGAAGTTTTATTACGACCCGACGAAGTATCCGACGTATCTCGATCAGTTGGGGATCAAGTATCCGACGGTGCGGCAGGGCACGTCGGACACGCAACAGTAGCAAAAGGCCAACACGAAGGACACGAAGGACACGAAGCTAATTACTCGAAATGCCAGTGCTGCTTAGCGGCACTGGTATGTGAGTATCGGTCTTCGTGCTCTTCGTGTCCTTCGTGGTTGCATTTAGCCCGCTTGCCAGCGGCGAACCGCCTCCAGCGGATAGATCAACATCAGGATGTTGAGCGACAGATTGTCGCGGATGAAATAGGCGCCGCCGGCTTCGGCGGCAACGATCAACAGGATCGATGCCGGCAGCGGCAGGCGCGCGGCGAGCGTGAAGCCGGCCATCATCCAGCCGATATCGCACATCGAGTTCAGCACGCTGTCGCCGTAATAGTCGAGCGCGATCGTCCCTTCGCGATAGCGGTCGATCACGAGCGGCGTATTCTCGAGGATCTCCCAGCCGCTCTCGAGCAGCGTCGCGGCGATGAGCCTGGCGCCAATCGGCCAGCGGCGGGCGAGCAGGACGAGCAATCCATAGAACAGGAAACCGTGAACGACGTGTGAGGGCGTGTACCAGTCGGCAATGTGCTGCGAGGTTTCCGGGCTGACCGCGACGCCGTGCCAGAGTTTGACGTAGCCGCACCTGCAGATCGGCTCGCGGCCCATCGACAACAGGATGATCGCCGTCGCCGCGACGATCGCGAGCACGCCAATGACCGTCCGCCCCTTCATATTCGAAACATATTGACATCAGATGAGGAGGGGAGTAGAAACGCGTTGTCAGTTTGTAAAACATTGTTTCATTTACGTTTCACTGTACGAAACGAATTGGCGCGGACACACAGCTGCGGGGAGAGCACATGGCGGACAGGAATTTGTCGCGGCGGTTTTTGATCGCTCCCATCGTTGGGGTCCTGATGATAGTCGGGACCGCAGGCCTGGCCCCGGCGTGGGCCCAGACGACTGAAGCCAATCTTTCGGGCATCGTCTTCGACAACACTCGCGGCAGCTTGCCCGGAGCAACCGTGACCCTGTCCAACCAGAACACCGGCATTGCGCGGACGACCACGAGTAACGACACCGGTTCGTACCAGTTCTCGTTCGTTCAGCCCGGCACGTATACCGTGGAGGTAACGCTCGACGGCTTTCGCGGCGTGAGGCGGGAAGGCCTGCAACTGTCGGCGGCGCAAAACGTTCGCGTCGATTTCACGATGGAGATCGGCACAGTCGCCGAAACCATCACGGTCAGCGCCTCGGCGCCGCTCCTCAACACCGGCAGTGCCCAGATCAGTGACATCATCAATGCGCAAAGGGCCGAAAGCCTTCCCATCAACGGCCGAAACTTCTGGAGTCTTGCGCAATTGACTGCGGGCGTCACGCCTCCTCAGCGTGGATCCGGCAATTCTCTGCGCGGTGGGTTCAGCGTCTCCGGCTCCGGCGAGCAGTCGAACAACTTCATCTTGAACGGGCTGGACAACAACGACAGCATCACTGCCACGCCGCTCTTCCGCCCCTCGGTGGATTCGCTCGAGGAAATGACGGTGCTGAGCGGCATGTATCCGGCGCAGTATGGGTTCCTGTCGGGCGGCCAGATCATCACCACCATCAAGTCGGGAACCAACCAGTTCCATGGTTCCGCGTTCGAATTCAACCGCAACGCGAAAATTGGTACCGCCAAGAACTACTTCCAGAGCGAGATTCCCGAGTACAACCGCAATTCGTTAGGCGGAACCGTCGGCGGTCCGATCGCGACCGGCAGGACGTTCTTCTTCTTCAGCCATGAAGGGTTGCGGCTGGAGGAAAGCATCCCAATCACCGGCACTGTGCCGACCGCGGCGATGAAATCTGGGGACTTCAGCGGCCTGCTTCCCGGCACCGTCATTCGAGATCCCGATACGGGCCAACCGTTCCCCGGCAACGTCATCCCGCGTAACAGAGTCAGCGCCATTGGTTCAGCCATGCTCGCGCTGTATCCCGATCCCAGCAGGCCAACGGCGCAGGGGGCCCAACCGGCAAACAATTATTTTTGGAACCCGACGCGGCCGGAGAACACGAATACATTCACGTTCAAGATCGACCAGAAATTCAGCGACTATGACTCGGCGTACGTGTCGCTAAACCGCTACCGGCAGAATTCTTACGAGCCGATCGGTCGCACGGGTTGCAACGGAGGAAGTCAGTTCCCTGGTCTCGGCTGTCAGCTGACGTATAGCGCGGATGTGTTTGGCGCATCGGAGACGCACACGTTCTCGCCGAATCTCATAAACCAGGTGTATCTGGGTTACTCGCTGGGCCAGCAGCCATATGCCGCTGACGGTACGAAGATCGATTTCTGGGGCCAGTTCGGCCTGCGCCCGCGCACCGAAATGCCGGTCGGATTGCCAACGACAGGAATACCCGCCATTACGATTACCGGCTACACAAATCTCCGGGCCGGTTCTCAATACCGCCATGATCCGCGCTACCAGGTCACCGATACGCTCTCGTGGACGAAGGGTCGGCACACCATCAAGTCCGGATTCAACTGGTCTCTGATGACCGCCACCTACGTCACGAACATTCCTCCAGCCGGCAGTGTGACATTTACCAACACGAGCACGGGTCCCACCAGCGGCTATGGCGTCGCCGATACGTTGCTCGGACTGCCCGCGACCACCGCGTGGACGGACCGGGCGCTCGAAATGAACTTCAACAATGCCAGTATCGCTGCATTCATTCAGGACGACTACCGCGTGTCAGGGAGCCTGTCGCTGAACCTCGGGCTGCGCTGGGAACTCAACTCGCCGCTTCGGGAACGGGACAATGAGTTGAACTCGTTCGATCGAGTCACCGGCCAGCCGATCGCCGCCGGCCGCAACGGGGTCAAGGATTACGTGTACGAGTATGACTACCGCGACTTCGCTCCCCGGGTTGGCTTCGCGTATCAGCCCTTCGAGGAGGGCCACACGGTGCTGCGCGGCGGCTTCGGTACCTTCTATAACCGCATTCCGGCCGGAACGTCTTCGTTCCAAGTCTGGGGGGGATACCCGTTTGCGACCAGCAGCACGTATACATCGAGTCTCACCCAGCCAATTTCGGTCACAAATCCATTTCCAGGTAACAACGCCGTTACGAGCATTTCGGTGAGCGGCGTCGATCCTGAAATGAAAAATCCACGAACCTACCAGTGGAGCCTTGGCATTCAGCGCCAACTGCCGGCAAAGTTGGTTGCCGATATCGCGTATGTCGGATCGGTCTCACGAAATCAACTGATCGATCGCAACATCAATCAGCCGGCGCCTGGGCCGGGAACGCCGGCGCAAGTCAACGCGCGCCGGCCGTACCCGCAGTACGGCAACATCGCCTTTTTTTTCTGGGACGGCACTGGCAGCTATAACGCGCTGCAGACGAAGCTCAGTCGCCGGTTGAGTGATGGACTGTCGTTCTCCGCGAACTACACCTACGGCCATACCCTCACCGATACGAACGGCCGCACCAACGAATCCGACCCATCGACGGGCTACGGTCCCGCATCGTTCGACATTCGTCACCGACTGGTCGTGAGCGGTGCATACGACCTGCCATTTGGTGAGGGCCGGCGCTGGTTGCAGAGCGGAGTGGCCGGTGCGGTGCTCGGCGGCTGGCAGCTGACCCCGGTGTTCCAGACGCAGAGCGGAGCGCCCTTGACGGCCACCCTCACGGGAAACTTCACCAACAACGGTGGTGGAGGAGCGCGTCCCGATCTCATCGGCGATCCGAACAAGAACGCTCCGCATACGCCGGAGAAGTGGTTCGACACATCCGTGTTCGTGCTGCGGCCCGCTTCCGGCCAGCCGGGCGCGACCTATTCCTTCGGCAACGCCGGCATCGGCGTGATTCGCGGACCGGGGACGACGACCCTCGACGCGTCCCTGGTCAGGACGGTCCCCATGGGCAAAACAAGATTGCAGATGCGTATCGAGGTGTTCAACGTGTTGAACACCGTCAACTGGGGCAATCCCGGGACGACCGCGAACACGCCGACCTTCGGCGTCATCACCACTGCCGGCGACGCCCGGCTCACACAGTTCTCGTTGAAGCTCACGTTCTAACAACGCGTAGTGATCATCTAGAGACGCATGACCATGAGAAACCGCGTGACACTGGCAATCGGCTTCGTCCTCGCCGGCTTGCCCGTGCTCGCGGCGGCGCAACCCGGGCCTGTGGCAACGCCCGCCGGGCCGCAGCCGCTCGCGGTGACGAAGGGGAGCGAGTACACGCTGGAGAAATGGGCCGACGGCGTGTATCTCGCGACCGGCGGCACCGGCAGTCAGAGTTGCGTCATCGTCAACGATCAGGACGTGCTGCTGTTCGACGTCGGCACGACGCCGGGTGGAGCGCGCGCCTTGTTGGAGGATGTCAAGCTCGTCTCGGACAAGCCGGTTCGCACCGTTGTTAATAGCCACTTCCACTACGACCATGCGTTTGGCAACGGTGCGTTTTCTCCGGACGTGCAGATCATCGGTCACCGGTTCACGCAGACGGCCATCAAGACCTTTGACACGCTTCACCGCGAGCCGTACCAGTCCTGGATCAACCGCGCGCAGGATCGCAATCTCGAACGGTCGAAGGAGATTGTGCCGATCGCGCCGACCGTGACACTCGACAAGAGCCTGGTGCTGAAGAAGGGCAATCGCGAGATTCGATTGTTGTTTCTCGGCCGCGGTCACACGGCGGGCGACGTCGTCCTGTTCCTCCCGAAGGAGCGGATTGTCTGCTCGGGCGATTTGATCGAAGGCGGCATCTCCTACATGGGAGACGGCTACTTCGATGAGTGGGTCACGACGCTCGAGGCGATGAAGCAACTCGATTGGGCGGTCTGCTTACCGGGTCATGGCCGGCCGTTCAGCGACAAGGCCCACGTGACCGCGTTGCAAAGCTATCTCACCGATGTCATCGATCAGGTCGCGCGAATTCGGGCGCAGAACGTCCCGGCTGAAGAAGCCTTGAAGCGCCTTGATTTGAGCGCGCATGAAAAGAATTGGCTGCCGCGCATGAGGCCGCTGGATATGAGGGGCATGCGTCGCATTTATCAATGGCTCGAAGAGCGCGCCGCTCGCTAGGTATATATGTCAAACGTCGGGTTTCGTATTTACACCAGAATCAATCGACCGTCCGCCAAGGTGGTTGAGGACTTTCGCGGTCTGCCTGTGGCCGTCATCGGCGACGAAATGAACCGGCTTGGTTGCATGAACGCCCGCATCAAGCCGCTCAATCAAGTACCGCTTCTCGGCGTTGCGTTCACGGTGAAGGCGCGCGCCGGCGACAACCTGATGCTCCACCGGGCGCTCGACATGGCAATCCCCGGCGATGTGATCGTTGTAGATGGCCAGGGTGATCTGTCGAACGCGATCTCGGGCGAGAACATGATGATGTGGGCGCAGCGTCGCAAGCTCGCCGGCGTCATCGTCGACGGCGCAATGCGCGATCGAGACGCCATCCGCAACATGCAGTTCGCGGTGTTCGCCGCAGGTATTCAGCCGAAGGGGCCGTACAAGAACGGCCCTGGTGAGATCAATGTGCCGATCTGCTGCGGCGGCGTCGTCATCTATCCCGGTGACATCATCGTCGGCGACGAAGACGGAGTCGTGGCGGTCCGTCCGAATGACGCTCCGGCGGTGTGCAAGCGGGCGCATGCGCGACACCAGAAGGAAAACCTGACACGGCAGTCGATCGTCGACGGGACCTACGACCGGTCTGCCTACACCGAAGATGCGCTCCGGAAGATGGGTTGTGAAGTCATCGATGCGGCGTGGAGTGAGCAGAATGCAGAGGAGAAAGTCTGATGGCCGGCACTCTGCAGACCAGAGCGGTGGTCGTTTCGTACGACGAGCTGGCCGCCATCGGCATCAAGACCCTCGAGCTCCTCGACGTGCCGGCTGCCGATGCGAGACGCACCGTCGAAGCGCTTCTCTACGCGGATCTCAGGGGCGTTGAGTCGCATGGCATTCAACGCCTGCTGATGTATGTGCCGCGGCTTCGCAAGAATCTAATCAACTCGCGTCCCAACATCACGGTCGACAAGTTGGGACCGGCATTGTGCCTGGTCAACGGCGATGACGCGCTGGGCCCCGTTGTCGCCGCGCGCGGCATGACCGAGGCGATCGCGATTGCCAAAGAGGGTGGGCTCGCATTTGTCGGCTGCCGGGACAGCAATCACTTTGGCGCCGCGGCCCCGTTCGCGCAGATGGCGTGCGACGAAAAGCTCATCGCGATGGTAGCGACCAACGCGTTTCCGACCATGGCGGCGTGGGGCGGCTCGAAGAATGTCGTCGGGAACAATCCGTTCGCGATTGGCGTGCCGTGTGAGGGCGATCCCGCATTCATGCTGGACATCGCGTTGTCGGTTTCATCGCGCGGCAGAATTCGAGCCATGGGCAAAGCGGGCGAGCGCATGCCTGCAGGCTGGGCCGTCGATGCGAAAGGCCAGCCAACCACTGATCCGCTCGAGGCGCTCAAGGGGTTTGTCCTGCCGATTGGCGGCCACAAGGGATACGGCCTGGCGCTGGCGATCGATATGATGGCCGGTGTTCTGACCGGCGCAGGCTTTGCCGGGGGCGTGAAGTCCATGCTGCAGCAGGGGGATGAACCGCAGCACGTTGGTCATTTCATGATGGTGATCGACCCGGTTCGCTTCATGCCGTGGGAATGCTTCGCCGCGCGAATGAAAGAATTGCGCGCTTCGATGCGAGCCGCCCCACCGCTCGATCCACAGCGGCCCATCATGATTCCTGGAGAGCCGGAAGCGCGACTCGAGAAGCAGCGCCGAATCGAGGGCATTCCGATGCCCGAAGAAGTATTGGAATTGCTGAAGGGGCTGGCGAGCGGCCACTACGACTATGAGGTACCCAACTTCTGATCGCCGCCGGCCGACGCTGTTTGTCGGCCTGGGTGCCCGCATGCTGGCCTACGACATAGACACGGAACGCTTCATGCTCACTCGACTGGATGCTTCGGCGACGCTGCCTGCCAACGTCCAGTATGCCTGCGCGCATACGTCGGGTCGGTACCTGTTCGTCGTGTCGAGCAACGGTGGCCCGGGTGTCGCCGGCGATGCGCATTATCTGACCTCGTTCCAGATCGATTCCGATACGAAGGCACTGCGTCAGCTTGGCGATCACGTCCGCTTGCGCCATCGCCCGATTCACATCTCGACCGATAACCCATCCGCTCACGCACTGATCGCGTACAACAATCCAAGCGGCGTCAGCGTTCACCGTATTGACGAGGGCCGGATTGGCCCGGAAGTCGATCAGCCGACCACGCCTGATGCCGGGGTCTTCGCGCATGAAGTCCGCGTCGCGCCGTCGAACCGCACTGCGATCGTCGTTGCTCGCGGCAACGATTCGGTTGCTGGCCGCAGCGAGGATCCTGGCGCGCTGAAAGTCTTCCGTTATGAGGACGGCGGATTGACGTTTGAATCAACGGTCGCGCCCAACGGCGGTTACGGTTTCGGCCCTCGTAATCTTGATTTCAGCCCGTCGCACGACTGGGTCTACGTGTCGCTCGAGCGTCAAAACAAGTTGACGGCGTTCGCGTTCGACGGCACGACCGTGGCGGCCACGCCGTCATTTCAATGCGAGACGCTCGATGACGCCGCGCACACGCACCCCGTGCAGCTCGCCGGGGCGGTCCGGGTGCACCCGGATGGCCGCTTCGTCTATCTCGCCAATCGCGCGTTCGGCATGACCGATGAGGCCGAGCCGGTGTTCATCGGTGGTGAGAACACGATCGTGATGTACGAAATCGATCACGCGACCGGTGAACCGCGCCACCGGCAAAGCATCGACACGCATGGGATCTATCCGCGCACCTTCAGCATCGATCCAGGCGGGCGGGTAATGGTCGTTGGCAATTCGCGGCCGGCGCTCGTTCGCAATGGTGCGACGACGTCAATGGTGTGGGCCAGTTTGTCTGTGTTCGCCATCGGCGATGACGGGCGCCTCACCTATGAGCGCAACTACGAAATCGAAGGCAATCGAGAGCAACTGTTCTGGTCGGCAATGGTCGTCTAACAAGACATCTGAAACAGGAAGGGGATCACAATGTCGGATACGCCTCGTCACGAAATCGATGTTCAACGCCGTGAGCTGTTGCGGCGTGCGGGGCTGCTCGGCGCAGCAGGACTGGCAGCGCCAGTCTCCGCCTTCGCGCAAGCGCGTCCGGCCGCCCCGGCGGGATCCGCGCCGCTGTGCACCGCCGGATCATTGCCGAGCGATTTGTTGCCGCCGCCGGCGCCGAAACTCGGCAAGGGCGATCTCGTCGACAATCGCTTCCGCATCACCTACGAGCGCTCGATTCCAGCGACCGTTAACGTGCTGACCCAGCACTTTGCGGCGCTGAGTGAGCGCAATCTTGCGGGTATTGCCGACACGCTGCACTTTCCATTCGCGGTGCATGAACAGTTTTCGATCCGCATGCCGGTCGTCGTGAAGTCGCGCGATGAGTTCATGGCCAGCCCGCCCGCCTCGGTGGGAACCACATTGAAGCCGGTTCGCTTCAGCAAACAGGACAGCTGGCTGCGAGCCGGACTCTACGACGTACTGGTCGGTATCGAAGTGCTGCAGTTCAACCCGGTCATGTGCAACGCGTCGATGACCTATGACCGCTACGACGAGAACGGTAAACTGGTCCACCGATGTGAAGGGGTGTATCTCGTCAGCAACAATGACGGGAAGTGGGCGATTCAGGTCTTCTCGACGATCTTTACGCCCGCGATGGACATCGGAGTGCAGTGGCCGGACGCACTCGCCATCGCTTTCCGGCCGCGCATGAATCACGTCCTTGGCATCTGGGACGATGACTCGACCATCCTGCCCGGACTGGCCCGGCATGACTCGTATCCGAGTGTCAGCGTCACCGGCGGCGGCGTCGGCACCATCACCAGCAACGCCGTGAACGACCCGATGCGGCCGTTCGCCACCAAGGGCGTGGCGACTCGCCTGCGCATCCAGGAAGGTCCGAACCAGGGTGGTCAGGGACGCGGCAATCGGCCGCCCGCTGATCCCAATGCGCCCCGCCGCACACGGTGGGATTCGGTGCAGGACGGCTTCCAGGAAATCAACAAGGGCGAGCGCGGTGGATCCACGGTCAAGATGCGCGACGCCCGGGTCCTGCATCACAATTCGAACAAGATTCACCTCGTCGCCGGCGTGGAGCGATGGAACACCAGTGGCGAGGAACTCAGCGTGACGACGCAGGTGCAGATCGTGTCGTATAAGAAGGGCATCTGGGCTCGCGACATCGATTTCGGGTACTTCGACACGCACGCCCGAATCAACGACATCCCGATCCTCTCGAAGTAGCAGAAGGACGCATGTCGAACACGCCGGGCGAACGGATCAACATCGATCGGCGTGCGCTTCTGCGCACGGCTGGACTGCTGGGGGTCGCGGGTGTGATGCCCCCAGCGGTTTCATCCGCGCGTGCGCAGGGCAGCGCCTCTCCGATGTGCGTTCCCGCCTCGATGCCTGCCGATCTCGCAACGCCGCCGGCCCCGGCTGGACTCAATAGCGACGACCTGGTCGACAATCGCTTCCGAATTACGTACGAGCGATCGATTCCCGCAACCGTCGCCGTCCTCACGCAGCACTTCGCGGCGCTCGGCGAGCGTAATCTCGCCGGCATCGCCGACACGCTGCACTTTGCGTTTGCGGTCCACGAACAATTCTCGATTCGCATGCCCGTCGTCGTGCGAAGGCTGCGATGAGTTCATGGCCAGCCCGCCCGCATCGGCGGGCACGACCTTGAAGCCGGTCCGCTTCAGCAGGCAGGACAGCTGGTTGCGGGCCGGACTGTACGACGTGCTGGTCGGCATCGAGGTGTTGCAGTTCAATCCGGTGATGTGCAACGCGGCGATGAAGTTCGATCGCTATGATGAAACCGGAAAACTCGTCCACCGTTGCGAAGGCGTTTACCTGGTCACGAACAACAATGGCCGATGGGCGATCGAGTTGTTCTCCACGATTGTCACACCGGCGCAGGACATCGGCGTGCAGTGGCCCGACGCACTTGCGTTTGCGTTCCGGCCGCGACAGAACACCGTTCAGAACAATTGGGACGACGATGAGACAATCCTGCCGCGCATGGCGCGGCACGATAGTTACCCGAAGGTCGGAGTCTCGGGCGGCGGTGTCCGGGCGATCACCAGCAACGCCGTGAACGACCCGATGCGGCCGTTTGCGGCGCGCGGCGTAATGAGCCGGCTCCGCATTCAGGACAGCGCGCCCACGCCTCGCCCGCAACCGCCTTCAACCGAGCCTTGTCGCACGCTGTGGGAGCAGTCGCAAGACGGTTTCAGAGAGATCAACAAGGGTGAGCGAGGCGGTTCGACCACCAAAATGCGGGACGCGCGTGTCCTTCACCCCAACTCTAATAAGATTCATCTGATCTCAGGGGTGCAGCGCTGGAACACGAGCGGTGAGGAGCTCAGCGTGACCACGCAGGTCCTCGTCGTCTCGTACAAGAAGGGCATTTGGGCCCTCGACCTCGACATGGGCTACTTCGATACCCATGCCAGGATTAACGACATTCCTGTACTCGGCAAGTAGGCATCGTTGGCAGAACCGCAACGGCTGGTCAACATCTGGGAAGACACGGTCGATCTCAGACACCTTCTGATCGGCCTGGCGTGCGGCAGCGCGCTCGGGTTTACGTCATACGTCCTGGCGCTCCGGGCGTTCACCGCGTACTTCCCGGGGGAGACACCCGGCCTGATCAAGGGTTACGCGCTGATGATCGGAATCGCCGGCTGTGTGATGGCGGCGGCCATCATCGGTACCGTCTTCAAACCCAAACGAGTGTTCCGTGACACGGACGAAGGGCCGATCGATCGATCCACGATGATCCGCAATCTCGCGCTCGATCCCGACGAGGAACGGCGCGCTCTCGAGACCGCGTCGCCGAAGCTGATTCGTGAAATGCAGGAACTGCAGGTCTACGATTTCTTCGTCGATGGGTCGCGTTCCGATCCGCGCTGATGACCCCCGAACTCCTCGACGGGCTGGCGTGGTGTGTCGGTGGAGCGGTGCTCGCCACCCTGCTCTTCATCGTCATCGGGCTCATTCCCGGCACATCCGAGACCGCGACGATAGCACCCGCGACGCTCGTCGTAATTCTGCTCGGGTTTCCTCCCGCCGGCGTGCTCGGCTTTTGTCTGGCCGCTGTCGCCGCGAAACATCTGGTTCACGCGGTGCCGACAGCGATCATTGGCATCCCGGGAGACAACATGGCGATCCCGATGCTCGAGCCGAGCGCCAAGCTTCGAGCGTTAGGGCTGCCGCACATTGCGTTGCAGAAGATGATCTCCGGTGGCGTCGTCGCGCTGCTAGTGTCCGTTCCGATTTCGGTGGCGATCGCCACGCTGATTGCGCCGTTCGGCGATCTGATCCGCGCGTGGGTCGGGCCGATCTTCGCGCTGGTCGGCCTCGCGCTCGCATTCACATCGCGCGGGCGATGGGCGAGCGTGGTGCTGTTTGTGCCCTACGGAATCGCCATGCAGGCGCTGAACGGTGTTGCGACCGACCTCAATCGCGGCCAGGGCCTCAGCATCACGTTCATGCTCGGCATGGCGTTGGGCCCGCTGTTCGTTGACGTGCTGACGGCGTTGTCGCCTGTATCGCGCGATCGGTTGCGCGCTGCCGGGCCAAGAGAAATATGGCTCGCGCCGGAGGCGCGCATCTGGTCCGGGCGACTGCCATTGCCGTGGGCCGTGCTGACGGCGCAACAGCTCGTCTACGTGCTGCTGACCAGCGTTGTCTCCGCGATCACCTTTACGTTCACCGCGATTGGGATGACGTTCCTCGTCGGCAGCATTGTCCAATCGCGCGTCAAGGGTTTCTACAACAGGATGACGACGGCGTTGAGCGTGATGAATGCGACGACGGAGAGCACCTACATTGCGGAAATCCTCGTTCCGTTGGTGGCCTTCGGTTTGCCGCTCAGTCCGATCAGCCTCACCGTCGGTCTGCCGCTATTCAATGCGCCGCCGGTCTATTCGACCGAGCCGCTGCACAACCTTCACAGTCTGTTGAGCGCCTGGCAGATCGGCGTGTATGGGTTTATCGCCGTGGTCCTGGCGTCGGTGATCACCTACCCAATCGTCATGCGCTATGCGCGAACGGCGAGCGCGTGGGTAATGCGCAACGTCGCCCAGGAAGCGGTGCTGTCGATGTTCGCGGGCCTGGTTGTCGTGCTGACGTATTACGAAGGCGGTCCGATTGGCACCGCGATTGGGATCACGGTTGGAATCCTTGGTGGCACACTGAACAAGGCCGTTGGCTTCGAGATCTCCGCGCAGATGATGGCGTATTTCGCCGCGCCGTGGGTTGTGCAGACGGTGTTCGGGCGTGCGTAATCAACGCGAACGCACGGAATCCCGACCGAGCTTGTAAGTGATGTCTTCAGCCGCGGCCAACACGACCGGTCTCATCGTCTCCAGCCATTTCCGGTTGCGCCGTGCGATCGGCGCGGAGATGGACAACACGCCGACAAACTTTCCGTCGATGCCGAACACCGGCGACGAGGCGCCGCACAGTTCCGGATCGCGCTCCGCCCATGTCGTGGCGACGCGCTCAGCACGCAGCCGATCACCCTCGCCGCTCCGCGGATCGACAAAGGCCTTCATCATGCGAGCCGTCGAACCGCCCGCATCCAATGGAAACTGGCTGCCGACAAAAGTGTGAACGCGCACCGAGCGCTGCGGCTCCGCTCGAAAGACACAGAGACGCGACGGCGGGCTGGTCATGACGGGAATCCAGAATGACACGCTCTCGTCGATCTTCGCGGACAGCTCGTTGATGACCGGCGGCAGCACTCGTTCAAGATGCATGTCGCTGTTGAACAACATGCCGACGCGCCAGGCTTGCGCGCCGATGCGGTACAGGCCGTCCTGGTCCCTGTCGATGAACCCCATGTTTTCCAGAGACACCATCAGGCGAAGAATGGTGCTTTTGTTCAGGCCGGTTCGGAGCGCCAGCCCCGCCAGCGTGAGCACGCCGGTTCGCTGATCGAACGCATTGAGGATGCGCAAGCCGCGTTCGAGCGCGATCACGCCGCCAGGCGTGTTGGTCTCGGGTGTCTCATTGGTCGTGATTGGCTTTGCGGAGCGGCTCCGTTTCATAGGCGGTCGCGCGGGCGCATGAGATCAGCCGGCACAGGCATCTGCGTATGATAAGACGCACGCGCTGATTTGCGATTAGATTTTATCGCTGCGTCGACCGCTATCTCACTCGCGGCGCAGCTCCGCCAGTGGCTCGACGCGCCCGGCTCGCAGGGCGGGCAGCAGCGACGCGGCGCCGGTCACGATCAACAACACCGCGCACGCGAGCCCGATCGCGGCCGGGTCGTACGGGCTGGTGTTGACGAGCAGGCGGCGGATCAGCGGCACCGTCGCAATGGCGGCGGCGAGTCCGGTGACGATGCCGGCGCCGCTGACGACCAGGCCGTCACGCAGGATCGATCGCGTCATCAGCGCCGCATCGGCGCCAAGCGCCATGCGGATGCCGATCTCCTTGCGGCGCAGCGACAGCACATACGACAGCAGACCGTAGATACCGGCCGAGACCAGCAGCAACGCCAGCACGGCAAAGTATCCGCTGAGGCCGGCGAGCAGCCGCTCCTGCAGGATTGCGCGGCCGCGCGCGTAGGCGAGTGTTTGCGTGCGACGCATCATTTCCACACCGAACGATTCGATCGCCTGCCGGAGCTGCGGGACGGTGGACTGCGGCGCGCGCACGACCAGGCACTTCCAGTGCGACGCCGGGCCGCTCTGCACGGCGGCGGTGTAGATCGTGGCCCGGTTGTCGCTGCGCAGGCCGAACACGCGCGCATCGCCGATCACGCCAACGACTTCGACATCCTGCCATTCCGCGCGCGACGACACGCGCATGCGCTGACCAACTCCAAGGCCCTCGCCAAACAACTGGCGTTCGAGCGTGGCGCTGATGATCGCGACTTTCTGGGTCTTCTCGCCGTCGGCGTAGGTGAAGTCGCGGCCGCGGAGCAGCGGGATGCCGAGCGTCTCGAAGAATCCCGGCGAGACCTGCGGCCACTCCGCCTGTAGATCGGTTTCCGTTCGCGGCGTGTTGGCGCGGCCGACGATGTCGCGCGGCAGGTTGCCGCCGTCCGGTTTGAACGTGCTGAAGGCCGCAGCGGTCACGCCGGGAACGGCCCTCACGCGATCGAGCGACTGGCGATAGCTTGTCGCGACATCGAGGTTCTTGTAACCGTTCAGTAACGGGTACGTGTAGCCGATGATTACCGTGTCGCCGGTCAGGCCCGTATCGATCGTCGTCAGGCCGTAGAGGCTGCGCGCCAGCAGCGAGGCGTGCGCCAGCATCACGATCGAGGCGGCGACTTGCGCGCCGACGAGGATCTGCCCGGCTCGAGACGATCGCGCCACCGTCCGCGATCCGCCCGGCACCAGGCGGCCGTGCTGCCGCGTCGCGCTCACGGCCGCGGCCAGCGTGACCGCCACGGCGACGCCAACGCTGGCGACGATCGCGACCGCGAGCACCGCGGCGTCCGGCGAGGTGTCGAGCGACGTGTTGACCGTATATTCGCGGACCAGCAGCTGGAAGATCGCGTCGCTGGCAAGCGCCGCGAACACGACGCCGCCGATCGCGCCGGCCACGCCGAGGAGCGCGCCTTCCGCGCAGAGCTCGCGAATCACGCGCAGCCGGCTCGACCCGAGCGCGAGTCGAACCGCCAGCCCCTGCCGGCGTGACTCGGCACGCGCGAACACGAGTGCGCACAGATTGGCGCCGGCGATCACCAGCACCAGCGCCGCGATGCCGAGCAGCGCGTACAGCGGATTCGTATAGCTGTTGCGCAAACCGCGCTCGATGCCGGTCGCCGCGGGAACGACGCGCGATGTCCACTTGAGATAGTCGACGCGCGGCGTCGTCAGGAACTGTTCGGGCATCGCGGCGGTGAGGAGGGCGGGCCACATCGCCTCCACCTGGGTGCGCGCCGATTCGACGGTCACGCCCGGCGCGAGACGGCCGATGGTGCCGACCCATCGAGACGTGCCATGGAACATCGTCGCTGCCGACTGCATGATCGATGGCAGCAGCGCGATCGGCACCATCACGTCGTGCTCGATCGTCACGCTGAAGCCTTTGAAATCTTTCTGGACGACGCCGATGATCTCGAGCGGCACGCCGTCGATCTTGATGGTGCGGCCAATCACCGATGTATCGCCGCCGTAGTGGCGCTGCCAGAAGCCCCAGCCGAGCACCGCCACCGGTGCCGCCGACGGCGCCATGAAGTCCACATCCGATGGTTGGATCAACCGTCCGAGCGCCGGCGCCGTGCCGAATTCCTGGAAGAAGTTGCCCGCGGTGCCCGCAACCGCGCCGCGCTCGACGCCGCGATCGCTTTCGAGCGTCAGCACCGATTGATCGAGCGAGGGAATGACGGCGGAGAAGATCGTCTGGTGGGCGAGGAACTCGCGATGCAGGCGCCACGGCAAGTCGGCTTCGCTGCCGCGCCAGTCGACGGTGAGCACGCGCGCGAGCTCATGCGGATCCTTGATGGGGAGCGGCCGCAGCACCAGGGCGTGCAGCAGCGTGAACACCGCGGTCGTCGCGCCCACCGAGAGCGACAGGATGAGGATCGCCGTGACGGAGAAGGCGGGCGTTCGCGCCAGTGATCGAAACGCGTAGCAAAGATCGCGCATCAAGTCCCCTCGAGTAGGACGAAGCCCGCCGTCGAACGGTTGACCTTTTTAGACGCCGCTCTTCAGATACCTGCCGACCGCGCTGACGAGCCGGTCGATCTCCTCCGGCGTGTTGTAGAAGTGGGGCGATGCGCGCAGCCCGCCGCGATCCTGTCCGCCGCGGCCGGCCGTGCCGATCCTGTCCTTCTCGTAGAGCGCCTGGCCGAGCCGCTGCGAGTTCAACGTCCCTGGCAGGAACGACACGACCGCGGCGTTCAGCGACGGGTTCGGCGACGTCCAGACTTTCACGTCGGGCAGCTTCGACAACCCGGCGACCGCCTGGTTCGCCAGCTCGCGCGATCGCTTCTCGATCGCGGCGCGGCCGACCTTGGTCTGGAACTCGAGCGCTTCGCGGAACGCGATCATCGTCGCCTCATCGCGCTGGCCGAAGCTCTCGAACGTGCGCGAGATGCCGACGGCGCCGGGATACGCGCTGTAGATCGAGGGCCAGATGTTCTTCTGCGCGCGCGTGTTGATGTAGAGCACGCCGCACTCGCGGGCGCCGCACGGCCACTTGTGCGCGCTGCCGCTGTAGAAGTCGGGACCGATCTCGGCGAGATTGACGTCGAGCAGGCCGAACGACTGCGCGCCGTCGACGAGCGACATCACGCCGTACTCGCGCGCCACCGCGCACAGCTCCTTGGCCGGGAACAGATCGCCGACCGAGCTCGTCAGGTGCGTGAAGCTCAGGAGCTTGGTCTTCGAGGTGATCGATTTCCGATAGGCGTTGACGTAGTACTCCATGCCCGGATGCGGATTGATCTGGGGGATCTCGACGACGGAAAAACCAAACCGCTTCGCCTTCTCGTTCCAGGCGGTGAGGTTGCTCGGATGGTTGTCGTGGAAGACGATCACTTCGTCGCCCGGCTTCAGGTCGAGGCCGCTCGACACCATGTTGTTCGCTTCGCTGGTGTTGCGGGTGATGACGATCTCTTCCGGCGTGACGCGCAGGAATGCCGCCAGCGTCTTGCGGAGGTTTTCCTTTTCGCCGTTCAACCGTGAGCGGTTCTGGGCGGACGGATCGCGATCGACGCTGTCGCTCTCGCGCTTCAGCGCTTCGAGCACCGGGCGCGACGCGGGGCAGAGGTTGGCGGCGTTCAGCACGCCGAGCTCGGGCGGCATCACGAACTGCGCGCGCACCGACTTCCAGTACGCCTCGCCGGTGCCGCTGATCGTCGGCGAGAACGCCGGCGCCGGCGCGTTCTGTCTGGCCCAGACCGGGTCGGCGAAGAGTGCCGCCGAACCACCAACTGCGAACAGACGAGCGAAATCGCGACGGGACACTGAGCCGGCCATAGACGCCTCCAGCCGCAGATTATAAGGAATATTCGGGCGCGGTGGATTGCCTGCGAAGCTGTTCGCCCAGACCCAGCCTTCCGAAATCATGAGTTCCGGCCGCCGGGTGGTGCAGGCGGTACGCCTCGCCGATACCGAGCACATCACGCTCGACGGCGTGCTCGACGAGCCGATCTGGAAGCGAACGGTGCCGGCCGGCGAATCATGCAGGACCCGATGCTCGGCGGCACGCCGACCGAGCCGACGGAAGTGCACTTCGCGTTCAATCGCGATCACCTCTACATGGCGGTGGTGTGCCGCGACTCCGAGCCCGATCGGCTGCTCGGCAACACCCGCAAGCGCGATGAATGTCTGAGCGCCGACGATCGCTTCATGTGGACGATCGATACGTTCCTCAATCAGCAGACCGGGTATTTCTTCGATATGAATCCGTCTGGACTGATGGCCGACGCGCTGATGGGGCCGGGCGGCAGCAACAATCGCGAGTGGGACGGCATCTGGAACGCGCGCGTCAAGCGCAGCGAGATCGGCTGGACCATCGAAATTGATTTTCCGTTCCGTCCGTTGCCGTTCGATCCCAATTCGCCCGCCTGGGGCATCAACTTCCAGCGCACCGTGCTCCGCAAGAACGAAGAGTCGGTGGGGACCGGTCATTTGCGCAACCAGGGACTTCGCCGCATGTCGAATGCGGGATTGCTGGTCGGCCTGACCGAGGTGACGCAGGGCCACGGCTTCGAGGTGAAGCCGTATGTCGCAGGCTTCAGCTCGGACTATCCCGGCCGCGCCACTGCGACCGCCCGCCAAAGCGATCTCGACGTCGGGGGCGAGGTGGCGTACAACATCACGCCGAGCCTGCGCGCGGTGGCCACCGTCAACACCGATTTTGCGGAAACCGAAGTCGATGCCCAGTATGTGCGCACCGGCGAAGACAACGGCTCGCTCGGTGAGGACTTCGCGGCGATTCGCGTCCGCCGCCGCATTCTTCGGCAGTCGTTCATCGGCGGCATCTGCACAGGCCGCGCCACGCGCGATCAAACCGCGATTCCAACGCGATCGACCGCCGGTCTTGATTTTCGCCTCGCGACGTCGACGTTCCGCGGCAACAAGAGCCTCGAAGCCAGCGGCTTCATGGCGATGAACAACCTCTATGGCGGCAAGGCCGGCGACAACATCTCCTACGGCGCGCGGGTCGGCTATCCGAACGACGTCTGCGAGGGCAGCGTCGCGTTCATGGAAGTGCAGCCGAACGTCGAGCCCGAGCTCGGCTTCCTGCCGCGCCATGATTTCCGGCGCTATTAACGGAAGGTAGTTTCCAGACGAAGCTCTATCGCGGCGTCGCCGACACGCAATTCAGTCCGTTCATGTATCTCGTGAACAACGTGCAGTACGATTCGGTCAGCCGCGTGGTCGGCTGGCAGTCGCGATTCCGCTGGATCGTGGAGCCGGGCAACGACATTTTCTTCGTCTACACGCACAACTGGATCGATCCGCTCGATCCGTCGGCAAGATTTGCCACCCTCGACCGCCGCGCCGCCGCAAAAGCTGTCTACACCAAGCGGTTTTAACCACAACGTTGCGATCGGTGCTTCGCACCGACGACAACGTTCACCGACGACAACGTTGCGGTTGGTGCGAAGCACCAGCCGCTACATCTGTTCGTCGCCGGAGGGCCCGTAGATCGACGGCACGGGAACACCCAACATCCGCAGATACACGACGAACTGTCCGCGGTGATGGATTATGTGATTCAGCACGAAGTTCCGCATCACCGAGCTCTTCGGCATGGTGAACACCTCCTTGCCGGCGTTCTTCAACGTCCACGGCGCCGCGAATTCGCTGTCGGTCTTGTTGACGAGCGCCGCCCGCGCGGTCTTGTGGCAACCGTCGAATAACGCCAGGACTTGGGCGCGCGTCGCCGGCGGTTTGTAATCGGCCGGACGTTGTGTGGTGGCCTCGAGCGAGCTCTGCGTCAACGCGGTTGTCGCCCAGAGCGGCATTTCGGTGAGGTGTTCGGCGAGTTGTCCCAGCGAGCGGCTGGTCGGGTGAGGCTTGAATTCAAAGCGACCGTCGGGCACTCGTTCGGGCGCCCTGCCGACCAAGGCCCTTGGGCCGGCACTTCTCTCGCGCTTTCGCAGCAGCGTGCAGCCGGGCTGGCCGTCAGGAGCGGTTTTTAAAGCCCTTTACCTGTTAGACAGGTTCATGTAAGATGCCCGCCGTTCGTTGTCTTGTGGCAAAGGGGGCAGGTATGCGTGCGGTACGTCTCGCCTTGGCGTCGGCTCTATTCCTTCTCTGGTCCGTTTCCGCGTCGGCGCAGAACACGGGCTCGATCACTGGCGTCGTCAAAGATTCGTCCGGCGGGGTTCTTCCCGGCGCTGACGTCGTTGTGATCAACACGCAGACGGGCGTAGAGCAAAGGACCGTCAGTTCTACGGACGGTCAATTTCAATTCCCGAGCGTGGTGCCCGGCACCTACGTCATCAGCGCGGAGTTGAGCGGCTTCAAGAAGAACGCAAGCAAACCGTTCACGTTGCATGTCGGCGACCGGCTGGTCTTCGATCTGGCGCTCGAAATCGGCGGCGCCACGGAGGAAATTACCGTCACGGCCGAAGCACCGATGCTGCGCACGTCGGACGCATCGGTCGGCGAAGTCATCAATAATCAATTCATCAGCAACCTTCCGCAGCTCAATCGCAACCCCTTTGCCCTTGTTGCCCTCGCTGGAAATGTCCAGGGGTCGATGGCGACGAACAACCAGGGTCAGAATTCGCTGCAGTTGAACGGCGGCCGCACCAGTTCGGTCGACTATTACGTTGACGGCGGCGTCGTGAATTCCGGACAGGCGAACCGGCTGACGAACTCAATTCCCAGCATGGAGGCTGTTTCGGAATTCAAGGTCGTCACCTCCGGCATCTCGGCGGAGTTCGGCCGCATCTCCGGCGGCTACGTCACGCTGGTCACCAAGGGCGGCACCAACAAGATCAGCGGCTCGGGCTACGCCTACATGTTCGATGACGTGTTCAACTCGAACTCGTGGGAGCAGAAATCGATCGGCGCGAAGAAAGCCGACTTCCGGCAGAACAGATACGGCTACACCGCCGGCGGTCCTGTCGTGATCCCAGGCGCATACGATGGCCACAACAAGACGTTCTTCTTCGTCGAGAACGAGTACTTCCGGAGGAATGAAGCGGGCCGGGTAAACCTTAACAGCGTGCCAACCGCCCTGGAGCGAACCGGCGACTTTTCTCAAACAACCTATAACGGACGCGTCTACCTGATGTACGACCCGTGGGGGCCGCAGGT
Organism: Cyanobacteriota bacterium; assembly: GCA_019752015.1. GTDB lineage: Bacteria > Acidobacteriota > Vicinamibacteria > Vicinamibacterales > UBA2999 > 12-FULL-67-14b. Next base: position 58,337 of record JAIEMQ010000044.1, on the reverse strand, counting down.
ATTCAACTCGGCGCGCGGACTATGGGAGCGCACGGGATTGCTCGGTGGAGACGGGCGGCGTGTTCCCGCCGAATTGATCTCACCGGTGTCGAAGGCCATTCTCGCGTTGATTCCAATGCCGAACCGCGCGCCCACGTCGGGCAGCAGCAGCTTGAACAACTATCAGTTCGAATCGTCGAGCCGCCAGGCGGACTGGAAGCTTGGTCTCAGGATCGATCACAATCTGAGCAACACGCAGCGGCTGTCGGGCCGTTTTCTCACCTTCAGCAGCGACGCGAGCACTTCGCCGACGATGGATACGCCGCTCTACACATCGACCGTTTCGAAGGTCGAGGGCGGCAAGACCGGAAACGTCAACTACACGTGGACGCTCGGTCCATCGACGCTGGTAGACCTCAAGGCATCGGGTACCTACACGCCGACGCTTACGGGCGCCACGCACCCAGATGACTTCTCGAACAGCTTTCTCCCGGCGGAGTATCGCAACTATCTCGCCGGCAACGACGTTCCCAACATTGCCGTGACGTTCATGGGCGGCACGCCGTACGCGCAGGCTGGTAGCCGCGCCACCGTGAAGTCCACGACCGCGGTGTTCTCGGGCACGGTCACCAAGACGTTCAGCGCGCACAGCCTGAAGTTTGGCGGCGAGCATCGCCGCTACTACGACGACTTCTACAACGAGGGCGGCGGCACCAACATCATCAATTTCATGGTGAACCCGCTGGCTCAGTTCCAGGGCGACTTTGGTCTGGGTGCTAACGAAGGACGCGTTGCCGGTCTCGGCAGCTTCCTGCTCGGCATCAACAATCGCAATAACGTGGCCAAGCCAACCGACCGTTTCATGAACACGAACTACTTCGGCGCGTTCGTACAGGACGACTGGAGAATCACCGACAAGCTGACGCTGAACCTCGGCATCCGCTGGGACAACGAGCGCCCGACGACCGAGCGTTTCGATCGCCTGTATTTCTGGGATCCCACGTACCCGTCGCTGTTCCGGATCAACCCGGGCTACAACTTCACGGCGGCGGCGGTCAGCGCCGGACTGCCTGCGGACACCCCGGTTCCCGCGTGGGCGACGCGCGGCAGCTTTGAGCCGGGCGCGGTCCTGATTGCGGGCACACCTGAATTCCCCGGCCGCTCGCCGCAGCAGCTCAGCAACTTCCAGTTCGTGCCGCGTGTCGGAGCCGCTTACCAGATCAACTCGGACACGGTCGTTCGCGGGTCGTTCGGCCAGATGTATCTGCCGACGACGGGGAATCCGAACAGCTACGCGACCGCCAACGCTAACGTGGCGTTGTCGGACCAGGCGTTTGCCGGCTGGCATGCGTCAACTGATGGCGGCCGCACTTACATTTCGACCTGGGCAAATCCGTTCCCGCTGGCGTCGATGTACAACACCTACAAAAAGGACGTGATGACGGCCAACCTACAAAGCTCGTTGGATCCGGGCGCGAACGTGGTGTCGGCAGAGCTGAAGATGCCGCGCGAGTACAACTACTCGTTCGACATCCAGAGGCAGCTGCCCGGCAACATGACGGTGAACCTTGGCTACGTCGGCAGCCGCGGCTACGACCTGCTGGCCACCAACACGATCAGCACCTATCCGAAAGAGCTGCTGATTCCATCGCTTGCGGCGACCAGCCAAATCTACATGCCGGCGCCGACCGCGGGACAGACGCTGGAGACGACGATTACGGGCGCGACGCAGCAGATGGGTTTGCTCCAGTACGACTACCCGTTCTACGGGCGTGTGCAAGTGTCCGGTCTCCCGCTGGGCCGTTCGCAATACAACGCAGTGACCGGGCGCATCGAGAAGCGGTTCAGCCACGGCTTGTCGCTGCTGGCGAACTACACCTTCGGCAAGTTGATGGACGACGTCGGCGGCGCGGACGGACAGGGTGGCAAGACCGTTCAGTCGTTCGATTCATACAAGGCCGCGTGGGGCCTGAGCCCGCTCGATCGCAAGCATCGCTTCAACATCTCGTACGTCTACGAGCTGCCGGTCGGCGAGGGCCGCAGGTGGATGAGCTCACCGTCGGGATCGGCGGCGAGAATCCTCGACTACGTCATCGGCGGCTGGCAGGTGGCTGGCTTCTACCAGTTCTACACGGGCACGCCGATCACGCTGACCGGCAGCACGACCAGCAACATCAACAACACGATCAAGATCAACCAGACGTGGGGCAGCTACGCGGGCGAGGATCGCAACCTCATTTCGCCGGGCTTCAATGACTGGTCACAGGTGCTGTACTCGCCGGTGGATCCGGTGACGCCCACCAGCATCCGCTATCTCGATCCGACCAAGGTCGTCGGCGCGCGCGTGTTCGTGTCCGGCAACCTGCCGCCGAACCAGGATGAATATCGCAACCCCGCGTTCCAGCAGGCGGATCTCTCGGTGATGAAGAACTTCCGCTTCGGGCCGCGCTATCTGCAGATTCGCGCCGAGGCGCAGAACGTGCTCAACCTTCGCGGCTACGGTCCCGTCAACGCGCAGATTGGCAACATCAATTACGGCATCATCACGACGGCGGGCAACCTGCCGCGCCAGGTGCAGATGTCAGCGCGATTCGTTTTCTGAGGCGCGTCGCCATCGCTCCTCAGACCTCCGGGGCCGCACATCACTTCCCTGATGTGCGGCCTTATTTTTCGCAAGGGAGATGCAATGAGATCGGCCACACGATTCGTTCTGTTGACGGTTGTCCTCGGGCTGTCGGCCGGTAGCCGCGCCGCGGCGCAGAAAGTCGCGTCACCTGACAGCGACGCGCCCAATGCGCCGGCGGTGAAGATCACGAACGGTGTCGCGACCGCGATCCTCTATTTGCCTGATCCAGAACAGGGCTACTACCGCGCGACCCGCTTCGACTGGTCCGGCCAGATTGCCGATCTGCAAGCCGGCGGGCACAGCTACTTCGGCCGCTGGAATCCCAAATACGATCCGAAGCTTCACGATGCGATCATGGGCCCGGTCCAGGATTTCGTGACCGGCCAGGGGATGGAGGCCGCCAAACCGGGCGAGACCTTCATCAAAATTGGTGTCGGTGTCTTGCGCAAGCCCGCCGAGCAGGCGAGGGGCTTTGCGACGTTGGAGATCGTTGACGGCGGCAAATGGTCGACACAGGTGCGCGCAGATGCCGTCGACTTCGTCCACGAGGTCAACGATCCGAAATCCGGTTACGGCTATCGCTATACCAAGACCGTCGCCCTGACACCCGGCAAGCCGCAGCTGACACTGACGCATCGACTCGAATCGACGGGCGCCAACCCGATCGACACGCAGATGTACAACCACAACTTCTTCGTCCTCGATGGACAGCCGTCAGTGCCCGACGTGGAAGTGCGCGTGCCGTTCAAGCTCGAAGCGTTCAATGTCCGCGGCGACGCAATTGAGATCGGCAGCGACCGGCTGAACTATCGCAAGCCGATCGAGCAGGCCAACCGCATGCAGCTGAAAGGGTTCAGCACGTCGCCCAGCGACTACGACATCCGCGTCGAAAACAAGAAGACCGGAGCGGGCGTGCGCATCACCTCCGATCGGCCGATGTCCGACATGGTGTTCTGGACGTCGCCGAAGACGACTTGTCCGGAAGCCTACATCCACGTCCGAGCTGAGAAGGGCCGGCCGATGGAATGGAAGACGACTTACGACTTTTACTCGCTGGGCAAGTGAACGGCTCGAAGCTCGCGACCGCGATCGGCGCGGGATTCATCTTCCTGCTGCTGAATAGCGGTTACATCTCGGCTTTCGCCACACCGTCGATCTTCTACATGGCCAACGTGCTCCTGCACCTCGTGCTGGGGCTCGCGTTGGCCGTGGCGTTTGCGTGGCTGCTCGCGCGGGAGCCGGCGCTACGGCGGCCATTGATTGCGCCGGCGGTGTTCTTTGCAATCGCCGTCGGTCTTGCGATCTGGCTCGTCGCCGTCGGCAACCTGCGTGAGCATCGCTGGCTTCTCAACGCGCACATCGTCGCCTCGCTGCTCGGCGTCGTTGCGCTGCTGCCATTCGTGCTGCGGCTGGCGCGCCTTGGCGGGCGGCCGCGGACGCTGAGTCTTGGTGTCGGCAACGCGGTGATCGTGGCGGCCGCGCTGCCGCTCGTGACGGCCATCTACGTCAAGGCGAATCCAAACCCCGACGACCGGATCGTGAACCCGGCAGTGACGCCGGCGTCGATGTACGAAGAAGGCGGCGGGCCCGACTCGCCGTTTTTCCCCTCGTCGGCGAAGACCAACGTCGGCGGCATCATCCCGTCGAACTTTTTCATGGATTCGGAGTTGTGCGGCACCTGCCATAAGGACATCTTCGAGCAGTGGAACAGCTCGGCGCATCATTTCGCCTCGTTTAACAACCAGTTCTACCGCAAGTCGATCGAATACATGCAGGAGGTGGTCGGCACTCAGCCGAGCAAGTGGTGCGCCGGCTGTCACGATCACGCGGTGTTCTTCAACGGCCGGTTCGACAAGCCGATCAAGGATCAGATCGACACGCCCGAAGCCAAGGCCGGACTCGCGTGCACGTCGTGTCATGCGATCACGCACGTGCAGGGATCGATGGGGCAGGGCGGCTTCACCATCGAGTACCCGGCGCTGCACGAGCTGATGACCAGCCGGAACAAGTACATCCGCGCGGTGGACAGCTTCATGACCTACCTCAATCCGGAACCCCACCGCAGGACGTTCATGAAGCCATTCATGACGCTGGACTCGGCGGAGTTCTGCTCGTCGTGCCACAAGGTGCACCTCGACGTGCCGGTGAACGATTACCGCTGGTTCCGCGGGTTCAACGATTACGACGCATGGCAGGCGAGCGGCGTCTCCGGGCAGGGTGCGCGTTCGTTCTACTACCCGCCGACGCCGATGACGTGCGTGAGCTGCCACATGCCGCCAACGCCGTCGAACGATCCGGGCCGACATGCCGACGGCACCGTGCACAATCACCGGTTCCAGGCAGCGAACACCGCGCTCGCGCTCGTCAACAAGGACGAGGCGCAGATGAAGATCACCAAGGACTTCCTGCAGTCGGGCTTCATCAGCGTGGACATTTTTGCGGTCTCGCCGATCGACGAGTCGAAGGAACGGACGCCGATGGTGCGCCGGGCGAATGAGTCGGCGCAGCTCATGACAAGCTTTGCCGTCGGCGAAGAGTCCGAGCCGCAGGGCGCGATCTTGATTCGCGACGTCGGCCAGGTGGCCGCGCCGATCGACAAGGCCCAACCAGTGGTCGCACCGGGATCCACGATCCGGGTCGATGTGGTCGTTCGCACGCGCAGGATCGGACATTTCTTTCCAGGCGGAACGGTCGACGCATTCGATGTCTGGCTCGAGCTGCAGGGGCACGATGCCGATGGTCGCGTGATTTTCTGGAGCGGTCAAGTGGCAGACGAAGGGCGCGGCCCGGTCGAGCCGGGCGCGCACTTTTACCGCGCGCTGCAGCTCGATGAGAAGGGCAATGACATCAACAAGCGGAACGCGTGGCAGGCTCGCAGCGTGCAGTACGTGCGGCTGATTCCGCCTGGCGCCGCCGACGTCGCGCATTATCGCGTGAAGGTGCCGAACGACGCCCGCGGTCCAATCACGTTCACCGCGAAACTCAATTACCGCAAGTTTGCACATTCATACACGCAGTTTGCTTACGCCGGGCAACCGAAGCCGGGTCAGGATCCCTCGCTGATTGGCAAGGGCTTCAACAGCCTCGAATACTCGTACGATCCGAAGAACATTCCGAAGAACGTGTCGGGCCAGATCAGGGACGCGATCCCGGATGTGCCGATTGTCGTCGTTGCCCAGGCGAAGACGCAGATTCGCGTCGGCGACGGCAAGACGCCGACCCAATGGCAGCCGGTGATTCTCAAGGAGGATCGCGAGCGGTGGAATGACTGGGGTATCGGCATGCTGCTGCAGGGCGATATCAAGGGCGCCGAATACGCGTTCACGGCGACGACGAAGGCAGAATCTGAGTATTCGGACGGCTGGCTCAACCTGGCGCGCGCATTGATCCAGGAAGGTGAGACCGACGCCGCGAAGCCGCATATTGACAAGGCGATCGCGCTCAATCCAGAGGCCGGGCGCAATTATTTTTTCCGCGCGATGGTCGAGAAGGCGGACGGCGATTATCCGGCGGCGATTGCGTCGCTGCGCCGCGTCGTCCAGCAATACCCGCGCGACCGCGTGGCGCTCAACCAGCTCGCGCGCATCCTGTTCCTGTCACGCGACTACCAGGAGTCGTTGAAGGTGCTGGCCGACGTGGCCAAGGTCGACCCCGAGGATCTGCAGATGCATTACACCGCGATGCTGGCGCATCGCGGCGCGGGCAACCTCGAAGCGGCGGCGCGCTCGGAGACGCTGTTCAAGCGCTTCAAGGCCGAGGAGTCGGCACAGGCGATCACCGGCGATCGCCGGCGCGAGAAGCCGGAAGAGAACAACGAGCGGCAGATGATTCACGAGCATGAAGGCGTGCCGCTGGCGCGCGCGCCTAAATGAAGATCCTCGCGATCGCCACGGCGCTGGGTTTGTTGGCCGCGGCGCTCGCCGCCCAACCCTTCGGCTCTGCTCAGGGCAAGCCCCCGCGCGTGCAATTCACTGATGTGACCGCCGCGTCGGGAATCAAGTTCACGCACAACACCGGCAAGCAAGGCCGCAAGTGGCTGCCGGAGACGATGGGATCCGGCGGTGCATTTTTCGACGCCGACGGCGACGGCTGGCTGGACGTGTTTCTCGTCAACGGCCGCGACTGGACGCCGCGCGCCGGAAGGCGATCGCTGAGTGCGCTCTATCGCAACAACGGCGCGGGCAAGTTCACCAACATCACGGCCGGCAGCGGTCTCGACGTCGAGCTCTATGGCATGGGTGTCGCCGCCGCCGATTACGACAACGACGGCCGTCAGGATCTATATGTGACGGCGCTCGAAGGCGATCGCCTCTTTCAGAATCTCGGCGGCGGGAGATTCCGGGATGTCTCGAAGACCGCGGGCATCGCCAACGCGAATTTCGGCACCAGCGCGGCGTGGCTCGACTACGACAAGGACGGCCGGCTCGATTTGTTCGTCGCCAACTACGTGCAGTGGACGGAGAAGACCGACATCTGGTGCTCGCTCGATGGTGTCGAGAAATCGTATTGCACGCCCGAGTCGTACAAAGGGACCGCGTCAAAACTGTACCGCAACCTCGGCGGCGGGAAGTTCGAGGACGCGAGCGTGAAGGCCGGCGTCGCCGATCCCAACAGCAAGTCGCTCGGCATCGCCGTGCTCGATTACGACGTGGACGGCTGGCCGGACCTGTTCGTCGCCAATGACACGCAGCCGAACAAGCTGTATCGCAACAACCGTAACGGCACCTTTACCGAGGAGGGCATCCGATCCGGCGTTGCCTATAGCGAAGACGGCGTCGCGCGGGGTGCGATGGGTGTCGACGCCGCCGACTACGATCGCTCTGGCCGCCCGCATCTGATCGTCGGCAATTTTTCAAACCAGATGCTCGGCCTCTATCACAACGAGGGCAAGAATCTGTTCGTCGACGAGGCGCCGCGCTCGTCGATCGGCCGCGCCAGCCTGCTGTCGCTGGCGTTCGGCGTGTTCTTCTTCGACTACGACCTCGATGGTTTCCTCGACATCCTGTCGGCCAACGGGCACATCGAAGAGGAAATCGAGCGGGTCCAGCCGAAGGTGAAATACAAGCAGCCGCCGCTGCTGTTCCGCAACATCGGGCAACGCCGGTTCGACAATGCGAGTAACGCCGTCGGCGCCGAGTTCAGCCGGCCAATCCTCGCGCGTGGCGCTGCGTACGGTGATTACGATCGCGACGGCGATCTCGATGTGCTGTTCACCGAGAATCATGGACCGGCGTGGCTGTACCGGAACGACGGCGGCAACGCGAACAACTACATTTCGATCCGGACCCGCGGCGTGAAATCGAATCGCGACGGCATTGGCGCGGTGGTCCGCGTGACGAGCGCTGGCGGATCGCACTGGAGCATGGTCCGCAGCGGTTCGAGTTATTGCTCTCAGAGCGATTTGGCGCTGACGTTTGGTCTCGGCAAGGACACTCAGGTCACGGCATTAGAAATCGAGTGGCCGAGTGGACAGAAAGATCGGCTCACCAACATCCCCGCCAACCGGCACCTCATCGTCGAAGAAGGCAAAGGCGTCGTGACGCAATGAACGTCGGCGCCTGGCTCGCCGTCGACTGGGGCACGACCAATGTTCGCGCCTGGCTCGTCGACGGTGCACGCGTGTTGCGCCGCCAGGAATTCGCGCTGGGAGTCGGACAGCTTCAGCCGGGCGACGCCGCGCGGCATTTTCGCGACACCATCCGGCCGGCGATGGACGCTGCCGATTTGCCGGCGATGCTGTGCGGGATGATCGGATCGACGCTTGGCTGGGAGGTCGCGCCGTACGTCGACTGCCCGGTCGATCTTCTTGCCCTCCGCGCGCGCCTGCATCGCGTCGATGCCGCGGACCCGCCCGCATGGATAGTCCCAGGGTTGAAAGGGCAGCGGCCCGACGGCGGACCCGACGTGATGCGTGGCGAAGAGACGCAGGTGTTCGGCTGGGCGCTCGGCAACGAGTCGCGTAGCGCAGGCGAGCGCTTGATCTGTCTTCCTGGCACGCACACCAAATGGGTTCGATGCGTCGACGGCCGCATTGACGGCTTCGTGACTGCAATGACCGGAGAGCTGTTCGCCTTATTGCGTAATCACAGCGTGTTGCGCGCGGGCCCCGCACAGGATGACGAGAACGCGTTTGCCCGCGGGTTAGAAGCCGCGGGCGACGGCAATGCGCTCGCTTCGCGTATCTTCACCGCACGCTCGCGCCTCGTCAGCGGCGACATGGCGGCGACCCAGGTCGAATCGTACTTCTCGGGACTGCTGATTGGCGCGGAGGCAGCCGCGTTACCAGCGCTCTTCCGCATCGATCGCGGGCGTCGCATCACGGTGATTGGCGAGCGCAGCCTGTCCCAGCGCTACCGACAGGCGCTTGCGGCCAACGGCTTCGAAGTGGACACACATGACGGTGAAGCGGCCGCGCTGGCCGGGCTTATGGCGCTGATGACCGGGTTTCAGCGCTGACGCTGACGACAGGATCCTTCACGCCAATCAGATACACGAGTGCACCCGCCAGGGACACCGCCGCGCTGATCAGTAACGCGTTGACGAACGACTGAGTGGTATCGACAATCACGCCCGTGAGGATCGGCGCCGCCGAGCCTCCGAGATAGCCGCCGAAATTCTGCACGCTGCCGAGCGATGCGACCAGCCGGCGCGGCGCGGCAACACTGACGAGCGCCCATGCGCCGCCGCACGCAAGGTTGACGAAGTACAGCGCCAGCGAGATGTAGAGGATCGCGAGCGTCAAGCTTGGCGTGTACGCGGCGGGCACGGTGAAAAGCGCGGCGAAGAACAATCCCACACACACCGGCCACTTGCGGCTGGCGATTGGGGTCAGCCCGCGCGCCAGTAGTTTGTCCGCGACAAAACCGCTCGACAGCATGCCGAGCGTGCCTCCGAGATAGGGGATGGCTACGATCCAGCCGGAACTGGTCAGGCTCAGTCCACGCTCGCGCTCGAGATATGCCGGCAGCCACGTGAGATAGAGCCAGATCATGTAGATGACGCCCATGAAGCCGACGATCATGGCCCACACCGTACGCTGCGTGAACAGCCCGCGCCATTCGGCCGCGGTCATGGGCGTCGTGTTCGACTCGATGTCGCCCGCTTGCAGGTATTCGATCTCGTTCGTGTCCAGCAATACCGAGTTGCGATCGCGATAAATCACGTACCACGCAATGCCGACCGCAATCCCGATGGCGCCCATCGCAATGAACATCCCGCGCCAACCGCCGAACAGCAGCATCATGCCGGTGAGCAGCGGCGGCGCCAGCGCCGGCGCGATCGTCGTCGATGCGACGATGATCCCGGTGGGCCGGCCCCGTTCCTTGACGGCAAACCATTCGCTGACGACCTTGGCGGCGGCGGGGAACTGCGGCGCTTCGCCGATCCCGAGGACCACTCGCGCGGCAAAGAGCTGGTTGAGACCGCGAACGAAACCGCCCGCGAGCTGTGCGAGCGACCACAGCAGGATGCCAAGACCGAGCGTGATGCGGGCGCCGAGTCGATCGAGCAGCACGCCCATCGGCAGCTGCGCGAACGCATACGGCAGCGAGAAGGCGGAGAGCAGCCAGCCCATCTCGGATGCGGTGAGCCCCATCTCCGCGGTGATCGAGCTGTTGGCGATCGCGAGCGTGCTTCGGTCGAGTGAGTTGATGAGACCCGCCAGCACCAGCAGGATCAACGCCGCCCGCTGGGCCCGCTGCAGCTTTGGCGATTTCATCGCGGTATCAGATGCGGCCGAACTCGGCCAGCAGATCCTCGACCGTCTTCCCCTTTGCGACCCACTGGCGCGTGTTCTCCTCGCGATCGGCCTGTTCTTTCGCGAGCGTGAGGATTTCTTCCGCCTTCTCGAGCGGCACGACGACGACGCCGATCGTGTCCGCAACGATGAAGTCCCCCGGCTTTACTGCAACACCGCCGCAACTGATCGGGACGTTGATGGACAACTCTTCCTTGCGGTTGGAGAGCATCGTGTGAGTGCCGCGCGCGGTGATCGCGCGCGTCCAGATCGGCCAGCCGATCGCTTCGAGCTCGTCGATGTCGCGGCCGGCGCCGTTGATTACCATGCCGCGGATGCCGCGGTTCTTCGCAAGCCCGCCCATCAGGCCGCCGCACACCGATGTTTCCGTGTCGCCGCCTGCATCGACGACGATGACGTCGCCGGGTTGTCCCATCTCGAGCGCCCGCAGCGGATCGACCAGATCTCCGGCGGCGAGCTGCACCGTAACGGCCTGACCCGTGACCTTCGCCTTGAACGCCGGCTTGATCGACGAATGCATCACGTTCTGCCGATACATCACGTCGGCAAACACGGAGGAGATCGAAAGCGTCGGCATCAGCGCGTCGAAGCGGGCCAGCAGGTCCGCGCGGCGATCGAAGTCGTTGAAGATTTTCAGCATAAGAGTGTCGTCGTGATTCGAATCGTCATTTCCGGTAGTACGGCGGCAGGCTTCCCGGGATTTTCATCGCCATGCGATAGATGCTGGTGCTCGCGGTGAAATACGCCGTGCGGCCGTCAGCGCCGCCCCACGCAAGGTTCGCGGCGACTTCCGGAAGAACGATCTGGCCGAGCACTTCACCGGTCGACGAGTAGATGCGGAACCCGCCCTGGCCTGACGCCCACAAATTGCCGCGGGAGTCGACCTTCAATCCATCCGGCACGCCGCCGCCGGGTTCTTTCGTGACGTCCGCGAAGAGCTGGCGCGATCCGATCGTGCCGTCGGCCTTCACGTCGTAGCGGTAATACGCCGATGGCCCTTCGGAGTTGGCCACGTAAAGCACGCGTCCATCCGGCGAGAAGGCCAATCCATTCGGGCGGCGCAGGTCGGTGATGACGGGTGCCACCTTGCCGTTGTGATAGCGATACACGCCGTTGAAGGAGATCTGGCGGCGCGGGTCGGTATCGAGATCGGCGTTCGGCGTTGCCGGATTGAACAGCCCGTATGGCGGGTCCGTGAAATACAACGCGCCGTCTTTCGCGAACGCGAGATCGTTCGGGCTGTTGAACTGCTTGCCCTCGTACGTCGTCAAGAACGGCGTGACGTTCAACTTGTCGTCGAGACGAACGATGCGGCGGGCCGAATGTTGCATCATCAGCACCGTACCGTCGCGATCGGCCGCCATCGCATTCGAGCCGCCGTACGCGCCCGCGGGAAAGCTGTCGCGGCCGCCTGCATGATCCAGCAGGAGCTTGAGCGTGCCCTCGGCGGAGAGGCTGTACATCTTGTTACCCATCAGATCGCTGAACCACAGCGCGCCGTTGTGCCACATCGGCCCTTCGGTGAACGCAAATCCGGTCGCGACGCGTTCAATCTTGACGTCCGGCGCAATCACCGCATCGAGCGCCGCCGAACGGCGGACCACCTTCGCGCTGTCGACGATCTCGTTCACCGCTTTCGCTGCCGACTGTTGTTCGATCATTTCCCCTCGTCCCACAAGAATTCCGCTCACCAGCAGCGCCGCGCACGTGACAGCAATCTTCATGACGTCACCCTCACTAAGGCAGGGCAAACACTACGTAGGTGCCGTTCGTCAGTGGAGGCTTTGGCGCCGACGGGGCTTCACCAGCCTTGCCGCGAGTTGGACTCACGGCGATCACGACGTACTGCTTGCCATTGACCGAGTAGGTTGCGGGTGATGCGACCCCGTGGCCGGGCAGTTGTCCCGTCCACAGCACCTTGCCCGTCGCGTTGTCGAACGCTCGAAACTTGAAGTCGTACTCCGAGCCGCCGGCAAACAGCACGCCCGTCGACGTCAGCACCATGCCGCCGTGACTGCCGGCGCCGGTGTTGGTCAGTCCTTTGTCGGCAAGCTCCGCATGCTCGCCGAACGGCACCGTCCAGAGATACTTCCCGCTGTTCATGTCGACGGCGCTCAGCGTGCCCCACGGGTACGCGTTCGCCTGGTATCCCTCGGGATCCATGAAATAGCGGTAGCCGGTGAAGACGTACGGCTTGCCGGGCGCTGCAGGTGTTGGCGCTGCCGGGGCTGCACCTTCCTCGTTATTACCGCCGCCGCGGCGCGGCGGCGCGTTGCCCGCGGCGGTGAGGCTGCCGAGCGAGAACACGTTGTTGACGTTCGCGTAGAGAATGCCGCGATCGGGATCGACCGTCACGCCGCCCCACTCGACGCCGCCCTTCCAACCAGGCGCGACCATCGTCTGTTTGTCGATGCTCAACGGCGTGAAGATCTGGTTCGTTCCCAGGAACGTATCGAATTCCTTCTGCGCCCACGCGCGCATTTCCGGCGTGCGCGTCGTCACGTCGTCTCGGGTCATCGTCTGCTTCGCGAGCGGCGCGGGCAGTGTCGGCACCGGTTGCGTGGCGGCGGTGACTTCGCCGGGCACCGTGCTCTTCGGCGCCGGGACCTCTTTGATCGGAAACAGGGGCTCGCCAGTGACGCGATCGAAGATGTAAATGAAACCCCACTTGTTCGTCGCGGCCACGGCATCAACGCGGCGGCCTCGGCTCGTGACGGTGAGCAGGATCGGCGGCGCAGAGAAATCGGAGTCCCACAGATCGTGGCGCGTGGCCTGGAAGTGCCAGAGCTTCTTGCCGGTGTTGGCGTCGAGCGCGATGACGCAGTTGCCGTACAGATTGTCACCGGGTCGATCGACGCCGTAAAAATCATCGGACGGTGATCCGGTGGCGATGAAGACAATGCCGCGCTCGGTGTCGACGATCGTGCCGGCCCACGCGTTGGCGCCGCCTTGCTTCTCACGCGGATTTGTGTTCGGCGGCCAGGTTTCGGACCCCGGTTCGCCCGCCGCCGGAATGGTGTGGAACGACCAGCGAAGTCGTCCGCTGCGCACGTCGTAAGCGCGCTGGTCGCCCGGCGGCGCGGGCGTGCGCTCGGCAACGCGGCCGCCGAGTATCAGCAGGTCCTTGTAGACGACCGGCGGCGTCGTTGCGTGATAGCCATTGTTGGTTCCTGCGCCATCGAGGTTCTCGCGCAGATCGATCCGGCCGTCTTTACCGAAGCTCGTGATCGCCTTGCCGTCATCCGGATTGATCGCGTAGATGAAGTTTGCTGCCGCGCTGAACAGGCGGCGCTCCTTGCCGTCGGTCCACCACGTGAGTCCGCGAACGGCCGCGGTCGTGCCCACGCCAGAGTCGAAAGTCCACTTTGGCTTGCCGGTCGCGGCATCGAGTGCCACAACTTTCTGGCGGGGTGACACCACGTACATCGTGCCGTCGACAATGAGCGGCGTGGTTTGCAGTCGGCCGGCGTCCGGCGTCTCGAAACGCCACACCTCTTTCAACTGGCCGACGTTGGCCTTCGTGATCTGGCGGAGCGAGGAATAGCGAGTGCCGCCGGGATCGCCGCCGTAGGAAAACCAATTGGCGCCGGCGCGCGACGGTTCCTGGGCCGCCGGCGTCGCCGCCACATACACCAGCACCGCCGCAATCAGCCCCTTTCGCATCGCGTCTCCCCTTTACCTGTTAAACAGGTTTGCGTATCATACAGCGCCGCTGCACAACAGGAAAGGCTGGCCGGCGATGGCGAGAACGATTTCACGACGCGAACTGTTTGCGACCGCTGCGGCGGGCCTTGCCGCGCCGGCGGCGCTCGACACCCCCGCGGCGGCTGCCGCGCAGAGTGCGGCCCGCCCGGGTGCGGCGGCGTTGCCGGATGTGTGGGGGCAGGACTTTCTGTATCAATGGAGTCCGCCGGCGAACGTGCCGCGAGATCTGCGGCCGGGACCGTCGCAGCTCAGGCTGAGCGCGCAGATCAATCCGCGCATCACGACGGTCGAAGCGAAAGACTATGCGACGTACTTTGCGAGCCTGCGTGCCGGCGGCTGGTCTGCCGTCGAGGGCGCGTCAGACGGGTGGCTCGGCCGCCCGCGTCCGGATTCAGAAGTGCGCGAGCTCAAGGCGCAGGCGAAAGCCAACGACGTCGTCTTCTACGGCTTGCATTGCGCGGGAAACATCATCGCGCCGGATCCTGCGGCGGATCGCTGGCAGCGCCACATCATCGACAGCATTCACGCCGCCGAGTCGCTGGGTTGTGAGCTCGTGCTCACGCACGCCGGCAGCATGTACCCGAATCGCAACTGGGCGCATCCGCAGAACTGGAGCCGCGAGTCATGGACGCGGACAGTCAACGCCCTGAAGCGCATCTGCAAGGACACTGCGGGCAGCAAGGTGGAGATCGCGATCGAAGCGGTCAACACCGAGAGCGTCAACAATCCGTGGGCGCACAAGCGGCTGCGCGAGGACGTCGGCGATGCGCGCATCACGGTCGGCCTCGACATTACCAACATGGTCCACCCAGGCGTTGCGTTCCGCATGACCGAGTTGATCAACACGACGTTCGACCTGCTCGGCGATCAGATTCGCTACGTGCACGCCAAGGACTTCGTGTGGAACACCATGCTGCCCGGCATCAACTGGGCGATGAACGGCACCGGCAACATGGATTACGAAATGTTCCTGGTGCGCTTGAGCCGCCTGAAGACCAATCCGTACGTGCTCGTCGAGTTTCTGACCGAGAACGAGGAATACGCGCAGGCGCAGCGCAACATTCGTGCGATTGCGGAGAAAGTCGGCGTCAAGATCGCCGGCACGCAGTCCGGAGGACGCGCATGAAGAGGGTCCTGCTGACGATCTCGATGATGCTCGTGGCTGCGCCGTCGCTTGCGCAGCCGGGCTTTGCCGGCACGTGGGTGCGCGACAGCGCAAAGAGCGACGTGGTGCCGAATACGATGTACTGGCTGACGAGGGGCGTCGATGCGGGCGGCGGGCGCGGCCGCAATTCGCAGCAGGTGATCGAGATTCAACAAACCGCTGGACGGATCGACATCAGCGATCCCGCGCGCCCGTTGCGCACGTTGCCGCTCGACGGCAAGCCGCACAGCGTGCCGACCGACACCGGACTGCAGAAGGCGACCGTCAGCGCGAAACTGCAAGGCGACATCATCACGGTGTCGACCACGCAGCCATTCGGCGGCATGCCTGGCAATTCGATGTTGACGGTGACGGAGACGTGGTCGCTGTCGCCTGACGGCAAGGTGCTGACCGTCAAGACCGAGCGTGAGCTGCCGGCGTTGCGGCAGACGTTCACCGAGATTTTCAATCGTAAGTAGCTCGCGCTGGCGGGTTGGAGGTGTTCGATGCGGTTTTCCAAAGTGTTCTTCGTCGGCGTCGCGGCGGCGCTCGCGTTGTCGGCGCAACCGTTCGCGCAGGCGCAGGGCGGCGGACAGGCGCGGCCGGCTCAAGGCGGCGGACAAGGCCGCGCTGATGCGCCGCGGCCCGATCCTCATCGGCTCGACATGTTCATGTGCGACTGGCGCGAGTCGATGCCGCGCCACAGCCATGGCGGCCTGATCGAGCGCGACATTCTCACCAAGGGCGATCCGCAGACCTCGACGCGACGATGCGCCGTGCTCGCGCACACCAACAACGTGTCGTTCGCGACCCTCGCGGCGCGCAGCGGCATTCCACCGATGAAGCTCGAGGGCCAGCAGGAAATCTTCTATGTCGTCGCAGGCACGGGCACGGTCACGTCGGCCGGCGTCACGTCGAAGTTGTATGACGGTATGGGTGTGCTGGTGCCGCCTGGTGTCGAGTTTTCGATGAAGAACACGGGCGACCAGGATCTGCAGATGTACATCATCAACGAACAGGTGCCTGCCGACTTCAAGCCGGGGACGAAGGTGCTGGTCCGAGACGAAAACGTGCAGCCGGTGCGAGGCACCACCGGCCACTGGGTGCACATCGTCAAGAACATCTTCACGCCGGCGGACGGGCTTGCCACATTGAGGCAGACCATCACGGTGGCGCTGGATCCGATGACGATTGGCGAGCCGCACGCGCACACGGTGGGATCGGAAGAAGTGTGGATTCAGATCAAGGGCAAGTCGCTCGCCTTCATCGGCACGCAGCTGCGGTGGCAGACGCCCGGCGTTGGTTATCTGGCGCCGCCCTTTGCCGAATACACGCAGGACAACGTTCGCAACGGTCTGTCGTTTCCGCACTCGAACATCAACGCGGGCACCGAGCAGGTGAAGTTCCTGTACTTCCAGACGGCGCGGCGCCCCGGCCAGGCGACGGCGCAATAGCAACATGAAGCTGATCGTCACGCTCTCATTGGTGGCGTGCTGCGCTGCCGCAACGCTCGCGAACACGCAGCAGGCGCAGCCACGAACCGCGCGCGAGGATGCGCTCGATCCGTCGCCGATCGATCCGAGTGTCGACCCGAACATCGACATGTTCGTGAATGATTGGAAGAATGCGACTCCCCGCACCATGTACGGGGGCGTCACGTTCCACGACATTCTGACCAAGATGGAGGGCTCCGATCCGCTGCGTCCCACGAAGAAGGGCGCCGTGCTCGTCAACATCACGGCGATCAGCCGCGCGACGCTGGCGCCCGGCGCGCGTGTCAGCGGCCGCGCCGCCGCGGGTGAGCGGCAGGTGTTCTTCACCATGGCCGGCACCGGCACCGTTGCCGCGAACTCGAGATCGCATGACCTGCGGAAGGGCGCCGGGTTCACGCTGACGCCGGACACCGCATTCACCATGAGTAACACCGGCAAGGCGCCGCTCGTCTTTTACGTTCGCACCGAGCCGCTTCCCGCCAACTACGTCGCGAGTCCCGACGTCGTGATGGTCAACAGCCTCGAGAACGATCGCCGTGTCGGCGCGCACTGGGCGCACATCAACAGCGGCGGACCGCAAGGCATGACCCTGATCGGCATCGCGCCGCGGACGATGCCGCAGCCGCACAGCCACCCGGGCGAAGAGTGCTGGTTGATGGTTGAGGGCGAAACCGTGCTGTCGCTCGGAAAGCAGATCCGTCGCATGACGGCAGGGCAGGCGTACAAAGTTCCACCGACGGGCATCACCGCACACAGCAACTTGAACCTCGGCGAACAACCCGTCGAAATGATCTTCATGGGGCCAGCCGGCGGTGGTGGCGGTGGAAGAGGCGCGCAGGCGGGACCCGGTGGACCGCCGCAACAAGGCCGCGACTTCAGCCGGCTCGAGAACGGCGCTTACAACCGCGCCACCGAGCAGGACATTGACATGTTCATCGGCGACTGGCGCAACGCGTTCCCGAGAATCATGCATGGCAACCTTTATGTGCGCGACATGTTGACCGCGCTGGAAGGCGCCGACGAACTGCGGCCAACCCGTCGAGGCGCGGTGCTCACCAACTCCGAAGCTGTCAGCTTCGCGCAACTGGAGCCTGGTTCAACCGCGCATCGCATCGACGGCGAGTTGAAGAACATCCAGCAGACCTTCGTGGTGAACTCCGGCGCCGGCGTCATCACGTCGGGGTCGATGAAGGTCGAGCTCGTCAAGGACATGGCGTTCATCCTCACGCCCGGTCTGGATTTCCGGCTGACGGCCACCGGCGATCAATACATGTCGTTCTATGTGATCAGTGAAAAGCTGCCCGACGGATATACTCCGCGAACGACGCTTGAAGTCGTGGACAACCGGAAGCGCGCGCAGGTTACGAACGCGTGGGTGAACCAGGAGCGTCCGCTGATCTCGAAAGCGGAAGGCATGAGCCAGTACGGCGCGGTCACGCAGGTCACCATGCAGTCGATGACGATGTCGCGGCCGTACAGCAGTGGTCCCGGGGTCGAGGAGATTTGGATTGCCACCGAGGGCGATGTCGACCTGCTGCTCGGTAAGGAATTGAGAAAGCTTCGTGCCGGCACCGCCTACCGCGTGCCGTCGACCGGCATCACCGCGCATACGAATATCAATGCTTCCGGCCAGGAGGCTCGATTCCTCTACGTCGTGAAATAGTCGCCAGCGCGATCGTTGGACTGGGCGGGCTCTTCCTCGGCGTCACCGGCCCGCTGCTGAGCACGTTCGTGCCTCCGGTGGCGCGCGATGTCCTCGGCGATCAGCGTACCGCGATCGGCATGGTGATGGCGATCGACAACGTGCTGCTGTTGTTGCTGGTGCCATGGGCGGGCGCGAGGTCCGATCGCGCGAGCGGGCGTGGCTCCAGCCGGCTGCGCATGGTCCTGTTCGGCTTCGCCGTTGCGGCCGCCGGCATGCTGCTGTTTCCGTTCGCGCCATCATTCGGGCTTGCCGGCGTCGTCTTTACCATGGCGGTCCTGTATAGCGGCATCAACATTCAGCGCGCGCCGTTCCAGGCGCTCGTCGCCGACATCGTGCCGTCGCAATACCGATCGCTGGCAACGGGATCGGTCACCTTCCAGATGTGCATCGGCGCGATCGTGTTCCTGATGCTGGGACAGGTATTCGGATTCAGAATTGCGTTCACGGCCGCTGGCGTGACAGTGCTCGGCATTGCTGCGGTGATGGCGGTTGCGATTCGCGAGCCGATGGTGCCGGCCTCAGTGGCCAACGATGAGAAGTCTCACTCGTCGATCGATGCTGTCCGCCTCGTGCTGAGCGGAGCAATGCCCGGCATGCGCCAGATATTCGTGGCGACACTGCTGCTGCAGCTGACCTTCCAGACGTTCACGACCTGGTATGCGCTCCACGGGACAGAGCGCTTTGGCGTCCGGCCAGAAGATGTCACGACCGGGTTCATCGCGTGGGCGCTCGGCGGCGTGGTTGGCGCGCTGCCGGCGGGTGTCATCAACGTGCGCATCGGCCGCCGCAACGCGATGCTGCTCGGCTTTGTCGCAATGGCGCTGTGTCTGCTCGGGCTCGACCGGGTGAGCACCATCGATCAGGCCGTGCCGCTGATCGCGCTCGCCTCCGCGAGCTGGACGCTGCCAATGGTCAATTCTTATCCGCTGTTCGTGGAACCCATTCCGCGTTCGTCACGCGGCGTGCTCACGGCGATGCTGCTGCTGTGCACGGCGCTCGGCGGCGCGATAGGCGACCCGTTGAACGGCGCGCTCTTCGATCTGTTCGGCGGTTATCGGCCGCTGTTCCTGATGATGGCAGGGTATACAGTAATGGCCTGCGCCGCGGTGTGGCTGGTTCCCGTCGGCGCAGGCGAGGCGGCGATGCGATGAAACCCATGTTCCTTCCAGCAGTCGAGCACAGTCCGGCTGCCGGTCCGTACAAACAGCTGATCGAACAGATGCAACGCGCCGGATCGGAGTATCCGCAGATCTGGCACCTGTTCGCGTATCTTCCGGAAGCGACCGAGCACCTCGCGCGGTTCACGCAGGCGGTCCTCCGCGGCCCGGCGCCGCTCAGCCCGGGATTGCGAGAGCTGATTGCCGCCTACACGTCGAAGCGCAATGATTGTCCGTTTTGACTGAAGTCCCACGCCGCAGTTGCGGCGGAACTGCTCGGCGACGCCGCCCTCGTCGATTCGGTGATGACGGATCTCGAAACATCCGGTTTCGACGAACGGCATAAAGCGTTGTTTCGATTTGTCGACAAGGTGAACGCGTCCTCGCCGGCGATCCGGAACGGCGACCTCGATCACGTGCGCGCGGCCGGCTGGACTGACGAGGAGCTCTACTTCGCAATCACGGTGTGCGCGCTGTTCAACTTCTATAACCGCTGGATCGATGCGACCGGCGTGCACGCGCTGTCCGACGAGGCGCACCGCGAAGGCGGCAAGCGAAGTGCGAAGGGCGGCTACGTCCGAAGCTGACGCCTCAGCGCGGCTCTTCGATGCGCAGAGTGCCGTTGACCTTGATGCCCTGCGCGACGACCTGCGTGCGTCCCGACGGCCAGCGAACTTCAACGCGCGTCACGGCGTCGGCCTCGCCTAGGCCGAAATACAGCGGCAGCGAGCTTTGTGACAGATATCCGCTCTTGCCGTCGTGCTGCTTCGTGTAGCTGCCGCGGGCTGTTTCCACCTTCACCAACGCGCCAAGCCCGTCCCGGTTTGATGACGTGCCGATCAACTGGACCTGAAGCCAGTTGATCTGGCGCACCTGGGCGAGGTTGCTGATCAGCACCTGCGGCGCCGCATTGAAATCGCTGGTCACGAGATCGAGATCGCCGTCGCCGTCGAGATCGAAGAGCGCACCGGCGCGGCTGCCCGCTGCCGCCATCACGGTGATCTCACCCGCTCGGTTCGCGCACATCGGCCGCATCAGGTTGCGCGGATCGGAGGCAGCTGCGCGCAGTTCAATTGAAACCACGGCGTGTACGTGGTGCGTCGTGGCTCCACGCCAAGCATGAACTCGGCCGGCAGGAATTGCTTGCCGCTGTTATTGAGCAGCAGCGAATTGATGCCGTAGCGGAACGGAAAGTTCATCGAGGCGGCGATGAAGATGTCGTCCCAGCCGTCCGCGTTGACATCACCAACGCTCGGCCCCCACGGCCAATAATTCTCGACGCCCATCGCATCCGATTGCTCGCTGAACTTGCCGCCGCCAAGGTTGCGATAGAGGGAATTGCCCATGATGAACGAGTCCGGCGGGCCCATCAGCACGCTCTCACCAGGAGCTTTCGTCTTCCTCGTTTCCTCAGCGGGACCCAGCTCTTCGAACATGTCCGAGTGCATGTCGGTCACGAACAGATCGAGACGGGCGTCGTTGTCGTAATCGAAGAACTTGACGCCCATCGCGCCCCACGACGTCTTGGGAAAATAGGCGCTGGTTTTCTCAGCGAACGTCTTGCCCTGCTGGTTTTCGAAGTAGTGATTGGCGCCCATCATGTTGAGAAAGTAGATGTCCGGCCACCCATCTCCATTCACGTCGGCAACAGCGGCGTCGCCGCACCAGCCTTCGGGCTTGAGATTCGCTGCAGCGGTGACATTTCTGAAGCGATGTTTCCCGAGGTTCTGATAGAGCACCGGTTGTTCAGATCGCTCGGGATACATGTGACCCGAAAAGGCATCGGGCAGCCCGACGTATTCGCCGTTCGCGCCGCGGGTGTTGCTCGTGTAGCGGCCAACATTGCAGACCAGCAGATCGAGCAAACCGTCCTTGTTGTAGTCGAAGAACACGCTGCCGGACGAGTGCGATGACAAGCCGACGCCGGCTTCGGCGGTGACGTCGCGAAAACGTCCGCGACCGTCGTTTTCGAAGAGCACGTTGCCGCCTCGGACCGTCGTGACGAAGAGGTCCGCGTCGCCGTCGTTGTCGGCATCCGCGAACGAAGCCGCGACGGCAATTCGACCCGCCACCGCCACGCCGGCTTGAGCGGTGATGTTCTGGAAGCGTCCGCCGCCAACGTTCTTCCACAGCTCGCTCGGTCCCGCCTGATTTACGAAGTAGATGTCGGTAAGTCGATCGCCGTCGACGTCGGCGACGGCAAGCCCATTGCCGTGATCGTAGTGGACCGCCTTGTAGGTGAGGCCGGCGTCGTTGACGATGCGATGCACGAACGAGATGCCGCTGGCCTGTAGTCGATCCTCGAACCTGAATTGATGAAACACCTCGAACTGGCTGGCGGTCTGTTTCTGTGCCTCCGCCCGCGCGGCGAGCGTGTCGAGGCCGGCATCCGTGGGCGGATACCGGACTTCAACCGGTTTCTGCCCGGCGAATCCGAGGACCAACAGCATCGCAATGAGACCTTTGTTCATCGAAACCTACCTGCGGTGCGTAAATCGAAACGATCGAACCTCTTCGCGACTGATCCATCGCGTGTTGGTGTTGAGGCGGTAGTCCTGGTGCAGCGGTCCCGTGGGGTAGCGCATTTGCGGGCCGTACGGATATTGACCCATCGCGTGAAACGGCAGCGGCTCGACGCTGTCGGACAAGGCTTCGTAGAAATCCATGTCCTTGGCAAAGCCGTCGGCATAGAAGAAATAGTCGCGCGTCCATCCCGGCTTCACCGGCGGCAGCGCCGACGCGTCGAACTCGAGCGCAACTTCGTCGCCGGAGCCGAGGATCGCGAAACGATCGTCGGCGACATTCACGATCGTCCTCACGTCGCCATACGCGGTGTAGTAGCCCGAATGGCGCGTGAATGGACCGCTGCTGCTGATCTGGCCGTAGTCGTACGACAAGTCGCTCGCGGGATTGCCGCCGACCTGCCGGGGGAACCCGAGGAAGCGCATCGAGGCCTCGATCAACGGGACCTCGCGCCGCTCGGACGAATTCGCCTGCGTGTGCGTATCAATCAGGATCTGGTCCCAGTAGATCTTCAGGTTCGTGCCGATGCGAATGCGCGATGTGCCCTCCGGCAGCTTGCCGGACAGATCGGCGACGGAGGTGCGCGCCAGCCCCGCTGGAAAACCAATGTCATCGATCGCGCGCACCCATTCCCCGCTCGATCTCTGCACGTCAACGAACGGAACGATCGCCTCGATGCCCGCCTGGTGTGCGGCGAAGACGGAGGTCGCCGTGAAGTACTCGATGAAGCCCTGCATCAGAAGTCGAAGCGGTCCGCCGTCATAGGCCGCGCCCAGGTCGAGCTCGAGGTAATGCGGTTGCGCGAAGCCGCCGAATTGAATCGGCTTAAATCCATCAACGTAGCGACGATCGCGGTGCGTCAACGCCGGCAGCACATCGCGCCCCTCATCGTCGCGCGCGGCGACGGGCAGGCGCGCGTTGCGGCTCTCGATCACCTTGAACTCCGGAAACGGCGGCCGGCTGGCGAAGTATTCGTTCGGCTGAACCGTGATGTCGCTCGGATGATCGACGGCGATCAATCGCACATGATCCAGGTAGGTGAGCTCCTCCATCACTTCGGCGAATCGAAAACTGAGGCGGCCGTTCCGCGGTGTCACGCGGCTGCCGTCGATCTTGAGATACTCCGTCGGATCAGGAATGTTGCGCTGTCCGGGCGCGACCCAGTGCCCGACGATGCCGGGACCGATCATGTCGGAGATGAATTCGTAGTGCTCGCCGTTCCATGCGAACAACACCGGGCACGAGCTGCCGCGGCGATCGATTTCGTTGAGGACATGGCGGCGGCTGCGGGCAAGTTGAATTTCATCCTGAACGACGCCGGTCGGCCACAGCAGCCGCACGATGTCGGCCTGCCGCGCGCTGTCGATGCCGGCGAGGATGCCCGGCGCGTTCTGCCCGAGGAAACCGGACGACGAGTGCAGCTCCCATTTCTGGCGAAGCGCACCGGCAAACACTTCGACCTTGGCGCCGATGCCGCTGCGATTGTCGGCGAGGCCGCGAAACGACAGACGGACCGAGGCGCGACGATTGCCGCCGTCGTTTCTCAGCAGCAGTGGTGACGCGCCGCTCTGCGTGATCAGCAGGTCGGTATCGCCGTCGCCATCGGTGTCGCCGGCAATCAACGCTCGCGGCCGGCTGAGCGGCGCGGTTGCACCCGCCGCAGTCGTCACATCGACGAAGCGCGCGCTGCCCAGGTTTCGTAGAACGCGAAGCTCGCCTTTATCGTCGGTGGTCTCTCCGACCGCTGCAAGATCGAGCCACCCGTCGTTGTCGATGTCGATCGCCGACAGCCCCCACCCACGGTGCCATGGCAACCCGGGTAGCGCTGCGCGTTCGAATCGCCCGGCGCCGGCGTTCTTCCACAGGCTAAGTCCCGGTGCGCTCCAGTGCGTGAACGCGAGGTCCATCAAGCCGTCTTTGTTGAAATCGAATGCGGCCGCGCCAACGGGCGGCACCGGAAACGCCGGGCTCCATGGCTCGCTCGGCTCGAAGGCGCCTTCTCGAGGATTGCGAAGCACGAGCGCGGCCGGCCGCTGGCCAGTCAGAACGAGATCGATGGCGCGATCGTTGTCGATGTCAGTCGCGACGACACCAATGCCGGCCGCATCGCCGGCGACTCCTGCCTGGGATGTCGTCTCGGTAAAAGTGCCGTTGCCGTTGTTGCGCCACATTTGATTCGCCGGCGCGTCCTCCACAAAGCGGGGCACATAAAGATCGAGATCGCCGTCGTGGTCGTAATCAACGAACGCAACGCCGAGCGCGGGTCCCGTGACGCGGATGCCGAGCGTCGAAGTCGCATCACGGAATCTGCCGTTGCCGTCATTGCGATACATCGCGATCCCATCGGCGAGGCCGATCGCGATGTCGTCTCTGCCGTCGTTGTCGAAGTCGGCGGCAGTGCAGCCGGTCGCATGCTGTGTGACGTTCAGCCCGGCGCGCGATGTGACGTCGGTGAAGTTCCCGCCTGCATTGCGGTAAAGCGCGGCCCGCTGCGCGCCTCCGAGCAGCAACAGATCCGGCCGGCCATCTGCGTCGAAGTCAGTGAAGCACGCGCCCGAGCCGAACATCGGCAGCATGCGATGCGACGGAGCAGGGGCTGATGGGTTGAAGCGGATGCCCGCGCGCGTATCGGCGCTCAGGCGAATGGCGAACTCTGCCGGCGCCTGATCTGCCGCGGCGATCGCTTCGGCGGTGGAATACGTGCCCTGATCGCCGTAGGCAGATCCGATCGGCTTGCCCAGTTTCGTTTGCGCCAGCTCGTCGAAGCGCGCGAGGTGACGGGCGGCAGCGTCCGCATCACCGGAAAGCTGGTAGGCGCGCGCCAGTCCGAATTCCGCGGAAGCATGACGCGAGTCGAGGGTCAGCGACTTCCGAAAAATTGCGATCGCCTGCTCGTAACGTCCCGCCTGCAGGTGCAACTGCGCGAGGAAGTAATGCGCGTCCGCGTCGTTGGGATCGAGTTGCCCGACGCGCTCAAAGGCGGCGATAGCGGCATCGCTTTCGCCAAGGGTCCGATGCGCGAGGCCGAGGTTGTACCACGCCCGCGTATTCTGCGGTTGCTGCTTCGTCAAGCCGGCGAGCGCGTCACGAGCTTCGGTCAGCCGCTGCGCCTGCATCAAGGCGATGCCTTCGTTCAGCCTCGCGATGTCGAGCGACCGATTGCGCTGCAGTGCCTGCCGGAAGGCGTCGACGGCCTCGTTCGCGCGTCCTTGCGTCAAATAGGCGACGCCGAGGTTGTTGAGGCGAATCGCTTCGGTCGGTCCGTCCTGCGCGATCAGCACGGTCAGGCCGGCCACGCAACCGAACGCGCACAAGATCGCCCGCCTCACGTGAGTGCCGGCTCCTTCCATCCAACCGCCTGCTCGAGACACTTGCTGATCGCGAGCACTCTCTCTTCCTCCCACGGCCGGCCCACAATCTGCACACCGATCGGCAGGCCGTCAGCCGATCGCCCCATCGGCACAATGGCCGCGGGGTTGCCGAGCAGGTTGAAGCATTGTGAGTAGCTGAACGCGTCCAGGTACTCAACCGTCTTACCCTCGATCGTCCACGAACGCTCGCCGTGGCGGAACGCCGGCATCGCGGCGACGGGGCAGAGCAGGATTGGATAGCGCTCCATTTGTTCGAGGAACTTCGCGCGGATGATGTCGCGGCCGAACAACACGTCGAGCAGCGACTCCGCGGTCAGCGGCGGATCCTGTTCGGCCATCCGCCAGATTTCACGAACGATCGAATAACTGTCGTTCTCGCGGCCCTTGTAGGCCTGGCGCAGAAGGCTGGCGACGCCGTCGATGAACAACACCCGCCACAGGCGGAGCGCCTCGTCGAGGCCCTTCGGAACAAAGCGTTCGACCGTAAAACCTTGATCGGCGAACGCGTGCGTCGCGTGTTGAATCGCGTTTCGCGTTTCCACCGTGACAGGCGCGCGTCCGTTGTCGTCGAAGTAGCCGATGCGCGTGCCGAGCAATGTCGCACGATCGAATCGTTGCAAAGGCACCGGCGCGGCGTTCGGATCACCGTTGTCCGGCCCGGCGATCGCTTCGAACAACGCCGTCACATCCGCGATGGTTCGCGCCATCGGCCCGACGACGCCAAGCAGAGCGAACGGTCCGACCGATGCCGGGAAATGCCCGGTGGCGGGAACGCGGCCGGGCGTCGGCTTCAATCCGCAGATGCCGCTGAAGTGCGCCGGCACGCGGATCGATCCGCCGCCGTCGCTGCCGATGCCGCCGGCGGAGCAGCACGCGGCGATGGCCGCCGCTTCGCCGCCGCTCGATCCGCCAGGCGTGCGCGCCAAATCCCATGGACTATTAGTGCGTCCGTGAAGCGCACTATCCGTTTCCCAGGCCATCAGGAACTCGGGCACCGTGGTGTTGCCGAGCACGATCGCGCCCGCGGCTTTCAATCGCGACACCAGCGGCGCATCGGCGGTGGGCACGTGTCCCTGTCGGAGCTTCGTGCCTGCCTCGCAGCGCAGGCCGGCAACATCGATCGAGCTCTTGATGGTGATCGGCACGCCGTGAAGAGGTCCGAGCGGCGCTTTCGCACCGATCGCTCGGTCCGCGAGCGACGCCTGGTGCCGCGCTCGCTCTTCATCGATGCACACGAACGCGTTCAATTTACCGTTGACGCGTTGGATCGCCTGATAGTGCGCATCGATCAGCTCCGCGGCCGAAATGCCGCCATCGCGGATCATCGCCGCCATCTCCATCGCCGACAGTCGCGTCAGTTCGGTCACGGAATTGGCGGCTTGCGAGGTGTCTCGGGATTCGGGTGCGACTCGATCCACTGCTGTTCCTTCGCGGCTTCCTCGGCATTGCCGAGCGTGGAGTAGCAGCGCGCCATCAGCACGTGAGCGGCGCGCTCGCCGTTGAAGTCGATCTTGTCGGCCGACAGCGCCAGCTTGGCTTCGGCAATGGCGCGCGCGCATTCGCCGGCGCGATCGAAGTATTTCGCCTTCTCGAGTCGTGCCGGCCCGAACCCGGGCGCCCGCTGCAGGATCTGGTCGACGATGGTTTGAGCGGCTTTGTCGTCGCCGTAGCGTGTCAGGAACTGGACATATTGGAATGCGGCAATCGGATCGTAGGCGGCCTGCCGCGCATTGATCTCGTTGGCACGCTCGAACGCCTGGCGCGCGCCCTGCGCCGCTTCGTCCTCCTGCAACAACCGGCTGTAGCACATCCCGAGCAGCGTGTTCATCTGAAGGGCGGCGAGGTCGTTGAGCGACGGCAGTGCCAGCGCTTCGCGCTCCTGATCAACGCAGATACGCTCGCGCGCGTTCAGGTACGCCCACTGCGCGTAGTAGTGCCTGGCTTGCGCATCGCGCGGCAGCATCTTCGCGGCCCGCGCGAGCAGGGTTCCGGCTTCGACACTGTCGAACTTCACGCGGAACAGCAGCTGGCCCAGCGAGCGTTCCATCACAGGTTCGGCGGGATACGCGCGCAGGCCGGCGCGAAGCGTCGCCTCGGCTTTCGGCGCGTCCATCAATTGCGTGTAGATGTCAGCCAGCAAGAGATATAGGTGTTCGCCGCTTTTAGGATTCGCGCGGATGGCGGCTTCAAGCGTCGCCGCGGCTTCCTGAAAGCGGCCGACTTGCGCATACTCCAGCGCGACGTCGAACGGAGCCTTCGGTTGCGCGCCGGCTGCGGTGTGCATACAGCACGCGACGGCGAGGAAAAGGACTGCGCGAATCATCACCTGGGCTCGTCAACGCGCAGGATCTCGTTCGTACGGACGTTCTGCAGCGTTTGCACCTGGCCGCCCGGCCACCGGATCTCAATCGACGCGATCGAGCTCTCCGCTCCGAGGCCGAAATGGACACGACGATCGGAAGACGACATCAACCCGGCCGATACCGAGACATGGTTGTGGAGCACGCGTCCCGACGCGCTGGTGAGCTTGACCTGCGCGCCGACGGCATCGCGGTTCCCGCGCGTACCGCGCAGGTCGAGCAACAGCCAATTCGCCGCGGGCGATCCCGCGTTGATCAAAATGCGAGGCCGCTCGTTCAGACCCGTCACCACGATATCGAGCGCGCCGTCGTCGTTCAGGTCGACGAATGCCGAACCGCGATGAAACCCTTTTGGCGTGAAGGCCGGCCCCATGGCCGCGGACACATCGGCGAATGACTTGCCGTCGAGATTGCGCCACATCGTATCGGACTGCTTCGCATTGTCGCCCAGATAGTCGACGTCGCCGTTGGCGGAATACAAATCCTTCCAGCCGTCGTTGTCGTAATCGATGAACCCCGCGCCCCAGCCGCCAAAGCGATACGACAAACGGCCGAGGCCGGTGGACGGGCTGACGTAGCGGAATGCCTTCCCGCGATCGTTGGCGAACAGCGCGAACACCTGTTGCGAGATTGTTGTAAAAGAGGTCGACGAAGCCGTCGTTGTTGAAGTCTTTCGCGTCCGACCCCATCCCATTCACCGCAATGCCATCGTCGTTGAACGACACGCCGTAGATGGCGCCTTGCTCCTTGAACTTTCCGCCACCCTGGTTGATGAAGACGAAATTCCGTTCGGTGTCGTTGACGATGAAGATGTCAGGCAGATTGTCGTTGTTGACGTCGGCAATCGACACGCCCATGCCTTTGCCATGTGCAGTGCCGAGCCCTGCGGCATCCGTGACGTCATCGAACTTGCCGTTGCCCAGGTTGCGATACAACCGGTTAGGCACGCTGATGTAGCGGGTTGGGCTGCAGTAGATCGCCTGTTTCTCTGCGTTGGCGCATTGAAAATCGGTGCCAGGCGTCCAGATCGTGTAGTCGGCGACAACGAGATCGAGCAGGCTATCGTTGTCGTAGTCAAACCAGGCGGCGCCTACGCTGAGAGTGTTCGAGGGCTTCGACAGTCCTGAGCCCGCAGTCGCATCCGTGAACGTCCCGTCACCGGCGTTACGCAGCAGCGTGTTCGCGCCGGCGTTGGCGAGGAACAGATCCGTATCGCCGTCGTTGTCGAAATCACCGGCGGCGGCGCCGAGGTGATATCCCTGATCGCCGCCGGTGAGGCCGGCCGCGGCGGTGCGGTCCTCAAACAATCCCGCGCCGCGGTTCCTGAGCAGCGCGTTCGCGAAGGCCGCCGGCTTTCTCATCGACGGCAGTTCTGCGCCGTTCGTGAAGAAGATGTCCATGCGGCCGTCGTTGTCGTAATCGAGGATCGCAACGCCACCTGCCAGCGGCTGGATGAAGTACTTGCGGCTGCGATAGTCGTTGCGCGTGACGTAGCTGAATGGCGACTTTGCTGCGACGTCGGTGAAGAAGGGCCGGGGCTGGCGTGCATCGACGTCCCGCCCCGTGCAGATGGCGAGAAGCGCCGCCCCGACCAGGAGTGAGCGGACGATCATGGAGCGGTAGCGGCCCTAGAGACGCTCCGGCTTGAAGCCGCCCTTGCGGCGATCGTTCAGCCACACGAGGCCGAATACGATCAGCAGCACCGCGGGCATCACCGCCACGATACGGAATGAGGCGGTCGATGCCTGCGCGAGCACGGCGTTGAGTGCATCGCCAGACAACGACGAGAATGCGGCCTCTCCGCCCGCGGCCTCGATCTTCGCGCGATCGAAGATCTTGCCCATTTCCGGCAGGACGAAATACGTCGAGAGCGAACCGGCGGTGCCGATCAGTCCCATGCCCAGCGCGCCGCTGCGCGGGAAGCGTTCGGATGCGACAGCCAGCATCGTCGGCCACATGTAGCAGACACCGGTGCCCCAGATCGTCGCGGCGAGAATGCCCATCAGCGGCGAATTCGCAACGCTCAGCGCAACCAGGCCGATCGCCGCGAGCAGGCACGACACCCACAGCAAGCCGACCGACGACAGCTTGTGCACCATCGTGCCGGCGAAGTGGCGCATCACGAACATCAAGCCGCTCACGTAAACGAGCAGCCAGATGCCGGAGATGCCGACGGTGCGCGTCAACGCCATGTCGACCCACTGCCCGGGCGCGAGCTCCGCGGCGGAGGTGAGGAACATGGCGAGGAACCACAACAGGAACGCACCGCTCAGGCAGGCCTTGAACATTTCACTCGCGGGAATGCCCGCGGCCGCGCGCTCTGTTTTCGGGAAGCGGCCGGACGTGAGCAGCAGGAAGATCAACATCACCGCGGGCACGAGCACCACCGCGAACTTCACGCGCCAATCGAGGTTCATCGCACCGATCGCCAGACCGGCAAGGCCGCCGATGATGATGCCGCCGGGCCACCACGCGTGGAGCACGTTGAGCTTGTGCGTCTTGTCATCGGGGTACAACGTCGTGGTGAGCGGATTGATGACCGCCTCGGAGCTGCCCCAGCCGATCCCCGACAGCAGCATGCCGAGCCAGACCATCCGGTAGACGCCGGCGCCACTCGCGAGCTGATCGGCAAAGATCGTCAGCCCCGTGCCGGCGACGAAGACGCCGCCGCACAACAGCAATACCGTTCGCATGCCGACCGCGTCGATCAGCGGGCTGCCCACCGCGACGGTGATCGCGAAGCCGAGGAACGCGACGCCAAGCGCCGATCCCACCATCGATGCCGAACGCAGCGGATCGATCGGATCGAACAGCGTGGTCTGGATGTCCTGCGCGATGCTGCTGCGCAGCACGAAGCTCATGCTGGTGGTGACGATCGCCAGCACGCAGATGAAAAACAGCCGCCGTTTATTGGCGATGTCGTGACCGTCTGCTACTGCCGCCGCGGGAAGAGGTGAGTGCATTCCGGTTAATCCTCTCTGAACTTGTCAGCCTGCAAAGGGCGTTTCGGCGAGACCCTTGACCCCGGGCCTGATCGCCAGGACACAGCCCGCGAGCGGCTCTTCGGCGAGCTGCCGCTCATCGAGCGTCGTGCGCATGGTCGTGACGTAAAGCGTCGATAGATCCGGCCCGCCAAACATCACGCTGGTGCCGCGCGAAACCGGCAGCTCGATGATGCGTTCGATGCGTCCGGCCGGATCGTAGCGCACGATGCGGCCGAAGACCGGTTGTCCACACCAGACAAATCCTTCGGCATCGACGGTAATGCCGTCAGGAAACGACGCGTCATCGACCTTCGCGAACGTGCGGCGGTTTGCGATCTCGCCGCGCTCCGCGTCGAAATCATACGCATGAATCACGTAGGCGAAGCTCTCGCAGAAATACATCGTGCGATCGTCCGGGCTCCATGCGATCCCGTTCGAGCAGCGAATTTTCTCTTCGACGCGCACCGGGTTTCGATCGGCCCCGAATCGATACAGGTTGCCGATCGGATGATTCCAGTCGACATCGCCCATCGTGCCAGCCCAGTGACGGCCGCGGCGATCGGTCTTGCCGTCATTGAAACGATTCCCCGGCATGCCGGGTTCGACTTCCGCGATCGTCTGGACCCCGCCGGTTTTCTCGTCGAAGAATGCGAAGCTGCGGCGCAGCGTCAGCAATACGCCGTCGCCGGCGCGGGGCGACACCGAGGTGACGATGTCAGGGCACGTGTAGGTCGCGTTCGTTCCGTCCGCCGGATTAAAGACGTGAAGCTGCTGCGCGGGGATGTCGACCCAGTAAAGGCGCTGGCTGCGCGCATCCCATACCGGCCCTTCGCCGATCTGGGCCTTGGCGCGGAGCACGACGGACACCTCAGTGGGCGTCGGCGCGATTTCGTGTCGGCGTCCTGTTCGATTCACTTAGATCACTTCGAAGAGGATGAAGTCGAACTTATGGGACGTGAGATAGGTCGAGAACTTCGGCCAGACGACCTGGTGCACGTCCGAATGGACCCACGCCATGCGGAGATCTTCCGACGTGTAGGTGATCGAGAAGCGGTGGGTCATGCCGGCGGGCGCCTGTCCTTCGAGCGCGCCGCGCAGCTTCAACAGCTGCAGGTCGACGTAGCCCTCGAATTTCGCCGCCTCCGGACGGTAAATCGTTTCGAAATACTGTTCGGCTTCTGCGGCGCGTTCCGGATCAATCGCGACATCGCAGTGCAGTTGGACGCGTCGAGTCATGAATGGGTCGAAATATATAGCGTTGTGACGTTGTGGACCCAAGAACCTGTTGAATAGGTCGAGGCCGGATGACATACTACGCCGGATTTGCCTTTGGTCAAACTGGACATCCTGCAAAAAATCACCGGGCCCGGACTCGTCGCCGTGATCCGCGCGTCGAGCGCCGAACAGGCCGCGCGGATCGCCGACGCGTGCGTCGACGGCGGCGTCCAGGCAATGGAAGTGACCTATACGGTTCCGAACGCCACGGCGGCCATCGCCGAGCTTGGGAAACGCTACGCGAATCGAAACATCGCCATTGGCGCGGGCACAGTGCTCGATCCTCAGACCGCGCGCGCCGCGATTCTCGCCGGCGCGCAGTTCATCGTCAGCCCGGCGTCGGACGCGGCGACGGCGCTATTGTGCCGCCGGTATCAGGTTGCATACCTCCCGGGCGCAGGCACGGCGGGTGAGATCATTCGCGCGCTCGAAGACGGCGCCGACATCGTCAAGGTGTTCCCCGGCGAAGTGCTTGGTCCGGCCTTCGTCAAGGCCGTGCGCGGGCCGCTGCCGCACGCGCCGCTGATGCCGACCGGTGGAGTGTCCGTTGAAACCGCCGAGCAGTGGATCCGCGCCGGCTGTGTGGCGCTGGGCGTCGGCAGTGAGCTGACCAAAGGCGACGACATGAACGCGATCTCGGCGAAGGCGCGCCAGCTGCTTGCCACGATTCGGAAGGCGCGAGAGGCGTAACGATGCCTGCCACCACCGTCACATTCGGCGAAATCATGCTGCGGCTGACGCCGCCCGGGTTCGAGCGCCTGCTGCAATGTCCGACGTTGCATGCCACGTTCGGCGGCGGCGAAGCCAACGTGGCTGCGTCGCTCGCGAGCCTGGGTCTGCCCGCTGCTTACGTGACCATCCTTCCGCAGGCCAACCCGCTCGCCGATGCGGCGATCGGCGAGCTGCGCCGCTTCGGCATCGACACCTCGCACATCGCGCGATCGACCGGGCGCATGGGCATCTACTTTCTCGAGACCGGCGCGAGCCAGCGCGCCTCCCGCGTCGTCTACGATCGTGAAGGCAGCGCCTTCGCGCTCGCCTCGGTAAAAATCGACTGGCCGCGCGTGTTCGCCGGCGCCGGATGGTTTCACGTCACCGGCATCACGCCTGCGGTCAGCCAGGCTGCCGCGTGCCTGGCGCTTGAAGCCGCGCGTACCGCGCGCAGCATGGGCATCACCGTTTCTTGCGATCTCAACTTCCGGAAGAATCTCTGGAAGTGGGGCAAGAAGGCATCTGAAGTGATGCCCGATCTCGTCAAGGTGTCGGACGTCCTCATTGCGAACGAAGAAGACATCCAGATGGCGCTTGGCGTCGCGTCCGACGTGGACGTGCATGCGGGCGCGCTCGATCGCTCGAGTTATCGCGGGTTGACGGAAGCCGTGCTGCGCGAGTACTCGTACCTGCGCGGCATTGCCGTGACGCTGCGCGAATCGAAGAGCGCGTCGCACAACGTGTGGTCGGCATGCCTGCACGACGGCAAGGATTTCCTGCTCAGCCGCACCTACGACATTGCGCACATTGTCGATCGCGTCGGCGCGGGCGACAGCTTTGCCGCGGGACTGATCTACGGCATGCAGACAAATCTTGGATCGCAGGGCGCGCTGGATTTCGCGGTGGCGGCCAGCTGCTTGAAGCATTCGGTCCCCGGCGATATCAATCGCGTCAGTCTGGATGAAGTCAAAGCGTTGCTGAGCGGAGGCGGCTCCGGCCGCGTGCAGCGTTGATCGTGAATGGAAGCTCAAAGGACATGATCATGAAGCGAATGCTCCCGTTCCTCGTCATCGGCGTGAGTGTTGTGTCCGGCGCGACCCTCGCCGCGCAAGGTGGTCAGCCGCAGGCGCCTGGTGCCGCCGCGCCACCGCAGGCCGCAAGGCCCGCCGGCGGCGGCGGAGAACCCATGCCGAACGATCGCACCGGCTTTCAGGTCGGGCGCTTCTTCGTCGATCCAGCCAACTCCACCGCGCGCCTGTCGAATGGCGGTTTGCTGACGCGCGAGATTCTGCGTCACGGCGATCCGAATGTGCCCGGTCCTGACGGTGCGGTCCTCGAGTTCCGCACGCAGGTGGCACGGGCGACGCTGCTGCCGAAGTTCAGCACGCCGCTGATGAGCCTCAACAGCCAGTTCCTGTTCTACGTCGTGAGCGGCGAAGGGCGGCTCGACGATGGCACGCAGTCGTGGGATCTGCGCAACGGCATCACGATGTTGATTCCACCGGACGTGAAGCGGCGCTTCATCAACACGTCCGTCGAACCGCTCGAAATGGTGATGACCGAGTGGCCGGCGAACGCCGTGGCTCGCAAGGACATCCTCGTGCGCGATGTCGCGCTGCTGCCGTTCTGCGAGGAGAACGCGCACTGGAACAACATGTCGAAGTGCCTGTTCACCCAGGCCGACGGCATGACCGGTCGCGTGCTGCTGGTGATGCTTGCGCCGATGACGATGGCGGCCCCGCATACGCACGGTCCCGGCGCCGACGAGATCTGGACGAAGCTGACGCCGGGCAATGCGTTGTTGATGCTTGGCAGCGAGCTGCGGGAGATGCCGCAGTACAGCACGTTCCTGGCGCCGCCGAACAACCAGACCTGGCACGGACAGCTGAACACATCGAAGACGCAGGTGGATATGTGGCTGTATGTCGCCGGAGGAAATGCAACCACGCCGCGTCCAGCGGGCGGCGGTGGCGGCGGTGGCCGCGGCCCTGGCGCGGGCAATCCGAATCTGTCGAGAGATCAGGCGGTCGTCGATCAGGCGACCGTGAAGGGCAAGCCGCTCAAGTAGCGCGCGGGTAAGAAGGGAAATTGCCGTGGTGAAGACGCTTTGCAAGCTCGCCGTCGTTGCCGGTTTCGTCGCAGTGACGACCAATGTCAGTCACGGACAAGGCAAGCCGCCTGCTGGCGGTGACTGGCCGACCTACGGCGCCGATGCGGGAAGCACTCGTCACTCGTCGTTGACCGAGATCACGCCCGCCAACGTGAAGTCGCTCACGCGGGCGTGGACGTATCACGCGTTCGTGCCGCCGCCGGCGCCGGCTGCCGGCGCACCGGCACCCGCGCCCGCGGGCGGTGGTGGAGGCGGTGGCCGCAACGCGGGCCCCAGCATGCGTGGTTCGCAGGCGTCGCCGATTGTCGTGGGCGGCATCATGTATATGCCGACGCCTTACAACCGCGTGATTGCGCTCGAGGCGCACACGGGCAAAGAGCTGTGGGTTTACAACAGCCCCGGTGCCGTCACCAATCGCGGCGTCGAGTACTGGCCGGGCGACGGCAGCGCCGGGCCGATGCTGCTGTTCGAGTCGGGCGGTTTCCTCGTCGGCCTGGATGCGCGCACCGGCGCACCGGTTTCGACGTTCGGCGACAACGGCAAGGTCGATTTCCGCCAGGGCATCACCAATGGATTCCCTGAAGGCCGCGTCAGCCTGTCGTCGCCGCCTAAGGTTTACAAGAACCTCGTCATCACGGGCGCGCGTGTGCAGGAATCACCGGCGTTGGGGTACGCCGGCGACACGCGCGCCTGGGACTTGAAGACCGGCAAGATGGTCTGGCAGTTCCATCACGTGCCGCAGCCGGGTGAGTTCGGCCACGAGACGTTCCAAGGCGACAGCTGGAAGAACCGCTCAGGAGCCAACACGTGGGGATTCATCAGCGTCGATCCCGCGCTCGGCCTTGTGTATCTGCCGATCGGATCGCCGAGCTATGACTTCTACGGCGGCGATCGGAGGGGCGCCAACCTGTTCAGCGGTTCAATCGTGGCGCTCGACGCCGACACTGGCAAATATCGCTGGCACTACCAGATGATTCGGCACGATACGTGGGACTTCGATCCCGCGTCCGCGCCCATTCTCGTCGACGTGACGCGCAACGGGCAGCGGATTCCGGCGGTGGCGGCGACATCGAAGACCGGATTGATCTTCATCCTCGATCGTCGTAACGGCAAGCCGCTTTACGATATCCAGGAATTCAAGGTGCCGGAAAGCGATGTGCCCGGTGAAGACAATCGCTGGTCGATCCAGCCAGTTCCGGTCAAGCCGAAACCGCTCGCGCGCCAGAGCTTCAAGCCGAGTGAGATGGCCAACTATACGCCCGAACAGCAGAAGGCGTGCGCGGACATGATGGCGACCGACGGCGGATTGCGCAACGACGGTCCGTTCACGCGCTACAACACTACGCTGTCGATCCAGTTCCCGGGTACCCTCGGCGCCACCAACTGGCATGGCGGGTCGTACAGCCCGTCGGAAGGTCTGCTCTTCTATAACACCCTCAACCTCGCCGACGTCGGGCGGGTGATTCCGGCGCCGCCGAAGTCGCCGTTGACCTACACCCGGAACAGCCCGTGGGGCAACTTCGCGCGGTTCTGGTATGGCGAGAAGTACTACCCGTGCCAGGTCGGCCCCTGGGGCGAGATGGTCGCGATCAATGTCAATACCGGCGAGGAAGCCTGGCGTGTGCCGCTCGGCGTCGTCGAGGAGCTCGAGGCCAAGGGCATCACGGGCACCGGCACGATGAACATGGGCGGCTCGATCGCGACGGCGACCGGGCTGGTGTTTATCGGTGCGACCAACGATCGCCGCTTCCGCGCCTTCGATGCGAAGACCGGCAAGGTGATTTGGGAAACGCAGCTGGAGACCGGGGCCTACGCGACGCCGATTACGTATCGCGCGCGTGACGGCAAGCAGTACGTCGCGATTTTCGCGTCCGGTGGCGGTTATTATGACCATGTCGCCGGTGACAGTCTGATCGCCTTCAAACTGCCATGAACAAATCGTCCGCCGCGCTCGCCACCGTCCAACAGCATCGCAACCTGTCCGATCGGGTGGCGCATCACCTGATGGATCACATTCGCACCAATCGCCTCGCCTCCGGTGAGCGGTTGCCGTCCGAGGTGCAACTGAGCGCCGATCTGAAGATCAGCCGCGGCATCGTGCGCGAAGCATATCGCGCGCTCAAGAGCGCGGGCATCCTCGAGATCTCGAACGGGCGATCGCCCCGCGTCGGCGCACTCCGCAGCACGTCGTTGATTCACCTGCTGCAGCACGCGCTGGCGACGCAGCAAGCCTCGCCGGAACAGGCGCTGGATCTACGCTCGGCGATCGAGGTCCGGGCCGCCGAGCTGGCGGCCGAGAAACGCAGCGAGGCTGATATCGATGTCCTCAATCGCGCCGTCCGCGGCATGAAGCGCGCCCGGCGTAACATCGACGCCTTCGTCCAGCACGATGTGAGTTTTCATGAGTGCCTCGGCACGGCGACAGGCAATCCGTTATTTGCGATCATTTCGAGCGCGCTGGGCGAGGCGATGGCGACGTCGGTGCGCGCGGGCATGGAGAGTCGCAGCGACCAGGCGCAGGTGTTACGCGTGGTCGAGTCGCACCAGGACATCGTCGATGCGATCACCGCGAAGGATCCGAAGGCCGCCGGCGCCTGCATGGAGCGCCACTTCGACGACGCACGCCGCGCGCTGTCGCGGGCCCGGGAAAAGAAAGAGAAGTAAGCCGACGATGCCAGTCAAGTCACGAGCGATGCTCGGCGCGGCCGCGATATTGGTCGCCGTGGTCGCCGCTACGGCGCTGCACGCCCACAAGACGGCGGCGTCACGCACGGTTGCTTCCGGGGTTCGGCGGGCAAGAGCTGCCTGATGGTCCGGGCAAAGAACTGCTGCCCAATCTCTGCGCCGGGTGCCACGACCTGATATTCACTGTCTCCACGCGGGAAACGGAAGAAGGATGGACGCGGATCGTCAATGACATGCGGTCGAAAGGCGCTGACGGCAAAGAGGAGGATTTCGCGAAGTTGATTGCCTATCTAACGACCTACATGGGCAAACCGGGGCCGTCCACAGAACCTACATCTGCTCGTCGCCGCTCGGTCCGTAGATAGACGGCACCGGCACGCCGAGCATGCGCAGATACACCATGAGCTGGCCGCGGTGGTGAATCATGTGATTCATCACGAAGTTCCGCATCACCGCGGCCTTCGGCATCATGAACACTTCCTTGCCCGCGGCCTTCAGCGTCCACGGGGCGTTGAACTCCGCGTCGGTCTTGCCCGCGACGTTACCGCGGCCCTCTTTCAGGTACTTGTCGAACTGCGCCAGCACTGCCGCGCGCGTCGACGGGCGCACGTAGTCCGTGGGACGCTGGGTGGTCATCTCGATGCCGGCCTGCGTCATGGTGATCGTCGCCCATTGGGGCATTTCGGTGAGGTGCTCGGCGAGCCGGCCGAGCGTGACGCTGGTCGGGTGCGGCTTGAAATCAAAGCGACCGTCGGGCACTCGCTCCAGCGCGCCGCGCGTGAGTCCCATCTCGCGATCGAATTCGGGCAGCAGGGTGTCGATGATCGGCATCAGGTGATGATATTGCACGGCGGCTTGATCCATACTGATGCCCCCCGGAACGGGATGCACAAAGGAGCGTTGACATGAGCTCGATTCGTGAGAGTGCCGAGAAATTCTTTGACGCGTGCGAGACCGGCAAAGGCTGGGAAGCGTGCAAGCAGTATTGCCGGCCAAATGCGACCTTCTCGGCGCAAGCCGATGCGTTGACCGGCATCGATACCGTTGAGGGTTACACGAATTGGATGAAGGGCATGTTTTCGCCCTTACCGGACGGGAACTATGAGATTCGTTCGTTCGCTGTCGACGAGAAGCGCAACAGCGTCGCCGCCTTCGGAGTGTTTCGCGGCACCAACACAGGCCCTGGTCCGGTGCCCGCCACCGGCAAGCAGGTCGAGGCAGACTACGTCTATGTGATGGATTTCGACAATGGCCAGATCAAGCACATGACGAAGATCTGGAATGACGTCGCGAGCTTGAAGCAGCTTGGCTGGATGCCGTAAAGCGGTGTTGACTGAGGCCGGCTGGCGCGCGCCAGCCGGCACCCTGGCGCCGTCTTACTGCTTTTTGAAGATGCTGCCGAACGACTTTTCGAACGTCTTGTCGAACGTCTTCTCGAAGTTCATCTCGAAATTCTCTTGAAAGTTCTTTTCGACGTTCTCTTCAACGTCGTGTTGGATATGCGTGTCGAGGTGATCGGCGAAATCCGTCGCCCACTCGGCGGCATCCCACTTCGCATCGTCGAAGCCGGGCGGTTTGGGCGGCTTCGGTGTCGGCGTTGGAGAGGGCTGCGGCGGTTGGCCCGGCTGCGGCGGCTTGGCCACCGGCGGCAATCCCTGCCGCCGGCGCTGACGCTCTTCTTCGCGGCTCGTGATCGCCTTGCGGGCAAGGACAATGTCGCCGCCGAACGACTGCAGCTCGATGCGCGCGCTGCCGCTGCCGAGCGTGAAGTTGAAGCGCTTGCTGCCGCTGCGCGGATGCTGTCCCTCGGGCAGCTGCACCGGGAAGTCGGCCGCGAAATCGCCCTGGAACGTGCGCACGAAGATCGTCGCGTTGTTGGCGCCGCCAAGCCCGACGCGGATGTCGCCGTTGTGCGTGCCGAGCTTGTAGACGCCGTTGTCGCGAATCGTGCCGTTGAACGTCACTTCGCCGTTCACCGTGTAGGCCTCGAGATTCGACGTCTGCGCGCTGTCGATGAAGATGTTGCCATTGGTGGTCTCCGCGGTGATCTCACCCTGCGAATTCGTGATGCGGATGCCCTCATTGACCGTCGTCGCCTGCACGCGGCCGTTCGCCTTGTCGACGGTGATGACGCCTTCGATCGATCGCAGCGACACGTTGCCGTTGCCGCCGGTGACTTTCGCATTGCCGTGAACCGTCTCCACGGTGACCTCGGCGGCCGTGCCTTCAATCGTGGCATCCAGATACGTGCCCGTGAGATTCACCGGCATCCAGCGCGGCACCGTGATCTGGTAATCAACGAGGCCGCCGGGGCCGCGGCTGCCGCCGGTGCGCTGGGTGCGAATGCGGAGCGTGTTGTCGGTCGTTTCGGCGCTGATCGTTTCGCGAACGCCGTGCGAGGCCTGGATGCGCACGCGATCCTGATCCCACGAGCGCACCACCACCTCGCCGGCCTGATTGCTCAGGACGAGGCGCGTGCCTTTGGTGACATCAACGGTCTTCTCTGAGCCGTGGCCGACTTCGGGTCCGCCGGGCCGCGCCTGGATCGGCTGCTGCGCGTCGTTCGACGCGTCACGCGGCTGCGCGAATGACGGCGTGCTGAACGCGACCGCGGCCAGCACGAACATGGGGAATCGATTCATCTGCATCAATCTCCGCCTGCTGAAGCGAGCGTGGTGGCATGACGCAGCAGGTCGAGCTTGCGCCGGCGCGCGTCCGCCAGATGTGAATTCAAATAGGGGTTTGCCGGGTCGTTGTCCAACGCCATCCTGGCTTCGTTGATTGCATCGTCAATGGCTTTCAAGTTGCGCTCGATGATCAGCACGGTGCGCGGATCGAGCCGGTCGCGCTCCTCGCGAAGAATCGTCTCGAGGTCGTCGACCGCGGCATTGAACTGCGCGTCCGCGAAATTCGCCTGGACGATCTTGCCCTCGGTTTCGTCTTCCGGATTGCCGTAGGCCTGGATGACCGGCTCGTTGCTCTCGGCCGCCGGCGGATGCGCGATCATCCACGTTGCGCCCGATGCGACCGCGGTCAAAAGCGACGCGGCCATCGCGAGCTGCGGCAGCGTGAAGCTGACGCGGCGACTTGTGGTGAGCGAAGTCGTCGGCGTCTGCGACGCCGGCGACTGAGTCGAACCCATTCGCGACTGAATGCCCGACCACAGATCGCGCGACGGCATTTCATCGCGCCATTCGCTGACCGCCTGCTTCAGGACGTCGTCCTGCTTCAGCGGCTCGTAATCGGATTCACCGAATCGTCGTTGTTCGCTCATCGTGTTCTCTCGAAGGCGGGTCTGAAGACCCGCCTCTACGATTCAACTTTCTGCGTCAACAGCGCTCGCAGCGTTTGCCTGGCGCGATGCAGCTGCGACTTGGACGTGCCCGGCGATACCCCGAGCATGTCGCCGATCTCCTCGTGCTTGTAGCCCTCGACGTCGTGGAGCACAAACACCTGCCGTGCGCCGGGCGGCAGCTGCTCGATCGCTGCCTGTAAATCCATGCTCAGGTCCATGTGCTTCGTGCGAACCGCCGGCGCCACGTCGAGCACCGCTTCGCTATCCGCCAGGAACCTCTCCCGCTGCGTGCCGAGCGTTCGAAAGCGCTCGATGATCACGTTCACGGCCAGCCGATGCAACCAGGTCGCGAAGGAAGACTCGCCTCGAAAGAGCGCGAGCTTCTGCCACGCCCGGACGAACACGTCCTGCGTCAGTTCCTCGGCTGCGTCAGGTCCGGCCATCCGCCGCGCGAGATTGAAAATCCGCGGCATGTGGGCCCGGTATACCCGTTCGAAAGCCGCCGTATCCCCTTGAGTCGCAAGGACGACGTCGTCCACCGGCATATGTTTGGATGGCAAAGATACTTGAAGGGTTGGAAGGCAGAAGGCAAAAGGCGAAAGGCAAAATTACGGCGAAAACCTTCGTTTTGCCTTATGCCTTCTGCCTTTTGCCTTTGAAAGCTACTGCTTCGGACGGCTGAAATCTACCTTCGGCGCAACCTTCGCCTCAGGAGGCGCCTCAAACAGCTTGTAGTCGTCCTTGAATCCGAAGATTCCGGCCGTGATGTTCGCCGGGAACGAGCGCCGCGCGGTCTTGTACTCCTGGACCTTTTCGTTATAGCGCATCCGTTCGACCGCGATTCGATTCTCGGTGCCCGCGAGTTCATCCATCAGCCTGGCAAAGGTCGCATCCGATTTCAGCGTCGGATACTGCTCGACGACGACGAGCAGGCGGGCGAGGGCAGAGCTCTGCTCGTTGGCTGCCGCCATTTTCTGATCCGGCGTTCCGGCGCCCGCGAGCTTCGCGCGCGAGTCGGCGATTGCCTGAAACACATCGCGTTCCTGCTGCGCGAACCCTTTCGTGGATTCCACGAGGTTGGGGATAAGGTCGTTGCGCCGCTGGAGCTGGTTCTCGACCTGGGCCCACTGCGCCTTGATGGCCTCTTCCTGGCCGACAAAGCGGTTGTAGGAACACCCGGACGAGGCCAACGCCGCGCCGGTCAAAAGCACAACCACAAGCAGACGCTTCAGACTGTTCATATCTCCCTTTCTATCACTATCACCAACTGGCACCACCACCGCCGCCACCGGAGCGGCCTCCGCCGAACCCGCCGAATCCACCGCCACCAAAGCCACCGCCGCCAAACCCGCCACCGCCGAATCCACCGCCAAACGGACCGAACGGTCCGACGCCGCTGACCCATCGGCGACGGCGGCGTCTGCCGCGGCGACCAATGTTCAAGATGATGATCAGCAGGACGACCCAGAAGCCGATTGGAAACCGGCCGCCGCTGCGACGCTCCGACTGCGGCTGCGCGATCGGCGCGAGATCGAGATTGACGCCGCGGGCTTCAGCAATCCGCTGCGCGAGGCGTGTCGTGCCAGACAGCAGGCCCTGGCCGTAATCACCGTTGCGGAAGAACGGCGTCATCGAGCGGCTGGTTTCACCCGCGAACCCGTCGGTGATGAAGCCCTCGAGGCCATAGCCGGTTTCGATCTGCACCTGGCGATCGTCGATCGCCAGCACGATCAGCGCGCCGTTGTCCTTGCCCTTCTCGCCGATGCCCTTGCCGCGGTTTTCGAACATCGTCACCGCGTACGATTTCAGGTCCCCGTAGGCGGGCTGAAACGTCTTGATCGTGGCCACCACGATCACGTCGCCGGTCGCGTTCTGCAGCTTGCGGACGAGCGCCTCGATGTCGTCCTTCGACTGCGGATCGATCACGCCGGCGAAGTCGTTGACAGGGGCGGTGAGTTCCGGAATTTGCTCCTGCCCTTCGACTCGCGCGCTCGCGCCTTCGGCGCCAACGTGCTCGCTCAGGGTCAACAGCACTGCGCACAGGACGATGAAATGTTTCATCAGCGTGGTGCGGCCCGCCAGCCATCTATGAAGTGCCACAGTTGCTCGACCGCGGCCAG
Source organism: Cyanobacteriota bacterium (assembly GCA_019752015.1). Taxonomy (GTDB): domain Bacteria; phylum Acidobacteriota; class Vicinamibacteria; order Vicinamibacterales; family UBA2999; genus 12-FULL-67-14b. Next base: position 15,338 of record JAIEMQ010000044.1, on the reverse strand, counting down.
GTAGCCGGGATAAATCCGAATCGCGTCGACCCCCGAGGAGTGATGTCCAGCCATCGCCAGCAAGTCGCCGACAACGCGGGCGTCGAGTCCCGGCCGGCGCGCGGCATAGGCGCTCAGGTCCGAGTTGGTTTCGGCGGGGGAGCCGTCCAGCCGGGCGAGCCGGCGCAGGATCAGCGCGAAGTGCGGTGCCGCTTCGGCGACCAGTGCCGAGACATGCGACTGGCGCCCGCGGCACTCGATGTAGTTCTCGCGCAGGTGCAGCAGGTGGCTTTTGACCATCGTTTCGCATTCCCGCCGGAGATCTTCCGGCTTGATGGTCAGGCCGGCAAACGGATTCACGCCGTAGATGACACGATGCGTCTCGATAATCTCCCCGTACTCGATCGGGAACGCGTCGAGGGAGCCGGCGAATTCATCCTGCGTCAGCAACAGCGGCGTGCCGCAGCCGGCGCGATGCCACGACGCCGCGCGCGCCGCGCACTCGTCGAGATCGGCTGCCGTGATCGCGTCGACCACGGCGAGGCACGGCGACGGGTTTGCGTCCGGCCGGCCGAACGCCACCACCGCTTGAAGCCGCTCGCCGAAGATGTGTTGGAGATCGTGCAGGGCGACGGCGGCGGCACCGCCGTGAGAAGTAGCCATCTCTTATAGAATACGTCTCGTTCGTCCCTGCTGTTCGCATTATGCGCCTTCGCGAAATCAACCTGGGCTGCTTCGGCGGCGGCACCGGACTGCCGAGCCTGCTCGGCGGTTTGAAACGTAATCCCTGGCTCCGTCTCAACGCTGTCGTCACCATGTTCGACTCGGGCGGCAGCTCGGGACAGCTGCGCGACGAGCTCGGCGTCCTGCCGCCGGGCGACGTGTTGCGCTGCGCGCTCGCGCTGTCGCGCAACGAAGGCGAGGCGCGCCGCGTGCTGCTCGCGCGCCTGCCGACCATGGAGCACGCGCGTCTCGGCGGCCACACCGGCGGCAACCTGCTGCTCTCGATGATGGAGCGTTACAGCGGCGACTTCCTGGCCGCCGTCGACGGATTGCGCGCGCTTCTCGGGTGCCGCGGCTGCGTGTGGCCGATCAGCGTCGAGCAGGCGACGCTCTGCGCGGAATACGCGGACGGCGAGATCACGCGCGGCGAAGTCGAAGTCGATCAAGGTCACGCGCGCGGACATCACGTCACGCGCGTCTGGCTCGAGCCGCCGGCGCCGATTCATCCCGCGGTACGGACGGCGATTGGGAAGTTCGATGCGATCGTGATCGGCCCCGGAAGTTTTTTCACCAGCTTGATGCCGACGCTGCTGGTCGACGGCGTCGCCGACGTCATCTCGTCGGTCAAGGGCCCGGTGATCGTCGTGAGCAACCTGCTCACCGAAGGTCAGGGCATGCAGGGCTTCACCGCCGCGGACGAAGTGGCGTGGATCAGCAAGACCATTGGCCGCAAGGTCGATGTGTTGATCGCCAACCAGGGGCATCCGTCGCAGGTAGCCGTCGATCGCTACGCCGCCGAGCACAAGCATCCGCTGCCCCTGGGCGATCTTGATGCCGCAACGGAACCGGTCATCGGTCAGTTCTGGCGCTCGGAGATCGCGCGTCACGATCGCCAGCGCCTCTCGTACGCGGTGTGGTCGGTCCTCTCGCAACGGATGCTGACCTGATCGATGGCGATTCCCCGCGGCACGCGCATCGGCGTCTACGAAATCCTCAGCCTGATCGGCTCCGGCGGCATGGGCGAGGTCTATCGCGCGCGCGATACCAAGCTCGGTCGCGACGTCGCGATCAAGGTGCTGGCCAACCGCGTCAGTGACGATGGGATGGTCCTCGCGAGAATCGAACGCGAGGCGCGGCTGCTCGCGTCGTTGAATCATCCGGCGATCGCCACGATTCACAGCGTCGAGGAGTGGGAAGGCGCGCCGGCGATCGTGATGGAGCTGATCGAGGGCGAAACGCTCGCGGTCAGGCTCTTCGAAGGCCCGCTGCCGGTGCCCGACGTGGTGCGCATCGCGAAGCAGGTGTCCGATGCGCTGACCGTCGCGCACGATCGCGGCATCGTCCATCGCGATCTGAAGCCGGCCAACATTCACGTGCGTCCCGACGGCGGCGTCAAAGTGCTCGACTTCGGTTTGGCCAAGTCCGTTGAACAGGCCGTCGACACGCAGATTCACCAGCAGACCGTGACGACCACGGGATCGATCATGGGGACCGCGCCGTACATGAGTCCCGAGCAGGCGCGGGGCCAGGAGGTCCATCGTCGATCCGACATCTGGTCGTTCGGCGCCGTTGTCTACGAGCTGCTCACCGGCAAGCGCGCGTTCTACGGCGCCACGCCGGCGGACACGATCGTTGCCGTGCTCAGCCAGGAACCGGACTGGAGCGCATTGCCGCCGGACACACCCGACGGGCTCAAGGCGCTGCTGCACCGATGCCTGCAAAAGGACGTGCGCAGCCGGCTTCGCGATCTCGGTGACGCGAGCTTCGACTATGGCTCCACCAATCCGGCGTTCATCGGCGCAATCGCGCTGGCGCGGCGCCGCAACTTCACGCGCTGGCTGACGATCGCCGCGTCGCTGGCAGCGATCGCCGGCGCGATTTATGTCGCCGCGATCCTGATCAATCGCGCCGCCGATGGCTCCGGTCCGCTGAGAAAGTTCGAATTGGAGGCCGACGGACTTGGCGACGATCCGGGCACGTTCGCCGGCGATACCGGACCGGGCCAGGGCGTCGTCATCTCGCCGGATGGCCGCCGCATTGTGTATCCGGCCGGGGGTCGCCTCTGGGTGCGTGAGCTGAGTCAGCTCACCGCTCGAGAGCTTGCCGGCACGAGCAAGGCGATCGCGCCGACGTGGTCGCCCGACAGCGCATGGGTGGCGTACGCGGTCGGCGATCAACTGCGGAAGTCGCCGATCACCGGCGGGCCCGCCGTCACGATCGCGACAATGGCCGGCCCGTTCGTGGAGGCCGGCGGCGCCGGGTGGGACTCCGACGGGCAGATGTTTTTCAGCATGGGCAACGGTCCGATTTACCGCGTGTCTTCCGAAGGCGGCGATCCCTCGCCGCTGATCGACATCGACACCGGCGTGCTCGACTATCACGACGTGACGATCGCGGCCGGCCGTCCGCTGTTCATCTCGCATCAGACCAACAACCAGCATTCGATCGACACGCTCGAAAACGGCAAGCGCACCGTGCTGTTCGGACCGGTGCCGCAAGTGATCCGTCATGCGGCGTTTTCGCGGAGCGGGCACCTGGTGTTTCAGCGCGTCGACTCGAATCCCGGCATCTGGGCGATCGCCGTCGACGAGCGCACGCTGCGCCCGACCGGCGAGCCGTTCCTGGTCGCGTCAAAAGGTTTGCGGCCGAGCGTCGCTGCCGATGGCACGCTCGTGTACGTCAATGACGAGACATGGGGCCAGGTGCGCATCAGCCTCGTGAATCGCGCGGGCGCTGTCGTGCGTGATCTCGGAGAGCCTGCCGCGGGTCTGCGTCATCCCGCCTTGTCGCCGAACGGCGATCGCATCGCCTATGTCGCGCCAACAGGTGAGCGTGACGATCTCTTTATGATGGATGTCGCCACCGGCGTCTCGACGCGATTGACGCTGACCGGCACGCGCGGCGATCCGGAATGGGATCCGGACGGATCGCGGTTGTTGTTCAGTTGCGGAGCCACCGGCCGCGAGGGCGGCGTCTGCGCCATGCGCATGGAAGGCGGCGCCAGCGAGCCCACCGTGCTCGTGCCTGGCGCGAGCCAGCCCGATCTCTCGACCGACGGCAAGTCGATTGCCTACATCCTGCTCGATCCGAAAACGCGCACCGACGTCTGGGCGGCGCCGCTCGACAAATCGTCGCCGCCGCGGTCGATCCGGCGATCGCCGGCGTTCGATTTCCAGCCGCGCTTTTCTCCGGACGGGCACTGGATCGCCTACGCGTCGAGTGAAGCGGGCATCCCGCAGGTGTTCGTCGCGGATTATCCCAACGTGCGCCGGCGATGGCAGGTGTCGATCGATGCCGGCGCGCAGGGCGAATGGAATCCGCGTGGCGGCGAATTGTTTTACCTGGATGGCGCCGGCCGCCTGCAGTCGGTCACGATCGGCGATCAAGGACCGTCGGGGAAACCGCGGTTGTTGTTCGCGGAGTCCGTGTCGCGCGCGCACCTCACGCGCGCCTACTCCGTCAGCGCCGACGGCGAATCGTTCCTCGTCGTCCGCGACGTCGATCGCGGCTCGAAGCGCCCGAAGATTACGGTCGTCGAGAACTGGTTTGCGGAGTTCTCGCCTCGCCGGTAGCCGGAGTGTTCAGCACCTGGATGTTGTGCGCCACATCCTTGCTTTCGCGCTTGCTGCCGATCGCGGGCATTTTCAGGATGCATTCACCCAGGCCGAGCGTTTCGAGATCACGATGGCCGATCGCGATCGCCTGCGCGGGCAAATCGAGATACGCCAGCGAGTTGGCGAATCCCCACGATGACTTCCGGCCCGCATCGATCGAGACGTCGATGGCCTTGTCCTTCAGGAACCCGAGAAAGCTGTGATCAACAAACCGCTCGAACGGCGACAGATCGTCGAGCTCTTCATCGATGATCGGAAAGAGCGCCAGGATGACGGCGTTGACGGTGTTGAAATCCTGCTGCAGGCCGGCGAGCTCGGCGCCCGGACACGTCCGCGCCGCGGCGACGCCCAGGTCGATCATGATGTGCGGGTTGATGCCGATCAGCAGCTGCTGCAGGACGGTGTACTTCTCGGAGTTGGTGGCGTTGTAGGCTTGCAGCCAGCTTTGTCCGTGCAACTCCCCGGCGAAGTACTGATCCCGGGTCACGAGGTAGCGGCTGGCAAACTCGATGTCCAGCCGCTCGATGCGGGCATTGTCCTGGAACTTGCCGCTCGCCATGCCGTCGCGAATCGCCATCGTCATTCGCTTGTACAACGCGGCAAAATACCCGAGCCGCGACCGCGTCTTGACCGTGTCGTCGACGATGGACTGCAGGCAATCGATGACGCCGTCGATAGTTGTTGGAAGCACGGACAGATTCTAAGGCCATCACATGGTGACTGACGCAATTCTCGATGCGGCCCGGATGCGCGGCGACGACCTCGCCGATGCCACCGTCGCCGACGTATTCAAGGCCGGCGACACGGCGGCAGTGGCGAAGCTGCTCTCGACGCTGATGCGCGACGATCAGAAACCGGGCGATCTGCCGGCGCCGGTCGTCGAGTATCTGAAGAAGACGGGCGAAACGATCGCGCGCACGCCGGAGACCGCAGCGGCAGGGGAGCGCCTGTTCTCGGAGCACGGCCCCGAGATCATGATGCTGCTCTGTTGTTACTCGCTGCCGTCGTCCTATGCGGCGAAGAAGGGCGTTCAGGTCCTGCATCGCACGGCCTATCTCGCCAAGCGGCCGAATCGCCGGCTCTTTGAAACCTCGCAGTTCATTGTCGACGTCCTGTCGCCGGGCGGGCTCGGCCCCGGCGGCCGCGGCGTGCGCACCGCACAAAAGGTGCGCCTGATGCACGCGGCGATTCGCCATTTGATTCTCGTCGACAAGGCAGCGCCCTGGGACGCCAGCGAGCTGGGTGTCCCGATCAACCAGGAAGATCTGCTGGGCACGCTGATGACGTTCTCATCGCTGATCCTCGACGGCCTCGCGAAACTCGGTGTGCGGCTGACGCCGCAAGAGCAGGAGTCCTTTCTTGCGGCGTGGCTGGTGGTCGGCGTGCTGATGGGGATTGAGCCGCAACTGCTGCCGCGCAACGTCGCCGACGCGAAAGCGACCACCGCCCTGATCGAGCGGCGGCAAATTGCCGAATCGCCACAGGGCCGCGAAATGACCGCGGCGCTGCTCGGCATGATGCAGAGCAACATGCCGCATCCGTTCACGTCGATGCCGGGCTGCCTGATTCGCGAGTTCGTGCCGGCGAACGTGGCGACGTTCCTGGGGATCCCGTCACACCCGTTGCGCGAGGAACTGATCCGGCTCGCCGACGAGGCGCTGCGGCCGCTGCAGCGGTTCGTCGATTTCGAAGCGAGGCGGCACGCGCTCGTGCGCTCGTTCAGCATTCATCTGCTGCGATGGATGCTGACGGTCGAACTCGACGGACGGCCCGCGAGCTTCGCGATTCCGGACGCGCTACAAGAGGATTGGCAGATCGCGCCGGCCGACAGTGAAGAAAGCTTCTGGGACAAGATCAAGGACAGAGTCCAGCGCCTCGGGCTTTAAACACGAAGGACACGAAGCACACGAAGACTTATTTTTTCGCAGCACGCTTCGAAGCGGACTTCTTTTTTGACTTCACCGCCGAACTCTTCTTCGCGGCACTGGCCTTTTGATTATTTGCCTTCGTGTTCTTCGTGTCCTTCGTGTTGGCCTTTTCCTTCGGCCCAGCCGACATCGATAACGCTCTCTCGATGATCTTTTTGAACATCGCGCCGGTGTCGCCGCCCTTCGCGGGCGCGTTGCTGTGCCACAGCGCCGGCGTCTTGCCCTGCAGGATCTCGGCGAAGTCGGCATCCGGCGTCTTGACGCTGAGCGGCGCGAACTCGGTGATGTTGACCGGCCCGGCCCAGTCGTCCTTGTGTTTGATCAACAACCAGCTGTTCGGCGCGCCGCCGTATCCGTGGGTCTTGACGATCACCCATGAGCCCTTCAGCTTGAAGCCGTTCAATCGAAACTTCAGGTCGCCTGTTCGCAGCGCCGCATCGACGTCTTCGCTCTCCGGCTCCCACGTGCCGTAATCCCACAGCATGACGATGCCGGCGCCGTAGCCTTCGGGAATCACGCCTTCGAACATGCCGTAGTCGTAGGGATGATCCTCGGTCTGCATCGCGAGGCGTTTGTCTTTCGGATCGATCGAGGGACCCTTCGGCACCGCCCACGACAGCAGCACGCCGTTCCACTCGAGGCGGAAGTCGTAGTGCAGATGTGAGGCGAGATGTTTCTGGACGCAGAAGAACAGCTCGTCGCCCTTCTTCTTTTTCGGGCCGAGCTTCGGTTCCGGCTCCGGCGTCTTCTCGAAATTCCGCTTCTTCTTGTAATCGTCGAGGGCCACTGTCTCGAAGGATACAATAACCGCAATGGCTCAGACCGCCCAGGACCGCTCCTTCTTCGGTCATCCCCGCGGACTTTCGACGCTGTTCTTCACCGAGATGTGGGAACGGTTCAGTTACTACGGCATGCGCGCGCTGCTGCTGCTGTACATGGTGGCGCCGGTCAGCGCCGGCGGGTTGGGCTTCAGCGATTCAGATGGCGGCGCGATCTACGGCCTGTATACGTCGATGGTGTATCTCATGACGTTGCCTGGCGGCTGGCTCGCCGACCGGTTGATCGGTCCTCGACGTGCCGTGCTCTACGGCGGCGTCTTCATCGCCGCCGGCCACTTCAGCATGGCGGCCGCCGTGCTGCCGATGTTCTACCTCGGCCTGTTCCTGATCGTGATCGGCACCGGCCTCCTCAAGGGCAACGTCAGCGTGATTGTTGGCAAGCTCTACACGGCGGAAGACAACCGGCGTGACGCAGGCTTCTCGATCTTCTACATGGGCATCAACCTCGGCGCCTTCCTGGCGCCGATCATCTGCGGCTACCTCGGGCAGCAGATCAACTGGCACCTTGGATTCGCGGCGGCCGGTGTCGGCATGACGCTGGGCTTGATCCAGTACGTGCTGGGCGGCAGCAAGCTTGGCGACGTCGGGCAGCATCCTGCGCCGGCGACGCCGGACCAGCGCGCGCGGTGGCGCCGCCAGGCGCAAATTGCGGGAGGCGTGTTTTTTGCGCTTGCGTTGATCATCGGCGTTGGCGCCTACACCGGCACGATTCCGATCACCGCACGACAGATCGCGGACGCCGCCGGTGTGTTATTGCTAACCGTGACGGTCGGATTTTTCGGCTGGCTGTACTCGTCGAGCGAGTGGACCGCGGAAGAACGGAAGCGGTTGTACGTGATCGGCGTGCTGTTCCTCGCGGCGTCGCTGTTTTGGTCGGTCTTCGAACAAGCCGGGTCGACACTGAACTTGTTTGCCGAGCGCAACACGGCGACCACGTTGCTTGGTTTCGATTTCCCGAGCAGCTGGTTCCAGTCGATGAACTCGTTCTTCCTGTGGATCTTTGCCCCGGTCATGGCATGGGTGTGGGTCAGGATGTCGGCGGCGGGCACGGAGCCTTCCGCGCCGACCAAGTTCGGCTGGGGCCTGGTCTTCGCGGGGTTGGGATTTGCCATCCTGGTTATTCCGGCGAGCCAGGGCGGACAGGCCAGTCCGATGTGGCTGACGGCAACATATTTCCTCCACACCATCGGCGAGCTCGTGCTGAGCCCGGTCGGCTTGAGTGCGATGACGCTGCTGGCGCCGCCGCGGATTGGCGGACTGATGATGGGGATCTGGTTCCTCGCCACGTCGATCGGCAACTTCGTCGGCGGCCGCGTCGCGGGACTCTACGAATCATTCGCCTTGCCGACGCTGTTTGGAGCGGTCGCCGGGTTCTCGATCGCCCTCGGCATCATCCTGTTGATTGCGGCGCCATCGATTCGCAAGCTGATGCCCGCGCAAGTCTCGAAGGCCGCCTAGTCAGTTACCCACCGTGAACGTCGTCCTAATCAACACCTATGACCTGGGACGCCAGCCGTTCGGCGTGGCGTCTCCGGCGGCATGGCTGCGCCGCGCCGGTATCACCGTCGAGTCGATCGATTTGTCGCGCGAGAAGCTGCTGGCAGACGCCGTTGCGACGGCCAACCTCATCGCGTTCTATCTGCCGATGCATACGGCGACGCGTCTCGCGTTGCCGGTAATCGATCGCGTCCGAGCGATCAATCCGTCGGCAACGATTTGCGCGTACGGTCTGTATGCGTCGCTCAACGACGCGTTGCTGCGGCAGCGCGGCGTTGCGATCGTGCTGGGGCCGGAAGCGGAAGAAGAGCTCGTGGCAATCGCTACGGGTTCAGCGACGGCATCTGCAGCGACGGCTAAAGCCGTCGCTCTCCAAACGTCGTTGCCTCGTTTGAGGTTCATCCAGCCCGATCGTGGTGGACTGCCGGCACTCGATCGCTATGCGTCGCTGCAGATGCCGGACGGCTCGCGCAAGATTGTCGGCGCGACGGATGCGACGCGCGGCTGCAAGCACCGCTGCCGGCATTGTCCGATCGTCCCCGTGTACGACGGGCAGTTCCGCGTCGTCCCGGTCGACGTCGTGCTGGCCGACATTCGCGGGCAGGTGGAACAGGGCGCCACGCACATCACCTTGGGTGATCCCGATTTCTTCAACGGCCCGGCCCACGCTCGGAAGATCGTCGAGTCGCTGCACCGCGAGTTCCCGTCGCTCACCTACGACGCGATCATCAAGGTCGAGCACCTGCTGAAGCATCGTGATTTGCTGCCGGTTCTCGCCGGCACGGGTTGCCTGTTCATCACCAGCGCCGTGGAATCCGCAGACGACGAGGTGCTGGCGAAGCTGGAGAAAGGGCATACGCGCGCGGATTTCATGGCGGCCGCGGCGGCGTGCCGCGATGCCGGCCTGACGCTGGTGCCGACGTTCGTCGCGTTTACGCCGTGGACGACGATCGAGAGCTATATCGATCTGCTGAACGTAGTCGAGGAACTCGGACTCACCGCGCACGTCGCCCCGGTGCAGTGGAGCATCCGACTGCTCGTGACATGGCAGTCGCGTTTGCTCGAGCTCGACGACATTCGCGCGAGCATCGGCCCCTTCGACGCGAAGACATTGACGTATCCGTGGACGCATCGCGATCCGCGCGTCGATCAGCTGCAGCAGCAGGTGATGGCGCTGGCGGGCGTCAGGCTGACGCGCTCGCGCGAGGAGATCTTCGACGCCGTCCGCGAGCTGGCCCATGTCATCCGCGGCGCAACAGCGCCGATACGCCTGATCGACCTCGTGCTACCGTCACGTTCGGCCATTCCGTACATGAACGAACCTTGGTACTGTTGAGCTGAACCCACCGCAGAGCAGGTGGCTCTGCTATGAATCGCGTTCTCCTGCTCGCCACGACGACCGGCTATCAGACGCGCATGTTCGCGGAGGCCGCATCGCGTCTTGGCGTCGAAGTGATCTACGCGACCGATCGCTGCGATCAACTCGACGATCCGTGGCGTGACCACGCGATTCCCGTCCGGTTTCACGAGGAATGGCGATCGGTCGATTCGGTCTTGAAAGCGATTGAGGCCAGGCCCGTGAACGCCGTCCTCGCGGTCGGCGATCGTCCCACCGTCATGGCCGCGTACGTATCGCGCCTGCTGGGCCTGCCCGGCCATCCGCCGGAAGCGGCCGCGGCATCGCGCGACAAGCGGCTGACGCGCGACAAGCTGAAGGCCGCCGCCCTCCCCACGCCGTCGTACATCACCGTGCCGATCGGCGTCGATGCCCAATCGCTTCTCGAACGAATCAAGTTCCCGGTGGTCGTCAAGCCGACGGTGCTGTCAGGCAGCCGCGGCGTCATTCGCGCCGACGATCCGCTCAGCTTTGCCACGGCCTTCGATCGCGTGCGCCGGCTGTTGACCTCCACCGGTGTCCGCGAGCTGCGCGATCCGGAAGCCGACGTCGTGCAGATCGAAGAGTACGTGCCGGGCCTCGAATACGCGATCGAGGCGGTGATCGACAACGGCCGGTTGCGCACGCTGGCCATCTTCGACAAGCCCGATCCGCTCGAGGGCCCGTTCTTCGAGGAGACGATCTACGTGACGCCGTCGCGCGCCACCGCGGCGACGTTGAAGCAGATCGAACATGCCGTCGCCGATGCCGCCAGCGCGCTCGGGCTGCATCACGGTCCGATTCACGCCGAGTGCCGCGTCAACGACCGCGGTGTCTGTGTGCTCGAAGTGGCGGCTCGCCCGATCGGCGGGCTCTGCGCGAAAGCGTTGCGATTCGAGCACGGCGGCATGGCGATCGGCTTCGAGGAATTTTTGCTCCGCCACGCCATGGGCGACCCGATGCGGCACTGGCGCCGCGAAGGGCGCGCGTCGGCGGTGATGATGATCCCGATCCCGCGCAACGGCGTCTACCGGCGCGTCGACGGCGTCGAATTCGCGCAGCAGGTGGACGGCGTGGACGACGTGCAGATCACGGCGAAGCCGGATCAGCAGCTGCTGATGCTGCCGGAAGGCGCGAGCTACCTGGGATTCATCTTCGCGAGCGGGGAGACGCCTGGAGAGGCTGAGCGCGCGGTGCGCGATGCGCATGCGCGCCTCAAGTTCACGATCGATCCGTTGTTGCCGATTGCGTCATGAAAGAACAAAGAACAAATAACAAATAACAAATAACAAATAACAAATAACAAATAACAAAGAACAAACTTTTGTTTTTCGTTCTTTGTTCTTTGTTATTTCGCTTGCTGCGGCACGTAGTCCGGCGGCAGCGCCGACCCTTCGCCGAAGAAGAAGTCCTCCATCTGCGACCGGATCAGCTCCTGGCCTTCTTTCTGCCAGGGCATCAGCCGGTATTCGTTGAGGATCATCTTCTGTCGCTCCTCCCAGAGCTTCCACGCCTGCGCGGACACGTTCTCGTAAATGCGCTGGCCGATCTCGCCGGGCCACGGCGCCGCGTCGAGTCCGGGCATGTCCTTCTGGAACTTGACGCACTTTACGACGCGCCCGCTCTTGTTGGTCACCGGTTTGTCGTTCGGGCTCGGCGGCCCGCCACACATTGCCATTTCAGTATTTTACTCCCGACAACAATGCGCCTCCCGACAAGAATCCGCCTCCCGGCAAGAATACGCCTCCCGGCCGGAGCCATTCCCGTTAGAATCACCCTGGTGGACGCGGAAGAACGACATCGCCATTGCTGGTATGCGCGTCGCACCGCCAACATCCCCGAGGACCTCGGCTCCCACACCATTGTCGACGGTCAGCTCGTCTACTGCGCCCACCCGATGTACTGGCCGGTGGTCCGCTACGAGTTCGATGTCCGGAATTGCGAGGACTGCGATGTCTTCAAATCAAAAAGCCGCAGGGACGCGGAGACGCAGAGCTAGTCATCGGGGCGCATAAAAATCATCCTGTTTGAAGCTGTGCACCCGTTGGTAACCCTTTTCTCCCAGGAATTTCACTAAGTCCGATCGTTTCGGTTCCTCGTCGTTATGTTCGATGGCCATGGCGCCGAATCGATACTTGTCGAACGGCACGCCCTTCAGCGCCTCGAGCTCGGCGCCTTCGATATCCAGGCTCATGAAGTGAATGAACGCCGGCGCGTTGGCGCCCGCGAGCACATCCCCAAGGGTCGTGGTCGTGAACTCGACCGCCGGACTCTTCTCGGCCTCCGCCTTCCATTTGCCGAGCGTGTCCTCGATCCCGCCGAGCGCCATGTGGGTGCGAAAGTTCACGACCTGGCCGGCGCTGCTGGAGACGACGACCTTTTCCATGCGGCAGGTGCGTCCCTCCATGTAAGTCGGAAAAGGATCGATGCAGATGCCGGTCCAGCCCAGATCTTCCAGGGCCCTGGTGTTCGAGCCGATCGTGCCGTGCCCGGAGCCGACGTCGAGAAAGAAGCCGTTCTTCACGCCCGGAAAGATCTTGCCGATGACCCATTTGTCCTGGCCGATTTCCGATGGATAGGTGACCCCGCCGATTGCTTCACGCGCGGTCAGCCGAAGCGCCTGCAGCAGCGAGAAATCGCAACACGCCCGATTGGCGTCGAACTGCTTGCGAGCGTCGACATAGCGCGGACTACGCGTGATGACGAACAACGCGCCGGCAATGAAAACCAGTACAACGAGACGCTTAATCATCGAACCTCAATTGTATTGATACTCATCAGGCAATACCCCATCTGTAGTGATTCCATGCACATCAGCTTCGCGGTATTTATTTGTAATTAAATGTAACGCAATAACCGCATCGCCATCAATCGTTTACGGTATTCCGAAGGTTGTTGAGCTGGCACACAATTCGCTAAGAGGGGAACAGGTATAGGCGTACTCGACCGATGGGAGGTCACCGTGTTTGAGATTCGAAAGGCACGCCGGGGTTTTGCCTCGATGTCAGCAGAGAAACAGCGCGAGATTGCCAGCAAGGGCGGCCGCGCCGCTCATGCCAAGGGGACGGCGCACGAATGGTCAGCTGAAGAAGCGCGTCGCGCCGGCCGCAAGGGCGGACAGGCGAGCCGTGGCGGCCGCGGCAAATTGCCGACGGTTGCGTAGAGAAAGTTAAAACTAAGAAGTTAAAAGGAAAAAGGTATCCCCCCTTTTTCCTTTTTCCTTTTTCGTTTTTACTTTTTACTTTCCAGTCTCTCGACCTGGACGCGCGCGTCGTTGAAGCACGCGCCGCCGCCCAAATCCGCCAGCGTATCGGGCACCAGCGCGTTCGACGTGTAGCCGTTCTTCGTGTGGCGGCGCCAGACGCCTTTCGGCATCGCGACCGTGCCGCGCTGCATCAGCGGCGAGACCAGCACGGTGATGCGCATTTCGCCGAGCGCGTTCCAGACGCGAATCGTGTCGCCATCCTCGATCGCACGCGCGCCGGCATCTTCCGGATTCATTTCGAGCCGCACCTCAGGCCGCGTCAATTCGCCGAGGGTCGAGCTGATGGTGCGTTCGCTCGCCGGTGAAATCAGCGCCAGCGGATACTCCGCGGTTGCCGGATCCGGCTGATACCCGTACAGACCCATCGGCGCCTGCTTGTCGAGATCGGGCGGGAACAGATGCACCTTCCGATCGGGCGTGTTGGGTAACACGTCCACGAACTGGATCGGACGGCCGCCGTGCGGCGCCTTCGCCATCCATCGATCGCGCAGGTCGTCGCCGACCTGCTCCGGCAGGTTCGCCAGCACGGTGAGCATGGCGTCGAGATCGTCGGCCGGATCGCCCTCTATCGTCAGATCGAGACGCCGCGCCAGGTCCATGAACACATCGGTGTTCGATCGCGATTCGCCCACGGCATCGATCACCGGCTTGCCGAGCTGCAGGGTGATCGGTCCATAGCCGCGCGCGAAGTCATAGTGCTCGAGGAACGTCGTGGCCGGCAGCACCACGTCCGCATACAGCGCGGTGTCGGTCAGCACCTGATCGAAGACGGCCGTGAACAGGTCTTCACGCTCGAAGCCGCGGATCACGCGCCGCTGATCCGGAAGGATCGCGATCGGATTGCAGTTGTAGACGAACAGCACGTTCACCGGCGCGCCCTCGGGCTCGGTCAGGATGCGGCCGACCTTGTTCATGTTGATGGCACGGGTCGGCGGTTCCTGGTCGGTGAGCCAGGTCCGCTCGATGCCCCACGATGCCGAGTTGCTCATTGTGTAACCGCCGCCGCGAACGCCGAACTTCCCGGCGACGGCGGGAAGCGCGAGGACCGCGGCTGCGGCGCTGCCGCCGTTGCGATTGCGCTCGAGACCCCAGCCGCACTTCACCAGCGCGGGCGAGGTCTTCGCGTAACGCTCCGCGATCGAGCGAAGCGTGCCGGCATCGACACCGCTGACTTCGGCGGCGCGCTCGAAGGTCCACGGCCGCGCCTTCTCGCGCAGCTCTGCTGCGCCGTCGGCGTGCTCATCGAGGAACGCCTGCGCGGCGTGACCTTCCTCGAACAAGTAGCGATGAATCGACAATGCCACCGGAAGGTCCGTCCCCGGGCGCACCGCGAGGTGCACGTCGGCCTGGCGGGCCAGCGGCGTGGCGCGCGGATCGATCACCACCACGAACGCGCCGTTGTCGCGGGCTTCCTTGATGAACGGGATGATGTGAATGCCCGACACGCTCGGGTTGACACCCCACACGATCAGCATCTTCGCGACCGGGACGTCCTCGTAGCTGACCGACGCCATCTTCCCGTAGAGTCCGAGGTTGGCGGCGCCGGTCGGCGCCGCGCATACCGTGCGAAGCAGGCGCGACGTTCCGAAGCGCCGGAACAGAATCGCGTCGGCATAATCCTGCGTGAGGAAGCCGTTTGAACCGCCGTAACAGAGCGGCAGGATCGTTTCGGCGCCGCCGTTGTTTCGCGCGGCCATGAATTTCTCCGCGATCACATCGAGCGCATCGTCCCAGGTTACGCGCTTGAACTGGCCCGCTCCCTTCGCACCGCGTCGAATGGCGGGATGGAGCACGCGGTCGTCACCGTAGACACGCTCGGGGAAACGGCGGACCTTCGCGCAGATATAGCCGTTCGTGATGTGGTTTTCGTTGGACCCGTCGATCTTCGTCACGCGTCCGCCGCGCACCGTGACGTCGATGGTGCACGCATCGGGACAATCGAGCGGGCATGCCGTCGTGACGACGGATTCAGGTGGTGCGACACCAGGCTTGGGCATTGAACATCTAGAATAAAGGAGATGGCAGGCCTTCCCCAAGTAATCGTATCGCGCCATGGTAAGTGTTACCGGAGGAAGCATCGCCGCGCCATAAATGGTGTTACCCAAGCGAGTGTGCTCC
>JAIEMQ010000006.1 GCA_019752015.1 Cyanobacteriota bacterium | reverse complement strand
GGCCGGGCCGGCGCCTGCGCCGGTGCGGCGGCCGCCGCTCGGCCGGTCGCCACCGAACCGATCACCGCGGCCGTCGTCGCGCTGAGCGCCTGCGTGCCTGCGCCGGCGCCATTCGATCGCAGGATGAACGCGGCGAGGTTGACGTAGTCCTGATCCGCCAGGCTCGGTCGCCCCGGCGGCATGGTCGCCGACATGTATTGAATGAGATCGCTCGTCGTTCGCTTGCCCCATGTCGATCGGAAATTCGGGCCGGCCAGTTGCGGCGCTTCGTTCTGCCCGGCAAGATCGACGAGGTGACAGCTCGCGCAATTGGCCGCATACGTCGTCTGCCCGGCAGCGGCCTGCGCGGCCGTGAACACCGCGGGAGCGGTGGCCTGCCGCGCCGAAGCGACGACGAAGGCGGACGCGACGAATGCGATGGAAACGAACGCGGTCAGCGATTTCATTTCAGCCTCTATTTTTTCGCTTCGGTGGCGAACAGCCATCCCCACAAATTGCCTTCCGGCGCCTTTTGACTATTGAGCTGGACGTAGAGACGGCTCGCAGCCAGATCGCTGATCTGTTCTTTGGTCAGCTCGATCGATCCGCTGATCGTGCCGCTGGTCTCGCCGCTGACGGTGAGATCGCCGATGGCGATGCCGCGCATGCCCGGCTTGGGGCTGCGAAGTACGCGCGCCACCGTAGCCGGAGTCTTCAACCCGGTGAACGTGCCGGTGATCGACAACGTGCTGCCCTTCAGGGTCGCGGTGGCGACGCCCGATCCCGCGATGACGTTCTGCATCGCGATGTCCAGCGGCATCAGCGACAGGCGGCCGCGGTACTGCGGCGTCTGCGCCTGCACGGAAACTGCGATGGCCGCCATCAACACCGCGACGCGAAATCGAATCATGGGCGGGAATGATACCGCGAGAGGATAGAATCCGCCGCATGCAGCAGCAACGAGTGGTCCGCGCGTTCCCCGTCCGGGCGGGACGCGAACAGACGGTGTCCGCGTTCGTCAAAGAGCTGTCTGGAACCCGCGCCCGCGAGGCCAGGGCGTTCTACGAAAAATTCGGTATCGCGCAGGAATGCTGGTTTCAGCAGCACACCGCGCACGGCATGCTGGTGATCGCGATCACGGATTTTTCCGGGCGCACGCCCGATGACGCCGCGACCGAGTACGCGGCGTCGACCGCGCCCTTCGAGGAATGGTTCAAGGACCGCGTGCTCGACATCACCGGCGTGGATCCGACCAAGGCGCCGCTCGGCCCGCCAACCAGCTGCATCTTCGACTGGCCGCCGCAGCGTCAATAACGGCTCAGTGCGCGTGCGACGAAGGCATGCCGAGACGGCTGACGGTGTCGCCCTCGAAATCGAATTCGATCAGGATGACCGGTTCCCTGCCGACCACCCAGCCGTCGTGGCCGGGATCGATCGCGACCACCTGCGGCGCCTTGTATTCGACGACGCAGCCGTCGGCGTATTCGATGTGAATCTCGCCGCGCGCCAGGAAGCCGACGTGCGCGTGCATGCAGCGATCGGTGCCGACGATCGATTTCATCGCCGACGACCACTTGAATCCCGGCGGATAGATCATGCGCTTGACGCGCGCCTGCCCTGCCGGCACGACCTCGATGAGGACGCCGCCAATCTCGCGCAGGGTCGCGCCCTTGATCGGACTGAGTAACGCATCGGTGGCCTTCCGCGCCGGTGCCCTGCGAGCGGCAGGTTTGCGCGCCGGTTTGCGCGCCGGTTTTTTTGCAGCCCCGCGAGCCTTTGCTGTCTTCGCCATCCGCGCACTTGTAGCACGAATTCGGGTGCCTGGGTGCCTGGGGTGCCTGGGTGCCTGGGTGCCTGGGTGCCTGGGTGCCTGGGTGCTACGATTCGCTCGCATGGCTCGCATTCTTCTCGCCGCAGTGGCGTTGGTCGCGCTCGCCGGCCAGTCGAGGGCCCAGCAGGTTTCGGTCGTCGGCACGTGGAAGTTGATCTCATATGAAACGCAGACGCCGGATGGCACAGTCACGCTGCCGCTCGGACCTGATGTCGAAGGACTCGCGATCTACCTGCCGAACGGACGCGTCTCGATCCAGTTCATGAAGCGCGATCGGCCGCGCTTCCAGTCGGGCGACGCGTGGCGCGGAACGCTCGAAGAGGAACGCGCGGCCTTCGAAGGATTTTTCGGCTATGCGGGCCGCTACACGATCGACGCGGCCCGCTCGGTCGTCACGCATCATCTCGAGATCGCATCGCCGCCGAACTACGTCGGCATCGATCTGGTGCGGACGTTTTCGTTGTCCGGCAAGCGATTGACACTGCGGACCCCGCAGCGTCAGCTGGCGGGGCAATCGTCGTTTTCAACGTTGATCTGGGAGCGCGTCGACTAGACGGCGATCAATCCCCAGATCGCCGCGGCGGTTGCCGCGGTTGCGGCGAGTTGAATCCATAACTCGGTACGATCGCGCAGGAACACGCTGCCGAGCGCCGCGAGCGCCAGGCCGCCGGCGAGGAATCGCCAATATAAGTCCTCGGCCGTGCGTTGCGCGGTCGTCGCCGGCGCCTGGCGTCGACCGGTGTCGATGATCGCGTTGGCGACGTCGCGATCCGGATCGCGATCGAGCTCGAAGTACTGGCCGCCGCCGGCGGCGGCAATGCGCTGCAACGACGCGCGATCGAGGCGCGACTTGCCGGGTGACTTCTCCACGACGCCGTCGACCGTGGTTTCGGGTAAGTCGCCGCCGGCGAGCGTGCCGACACCGATCACGTGCAGCGGCACGTGCTCGCGAACGGCTCGCTCGATTGAACGCGCCACTTCGCCGCTCCACGCTTCGCCGTCCGACAGCATCACGAACAGCTTGCCGTTCGGCGATGCGCCGTGAAGCTCCTTGTCCTTCTCGAGCAACCGCAGTCCCCACGCGATGCCCTGTTCGAGATTGGTGTCCCAGGTCGTGTCGTCCTCGAGCCGGAACGGCGGACGGCCGTGCAGGTGATCAAGAAAGAAAAACACCGTGTTGGGATCGCTGGTCAGCCGGATCTGCGGCGTCGCGATGTGCGCGAACACGGTGAGCGCCATGCGATCGTCGTTCCAGCTGAGTGAGTCTCCAAGCAATCGCAAAAAGCCCATCGACCTCTGCCAACGCGTCGCCGCACGCGACGCGTTGTCTCGCCGTAGCTCGTTCGGAATGCCGAGAGCGGAGGCGGACGAGACGTCAGTGACGTGCATGGACGCTGATCCATCCTGGAGAACGACAATGTCGAGGCCGGCGCGGTTGACGATCGTGGTGACACCGCGCGGACGCGCCAGCGCGATGGCAAGGGACGCTGAAGAGAGAATCAGGAAGAACCAGAACCACAGATCGCCGCCAAGGGCGAATCGCTCGCGAATTGGAACCGATCGTCGATCGCGCAGCCGCCTGAGATCGGCAATGCGGCGGACGAAGCGCCACAGCCAGAAGATCAGGAACAGGCCGGGCGCGGCGAGGAGCCACAGGAACTGCGGCGCCCCGAAAGCGATGTTGTTCACCCTTTGCGCTCGCGCTTCGCTCCGGGCGTGGCTTCGGGCTGCGCTTCACGATCGCCGTATTCCATCGGCATGATGGTCTGCAGCTCCTCCATCTTCGCGTCCGGCGGCGGCGCGCCCGGGCCGCCATGAATCGTCGCGCCGGCCGGCAGATCGCCGCCCATCACCGGTCCGTTGGCCGCGGGCGACCTGGCGATGCGCCCCTGCGGTGAACGCGCGACTTCATCGCGAATCCGCGCGACATATTCGTAGTTGAACGCCGCCTCCTTCGCCACGGCTACGGAGGCCAGGGCCTCGACATTGCGCGGCGACGCTTTCATCGCCGACGCATACGCCTGCAGCACGCCATCGAGACGCTGAACGGCTGCCGGACCAACCGCGGAATCACGCTGCGCTTCGCGGTAGGCCGCATTCGCCGCCGTCAACAGAACCGTCGCATCCGCATTGCTGTCGGTCGTGTCCGCGGCAACGGCACCGTATCGTCCCAACCAGTACGCCACCGTCGACTTCGCGATACGCACATCGTCCGAGAGCGTGCGGCGCTCACCAGGGAAGTAATCTGACAGTGCCGCCTGCGGCGTCATCGCGTCGAGATTCTGATGATTGAGGGTCGCGACGTCCTGCCTGGCTTCTGCGACGCGAGCCGCCAGCGTCGATTCCGACCAACTGAGCCACGCCGCAATTGCGAGCGCCATGGCGATCAACATTCGAGTAATGACAGTTTTCATGGCAATCGTCCAAACCAGGGAGTGCCGACCTTGAGGCCGGCGGCGCCGGTCCACAAAGTGAAAGCGGCAATCGCGAACAGCATGAAGCGCGATTGCTGGCTCGTATACCGGCGTGCTGAAATCGCGCCGGCGGCTTCGCGATCGATGTCGGCAACCGCGGCCAGCAGGCTCGCTTCGTTTTTCGCCACGTAGTACCGGCCGCCGGTCTTCTCGACGGCGGCACGCCACCTGGCGTCGGGAATACCTTCGCCAAATTCTTTGTCGTAATTGGTGCGGACGAAATAAAGCGGGATCTTGTTGTCGACCGCGCTCTTCAGGATGTCGTCGAGGCTGCGGCCGTGCACGATCGACGTCGTGTCCTCGCCGTCGGTGAAGATCACCATCAGGTTCCCCGAGGCTTCGAGAAAATCAAAGGCCTTGAAGATCTCGATGCTTTCTTCGAGCGCGCTGGCGATGATCGTGCCGGACTCGGGGAACGTCGAAAATTCAACCGGATCGCCGATCAGCGCCATGCTCAGCAGCAGATTATCGTAATCGCTGGTGAACGGCGTGATCACGTAGGCGCGGCTGCCGAATTCGACGAGCGCCATCAAGTCGCGATACTTGCCCTTGCGCCGCAGCTCGACGAACCGCTGCGCGGCGGCGACGGTGGTGAAAAAGGCCGGCTGCACTTCGTTGCGGGTGTTGAGCGTCGCCGCCTTGAACGAGGTCTGCATGCTGTCGGACGCGTCGATCATCAGGCTGATGCGGCGTCCCGGATAGGTCACGTTCTCCGCGACGAGCGACGAGTACGGATCGGCGACGGCAAGTACTGCGAAGGGCAAGCCGATGACGAACAGCGCCACGGGCACGTGACGCCCCCACGCCAGTCGCGACTGGGGCCACTGCTTCAGGATCGCCGGAACCGCCACGTGATGGCGGCCCGGTTGCCGGTCGATCGCCGCGCGAACGAGCAGCACCAGCAGCGCGGCAGCGACGAGGCCGATGAGCGACAGTTGCGCCACATCGCGCCGCCAGTATTGGAGATTCGCGACGTCGATCGCGTTCCACTCGCTGAGCAGCGACGAGCCGATGGCGCTCAGCGCCGTGCCCATGGCATCCCCTGCCAGCGGCGCTCGCCGGCGACATCCCTCGCAACGGCGATGGCTTGGCGAACCGCTTCGTAAAGTGACGAGGGATCGCGCGCCGGATCTTTTCGATACAACGCATTCGTCATCGCCGACAGCCCCGACTGCAGGCCTTCGAGCTGCAGCCGCCTGGTGGCCGAAAACGCATCGCTGCTGACGGCGGCGCGCATCACGTCGTCCGCGGTGACGGGGCTGGAGACGGACACCGTGAATTTGCGCACCACGCCGTGGTGCACAACCAGCCGGCCATCCGGCGCCTTGGCCTCTGCCACCGGTTGCTGGGTGATCGGCTGATCGATTGCCGCGGCCGCGATTACGCGCATCAACGCGAGCGCGCTGGCGACGTGTTCCTCGCTCCATCCTTCGGCATTCGCGCGCGCCTGCACCGCCGCCAGATCCTCGGCGGCGCGATCGAGAATGGCGCGATCAGGAACGCGATGGCGCTCTTCCGCAGTCACTGACTTCGACCGTGCCAGCGGCAGCAGTGCCAACACGACCATCACCGCGGCAAGCGCGCCGAACACCACGGCGAGGGCGCGGAAGACGCTCGAGCGAAACCGCATCGAGTCCACGGCGGCCAGGCTCGCTTCCGACGCGTCCCGGATATCCGAAGCGCCGGCCGGCACCAGCGACAACACCCTGATCGGCATCATCGGCATCACGTATTCGAGATCGCGGCCTTCGAGCGTGGCTGCGGCGCCGACCCGGCTGTGAATTCGATACGAAATCGGCAGCGCGGGAATGTTCACGTCGTGCCCGATCGCGTCGCGGCTGATGATGCGCAGCTGATAGTCGTACTGAAAAAAGCGCCGCGAGCCGCGGCGGACATCGGGGGGATGCGCGCCGCCAAGAATTTCGAACGGCGCCATCTGCACCGACGCCACACCAAGCCGCGACTCGTCTGGAATGACCTGCGCGTTGTCCGCTTCGTAGACCGCGCACGTCAGGACGACGGTGAATGATTCGCCGATCGTGACCGCGCCAGCGGTCGCTTGACGCCAGCAGCGGATCGGTTCCCAGCCGAGCACTTTCGCGGGCTGCGCGACCGGATCGACCTTGGCCGCCGCACGCGGCGCCGGTTGGTGTCCCTCGTGCTGATGCAATCCCCACAGGGAGAGGAGGAGCACCCAGATCATGGGATGGGTACCTGCGCAATGACGTCGCGGATCACCTGCTCCGCGGTCAATCCATGCGCGGCCGCATGCGGCCCGAGCCAGATGCGATGGCCGAGCACGAACGGCGCGAGATCCTGGATGTCTTCCGGAAAGACTTCGGCGCGGCCGCGCTGCAGCAGCGCCCACGCCTTGGCGAGGCGGCTCCAGCAGATGATCGCGCGAGGCGACGCGCCAAGATCGACGCCGCGCTCGACGAGATCCGACGGCGAATGGAGCCGCCAGCCGGTGTCGGGATTGCAGGGACGCGTCGCGGCGACGAGACGCTGAATGTACTTGCCGAGCCGATCGTGCAGGAACACCTGCTGGTTGATCAACGCGCGCAACTCGATGATCCGGTGCTTCGAGAGCAACGGGTTGAGCCGCACCTGCTTGAAGTCGAAGTTCACCAGCTTCTCTTCCTCTTCAGGCGGGAGATAGCCGATGTTGACCATCGCCGCGAATCGATCGGTCGCCGCTTCCGACAGCGGAAACGTGCCCTGCCCCAGCTCGACGGGATTCATCGTCGCGATCGCAAAACTGAACGACGGCAGGTCGAACGTGGTCTTGCCGACGGTGATCGTTCGATCCTGCAGCGCTTCGAGAAACGCGCTCTGCGACTTGAGCGGGATGCGATTGATCTCGTCGAGCAGGATGACTTCGGCCGAGGCCATCGGACCGAACTCCGTCGTCAGCTGGCCGGTCATCGGGTTGATCATCTGGAAGCCGACGACTTCGGTCGGCTGCAGATCGGCGCGGCCCTGGATGCGCGCGAACCGCGCGTCGCTGATCGCCGAGAGGATGACGCCGAAGAAGGTCTTGCCGACGCCGGGCACGCCGCGCAGCAGCAGGTTGCCGGCGTTGACCTGGCGTTCGGATCGCTTGTCGTAGGTGGTCGGGATCTCCGACAACAACACGACGTTGGCGACGGCCTTGGCGGTGTCGTAGCCGACGAGCGCCTTGGAACCTTCGGCAAGGACCGCGCGATGGAAATCGATCGCGTCCTGCAGATCCGTACTGAGCGCTTGCCCTGAGCCTTGTCGAAGGGCGGTCTGGATCACCTGTTCTATTTCTGCCCGGCCTGAATCTGCTTCGCGACCTTCTCGACCTCCGCCATCACGCGCAGCAGGTTGCCGCTCCACAGCTTGCCGATTTGTTCCTCGGTGTAGCCGCGGCGAACGAGCTCGAGAGTGACGTTGAACGTTTCCTCGGCGCCGTTCCAGCCGGTGACACCGCCGCCGCCATCGAAGTCGGATGAAATGCCGACGTGGTCGAGGCCGATCTTCTTCACCAGGTAATCGATGTGGTTGACGAAGTCGGCCACGGTCGCGCGCGGATCGCCGGGCGTGTTCTTGTCGATCTCCGCCATGCGCGCGGTGAACTTCGCGCGCTGTTCAACGGAGAGCGCGTTCAGCCCGCCGCGGCCGCCACCACCACCGCCACCGCCGCCGCCCGGAGCAGGCAGGCCAAATTCCTTTCGCAACGCCGCGATCGCCGCGGCACGCTCGGGTGAATCCGGTTTCGCGACTTTCACGTACGACGCAAATGCCACCGTCTGAATCACGCCGCCGTTTTTCTTCAGCGCTTCGAGCTGCTCGTCATCCATGTTGCGGCTGACGCCGGCCAGCGCGCGTGCCGCCGAGTGCGAGGCAATCACCGGCGCCTTCGAGAGCGCAATCGCCTGCAGGTTCGCCGCCTTCGATGGATGCGAGAGATCGACCATGATCCCCCACTTGTTCATCTCGGCGATCACCTGCCTGCCCATGTCGCTGAGACCGTTGTGCAGCCATTTGCCGTCGCGCTCGCCGGTATTCGAATCGGCGAACTGGCTGTGGCCGTTGTGCGCGAGCGACATGTATCGGCCGCCGCGATCGTAGAACTCCTTGACGCGTCGAATATCCGTGCCGAGCGAGTAGGCGTTCTCGATGCCGATCAACGCGACTTTTTTTCCGGACTTCGCAATCCGCGTCACGTCGGCGGCCGTCAACGCAAGCTCGATCTGATCGGGCGCGATCTCCCTGGTCAGGTGATGCACGGCGTCGAATTTCGCGACCGCCTGCTTATAGGCGCTGTCGTAGCCCTCCGGAGTCAGCGGACCCTGGCCGACGTAAACGATCATGAACGAGGCGTCGAGGCCGCCCTCCTTCATCTTCGGCAGGTTGACCTGCGTGTCGAGCCGCTGCGTGTAGTTTTTCTGACGCGTGAAATTCGCGGGGTCGATGTCGTCGTGCGTATCGAGCGCGATGACCCGATCGTGGATCGCGCGCGCCTTCTGGACGAGCGCCGCGTCGGCGGCCGGCTGAGCGGCAACGGGCGCCGCGGCGGCCAGGGCCAGGATAAAGGTGCGCAGCGGTGTGAAGCGGGTCATGAGGACTCCTGAGACCCCACCTCCGCCAGCATGGCTACGGTGGGCAAGCCCGAATCCTACTCCACCTTTTGCTGGAAAAACCCCGCACCGGTCCGTCTATCAGGCATGACCTCAAGGATGCGCCCGGGCGTTGCCGTGCTCGCGTGCCAATACGCTCAGCGGAAGATACACGGCCGGCACGACGCCGATGAATTGCAGCGAAACGCCGCCGATCGCCATCACCACGATCGAGGGACCGGCGACGTGTACGCGGCAGTAACGCGGTCGCGCGTCAGCGCGAGATCGTGAACGGCCGCGTCACGGCGCCGGAGGGCGCGCCGGCCGCACCAATGTCCGCACGAGCGACATACACACCGGGCGCCAATCCGCCGATCGGGATGACAGCGCGGGCCATCGCCCATCCGTCGCCGCGCATCGACACCGCGGCCGCGAGGGATTGCAGTGCTGGTTCCGAAGGCCCTCGCGCGATCTCAAACCGCACGTCGGCGGGCCGCGACTGCATCGATTGGAACTCGACATACGCAACGATGGCGTCGCCGCTCGCGCGATCGACGATCGGCGACAGCGGCTCGGCCGGCGTCGCGGGTACGGGCGCCAGCATCAAGTCGGTGATCCGCAACTCCGTCGTGCCGCCCAGCCTCGCGGAAAACACACGCTCGACGCTGCCCTGACGGCCAAGCGGATCGATCGCCGCCGCGCGCAGCGTATAGCGGCCTTCGGGAACGACGCAGCTGAAGGCATGGTGACCCGACGATGAATCAATGGTGGCCGTCGCTGCGACGACACCCGCCGCATCAATCAACACGAATCCAAGCCACGCGGCCGTGCTCTTCTCTCCGCTGCCCGCCTGCGCGCTGATGACGACGCGGAGCGCGTGGCGCGACGGTTCCGCATAGGTGTAGGTCGCGACACCGAGCGGCAGCTCGTTCGCAGGCGACAGCGTGCGTAACAACGCGCTCAGTTGCGCACCGCGGGCGGGTGCCGCTGCCGCAGGCAGCGTGAAGTGCGTGCGCGCACGCACCACCTGCCGGCCGCGTGTCAGCGTCACTCGAATGCGGTGCGCGCGCGCATCGCGATCGCTGTCCGCCGCTTCGAACGCGAGCAGGTACTGCCCCGACAGCTCGCGCGTGATGCGCGCAAACGGCGCCGGGTCGCTGGCGACGAGGCGGAAGACCGCGCCGCGCGCCGCGCCGGCGACCTGATCGATGCCGTCGCTGCGCACCTGGCGATCGCGCGGGTCGGCCGGCGAGACGCGCTCCTGCGTCGCATCGAACAGCGGCGTCTCGAGCAGCAGCGCATAGATCGTCACGCGCGCCGCCTGCGCGTCGGCGGCAAGCTTCGAGACGTCGGTGCGCCTGGCATCGACGATCATTCCTTCAGACAGCAGCACGATCGTCTTGGGTCCGGGCAATTCCTTCAGGCGCGCGATCAACGCCTCGAGCGCGGCGAGCGAGATGCGCGCCTGCGCGTGCGCGTGCTGGGCGATGCCGCGCGATTCCTGTTCGAGCTGTTCGGGACACGAGTCGCGTCCGACCGCGTCATCAGCGGCGCGCGCGGCGCTGACGTATTCCGTGAGGGCGCGCCCGCACTCGCGGAGCACCGCGTCGGCCAGGCGCGCGCGGCCGCCGTCGGCGATCTCCAGCGCTTCGCTGATCCCGAGATTGAATCGGCCGCTCAGTGAGTCGCCGTTCCCGAGCAGCGTGCCCAGCCGGTTGCGAAGGGCGACGCGATCGCGCGTGAGCGTGACGCCGGCGGCGCTGGTCAGCCCGATCACGCCAATCCGATCGTTGGCGGGCAGGCCGTCAATGAATCGCGACGCCGCCGCCAGCGCCGGGCGGCCTTCGAGCCGCCGGATGTGCGCCTCATCCACGGCGACCACGACGATCCGCCCATCGTCCGCCCAGGCGTTGGAGCTGAAATGTGTCGCCGCGGGCACGATCGGCGTGTTGATCGGCGCGCTCAGGTCAACAAACTGTGCAGAGACAACACGCCGCGGCCGGCCATCGATGTCGATGCGGAAGTCCTCCGCGCTCAACGACGGCACTGGCCGGCCGTCGCCGTCCAGCACCGCCGCATCGACGGTGATGAGGTCGACCCCCGATCGAAACACTGGCTGCGCGCGGGCCGTTGCCGCCGCTGTCGCGGCAGTGATGACGATGCAAGCCAGCCAGCTCTTCAAGTCGCTTGACATGGGCAAAAGACAAGGCCATTTTAAGGCCCGCACCGCGACGTGACTAATCGTTCGGAAACGCTGTTGGGCAGGGACCAACTGCCCGGTTGACCCTTCTTGGAGGATGCCGTGAGAAACCCTCGCAAGTGCCGGCTGCACGTGTGGACGCTGGCCGTTTGTGTGTTCTTGCTTCCATTGATCGCGGCGCGCGCCGCAAATGCCCAGACCGGAACGGCCGCGCTGGTCGGCGAAGTCACGGATGCGCAGAAACAGGTCATTCCTGGCGCGACCGTGACAGCGACGCACGTCGCCACCGGCGCGTCGCAAGTGACGACCACCGATGAGCGCGGCACCTTCCGCTTGAGCAACGTGCAACCGGGCGTCTATACCCTGAAGGTCGAGCTCGCCGGTTTCAAGACTGCGCAGGTCGAACGAGTCAACCTGCAGGTCGACACGGTGGCGCGCGAAACCGTCGTGCTGGAAGTCGGTGGCATCGCCGAGGTGGTCAGCGTCGTGTCGGAGACGACGCATTTGAATACGACCGATGCGAGCGTCGGCAACGTGATGTCGCGCGAGCAGATTCGCAGCCTGCCGGTGGAAGCGCAGAATGTCGTCCACCTGCTCAGCCTGCAGCCGGGCGCGATCTTCATCCCGACGAGCAATCCCGCCACGGTCGATCCGCGCTACGGCGCGGTGGCGGGCGCGCGCGCCGACCAGCAGAGCGTCACCCTCGACGGCATCGACGTCAACGATCCGCAGATGGCGACCGCGTATACGTCCGCGATCCGCATGACGCAGGAAGCGCTGCAGGAATTCCGCGTCAGCACGTCGAATTACAACGCGGAGATGGGACGCTCGAGCGGCCCGCAGGTCTCGCTCGTGACGCGCAGCGGCACCAACCAGTTCGACGGCTCCGGGTATTGGACGTTCCGACGCACCGCGACGTCTACCAACGAATACTTCCTCGAGCTGGCGCAGAAGGCCGCGGGCCAGGAGAGCAAGGCGCCAAAGCTGAATAAGGACATCTACGGCGGCTCCTTCGGCGGACCGATTCGCCGCAACAAGATCTTCTTCTTCGGCAACCTCGAGCAGTTGAAGGAGCAGAGTGAAGCGCCGGTCGTCCGCAACGTCCCGTCGAATTCGTTCCGCGACGGCGTGCTGATCTACCAGTGCGCGTCGGCGGCGTTGTGTCCGGGCGGCACCGTACGCGGCATCGCCAACACCAACTCCGTGCCGGCCGGCTGGTACGGCATGACGCCGGCGGAAATCGCGGCGATCGATCCGCTCGGCATCGGGCCGAGCCGAGCCGCGCTCGAGTACTTCAACAAGTATCCGGCGCCGAACGATCCCGGACGCGACAACCGCAACCTGATGGACTATCGCTTCGCGGCGCCGATCGCGAACGACTTCTTCAACGTCGTCAGCCGCATCGATTACAAGGCCGCCGACAACCACAGCCTGTTCGCGCGCGTCGGCAAACAGGACGACACCATCAACAACTCGGTGACGTTCCCCGGCACGCCGCCGCGGCGGCAACGCCTGTTCAACAACTGGGGCGGGGCGCTCGGCTACGACGCGGTGCTGTCGAAGACGCTGACCAACAGCTTCCGCTACGGCTTTACGAAGATCGACGAGAACAACGCCGGCGTCACCGACAGCAACTACGTGACGTTCCGCTTCATCACGCCGTTTGACGGCAAGGGTGATGGCGGCACCACGTTCACCGACACGCGTCAGACGCCGACGCACAATCTGGTCAACGACCTGTCGTGGTTCAAGGGCCGCCACACCCTGAAGGCCGGCACCAACATCCGCTTCACGCGGGTGCCGAAGAACCGCTTTCAGTCGTCGTATCTCAGCGCGACCGTCAACCCGTCATGGGTCGCCGGCATCGGGCGCCGCAACATGCCGGGCAGCGCGTTCTGCACCGTCCCCGGCTGCAGTCTGCCGGCGGTGGCCACCGCGTTCCAGGCCGGCTACGCCGACGCGTGGCTGAATATCCTTGGCGTCCTGTCGCAGTCCACGCAGCGCGCCAACTACAACCTCGATGGCACGCCGCAGGCGAACGGCACCGCGGTGTCGCGGACGATCGCGTCGGACGAGTACGAGTGGTACATCCAGGACGCCTGGCAGGTGCGGCCGAATCTCACCGTGACCGCGGGCGTCCGCTACAGCCTCTATTCGCCGCCGTACGAGGTGAACGGCTTCCAGGTGGCGCCCACGGTCAGCATGGGGGCGTGGTTCGATCAGCGCGCGGCGAATGCCGCCGCGGGCATTCCATCGAGCGCGAGCCCGCAGGTCACGTTCGATCTGGCCGGCCCGAAGAACAACAAGCCGGGTTTCTACGCATGGGACAAGAACAACATCGCGCCCCGCTTCGCGATGGCCTGGACACCGACCGAGCGCCTGGTCCTGCGCGGCGGCTACTCGAAGGTGTTCGATCGCGTTGGCGTCGGCCTCGCGACCAACTTCGACGAAGGCTTCGCGTTCGGCATGTCGACGCAGATCAGCAGCCCGTTTGGCCTCGCCTATGAAACCAACCCGGCCGTTCGCTTCACCAACCTGACGACGATGCCGCCGACGATTCCGGCGGCACCGGCCGGCGGGTTCCCGCAGACGCCGCCGTCGCGCGCCGGCATCATCACGCAGAGCATTGACGACACGCTGGTGACGCCGTCAGCGCACATGGCGAGCGCGATCATCGGCTACGACATCAGCCGCAACTTCACGATCGAGGCCGGCTACATCGGCCGCTTCGGCCGCGACATGCTGGTGCGGCGCGACCTCGCCATGCCGCTCAATCTGGTCGATCCGGCGTCGCGCACCGACTACTTCACCGCCGCGCAGGCGATCATCCGCGCGGCGCAGGCCGCGGGCATCACTGGCAACTCGCCGGCGGGCGCATACGCGGGGCTGCCGGCGGTGGCGTACTGGGAAAACATCTTTCCTGGCGCCGCGGGCGGCGGCCTGACCGCAACGCAGGCGATCACGCGTGCCTACATGCAGAACGGCCCCGACTGGATCACCGCGCTCTATGACATGGACACGGCGTGCTCGCCGGCGTGCAGCAAGTTCGGTCCGTATGCGTACTTCGCCGACCAGTACGACTCGCTCGCCGCCATCAGCTCGATCGGCCGATCGAACTACAACGGCTTGAACGTGACGCTGCGACGCCGGTTCGCGGACGGCCTGCAATTCGACGTCAACTACACGCTGTCGAAGTCGCTGGACATGGGCTCGCAGGTCGAGCGCGGCAGCGGCTTCGGCAACTTCAGCAACGGCGGCAGCACCGGCTTCCTGGTCAACTCGTTCAATCCGGAGTTGAACTACGGCACGTCCGACTTCGACGTGCGCCACCAGATCAACACCAACTGGCTCGCGGAGCTGCCGTTCGGCCAGGGCAGGCGGTTCGGCGGCGGCGTCGGCAACGCGGTCAATCAGGTCATCGGCAACTGGTCGTTCGCCGGCCTGCTGCGATGGACCAGCGGCTTCCCGTTCAACGTCGCCAACTGCCGCTCGTGCTGGGCGACGAACTGGAACCTGCAGGGCAACGCGATGCTGGTCGATCCGAATCGGTTGCCGGAGACGAAGACCGTCGAGAACGCGGTCGACGGGCGGCCGAGCCCATTCGCAAACGCCGCCGAAGCGATCACGTTCTTCCGGCGGGCGCTGCCGGGAGAACAGGGGCTGCGCAACATCTTCCGCGGCGACGGCTACTTCAACATCGACGTCAGCCTGAGCAAGGCGTTCAGGCTCGGCATTGCCGACCACCGGTTGCGTTTCCGATGGGACGTGTTCAACGCCACCAACGCGGCCAAGTTCGACGTCGCGCAGTTGACCAACACGCCCGATCTGGCCGGCTTCGGCCGCTACAACGGCACGCTCGCCACCTGCGACGCGCAGGCGGGACGCTGCATGCAGTTCGCGCTCAGGTACGAGTTCTAACGCGCGGATCTCACGGGGCGGGGACGGCCCGATTCGAGTCGTTCCCGCCCTTGTCTTTCCGGCAGCCTGCCTCGTCTTTCCAGCCGTCAATAGCGTCACAATAAGAGTCGAATGAATCGGGACAGGCTCGATCGGCTGCGTGAGCGAGCGCAGGCCGATCGCTGGAAAGTTCCGCCGGAGGTGTTTTCAAATGCGCTCGAGCGGAGCGCGGAGAAGGCCTTTGCCGGGCGCACGCCGTCCGAGAGCGATCTCGATCGTTACTACGGCTCGCTGCATTTGAGCGACCTGGCGCTGGCGTGCGCGTGCGCGATGGGCCGCGAGGACGCGTGGGATCACTTTGTCAGGGAATTCCGCGCCGGCATGTATCGCGCCGCTGATGCCATGGATCCCGCCGGCGGCGCGCGCGAGATCGCCGAGGCCCTGTATGCGGAGCTGTTCGGCCTCAAGGAAAAAGACGGCATCCGCCAGTCGGTGTTCCGCTATTTCCACGGACGGAGCAGCCTCGGGACCTGGCTGCGATCGCTCGTCGCGCAGCGATTCATCGATCGTCATCGCGAGACGCGGCGGTTCGATCCCCTGCCTGACGAGCGGTCGGCGGCGCCGTTGCGCGCGACACAACCGTCGATCGATCCGGACCGTGCGCGATTCGTCGCGGCGATGCGCGCGGTGCTGGCGGCGGCGATTGCCGCGCTCGAGCCGCGCGATCGGCTGCGCCTGGCCTGCTACTATGCGCAGGACATGACGCTCGCGCAGATCGGCACGCTGACACGCGAGCACGAGGCGACCGTGTCGCGGCATCTCGCCAGGACGCGCAAGGCAATCCGCGAAGACGTCGAGAAACGGCTCCGCGATGACAAGGGATTCGCCAAGGCCGAGATCGACGAGTGCTTTGCGTCGATCGTCGACGACGCCGGCAATCTCGACCTTGGCGAATGGCTGGACACGGATCGCAAGAAACCCGGACTCGATCGTTCACTAAGCAGGGAACTCTCGTGAGCCGCGATCGCGATCACATCCTGGAACAGGCGCTGAAGCATGAGCTGCGCGCCGCCGGCACTCCGCCGGCGGGGGCATGTATCGATGCCGAGACGCTCGGCGCCTGGGCGGATGACGAGCTCGACGCGACCGCTGCCGCGGCCTGCGAAGACCACCTCTCGAACTGCTCGAGATGTCAGGCGCTGGTTGCCGCACTGGCTCGCGGGAACGAAAGCACCGCAAGCACGCCAGGCACCGCAAGCACCCCAGGCACCGCAAGCACGCCAGGCACCGTAGGCACCCCAGGCACCCAAGGCACCTTCTCGCTATGGAAGTGGTGGCTCGCGCCGCTCGCTGCCGGAGTCACGGCCGTGACGTTGTGGATGGTGGTGCCCGACCAAGGACAAACGACGCTCGAACGAACCGCGAAAGAGCCCGCGCGGCCTGAGTCAACAGTCGCGGTCACCGCCACTCCCCCGCCGCCTGCGGCAGCACCCGAACAATTCGCCCGGCGCGACGAGCTCGCTGCCGCCGCCCGCGATGCGCGGCAGCAAGCCATCCGCGAGAGCGAAGCGAAAAAAGAGACACCGCAGCGTCTGGCGGAGGAACGCTCGGCGCTTGCGGATGCCGCAGCAGTACCTGCGACACCGGCACCTCCGTCACCGCCTGCTTCACCGTCTGCAGCCGGTGCGAGACTGGAATCGTCCTCCCGTGCGCCGGCAGAGATAGGCGCGCTGCAAAAACGCGCTGCGGCGAACGCCATCATCGAAGTGAACACGCTCGACCCCTCGCTCGGTTGGCGCATCGTCGGCGATCGCATCGAGCGCTCCGACGATGGCGGTAAGACGTGGGCGGTCAAACGGCAGAATGCGGCTGACGGAATCGTGGCCGGAGCCGCGCCCTCACGTGCGGTGGCGTGGTTCGCCGGACGCGAAGGCCGTGTGTTGTTGACGACCGATGCCGGGGCCACGTTCATCGACATTGGCCTCGCCGAACCGCTCGATCTCGCGAGTATTGCCGCTACCGACGCGCGAAACGCGGTGGTGTTTACCGTCTCCGGCCGCCGCTTCCGCACCAGCGATGCCGGAAGCACCTGGGTGCCCTACTAGGCCCGAAATCCCGCTGCTGCAAGAAATCCGCGCCACTCCGTTCCAAGTGAAAGGGCCGATCACCGGCCCGTTTTCAAGGAGTGGTTTCAGATGTCGCTACGCACTTTGCTTACGTCCGCGGTCGTGGCCAGCCTCGTTACGCTCGCGGGTTCCAATGCGGCGTCGTTGTTCGCCGGCGCCGAACCGGAGACCACACCGCCCGTCAACGAGGCGCAATCCGATCAGGACCTGACGACGACGATCAACGATCAGTCGGAAGTCTCGATCACCGTCTACAACTCCGACATCGCGCTGGTCCGCGACGTCCGCAACCTGCAGCTCGCGCGCGGCATCGGCAACCTGCGGTTCATGGACATCGCGGCGACCGTCAATCCCGCGACGGTGCACTTCCGATCGCTCACCGAACCGTCGCAGGTCAGCGTCCTCGAGCAGAACTACGAGTACGACTTGCTCGACCCGGACAAGCTGCTTCGCAAATACGTCGGCCGCGAAGTGACGCTGATGCGCAATCGCAACGACAACGGCACGACGCGACAGGAAGAAGTGAAAGCGCTGCTCCTCAGCTACAACAACGGCCCGGTCTGGAAGATCGGCAACGAGATCGTGACCGGCCTCGGCGCCGATCACATCCGCTTCCCCGAGCTGCCCGATACGCTCTATTCCAGGCCGACGCTGATCTGGACGACGCAGAACGACGGCGCCGCGCGGCATCGCGTGGAAGCGTCGTATCTCGCGCGCAGCCTCGCGTGGAACGCCGACTACGTGCTGACGGTGGGCCGCGACGACAAGACGGCGGATCTCAACGGCTGGGTGACGCTCACCAACAACAGCGGCACCGCGTTCAAGAACGCGAAGCTGCAGCTGGTGGCCGGCGATCTGAATCGCGTGCGCCAGCAGCTCACCCGGCTGGCCGACATGGCGGCCGCATCACCGGCGGTCGCGCGCGAAGAGAAAATGGCGCAGGAAGCGTTCTCCGACTATCACCTCTACACGATGGGACGGAAGACCACCATCAACAACGCGCAGACGAAGCAGGTCAGCCTGCTCGAGGGGACCGACGTGCCGACCATCAAGCGCTATGTGGTGGAAGGACAGCAGTATTACTACCGCAATGTGCAGCACCCGGGCTCCCCGATCAAGGACCTGGTGCAGGTCTATTACGAGTTCAAGAACGACGAGAAGTCGGGTCTCGGCATGCCGATGCCGGCCGGCGTGCTGCGCGTCTATCAGCAGGACTCGAAGGGCGGCGTGCAATTCGTCGGCGAGGACCGCATCAATCACACGCCGAAGGATGAAACGCTCAACGTCAAGATCGGCAACGCGTTCGACGTGATCTGCGAGCGCAACCAGACCGACTTCACGAAGATCGCGACCAACGTCTACGAGTTCGAGTATGAGATCACGCTCCGCAATCACAAGGCGACCGCGGTGAACGTGGAAGTCAACGAGCCTGTGGGCGGCACGTGGCGGATGATCACGTCATCGCATCAGTGGACGAAGACGTCGGCCTGGGCCGCGCAATTCAAGGTGCCGGTCGCCGCGGATGCCACGTCGGTGTTGAAGTACCGCGTGCGAGTCACGTATTAAGACCTCAAGTCCTCAAGACCTCAAGTCCTCAAGACCTAAAAGGCGAAACGCCCGGGCCGGAATTGGCTTCGGGCGTTTCATTGCGCGTGAAGCGCGTCCCAGGTGCATCCGGGACTTTTGTTCTTGCACTTGCGACTTGCTTGAATTCTGACTTGCTACTTTACTGAATCCTGTATAAGCGCGTGCCCGGGCCTAGGTTCCACGGTCACGCGCGGGTCTGGTCCGGTGGGTCGTGCATTTCCACCTCCCGTACCCCATTTACTACGCCCCTCGAGTGTGAGAGTCAAGCAGAAGCAATGATCGTAGATTTGGTCGTCCGACCAATTCGAACGGTTGAGACGATGATTAAGACCAGCGTCGCCAACAGATAGCGGGAATACACAACATTCTGCAGCCACGCCGGCGCGCTGTCGATGGGCAGATGCCGTCCCGCCGGAATCATCAACGCCGCGACGCACAAGAAGATCGTGACGGCGATTGGGGGCGATGCGTTTTGCATCGTCATCAATTGCAGCATCACGAGCGGCAACACCATCACATACGTGTGGCCCCAGCCGAGCGGCGCAATCACGGCGACGAGTGCCATCATTGACGCGGCGCTTGCAGGAAACAATGCGCGGTCGTTCCGGCTGTCCAGCCACAACTTCACGACGAGTGCCGCCGAGACGAGCACCTGGATCGCGCGCACCGGTGACGTCACTGCGACGGCTTGCTGACCGGTCCAGTTGAGGAACATCTCCGGCGCGTAGCGTGAGCGCTCCAGAAACGCGACCAGCGACTGATTGGTGATGTGGATGGCGGTGACGCCGGCCCGCCCGCGCAAGATCGCCGCGAACGATTCGTACGACTCCGGCGGCACAATCCAGAGCAGCACGATTGGGATCACGACCGCTGCCAGAACGGCGAAGGCGATCGCGCGCCATGCCTTCGCGTCCCATCCGGCGAGTGCGGCCAGGAACACCGGATAGATCTTCAGCCACGCTCCGGCCGCCAGCGCGACGCCGGCGATCGGTGGCGCGAGCGATACGAACATCACCGCGCTCAAGAGGACGAAGGCGTTCACTTGCCCGAACACCGCATTCATGTACGCCGGTCCGGATGCGATCGCGATCAGCAGCATCGCGGTTCGCGCGCGGCGGTCCAGCGTGATGCCCTGCCGTCCGAGATATGACCACCACAACCGAACGGCCAGGATCAGCGCTGCGTAAGACGCGATCGTCATCAGCAGCAGCGCCACGCCGAGCGGCAGCCGGGACAACAGCACAAACGGTACGATCGCGGGAGGAGGATAGGTGAAGCCGGCGATCACATCATCGCCGGCTCGATAGAGCTGGGTCTGGTCAGCCGACAAACGCTGCGCCGCTTCGTAGTAATAGTGGAAATCGGTCTGCAGGGCGTTCGGGTTGGCGAGGAGAGGCCGCAGGACGGAGAACAGCAGCGTCGGGATTTCGTAACAGAGCAGCGCGATCGCGACGCTTGCAAGAATCCACAGCACCGCGGCCTATTATAGAGTCCGTACAACGGATGCCCACCAAGAAGCCAATCAGTAAGCAAAAGGTCGTCGTCGTGATGCCCGCCTATAACGCACAGCACACGATTGAGAAGACGTGGCGCGAAGTGGTCTCGCACGACGTCGTCGACCTGGTGATTGTCGTCGACGATGCAAGCCGGGACCAGACGATGACGCTGGCCCAGGGCCTGGATCGCGTGATCGCGCATCGCCACCCGAAGAATCGCGGCTACGGCGGCAACCAGAAGACGTGCTATCAGCTCGCGCTCGAGCACGACGCCGACATCGTCGTCATGGTGCATCCGGACTACCAATACACCCCGAAGTTGATCCCGGCGATGGTGAGCATGGTCGGGAGCGGCTTGTATGCATGCGTGCTCGGATCGCGCATCCTGGGCGGCGGCGCGCTGATGGGCGGCATGCCGCTGTGGCGGTATGTCGCCAACCGGTTCCTGACCCTGTTCGGCAACGTCCTGCTCGGCACGAAGGTCTCGGAGTTTCACACCGGCTATCGCGCGTTTTCGCGCGACCTGCTGCAGGCGCTGCCGCTGCAGGCGAATTCGGATGACTTCGTGTTCGACAACCAGATCCTGGCGGAGACGGTGTGGCTCGGCTTCCAGATTGGCGAAGTGTCGTGCCCGACGAGTTACGCGCCGGACGCCTCGTCGATCAACTTTTCGCGCAGCGTGAAGTATGGGTTCGGCTGCCTGAACACGGCCGCGCAATTCCGGCTCGCGAAGTGGGGGCTCTTCAAGTCACCCCGCTACCCCGCCGACAAGCATCTGGCCTACAGCACCTGGCGCCAGCGCGCGAACTGAGCGAAGAACAGCAGCAGGAACGGCACACAGGCGATACAGACGATGCCGAATACCCGGCGATCGCCGAGCCGCATCGCCAGCGCGATGAACACCGGAAACAACACCGCAGTAAAGCGGCCGATGCCATCGAAGCCGTTCGGGAGTGCCATCACGATCGACAGCAGCGTCCATGCGACGAGGGCGACGCCGAGCGTGCGCGCGGTCACGATCGTGATCACGATCGTCAGCGGCAACAACGCCAGGTAGGTGACACCGAGCAGCGCGCGCGTCGGCGCAAAGTCCTTGACGCATTCAGCAACGCCGCTGCATCCGAAGATCGGCGGCTGGAAGAAATAGTTGTAGTCGCGAACGTATCCGGCACTGCCCGATGCGCGATTCCACAACTCCTGGCGCGCGCGCACGAACTCGAGCGGGTTGTCGTAGCGCCATTCGTAGTACGAGCCGATCACGATCGGCCCGAGTGCCAGGATGGCGGCGCAGATGATCGCCTCGCGGCTGATCTTCAATTTCCACTCCCGCTGCCGCAGGTACTCCAGGCCGAGCGCTGGAAACAACGCGACGCCGGGAATGCGCGTCATCGCCGCCATGGCCGCGAGCGCGCAGGCCAGGTACCAGCGCCGCTCGAGCGCGAGTGCCAGCGACCACGCACACAGACAGAAATACAGCGCGTCCGCGTAGACGGCGGTGAGGAAGAACGAGAACGGAAACACGGCGATCAACCACACCGTCCGCGCCGCGACCTCCCGTCCGGCAATGTTCGTCGCGATCCGATCGACGGCGGTCAGCGCGAGCACGAACGACACCGACGACACAATCAGCGCGCCGATGAAGAAGGCGTGCTCGAGATCGAGGAACGCGCGCAGCGGCCATGCCACCACCCACGCCACCCACGAATAGAACGGAAAAAAGTTTGCGTTGGAGAGATGCCCGGGAACGAATCGCGGATGCGCGTCCACGATGGATTCGTACCAGAACGAGTCCCATCGCACCCATCCGTCGATCCAGTTGCTGCCGGGAAAGGCCAGGCCCTGCCAGGACTCCACCGGGTGCACGGGAAACAGCGAGAGCGCGACGAAGCCGGTCACGACGAGCGCCGCTCGCGTGACCAGAAACGCGATGTGGCGCGGCGGCACTACTGGCTCGTCATGACGGGGCCGTTCTTCACCGTCCGGTCAAAAAACTCCTCGATGCGGCGCCAGGCGTCGCGCAGCACGATGTCGCGGCGGAAGAAGTGGATCTCGCCCGGATAGATCTGCGACTCGAACGGCTTGCCGAGCTTGATGAGCGCGTCGAACAACCGCAGCGAATCGGCGAACGACACGTTGCGATCGTTGGTGCCGTGCAGGATCAACAGCGGCCGTTCGAGTTTTTCCATGTGCAGAATCGGCGCTGAGATTTTGTAGATCTCCGGATTCTGCACCGGCGTGCCGAGTCGAGGCGTCGTATAGCCCGCGCCGTAGGTCGCCCAGTCGACGACGCCGGCGACATTCACGCCGGCGCGCCACAACGTCGGATCGGTGTTCATCGCCTGCAGCGTCAGGAATCCGCCGTAGCTCAATCCGAACACGCCGATGCGATTCGCATCGACGTAATCGAGCGTCTTCAGGTAGTCGGCGCCGGCCGCGACATCGGCGGTGTCGTTGACGCCGAGGCCCATGTGCACGCCGGTGGACCAGTCGCGACTGAAGCCGGAGCTGCCGCGATAGTCAGGAGTGAGAATCACGTAGCCCTGCTGCGCGAGGTACTGGCAGAGCGAGTAATACATGCGATAGCTGCCAGGATGCCAGCCGAGGAAATTCTGATCCGATCCCGAGCCGTGGATCCACACGAGCGCGGGATTCTTCTTCGTGCGATCGATCGTCTTCGACACCATCAGCGTGCCGGGCACCGGCTTCTTGTCCAGACGGCTCGGGAACGACACCGCCGTGACGGGTGAGAAGTCCGTGCTGCTGATTTCCGCCGGCATCGAGTAACTCAACCGCACCGGCGTCGCGTTCGTGCGAACGGCCGCGGTGTAGAGGTCGAGTGAGTTCTCGATGTCGGTGCGATGGAAGACGAGCTGCGAACCGTCGGGCGAGAATGACGGGTCGTAATTGACACCGCGCGTCGTCACGACGGGCTGGTGGAGGCCGCTGCGGACGTCAACCACGTTGATGAAGCGTTCGTATTGATTGCCGGCCTCACTGCGATGGTAGGCAATGCGCGCACTGTCGGCCGACCAGCTGCCAAGTCCCGCGAGAAAACCGCCCGACGTGAGCTGCCTGGCTTGCGCCTCGCTCGTCGCGTCCACCGGCATCACGTAAATGTGAATCCAGCCGCTGCGATCGCTGATGAACGCGACGGACTTGCCATCCGGCGACACCAGCACTTTCGAATCGCGGCCCGTCGGCGAGAACCAGCGCTCGTCGGTATCCTTCCACAGCGTCCGTGTCACCCCGGCGCGCCACGTCTTGATCTCGCGCGTCTTGCCGGTGGCCGAGCCTTCGGCCCACAGCAGCGAGCCATCCGCGGTGAATTGCACGGCTGACGGATTGCCGGCGACGGGGATCCAGGTGATGTCGCCGCCGAACGCGGACACCACGCCAAGTCTCCGATCGACGGCGCCGCCGGCCACCACGCCGTTGCTGTTGCCGATGATGCGGGTCATGTCGCCGTTGAACGGCAGCAGTCCCGGATCCGCGGGCAGGCCGGTGCCGGTTGAAATGAACGCGAGCCACTCGCTGTCGAAGGAGAACACCGGATTGCGGGCGGTCATCGGCGCAATGCCGGTCACCGGCCGCTGCGTCTTGTCCTTCAACGACGCCGCCCACAACTGCCCCCCGCGCGTGAACGCGATCAGTTTGCGATCGCGCGACAGCGTGAAGGTGCCGGCATCGCCGAGCCCGCCGCCATAACGCGACGGCTTCGCGCCGGGGACGGGTGCCACGGTCCAGAGCCCGCCGTCCCGTGAGAACAGGATCTCGTTTGCAGACACCCATGTGAACGAATTGATATCGGAGGTCAGGATATCGGGATCGACTGGAAAATCGGTCAGCGCGATTGGCTGCTGGCCTGGCGTGACGACGTAGAGATCCTGCTTGCCCCATGAATCCCACAAGAACGCGATCTGCCTGCCGTCCGGCGACCACGCCGGGGCGGACGGATACTTGATCCGCGAGATGCGTTCGATGGTCAGGCTGCCGCGCGGCGAATCCACCGCGAGGCCAGGCGCAACGAGGCACGCGATGAGAACAGCGGCGTACAGGGGCTGCTTCATGGAGCACATGATAGATCCGCGGTACAAAAAAAGGACCGCGTCGGCCGCGGCCCTATGCGTTCACGTTGGAGGTGAGGAGAAAGAATCGGTTGATCTGTTGATCTGTTGATCTGTTGATCTCGGGATCTAGTGCGCGCGTGCGGTCCCCGCCACGCCCACGGCATCGAACGCCGCTTCGGGCACCGCCGCCGGCGCCTCGACGAGGCACCACGCGTCCTGGTCCGCGAGAATCTCCGACGCCAGCTGCGTGTGCAACGCATGGCCGGCGCGGTGCGCGACGACGTGGCCGACGATCGGATAGCCGACCAGCGCCAGGTCGCCGACCACATCGAGAATCTTGTGGCGGACGAATTCGTCTTCGAAACGCAGCGCGTTCAGCACGCTGGTGTCGCCGATCACGATCGCGTTCTCGAGCGAGCCGCCGAGCGCGAGGCCGTTCTGGCGCAGCCATTCCACTTCCTTCAGGAAGCCGAAGGTGCGCGCGCCGGCAATGTGATCCGCGAAGGACGTTTCGGTGATGCGCTCCGTGCGCGACTGGTGCCGCAGCAGCGGATGATCGAAGCTGATGGTGTAGCTGACCTTGAAGTGATCCGAGGGATAGATCGCGATGCGCTTGTCGCCCGTCGCAATCTGCACCGGCTTCAGGATCTTGAGATATTTGCGGTTGGCCGCGAGCTTCTTGATGCCCGCTTCCTGCAGCAGATACAGGAACGGCGCGCTGCTGCCGTCCATGATCGGCACTTCGCGATGATTGAGCTCGACGACGACGTTGTCGACGCCGGCCGAGACCAGCGCGGCGAGCAGGTGCTCGACGGTCTCAACAGTCGCGCCCGACTTGCCGAGCACGGTCGCGTGCTGCACGCTCGATACTTCCTGGACCGACGCGGGAATCTCGACGCCGAGGTCGGTGCGGCGGAACCGGATGCCGGTGTCCGCGGCCGCGGGCTTGAGGGTGAGCGTCACCTTGTGGCCGGAGTGCAGCCCGATGCCCGCGCACGAGATCTGACGTTTGAGAGTCCGTTGAGAATCCATCGACTTGGCGTGTGCCCTAGGCTGAAGCAAAGTCGATGCCCGTAATCATCGATCGGGTCAAACGTGTTAAGTGCCTACGCTGCAACACTTACAAGAAACAGCTGCGGTCGGTTGAGTATCGGTTGTGTTTGGGCAGCCACAGAGGCAAAGGCCCGAACCGTGGCATTTTTACCGCACGGTCGTCGTTGGTTACCGCACGTTGAAATCGGCACCTGGCACCAATTTCAACGCTCAAGTTGGTGCCAGGCACCAGTTTTATAAGTTTCACTTAGGCAACAGTTTCACTTCAGAATTTCGGCCAGAAAGCGGCCGGTGGCCGACGCCTTGGCCTTGGCCACCTGTTCGGGGGTGCCCTGCGCAACGACGCGGCCGCCGCCGGCGCCGCCTTCGGGACCGAGATCGATCAGATAGTCGGCGGACTTGATCACGTCGAGGTTGTGCTCGATCACCACGATCGTGTTGCCCTGCTCGACGAGGCGCATCAGCACATCGAGGAGCTTCCTCACATCCTCGAAATGCAGTCCCGTCGTCGGCTCGTCGAGGATGTAGAGCGTGCGGCCGGTGCCGCGCTTGGATAACTCGCGTGACAGCTTGACGCGCTGCGCTTCACCACCACTCAACGTCGTCGCCGACTGCCCGAGCGTGATGTAGCCGAGGCCGACGCTCTGCAGCGTGCGCAGCTTGGTCGCGATCGGCGGGAAGTTCTCCAGCAGTGGCAGCGCCTGATCGACCGTGAGATCGAGGACGTCGGCGATGGACTTGCCGCGGTACTTGATCTCCAGCGTCTCGCGGTTGTAGCGGCGGCCCTTGCACTGCTCGCACGTCACGTAGACGTTCGGCAGGAAGTGCATCTCGATCGCGATCACGCCGTCGCCCTGGCACGCCTCGCAGCGGCCGCCCTTGACGTTGAACGAGAAGCGGCCCGGCTTGAAGCCGCGCGTGCGCGCTTCGGGCACCATGGCGAACAGCTCGCGGATGAACGTGAACAGGCTCGTATACGTCGCCGGATTCGATCGCGGCGTGCGGCCGATCGGCGACTGATCGATCTCGATCACCTTGTCGATCAGGTTGATGCCCTCGATCTTGTCGTGCGCGCCGGGCT
Organism: Cyanobacteriota bacterium; assembly: GCA_019752015.1. Classification (GTDB taxonomy): domain Bacteria; phylum Acidobacteriota; class Vicinamibacteria; order Vicinamibacterales; family UBA2999; genus 12-FULL-67-14b. The sequence goes on along the minus strand of JAIEMQ010000006.1, from coordinate 469,563 downwards.
CGTCGGCGGCGCGATAGAACTCGCGCGCCAGCGATTTGTAGAGAATGTCGTTGACGAGCGTGCTCTTGCCCGAGCCGCTGACGCCGGTGACGGCGACGAGACGGCCGAGCGGGATCTTCACGTCGACGTCCTTGAGATTGTTGGCGCGGGCGCCCTTGATGACGATCTCGCCCTTGGCTTCCTTACGCCGTGCCTTCGGTGTCTCGATCGTGTTCTGCCCGCCGAGATACGCGCCGGTCAGCGAACCGTGACCGTTGCCGATCAATTCCTGCGGCGATCCCTGGAAGATCACTTCTCCACCGAGGTCGCCGGCGCCAGGTCCGAGATCGATCACGTAGTCCGCGGTCCGAATTGTTTCCTCGTCGTGTTCCACGACGACGACCGTGTTGCCGAGATCGCGCAGCCGGCCCAGCGTGGTCAGCAGCCTGCGGTTGTCGCGCTGATGCAGCCCGATCGACGGCTCGTCGAGCACGTAGAGCACGCCGGTGAGATTCGATCCAATCTGCGTCGCGAGACGAATGCGCTGCCCTTCGCCGCCCGAGAGCGTGGCGGCAGCGCGCGCCAGCGTCAGGTAGCCGACCCCGACTTCATTGAGGAAGCGCAGCCGGTCGCGGATCTCCTTGAGGATGCGGGTGGCGATGATCGCCTCACGATCGCGCAGCTCGAGCGCGTCGAACAGCACGAGCGCTTCCGAGATCGGCAGGTTCACGTAATCGGCGATCGTTTTGCCCTTGAGGGTGACGACCAGGCTTTCGGAGCGCAGGCGATTGCCGTTGCAGACCGGGCACTCGCGAAGCGCGCGATACGGGTCGAGCTCTTCCTGCACCGCCCACGATCCCTCTTCGAATCGCCGGCGCAGGTTCGGAATGACGCCCTCGAAGTCGCGGCCGAACGGATCGGGCTCGCTCGCTTTCTTGCCTTTTGTTTTTCCTTTTTCCTTTTTCGTTTGTACTTCGTCTGATTTCGCCGGCCCCATCAGGATCAGGTCGCGCTGCTTCTTCGACAGCTTCCCGAACGGCGTCTTCGGATCGATGCCGTAGTACGCTGTGATCGCCGCGACCGCTTCGTTCTTGATCTCGCCCTTGCCCCACGGCGCGATCGCGCCGCCGGCCAGCGACAATGAGTCGTCGGGAACGATGCGCTGCGGATCGAAGTCCCACGTCGCGCCGAGGCCCTGGCACGAGGTGCACGCGCCGTGCGGCGAGTTGAACGAGAACGCGCGCGGCGACATTTCCGGCACGCTGATGCCGCAGACCGCGCACGCCAGCTTGCGCGAGAACAGGCGATCGCCGGCGTCGAGCGAATTGATCACCACGACGTCGTCCGCCAGCTGTAGGGCGACTTCGACCGACTCGCTGAGCCGGCGCTCGATGCCGCTCCTGACGATCAGCCGGTCGACAACGATGTCGATGTTGTGATTGCGGCGCCGGTCGAGCGCAATGTCTTCCTCGAGCGAACGCAGCTGCCCGTCGATGCGGGCCTTGGTGAAGCCGCGCGTGCGCAGCGCCTGCAGCTCCTTCTTGAACTCGCCCTTGCGGCCGCGGACGATCGGCGCCATCACGTTGATGCGCGTGTCCTGCGGATACGTCATCACCAGGTCGACAATGCGCTCGAGCGACTGCGAGGTGATCTCGCGGCCGCAGTTGGGGCAATGCGGGACGCCAACGTTGGCGAACAGCAGCCGCAGGTAATCGTAGATCTCGGTGACGGTGCCGACGGTGGAGCGCGGGTTCGATCCGGTGGTCTTCTGCTCGATCGAGATCGCCGGCGACAGCCCTTCGATCAGATCGACGTCAGGCTTCTCCATCTGCTCGAGAAACTGCCGCGCATACGCGGACAGCGACTCCACGTAGCGGCGCTGGCCTTCGGCGTAGAGCGTGTCGAACGCGAGCGACGACTTGCCCGAGCCTGACAGTCCCGTAATGACGACGAGCTTGTCGCGCGGGATGTCGACGTCGATGTCCTTGAGATTGTGGACACGCGCGCCACGAACCGAAATCAAGTTGTGTGGCATTGGGTGTTACTGCGAGACCCACGCCGGGATCTGCAATCCCCTATTGTAACGCGGCTGGAGCTTTCTTCGATCCTGGGGCGAGCGCCCAATGCAGGATCTGAATCGTTTTCCGGGGGTGCGATGTCAGTCTTCGTTACAAAGCGCAGAATCTGACTACGGTCGGCGAAGCTTGCTGTGCCGGTAACCGTAACCGAGGTAAATCGTCATCCCGATCAGGAGCCACCAGCCAAACAGGATCCAGGTCTCCCGCGGCAGGCCTTTCATGATGAACGCGCAGGCCGCGACGCCAAGCGGAGCAATTATCCAGACAGACGGCACCTTGAAGGGCCGCTCACGGTCTGGCTCCATAATCCGCAACGCCATGACGCCCGCACACACCAGCGCGAACGCGAACAGGGTCCCGATGTTGGTCAGGTTATAGGTCTCACCCGCATCACCGAGCATCGAGGCCGCCGCCACGATCACGCCAATCCACAACGTCGCCCGGTATGGAACGCGCGTCTTCGGATCAACGCGGGCCACCCATTCCGGCATCAGGCCGTCGCGCGCCATGGCGAAGAAGATGCGCGGCTGGCCGTATTGGAAGACCAGCAGCACCGCCGCCATCGACACCGTGGCGCCGAACGCGACAATGGCGCCGACTCGCGTGTAACCGATCAGCTCGAGCGCGCGCGCCAGCGGATCGGCGACGCCCAACTCGGTGTACGGCACCATGCCGGTGATGACAGCGCCGACGATCACGTAGATCAGCGTGCAGATGGCGAGGCCGCCGAGAATACCACGCGGGAGGTTGCGTTTAGGGTTGTAGGTTTCTTCGGCGGCCGTCGAGATCGCATCGAAGCCGATGTAGGCGAAAAACACAATCGCCGCTCCCTGGTGAATCCCGGTAAAGCCGCCAGGCGCAAACGGCGTGTAATTCGCCGGATTGATGTTCGCCATGCCGACGCCGATGAACAGCGCCAGCACGGCGAGCTTCACCACGACCATCACGGCGTTGGCCCGCGCACTTTCTTTCGCGCCGCGCAGCAGCAGCCAGGTCACGAACATCACGATGGCAAACGCCGGCACATTCAACAGCACCGGCATGCCCAGGAACCGCGGCGCGGTCTCGAGCAATCCATGCACGTCCGGGTTCGGGCTGAGCATCGCCGTCCGATACGCCGTCGTCAGGAACACCGGGAGATCGATGCCGACGCTGCGCAGCAACGTCGTGAAGTAATCGCCCCACGAGATCGCGACGGCAATGTTGCCGATCGCATATTCGAGAATCAGGTCCCAGCCGATGATCCACGCCACGAGCTCGCCGAGCGCCGCGTATGAATACGCATACGCGCCGCCGGCCTGCGGAATCATCGATGCCAGCTCGGCGTAGCACAAGCCGGCGAGCGCGCAGGCACCGCCGAGCAGGATGAAGGAGAAGACCAGCGCCGGACCGGCGGCATAGCGAATGACTTCGCCATTCGGCCCGACCTGCCCCGCCGCCGCGGTGCCGATCGCGCCGAAAATGCCGGCGCCGATCACCGCGCCGATCGCGAGCATGATCAGATCGCCGGCGCCGAGCACGCGCTTCAGCGATCGTGACGAGTCCGCTTCATCAACAAGCAGCTCCGCGATCGGTTTGCGCTGGAAGAGTTGCCTCATTAGACAGTTGCGATTCTACTTCGCGACGCGCGAGCGACTCAGGGCAACCTGAAGGCCACGAGCTCGCCCGGGTAACCGCTGCCGCTGATCGCGACCACCAGGTACTGCCTGCCACCAAGCATGTAAGTCATCGGCGAGCCGCTTTGCGGCGCCGGCAGATAGACCGCGCCGACTTCACGGCCGGAGGACTTGTCGAACGCGCGCAGCATCGCGCCCCTCGCGCGCGTGGGCGTCGGACCGAAATTGCTCTCGCCCGCCACCAGCAAGGTGCGCGTCACGAGCGTGCCGGAGTTATTGCCGGGCCTGCCGAGCGGCGGAAGATTGAGACCCTTCAATGCCGGGTGATTGCGGATGAGGTCCGGCGTCGCGCCGAATGGCACCTGCCAGCGAAACTCTCCGCGATCGAGATCGATCGCGGTAATGCGGCTGTACGGCGGCTTAATGATCGGCAGTCCCTGCACATTCAGGGCGGCGCTCGCCTGTTCGGCCGCGCCCGGCGTGGCCGGCGCGCCGGCCCCGGAGCCCGCGCCCCCGGTCAATCGCGCGCCCGACAGGATCGTTCCCTGGAAGTACGGCAGATCGGATCGCCCCGGCGGAGCGGGCATCAAGCCAAGCGTGGCCACGGCGGTTTGCGACGCGACAAACACGGTGTGCGTCTCCGGATCGTACGAAGCTCCCGGCCAGTTCGTCGCTGCCGCCTGCGCGCCCATGGTCAGCGTCGCGATCGGACCTTCGGCGCGGCTCACCGACGGCGGCGTGAAGATCGGACCGAGCCGGTAGCGCGACACGATCTTCACCGCTTCGGCGCGAAGCTCCGGCGTGAAATCGATCAGATCGCCGATGCTCAGTCCCTGGCCGTCGTAGGCAGGCGGCTTCGTCGGAAACGGCTGCGTCGGCGAATACCACTCGCGCGGCGTGTCGCCTTTCGGCACCGGGCGCTCTTCGATCGGCCAGATCGGCTCGCCCGTCACGCGATTGAGCACGTAGAGGAATGCCTGCTTCGTCGGTTGCGCCAGCGCCTTGACCGTGCGTCCGTTGACGGTGATGTCCGCAAGAATCGGCGGCGCGGGAATGTCCATGTCCCAGATGCCGTGATGCACGAGCTGGTAATGCCACTTGCGCTCGCCAGTCCGCAGATCGACGGCGACAATGCTCTCGCTGAAGAGATTGTTGCCGGGCCGGAATCCACCGTAATAGTCGTGGGTCGGCAATTCGGTCGGCAGGTATGCGAGGCCGAGCTCCTCGTCGGCCGACATCTGCGCCCACACGCCGGTGTTGCCCGTATACGACGCGGAATCTTCCAGCCACGTGTCGTAGCCGAACTCTCCCGGCCGCGGTACGGTGTGAAAGATCCAGAGCCGTTTGCCGGTGCGCACGTCAAACGCGCGGATGTAGCCCTTGACGTTGGTCTTGCTCGATGGATTCGCGCCGGTATCGAACGCCGCGCCGACGATCACAACGTCTTTGGCGACGAGCGGCGTGGCGTGGAGCCCGACCGGTGCGCTCTCGGGATCGATCTGTTGATCGAAATCCTTTTTCAGATCGACGATGCCGTTCGAGCCAAAGCCGGGCACGAGCCGACCCGTGCGCGCATCGAGCGCGACGAGTCGATACCCCGGCGTTACGTACAGGATGCGCTCATCGCCGCCGCCCGCCCTGAGCGAAGTCGAAGGGTCGCTCCAGTACGCGACGCCGCGTCCTGACAGTTGACGAGGCGCCGCCTGTCCTCTCTTGCCTTCCTGCTCGCTGTGCATCCACAGCATTTCGCCGGTGGCCGCATCGAGTGCCACGACCGCACGACGCGTGCCGGCTGTCGTAAATACGCGGCCGTTGACCATCAACGGCGTCGATTCGAATTTGTATTCGGGACGCGGGCCGAGGTTATCGGTCTTGAATCGCCAGGCGGCTTCCAGCTTGCTGAAGTTGGCCGCGTCGATCTGATCGAGCGGCGCGTACCGGCTGTTGGCGAGATCGCCGCCGTAGGCCGGCCATTTGCTGTCCGCGTTTGATTGGCTACTCAGCAGAACCGGCGCACATACCAGAACGAGACCAAGTGCCAGCTTTCTCCACATTCGCCGGATTCTACTTCGGCACCTTGGAAGCTGTACCGCATCGCGATCATGCATCGAGGCGTGCGGCGACGATCGACGCGAGGAAGCGTCCGTCGAACTCGCCTTCGCGGGCGCGCAGGACCTCGAACGGCGCCATCAATCCCGGCAACTCGCCGGCGGTGAGCAGAAACGCCGGGTTCCGCGGGTGACCGCGCTCCGCCTGCCGGGTCGTGAAAGTCTCATAGAAAACGCGCCCGCCGGGCTTCACGGCGGCGCGCAACGCGGGCATCAACGGACGATGCAGGTAGTTGAAACCAAGCACGAGGTCGTACTCCGAACTGCCAAGGCCCGGCGGCGGGTCGGTCTCGAGGTCGATCACGCTTGCACGGAGATCGAGATTCATCGAGGCGGCGATCGCTTTCAGGTGCTCGATTGCGTCGGGATTGCGATCGATCGCGTGGACGTCGAATCCCCGTTGCGCGAGCCAGACCGCGTGACGGCCCTTGCCGCAGGCGACATCGAGCGCGCGCCCGCCCGGCGGCAGCAGATCGGCGTTGTCGATCAGCCACCGCGACGCCGTCAGCGCTTCCGGCGATACCACCATTTCAGGAGATCGAAAATGCCGACGGGCGACAGCGACAACAGCAGGCCCAGTCCAAGATCGAACACGCCGTAGCGATCGGAGAGCTGCAGCGCCGCGAGGACGAGAATGGTTCCGACGATCGCGGACGTGACGAAGCGCACGTAGGGGTCGATGCGCGGCATCAACAACGACGTGGCGCGGAGGCCAAGCGAGATCGCGGCCAGCGCGAGCAGAACGCCGTTGACGAACAGGATCATGCCGGGGGAAAGGAGAAGACCGAATCGCTCGATGCCACGACCAGCTCTCCCGCCGGCCCGAAGGCCAGGCCCACCAGTCCCGCTCCGGCGAGGACCAGCTCGGGTTCGCGATCGGACCTGATCGCATACACGCCGGTCGATCCGGCCAGCGCTTCGACGACGTGCAGCACGCCCTGGCGATCGAACGCGAGCCCTTGCGGACGCCCGAACGGAATGTTCAGCGGATGCACGCCGCCTTCGGAATCGATCCGCCGGACCGAATCATACGAAGCCAGCGTCGGCGCGGACACATAGAGATCGCCGGCCGGCGACATGGCGAGATGAAACGCGGCGATGCTCGACGGCACGTTGGCAAACGTCTCGGTGCGGCCCTTGCGATCGATGCGGAAAATGCTGCCGGCGCGATCGCCGACGTACAACGATCCGTCGGCGCCGAACGCGAGCCCGCACGCCACGCCGAGGTCCGACGCCATCACTTCGTACCGCCCGTCATCGAACACGCGATAGACGCGGCCTTCGAAACGCGACGACACGTACAGCAGACCGTCGGGGCCGAGCGCCATCGACGTCGGATTGACGAGGCCGTGCACGAACGGCTCGCGCGCGCCGTTGCCGGCAATGCGGAAGATCGACACCGTCGCCTCCTGCCCGCGCGTGCCGCTGTAGGTGACGTAAAGATTGCCGTCGCTGCCGAAGACCGGATTGTCGACTTGATGAAGGCCGGTCGCGAGCATGGCGCCGACGCGCGCATACAAGGTGGCGCCGGGGAGCCACGACACTTTCACCGGCGTCTCGCCGCCCTCGAGCCCCGCCGGGACGACCACCGCCATGCGATCGGGCGCGGCAAACGACATCCGCGCGGACACGCCGCCGATCGTGACGAGGCCGGCCGTGGAATCAGGTTGGGGAAAACCGTCGCCGCGCAGCCAGAGGCGTCCGCCTTCGACGACGCGAACTGGCTCGAGGCTCGTGAGTACGGGCACCTATTTAGTCTGGCCCAGCTCCGCGGGCGTTAACCGTCGTCCTCGTCGAGCTCGAGGTTCCAGTACAAATAGTCACGCCAGCTTTCGGGCGCGCTGCGCAAACCGATCGTGATGCGGATCGCCGGCGCCGACATCGGCCGCCGCGGCGGCCGGATCAGGCGCATGCGCGCTTCTTCGGGCGTGCGTCCGCCCTTGCGGCGGTTGCACGACACGCAGCAGGTGACGATGTTCTCCCAGTCCTTGCGGCCGCCTTGCGACACCGGTATCACGTGATCGAAGGTGAGCTCTGGTGTGGGGAAGACTTCAGCGCAGTACTGGCATTTGAACTCGTCTCGCGCGTAGATGTTGGCGCGCGAGAAGGGCACATAATCGAAGCGTTTTTTGATCCGGACGTACCGGAGCAGCCGGATCACCGACGGCAGCTTGAAGGAAAACGAGACAGCACGGACCTCGCGGTCGTGATGCGCGATGATCTCGACCTTGCCCTGACACCACAACGTCACCGCTTTTTGCCAGTGAACGACTTTCAGCGGCTCGTAGGTTGCGTTGAGGAGGAGCGTTTGCTCCATTTACGCTGCATTGTGCCATGAATCGCGCAGGACTACACAATTCGGCAAGGAGTGCCGATACTGGTCGCTGATGGCCCGCTTCATCGTCGTCGTGATCGCCGCGGGATCGTTGGCCGCATGCGCGAGCTCCGGCGTCGTCTATACGCCGCGGCCGTTTCCGATCCCCGGCGGAGGCGGTGGAACGACCGCGCTCCCCGCGCCGGCGGATCCGTCCGCGCCGCCGGTTGCCGCCAATCCGCCCGCGACCGCGCCGGTGGTTCCGCCGCCGTCGAGGCCGGGGCGATCGACTCCGGCGATCCCGAGCGGCGGCAATACGGATGGCTACGCGCTGTCAGGCACCGCCCTGTCGCTGCGAGGCGCGCCATATCGGGATGGCGGCATCGACCCGTCAGGCTTCGATTGCAGCGGCTTCGTGCGATACGTCTACGAGCAGCACGGCGTGGCGATGCCGCGCCAGGTGCGCGATCAGTTCCGCGTCGGCAAGACCGTCGGCCGTGATCGGCTGGAGCCGGGCGACCTGGTGTTTTTCTCGACGGTCGCGCCGGGTGCATCGCATGTCGGCATCGTGATCGGCGGCGATCAATTCATCCACGCGCCGAGCGAGCGCGGCGTGGTGCGCGTGGAAAGTCTCAGCCAGCAGTACTGGGCGAGCCGCTTTGTCGGGGCGAAGCGGGTGAGCTGATCGCGCGATCGATCGTCGGGACCACGCCCCTCACGACGAACCACGACGCGAACGCGGCATAAGCAGACAGCTCGAACGTTCGATCGATCCCGTCGACGGCCGCGGCAATCAACATCACCGCTACAACCGGAATCGCCTGAATCGCGGCGCACTGCAGCATCAATCCTTCGAAATCGACAGGCGTCCGTGACAACGCGACAGCCGCGATCGTCGTGACGGCGAGAAGTATCAATCCGGCTCCCGGAATGACGTCGTCGAACTGATTGAGGACGCCAAAGCCTTCGAGCGGCCCGAAGCTCGTGCTCGCAAAATAGAACGGGAGCGCGAGCGTGGCGGCGGTGACCGAAGCAAGGCCAACCGCGCGCACTGCAAAGTGGCGTGGATGCGTGCGCGCCATCGCGGCGTAAAGCGGCGCCAGGAGCAGCAGGAAGTTCGGCCGCGAGCACATCGCCACACCGCAGAACAACGCCGCCGCGAGGCTCCGCGGGCGCTGCCAGATCCACGAGATACCCAGCAACACCCAGATCGCATTCCAGGAATAGGAGGAGCCGGTTACGACGTGATGCAGTACGGCGGGCGACAGCAACACCACCAGCCACGCCAGCACCGGCGCCGTGCGCGGATCGCGCGAGCGCGAACGGATCGAGACGAAGAACAGCGGCAGGCAGACAAGATTTTGCAGTGCGCTCGTGCCGATCAAGACAAACGGCGCGGCGATCACATAGGAACCCGGCAACTGGTGCAAGGCGTTGCCGAGATACGTCTGCCGGTCGTACGGCGACTCCCCTGCCAGCACCGCCGTCACCCCAACATTGTGTGCATCGTCATCATCACTGCCGGCGCCAGCGGTCTCGACGTCATAGCGCGGATACCGCACCGCAAACAGCGTGACGACGATCAGCATCGGCACGATCGCTGTCGCGGTTATCGCGCGGCCGGCCCCAGCCGCACGAGCCATAGCACCAACCCGAGGCCGACTGCCGAGGCCAAACCGTACGCGAGCACGCCGGTCGCTCCGCCGAGCTTCGCGACGATGGCCCATGAAGGAACTGAGAGTGCGGCCCACAACAACGCTTGCGCGATCAGCAGGCGCCTGTTCACTGTCGGGGCGGGATGACTCCAGGAGGACTGCCGTTGCCGCTTCGGTTCGCCGGCGGTTTCTCCGGAGTCGGGAAGGGTGACGGCACCGGGATCAACGGATTGTCGATCGGCGCCGATTGATTCTGCGGGACCGCCGGCGATTCGTCGAGCGGCGCGGCAGCGGCGGGTGCGGGCGGCTTGAACTGCATCCTCCGCAGGATGATCTGCTGGCGGCGGAGCAATCGGCGAGTCGGCTTCGCGGGACTGTGCTCGCGCGGGTTGATGATCGCGCCGGCGAGCAGCGCCGCTTCCGGCACATCCAGGCTCGCGCACGACTTCCCGAAATACGCTCGCGACGCGGCTTCGCATCCGAAAATGCCGTCGCCCCACTCGATCATGTTGAGATAGATCTCGAAGATGCGCTGCTTGCTCAGCGCCGCTTCCAGCCGCCGCGTGATCAGCAGCTCCTTGACCTTGCGCATGGGATTTCGCGACGGTGAAAGGTAGAGGTTCTTCGCGAGCTGCTGCGTGATGGTGCTGGCGCCGCGGAGGAACTGCCCGTCCTCCCAGTTCTTCTCGAGCGACGCCTTGATCTCGTTGATGTCGATGCCGTCGTGATCGAAGAACGCGGCATCCTCGGTCACAATCACGGCGCGCTTCAGGAACGGCGAAATGCGGCCGTAGGAAACCCACTGCTGCCGGATCGCGAATTTCTGGCGTCCTTCATCGCGCGCTTCTTCCTTGCGCAGCTCCATGAAGGCGGTGGTCTTCGGGTTTTCAGTAGCGAGCGGACGAACGTCCGGCAGCGTCAGGTAGACGTAGGCAAGGTAAGCGAAGCCGAGCAGCGCGGCGGCCGCGATCGCTCTGGCGATCATTCTGACCACCCGCTCATCTTAACCTTCGACGACGATCTTTATTCGATCTCCGGCCTGCGGCTGAACGTTGACCTCGCGGTCGTTCATGATCGCCAGCGTGGCGGCGTTGACGTAGCCCTTGCTCTGCCGCGCGGCGATCGACTGCCAGGAATCGCCGCGGCGCACGACGTAGAAATCGATCTTGTTGGGCCGGATGTTCGACGCCTCCTGCACGGTCAGCTGCCGGAACGTTTGCAGCGACGACCGAAACGCCGGGTCGATCCGCTCGAATGCGGCCTTTGGCGCGAACCCGGCAACGACGTAAAGCTGGCGGCCAATCTGAATGTGCGCCGCGCGCATCTCGACGTCGCCGACATCCTTCGCCTTGCCGCGATAGCGGCCGATGTAGGCGTCGTTGCCGTTGATCTGCTGCAGAGTGCCGTCGATCGCGGTGAACCCGCTGGTTCGCATTGCCGTGACCGCCACATCCGCGAGCGTTCGCGCGCCCCGGGCGGCGTAGCCCTGTTGCGCGCTCGCTTCGACTTCCTGCAGCACCATGAAATGCTGCGTGCCCGGCTCCTGCGCCATCACCGCATCGGGCGTATTCGTCAGCTCCCATCCGTCGGGAAATTTCACCCCGATCCGCAGCAACGGCTGCAGGAATTCACTGCCGCGGACGATGCCGTCCTTCGGGTTGTCCCCGAAGGTGAGACCGCTGATCCGCTCGAGGTACTGATCTTGATTGACGGTCCTGGCATCAGCCGACGCGAATTTGCCGGCGAGCGGCTCCGCTTTCGCGACGCGCACGCCCGGATTGGGATGCGTCGACAGCCAGTTCGGCACGCCGCGCTCGCTCATCGCGCTGATGCGCGCGAGCGTGGAAAGAAATCGCGGCACGCCGCCCGGATCGTAGCCGGCGCCGGATCCGTATTGGACGCCGAGCGAATCCGCTTCGAGCTCCGCCTCGCGTCCGTGCCGGAGAAACAGCACGCCGAGGCCGCTCACGCCGAGATTGGCGAACGGCCGAGTACCGGGGACGAAGATGCTGAGGATCGTCATGCCGAGGTTCGCCTGCGCCTGCCGCGTGTACGCCTGCGCCGCGTGGCGCGCGGTGACGTGGCCGATCTCATGACCGAGCACGCCGGCAAGCTCGGATTCGTCGTCGAGATACGCCATGATGCCGCGCGTCAGATAGATATAGCCGCCAGGCAGCGCGAACGCGTTGATCGCCGGGCTGTCGACGATGGTGAAAGACCAGGGCAGGTTGGGGCGATGCGAACGCCGCGCCAGCTCCTGGCCGATGTCGTTGACGTAACGTTGCAGCTCGGGGTCGTCGTAGACGCCCATCTCCCTGCGGATTTCGAGATCCTGCTGCTGGCCGATCGCGAGCTCCTCGGCCTCGCTGAGGAGCGTCATTTGTTTCTTGCCCGTCACCGGGTTGGTCGCGCAGGCCGCGGACAGAGCGCTTATTAAGCAAACCAGGACCGCCAGAAACAAGCAGCGTGCTTTGCTCATGCCCCCGTCTTGTGCAACCCCTGTACCAGCCAATTCAGGGCCGTTCCCAGGGCGCCCGCCAGCAGATCGACCAGTTCTTGAGACGCTCGTCCCCATCCGGCCAATCCCCGCCACATCGAGCTCGGCGCCGGACGCCTTCAAGGCCTGGCGCACCTGTTCCGGATCGATCGCGCGGCCCCACTCGGCTTCAACACGCGTGACGCTCCCGCCGTAGCGCGCCGCCATTTGAGCGAGCCGATCGGCGAAATAGCCGCTGACGACCGAGAGCACACGCGTGCCCGGACCAACGAGATTCGCGATCGCCGTTTCCATGGCGGACGTGCCGGTACCCGACACCGCGAAGGCCAATGATCCTTCCGGCGCCTGGAACACGCGGCCAAGCCGCGCGCGCACGTCGTCCATGATCGCGACGAACTGCGGATCGAGATGGCTCAACATCGGCGCCGACAGCGCCTTCATCACACGAGGAGACATTACGCTCGGGCCGGGGCCGAGCAGGATTCGTTCGCTTGTGGGCGACATCCGCCGGATCTTATCAGCCTGCGCCGCCGGCTACTTGAGCAGAAGCATCGCGATCTGGCCGATCCAAAAGACGAACGACCAGCGAAGGATCTCGAATCTCGTATCGGCCATCAGCTTTTCGAGACGGGCGAATCCGATCAGCATGTCTTCGCGTTTCGCACACTCGTTGATCCGATAATCGAAGCGCTCCGTTATTGCATTCACCACGCCGGCCCTCCCAGACTCCATGTGCTCTTCCACGTCTCCATGTGCTCTTCCACGTATTCATTCAAGTCCCGCACACCGTTCTCACCAAGGCGATCGCGTAGTGCCAATCCAACCGGCACCTTCTTCATGACACACAATCCTTTCTTGACCACACGACGACGATGCCATCGTCGTCGATGAAGATCAATCGCGAATTGGGGTTTGTTGTGAGGCGAGAAGATTGGTGAGGAGGACGATCGCAAAAATTGCGACGGCGGGTGCGAGCGTCCATGGAAATCTTGCGACTGCGTTGTAGTTTCCGGCACCAGCCAGCATGGTTCCCCAGCTCGCAACCGGATCGGGGAAACCGAGACCGATGAACGACAGCGTGGCCTCGGCGAGAATGAAGGCCGGCAGCAGCAGCGTTGCTTGCACGAGCAAGTGTCCGGCGCACGCGGGAATCAAGTGGACGACGAGGATGCGGAGCGGGCTGGCGCCGAGCGATTGCGCCGCTTGCACGTACTCGCGGCCGCGCTCGACGGCGACGATCGCGCGCACGCCCTTTGCGACGAACGGCCAGCCGACCACGATGAAGATCCACGCGACGAGCACGAACACCGTTGATGCCGGCAGCACGAGCGGCAGCACCGCTCGCAGCACCAGCACCACGTAGATCACCGGCAACACGAGCACGAAATCCGCGACGCGCATGATCGCTTCATCGATCCAGCCGCCGCGATAACCCGCCCATGCCCCGGCGAGCGCGCCGATCAGCACGGCGCCGAGCGTGGCCACGAGCGACAAGCCGATCGAGGTGCGCGCGCCGAACAGCAGTCGCGACAACACGTCGCGGCCGAAGTCGTCGGCGCCCAGCAGGAACACCGGCGTCGCATCGTCGTGCTGGACCCACGGCAGCCTGACCGTGCGCGATCGATCCGCCTCGAAGCGCTGCTCGAGGCGATCCGCGAGGACCAGCGGATGCACGACCGGCGCGAGACCGTCGAGATGCGGCGGCATGGGCGGCGCGTGCAGGAAATCGTCGAACTTCCTGCCGGCGTCGTACGGCGCCAGCCACGGCGCGATCAGCGAGAACAGGATCAGCGCGGCGAGAAAAATGCCGGCGCGCCGGATCACGCGCGCTCTCCCGCCCGCACGCGCGGATCGGTGCAGGCCAGCAGCAGATCGGCGATCAGCGTGCCGGCCGCGAGAAACAGCGCGCCGGTCGCGGCGCAGCCGGCGACGAGAAACAAGTCGCGCGCTTTCAGCGCATCGAACATCAGCCGGCCGAGCCCCGGCCACGACGTCACCACTTCGACGACGAAGGAGCCGCTGAAGAGCGTGCCGATCATCACGCCGTAGAGCCCGAGGACCGGGCGAAGCGAGACCGGCCAGGCGTGGCGAAGGATCGATCGCGCGCGATCGACGCCGCGCGCGCGGCTGGCCGCCACGAAGCGCTCGCGCGACGCCGACTCGATCGCTTCTGATTGCAGCCGCTCGAGCGCCGCGGCCATTGGAATCGCCAGCGCCAGCGCGGGCAGCGGCACGTGCCGGGCGAGATCGGCGATCCATTGCGACCACGTCAGATCGATCCCCGCCGCCGACGTCATGCCGCCGACGGGGAACCAGCCGGTGCGCGCGGCCAGAAACACCAGCGCCAGCGATCCGATGAGCGGCGGCACCGACACGCCGATCACGGAAAGGACGCGGATCAGCGACCTGCCGATTCCGGATCGCGTACCTGAGTAAATGCCGAGCGGGATGCCGATGGCCGTCGCGAACAGCAAGGCCATGATGGCGAGAACGGCGGTATTGAGCGCGCGTTCCTTGACGAGGCCGCCGACGGGGCGCGAATACAACATCGACTGGCCGAAGTCGAAGCGGATCGCGTGAGAGGCCCACGACAGGTACTGCGCCGCGAACGATCGATTGAGCCCGAGCCGCTCGCGCAGCTGCTCGCGCTGCTCGACGCTCAGATCAACACCCTGCATCGTCGCGAAGTCGCCGGGGGCGAGTCGCGTCAGTAACAGCGCGGCGGACGAAACAACGAAGACCAGAACGAGCGCGAAGGCGAGACGCGTCAGGAGATAGCGTCCCATCCGCGGCCTAGCGGCCCTGCCTCACCGTCATGCGCTCCGCATTCCACAGCAGCTGCGGCCGCAGGGTCGCGGGGGTCAGTCCACCCACGCGCGTGCTGGTCGCCATGTACAGTCGAGGCGTCACGAAATACAGCACGGGCAGATTCTCCGCGAAGATTTTCTGGATCCCGTCGAAGGCGCGCTTCCGCTCCGCCTGATCGCCGGCGCTCGTCACGGTGACCATCAGATCGTCGATCTGTTTTTCCCAGTCGGTTGCCGGCTTCGGCTGGTTCATGTTCCAGATGTGCGCGGAGCCGGAGCTCAACCAGAAGTCCGAGTTGATCGCCGGATCGAGATTGCTCTGCGTGTAGAGGAACATGATCGACTCGAAATCGCCCTTGATCATGCGCTGGATCACGACGCCCTGTTCGAGCGGGACGACGTCCATGCGGATGCCGATTTTCTTCAGCTCATCGCGGAGGACCGCGCCGCCGCGCTCGATTGACGAGTTGCCTCGGTAGGCAATGGTCGTGAAGTGCGCCTCGGTGCCGCTCGCATCCTCGAGCCATGCATCGGCGTCGCGATTGATCAGGCCGAGGCCGGCGAGGATCTCTTTGGCGCGCGCCTGCGAGTAGCCATAGCGCTGGATGTTCGGTGAAAACCATTTCTGGTTGCCGGACGTGATCGGCCCCCACACCGGCACGCCTGCGCCCAGAAACACGGTGTTGGCGAAGGCCTCGCGATCGATTGCGTGCGAAATGGCCTGGCGGAATTCCTTGCGCGTAATCCAGTCGCGGCGCGGGTCCTTCGCCCAGTACGGCGAGCGTAGATTGAAGAAGAACGCATCGGGATCGAGGCTGGCGCCGACGTCGATCAGCCGCACCTTGCCCTGCTGCTCGAGCGGGCGCAGCGTGGCGATGTCTTCGGGACGGATGTTCTGCTGCAGCATGTCGAACTGGCCGGACTGCAGGCGCACGAGCTCGGCGTTCTGATCGGGCACGATCTCGAGGATCACCTGGTCGAGGTACGGCAGCTGGAAGCCGGCGGTGTCCGTCTTCCAGTAGCGCGGGTTGCGATCGAACACGATGCGCTGGCCGGGGACGTAGGACTTCAGCACGAACGGGCCGAGCGTGGCGAGATCCGGCGGCGGCGTGGCCACGCCGATCGCCTCGGCAAACTTCCCGGCCTTGAGGGCCGCCTCGTACTTGTGCTTCGCCACGAGGTGCAGGTTGTCGAGCAGCTCGAGGCCGGGCGCGAACGGCGCCGGCATGGTCAGCGTGACGGTCTTCGGGTCCGGGGCCGTCACGGTCACGGGCTTCCCGCCGATCATCATCGAGCTGGCCAGCAGGCTTTCGACCCTCGGGTCGTAGATCGCCTGGAAGGTGAAGACCACATCCGCCGAGGTGAACGGCGTGCCGTCGGACCAGGTGACGCCGTCCCGCAGCGTCAGGGTAAAGGTCCGGTTGTCGGGCGAGACGGTCCACTTCTCCGCGATGCCCGGCTCGAGCTCCTGGGTGGCTCGATTGACCCTGACCAGCTTGCTGTTGGTCAGGAAGGTAAACATGTCGACCGGCACACTGCGATCGACCAGCCGGTTGAAGGAGCGGGGCTCGCTCCGCAGGGAGACAGTAATACTGCCGCCGCGCGTCGATTGCTCGGAGACCACGACTTCGGTGGCGTTGTCCTGCTCGGTACTCGCGCTGTTGTACCAGCGCCAGCCGACAAAGCCGATCACCCCGATCAGCAGAACGCTCAGCAATGCCCGCGGTTGTCGGTTCACTTGTTGTCCTGTCGGCCAATCCATTGGCCGTTTTTTCCCTGCGCGGAAACACCGCAAATTTTGCGATCTGCACGCAGAACCTGCGAAACGCCCCGCTTATAGCCCAACCGGGGCAACGCCTTGGCTCGATTGCTGGTGGCTGGGGGGTAGTCCAGCTGCCGCATCGTAGACCAACAAACCCTGTTTACGCAATCACTTAGAGGAGACGCCCAAAACCCACCCGAAGTTGGCACTACCCCTGCCTTTAGGGGGGCACCGAGGAGCAACTTCGCATGGATGTTCAACCTCTGACGTATAGCCAGCCCGAGTTCCACCCGCAGGTCGGTCGCAGCGTAAGCATCGAGCAGGCCGCGCAGCTGTTGGGAGTGTCGAGACGCACTGTTTACTACCGGATTCGCGATGGCCGCCTTCGCACCATCCGGACGCTCGGCGGATCGCAGCGCGTGCTGCTCGATTCGGTCGAGGAAATGCGCGCGATCGGGTAGCGCACCGAATCAACGAGAGCCTTCCGGGGAGAGACTCGTCATGCCGTCGTCACCGTCGATTCAACAGTCGATTACTCATCCGCCGCGGTGGCACCGCGAGCTGCGGGTGATCTGGCACGTCGCCGCCGTTGTCGTGGCCGCCGTCGTGCTGCAGATTCCGCTTGCCGCTTCGGCGGAAGCGGGCCCCCGGCGCGCGCGGCTGTCGTCGGATCTCAGGACGCACCTGGAATCGGGATCCGGCGGCGACGTCGAGGTCATCCTCTCCGGTTCGGTCGAGCGCATCGATCGCCTCGCGCAGCGCCATCGCCTTCGTATCAAGAAGACGCTCTCGTCCGGCGCCGTTGTGATGGTGTCGCGCCAGGCGCTCGACGCGTTGTCGCAGGACCTCGAGGTCGAGGCGCTGTCGGGCAATCCGATCGTGCATTCGGCGATGGCGTTGACGACGGACGTGACGGGCGCGGATGCGGCGTGGTCGGGCGCGATCAAGTCGCTTGGCAAGGTCACCGGCAGCGGCATTGGCGTGGCGGTGATCGACAGCGGCATTGCGGTCAATCATCCGGCGCTGCAGAACCGCGTGATTGCCAGTGTGGACTTCACGGATCGCCGCGGGCACGGCGAGGACTTCTACGGCCACGGCACGCACATCGCCGGCATCATCGCGGCGCGCGGCTTCCGTAACAGTGTTGAAGGCGCGGATTCCGGCATGGCGCCGGCGGCGCACCTGATCAACCTGAAAGTGCTGGGCGCTGATGGATCGGGCGAAGCGGCGGACGTAATCGAAGCGATCGACTTCGCGACGAAGTATCGCCATCAGCTTGGCATCCGCGTCATTAACCTGTCGCTGGGTGCGGCGCCGACGCAGAGCTACAAGGACGATCCGATTTGTCTCGCCGTCGAGCGCGCGGTGAAAGCGGGCATCGTCGTCGTGGCATCGGCGGGCAACTACGGCCAGACGCCGGAAGGCAAGCTGGTGTTCGGCAGCGTGACGTCGCCTGGCATTTCGCCGTTTGCGATTACGGTCGGCGCGCTGCGCACGCAGGGCACCGCGGATCCGAGCGACGACGAAGTGGCACCGTGGAGTTCGAAGGGTCCGACGATGGTGGATCACATCGTCAAGCCGGATCTCGTCGCGCCGGGTTCGAAGATCATCTCGACAGCGGCGTCGGGGTCAACACTAGTCGGAATGTTCCCGGATCGCTTCATCGACGGCCCTGGTGCGCGCGATTACTTCTCGATGAGTGGCACGAGCATGTCGGCGGCCGTTGTAAGTGGAGCCGCAGCGCTGTTGCTCGATGGCCGCGCGGACCTGACGCCACTGCAAGTGAAGATCGCGCTTCAAGCAAGCGCTGACTACATCCCCACTGCAGGATTACTTACCAGCGGCGCTGGAAGCTTGGATCTCGCAGACCTCGATGAACTGCCCAGTCTTCGACCTGTAAGGGGCGAGCAAACCACGGCCTTCTCGTTTTCAGTGCCCAAGGCAGACGGAACTTCCGCACAAATAATCGTGTGGGGAAACATCATCGTCTGGGGTAACGACATCGCTTGGGGCGAAATCATCGTTTGGGGTAACGGCACGAAAGCCGAAGACATCATCGTTTGGGGTAATACCAACGACATCATCGTCTGGGGTAACGGCACCACCAGCCAAGACATCATCGTGTGGGGCAACACCAATGCCCAAGACATCATCGTTTGGGGAAATTCAGCGAACGACATCATCGTGTGGGGAAATTGCGGCGCTGAAATCATCGTGTGGGGAAATTCAAACGACATCATCGTTTGGGGCAATTCGACGGACATTATTGTGTGGGGCAATTAGGCACACTGTTGCTCAATCAATCAGCATTTTTCACGGGGGTATAGCAATGGCAAAGCTGATCATTTGGGGCGAATAAGTAGTCGAGGCTGTATGCTTACAGCCGTCACGGATGTCTCAACAGTTCCGTAACCTCTCCTCTAGAGGTAGGGCCTACGTCGCGATTGTGTCGGCGATCGGGTTGACGATCGCCTTACAGTCACTTGCGCAGGTCTTCGTTCAGCAGGTTAATTTTCAGTGGCTAATTTTGGCCGCGCTAACACTGCTGACCGGTTCTTTCACCGTTCGCATTCCCAAAATCAACGCACGCCTCTCAGTTTCTGACACGTTCGTATTTGCGTCAGTGCTGTTGTTCGGACCGGCGGCCGGAACGATCACCGTTCTATTGGACGCGCTGATTATTTCGCTTCGCCTTGGTCATCATGCTCGAGAACCATTCCGAGTCATCTTTAACGTTTCGTTAGCAGCGCTTTCGACATGGCTCGCGGCGCAAGTCTTTTTTGCTGTTTCGGGGATTCAGCCGTACTCAATTGAGCACACGCCGCTAGGACGCATTCTTTTCCCACTGTTTCTATTCACGCTCGCCTATTTTGTCGTCAATAGCTGGCTGGTAACGTTCGCTTTGGCTCTTGAGCAAGGGCGACCTCCATATCCAATCTGGCGCGACAACTTCTTTTGGCTTGGCGTCAATTATTTCGGCGGTGCTTCTGTCGCGGGCCTGCTGGTCACTCAGACGCGCGAGATAGACATCACAACCTTGGGAATGATCGTCCCCCTGCTGTTAATCTCCTATCTCACGTTCAAGACTTCGCTTGGTCGAATCGAGGATGCCAACCAGCACCTGACGCAAGTGAACAAAATGTATTTGTCGACGATCGAAACGCTGGCCATGGCGATCGACGCTAAGGATCAGATCACGCATGGTCACATTCGTAGAGTTCAGCGACTTGCAGTTGGCCTTGCGAAAGCAGTGGGCGTCAATGACGACTTGCAGATCAAAGCGATCGAGGCAGCGGCTCTACTACACGACATGGGCAAGCTGGCCATACCAGAATTCATTCTGAACAAGCCTGGAAAACTTACTCCGAATGAATTTGATGTAATGAAGCAGCACGCAAATATCGGCGCGGAGATTCTTGGCTCCATTCACTTCCCGTATCCAGTCGTGCCGATCGTGCGGCACCACCACGAGGCCTGGGACGGAAGCGGGTATCCCGACAAGCTGAAAGGAGTCGCGATTCCGCTGGGGGCGCGTATCCTTTCTGTCGTTGATTGCTTTGACGCCTTGACTTCAGATCGACCTTATCGGCCTGCGCTTTCCAAGGATGACGCCATCGCAGTCCTTCTGCAGCGACGTGGGACGATGTACGACCCGCTGATTGTCGACAGGTTCATTGAAGCGCAGGGAAAGCTCTCAGAGATTGCCGCAACTAGCGCGAGCGAATCCGAAGCGATTGAGAATCTCGCCACTAAACTCCGTGTCACTACCGAACCTGCCACCAGTCATCTTGGAGACGTCGATGCGCGTCTACCACTAAAGGCTCTCTCTCTTCTGCGTTCCGTTCGGCCCTCACCGGCCGGCACGTCCATCGGCGACTTGGGATTGCTCATCTCAAGCCAGCTTAGCAAGTTGACGAACTATTCGACGTTGGCAATATATTGTTTCGCTAACAATCAGCGATCTCTTGAGTGCCGTTTTGCTGACGGGCACCTCGCGATCCTGGTCGATGGTTCGGAAGTCCACCTCGGCGAAAAACTGTCGGGGTGGGTGGCCGCGCATCGCACGCCGATTTGGAATTCTGATGCAACGCTCGATCTGCCGCCAGACGTGGCTCGCAGCGCCGGCGTCGCCCTGGGCTCTAGCGTCCCATTGATCGATGGCGAGATATTGGTCGGCACTCTCACCTTTTATTCAGCGGCAGGAGCCGAGATAGGGCTCGAACAGAGAGTATTGATTCAGTCGATCGCTCCCGTTCTGGCGAGCGCGCTCTCGTCTTCGATCGCTCATGACGAACTAATGGCCGTCGATGGAACGAGAGCCCAAGACCGAGAGGCTATTTATTCAATCCTGGACGCGCTGCTGTCCGGGCGTACTCGTGGTCTTGACAAGAACGCACCAGAACGCACAACGGTTGTTCGCGTAAGGTTTCATGTTGATCCGAGTGTGCCAGCGCAGTTCGATTCGATGCAAACCACACTGGAGCGTGCGATTGCAGCCGCCGCAAACAACACTGGTCATGTGATCAGACTTGCTGCAAATGATGTGATCATCGCCGCCGCGCATAAGCATCTCGTGGCTGCAGGACTGGCACCAACTATCTCGACCAAAGCTCCAAAGCGCACGGATATCGAAGTTGCTGAAATCGTGAACTCTCTGCAACTTCGAGAGATTCTTGGACTCACGATCGCAAATGAAAACGCGGCGCAATCAGATCGACCGCTCATTCACTAGTTTCTATTCGAGTGACTATGTCGGCGCCCGTCGTTCGGCAGCTAACGCAATTAACTGAGCGTCAGCGCTTCAATGGTCAGTATGACGCGGCTAAAGATCGCGGTCGCCGTACTCGTCGAATGGCGGCGTCTTGTCAAAGGCGACGTCGATGAAACGGCCGACGTGCGGCGGTCCTACCAAGTTTCATGACGCTTAGTCGAGACCGAACGTCATGAACTTTGTGTTTCGTGACGCAAGAATTGCGTACATCGGTAGGATCTTGCTTAAGGCATCTCATTTCTTGTCGGTCGTTTCCGCCCGCTGATCGCCAGATTCGAAGCTTATTCCGGGCGGAGTCAACCCATCGAAATTGAATTCACATTAAGCTTACGACATCGCGCTGGAGTTAGCCGGAGCAAAGTGAGTCAACGTCGAGAAAACAGGGGGATTCTATGGCGTCCCTACCAGATATCGGCGCACTGTATGATCAAGGTCGTTACAAACAGGCGCTGGATTCCCTCCAGGAAGAGTCTAAACGGCGATTGCTTCAAGCCGGCGAGAGAGTACTTCTCGTCGAATTGCTTGCTCGAAGAGGTGAGTGGGACGACGCTTTGCGCCAGGCGCATAGCGTCCTTCAAGACCGCAATCTTTCAATTCAACAACGATGCTGCACGCATCAGACGTTGGGCGAGTGCTACTTCCGGAAGGGAGATAACGAAAAAGGCTCGGAATCATTTCGGCGCGGCATCGAACTTGCCGTGAATTCCGGCGAGCTTTGGAGCGAATGCAACCTACGCGTGAACTTCTTCCGGCATCAAATCCATTGGCTGGGCCCCCAAGACGCAGATGCCAGTGTGGCGTCGCTCCGGCGCAAAACTTATCAAATCGGCGATCCATCAATAGCCCTTACGTTTCAATTCGCCTTGACAGAGCTCTTCGCGAAGTTGGCTATTTTCCCCGCAGCCCGCAAGCACCTCCAAACCGCACGCGCTCTTCTCCCCAAGGTCCCGAACCTCGCATACCGCCACGATCTAATGTATCTCGAGGTCGCGCTCGCTGCGGCTGAAGGCGATTTCACCGAAGCCCTCCGTCACGGACTTGAGCTCGAACAAGATGCCGATGTAAGTGTCGCAAGATCCAATCTCCCGATTCTTCTTGGGTACATCTTGATTAATCAAGCTGAGTTCGCTGAAGCAGAGAAGCGGCTTCAGAAAGCTCTTACCGCGGCTCGAGACCGCGGCAGTGCCAAGATCGCATTGCGAGATACTTTGATGCTGCTAAGCCTCTGTCAGGACAGACTCGAGGAGGCCGGAAAATGGGATGTCTCTATCCGAACGCTTTTGGATGAGTCAAATCTCCACGACTCCTATCATGGTCTTTGGTCGCTCGTCACACGAGTTCGATGGCTCTATAGATCCAATCAAGCAAGTTTGGGCCTTCGTGTTGCACAAGAAGCGTTACCTAGAATTCAAAAGATGGCGGATCGCAATCTCCTCGCTCGAATGCATGCGCTCATTGCCGAAGGGCTTGGGTTAACCGGGGAGCCAAATATCGGGATGTCAGCAGTTGCAGCTGCCCTTTCCATAATGCCGCAGCCGCCGTTGGACGTTCTTGCGGAAATATTTAGAGTCATCGGCGGCTTGGTCGCTCATGACTGTAGGGCCGCGGCCTTCGCTCACTTGGACCGCGCTAAAACAAGCTTCGAGATACTTGGGAATTTCGCCGAGGCTCAGATCATCGATCGTGAAAAACTGCAACTATTCAACACTGGGACTGGTAATGCCGCACCCGACGCCACCGATCCTGAAAGTGTCGCGGCAAGAGTCACAGAACAAATCGCAGCGTTCGTCGCGAGCGGAGCCAATGCGCAGCTTTTGGCATCACAAGCAGCGACCTTAATCGACGCCACAGGTTCCGGCGAGTCGATAACAAAGGTCGAGATCAACTCCGAGGGTCGTGCCACGATCGAAGCTAGTGCAACTGCCACGACGACGACGAGAGCCACACTACTCTGTATCGAACGCCTCGCCAACGCCGCTGTCGCCTTGGCGAAAGAGAGTCAGCGAGAACGCGAGCGCACATCGAATTGGCAGGAACAATCCAATGAGCAACTCGGCTTGATCTGTTCATCGGAGCGGATGCTCGAACTCATCCAAACAATTCGACGCGTCGCTACCTCGAGTGTAACCGTGCTCCTCGAAGGCGAAACCGGCGTTGGCAAGGAACTCTTTGCGCAGGCCCTCCATCGCTCATCGCATCGCGCCGATCGCGTCTTCTTGCCATTCAACTGCGGCACCGTGCCGCGGGAGCTTTTTGATAGTCAATTGTTCGGCCACCGGCGCGGCTCTTTCACTGGCGCACATGAGGATGCACCCGGCGTGATCCGGTCCGCGAGTGGCGGCACACTGTTCCTGGACGAAATCGGTGAGACGGCAATTGAGACTCAACCCAAGTTATTGAGATTCCTCGAATCGGGAGAAATTCTTCCACTCGGCGACTCAAAACCGCAATTCGTGGATGTCCGGGTGGTTGCTGCGACAAACGCGAAACTGGATCAAATGGTCGCTGATGGAAGGTTCCGTGAGGACCTGTTCTATCGACTGAACGTGATCCGCATCCATATTCCGCCACTCCGAGATCGGCGCGAGGAGATTCCGGCGCTTGTCGATCATTTCCTGGAGAAGTTCGGACGCGAGTACGACAAACCGTTGCTTCGAATCGCTGATGAAACGCTCGAGTACTTGGTGCTGTTTCGCTGGCCGGGAAATGTTCGGCAACTCGCCAACGAAATCCGGCGCATGGTGGCGTTCGCGGAGTCTGGGTCGGTCTTGATGCCCGCGCACCTCTCGGATCCAATCGTCGCCAGCCGCCGCACCATCCCTACCGGCCAGGTGCCGCGTGGCTTCAGCGAAATCATCACGCGCATCGATCAGCCGCTATCGGCCGCTGTGGAGCATGTCGAGCGCGCGGCTATTCAGCGCGCGCTGTCGATGACCGACGGCCACCTCGATGAAGCGGCACGCATGCTCGGCTTGTCGAGGAAAGGTCTCTACCTGAAACGGCAGCGGCTGAACATCGGTTGAGCGGTTTGATCGATCCGGATTGCGCGCAATCTGCTGCGGGAGCGAAGCGCCCGCTCGCGAGTTGCGGCCAATCCCGATGTCGCGCCGTCACGTAATCCGCGTCGAGGATCATTTCACCTCGCATTTCGCCATCGGCTCCGCGGTGAGGCGCGCGCAGGCGGCGATGCGTTTATCAGCCGCGTCGTGCACGTCCACCGACACGTTCTTCCCCTTCGCGTCGATCGCCGTGCGATCCGTCAGCGAGCGGAACTCGTTGATCAGACCGCCGCTCTGGATCTGCCACGCCTGCGCGCCGTTCGGCGAAAACTGCAGCACCGCAATCACGTTCTCCGCATCGCTGCTGACCGTCACGCTCTTGAACAATCCGATCGCGCACCACTGCGCGCCGGCCGCCTTCAACGCCTCGGGCGCGTCGACCTTGCACGCGTGGCGCGATTCGGCGCTGTTCGACGCCTGCTGCGGCGGCGCAATCCGCTGCCCCGCCGCCACCAGCACCGCGATCGCCACGAACGTCCCCGCCGCCCACAACGCATACGTCGTCCTGCTCATACCAGCAGCATCTCACGTCCGTAGCGCGGCGTCAGGCGGTGCCGGGCCGGCCGCTCCGCCGCTCAGCTTTTCGATCGAAAAAAGATTTTCTAAAATCGGATATGGCGAACGACGACGAGCCCCTCATTCCCGATGATCGGCCGCCTTCGGTGGCGTGTCCGCACTGCGCCGCGCACACCGCGCGGCCGGTCAGCGTCGCCACCGACAAGCGCGATCCGACCATCGTCAACATCACCATGCAGTGCCGCGACTGCCTGCAGTCGTGGATCGTGCCGAAGCTGGCGCACGATATTCCGGCGTAGCACGATCCGCCGCTAAGGGAATCCGCCAATCACGTTCCCTGAATTGCGCGCTTCGGAACGGCTTATTTCCAAGGCTGAGCTGTAGTCAACCTCAGCTGCCCTACACTGCGTGCGTGTCCAGCGCATCCGGCATCGTCCCGGCGATTGCGGTCGCACCACACGCCGCCATCGAGGTCGACTCGAGCGACGCGCCGAGTTTCCTGCGCTTCACGTTCAACGGCGAGTGGCCGTCCCTCGACGATCAACGCGCGATCAGAGATCACCTGGTCAGCAGCGGCCTGCTGACGTGGGCGTCCAGAGTCCTGGTCGATGTGAGGGGCATCACGTCCGCATCGGACACCGCCGCGTTCGCCACGCTTACCGACGGTCCGGTTGCGCGCGTCCAGGCCTACCTGGTCTCCTCGCCGGTGCAGCACCAGCTCGCGCGCAAGTTCCGGCAGGCCACCTTCAGCGCCATCGCCGAAATCTTCGTCGACGAGAAAGACGCCGTCGAGTGGCTGTGGAACGCCGATCCGGATTACTGAGCCGTCGATTACTCCGATCGCAGCGTGACGATCGGATCGACGCGCGTCGCGCGATACGCCGGCAATAGCGTCGCCACGATCCCGACACCCAGCATCACCAGCGCCACGATCGAGAAGGTGCGCGGATCGTACTGGCTGACGCCGAACAGCAGCGTCGCCATCACGCGCACCAGCGCGGCCGCCAGGATCAAGCCGAGGACGACGCCGATCAGCGTCGGCTTCAGCCCTTCGATCACGATCATCCGCAGCAAGCCCTTGACCGGCGCGCCGAGCGCCAGGCGGATGCCAATCTCGCGCACGCGCTGGCGCAGCGTGTAGGCCAGCACGCTGTAGATGCCGACCGTGGCCAGCACCAGCGCCAGCGACGCGAACGCGCCCAGCAGCAGCATGGCCAGCGGCCGCTGCCCCAGCGACTCCTCGACCGCCTCCTCCATGGTCTGGATGTTGAGGACCGGCTGCTCGGGATCGATGGCGCGCACGGCTGTGATCACCGAACAGGTCAGCGAGGCCGGCTCTGCCGCGGTCCGCACCACCAGCGTCGAGCCGCCGAGGCCGAACTGCGCCGCCGGCGCGTAGACCGCGGCGTCGGTGTCCGCGCTCGCATCGAGCGCATCCATCTTCACCTCTCTGACCACGCCGATGATCTCCGCGGGCTCTTCGCTCATCATCTTCAGCGTGACGTGCCGGCCGAGCGGATCCTGGCCGGGGAAGAACTTCGCCGCCGCCGTCTCGCTGACGATCAGCACGCGCGGCGTGCCGAACGCGTCCGCGGCGGTGAAGTCGCGGCCCGAGACGAAGCGGATCTTCGCGGTCGCGAAATAATCCGGCGACGCCATCCGCACCTGCACCACCGGCAGCTCCGAGTCCTTCATCGCCGGCAGGCCGTCGTAGGTCACGTACTGGATCGAGCCGCCGCCGAACGGAATCGTGTCGATCCGCGCTGCCGACTGCACGCCGGGCAGCGCCCGCACGCTGTCGATGACGCGATCGAAGAACTGGTTGCGGACTTCGGGCGTCGGGTATTTCGCATCGGGAATATCAATGGAGGCGGTCCAGGTGTTGGCGGCATCGAAGCCGGGATCGACACCGCGCAGGCTGGTCAGGCTGCGCGTCAGCAGGCCGGCGCCGATCAGCAGCATCAGCGCGAGTGCGACTTCTGAAACGACCAGCAGGTTTCTCACCCGGGTGTCGCCGCTCGACGAGTTGCCCCGTCCCGGACCCACCTTCAACGCGTCGTTGGCATCGCGCCCGGTCAACTGCCACGCGGACGCAAAGGCCGCGACTGCGGATCGGGTTTGGCGCCCTGCTGCGCGGCCGCGGCCATCGTCAACGCTGCAATCGCGGCGGCAGCTAAATAGATTCGCACTTCATTCCTTCAAACAACAACAGCGGCGACGGAGATCGGGTCTCCGCCGCCGCCAACGGACTTCTCGCAGCGCCGTGCGTGAAGCCCTTACACCTGGGTGATCGTGCCGTTGAAGCCGCCCGGGAAGAAGCCGCCGCTCCGCGCGCTGGCGGTGCGGTTGGCGTAGACGATCGACAACACCTGGCTCGGGGTGCGAGCGGGGCTCAGCCCTTCGTTGTTGACGTTGAAGAGACGCCCGTTCGGCGAGGCCAGCGGCGGCACGTCGACGTTGTCGAGCTGCGGGACCGCGATGCCGCGATCGTAAACGAGGTAACGGAGGACGCCGGCGTGCTGCGCTTCGGTCAACGCAATGCCGGCGGCCGACGCGAGGATCGCGCGGCTGCTGATGAGCGGCGCGGCGCCGTTGTAGGCGGTGACGCCGACGTCTTCGAACGCGCGCGCCAGCGTCAGGAATTCGTTGACGTTGCCGAAACCAATGCCCAGGGCGGCCAGGTTGATGGCCGGCTTGGCAATTGCCGCCGAGCCGAGTGCGGTGCGGAGAAAACGCACGTGCATCTGTTCTTCGTTCGCGATATCGCGCGCCACCTGCATTGCCCGGTTGTCCATCGAAACGACGCTGCCGCCGACGGTTCCGCCGAGCGTGCCGACGCCGCTGACGCCGATGCCGACATCTTCGATGCGGCGTCCGGTCGTCGCCACCGTGTAGAACTCGGCCTCGAGGTATTCGAGGTTCAACGCGAAGTTCAAAATGTCCACGTCGGTCAGCGATTGCGCGTCGGCAACGCCCGGAAACCCGACGCTCGAGGCCACCGCGGCCATCATGCCGGTGGCCATGGCTCGCTTGGCGAACGTCCGGCGACTCAGGGGATTGGCGACCAGATCTTTGATTGCCGTCGTCTTGTCCATGCTCATGTGCTCCACTCCTGTGCGGGCCGGTAGTTCGACCTCGACGGTCGTCGATCTGTCGATGCCGCGAGTGAATGGGCTGACGCTGATCCGGCAATTACGGTACGTCAATGCGCGCACCAAGGTGATCGTGTTTTCCCGATACCGCGAGGTGGGCTACGTGCGGGACGCGTTCGCCGCCGGCGCGCGCGGCTACGTGCTCAAGCAAAGCTCGTTCGAAGAGCTGCGAAAAGCGATCGACGCGGTGATGCGAGGCGAACACCATCTCGATGCGGCGCAGGGCCCGCCGCTCCTGCCGCCGGGGATCGGACCGTTGCTTTCGGATCGCGAGCTCGATGTGCTGCGCCGCTCGGCGCTCGGCCACGCCAACCAGGAAATTGCCGACTCACTGACGATCGCGCTGAAGACCGTCGAAGCGCACAAGAGTCATGCGATGAAGAAGCTGGGACTGGGGAGCCGCCGCGACGTGATCAGGTACGCAGCCCTGCAGGGGTGGTTCGACAACGTGTGAACCACGCGCGGGCGATCAGTCGCTGGATTCCGGGATGAACAGTCGCACCATCGTGCCCGCCGGACCGGATTCGATCGCCAGGGTGCCGCCAATCAACGCCGCCCGCTCGCGCATGTTGACGAGCCCGAGATGGCGTCCGCCCGTGGTGCTGCGTGCCGTCGCCGGAAAACCATCACCGTCATCCCGAATCGTCAACAGGCAGCCGGCCGGCACGTGAACGAGATCGACGTCGACGTGAGAGGCGTGCGCGTGCCTGGAGACGTTGTGCAGCGCCTCCTGGGCGATGCGGTAAACGTTCGATTCCGTGTCGCGGTCGAAGCGAACCTTCATCATCTCTGACAGATCGCAGTCGGCGGGCACGTTGAATCGCGCCGTCCATTCATCGACCAGCGACCACAAGGCGCCGGCGAGACCAACGAGCTCGAGCTCGGGCGGCCGCAGCTCCCAGGCGAGACCTTCGATCGTCCGATCGAGCGTCTCGGCGAGGCTCTGGGTGCGTCCGGACTGCTCGGTCGACGGCGAGGTCGCCATCAGGTGAATATTCATGCGCAGGGCCGTCAACTGCTGGCCGACATGATCGTGAATGTCGCGCGCAATTCTGTGCCGCTCATCCTCCAGGCCCTGGACGACGCGCGCGAGCAGATCGCGGACTTCACGCGTGCGATCGGCGACGCGCTGCTCGAGCACGTCGTGCGCCTCTCGCAGCCGGTCTTCGCCGCGGCGATGGTGAATCAGATCCGCGGCCTGGCGCGCCAGGATGTCGAACAGCGCCAGCTCGCGCTCAGAAGGGCTGTGCACGCGCCGCCAGTGCGTGGTGAGCATGCCGACCAGCTCTCCGTCACGGCTGAACAACGGCGTGCTTTGCGCGGAGCGAATGCCGGCCTGGCGAAACGCGGGGAGCGCCGGCGCGATCAGATCAGACTGCTCCATGTCGGGCACGATGACGCGGGTCCGGGCCCGCAGCGCGGCGCCGCAGGAGGTGGCGGCGTCGTGCGCGACCCATTTCCAGCGCTCGGCGTCGGCGGCAGTCAATCCCCGGTGCGCCAGCAACCGCAGCTCGCCGCCATTGCGATCAGGATGCAGCACCTGCATGCTCGAGAAATCCGATCGCATCAGCGCCATCGCTGCGCCCGCGACCCGGTCGTAGAGCGAGTCAATCTGTTGTTCAGCGATCAACTGCGAGCTGAGGTCATGGAGCAGCCGCATGTCGGCGAGCTCGCGCGCGAGTTCCAACGCGGTGCTGTCATGCGAGGCGGTCGGCATCTCCTCCACGATAACGGAGAGTAATAGCGGTACCGATAGGGGCTTTCCCGCGACGTCAATCGACATCCGGCGGCCAGCAGAGCTTTAATACGGCATGCGCACCGACCAGCTGACGGGGATCATGGAAAACCTATTCGGCGAGCTGATGCACGGCGTCTCCGGCCGCGGCGGCTTCATGCTGAACGCGCGCGATCGCGGGCTGCTGCGGTCGCTCGAGCGCGTGCCGGCCTCGGAGGCCTCGGCGAAAACGCGCACCGGCTCGTCGATCGCGTCGCACGTCGCCCACCTCGCTTACGGCCTGTCGCTGATGAACCGCTGGAGCCAGGGCGAAAATCCGTTCGGCAGCGCCGACTGGTCGACCGCCTGGAAGACGAACATCGTCACCGAAAGCGAATGGGAGGGGCTGCGCATCAAGCTGCGCGACGAGGCCGCCAAGTGGCTGGTGGTGCTGCGCACGCCGCGGGAAGTGCAGGACATCGAGCTGAGCGGCATGATTGGCAGCATTGCGCACCTGGCGTATCACATGGGTGCAATCCGTCAGATAAGCATGCACGCGCGCGGGCCGGCCGAGGGAGAGCGCTAAGGGTTTGCGCGCAATCGCGTGACCAACCCCTTGATCTGAGGGACCAGCCGCACTACTGTTCTCCCCTGGCGCCGCGCCCCCTTCATACCTCGGCGGCGCCGTGAAACCGTGGTGAGCCAGGCAACTGTGGAATGTCTCCCGGTACTCACGCGAGACGGCATCCGTCTGCGTGAAGTGCACCTCTCCGACGCGGCGGCGCTGACGGCGTTGTTCCAGATGCCCGAGGTCTCGAAGCACCTCGATCCGCCGCCCGAGACGATCGCCGACTTCGGCAGCTGGATCGCGCTCAGCCAGTCGCGCCGCGCCGAAGGCCGCGCCGCCTGCTACACGCTATTGACGGGCAACGATGAAGTAACGGGACTCTTCATGGCGCTCCGCTTCGAGGATCACGATCGCGCCGAGATCGGCTTCGCGATTGCGCCGCAGTTGTGGGGCACCGGGGTGTTTGCGAAAACGATCGACGCGTATCTCGATTTCCTGTTCAACGAGTGGGGCATCAAGACGCTGATCGGCAAGACGCAGGTCGCGAACGTGCGCGCGCTGGGCGCGATGCGAAAAGTCGGGGCTCGCGTGATCGAAGAGAATGTCCGCAACGGACATCCCGAGTACGTCTGGACTATCGAGCGCTGAGAATTTCTCGAACGGCTGATCGAAGTTCTGGCGTGAGGTGCGCGTACTTCGCGTCCTTGATCTCGCCCGACAGCACGCGATTGATCTTCCCCATCACCAGGTTCTTCGGCGCGTCCGGCATCGACTTGAACTGCGGTGAGAAGATCATGTAGCTGAGCGGATACTTCTGCAGGCGCGTCTTGAGATCGAGCTCGTAGAGCTTGCCGCGGGCGCTGAATTTTTCCGCGAAGCCGGAGGATCCTTCGATCCGGCTGGTGATCTTCGCCTCATCCACGAACAGCATGTAATCGGCGAGCGCGTCGGCGGCTTCGGCAATGCGCAGCGGCTCGCCCAGCTTCGTCTCCCACGCCGCGCGCGTGACGAGGTTGCTGAAGTGCGCCTGGTGCTCGAGCACCATCAGCGCCGCGATGTCGCTATAGGGCGTCAGGTAGCCGTCGAGATTGAACCGGCCCTCGAGCGACACATACGCGGGCGGCGGCGCCGTGATGCCTTTCGGCACGATCAACGGATAGTTGCCCATGTGGCGGGGCGGCACGCGCTTGCCGGTCACATACCACCCGCCCCAGCGGTCTACGATCGGCTTGTAGTGATCGACCGTGCCGCCGTTGGCGTAATCCATCGCGCTCTTGCGCGGGAACGTCGTCAGGATGCTGAGCCCGGGCACACCGAGCGTGTCCCATGACAGATGACAGCGGAGGCATTGTTGATCGCGTCCGAAGGTGGCTTGTTGGGCAGGTTCCTCACGAACGGTGTAGAAGATCGATCCCATGGCCGCGTCCTGCGCCATTACTTCGATCAAGCCGGCGCCGCGGATGTAGCCCACCGACACCGAGTCGTTGAAATAGACGGCGCGCGGGTTGTCCATCCTGATGTGCTGCGCCTGCAGGCTGGTCTGCGTATAGACCAGCACCTGCGATTCGACGGGCACGTCGAGCAGATCGAGCACGGACTTGAGGTAGCCGGACTTCGGATCGAACACGAGCTTCGCCGAGCCGTCGCGCAGCTTCGCATTCAGCCGATCCACCACGGTGTCGGTATCGGCGGTGAGGTATTTGATTGCCGGATGGTTGATGGATTGATCGAACGCGCCCGAGCGGCGTGGCTGCGTGACCGCGACAGTGCCGCTCAGCAGCACCGTGGCGGCTAGCAATAATACGGAGCCCGACTTCGCGCTTCGCGCTTCGTCGAGGCAGGCTCTTACAGACTTCACTTATCTATTCTAAATCTACCCGCCAAACCAGCTGGGGATCGGCATGTCGGCCATGGTGCGCAG
This sequence comes from Cyanobacteriota bacterium, assembly GCA_019752015.1. GTDB lineage: Bacteria > Acidobacteriota > Vicinamibacteria > Vicinamibacterales > UBA2999 > 12-FULL-67-14b. Next base: position 437,046 of record JAIEMQ010000006.1, on the reverse strand, counting down.
GCCGGGCGTGACGCGCAGAATCTTCGGGATGCTGTTGACGGTGATCGACGCGGTGGCAACGTCGCCGTGCAGGCCGCCGATCACTTTCGACGTGACGCGCGGGTTGCCTTCGATGGTCACGGCGTCGTACGACTCGGGCGCGCCCAGGTACGCCTCCATGTGCAGCGAGATCACCGGCTTGCCCTTCGAGTAGCCGATGCCGTCCTGGATGATGCCGCAGACGTAGCCGGGATCGACGGCGATGAGCTCGCTCTCGACGCCCTTGTCGGCGATCTTCGGATGGATGTCGTCGGTGACCTTGTCGAGCTTCCAGCCCATCGCGTCGGCGATCATCTGCACGCTCTCGGCGAGCCCGACGTGACGGACGCTGCCGTCCTTCACCTTCGCCGCGAACTGCTCGGTGTTGAGGCCGGAGCCGATCTTCTGCTGGAACGGCAGGCGGCGCGAGCGCGCGTCCTGAATGCGATCGACGCGGATGGCGTCGACGCGCTCGCAGATGCCGGTCAGCGTGATCGGCAGCGCGTCCATCGCGAAGCCGGGATTGACGCCGGTGCCGACGACGGCGACCTTGGCCTTCTTCGCCATGGCATCGATCTTCTTCGCCAGCGCGCGGTTCTTGCCGACCGGGTACGACAACTCTTCGGTGGTGGAGACGATCGCGACCTTCTTCTTGAGGACGCCTTCGATCTGCGGCATCACCTTCTTGAGGGATGAGCTCGTGCAGAGCACCGCGACATCGGGCTTGCCGCTCTTGATCGCGCCGTTGGCGTCGTTGGTGATCCGGACCTTCAGCTTCTTGCCGAGGCCGATCACGTCGCCGAGATCGAGGCCAATCTTGGCGCGGTCGATGTCGACGGCGCCGACAATCTGAAACCCTTTACGCGACACGATCTGACGCGCTACCGCAGCACCGATCGGACCCAGGCCGTACATCAAGACTCTAATCGCCATACAAGGTTTCGAATTATATCGGATACGATGAAACGTCGTGGCAGACAGGAAACGACTCCGCCGACACATCCTGCGGGGAGGGACCGCTGTGGGGGCGCTCGTTGCCGCGGTCTTGCACATTACTTCTCCCGTTTCGGCGCAGCCTCCGGCCGCCGCGGCTCCCCCGCCGACGGGACCGGCGGCGCTCCAGGCCGTCTCGATGCGGACCGCGAACTACGACATCGACGTGACGCTCGACCCGTCGACGCGGACCATCACCGGGATCGAGCTCATCACGTGGCACAACCAGGGCCTCGTCGCGGCGTATTCGATCCGGCTGCATCTCTACTGGAATGCGTTCCGCGACCGGAAGTCGACGTGGCTGAGGCAGCGGCGCCTGGCCGGCGACGATCCGTTCGCGAGCGCCGATCCAAACGACTTCGGCTACAGCGACGTGACGAAAATCATCGTCGTCAATCCCGACGGCAGCGACGGCGTCGATCTGCTGAAGACGGACTTCCGCGCGATCTCTCCCGACGATCAGAACGCGGACGATCGCACGCTGTATGCGGCCAGCCTCGATCCCGCGATTCAGCCGGGCAAGACGCTTCGCCTGCGCGTGGAGTGGAAGGGCAAGTTCCCGCGCAACTTCGATCGCACCGGCGTGATCGGCAACTACTTTTTCGTGTCGCAGTGGTTCCCGAAGCTCGGCGTGTTCAACGCGGGATGGACCGCGCACCAGTTCTTCGCCAACTCGGAATTCTTCTCGGACTTCGGCAACTACGACGTCCGCATGACGGTGCCGAAGGGATGGATCGTCGGCGCGACCGGCGTCGAGCAGTCGCGCACGGACTCCGGTAACCAAACGACGCATCGCTATACGCAGACCGACGTGCACGACTTCGCGTGGACGACGAGCCCTGACTTCATCGAGAAGCGGCAGCAGTTCGACATGCCCGGCCGCGCGCCGGTGCAGATGCGGCTGTTGATCCAGCCGGAGCACGAATACCTGGCCGATCGGCATTTTGCCGGCACCGCCGCGGCGCTGCAGTATTACGGCACGTGGTACGGCGCGTATCCATATCCGCAGCTGACGATCGTCGATCCGCCGTGGCAAAGCGAGTCGGGAGGAATGGAGTATCCGACGATCTTCACCGGCGGCACGCGCTGGCTGTCGCCGCGCTACACCAACGATCCCGAATACGTGGTGCTGCACGAGGCCGGCCACCAGTTCTGGTACGGGCTGGTCGCCAACAACGAAGTCGAGCACGCGTGGCTCGACGAAGGCATCAACGAGTACAGCGATTCACGCGTGCAGTGGGAAGCGCTCCAGCCGAATTACCTGGTGCAGCGCTTCTTCGGCGATTTCATCCCGTGGCAATTCACCGACATCAGGCTGCAGCGCGCCACCGACACCAATTACATGAACACCTACCGGCGCGCGCCCGATCGCGATTCGATGTCGACGCCGACCGCGGTGCTGTGGCCGGGCACGCACCAGAACATGTCGTATCACAAGGCGGCGCTGATGCTGCACACCCTCGAGCGGATGTACACGTGGGAGGTGATGCAGAAGACGCTGTCGATCTTCTTCACGCGCTGGAAATACAAGCATCCGACGCCCCAGGATTTCTTCGCCGCGCTGGACGAAGTGACGGGCAAGGACCACAAGTGGTTCATCGACCAGGTCTACAACAGCTCGAACAGGTTTGATTACTCGGTCGATCAGCTGTCCACCGAACCTTCGGACGTCAGCGGCCAGTTCCACACGACCGTCGTGGTTCGTCGTCTCGAGGCCGGGCAATTTCCCGTCGATGTGCTGGTGACGTTCGAGAACGGCGAGCAGGCGCGCGAGAAGTGGAACGGCCAGGGACGGTGGGCGGTGTTCACGTACGACAAGCCGTCGAAGGCAGTGTCGGCGCAGATCGATCCGGAGCGCGTGTTGCTGCTCGATACGAGCTACACGAACAACTCGCGGACCACCGCGCCGGCTGCGGATCGCGCGGCGACGAAATGGTCGCTGCGCTGGATGGTCTGGCTGCAGGATCTGCTCATGACGTGGGCGTTCCTGGTATGACCCACCTTCGCCAAGGCTACGGTGGGCAAGGCGGGGCTTGGGGCTTGGGGCTTGGGGCTTGGGGGGCGTTTCTCGATGGCCTCAATCGGGTCAAGCGGGCGCCGTGGCTGGTGATCGGCGTGTGGCTGTCGACGCTGCTCACCGCATTGCCGCTGGCGCTCGTGCTGCAGGAGATGATCGGCGCGCATCTCGGCGCGAGCATGGCGGCGGCGTCCGCTGCCGACAGCATCAACTACGACTGGTGGAACGAGTTCCTGGCGCAGACATCCGGCGTGGGCGCGACGTTCGTGCCGGCGATCCTCGGCTTCGCGGCGGTGATGAAGAACGTCAGCGCGGTTGCGGACGGATCGCCGATGCCGATCGTGATCGGTACTGTCGTCATCGGCTACATGCTGCTGTCGCTGTTCCTTGCCGGCGGCATCCTCGATCGGCTCGCGCGCGATCGCGATCTCGGCGCGGGCGCGTTCTTCTCCGCCTGCGGCATCTACTTCGTCCGCTTCATCCGGCTCGGCATCGCGATGGCGATCGTGTACTGGTTCCTGTTCGGGCCGTATCATGCGTGGCTGTTCGACGAGCTCTATCCCGCCCTGACGGCGAACATGACCGTTGAGCGGACCGCGTTCTTCGTCAGGCTGGCGCTTTACGCCGCATTCGCGGTGCCGCTCTTCGCATTCAACATCCTGTTCGATTACGCAAAGATCCGGGCGGTTGTCGAGGATCGCCGCAGCATGATCGGCGCAATCGGCGCGAGCTGGCGGTTCATGCGGCGGAACCCGATTGCGGTGTGGGCGGTTTACAAACTGAACGCGCTCGTGTTCCTGCTGGTGATCGGTCTGTATTACCTGATCGCGCCCGGCGCCAGCGCGGACGCGCTCGCGTTTGCGATTGGACAGCTCTACATCGTGCTGCGGGTGATCGTGCGGTTGCAGTTTGCCGCCTCGCAGACGGCGCTGTTCCAGGGGCGGCTCGCGCATGCTGGATACGTGGCGCGGCCGATTCCGAAGTGGCCGGACTCACCGGCCGCAGAGGCGATCGGGCCGCGGTGAAAAGACAAGCCACAGATTAGACGCAGATTTACACAGATTTAGGTTCTGCTCTTTTTTGGTTCTGGTTCGTCGGTTCAGGTTCTGTTTCGTTTCACGGGTCAAGAATGAATCGCTTCTGCACGAGCGAGCGTTCGCCGAAGTTCAGCAACAAGCCAATTCGCTTGTGCGTTAACGCCAGGTAGTTCAGCACCTGTGCCTCTTCGGCGGGACCGATTGAGGACTGCGCTTTGATTTCGACGACAACATCGTCGAAACACACAAAATCGAGACGATGGTGGCCGGTTAGCGGCCTGCCTTTGTAAAACAACTGACATGTCTTGTCACGCCTGAATGGGATTCCTCGCAGCTCGAATTCAACGGCAAGCGCGTCGCCGTAGACGCTTTCGAGATAACCGCGATGCAGGGTCCGATGGACCTCCATCGCCGCGCCGATGATCTGATAGGTCCGTGGGTCGCCAGAGGGAATGGTCATGCCAAAGATCATTCAAGGCGCGCGCCGAACCGCTTTTGTGCGATTTCGTTCGAGAACTGGAGCGAAGCGAGTTGAAACGCGTTACAAGCGCGCAATTCCTGCAATCCGATCGCGGAAGGAACGTCGCAAAACGCGCGTACGAGAACCGAGAACCCAGAACGGAGAACCGAGAACCATGATTAAAAGCCAGATTAATCTGTGCCTAATCTGTGTCTAATCTGTGGCTGTCTAATCTGTGGCTATAGCGCGTCGACGCCGGCGGCGGCAGTCGCCGCGTGGCGGAGTTTTTCGCGCGCATCGATGGCGGTCGCGCGCAGCAGCGGATCGGCGTCCTCCGCCCACTGATCCAGCGTCGGCGCGAACCGCGTCAGTCGCATCTCGCCCATCGCATACGCCGCGCAGGCGCGCAGCCACGGATCCTGGCTGAGCGCCATCACCTCGATCGCCTCCTCGCGATCGCCGATTGCGGAGCCGAGCATCCGGTTCGCCGTCGCGATGCGCACATCCACCGACACATCTCGATCGAACAGCGGGATGATCACCTGCCGCACCTCCGGCGGCAGCACTGAATCCATGAACTCGACGGCGTTGTCGTGCACGACGGGATCCGACGACTGCAGGCTGACGTAGGCGCTGTGCATGTCGTATTGCGGATACAGGATCTTGAGCAGCCGGAAGATTCGCTCCGACTCCTTCTCCATCGATTCCTTGAGGCCATGCTCGATCGGGCTCGCCGCCGAATCCTGCAGCGCGCCGCCGAGCGTGCCGAGCACCTGGTAAGAGCGGTAATGCCCCATGATCTCCGCGGCGAGCACGGACTCGATCAGCTTGCGATCGGTCGGGCGATCCGGATGCGCCTGGCCCAGCCGATTGAGCGCCGCGATCGTGTGGTAGCGCAGCACCACGTCGCGATCGAGCACGCTTTCGACCAGCACCGCCTGGGCGTTGCGCGTGCCGATGCCTTCGAGCACCTTCGGGATCTCGCGCCGGACGTCCGCTTTCATGCTGTCGTCGGTCAGGTAGTCGCGCAAGGTGCCGACGACGCGATCGCCGAAGCCGGATAGCGCCTTCACGATCGTGTCGTTCAGCGCCGGCTCGTTCAAGCGATCGATCAGGTCGCCGATCACCGCCCGCTTCTTGAGCGCGCCGACGGCGGCGATCGCCGTCCTGGCGACTTCGATGTCGTCGTCGTCGACCAGCGCACGCAGCTCGCGGTCGAACATGTCGGGCAGGATCGACATCAACCGCGCGGCCTCGAGCCGGGCCCGCCGCCCGCGCTCGCCCTGGTCGTAGACCATCCTGGACAGCAGCAGTTTCGCGGCGTCGAGGTTCTGCGATCGCCCCGGCTTGGCGAGGAACGCGACGATCGCCGCCTGGATGGAGAAGCCCTCGAACTCGCCCAGCGCTTCGATGCGCTGCAGCGGATCGGTCGCGTCGAATTCGGTGAGGTAGAGCAACGCCTCGGTGCGGACGCCGAGATCCGGATCCTTCACGAGCTTTTCGATCTGATCCTTGACGCTCGCATCACCGGCGCGGGCCAGCAGCCTGATCGCCTGCTGGCGGATCGCCGGATCGTCGTGATTGAGCAGGCCGCGCACCGCCGGATGGACCTTGCGATCGTGCGCGAGCTCGAACAGGCTGAGCGCGTAGGCGATTTCTTTCGGCGTGCCCTTCAGCCGCGAGGTGATCAGCGAGGACGTGTCGCGATCGAGCACCGGCATCGAGGCGCGCTCGGCGTCGACGCGATGCTGATGGATGCTCTCGCGAAGGTTCTCGACATATTGCTTGCGCGCCACATAGGCCGCGGCGATCCACATCGCGACGAACACCACGGCGACCATCGACATGCGGACCGGCGAAAAGCCGAGCACGGCGGCAAACAGGAGAACGACGAGCCCGCCGGCCGCATCGCCGAGCCGGTAGACGACGGTATCGATGAACGATTTCACCCGGAAGGTGTGGGCGGCGGGCACGGGCAGGTACAACAGCTCGACGGTCGCCTTGTCGATCGAATAACGCAGCACCTGATCGCTCGCTTTCAGCGCCGCCGCCGCCACCAGCGTGCCGAGCAGCAGCACGCCGGCCGATCCCATCAGCATCGCCGTCGGGACGATAAAGAGGGACGGGCCAACGCCGACGGTCCGCAACACGCGCGCGGTCAGGATCAACTGCAGCAGCAGCGACATCAGCCCGGCAATCATGTTGAAGGTGCCGAAGAACATCGCCAGGTCGTCGGTGGCCGGCACCGCTTCCTTCGCGATCGCCTTGAACTGCCAGCCGGCAATCGTCGTGGACAACGCCGAAATCAGGATCAGCGCCGCGATCGCCCTGAGGTACGGCGATTCGCGAATCAGCCGCATCGCGCCCCACAGCGGGAAGCGATCGCGGACGTTGCCGGAGGCGGGCGTGTCGTTGCCGACATAGTCGGGGCGATCGCGCCAGACCGCGACGACAATCGCCGCGCAGGTGAAGAGGGCGAGCGCCACGAAGCCGAGCATGTTTTCGGTGCCGAAGCGCGACACACCGGTGCGCGTGGCGAGGCCGCCGACAATCCAGCCGAGAATGGCGCCGCTGCCGATGAAGCCGAACGATCGCTTGGCCTCGCGCGTGGTCAACACATAGTTGGCGAGCGTCCACACCTGTGAGGGCGCGAGCACCGAAAAGACGCCGACCCAGATGTAGATCAGGATCAACAGCGTGCCGGATTCGTACGCCGAGACGACCGGCCACAGCCAGAAGATCAGCGAGTTCATCGCGAAAAAGATCAGGCTGCCGACCTGCAGGTTGCGCAGGTTGGTGCGGTGGCCGAACCAGATGTAGAGACTGGCGGCCAAGCCGACGAGGACCGCGATGGCAATGTCGACGTACGGAAGATCGGTGGCGCGGTACCTGTCGAGGAACAGCGCGTCGCGCGCGGCCTTACTGGCGACGCTCGACGCGGTCGTCAGGAAGAGATAGGCGAAGATCGGAAACGCCCGCCGGAGCTCTTTTCCGGTCAGCCCTAAAACGCGTTCGGCGAGCGTGATCACGGGATAAGATTCTCACACCTCAGCCATGCCCGGACGTCCGTCTTTGATCGCCCGGCTGCTGCGCTCGATCGTTCAGCTGCGCGACGGCGAGTCGACGACCGCGCTGTTGATGTTCCTGTATTCATTCCTGGCGATGACGAGCTACAACATCATCAAGCCGATCACGCGATCGGAATTCATCTCGAGCCTCGGCGCGGACAACCTGCCGTACGTGCAGTTCGTCGCCGGCGTGCTGATCGGTTTCATCATGCAGGGCTACATCTGGGTGATGCGCGCCGTGCCGCGGCGGCGCACGATTCCGATCACGCAGGCCGGCATGGCAGCGCTGCTCGTGGGGTTCTGGTTCCTGTTCACGACGATCGGGCAGGACTGGATTGCCGTCGCCTTCTACATTGTCGGATTGATCCTGGCGGTGCTGCTGATCAGCCAGTTCTGGACGCTGGCGAACGACATCTACGATCCGCGTCAGGCGAAGCGGGTGTTCGGTTTCATCGGCGGCGGCGCCAGTCTCGGCGGCGCGACCGGCGCGGCGATGACGGCGTTCCTGGTGGAGAACATCGGCGCCAGGAACATGCTGCTGGTCAGCGCGTCGATCATGGCGGTCTGCGTCGCCATCGTCACGTTCGTGCTGCGGCGTGAAGAGAGCGCGGGCCGCAGCGACGCCACGCAGACCGGCGAGGAGAAGGGCACCAGCGGCAGCGAGGCGATCGCGCTGCTGCGATCGTCGCGGCACCTGCAGGTGATCGCGATGGTGATCGCGTTTGCGGCGATCGGCGCGGCGATCATCGAGCAGCAGTTGAACATGGCGGCCGCCGAAGCGAAGGGCGCCACCAACTCGGATGCGATCGCCGCATTCCTCGCGCAGGTCACGGTCTATCTGTCGCTGATCGGGTTCGTGATCCAGGTCGGGCTGACCAGCCGCATTCATCGCGTGCTCGGGATCGGCTTCGCCCTGCTGATCCTGCCGATGAGCCTCGGCACCACCGCGGTGATCATGCTGTTCAACCGCGCGCTGTGGGCGCCGGGCCTGGCGCGCATCCTCGACACCTCGCTGCGCTACACCGTGGACAAGACCTCGCGTGAAGTGCTGTTTCTGCCGCTGCCCTCCGAGCTCAAGTACCGGGCCAAGCCGTTCATCGACGTGACGATGGATCGTTTTGCCAAGGGGATGGGCGCGCTGCTGATCCTGGTGCTGATCAAGGACTGGGGCGCCGGCCTCGACTGGCAGCAACTGAGCTACGCAAGCCTGACCATGGTCGGGCTGTGGGTGCTGACGGCAATGGCGGCGCGGCGCGAATACCTGCGATCGTTCCGCCGCAGCATCGAACAGCGGGTGGTCGAACCGGCCACGCTGCGGTTGAAGGATCCGGATCCAGCGACGGTTGAAACGCTGGTCAGCGAGCTGGCGCATCCCGATTCACGGCGGGTGCTGTACGCGATCGATCTGCTCGATGCGATGGAGAAGCGCCACCTCGTCACGCCATTGCTGCTCGCGCACGGCGACGCGGCGGTGCGCGCGCGGGCGCTGCGGATCGCCGAGACGGTGGACAGGAAACTCGCCGATCGGTGGGTGCCCGGCGTCGAGCGATCGCTGAAAGACAGCGACAGCGCGGTTCGGATCGCCGCGGTCTCGGCGCTCGCCGTGCTGCGCGGTGGCGCCGCGGCCGACGTGATGCGGCCGTTCATCAAGGGCGACGATCCGGCACTGGCCATCGTCGCGGCGGCCGCGCTCGCATCGAGTCCGAATGCCGCCGACGTGCGGATCGCGGAAGAAACGCTGCAGCGTTACTCCGCGGACGTTCGGGAACAGCGCGCGCAGTGGCGGCTGCAAGTGGCGCGCGCGCTTGGCGACATCACCAGTCCGGAATTCCGTCCGCTGCTCATCCCGCTGATGTACGACGCCAACCTCGAGGTGGCGCGGGCGGCGATCGAAAGCGCCGGCACGCTGGGCGCCGGCGATTTCCTCTTCCTGCCGCCGCTCGTCTCGCTGCTGCGCAACCGGCGGTTGAAGTCGGTGGCCCGATCCGTGCTCGTCGGCTACGGCGAAGCGGTGATCGCGCCGCTGACCTATTTCATGGCCGACCAGGAAGAGGACCCCTGGATCCGGCGTCACGTGCCGTCCACGCTGGCGCTGCTGCCGGTGCCGGCATCGGTGGCGGCGCTGACCACGGCGCTGGACGACAGCGACGGGTTCGTGCGCTTCAAGGCGATGATGGCGCTCGATCGCATCCATCGCGATCATCCCGACCTCACGATCGATCCGACGATCGTGTCCCGGCACATCACCGCCGAGGCGGCGCGCGCCTTCAACGCCTTGACGCTGCATCACAACCTGTTCGTGGCCGGCGGTCTGGACACCAGCCTGCTGCTGGGCCGCGCGCTCGCGGAGAAATATGCGCGCGCCAGCAACCGCATGTTCAACCTGCTGGCGCTGATCCATCCGCCGTCGGACATCGCGGCGGTGCGTCACGCGATCAAGGATCCCGACGTCAAGCTCGGGTCGCGCGCGGTCGAGTATCTCGATAACCTGTTGAGCGGCGACGTGCGCAAGCGCGTCATGCTGCTGGTCGAGGACATGCCGGCGGAAGAGCGGATCCGCAAAGGCAACGTGATCTACCGCACGCGCACGCGCGATGTGGAAGACACCGTCGCGCAGCTGCTGCACGACGAGGATCAATCGATCGCGTCGGCAGCAATCATGCTGGTCGAATCGAAAGGCCTGTGGTCGCTGGCCGACGACATCGAGCACGTGCTCGCGCATCGCGACATCCGCGATCAGCATGTGTTCGAGGCCGCGTCGTGGGCGCTGGCGGCGCACCGCGTCAAGGCCGAGCGGCGCAAGGAGCTGTGGCAGGAGGCGCTGCCCGCGGCGGAACTGGCCGATCGGTTGCGGCGTGTGCCGCTGTTCGACTTCACGCACATCGACGAGATGTTCCGGCTGGCGCGGCTGGGGCGGCAGGTCCGCTACGAACAGGGCCGCGTCGTCTTCGAAAAGGGCGAGAACGTCCAGTCGATCCAGTTCCTGCTCGACGGCCGCGTCAGTCACAGCCGCCTTCGCGAGGACGCTACGGCGAGCCAGGCTCCGTTTATTAATGCGCCGGCGGCGCTTGGCTTCGAGCAGCTGCTCGAAGGATCGCCGATGCCGGAGCGCATCACCGCCGCCGATCGATCGATCACGCTGTCGCTGACGGCCGATGAATTCCTCGCGTTGCTATCGGAGAACGTCGAGCTCGCGGAGGGCATTTTCCGGATGCTGATCGCGACGCACAACCTGTCGACCGGGCATACGTTGATTCCGGGCACGTTACCGGCCGACATGAAGGCGGCGGCGGACCTGCGGCCGCTCGATCGCGCGCTGCTGTTGCAGTCGAGCCCGCTGCTCGCTCACGCGACCGCGGCGCAGCTGTGGCGGCTGTCATCGGTCGCGAGAGAGCTGCGACTCGCTGCGGGCAAGGAGGCGATCGCGAAAGGAACCGAGGCGTCGATCCTGGTGGTGCTGTCGGGAACGTTGCGCGTTGAAGACGCCGCGCAAACAGGAATCGCCGACGCGGGTGACGTCATCGGCATGTATGAAACGCTCGCCGGATCGCCGATGGACGCGACGGTGACGGCGAACAGCGACAGCGTGATCCTGCGGATCGATCGCGGCGGGCTGTTCGACGTGCTCGCCGATCACACCGATCTCCTTCAGGGCATTTTTTCGATGTTGCTGCGCTCGCGATCCGCCTCCGCGCGTGCCGCGCTACGGCGAGACAGGCTGGGAAACGACAGCTCGAACACCGTCTCCACGCCCTGACGGCTGCGCACGGACGCCGTGCCGCCGTGCCGCTCGACGATCGCTTTCACGATCGACAGGCCAAGACCGGATCCTCCTGACTGCAACCGGGACTGATCGGCCTTGTAGAAGCGATCGAACACGTGCGGCAGGTGTTCAACGGGAATCCCCACCCCGTTGTCGGTCACGGTCAATCGAACCCTGCCGTCTTCGCGGAATGCGCCAAGCCGCACGCTGCCGCCCGGCGGCGTATGACGAAGCGCGTTGGCGGCCAGGTTCTGCATCGCCTGTTCGAGCCGCATCGGATCGGCCACCATGCGGATGTCCTCGTCGTGCGGATCGATCGCGATCGTCACGCCCTTGTCCTCGGCCGCCTTCGCGTGGCGCTCCGACACGCGCTCGAAGATTTCATCGACGTCGACATTCTCGAGATCGAGCGACAATCCGCCGGCTTCGAAGCGCGCGAGGTCGAGCAGGTCTTTCACCAATCGCTCGATCCGCTCGCCTTCCTCCTGGATCACCTTGACGGCGCGCTGGCCTTCAGCGGACGGCGGGATGAATTGCGGCAGCGCCAGCGTTTCCGCGTAGCCGCGGATCGCCGTCAGCGGCGTCATCAACTCATGCGACACATCCGCAAGCAGCTGACGACGCGCGCGATCGGCTTCGACCAGCTGCGCCTGGCGCGCCGAGAGATCCGACGCCATGCGATTGAACGCGTCCGCCACCGCCGCCACTTCGTCGCCGCCAATGGCGGGCGCGCGCGCGGTGAGATCGCCCTCGCCGAATCGATTCGCCGCGTCCTCGAGCGCGCGCAGGCGCGCCTGCGCCGGCCGGAAAATGACGAGCGCCGCCACGACCGTGCCCGCGATTAACAGCAGCACCACACCGAACGCCAGCGGTCCGCCAACCGCCTCCGCAAATCGGCGCAGTCCGGTCAGCGGCGGCACCCAGACGACGGCGACGATGGCGTCGTTGTGCTGAATCGGCGCCATCACCGGCCCGCGGCGTGGTCCGAACATGCGCGGCCCGCCGCCGTCGGGCGGAGGCCCGCCGAAGCGATCATCGGGCGGCGGTCCGTGACGCTCACCGGGACGATCGCCGCCTCGATCGGGGGCACCGGGCCCACGACGACGGAAAGGACCGCCGGGGAATCGCATCCCGCGCGGGACTTCAGTGCCTGGGGGGGCGATCGCGGTCCCGTCCTGAAAAATGATTGCCGCCGGACGATGCAGCTCTTTCACGCGCCGCTCGGCATACGCGCGCAGATCGAGTTTCGGATCGCGCGCCAGCGCGGCTTCGAATTCAGAGGCCACGAGCTCGGCGAAGTCGCGGCCCATGCGCTCGGGCATGCCGCCTTCTGTTTCACCGGCCACCCAGATGAACAGCGCGACTTGGAGCGTCAGCGTGACGGCGAGAAAGAAAATGAATCCGAAGCCGATACGCCAATACAGCGACTTGGCAAAGGCTCGCTTAGACATCCGCGCACTTATAACCGCTGCCCCACACCGTCAGGATGATCTGGGGATCGGCGGGGTCCTTCTCGATTCGACGCCGTAAGCGTTTGACGAGCGAATCCACGCTGCGCTCGGTGACGAAGGTGTGATCGGGCCAGACGCGCGTCAGCAGCGCTTCGCGGCTGAACACGATGCCGGGGTGCGACGCGAGCACCAGCAGCAACCGGAATTCCTGCGCGGTGAGATCGATCGCCTCGCCCTTGATCTTCACGAGACGCCGCGACGGATCGATGTGGAGCCCGTGGATCTCGAGCGGCCGCTCGCCGCCCGTTGCGGCTTCCGCCTGTAACTGTGATCGGCGAGGACGGCGCAGCAACGCGCGCGCGCGGGCGACCAGCTCGCGCACGCCGAAGGGCTTCGACAGGTAGTCGTCGGCGCCGCTCTCGAGGCCGAGCACTTTGTCGCTCTCCTCGCTGCGCGCCGTGAGGATCAGGATCGGCACGTCCTGGTTGGGACCCTCGCGCCGGATCGCGCGCGCGATCGAAATGCCGTCGACACCGGGCAACATCAAGTCGAGTATGACGAGATCGAAGGGCGCGGAGCCCGCGCGAACGAGCGCTTTCTGGCCGTCGCCCACCGCTTCGATGTCGAGACCCTCGAGGCCGAGGTGGAGCTGGATCAGCTCGCGGATGTGCGCTTCGTCTTCAACGACCAGGACCCGTGACACGTGTTAAGTCTTCCACAGATTTTGGGCGGGAAAACCAGTCTGGAAGCTGCCACGGATTTATCACACCGCGGCCACAGCGTTGCCTCAATAATCCCGTCTACTAAGCCAGTAGCAGTTCACTGGAGGAACAGTTTCATGACGACACGATTCAAGGCTTCTCTCGCAGCCGCGCTGGCGGTGGTGACGATGGCGGCGGCAGCGCCGATGGTGATGGCGCAAGACCAGCCGCGACAGCGCGGAGGTCAGGGGATGCGCGGACCCGGCGGACCGGGCATGCGTCGCGGCCCGGGCGGACCGGGCGGAATGGAATTCCGCAGCCTCGATCTCAGCGACGATCAGAAGGCGCAGTTGAAGAAGATCCGCGACGCGCGCCAGGCTGAGTTCAAGGCGGCCGCCGACAAGCTCGGCGCCGCGCACCAGGGGATGCGCCAGTTGCTCGAGGCCGACGCGATCAACGAAAACGCGATTCGCGCCAGGAGCCAGGAAGTGGCCGCGGCCGAAGCCGAAGTGGCGATTCTGCAGGCGAAGCTCCGCAAGGAGTCGATGCAGATCCTGACGGCCGAGCAGCTCGCGAAGCTGAAGGAATCGCGCGACAACCGCGGTCCGCGTCAGCGCCGTCCGCAGGCGCAGCAGTAACACCCACCAGGCCCGGCGGGCACTTCAGGCCGCCGGGACTCCATCTCCATTCTTCGCTTCCAGCCTTCCCGTTCATCGTCCCCTCGATGCGCGCGCGAAGGTCGTTGCCGTCTTTCCAGTAGATGATGCGCTGCGGGAAATCGTGGGTCGGATGTTCAAACACGACGCGCGTGCCCGAGACTTCCTTGAGCGGAAACGGCGTCGCGGGTGAGCGGCCGTTCGGCATCGACAAGTAGACGATCTGATCCTTCTGCACTTCGATCCGCAGGAACTCGAAGGAGACGGTGCGTCCCTTGGCGACGTCGCGATGGATGCCGATCATCGAGTTGCCTTTCGCAGCCGTCCAGTGCTCCTCCATGTCGACGCCGGCAGTCGTTCCCGTCCACGATCCGGACATCCAGGACAACGAGTCGAGCGCCGGTTTCGCCTGTTCGAGGCGGCCTGCGGCCAGCGCGCCAATCACGGCCAACGCATAAACGAGCTTCATCATGCACGTAGAATAAGGCCCGGGAAACCGCATCTCCTTCGCCGAATTGCGCGCTTTCACTGTGACGCATGATTCCGACGGACCCAGGGGACTCCGGAATCATGCGTGCAATTCGTCTCACTCGACGCGGTTTCAGCATTCTTCGTCCGCATCCCTCGAAGTCGGCCGCGCCCGGTGACCCGCTCGTCGTGGCGCCTCGCGGGCTCCCTTCACTCTCCTTTGTAGTACGTCGGCCGGTTCCACCATAGGAAGAAGGCACAGACGACGAAGCCGAATGTGAAAATCTAACCATCACAGGGTCGCGCTGGCTGCCGCAGCTCCATGCCATCTCCACACATTATCGGACCTTGCCTCAAACTACGGGGCGAGGCGTCGTGCGACGAGCGGATCATCGGGCGCGGCCGACTTGAGGAGCGCGGACTCAGCGAAGGCGCGAAACCGAGCCGAACGAGACGGATTGCACGCGTGATTCCGCTCCAGCGAAGGCGAATTCGGAATCACGCGTTCACAGCGAAGCCGCGCAATCCGGCGAGTGAGGTGCGGTTTCCCGCGCTCCGAGAGGAGAAGCGGCAACGCGTCAGCGTTGCCGGCAGTCCGCGGAGGCCGCGACCGATGATCCGCTCGTGAAAGACACGACGCCGAGCGCATGTTCCCCCTAGTCCTAGTCAGCGCGTAACAGACGGAGACCGTTCAGTGTCACGATCACCGTCGCGCCTGTATCCGCGACAACCGCCAGCCACAACGGCGCTGCGCCGAACACTGCAAACGCCAGGAACGCAAACTTCGTCGCCAGCGCGATCGAGACGTTCTGCCTGATGACGCGCAAGGCCCTCTTCGAGTGGCTGACCAGAAACTGGATGTCTTCGTCGTGATCACACGTCAGCACCACGTCCCGCCTTCGCCAAGGCTCCGGCGAGGCAGGCTCTCCTGGAGTCTGAGTCTGCGTCCGGCATTGCACATTGACTCCGGCCTCGCGCACCGCCTGCAACGTGGCCGACTTCGCCTGGGCGACTCGCTCAAGTGGTCCCCCGCCTTTGAACAGCACACCTCGTCGTGCGGCGGATGTGAGCGCGGCGACGACGGTGACGGGCGTCGAGATCACGAGCGCGCACGGGCAGGCCAGCACCAGGAAGATCAGCCCGCGATAAAACCACACGCCCCACTCGCCACTATCGACCGGCCGGAGGCCGGTCAGAGAAAATAGCAGCGGCGGCCCGACGACGACCGCGATCGCCGCAAACGTGACGACCGGCGTGTAGACCGCGGCGAAGCGCTCGATCCAGCGCTCGACCGGCGCGGACTCGTGGCCGCCGTCGTCTCCCCAACCAGGCTCGTGACCGACGAGCGTGCTGACCGCCTGGCGCGCGCGCTCGATGCTCCACGCCTCCATCAGATGCGCGATCGCAAACAGGAACGCGACGGCGGCGGCCTCGGCCCACTGCCCGATCGCAGCCGCTCCGACCGCCGACAGGCAGACGAGGACGTGCATGTCGAGACGGCCAAAGCGCAGCGACGTCACCGCGCGCGGAATCATCGGCCACAGGCCCGCGAAGGTCGCGATGCCGTAGGCGATCGCCGCATACGAATGGTGCGCGTGATCCAGATCGCCGTGACGCCCGAACACCGCTTCGGTCCAGCTGTCGGCGTAGACGCCGTCGACGATCCAGCCGATCAGCATCACCGCGCCGCTCGCGATCGCCCACCGCTTCGCGGTGTCGTGATGATGATCGTGGGCGTGGTGATCGTCGCCGACGTGATCGCCGGCCTGGTGCGAATGGGCGGCCAGCCCGGTCGCCTCGACGGCGGCAACAATCGCGGCGGCTGAAATTCTTTCCGGGTTGAAGGTGACGTCGACGCGGCGGCCGACGAGATCGAAGTTCAGCGATTCGACGCCGGACTTGGCGAGCGCGTGCCGGATCAGCGCCGCTTCGTCGGCGCAATCCATCCCCGCGACGTGCAGGCGGACTTCAGAGCTGCTGGACGGCGGCAAGCACTTCCTCGGCGTGACCATCCACTTTTACGCCGTCCCAGCGCTTCGCGACCTTGCCGTCGGCATCGATCAGGTAGGTGGTGCGCGCGACGCCCATGTACTTCTTGCCGTACATCGACTTCTCCTGCCACACGCCGTACTTCTCCATCACCGCGTGATCTTCGTCGGCAAGCAGCGGGAACTTCAAACCGTATTTGTCGGCAAACCGCGCCTTGCTCGCCGAGTCGAGCACGCTCATGCCGAGGATCGCCGCCTTGCTCTTCTTGAACTTCGGCAGGTTGTCCTGGAACGCGCACGACTCCCTGGTGCAGCCGGGGGTGTCGTCCTTTGGATAGAAATACAGCACGACGGGCTGGCCGGCGTAGTCGGCGAGCGAATGCTTCTTGCCTTCCTGATCCGGCAAGGAAAAATTTGGCGCTTTCTTTCCGGGTTCAATCATGTGTGATCCATAGGCGGGACTAAAGTCCCGCCTCTACGTTATTGTGCCGTGGTCGATGAACTGCGTGAATACGGAACGGCGGCGTGGGCGCGCCGCGGCTCGGCGCCGCCTTCAACCTTGCGATTGGCAACGTCAACGGTGATCGCGGCCGCGTAGCCGTAGCGCACCTCGCCCTTGCGGCCGATCTTCTGGAACTTGTGGCCGCGATCGATCAGGTTGGTGAGCAGCGGACGCGGGAAGCGATCCTCGATCTCGACGCGCTCGCCGTTCTCGAGCGGATCGGCGGGATCGCGGCCGGGCAGGAATCGCGGCGCTTCGATCGCCGCCTGCGCGCCCAGCCTGCCGTCAATCACGCCGGTGATGATGTTGTAGACCGTCAGCGGGATCCACGCGTTGCCGGCGCAGCCGACCGCGAGCTTCGGCACTTCTTCGCCCGACGCCTTTTTCTCGAACACCAGCGTCGGCACCGCCGAGGTCGACGATCGCATCAGCGGCACGAGGCTGCCGTAGGCGCCGGCGGTCAGGCGATTCGATCGCAAGTGATTGTTGTAGAGGAAGCCGAGTCCCTTCGACACATAGAACGTGCCGCCCCAGGTGCTGAGCGTCTGCGTCACCGCGATCATGTTGCCTTCGGCATCGGCCACGGCAAACGAGGTCGTGCCGGTGCTGATACGCGGCGCCGGCGCGGTTGGGGTCGTCGGCGCATCATCAGGCGGCGTGCGCTCGTAGCGCGACGCCTTCTTTGGATCGATCTTCGCGAACAACTTCTTCGCGTGCTCGGCGGTCAGGTGCTCCTCGAACTCGACCGGCCATCGCTCCGGATCGGCGACGCGGCGAAGCGGATCGCGAACCTTCCACGATTCGATCAAGTAGTGGAGATAGTCGGGGTCCGTCGACGCGCGGGCGCCACTTTTCGCCTGGTAGTTCTCGAGCACGTGCAGCGACTCGAACAGCTGGATGCCGGTCGACAGCGGCGGCCCGCCCGCATAGAGCGTGTGACCGCGATAGTGGCCTGCAATCGGAGCGCGCTCGATCGCGCGATACTGCGCGAGATCGGCATAGGTGAGGATGCCGCCGTTCTCTTCCATGTCGGCGGCGATCTTCTTCGCGATTTCACCCTTGTAGAACGCGTCGGCGCCGCCCTTCTGGACCGCGCGCAGCGTGGTGGCGTAATCCTTGTTGAAGAAGCGATCGCCCGGCCGCGGCACCTTGCCGTCCGGCAGGTAGATCTTCTTCGCCTCGGGCCACTTGTCGAGGAAGCGGCGGCCTTCGGCAAGGCTCGACGGCAGGCCCTCGTCGAGAATGAAGCCGTCATCGGCGAGCGTGATCGCCGGCGCCACCAGGTCTTCCCACTTCACCTTGCCGCTGCCGTAGTTGCGATAGAGATAGTCGAGGCCGGCCACCACGCCGGGAATGTTCGCGGCGGCGGGACCATCGGCAACAATGCGGCCGTCCCGCACCATCAGCGGATTGTCGGGCGTCGCCTTGATCGGCGTCATGTCCTTGTACTCGATCGTCGTCGGCTTCTTCATCCCCTTGAGATAGAGCACCGCCGATCCGTCGCCGCCGATGCCGGAGGCTTCAGGCTCGACGACGCCGAGCGCGAACGACACCGCGATCATCGCGTCGACGACGTTGCCGCCTTTCTCGAAAGCGAGGCGGCCGGCTTCAGACGCCAGCGGATGACCGGAAACAATCACCGCGCCATTCGAGGTGATGACGGGCTTGATCAGCGGCTGCGCCGCCACCATTTCATCGATGATGGTTTCGAGCTCGCCTTCGTTCTTCGCGGCGCCGGCGCGGGGACGGAATTTATCGCGCGCGCTGGTCCACTGATCCGCGGTGGGACCCGACGAGTAGTACAGCGACTGCAGCGTGGTCCAGACGCGATCGAAGACCGCGGTGAACAACGCGGGTGACGCCGTGCTCTCCGCGGGCACCGCGCCGCCATCTTCATGGACCGGCAGCGGAGCGGGAACACGCCACAACTGGAACGCCGAGTTCAGCGCGAAGAGCGGCGGCGCTTCTGATTCATTGCGAAGCGGGTTGCCGTTGTAGACCGGCTCCGGATCGGGCAAACCGGTGACGAGCAGCGTCTTGCCATCCGGCGACCAGGCGGGCGCGCCGCCACGCCGCGACACCAATTGCGGCTGCGCAGCGGGCTTCGCGCGCGCGATCGGATCTTCCGCCGGCTCCGGCCGCGGCGGTTCGGCAGTGGCGACCCACACGGAGCCGATGCCTTCACGGACCGCATAGAACGCGATTCGTGAGTTGTCGGGCGCCCACGACGGATACGCCTCGTGACCGCGCACGCGCGTGATGCGATTGGCGCGCAGCGGCTTGCCGTCGGTGCCGGTCGATTGCACGGACGAGGGAACCGGCTTCGGTGGACGGGCACCGAGTGGAATCGGCTTGACGATCGATGCGGCTGGCACCGGCATCCACCACAAATCGTTGTCGTCTTCCGAGTCGCGCTCGGAAATGAACGCGACCTTGGTGCCGTCCGGCGAGACGCGCGGATACGTTTCGCTGTCCGCGGTTTCCGTCAGCGCCTGCGGCGCCTGCCAGGCCTCGGAGCCCGAAACCGGCGTCGAGAGATAGATGTCGTACTGCAGGCTGGGATCGCCGTTCCGGCCGGCGGGCCGCGCATCACGATGCGCGAACACCAGTCGGCCGTCAGCGGTCCACGACGGCCACCGCTCATCACCGGCCATCGTCGTCGCAGCGGTGGGAGTGCCGGATGCGACACCATTCTTCAGCGTGACGACGAAGACATCGAAGCCTTCACCGCGATCGGCGGCGAAAGCGATGCGATTGCCATCGGGGGACCACGCGGGCTCTCGTTCGACTAGGAGGTCTTGAGGTCTTGAGGTCTTGAGGTCTTGAAAAACGGCGCGGGCCTGCTTTCCGTCCGCCGTCATCGTCCAGATGCGATCGAGATAGGAAACGGCGATGCGCCTGCCGTCGGGCGACCACGCGGGCTCTTGCACGCCGGTCAACATCTGGGCGTGGCCGGCGAAACTGAGTCCGACTACGCACACAAGCAATGCAAGCATTGCTTGTGTGCTTCGTCGAGATGGGCTTGGCCCAGCTTGATCTCTTGTCACTTGGGGTCCTTCGTTATTTTTCAAGCAACACGTCGAGCAAATGTTTCTCGGTCATGCCGAAGTGCTCCCATACCTTGTCGAATGTTTCCGACGGCGCGACGGACGGATCGACAATGCCGAAGTGATGCAGCGAGACGCCGGCATCGATCAGACCTGATGCGACGACGCCGGCGAAGCCCTGCAGGCCGGACGACGGCGTTCCAATCAATCCGTCTTCGATGGTCAAGACGCGCTCGTAGCGCGAGGCGAGGCCGCTGATGAATCCGTCCTCGAGCGGGAACCCGTTCACCACGTACATATCAGTAGCCACGCCGGCGGCCGTCGCCTTTTCGCTTGCGGCTGCCGCGAGATACGCGGGCGCGCCGAGCGCGAGGATCGCGGTCCTGGCATTGGCCTGCGAACGCATCTGCGTCACCGGGGTCCACGCCTCGTCGCCATTCCACAACGGCTCGCTCGTGCCCTGCTTCGCGAGCACCGGCAGCGTGTCGCGCGGGATCGCGACGATGTGACCGCCGAAGTGCGCGGCGGCATCGCGAACGGCGATGAACGCGGCGCGCGCGTCGGCGGGCGCGTAGAAGCGGTGCAGGAACGGCAGATAGCCGAGCGCCAGATTGATCCAGTCGAGGCTCCAACCCGAGAAGTGATCGCGCCCGGTGTTGGCGCCGACGTGCGAGAAGTGCATCAGCACGTTGAGTCCCTCGTTGACGCCGCTCATGTTGCGTTGATAGCGCCAGAACTCGAAACCTTCACGCGCAATGCCTTCCATGAACGCGGCGAAGGTCGCGAACACGTTGATCTGCGGGCGATCGGCGACGAGCGACAGGCCGTCGGTGATCAGCGCCGCGGCCTGCTCCTGGATGCTCATCTCGAGCGAATGCCCGGCCGGCACGAGCGCCGCGGCTTTGCCGAGGCGCGTCGAGGGATTGAGATCGCAGGACACATAGAAACACTGTGACGGGTATTTCTTCGTGACCGCGACATACGCCGCTTCCGAACCGGCACGCGCGGTGACCGGCTTGTCGGTGCCGGGCAGCGCGACGGCGGCCACATCGGCGGACGACAGCACGAGGTTTGGCGATGCTTTTTTCGGCCGCGCCTTCGACACCACCGTGCGTTTCGGCTGCCGACGGAGCTTGTCGACGGCGGCTTGTTCTTCCGCGGTCGGATGCAGCATCGGATTGGCGAGCGTCGCGGCATAATCGCGGCCTTTCATGCCGCCGTCATGGTGCGCTGCGCCGCCCGGCAGCTCGTTGACGTAGAACAGGCACTCGAGCATGGCGCGCGGATCGCGATAGCTCATGAGCGATCCAGGCACCTGCACCTTCGTGGTGATCGCCACCTTGTGCTTCTCGCAAAATTGCTCCGCCTCGTTGACGATGCCGTAGTGCGCCGCGAACTCGTGCACGGTGGCGCCGAAGCCCACCGGGTAGATCAACGCCGGCTTGCCGCCGCGAGCCAGCGCGGCGGCGTGCGTATACGCGTCAAACAGCTCGCAGCGCTCGTGAAGCGACCGGATCTCGATCACCTCGATGCCGAGGCTCTTCGCAATCGGCCGGACGTCCTTGTCCATCACATGGTGGGTGGTGCCCGACAGCTGGATGCCGTTGCGATGCATCACGAGTACCACCGGCGCGCCATGCAGGCTGGCGCCGATCATGCCGTTGAGCGCCTGGCCCGAGATCCAGCCGGCATCGCCGCAATGGCAGATGACGAGCGCCTCCGCGCCGTGCGCGGCCTTCAATCCGAGTGACCAGCCGGCGGTGACGGGCACCGTGATGCCAAGGCGGCCCGAGCCGATCGGCGTGCCGCCAGGCACCCACACCACGTGACCGGCAATGTCGAGGCTGCGGCGGAACGATTCGACGACGCGCTCGCGCGGCAGGAAGCCGAGGGCCGAGAGCGCCGAGTAATAGCCGATGCTCGTGTGGCCGTGCTCGATCGAAAACTGCACGCCGCGGTAATCGACGGCGCCGAGCGTCATCATCAGCGGGCCGATCAGCTCGAGGCCGCCGCCGAGATGATCGATGTCGTTGACCTTCGCGAGCGAGATCAGCGATTCGATCGCGATCGTCGCGGCGGTCTTTTCGAGCCCGGCGAGCGCGAGCTCCGTCTCCTTCGACAACGTGCCGCCCTCGAGATCGATCGCGAACGGCAGCACCTCCGACTTGATCTCGGCGCCGAGCGTCGGCGTCTGCTTCAAAAGCTGCTGATTGCGAGCGGTTTGCTCGTCGAAGAGGCGCTGTAGCGCGCCGTGCCGGGCCTGGCGGGTCTCAGTCACGAATGTAATTTCTCCAAGGACAGAATCGAGAAAGTTTATCAGTAAAATGGAGGGATGGTCTTGTTGCGCTACCTCTACGTAGTGGCGCTGGTACTCTGGGTGGGCGGGCTGATCGTCGCCGGCGCGCTGGTGGCGCCGTCGGTGTTTGGCGTGCTCCAGACGTGGAACGAAGCGCAGGGCCGCGTCCTCGCGGGCCAGGTGTTCGGAGAAATCCTGCTACGCCTGACATGGCTGTCGTATGCGGCGGGGGCGGTAATGTTCATCACGCTGACGCTGCACCGCCTGCTCGGCGCGCGTCCCCTGCAGTACGGTGTGCGCGTCGGCATCATGGGCGTGATGCTGCTGATGACGTTCGCGACCGGCTTCTACATTATTCCCCGCGTCAATGCGATTCAGGCTGAAGTGAAGGGGCCGGTCAGCGCGCTGTCGGAGACCGACGCGCGGCGCGTCGAGTTCAATCGCCTCCACGGCATGTCGAACATTCTCTTTTCAATCACCGCCATTGGCGGCCTCGCGCTCTGTTTCTGGGAATCCCGCGAATGAACCGTACGATCACATTGATTCCCGGTGACGGCATTGGCCCGGAAGTGACGCGTGCCGTCGTCAGGATTCTCGAAGCATCAGGATTCACGCCTCAGTGGGAACCGTTTTCCGCCGGATCTGAAGCGGTCGCCGAACATGGCACCACGCTGCCGCAGCCGCTCCTGGATTCGATCGCGAAGAACAAGATCGCGCTGAAGGGCCCGATCACGACACCGGTCGGCAAGGGTTTCACGAGCGTGAACGTGGGACTGCGCAAGGCGCTCGACCTGTACGCCAACCTGCGGCCGGTGTGGAACCTGCCGTCGGTGCAGTCGCGATTCACCGGCGTCGATCTGGTAATCGTGCGCGAGAACACCGAAGACCTCTACGCCGGACTCGAGCACACCGTCGTACCCGGCGTCGTCGAAAGCCTGAAGATCATCACCGAGAAGGCGTCGACGCGCATTGCCGTGTTTGCCTTCGAGCAGGCGCGGCGCCGCGGCCGCAAGAAAGTGACCGCGGTGCACAAGGCCAACATCATGAAGCTGGGTGACGGCCTGTTTCTCGAGTGCGCGCGAAAGGTCGCGGCGAATTATCCCGACATCGAGTTCGACGATCGCATTGTCGACGCGGCGTGCATGCATCTCGTAATGCGTCCGGAGCGGCTCGACGTGCTGCTGCTGCCAAATCTCTACGGCGACATCGTGTCGGATTTGTGCGCCGGCCTGGTCGGCGGGCTCGGTGTGGTGCCGGCGGCGAATCTCGGCGAGAACGGCGTCGGCGTCTTCGAAGCGGTGCACGGCACCGCGCCGGACATTGCCGGCAGGGACATCGCCAATCCCACCGCGCTGCTTCAGTCGGCGGTCCTGATGCTGCAGCACCTGCATGAGGACCAGAAGGCCGACGCGATCGTCTCAGCATTGAAGAAAGTGCTCGCCTCCGGGCACGTCACACCGGATCTCGGAGGAAAAGCGTCGACGACGTCCTTTGCGGATGCGATCTGCCGCGAGTTATCATCATCCGGCTGAAGCCGGATGCGCCATTGACGCGACCAGACACCATCGCTGAAGCGGTACTTGCTCGTGAGGATGTCGCGCGGTTTCTCGAGGGCAGCCACGGCCTGTCGAGCGCCGCGGCGCGGACCAAGGTCCTCGCCTATCTCGATGAGCTGCAGACGACGCAGCGCTACGAGCTGTATCGCGCGCTCGAGTATCCGCTTTATCCAATCCTGAGGAAGATCGAGCGCGTCGGCGAGCATCAGCAGCTTGCCGTGGATGCGGTCAAGAAAGGCCGCGTCGTCTACGCCTCGAACCACCGCAGCCACATCGATTACCTCGTCGAGCCGCTGGTCCTGGACGATGCGGGGATCCGGCCGCCGATCATCGCCGCCGGCATCAACCTGTTCGGCGGACCGCTCGGCCTGATTCACAAGCACGTCACCGGCGCGCTGCCGATCCGCCGCAACATGAAGGATCCGGCGTACCTGATCACGCTGAAGGCGTATGTCAGCGAGCTGCTGCACAAGCACGACCTGTTTTTCTATCCGGAAGGTGGCCGCAGCTACAGCGGCGAGCTGAAGCCGGCGAAGAGCGGCCTGCTGAATGCGGCGCTCGACGCGCGCGTGCCGGGGTTGAAGCTGGTGCCGGTGGCGGTCGCCTACGATCTGGTCCTCGAAGACCACGTGATTGCGAAACAAAAGGTGAAGCGCAGCCAGAAGGCCTTCAGCCGCGAGATCGCCGAGCTGGTTCGCTACGCCGTAGGCTACCGCAGCCGCGCGTTCGTCACGTTCGGCAAGCCGATTTCGCTCGATGGCATCGATCCTGAATCAAAGAAGACCGTCATGGATCTGACCCGCCACGTGCGAAGCGAGATCGGCAAGCAGTACAAGGTGCTGCCGACCGCCGTGCTGGCCGCGGCGATGAAGCCCTCGGCGACGCGCGCCGAGCTCAAGGGACGCGTCGAAGGCGTGCTCGAAACCCTGCGCTCGGTGAACGCCAACCTCAGCGTGTCGTCGGCGGAGGAAGTGCTCGACGCCGCCACCGAGCCGCTCGCCACCCGCAACATCATTGTCGTCGAGCATGGACGTTATCGCGTGCGCGAGCGCAACGTGCTCCGCTACTACGCCCGGTCGCTCTCCCACTTGCTGTCGCCTCCGTCCTCTACTCACTAGATGCTCGACGCCACTTCGAAGGCAGTTTTTCACGGACTCGCACAAATCCCAGCGCTGCAACGGATGGCTTCGAAGTACGGGATGGCTCCCGGCTCGGGGTTTGCGCGCAGGTTCATCGCCGGCGAAACGATCGAGGAAGCGGTCGCGTGCGTGAAGGATCTGCCGGCAAAGGGGCTGCACCTCACGCTCGACTACCTCGGCGAGAGCGTCGCCGATGCCGCGGCGGCGTCGGCGGCGGCGGCGGACTACGTGCAGATCATCAACGCGATCGTGGCGTCGGGGATCGAGCGCAATATTTCGCTCAAGCTGACGCAGCTTGGCCTGGACGTCGACAAGGCCACGGCGGTCGACAACATGCGCCGGATTCTCGAGCCGGCCGACGCGAGCGGCTTTTTCGTGCGCATCGACATGGAGAACTCGCCCTACACGGAAGCGACGCTCGAGATCCTCGACACGCTGTGGCGGCAGGGCCATCGCAACGTCGGCACGGTGATCCAGTCGTATCTGAAGCGATCACCGGAAGACATCCGGCAACTGAACGTGCACGGTGTGCGCGTGCGCCTGGTCAAGGGCGCCTACAAGGAGCCGAAGAACGTTGCGTATCAGAAGAAGGCCGAAGTCGATGCGGCGTTCGTCGAGCTGATGCAGACGTTGCTCGATGAGGGCACCTACCCGGCGATCGCGACGCACGATCCGGACATGATCGAGGCGACCAAGGCGTATGCGAAGAGCAAGGGGATTGCGAACGATCGCTTCGAGTTCCAGATGTTGTACGGCATCCGCCGCGATCTGCAGACGTCGCTCGTGAAGGAAGGCTACCGGATGCGCGTGTATGTGCCGTTCGGGAAGCAGTGGTATCCGTATTTCATGCGGAGACTTGGAGAGCGGCCGGCGAATGTGGCCTTCGTGGTGAGAGGAATTCTGAGCGACCGAGGTTAGTCAGCCGAGCAGGGCTTCCAAATCCTGTCGAAGCGGTTTGCCGCGATTGGCGCCGATCTTCTCGATGCGGGCCGCCGCCGTCTTCGCCCGCGCTCGCTCGGTCGCGTCCAACACCCGCACCAACGCCTGAGCATCAATATCATCCTGCGGCCGCTGAGCGCTTCGCGCCAGTAGTTTCATTACGAGCAGATGCCCGGCGGCCGCCACCGGCACGGACAGACCGGCGGCGATCTCCATTACCTCGGCGGCCGCGCAGACGTCGGCCTCGATCCCCGACGACGCGAACAGCAAGTCGACGACGACACCGCCGGCGGTTCCGCCCGGCGGGACCAGCCGCACCGCGGCGAGGCGACCAAGCGCGGCATGTTCCAAGGACAATTGGAGCGTGAAGGCGCGAGCGATCAAATCAGCGATCAGCCCCTCCGCGACGGCATCGTCATCGACGGCGACCGCGAGGTCGATGTCGCGAGTAAAACGCGGTTCGCACCGAATTGAAACTGCCAGGCCGCCGACGAGCGCGAATGGCTGGTTGCGTTCACGCAGCGCGTCGGCGGTGTCCCGCAGAGTGCGCAGCAAGCCGGTCGCAGCAGGATCAGGCACCGGTCGCCGGCTGGGGTCCATCACCGTATTCCGCGCCGGGGCGGGTGGTGAGCCAGCGATGAAGCAGGTGCTGGATCTGAGTATCGGAGGCGTCGGGATGCTCGCGGCGCAACGCCTGGCGGCGGAGCGCGACGGCGGTCACCCAGAGATCGAGAGCCGTCTGAAAGCGCTCATAGCCGGCGTTCATCGGAAGTAGTGTCGCACGTTTCGACGGCTCACAACCGCGGCGACAGCTTATAGGGGGGGCCATCAGATCCAGTTGGATAGACGCGAGGATCCTGCCGACATGATCGATCTGCCGTTTGAATTGCTCTTCATGCGAACCCTCTTTCGGCAGGCGTTTCAGGTTCCGCGCCTCTGCGCCTCTGCGGCTGAATCCCTCGTCAGCGACACCAGTCGCGCGCCAGCGCCACGAGCGCATCGCGACACTTCAACACAGACTGCGTCTCAACCCACTCTTCGACGCTATGCAACCCGGCGCCGGCCGGTCCGTAAAGGATCGACGGGATGCCCGCGTCGCCGAGGATCGCCGCATCGGTCCAAAACGACATTCCGATCGGCGCCGCCGTCGATCCTGCCGCGCGCAACATGGATTTCGGCAGCTCGTGATTCGCGGCGATCTCGTACGGCGATCGCGCGAACATGGCTTTGCTCGCGGCTTTGAAATCGCGGTCTTCCTTGCGCAGGCGCGTCAGGATCTCGTCGACTTCCCGGCCGGCGGCGCCCGGCGCTTCGCCGGGGATCGTGCGGCGCTCCATCTGCAGATGGCAGCGATCCGGATAGCTGCTCAACTCACGCCCGCCTTCGATGAGTGACGCATGCAGCGATGCGGTGCCCAGCAATGCGTGCGGCGATCGTGACTGCAACTGCTGATCGAGCGCATCGAGACCGTTCAGCACGCGCCCCATCAGCCTGATCGCGTCGCGGCCTTCTCGCGGGCGGCTGCCGTGGGCGGCCACGCCTTCGGTCTCGATCTCGATCCACTCGAATCCCTTGTGCGCGACTGCGACCTGCAGATCGGTGGGCTCGGTGACGACGGCCGCATCCGCGCGCCACTTCGTCACCAGCGCATCGGCGCCGATACTCGCATGCTCCTCGTCGACGACGCACGCAATGATGATCGTGCCGGCGGCCAGCCCGCCGGATTCGGCGATGACGCGGGCGGCGTCGATCATCGCCGCCACGCCGCTCTTCATGTCCTGCGAGCCGCGTCCGAACATCTTTCCGTCACGCTCGGCCGGATCGAACGGCGCCGTCATGCCGGCGACACCGACCGTGTCGATGTGGCCGCAGAACATCAGCGATCGGCCCGGCACCTTGCCGTGAAGCGTGCCGACGACATTCGGACGTCCGGGACCAGCGTCCTGAGTTTCGACGTTGAGGCCCATGCCACGCATCGCTTCCGCGATGGTGCGGGCGACGGCGGCTTCACCCGCCGCGCCCGGAACCAGCGATGGATTGATCGAATCGACCTTGATGAGGTCTTTGAGGAGTTGTAACGCGCGATCCACGGTTTCAGCGGCGGCTAAAGCCGCCGCTCTCCAAACGTCACTTTCGGTTGTACTCGTCGTCTGTCGTCTTGGACAGCCACTTGGTGGCGCCGCCGAACTGGATGTTCACCTGAACGAGCGGTTCTTTCGGCGTCGCGCCATGCCAGTGCTCGACGTTCGGCGCGGTGTATTCGCTGCCGCCCGCCGGATATTCCTTGAACGCTTCACCGCGCCTGCCGGTTCGCATGCGGCCCGATTCGGCGTACAGCAACTGGCCCTTCTCGTGGCTGTGCCAGGCCGAGCGGGCGCCGGCCGCAAACGTGCGCCGTCCCGCGGTGACGTCCTTCGCGTCCATCGCCGTGACGACGCCGGTGAAGTTCGGATCGCTGCCCGGCTGCGGCGCCTGGGCCGTCGCCATCGTCGCGAGGCCCGTTCCGATGATCAAGAGCGCAATCGTGATTCGCATGACTCCCCCGATCCCTGATCCCTGATCCCTGATCCCTATTTGATTGGCGAGTAATCCGTCGCGTCCATGAACACAGACACCACGCCGCTGACGATGCGGCCGTCCACCTGCGATTCGGCCGAGACCTTCTTCCATTCCGGGTCCGCCTGGAAATCGGCCCAGTTCTTCTTCGCCTGCTCGCGGCTGTCGTGAGAAATGATGTAGATGAGCGTGTTGTCCTTGTTCGGCGCATCCTGCGGCACCCAGTAGCCGACGCTCTTCATGCCGTGCTTGTTGAAGATGCGGATGGTGTGATCGCGGAAGCGCGCCTGCAAATTCGGCAGCTTGCCCTGCGGCGCGGTGTAGGTGCGGAGCTCGTAAACCTTCCCGGCATTCTGGGCAAGCGCGACACTCGACGCATTCCACGATCCGGCAGCAAATCCAATACCGAGCAGTGCGACGGCCGACACGATTCGGGACGGGCTGACGGTCATAAGCATCTCCCGGCCCGCCTCCGCGCTTCATGCGCTACGGCGGGCAGGCGCTCATCATATGCCGAACCGCAGATCAGCAAATTAGCTAACTTGACCATATTGGCTTATTTAGCTAAAATAGCCACATGAAGAAAGTAGCCGCAACTGAAGCCAAGAACCGTCTGGGTGCCCTGATTGACGAAGCTCAACGCGAACCCATCGTCATTCAGCGCCAGGAACGGGATGTCGCGGTGATCGTGTCGATAGCTGAATTCGAGCGGATCCGGTCCGCTAACGTGCGCGCCTTCCTCGAGGCGCAACAAACCTTGTCAGATGAAGCAAAGGCCAACGGGTTGACGATGAAGCGGCTGCAAAGCGTGCTGGCCGATGAGGACTAGCACTAGCCGCGTCGTTTTCGACACGAATGTCTTCGTCAGCGGCCTGCTGTTCAGGGATTCAGTCCCCGGTCAGGCGATCAAAAGTGCTGTGGTCCAGGCGACGGTGGTCGCGACGGACGCGACGGTCGCGGAATTGATTTCGGTGCTGCTGCAGCCAAAGCTCGACAAGTACGCATCACGAGTCACGCGTCAGGCGATGCTGGATCGCGTGCTGCCGCTGCTGACAATGGTGAGCGTGGCGCAGATCGTTCAGGCCTGCCGCGATCCGAAGGATGACAAATTTCTCGAAGCTGCCGTCAACGGCAGCGCCGATGTGATTGTCAGCGGCGACAAAGATTTGCTGGTTCTTGATCCATACGCAGGCATCGCGATCGTGACGCCTGTGGCGTATCTTGAACACGCCAGGAACACGACGACGGAGCGACCACGGTGAGCATGCAGCTCGAACAACAAGCCCGGCGCATCGCGACCGCCGTCCGTGAGGCGGATGGCCGCGCACTGTGCGTCGGCGGCTTCGTCCGCGATCGCCTCCGCCTTCGCTCGGCTGACCGAGCTTCGGCGAGACAGGTTGCGTCACCGAACGATCTCGACATCGAGGTCTTCGGCGTTCCACAGGATCAGCTCGAGGCGCTGCTGACATCGCTCGGCACGCCGGTGCCCGCCGGCGCGGCGTTCCCGGTCTACAAGCTCGGCGGCATTGACGTGGCGCTGCCGCGCCGCGAATCGAAGAGCGGGCGCGGGCACAAGGGGTTCACGGTCGAAGGCGATCCGTCGATGAGTTTCGAGGACGCCGCGCGGCGGCGCGACTTCACGATCAACGCGATCGGCTGGGATCCGCTGACGGATGAATATCTCGATCCATTCAATGGCCGCGATGATCTTCGCAACAGGATCTTGCGAATCGTCGATGCACAGACCTTCGCCGACGATTCATTGCGCGTGTTGCGCGCCATTCAGTTGGCCGCTCGATTCGAGCTGACCATCGATCCGGAGACGGCACGGATATGCTCCGCCATCCCGCTCGATGACCTGCCGGCCGAGCGGATCTGGGGAGAAATCGAAAAGCTGCTACTGCAAGCGCAGCGGCCGTCGATTGGCTTCGCGCTTGCGCGGGAGCTCGGCATCATCCATCAGATCTTTCCAGAGATGGAGCCGCTCTACGACACCCCGCAGGATGCGGAGTGGCATCCCGAGGGCGATGTGTGGATTCACACGCTGATGGTGATCGACAAGGCGCGCGAGCTGAACGGCGATTGCCACAGGCCGCAGCTCGCCACGATCATGCTCGGCGCCGTCTGCCACGATCTCGGCAAGGCGACGACGACGGCGATGATCGACGGGCGCATCAAGTCACCCAATCACGAGGCGATGGGCGTCGAGCCGGCGACGAAGATCCTCGATCGCCTCAACATCAATACCCTCGACGGCTTCGACGTGCGCAAGCAGGTGCTGGGCCTCGTGACTGAGCACTTGCGCCCGATGGCGTTCTCCAAGCAGCGCGATACCGTCACCGACGGCGCCTTCCGGCGTCTCGCGCAGAAGGTCGACCTCGAATTGCTCGTCCGCTTCGCGCGCGCGGATTGCCACGGCCGCAAAGGCACGTTTGATTGTTCGGGCATCGAGTGGTTCTTCGATCGCGCGAAGTCGCTCGGCGTCGAACACAAACCGCCGGCGCCGATCCTGCTCGGCCGTCACTTGATCGAGCTTGGAGTGCAGCCAGGGCCGCGCATGGGCGAGATCCTGAAAGCGGTTTACGAGCTGCAACTGGATAGCGTGGTGACCACGCTCGAAGAGGCGATCGCAGAAGGCAAACGACGCAAATGAACAAATGAATCTGTTGATCTGTTGATCTGTTGATCTGTTGATCTGTTGATCTGTTGATCTGTTGATCTGTTGAATTCAGATCAAGAGTTCAACAGATCAAGAGTTCAACAGATTTTCTACCGCTTCTGCAGCGTAACCGTTTGACGTTCCGTGAACCGGGCACCGGCGACGACTTGATGTATCCACGTCAGCTCGAACGTTCCGGTGATCGTGGTTCCGGACAATGCGCCTGAGAATTTGTAATTGCGGTTGATAGGGCCGCTGCCGTCACCGGCCGGCACCGAGTCAGCTGCTTCGAAGGACAACGCCGACTCGCTGCCTCTCACAGTCGCGTCCGGCATGCCCCATTGGTTGCTGAGCGACGGAGGCTGCCCCGGACACGTCGTTGAAACAAACTCTTCGCGCGCGCTTTCGATGCTCGCGCTGCCCGTGACCGATCCATCCGAGCTGTCGATTTCAACGACCAGCGTTCCGGAGTACCGCGTTTGTCGGGTGCACGTACCGAACGTCATGACGGGGACGAGGGCGAACATACCCGTGTAAGTATCCGGGCGGCCGCCAAGCACCTGCGTGCCCGCCACCGCGCCGGCCGCCGCAATGCCACCGACAATGCCGAGCGTTGTCGCGGACAGCCCACCGCCACCCGCCGCTCCGCCACTGGCGCCGGCGCCTGATCCTGCGCCGCCGCCTGCTCCACTGCCAGCACCCGCACCGCTCGCAGCGGCCGCAGCTTCCGCCGCGGTGAGCACGTTGACTTGCGAAATCGCCGCGGTGACGACCTGGCCTTGCACCGTCGCCGACACGCTGATGTTCACAGCGCCCGCGGTCATCGGCGTGAACCCCGTGGCGGCCGCTTGTCCGGCGGCATTCGTCGCGATCGTCAGCGTGGATGCGCCGCCCTGAAACGCCGCCGCCTTGCCGCCCTGCACCGCGAACGTCACCATTGCGCCGGGCACCGGCACGTTGTTGCGATCGCGGACTTCGATCAGCGGCGCGACCGCGGTCTTCTGCTGAATGACGTTGACTGAGTCTTCGCCGGCGAGGACGACGATCTTGAAGGGCCCCTCCTTCGCCAAGGCTACGGAGGGCGAGGCCGGTTGCGCCAACGCTGAGCTGGCATTCAGGACGAACAGCGACGCGATCAATCCGGGGGCGAAACGGATCACGGTTTGCTCCTCTACGACTTCGTTACGTATTGTGCGAATGCTTCCGGGGCGACGTTGCCGCCCGAAACGACGGCGACGACAGGGCCTCTCGTCAGATCGACATTGCCGAGACCGAGCGCGACGGCGGCAGTGGTGACTGCTCCACTCGGCTCGACGACGAGCCGCGCGTTGCGGAACAACCATCCGACCGTCGACGCGATGTCGTTTTCACTGACGGTCACGACGTCATCGACGAACTTGCGAATATGCGCGAAGGTGAGATCGCCGGGACGGAGATTCATCAACCCGTCGGCGATGCTCTTCGACGACGGCAGCGTGATCGGCTGGCCGGCCTCGAGCGACTTCGACATTTTCGGCGCGCCGATCGGCTCGACGGCGACAATGCGAACCGAGGGCTTCGACAGTTTGATCGCAGCGGCCACGCCCGACGCCATGCCGCCGCCA
Organism: Cyanobacteriota bacterium; assembly: GCA_019752015.1. Taxonomy (GTDB): domain Bacteria; phylum Acidobacteriota; class Vicinamibacteria; order Vicinamibacterales; family UBA2999; genus 12-FULL-67-14b. Next base: position 404,128 of record JAIEMQ010000006.1, on the reverse strand, counting down.
CCGACCGGAACGAACACGGTGCCGACGTCAGGACACTGCTCGAGGATCTCGAGGCCCATCGTCCCCTGGCCGATGATGATCTGCTTGTGATCGAACGGCGGCACGATCGTCAGCCCGCGCTCGCGCGCTTCCTGCTCGGCGCGCTTCTGGCGATCCAGCGAGGTCGTGCCTGCCATGATGACTTCGGCGCCGTAGCCCTTGCAGCCGTCGATCTTCACCTGCGGCGCGGTGGTCGGCATCACGATCACCGCCGGCGCGCCCAGCTTCCTCGCGGCGAGCGCAACGGCCTGGCCGTGATTGCCCGATGAGTATGTGATCACGCCGCGCTCGAGATTCTCCTTCGGCAGCTGCGCGATCATGTTGAAGGCGCCGCGGATCTTGAACGCGCCCATCGGCTGAAGATTTTCGCACTTCAGCAACAAGGGGCTTGGGACCTGGGGCCTGGGGCTTGGGACCTCCAGCAACGGCGTATATCGCGCCGTCGACTTGATGCGCTCACGAGCCGCGCAAATCTCTTCCAGCGTCACCAGTTCCATGTCTGCCTGCTTGAACAATCCGGCTAAAGCCGGATGCTCCACTATCTCTTTCTCACTTCACCAAACTGATCGCCGGCGTTATACGTCGGCATCGCGGGTTGATTGGCGATCCGCCAGCCGAGCTGCGCCAGCACCTTCATGTCGTCGACGCCGCCGGAGAAATCCCACGACGCGTCGTACTGATCCGCCGGCTGGTGATAGTCCTTGTCGTTGTAGGCTTCCTGCTTCTTCAGCAGCTCCGCCGCCTTCGGCCCGGTGAACTGCTTCGGCTCGCTCAGCGAAATCGCCGGCACACCCTTCTTCGCAAAGGAGAAATGATCCGATCGGAAGAAGTAGCCGCGCTCCGGATGCGTATCGCCGGTCAGCGTGCGCTTGCGCTCTTTCAGGATCGACTCGATCATCGGGCCGATCGACGATCGCTCGGAGCCGAGCTGCACCATGTCGGTCGTCGGCCCGAGGTAATTGACGCCATCAATGTTGATGTTGGCCGCGATCTTGTCTGCCGGCAGCGGCAGATTCGCCGCCATGAACGCCGAGCCGAGCAACCCGGATTCCTCGGCGGTGACAAACGCGAAGTAGACCGATCGCGCGGGCTTCTGCGGCGACTTCGCCAAGGCTTTCGCGATCTCGAGCACGCCGGCGCAACCCGACGCATTGTCGTACGCGCCGTTGAAGATGCGATCGACGTCGTTGGCCTCGCCAGGCTGGAGATCGCGAATGCCGAAGTGATCCCAGTGCGCCGAGTAGATCACCGCCTCCGATGCGTTGGTGGTGCCCTTGATCACGCCGATGACGTTCGCGGCGGTCTTGCGCGACGCGCGCTGCATCAAGGTGGCGGCAGCGCGAATGTTCAGCGGCACCGCCTTGAAGCCGCGCTTGCTCGCCGCAGTGCGCATTGCATCGAGATCGCGTCCACCGCGCTTCGCGAGATCCTTCGCGGCGTTGTTGGTGATCCACGCCTTGATGCCGAGCGCGGGCTCGCCCGCCTGCGGCGGCAGCGAATACTGCGTGCCGCTCCACGAGGTCTGCACGACCTGCCACGGATACGTCGCCGTCTCGTCGGTGTGAATCAGCAGCGCGCCGGCCGCGCCCTGACGCGCCGCTTCCTCGAACTTGTAGGTCCAGCGGCCGTAGTAGGTGAGCGCGTTGCCGCCGAACAGCGCCGGCTCGTCGGCAGGCGCGGGCGGATCGCTGACCATGATCATCACCCACTTGCCGCGCACGTTCGCGCCGGCGTAGTCGTTCCACTTCAGCTCGGGCGCGTTGATGCCGTAGCCGACGAAGACGACATCGCCCTGCACCTGCACGCGCGCCTTCTCGACGCCGGAGAACGCGACGACATCTGTGAGGTACCGGTAGGTGTTGCCCGGCACGCTCAGAACGAAGTTGCGCTCGACCGACGATTCGACGATCGGCACCTGCTGGAAGTAGGTGCCATCCGGCGCTCCCGGCTCGACGCCAAGCGCCTTGAGCTGGCTGGCGAGGTAATCGACGGTCTTCTGCCCGCCCGGCGTCGCGGGCGCGCGGCCCTCGAATTCATCGGACGCGAGCGTCTTGACGTGATTCACGAACGACTCGGTCGTGATCTGATCTTCAGCCGGAGTCGGGGGCGGCGGGGGCGGCGGCTCGCTGCAGCCGATGGCGAAAACGAGTAGAGACGCGCACGCCAGTGTTCGCATTACGACTTCTCCCGTTGGGCGTTTCGGAATTCTTCGACAAGGCGCGGCACGCTGTTGATGACGCCGGTTTGAGTCGGCGCCCATCCTAACGCATGGGCCTTCGGGCTGCGAACCTTTTGATCGAGCGCCAGCGCGTCGGCGTAGGTGCCGAGCTTCTTGCGCGCTTCGGTCAGCGGCACGATGCGGATATCCGGCTTCTGCGGCACCTGCTCGGCAATCGCCTCGGCAATGTCGATGACACGCTCGTCGCTTTCGTCCGTGGCGTGAATCACGCCCGCCGCCGCCGGCGACTCGAGAATCTTCACGTAGAGATCGCCGAGGTCGTGATCGTAAATGCACGGCCACCGGTTCTTGCCGGGGCCGACGACGCGGATCAGGCCGTTCAACGCGTCCTTGATCAGATCGGACACGATGCCGCGGCCGCCGCCATAGACAATGCCAGGGCGCACGACGACGGTGCGCAGCGAAGCGGAGAACGACGCCAGCACTTTCTCTTCATGCGCCGGCCGCCACTCGACGTGCGGCGGCGGATCGAGCGGGCTGTCTTCTTCCGCGGACTTGACGCTGCGGCCGAGCACCCAGACGCCGGAGGTATAAATGAACACGCGCGGCTTGCCGTCGGCCTGGCTCGCCTGCGCCTGCGCGCTCAACATGGTGTCGAGCGCCTGCTTCTCCTTCTCGACGCCTTTCGGCGACGACTCCATCGCGGCGTGCACGACCGCGTCGGCGGCCTTCACGGCGTTGACGTATGTTTTCGGGAGTCCGAGCTCGCCGGTGACGGTGGCGGCGCCCTTGGCCTGGAGCCGCTCGGCTTTTTCCGGATCGCGCGCCATCGCCGTGACCCGGTGCCCACCTTTAATCATCGCGTCGAGCACGGCCGACCCGATGTAACCGGTGGCGCCCGTCAGAAACACGTGCATTGCGTTCAGCCACCTATTCTACTATCGAGCCTCCACCCGCCACCTTGGCTGCGGCTCGATAGGCAGCGTTTTTTTGCCGCGCTCCGCGCGGCGGGACGTCGCGAAGACGCGACGTCGGTAATACTTGTCCCCGTGATCACGCTCATCGACCTTTTCCGAACGTTGGAAAAGCGCCGTGGAGAATTCCTCGTATATGACGACGGATATCGAGTACGCCGTCACACGTACGGGGAGGTAACGCGCGCGGCGCGAGGATTTGCCGCGAAGCTCATCACGCACGGTGTAGCGAAAGGCGACAAGGTCATCCTGTGGGGCGAGAACCGGCCCGAATGGATTGCATGCTACTGGGGCATCCTGCTCGCCGGCGCGATCGCGGTGCCGATTGACTACCGCTCTTCAAGGGAATTCGCCGATCGGATCCGGCAGATCGTCGACGCCAGGGTGGTCCTCGCGGGGGATGATGTCGACGCCTCATCCATGCATGCGTGGACGCTGGCCGATCTCGATTGGATCGCGGATGGGCCGCTGCCCTCGATCGCGATCGATCGTGACGACGTGGCGCAGATCGTGTTCACCTCGGGCGCGACGGCGGATCCGAAGGGCGTGGTCATCCGCCATCGCAACATCCTCGCGAACACCGTCCCGGTCGCGAAGGAGATCGACAAGTACAAGAAGTACGCGCGGCCGTTCTCGCCGATCCGCTTCCTGAATCTCCTGCCGCTCAGTCACATGTTCGGGCAGTCGATGGCCACGAACATCCCGCCGCTCATCGACGGCACGGTCGTGTTCATGCGCAGCTTCAACCCGCACGACATCGTGCGGCGCGTGCGGGAGTGGCGGATCTCGGTGATCGTATGCGTGCCGAAAATCCTCGACGTGTTGAAGGAGCACGCGGTGAGGATCGATCCGGCTGCCACCGATCCGCCGAAAGGCTTGTCTATTCCGAAGCGATGGTGGCGCTATCGCAGGATTCACCGGATGTTCGGCCTGAAGTTCTGGGCGTTCATTGTCGGCGCCGCGCCGCTCGGCTCGGCGCTGGAGGATTACTGGAAGCGGCTCGGGTTCGTCGTCATTCAAGGCTACGGGCTGACCGAGACGGCGCCGATCGTGACGATGAATCACCCGTTCAAGACCAACACCGGATCGGTTGGAAAACCGATCGCGGGTGTGGAAGTGAAGATCGCCGAGGACGGCGAGATTCTCGTGCGCGGAGAGAACGTCACGAGCGGTTATTACGGTGAAGCCGACGGCGGCCGCACGCGCGACACCGACGGTTGGTTGCATACGGGAGATGTCGGCGAGAAAGACGCTGAAGGGCGTCTCTTCATCCGTGGCCGCAAGAAGGAAATGATCGTCACGCCGGAAGGGCTGAATGTTTTCCCTGATGACGTTGAAGGTCCTCTCAACGCACAGCCCGGCGTTGTCGAATCCGCAGTGGTTGGACCCGATCGCGTTCACGCGGTCGTTGTTCTCGATCCTGGAATTGATGCCGAAACCGTAATTCGAAACGCCAATTCGCAGCTTGCCGATCATCAGCGGATCCGAAGTTTTTCAGTTTGGACCGGCGGTCCTTTGCCAAGAACTGAAGGCACCAAAAAGCTGAAGCGCTCGGCCATCAAGCATTGGGTTGATTCCGGTGCAACACCGGCGGCAGCAAGCAGCGGCGATCAATTGCAATCGCTGCTCGCGAAGTTTGCGGGCGCTCGTCAACTTGATGGCGCGACGTCGATCGAAGGATTAGGTCTGAGCTCGCTCGAGCGCGTCGAGCTGATGGTGGCGCTCGAGGATCAATTCCAGACGCGCATCGACGAAACGAAATTCGCGGGCGCGAAGACGCTCGACGATCTGCGCGCGATGATCGCGACGGCGCCGCAGGAAGCGGAGGTCGCCGAGCCGGTCGACTTTCCGTCGTGGAATCGCCGCGGCATCGTGCGCATCATTCGGCGCATCAGCCAGGCGACGTGGATCCTGCCGCTCGGACGCATTTTCGCGTGGGTGCGCGTGAGCGGGATCGAGCATTTGAACGGCGTGAGCGGCCCGGTGGTGTTCGCGTCGAATCATCAGAGCCACTTCGACGTGCCGGTGATCCTGATGTCGCTGCCTGGCGCGTGGCGGGCGCGCATTGCGCCGGCGGCGTTGAAGGAATTCTTCAAGGCGCATTTCTTCCCCGAAGGCTTCTCGGCGACGCAAGTCCTCACGAATCGCCTCAACTATTACCTGTCGGCGTTCTTCTTCAACATTTTCCCGCTACCGCAGAGAGAGGCCGGCGCGCGGCAGACGCTGCGCTACATCGGCGAGGTGGCCGGTGACGGTTACTCGGTGTTGATCTTCCCGGAGGGTGTGCGATCGGCGAGCGGCGACATGAAACCGTTCAAGCCCGGCATCGGGATGATCGGATCGCGGCTCGGCTTGCCCGTCATCCCGGTGCGGATCGACGGGGCCGATCGGGTGCTGCATACCAGCTGGAAATGGCCCAAGCCCGGCTATGTTTCCGTGACGTTCGGAGCGCCAATACGTTTATCTGGCGACAATTACGCGGATCTTGCGACGCAGGTCGAGCAAGCGGTACGTGATTTGCCTATCGCGCCCGCAAAGTGACACAATCAGGGGCTTGGGACCTGGGACTGGGACTTGGAATTGCATTCGGGAATGGTTCTCGAAGCTTCAAGCCCCAAGACCCAAGCCCCAAGCCCCTTTTGAATGAGCAAAGACGATCTGATTGATATGCAGGGTACCGTCGTCGCGGTGCACAGCGGTGGCCTCTACCGCGTGCAGGTCGACGCCGGTCACGAAGTTCTCGCGCAGCTGAGCGGCCGCATGCGGCGATTTCGCATCAAGGTGGTCCCCGGCGATCGGGTGACCGTCGGCATCTCGCCCTACGACCCCCAGCGCGGCATCATCACCTTCCGCGCCCGTTAGCCACAGATTAAACACAGATTAGACACAGATGTTTGATCTCACAGAGACACTTTGAACGGACATTCCACATCACAGCGCCGGCCGCGCCGGCGCGGCGGTCCCGGCGGCCGAGGCGGCCGGCGCGGACCGGCGAAGTCATTCACCCCGCGGCCGTCGACGCCGCCGCCGGATCTGCCGTGGGAACTGATCGACGTCGACGCGCCGCCGAAGTCGTTCGATCGGATGGGCTTCGACCGGCGGCTCGAGACCGCGTTTCACGCGCTCGGCTTCGACGGCACGCGGCCCGTGCAGGGCGCGGTGATTCCGATCGCGCTCGAAGGCCACGACGTGGTGGCGTGCGCCGAGACCGGCACCGGCAAGACGCTGGCGTTCGCGGCGCCGATCATCGAGCGGCTGCTCAGCGAGACGCCGGGTTACGGCGACGCCGCGCGCGAGCATTACACGCGGGCGCTGATCCTGGCGCCGACGCGCGAGCTGGCGGTGCAGATTGAAGATTCGCTGGTCGGCCTGACGTATCACACGCCGGTGACCTCGGCGGCGGTGTTCGGCGGCGTCGAAATGGGTCCGCAGGAGCGCGCCCTGCAGGCGGGCGTCGACATTGTCGTGGCGACGCCGGGCCGGCTGATGGATCACATGCGGCACAGCAACACCGACTTCGTGCGCGTGCAGGTGCTGGTGCTCGACGAAGCGGATCGCATGATGGACATGGGCTTCTGGCCCGACGTGCAGAAGATCATGTCGGCGCTGCCGCCGGATCGGCAGACGCTGCTGTTCTCCGCGACGCTGCCTGGAGAAATCCAGCGGATGGCGAAGGAGATGTTGAAGGCGCCGCGCTACGTGCAGGTCGGCAACCGCGGCGGCGCGGCGCGGACCATCGACCACCAGATGGTGAAGGTCGAGAACGGCGAGAAGATCGACTGGCTGGCGACGTTCGCGAAGCGCGAGTCGGACGGCCCGGTGCTGGTGTTCGTGCGGCGCAAGATCGACGCCGATCGCCTGACGCGATCGCTGGTCGCGAAGAGCATCAAGGCGGCGGCGCTGCACGCCGATCGCACGCAGCAGGAACGGTTATCGGCGGTGGAAGGGTTCCGCTCGGGCAAGCATCCCGTGCTGGTGGCCACCGACATCGCGGCGCGCGGCCTCGACATCGAGGGCATTGCGCACGTCGTCAACTTCGAAGTGCCGGATTCGCCGGAAACCTACGTGCACCGCGTCGGCCGCACGGGACGCGCCGGGGCATCGGGGCACGCGGTGACGCTGGTCTCACCGCATGAACAGCGGGCGTGGTCCGCCGTGGAGAGCGCACTTGGAATCACCTCCAGATAATTCATCGCCGCCGGATCATTCACCGTCGGTCGTCCGGTTCCTGTCGTGCCGGTGGCGCAAGCCCACCGAGGACGGCATCCCGGATCACTGCACGCACCGCGATGTGCTGCCGATGGCCGGTAAAGAAGGCTTCAGCGCCGACTCCTGGTGCTCGGACTGCTCGCTCTACAAGGCGAAACGGATGCCGCGGAAGCGCGAGGAACAGCAGCCGCAACACCAGAACGACGACTGGAGATTTAGATATTAGGTGCCTGGGTGCCTGGGTGCCTGGGTGCCTGGGTGCCTGGATGCCTGGGGTTACGGATTGTTTTCCAGGAACTGTTTTGCAATACGAATGATCGCATTCTCACAGAAGCGCCGCCGCTCGTCGTCTTCGGCATCCTCGATGGCGTCGGCCCAGTAGACGAACTGATCGACGGAGTGATCGCCGAGCTCGAGGTGGTAGAAGACGTCGGTCCAGATCGATCGCGCTCCGGTAGCCGGGGAAATTTCGCCGGACACAATTCGACTGGCATACGTACGTGCGAGGATCTTCAACGGATCATCAGGGGGCATTGACGCTCGCTTGCCACCCGTAGCTCATCGAGCGAAGGGTGGTGCAGGGGGCTGCGCGAGAAAACTTACCGCAAGCGGCTGCATGCAGATCTTAGAAGTTCCTTAGCCGGCGCAATCTCCGTGCAATGACGAGTTCGTCGTGCAAAACAGCGCATTGCTGGACGATGCTACGATGTGACCCATGACGCAGAAAGCCAGATCGATTCTGCGCGCGGCACTCGCGTTGCCACACAAGCAGCGAGCGCACGTAGCGACTGAACTGCTGGAGAGCTTGAATCCGCCTGTATTCGAAGACGAGGAGAAGGCGCGTCGGGAATGGCTCGCCGAGATCGAGCGGCGCGCCAGGCGGGCGCTTGCAGAGCCGTCGGCTGGCCAAACGTGGGAGCAGGTACGGGAGCGGACGGCCCGAATCATCACTAAAAAGTGACCCGGGCGGTCCGCTTCTCTCGAGAAGCGGCCTCCGAAATGGCGCAAGCCATTCGCTGGTATGAGAACGAGCAGCGTGGACTGGGTTTGAGATTTTTGTCGGCGTTGCGTGATGCTTGCGACCGAATCGAGGACTGGCCAAGGGCGGCGCCCCGCATTCACGATCTCCCGGATGATCTCGACGTTCGACGATTCCCGACGCCGGGGTTCCCATACCAACATCGTTTACTCAGTTACCGCACGTCATATCGTGATCCTGGCGGTCGCACACGATGCGCGGAAACCGCTCTATTGGTACAAGAACGGCTGAGCCACGACCTCAGCGGCCGGGCGCGACGATCGGCAGCAGCGCGACTTCGATGGCGCTCATGACGCGGCCGCGCGCGACGGCGCCGTAGGTGTAGCCGTCGAGCAGGTCTCCGGCGCGCGCCACGTCGGACAACTCCAGCAGCGACACTCGCGCGGAGCCGCGCGAGGCGATGTCCTGGCGAAGCGCGATCAGGTTGTTCAGCTGCGTGGCATTCTCGGGAGGATCGACCACTACCAGGACGACGGCGCGGGCAAGAGCGGCGTCGATCGCCGCGCGCATCGACTCCGCGTAGCCCTGGGTCGGTTGAGGCGTATAGGATTCGATGCGCATCAGCGCATCGCCGGCCGTCTGCATCGCGCCGCCGGCGGCGCGCTTCGCGGCGGAGTCCGACTGCCCCATCATCCAGCCCTTTTCCTGCAGCACCAGCGGCAGGATCGGCTCGTAGCCGCGCGCGCGCGCGGTGATCTTCGATAAGCGCGGCCGCGTGCTCGCGTAACCGAGGTCGTCGTAGAGCACGATGATGTCCGGATTGACCCACGCATGGCGCTCGACCATCGACGCATAGTCGGCCGCGGTCGCGCCAAGCCGCGCGGCGTTGATCACCGTGACCTTTTGTCGTGTGTGCGTGACCAGGTTCCATTCGAGCGCGGCGGCGATGGTGCCATCGGCCGTCGTGCCGTATCCCCACGCCCGCGTGCCGCCGAGGTAAAGGATCCGCGTCTCGCCGATCACGCGCTGGCGCACGACCGCGCCGCGATAGCCCCAGATGTTGAAGCCGCCGACGAGCTCGACGCGCTTGTGGGCGAACATGTCCGCGGCAAGCAGCATCAGGCCGGCCAGCACGACGCCCTGCACCGCGAGGATGATCTTGATCATCGAATCACGATCGTCATGAACGCTTCGCGATCCGCTTCAGGGATATCGGCGATGCGCGTCGCGCCCGTTTGGTACAGCAATTTCAGATTCGGATCTTCGATGTTGTCCAGCACGATGCTGCCCGGCGGAATCGTCCGGATATCCGCGTTCCGTTCCATGAATACCGTATCGGCGGCGAGATCCGGCCGTTGCTCTTTCACCACATAGAACTGCCAGTAGAGCGGCAGGTAGCGATTCTTCAGGTCCCAATAGTTGAGGCCGTTCCGGAAGGTGGCGAAGTAGATCTTACTGCCGGGCCGCTTGTCGTGTTCTTCGATCAATCGCAGCATGGCGCCGCGGAGGTTGCCGTTCAGCCACACCGCCGATCTCAAGCGGTACTCACCGTGATACTCGATCTGGAACACGACGAATTGCATCGCAATGGCGGCGGCCACGCCGATCAACAAGACCCTGCCGTGCCGCAGGCGATCGGCCAGTGCGGCCATCGCGATCAGGACGATCGACGCAGCGGCAACCTTGAGTCCCGTCGGTGAGATACGGGATTGGCCCGCGAAGATCCACGCCAGGTAACCGAGGCCCGCGACCGCCGCGGCCAGTCCCGCGAGGTAGCCGAGCGGTTTCAAGTACGGCACGCGGGAGACGCGCGCGAGCTGGCCGGCGCCGAGACCCGCCAGCAAGGCGCCGAACGGCAGCATGCCCATGGCGCGGCGGATCGCGCCGGGATCGTCCAGCAGCGACGCCGGCAGCGGGCTCGACACGAAGCCGGCCACGAGCAGCAGCGTGATCGGCGATCGCGCCGGTCCGAGCGCGGCAAACACACCGAGCGCGATCAGCAATGCGCCCGCAAATGGAAACACTCCGGCGGTGCGTGTGGAAAACGGCAGATAGGTATCGCCCGTCAGGAACAGGACATCCGGATGGAAGAATCGCCAGTAGCGATCCGCGATCGCGACGAGATCCATCGGCCTGCTGTCGCCGCCGCCCGGGGCAAATCCGTACCGCTGCGCGGTGGTGTGCACCACGTCCGGATGCTGCAGCAGCCAGATCGCGAAGAACAGCATCGGGATCGCAAAGCCGGCGGCCATCATCGCAAAATCGCGGCGCGGCCGTCGCAACGCGATCAACACCGCGATCGTGAGCGCGAAATAGACCGGCATCAGCGCCATCGACGCGATGTAGCTGTAGAAACCCGCGGCGAGGCAGAGACCAGCGCCGAACATCCAGCGCGGCGACCGCCCGCGCTCGAGTCCCGTCAGCAGGCAATACAACCATCCAAGGATGAACGGAATTGGATAGATGTAGTCGAGGGCGTAGCGGCTGAGAATGAAATAGGTCGGCGCGCAGCCGAGCATGGCCGTCGCGATCAACGCCTGCGCGCGATCGCCGAGCAGTCGTCGCGCGACGCGATACGCGAGGAGCAATCCGGCCAGGCCGATGATCGCCGTCGGCACGCGGATCGACCATTCCGCGAACGGCAGCAGCTGCAGCCAGATGGCCGTCCAGTAATAGATGTACGGCATGAACCAGCTGGCACTGAGCGGGATGTAGACGAACAACGGTAGGAACACGCCGTCGAGCGTTCGTGCCGTCGTGGCGATCGCATGGGCGTCGTTGGCGATGATCGCTTCGTCGGAGGCGAGATACATCGGCATGCCGCCGAGCCGCGACAGGTACACGATCGCCGCGACAACGAACAGCGCGAGCGCGGCTCGTCGCATCGAGCCCGTCGTCAATTCGGATGTGGTGTGCGGCGAGTCCATCGCTCGGCGAGCGCCGCGGCGCCGCCGCCCGCAAGCATCGCATAGAGAGGCAGGAAGGGCACGCGAAAGCGCGAATAGGCCTCGACGCCAAGCGCCATGACGACGAGATAGAGAATGGTCAGGACCATCAGCCATGCGGCGAGACGATCGACGCGGCGCCAGTAGGCCACGCCAATGGCGGCCAGCATCGCCAGCGGCACCGTGTAAGCGAGTGCCACGATTCGGCCCGCGGACTCGCTGATGCCGGCCATCCGCGCGAGAAGGTTCGCGCCGCCGCCGAGCATGATCATCACCAGTGCACGCGCGGCCTGCATCAGCACCGCGATCGGATCGTTCAACAGGATCGGCCAGGCGAGGCCGCTGTAGAGAGAGGCTCGTTGTGTCATCGGCACCGCGTCACACGGCCGGCCGAACGTGTCTTCGGCAGCGCGACACGCCGCGGCTTCGAGCTCGGCCTGGCGGCGCTGAATGTTGGCGTCGATGCCGCCCGGATCGCGAATCGCCAGCGTGCCCGCGGCGCGAAACAACAGCAGGTTGATGCTGCTGATCGAGCTGAAGGTGGCGACGCCGGTCTGCACATAGTTGCGGGCGATCCACAGCGAAGTCACGAGCAGGCTCGTGGCAACGACGATGACGGCGGCGCGGAGGCGATCCTTTCGCGGCCCCGCGATGGCGATCGCCAGTGCGAGCGGCACCGCCAGCAGGATCGCGACCGGCCGCACCAGCGCAGCGAATGCGGCGAGCACACCCGCCGCGATCGCCGCGCGCGTACTCGATCCGCCTGCGTGATAGGCCTGCCACACCGCCCCGCCAACGAACACCGTCGCCAGCGTTTCGGTGAGGATCGAGTTCGTGGCCTGCAGCGCGGGAAGATCCACGGCGACAATCAGACCGGCCGCGGCGGCGGCAATCGCGTTAGCCGTCAGCCGAAAACACGCCAACGTGGTCGCGGCCACGACGAGGATCCAGAGAAGGCGTTGTCCGACGATTGCGCCCGCAAAGCCGGCGTGCGTGCAGAGAAACGCAGCGAGGTAGAGCGGATAACCCGGCGTGCGCACGGTGTCTGGTTCACCGAGGGCGTTGCGCGCGGTCCCAGTCGTCGCGAGCGACTCCGCCTGCGCCATGTAGCTGGCGGAATCGACGGTGATTTCAGGTTCGACGGTGACGAGCATCACCGCCTGAATCAGCACGGCGGCTGCGACAGGGATCCACAGCACCCGCCGTGATTTCAGTCGGAGAACTCCCTGGCCAGCTCGACCCACTCGCCGTTGGGCGCGAGCCGCTCGTAGGCTTTCCAGTGCGTGCGGGCATCGATTGAACGGCCCATCTTTTCGAGCGTGACCGCGAGATAGAAGTGCGCGTCGGCGTAGTTGTGGTTGAGCGCGAGCGCAATGCGATACGACGCTTCTGCCTCAGCGTAGCGCCCGTGATCGTGATGGATGTTGCCGAGGTTGAAGTGCGCCTCGAAGTACGAATCGTCGAGCGTGATGGCGCGCTCGTAGAGCGCCTGCGCTTCGGCGAGCTCGTCTCTCGAGTAGCGGATGTTGGCGAGATTGATCAACGCCGCGACGAGATCGGGATCCTGCTCGAGGGCGCGACGGTATGCCTTCACGGCTTCTTCGACACGCTCGGGAGTGCCGTCATCCAGGAGCGATCCCATCAAGAAGTACTGTTCGGCTTCACTTAACGGACCGAACGCACCGGTGCCAATGGTTCCAAGTGTTCCAGGGGTTCCAAGGGGGATGGTGCCCTGGGTGCCCGGAGGCTGCGCGTCGAGCGGCGGCGGCGTGCGCGGCTTGAGCTCGATGATGCGCGCGGGATGCGCGTCGAGGCGGAAATCAAATGTCAGCTGGCCGCTCTGCGACGATTGCAGCGTCCGCACCACGGCGCGGAACGGCGTGCCCTGCTGCAGCTCGCCGGCGATCTGACGAAGCGCGGTGAGATCGGAGAAGCCGTAGAGACGTTCGTTCTCGACGATCGCCGGCTTCACGAGCCCGCACTTCTCGAGATAGCGGAGGTGGTCGAGGCGAAGCGAGGAATACATCGCGATGATGTCGCGATGGGTGTAACGCCGGGCGGCGCGTTCCGTGTCCGACGCCGCTACGACCGGGCCGCGACGCGGCCCTTCTTTCGGCGGATCGAATGGCAGTTCAGGCATTCCGATCGCTTTGAAGATACAACAAGTTACGGCCGGCGCAACAAGTATGTTCAGGCGATCGCGCGCGCGAACGCGTCGGCGGATTCGAAGCGATTGGCGGGCACGCTGTCGATGGCCTTCATGATCGCGTCGCGCGCGGCATCAGGGAGATCCCCTTGCGGCGGCGACGGCTTGGTCTGCAGCGCCTGGCCGATCAGCTCGGGCAGCGATGCGGCCTTGAACGGCAACGATGCGGTGACCATCTGATACGCCAGCACGCCGATCGTGAAGACATCGGCACGCGCGTTCGGCGCGAAGCCCATCAGTACCTCCGGCGCCACATACGGAAGCTCGTTCGCACTAGCTTCCTGCCCGCGCAGCTCCTGCTCGCGCATCGTCGCCAGCACATCCTGAACGGACTTGATGCCCGCGGAAGACATCACGATCCGCTCCGGCGCCGAGCTCTGGATGCGAATCATGTCGGGGTTCACGCCGCAGATGAATCCGCCTCGCGCGTGGAGCGCCGACGCGGCTTCGAGCGCCTGGGTGAGCAGGTGCTTCGCGCGCGCCCACGGGAACGGGCCGCTTTCCGTCATCGCCTGGCGCAGGCTCGGGCCGTCGATCAGATCGCTGACGACGTAGACGCCGCGATCGTCTTCGCCGAAATCGCGGATCTGCAACAGGCTCGGATGCGAGGTCTGCAGCGTGCGCGCTTCGAGGAGGAATCGCGCGCGGACCGCATCCCAGTGCGGTGTCTCGTCGCGCCTGAGCACGCGAATCGCGACCGATGTGCCGAGCGCGCGATGCGTGCCTTGATATACGAAGCTGCCGAGACGGCCGCGGCCAAGCAGCGGGCCGAGCTCGTATCGCGAGAGGAGTCCGCTCTCGACAGCACCCGACGTCGCGGGCGCCGGCGTCTGTCCGATCGCGGCTTTCAGCGCATCGATGAACGCACTCACCGATGGCCATCGATCCGCCGTCTCCTTGCTCAGGGCCTTCATCACCGCATCCTCAACGGCCTGCGGCAGATTGCTCCGGCGCGTCGTCTCGCGCGAGGGATCGATGGTGAGGATCTTGGTGATCAACGTCGCCTTGTTCGACGAGTCGAACGGACGGCCACCGGTCAGCATTTCGTGAGCGATCACGCCGATCGCATACACATCCGCCGACGCGGTGACTTCCTCACCGCGCAACTGCTCTGGCGCGGCGTAGGCCAGCGTGCCGAGGAAGAACGCGGGATCGGTCAGGCGCGTTTCGTCCTGGCCTGCCTTCATCGCGGCGAGACCGAAGTCGATCACCTTGTAGACGCGATCGCCGGAGTCGTACTTGTGCGCGACAATGTTGGCGGGTTTCAGATCGCGATGGGTGATGCCGCGATCGTGCGCGAGCTGGACCGCTGAAGCGACGCTTTCGAGAATGCCAATCACGCGCGCCGGCGCCATCGGCGCCTCGAGCTTGATCTCTTCGAGGAGGCTGGGGCCGCTCAGCAGCTCCATCACCATGTACGGCTGATTGGAGGTGTCGAAGCCGAAGTCGAGCAGGCCGACGATGTTCGGATGGCGGAGCTGGGCGCAGGCGCGGCTCTCGCGGAGGAATCGATCGCGCGATTCGGGCGCGGCGTCGGGAGTCGCCTGCATCACCTTGATGGCGACTTCGTCGCCGAGGTGCAGCCGGCGCGCGCGATACACGGCGCCCATGCCTCCGGCACCGAGGGCTGAAATGATTTCGTAGCGATCGTCGATCCTGGCGCCTGGCGACAGCACGCAAGAAGCTTATACGAATCGTCCACGCGGACTAAATGCAACCACGAAGGGCACGAAGGACACGAAGGGAAACACGAAGAACTGTTACTGGGCGAAAAAAGAATATGCCTACCCTCGCTCAGCGACACCGGCGGGGCCATCGATCAGCGAGCGCTCAGGCGTTCCATAGACTTTGCCAGCATCACCTCGGTCACGCAAACAACCGCTCCAAAGGCCGCCGCTTGGACCCATGAGCCTGCAAGACCCCTTGCGTAGAAGACCGGATCGCGGCAGGCGATTGAAGCGATCATCGTCGCTGAATAGCGGTCGAAACAAGTAAAACCACACTCACGGTAACCACCTGACGCGGGTGATGTAAGACGCGACGAAACCTTCGGCACCGAATAATTGGGAGTCAAGAGTGACTAGCTGTGGCCAGTCGTTTCCAGGAGACGCCTCAGAGCTTCATCGACTTGAACGATCACGCGCGCCCGGTAGTCGGCTGCTTCCAGATCCTTCTCACGGAGCGACTGTGTAGCCCAATGCACACGCTCGCGACCGATCGGCAAATCATCAATCTCCGAGGCAACTGCAACAAATACGTCCACTACTTCATCGGCTACATCGGAAAGCTCCTCCCTCATATCGGCGAGTTCTCGACACGCGAGAAGTGGATCGTCCTCACCGCCAAGCACTCTCTTGGCGATCTGCCTAGCACGGGCAACCGCTTCAGTCATAACCTGGCTCACTAAAACCCGGGGATCTTGCTCTTAAGTTCGACGACCAAGCCGGTAAGAACATTTCTGTATGCGTGTGTCTGCAGACCCGGCGTCGTGCTCGAAATTTCACCCAATCCGCAGCCGTTCCGCCATATTGACTGACGAGCCTTGCCACATCCCGTATTTCAACTTTCGAGCCCGCCCCGGCAATCACCTTGCCACCGCCCCCCAGCAATTCAGCAACGCCCGCTTCGCTTTGCATCATTTTTGCAAGCGTCGTTCCCCTCGCCGTGAGAAGTCGGTTTGGCCTTACGACAGTAACTGCAACCAAGACTGCCAAGTCCGGTGACCGATCGGCGATGGGTTGATCGGCTTGTCCCAGCCCCGGAGCTTGGACCGGGGCAGTAAATGTGAGAGTGTCTACCACGCCAGCGATATTGCGCGACGCCCACTGCTTCCAACTCTCTTTTGGACGCACACACTCACCCAGGACACTTCCACCTTCCTTGACGCCTGCAGCGACGGCGTCGTCGCCCGTAAGCGTGATCGAACACGGCTCCATGCCAAACGGATCGACGAATCTGAAAGGGTTGTTCAGCGCGTACGCGTATCCATTCCAGCTTTGAGGATTCAAAATGTCGCCGCCAACATGCCCTGGATCGACACTTGTGAAGCGGCCCGACTCCGGTCGATAGTAGCGCGCACCGAAATAGTCCAACTTCGTCACCGGCAATTCAAGCATCCGGTCAAACCGGGGCGCGTGACGATCAGCGGCCACCTCGGCGACGACATGCCGAAAGGCACATTCGCGTCCGTCAAGCGACAGGCGGGCTGGAAAGGACCGACACTATGAAAACGATTCAGTACCTGGTGCGCATCAATCGCGACCCGCATAGTGATTGGGGCGCGTCGGTACCCGACCTGCCGGGCTGCGTCGCCACCGGCAAGACCCTCGACACCGCCGTGCGCCGCATCGAGCAGGCCATCGCCCTGCACCTCCGCGGCTTGCGCGAGGACGGGCGGCCCGTGCCCCGCCCCAGCCACCGCACCGTTACCCCGCGCCGCCGATCACACGAGATCGATTTCTACGCCATCGTCGCCGTGGCCGCCTGACAAGGCGGCCATAAAAAGCCATCCGCCACGCGCCAGCGGGGCCGGGTCCAGGGGCGCCGCCAGGCGCCGCCCGCAGGGCGCGCAGCCCTGGACGCGGGCCCGCGCGCGTGGCTCGCACCCCGCGACGGCGGTTACCGCCGGTTCCTCTCTGGTAACCAGGAGAGAAATTCGGAAGGATTCCGCGGTTCCTAACCGGTAACCGCGGTTCCTGTGCAGCACCCGAAGGCGGAGTGACGTGTCACCCCGTCAGCCGGTGCCGCCAGGCACCGCCGGTATCAGACGGGCGAAGAGTGTTCACATAAGGGCTCTGTCAGTAGGCCGCCCAGTTCAGCTTTTAGGACGTTGGCGCCACACAGGACGAGATGAAACGCAATCGGAGCCGCCCGCTCGCCGAATTCCCCTCGCTCATCTCTCCAGTCACGGATTGTTGCCTCCACGACTCGCATAAACGTGACGAAGTCGCGCATGCCCATTCGAAGAAGGTTCTCGCTGGCCGTGATGATCAGCACATACCCCTCAGCAGGCACCCACGAAAGATCTCTCAAGAGATCAGAAGCTGCATCCCAATTGCGGCCAAAATATGAGGGAAACTTGGCGGCGACTGCGAGCCCGTCCAGCAGGTCATCTTTGGTTTGAAGCCCATTTCCATCGATTTGAAACGTTGCGAATCCAAGATCTGTGGCACCGCGCGTCATTGCGGCCAACTCGCAACTTGCTGCGTCCACCAAATGGATCTGGGGAACGCCTGCCGCGGATAGATGCTGGCGCCACGATTCCACCTCCACCACGTGTACGGCCATCTTATCCTTCACTGAATTCTGAGAAATGTCGCGTAATGATCGGCCGTGTAGTAGATCTCACCAGCCGCGCCCCTGACCAAACGCGCTGCTCCACGCCCCACTTGTCCAGCCAAAGGCACGGTGTACTCGCGGTAACCCTGCCGCTTTCGCTGGGAGTTGGCCAGCGAAGTTGTCGAAGACTTTCCCCTTCGTCGTGCCCTGAGCAATCTGTTTGAGAACTCCAGCGATCGCGTGCTTCGCCGATGCAGCCGCGACCGCCTGGGCGGCTTTCGCTTCAGCAGCGACCACTAACGCTTCAGTACCCCATCGCAGGCCGACTGCGGCTCCACTCCCTAAAAAATTGGACGCGACAACCGACGCTGAATATCGAACCCCAGCATCGGCCATCAACCCGGCATTCCCAAACACGCTCGCCAAGGTGGGATCGACGCTGGTCTGGTTGTAGTAGCCGACGACCTTGTCGCCAGCGAAGATCGCACCACCCCACAGCCGCAGCCCCGCACCTGGATTGCGCGCTAGCTGCGCGAAATACTGATCGGACACCGAGCCGCAACTGCTGGTGCTGCCATGCTCGCCGTACCCGCAGATTTCGTACGTGGTCCCGTCGGGATCAGTGAAGCGCAGTGGATTGTTCCGCGCATACGCATATGCGTTCCAACTCTGTGGGTCGTAGATGTTTCCGTTCACGTGATCGGGATCAACCGTCGTGAAGCGTCCAGTCTGACTGGCGTAGTAGCGGGCGCCGAGGTAATCCAGCTTCGTTTTTGGTTGCCTTTGGATCAGACGTGAACGAGCTCGGCTTCAGCTTGATCGAGCAAATGCTCGAACCACAGATTTGAAATCTTTTCCTGAACGCTGTTCTGGCGCAGCCGCGCCTGCAGGTTGTTGAAGTCGACGCGATCGAGCTCCTGGTCCTGGTTGTAGCAGGAGAAGATGAACTCCTCCTTGCCCGTCTCGGGATCGACATGCCGCTGCAGGCACTGCGCGCAGACCTCTTTCATCATGCACTGCATCGGCGAGTTGATGCTGCCGATGCCGACGTGTTTCGGATCGAGATGCGGCTGCAGCACGCCGTGCCGCGCCAGGCGCACCGCGTTCATCATGCGATCCGATCCGATCGCGATGATGCGCGACACGTCCTTCAAGGGAACGACCGGCGCGCCGAACTTCCCTTCCGCGTAGGCGACCATCGCCTGCACGATGTTGCCGCGGAAGTGATGATCCTGCGGCCGGTGCGGCTCGATCGCCTCGCCCATGTCGCTCGACCAGATCACCTGGTCGGTGCCGGCCTCGATGTCTTCTCGCTTGAAGAGATCCGCGCCGTTCTTGTAACCGGCGAAATACAGCACGCGGTTGCCCTGCGCCTTCAACGCCTTCGCGATCGAGAACAGCACGGCGTTGCCAAGGCCGCCGCCCGCGAGCAGCACCGCTGATTTCTCCGGAATCTCCGTCGGCGTGCCCGTCGGTCCCATCACCACCACCGGCTCGCCCGGCTTGAGATACGCGCACAGTCGGCTCGACACGCCCATCTCGAGCGTGATTAGCGAGAGCAGGCCTTTCTCCGCATCCACCCACGCGCCGGTGAGCGCAATGCCTTCCATCAGCATCGATGCGACGTGATCGTCCACGCGCACGTGCGGGCTGAGGCGCTCGAAGTTCTGCAGGCGGTAAAACTGGCCGGGATGGAAATGCCGCGCCGGCGCCGGCGCGCGCACGATCACCTCGACGATCGTCGGCGTCAGCCGGATCACCTTCTCGACGCGGGCGAGCAGCTGATCGTCGAGCTTCGTGACGAGCGACTGCCACGCTGCTTCGCGCTGAGGCTGCTCGGCGCGATCGAGCGACGCGATGTGATCGGCAAACAGCGCGACAACGTGCGGGTAGCCGTGCTTTGCCGACGCCATCGCCTTGACGACGTTGCCGTTGTAACGCGGGTGGTTGTCGCCGTAGTAGGTGACGAACTTGCCGTTGGTGTTGTGAGAGGTGAAGAAGCCGTTGGGATCGGGCTGCAGCTCGAACTGTTGGCGACGGCTAAAGCCGTCGCCTTCCAAACGAACGGCTTTGAAACCCTGGAAAAACTTCTGCTTGCTGTCGAGCGAGAACGAGCCCGGGTGTTCCTTCTCGTAGGTGACGTTCGGCACCGTGCCGGCGGCGACGAGGACCGTGCGGGCCGGCAGATCGATGCGCGATCCGTCCGCGCGCGTGAAGCCCATCGCTTTGACGTGGCCAAATTCATCCGGAATCGCTTGCACCGGATTCATGTTCTCGGTGACGGAGATGCCTTCCTGCAACGCGAGCGCGACCTCTTCGTGATTCAGGCGATACGCGGGCGCATCCTGCAGGCGCTTGCGATACGCGAGCGTGACGCCGCCCCAGCCGCGAATCATGTCGATGAAGTTCGGCTTTTCCCGGACCGCGGCGGCGCGGGCGCGCTCGGCCTTGACGGCCTTGCCGTGATCGCGGAACTCGTCGAGGATGCCGAGCTCCTCGGCGTCCATCATGCCGCGCACGCGCGCTTCGCCGAGATCGCGCACCAGCGCATCGTAGCGATCGAGGATCTTCTCGACCTGGATCGGGTAATACGCCATCAACTCGGTGGCGGTATCGACACCGGTCAGGCCGCCGCCGATCACGACCGCGGGCAGCCGCGCCTGCAGGTTCGACAGCGCATCCTTCTTGAACGCGCCGGTCAACTGCAGCGCCATCAGGAAGTCGCTGGCCTTGCGGATGCCGCGAATCAGGTTGTTCTTGATGTCGATGATGGTCGGGCGCCCGGCGCCGGCGGCGATCGCCACGTGATCGATCCCCATGCCCCACGCTTCGTCGAGCGGCAGCGCGCCGCCGAAGCGGACGCCGCCGTAGATCTTCAGCTTGTCGCGGCGCGCGAGGGTCAGGTGGATCAGCGTCAGGAAATTCTTGTCCCATCGCACGGTGATGCCGTACTCGGACACGCCGCCGAAGCCTTCGAGCACCCGCTCGTCGAGTGGGCGATAGATATCGCTCCAATCGCGAATGGGTTTCGGAGGCTTGCCGTCACCGCCTGTGATGTCGTCTGGCAGCGGCTCGATCTTCAACCCATCGATCGCGATCACGCCGAAGCCTTCGTTCAGCAAGTAGTGCGCCAGCGTGTAGCCCGCCGGCCCGAGGCCGACCACGAGCACGTTCTTGCCGTTGTATTCGAGCGAGTACGGGCGATTGATGTTGAGCGGATTCCAGCGCGTCAGCAGCCCGTAGATCTCCACGCCCCACGGCATGTTGAGCACGTCGGTCAGCACGCCGGTCTCGATCTGCGGGATGTTGACCGGCTCCTGCTTCTGATAGATGCAGGCCTTCATGCAGTCGTTGCAGATGCGATGCCCGGTGCCGGGGCACATCGGGTTGTCGACGGTGACGATGGCCAGCGCGCCGATGGCGTCGCCGCGCTTCCGCACCATGTGCATCTCGGAAATTTTTTCGTCGAGCGGGCAGCCGGCCAGCGGAATGCCGAGCGGGTTGGTGGTGACCTTGCCTTCCTTGTCGCGAATGCCCTTCGAGCAGGTGTCCTTGTCGCGCTCGTGACAGAGCACGCAGTAATGAATCTCGCTCAGCACCTCCCGGCGCGTGAAGCGGTTGTCGGTGAGCTTGAAGCCTTCACGCCGGCGCAGCTTGTCGTCGGGACCGAACATCTCTTCGGGCAGCTGCTGATCCGGCCGCTTCACCTGGACGAGATGGTCGTAATCGAGGTTCTCGGGAAAACGGAACACGACCCAGCCGCGATAGCGAGGGTCGTGAATGTGCGCGGCACACCATCGCTTCAGCGATTCGATTTCGGGAGTGACAGCGGCCTTGTCTGTCACTTCCTTGTCGAGCAGCGCGCAGCCATAGGCCGCAAGTCTCATTTCCGCGTCGTGGCTGGATGTCGACGTGAGTGACGACTCGAGCTGGCGGGTTCCAAACGTGATCGACTCTGCCAGCGCGTGATCCTCGGCGGTCGCCTCCACATGCGCACCGGCCTTGAGCAGCGGCAGGGCGCGACGGCGGACGAAATCGATCTTGAAGCGGAACAGTATGTCGTAGGCGCGGGTCGCCGCAATCAACGCGTCCGCATCAGCGCCGACGCTGAAGAGCGCGCTGAGAAAACGGCTGACGTGCGGCGCCATGGCGACGACAATGTTGCCGCGCGCCACGGCGTTCAACGACTCCGGGACCTCGGCGTACTGCGCCCACTGCGCCCACAGCTCGGGCTCCGTCACCCTGACCTGCTCGACGAACCGGGCGTAGAGGTCGCGAAGCCGCGCCGGCTGATGCAGGTCCGCAAACGTAAAACCGTCGATACCGAGTGTCATCTTGCTCGTTGAATCGTCCGAGATCATCCCAACCAATAATTATAATTGACGCGCCTGACTGCCCTCGACAATTCGTTTGCGGAGCCGAGGAAATTCGGCTTCATCGATGCGCTGCGCGGCGTGGCGATCCTGGCGGTCATCCTGGTGCATGCGCGGGAGACGGTCGCCGCCGGCAGTCCATGGCTCTCGACGCTGATGGGCGCGGGGGCGCGGGGCGTTCAGCTGTTCTACATCGCCAGCGCGATGACGCTCTGCCTGTCCTGGCACTTCCGCGCCACCCGCGAGCAGCATCCGATCCGGAACTTTTACCTGCGGCGATTCTTCCGCATCGCGCCGATGTTTTACCTCGCGATCGCCGGCTATCTCCTGCTGGACGGCCTGGCGCCGCGCTATTTCGCGCCGGACGGCGTGCGCTGGTATTACGTGCCGCTCACCGCACTGTTTCTGAACGGTTTTCATCCCGAGACGATCACATCGGTCGTGCCCGGCGGCTGGTCGATCGCCGTCGAAATGACGTTCTACCTGTTCTTTCCGTTTCTGGTGACGCGATCGCGGAGCATGGCGTGGCTGATCTCGCTGCTCGCCGTGAGCGTGGTCGCCGCGCGGGCGTGGGGCTCCATCGTCTACGCCGTCTACGCCCCGTCGTATCCCGCGGAACAGATCTACCTGGTGGACGCGTTGGCGGTGCTGGGATTCATCGCGCAGTTTCCAGTGTTCGTGATGGGATTCATCGCGTTCCGCTTGTTTGACGAGCCGGAGCACTGGGCCAAAGGCGTCGCCCTCGGTGCGGCGACGCTCATCGCGTGGCTGGCGATCAGAACATTCGTGCTCCGCGCCCCGGCCACCGACCTCCTTGCTCAACCGATCTACATGGGCGGTGTGTTCGCGCTGTTCGCGCTGGCACTCGGACGCTATCCGACTCGCCTGCTGGTCAACCCTGTGTTCATCTGGATCGGGAAGCTGAGCTTCAGCATGTATCTCACGCACTTCGCCGTGATCGCCGCATTCAAGGCGATCGGTGTCAGCGAACGCTTTTCCGCCGGCGACTCTGGGGCCTTGCTGCACTACCTCCTGGTCGTCGCGGCGACCGCGGGCGTGTCGTTGATCTGTTACCGCGTCATCGAACGGCCGGGCATCGAGTTCGGGCGGCGGCTGATCCTCCGGATGGAGTCTGAGGCGCCCTCGGCTGGTTGCGCCCCGCGAACCTAGCCGGAGGCGGCTTTCACGATCGACTCGCACGCCCGCAGCGCGATCGCCACACCGGTGTTGGTCGGATTCGTCGTCCCGACAGTCACCATCGTCGACGTGCCGCAGATGAACAGGTTGTCGTGGTCGTGCGATCGGCAGAACGAGTCGACGACCGACGTCTTCGCATCACTTCCCATGCGCGTCGTCCCCGCGATGTGACCGGCCCCGTAAAACTGATACCAGTTGCGTTCGAACTCGAAGGTTCCCGGCGCACCTTTCTCGCCGGAGATGGCCGTCCGGTCGTCGACACCCATCCGCGCAAAGAGCGCCTTCGCGACGGCGGCGGCCTGCACGAACCCGCGCTTGCAGTACGGATCGAGGTCGTAGTGGATCCGTTAGCAAACGCGGCATCGTCACCGCAAATGTCTACGTGCTGGCGGCGCACGGGATCGAAACGCCGAAGCTGTTGCTCAACTCGGGTGACTGTGGCGCCCGAGTCTCGAACTGACACCAAGGTCGACGCCCTCGGCATCCCCCGGCCCGGCGCGAACCACAGATCGCCGTAGTTTTGAATCTTGACGTCGCCGGCGACACCGACCAGTTGTTCGCTCTCACGGTAAAACGGCTCGAGGTCCGCGTAGCCGATCGGCCAATCGAGAGCGACGCCGTATTGCGCCTGCATGCGGAAGTCGTTCGGCAGCAATCGTGGATAGAGCCCCATCCAATGCCAGGTCGTGCCGCCGGCCTGCCGTTCGTAGCAGCTGCTGAATGGCTGCGGTCCATTCTGAATCCAGTAGGCCTTCGGATCGTTGATCGTGCAGCCGTCGACGTGGGTGACGGGCCGCGGCGCGTTGACGTTGTCGTCGGGATACGGCGACTCGGGATCAGGAAAGCCTGGAAGTCGACGTTGACGAGCGCGTGACCGTCGAAGAGCGCCGGCTTGAAGCCGGTGCCGGCGAGCAATGGCGTAACCAGCTCCGCCTTCACCAGCCAATGCACCCACGCGCACGACAACGTTCCGTAAAAAAATGCAATACCCCAGCCGGGCGAGGTTGGCGGATACGCTTGCACGCGTTGCGGGTCGGCCATCTGTCTCCTTCGAATGTCTTGGATGAGGCAAGTGCGTCAGTCTACTATAGACAGGATCGATGACGACGGAGGATCCACTCATTGGTCACGTGCTCGCACACTACCGTGTGGTCGCGCGACTCGGCACCGGAGGAATGGGCGTCGTCTATCGGGCCGAAGACGTGCGCCTGCACCGCGGCGTGGCGCTGAAGGTCATCTCCGGAGTGGACGCCGCGTCGCCGCAGGCGGCCGAGCGGCTGTATCGCGAAGCCCGGGCCGCGTCGGCCCTCAATCATCCGAACATCTGCACGATCTACGACGTCGACACCGATCAGGGCCAGAGCTTCGTGGTGATGGAGCTGCTCGAAGGCCAAACGCTTCGTGAGCGGATCGCCGGCCAACCCCTGCCGCTCGCCGACGCGATCACCATCGCACGTCAGGTTGCGGAAGCCCTGGAGGCCGCGCATCGCAGCGGCACGATTCACCGCGACATCAAACCGGCCAACATCTTCCTGACGACATATGGATCAGCGAAGATCCTCGATTTCGGGCTCGCGAAGCGCGTTGCGGGGCTGACCGATGCGGACGCCACGCGCGCACAGCTGACGAACTCGGGCGTGACGCTCGGCACGGTCCCGTAAATGTCGACCGAGCAGATCTGCGGCGAGGTGCTGGACGCGCGCACCGACATTTTCTCGTTCGGCGCCGTGTTCTGGGAAATGCTCACGGGCCAGCCGCCATTTGGCGGCAAGACCTCCGCGCTCGTGTTCGATGAAATTCTCCATCGCGATCCGGTGGCGCCGTCCGCGATCTCCCCGGTGGTGCCGGCGGCGGTCGATGCGATCGTCGCGCGTGCGCTGCAGAAGAACCGGAACCGGCGCTACCAGTCATTCAGCGAGTTGCTGATGGATCTGCGGCAAGCGCCGGTCACGGCCAATGTTTCCGGCCCGTCGCCGGCAATCGTCGGCACGACGGCAACCGTCGCGCGGCCGCGCACGCGCAAACCCGACTCGACGCGCTCGCGCGGTCTGCACGCGCTGGCGGTCCTGCCGTTTGCGAACACCGCGAACGATCCCGAAATCGACTACCTGAGCGATGGCATCACCGAGACCATCATCAACAAGCTCTCACAGATCGGCGGGCTCCGCGTCGTGCCTCGCTCAACGGTGTTTCGCTACAAAGGGCGCGAGATCGATCCGGTGGCGGCGGGCGCCGAGTTGAAAGCGAAGTCGGTCGTGACCGGACGCGTGCTGCAGCGATCGGGCCGGCTGGTCGTGACGGTCGAGCTGATCAACGTGCGGCGACACGCGCAACTCTGGGGCGAGCAATACAACCGCACGGCCCACGACGTTCTCGACGTGCAGCAATCGATCGCGGCGGAGGTCTCGACGGCGCTCGAATTGAAGCTGACCGGCGACGATCGGCAGAAACTCGCGCGCCGGGACACGCAGGACAGCGCCGCCTACCAGGCCTACATCAAGGGACGCTTCTACTGGAATAAACGGACCATCGACGGATTGCTCCAGGCGATCGAACATTTCCAGGCGGCGATCGAGCACGATCCGCACTACGCGCGCGCGCTGGCCGGGCTGGCCGACACCTTCAACATCCTCGGCTACTACAACGGCCGGCCGCCGGCCGACGTCTATCCGCAGGGGAAGGCGGCGGCGGCGCGCGCCCTGGAAATCGATCCGGCGATGGCCGAAGCGCATGCGTCCCTCGGCTACGCGCGCCTGTTCTTCGATCGCGACTGGCCCGGCGCCGAACAGTGCTTCCTCGAGGCGATTCGGCTGAATCCCGGCTACGCCAGCGCGCACCAGTGGTACGGCTGGTTGCTGATGGTGACGCGCCGGTGGGACGAGATGATGGAGTCGATGCAACGCGCGCACGACCTCGATCCGCTGTCGCTCGTCATCAACGAGCATTACGGCTATGCGCTGAGCCTGGTGGGCCGTGCCGACGAGGCGCTGGCGCACTTGCAGACGACCGTCGATCTCGAACCGCACTTCGCGCTGGCGCACCTCCGGATCGGCGCCGTGCACCTGTCGCAAGGACGCATGGACGACGCGATCGCGTCGCTGCGGACCGCGGTGCAGTTGTCATCGGGACAATTCGCGGTCGGCGCGCTCGGGTATGTGCTCGCCCTCAGCGGTCAACGCGCCGAGGCCGAACAATTGCTGGCGCAATTGCGCGAGCGATCGCAACGGGTGTTTGTGTCACCGCTCGAATCGGCCTATATCTACGCCGGGCTCGATCGCGCGGACGAGACCTTCGACGCGCTCGATCAGGCCGTCGCCCAGCGCATCAGCGACGTCGTTCGGGTTGATTTCCTCCCCTGGACACCGGCGATCCGGTCGGACCCGCGTTTCGCGTCGTTGCTTGCCACGATCGGTCTGCCCGGCAAACACTAGCGAGGCTCCGCTAAAACCGGAGTCGTGGTACGATCCAGGCTTACCGCAATGACCATCAAGCTCAACGGCGATCCGCACGATATTCCGGAACCGCTCAGCGTCAGCGCGCTGCTCGAGCAACTCGAGATCGACGCGCGCCGCGTTGCCGTCGAGCTGAACACCGCGGTGGTCAGGAAAACCGAATACGATTCGTCGGTCATCAAGGAAGGCGACGAAGTTGAAATCGTCAATTTCGTCGGCGGGGGCTAACGGATCTCAGATGTCAGATCTCAGATTTATGAATGATTTGGTCATCGCCGGCCGGACGTTTCGCTCGCGATTGATCGTCGGGACCGGCAAGTATCCGTCCCATTCGATCATGCGGGCCGCGCACGAGGCGTCGGGGACCGACATGGTCACCGTCGCGGTGCGGCGCGTGGACATTTCGCGCCAGACCGAATCGCTGCTCGACTACATCGACACGTCGAAAATTTTCCTGCTCCCGAACACCGCCGCCTGCTACACGGCGGACGATGCGATCCGGACGGCTCGGCTTGGCCGCGAAGCCGGCATGTCGAACTGGGTGAAGCTCGAAGTGATTGGCGACGAGAAGACGCTCTTTCCGGATAACGAGGGCCTGCTCGAAGCCACTCGCGTGCTCGTGAAAGAGGGCTTCATCGTCCTGCCCTATACCAACGACGATCCGGTGGTGTGCCGCAAGCTCGCCGACGCCGGCGCCGCGGCGGTGATGCCGCTCGGCGCGCCGATTGGATCGGGGCTCGGCATCCAGAACCCGAACAACATCCGCATCATCAAGGAACAGGCCACGGTGCCGGTGATCGTGGACGCGGGTGTCGGCACTGCTTCAGATGCCGCGGTGGCGATGGAGCTCGGCGCCGACGGCGTGTTGATGAACACCGCCATTGCCGGCGCGCAGGATCCGGTCGCGATGGCGCGGGCCATGAAGCTCGCCGTCGAAGCCGGCCGGCTTGCCTTCCTGGCGGGCCGCATTCCGAAGAAATCGTACGCGACTGCGAGCAGCCCCTTGCAAGGAGTCATCGGAACGTAGTTTCATTCCGTCGCATCCCCGCCTTTCATGCGCGCGACGACGATTCGCTTTCTCGACTACTGGCTTGGCGTCCCGGCCTGCGCGCTGCTGACCTTCGGCGCCCGCCTTCGCCGCACGATCAGTTCCGCGGCTTCCGCCTTCGCCAAGGCTACGGCGGACAAGTCGGCTGGCAAGGCGGCCGCCCCGCGAAAGATCCTTTTTTTGAAGTTCATCGAGCAGGGCGCGACCGTGCTCGCGCAGGACGCGATCGCGCGGGCAACGCGCGCGGTTGGCCGGGACAACGTCTACTTCTGCGTCTTCGAAAGCAACCGCGCGATCCTCGACGTGATCGGCACGGTGCCCGCCGCCAACGTCATCAGCATCCGCGACAAGGCGTTGACCACGTTCGTGGTCGACTTCCTCGAAGCGGCGTTGGCGGTTCGACGCCATGGCATCGACACCGTGATCGACATGGAGTTTTTCTCCCGGGCGTCGGCGATCTTCGCGTTCCTCACGGGAGCGGCGATTCGCGTCGGCCTGCATCGATTCACCGGCGAGCTGCCGTATCGCGGCAACCTGATGACGCACCGGATTCAGTATCTGCCGCAGCTGCACATTTCGCTGCAGTACTCGGTGCTGGTGGAAGCGGCGCTCAACCCGCCTTCGCTCGCTGACACACGCGCGAGCTTCGGCGAGACAGGCTCGCTCGACGAGCCGCTGTTGAAAGTGCCGCTGGAGCGAATCCGGTCGACGTCGCCAACCGCGCCGCCGGCTTTCACGCCCACGGCAGCCGACGTGGCGGCGATGCGGCAGCGTCTCGGATCGCCAACCGGTCCCATCGTCGTCCTGAATCCAAACGCCAGCGATCTGCTGCCGCTGCGGAAATGGGAGACGTCGCGATTCGGCGATCTGGCGCGGCGAATTCTCAGCAGCTATCCCGGATCGCAAATCGTCCTGACCGGCGCGCCGTCCGAACGCGAGGCCGCCGATGCGTTATCGGCGGCGCTCAATTCCACGCGCGTGAAATCAGTGGCCGGCCAGACCACGCTGCCGGAGCTGCTGACGCTCTACTCGCTGGCCGACGTGCTGGTCACCAACGACAGCGGCCCTGGACACTTCGCGTCGCTGACGCCCGTGCACGCGATCGTGTTGTTCGGTCCGGAGACGCCGCGCCTGTTCGGTCCGTTAGCCCACCCCACCGCGCAAAGTCCGCGCGGCGGGGGCCCCGGGGCGCCGGCGACGACGGTGATCTGGAAGGAGCTGGCGTGCAGTCCGTGCGTGAGCGTGTTCAACCATCGCCTGTCGCCGTGCCGCAACAACGTCTGCATGCAGTCGATCACCGTCGACGAAGTGTTTGATGCGGTGAAGTCAGCTCTCAGCGCCCGCCTTCGCTAAAGCTACGGCGAGGTTGGCCGGCCATGCCTAATGCCCGAAGGCCGGCCAAGCGGCGTCCTTTTCGGAGATCACGGTGGGTTCGAACGGCCAGTCGATGTTGAAGGCCGGATCATCCCAGCGCACGCCCGACTCCGCCGGTCTCACCCACGGCGACGACGCGTGGTAATACGCCTCGGTGTTGTCGGTCAGCGTGATGTAGCCGTGCGCGATGCCCTCGGGCATGTAGAGCATGCGCCGGTTGTCCGCGGTCAGCTCAACGGCGTCCCACTGCTTGAACGTCGGCGAGTCCTCGCGCAGATCGACGATCACGTCGAGCAGCGCGCCGCGGGTGGCACGGACGATCTTGGCCTGCGCGTGAGGCGCGGTCTGAAAGTGCATGCCGCGAAGAGTGCCGCGCTTGTGGTTGAAGGCGAGATTGCACTGGGCCAGCGCCGGGTTCATGCCGCGCTGGCGGAGCTCCTCGGGCAGCCACGTCATGGCGAAGAACCCCCGCGAGTCGGTGATCGGCGTGATGTCGATCACCCAGACGCCGGGAATCTTCAACGGCGTGTAATTCATTACAGCTTGAAGACACTGTCGCGCGTGACGCCCTTCAGCGCGTTGCGCGTGTCGACGAGCAGCTTGAAGTTGCGGACCATCGCCGGGTAATCGAACACCTTGTGGTCGGTGATGATCACGCCGCAGTCGACGCCGTCGTGCATCGACTTCTCCGGCACGCTCTTGAGATCGAGGTGCGCGTGCTTGAACTCGGGCACATATGGATCCGTGTAGCTGACGGTCGCGCCGCGATGCGCCAGCAGCTCGAGCACTTCGAGCGCCGGTGATTCACGCAGGTCGTTGACGTCGCGCTTGTAAGCGACGCCGATCACGTGCACGCGCGATCCGTTGAGCGACTTCTTCTGCGAGTTGAGCGCGTCGATGATGCGCTGCACCACGAACTCCGGCATGGCGCCGTTGACGACGCCGGCCAGCTCGATGAAGCGCGCTTCGAAGTTGTACTGCCGCGCCTTCCACGACAGATAAAACGGATCGATCGGGATGCAGTGGCCGCCGAGGCCGGGGCCGGGATAGAACGGCATGAAGCCGAACGGCTTGGTCTTGGCGGCGTCGATCACTTCCCACACATCGAGTCCCATGCGGTGGCACATCAGCGCGAGCTCGTTGACCAACCCGATGTTGACCGCGCGGAAGGTGTTCTCGAGGAGCTTGACCATTTCGGCGACGCTCGGCGAGCTCACCGGGATCACCGTGTCCATGACCTGCGAGTAAAACGCGACCGCCGCTTTGGTGCTCTCTTCGTTAATACCGCCGACAACCTTCGGAATATTCTTGGTTTGATATTGCGGGTTGCCCGGATCGACGCGCTCGGGCGAGAACGCGAGATAGAAATCGGTGCCCGGCTTGAATCCCTTCGCGGCCAGCGTCGGCTGCACCACTTCCACCGTCGTCCCCGGATAGGTCGTCGACTCGAGAATGATGAGCTGACCCTTGCGAAGGACCGCGGCGACTGCATCCACGGCCTGGACCACGTAAGTCATGTCCGGGTCCTTGGTCTTGCGCAGCGGCGTCGGCACGCAGATGTCGATGATGTCGGCATCGGCAAGGCGCCTGGGATCGGTGGTCGCGACGAACTTGCCGTTGTTGACGACTTCGGCGAGATGCTC
The DNA here is from genome assembly GCA_019752015.1 of Cyanobacteriota bacterium. Taxonomy (GTDB): domain Bacteria; phylum Acidobacteriota; class Vicinamibacteria; order Vicinamibacterales; family UBA2999; genus 12-FULL-67-14b. The sequence continues at coordinate 373,232 of JAIEMQ010000006.1, read as the reverse complement.
GGACGGGACGTCTGGAATGTAGCTGCGTCCCGCCATCAGCTCCTTCACCTTGCGCTCGTCGACGTCGTAGCCGATCACGCCGTAGCCGGCGCGCGCGAATTCGACGGCGAGCGGCAAGCCGACGTAGCCGAGTCCGATCACGCCCAACTTCGCCTGCTTGCCCTCGATCCTTTTCAGCAATTCCATTCGTCTGTTATCCGCGATAAAAAGTTCTGATTGCGCCGACGACCGCGGCTTGTTGCGCCTCGGTCAGCTCCGGATAAATTGGCAGCGCAAGTGAGTCGTTGGCGGCGGCCTCGGCTTCAGGGAACGAGCCCTTCTGGTAGCCGAGATCCTTGAAGCATTCCTGCAGGTGAAACGGCACCGGGTAATACACTTCGGTGCCGATGCGATTCGCATCGAGGTGCGCTTTGAGCTGGTCCCGCTTCGGGACGCGAATCACGAACTGGTTGTAGATGTGCGTGCGCTCCGGCGCTTCGACCGGCAACACGACTTCGCTCAGCGCCGCGTCCGCGAACAGCTTGCGATAGCGCTTCGCATTGCGCTGCCGTCCTTCCGTCCAGCCGGCCAGCTTCGGCAGCTTGACGCGCAGCACCGCCGCCTGAATCGCGTCGATGCGGAAGTTGGCGCCGACAATGTGGTGGTAATACTTCGGCTCCATGCCGTGCGTGCGAATCAGCCGCAGCTTCTTTGCGATCGCCGCATCGGTGGCCGTGACGAAACCGGCGTCGCCGAAGGCGCCGAGATTCTTGCTAGGAAAAAAAGAAAAGCAGCCAACCGCGCCGATGGTGCCGACCTGCCGGCCGTGATACGTGCAGCCGATAGCCTGTGCCGCGTCCTCGATCACGTGGATGCCGCGCTGGTTCGCCGCGTCCATGATCGGCGCCATCTCCGCCGATTGTCCGAAGAGGTGCACCGGAATGATCGCCCTGGTACGCGGCGTGATCGCGGCGATCGCCGCCTTCGTATCGATGTTGAACGTGCCCGGCTCGCTATCGACGAGCACCGGCTTGGCGCCGACGCGCACCACGCAGCCGGCGGTCGCGAAAAACGAATAGGTCGGCGTGATGACTTCGTCGCCCGGTCCGATGTCGAGCGCCATCAGCGCCGCCAGGACGGCGTCCGTACCCGACGACAGGCCGATGGCGTGCGGATACGACAGCGTCTCGCAGAGCTCGCGCTCGAGCCCTTCGACTTCGGGGCCGCCGATAAACCGCTGGCTGTCGCAGACGCGCGTCACGGCATCGAGCAATGCCTGACGCAACGGGACGTACTGTGCGTTGAGATCGAGCAAAGGAACTGTCACAAAACGTCTATGGTACATGCCCGGGCGGTGCTTCCGCAACCCGCTCACGGGACACCAACACGGCCAGCACGGCGGCGGTGATCACGGTCGACGCAAGGCCCGCAAGCACCGTGATGGTGTAGAGCGGGTCGGCGTGATTGCCGATCGCGGCCGTGGCCGGGTCGATGCGGCCATGACCGAACATCGCCGACGAGATCACGACGCGCCACAACCGCAGGCCCGCGCTGATGTCCACGGCAACGGCCACCAGCGCCGCGAGCGCCAGCACCCGCTGCCACACCGTGATCGATGCGCGCTTGAGGTAACCGTCGATCTCCACTGCGCCGATGATGATCATCAGCGTCAACGGCAGGCTGAACATGCGCGCGGTGTAGCGCTCGGATTCAACCAGCGGCACCTGCGTCAACCGCACGATTCGATACACGCTGCCGATCGAGAACATCGTCATCGCGAGAACGGGCACGATCAGCTCGCGATAGATCGGCACGGCGGCGCGCCACCAGCGATAGAGCCCGACGACGATCACGGCGAGCCCGGCGGCACCAACGTAGGCGCTGAACTCATAGAAGGAGCGATCGAAGAACGAGAGGTTGCCGGGGATCGCGTCGCTGAACGCCGCCGGAGTTTCGCGGCGCAGGATAACCAGCGATTCGAGCAGATGCGTGATCGATGGATAGCCGATCACATCCGACACGAGGCCGTGCGTCCTGAACGACGCGATTTCGAGCGCCGGCGGCAACAGGCGCACCGCGCTGAGGAAACCGCCCGCGATGATCACGGCGATCGGCCACCATGCGCGCTTCCAGCAGAACGGGATCATCAACGCGAGCAGCAGGAAGATCCACGTGACGTGATGCTGCCCTCCGGCCAGGACCATGTAAAAGATCAATGCCGCGAAAGCGGCGACCGATCGCCAGGTGGCGTGGCCGTCGAGGAAGCGGCAGATCAGCAGCGCGACGAACGGAAACAGGAAGTACGAGCCCCACGTGAAGTGACCGACGCTGTAGTGCGACAGGATGTGTCCGTTGAAGAGCACCAGCAGGAACACGCCGGTGAGCGTGAACAACGACCAGCCGAAGTGCCGCCGCAGCAGCAGCAAGCCCACGAATCCGGCGCTATACGACAGCAGCACGTCGACCACGACGAACGTTGATACCGGCATCACGAGCAGCAGCAGCGTCTGCGGTGTCGTGATCACATCGGGCAGCGAAAGAAAGCGATCGGTGACGCCGTGCAGCGACGCCGGATCCGCCATGTGCAGCGGCCATTGCCCGCTCAGCAGCGCGTGCTGCAGGAACAGCAGCCGCGGCACGTTGATGTCCCACCAGTCGTGGAAGTCGAGCGGCGCCGCTCCCCACGCGAAGAAATATCCCCACGCGACCAGCCCCGCGGTGAAGAGCGCCGCGAGGTAGAACACGGTCAGGCGGGGGCGGGCCGCCTCGAGATCCGGAAGGAACAGCGTGGCAATGAATTCAGGCACGGACCGCCACGCGCCGGTATTCAGTGAGCAGCAGCTGCATCAGCAACACTTCACCGTACCAGAAGATCGAATGACGGGTGAACATCGCCCACACATCGTAGCCGGTGGCGCGGTTGAGCAGGCTGATCGGCACGACGAAGGCGCCGAGCAGGACATACGCGATCGCCCAGAGCGCCAGCGCCCTCGGCCGCCGATCGATCACGTAGAGGACCAGGAGGATGTTCAACGGGATGGTCAGTGCAATCAGGTAGTAGTAATGGCCGAAGAAGAAGACCGTGCAAACCGTGGTGACGATCGAAAACTCGATGGCGCGACGGCGCGGTTCATCGACAGCCCCGCCGCCCCGCTCGAGCCGGGCATGGGTGAACAGGTAGGCGCCCGCGATCAGCCCGCACAGCGTGATGTAGATCAGCGGCGGATGCGCGATGGCGTTCCGCGATCCCATGGTGCACAACCCATGTCGGATATTGGCGAGCGACGACTGCGTGTCGACCCAGCCTTCGCAAAAGCCGGTGCCATACAGGTGGCCGGTGGCGTCGAGCCGAAAATCGTAGCCCCAGACGGTCATGGCGTTCGCGGCGTGCGCCGGCACGTTGTTGTTGAAGAACAGCGACAGGCCGAACAGCCATTCCGACGCGATCACGATCGCGGCCGATACCAGCACGAACACCGCCAGCCCGCGCCACCAGCGGCGCAGCACCAGGTAGCCGGCGAACATGACGGGAATGTATTTGAACCAGGCCACGTAGGCCATCAATGCCGCCGACGGCGATCGGCGATCGTTCACCAGGAAAAACAGTGACGCCGCCAGCGCCGCGAGCATGACGACTTCGAATTCACGTTGCAGGTAGGCCTGCAACAAGGGCAGAAACAGGAACGTGGACGCGAGCAGCGGCACGAACAGATCGTTCGCGGCGCCGAGGCGTGTCGCGATCTTCCACATCAACCAGAACGCGAGCGCCAGCAGAGCCGCATAGAGCGGCAGCAACACCCTGGCGATCGCTGTAAAGGTGTCGAGCAGCGCCAGCGGATACAGCGTCAGGTACTGCGTCGGGCCGTGAAAGTAGGTGGCGCGGTGATAGCCCCACGCATCGGTCATGTCGGGGCTGTTCCAGAGCGCCGGATTGAACGTCTCGACGTAGGCGCCGGGCATGGACGCGTAGAAGTCGCCGCGCGTTCGCTCGACCGCCTGCCAGGTGACGATCGCGACGCGGGCGATCACGATCGCCGCCAGCAGCATCACGATCGGTCTGGGCAGCCGCGACGTCACGATTAGGCCGAAGTATAGTGGACTGACTGATGGTCCACGTCGATGTGGCAGTGATCGGAGGCGGCGTTACGGGGCTGGCGTCGGCCCTCGCGCTCTCCGAGGCAGGCGCGTCGGTCTGCCTGCTCGAGCGTGAACCGAAGCCCGGCCGCCACACCAGCACGCACAACTCCGGCGTGATACACGCCGGCCTCTACTACCCCACCGGCTCGCTGAAGGCGCGGCTCTGCGTCGAGGGCCGCGACCTGCTCTACGAGTTTTGTCCGAAGCATCGTGTGCCGCATACGCGATGCGGCAAGCTGGTGATCGCCGCCGACGATCACGAAGTCCCGGCGCTCGAACAATTGCGCAAGAAATCGCACGAGAACGGCGTGCCGGTCGAGCTCGTCGACGCGGACTTCATCAAGTCGAAGGAACCGAACGTGCGCGCGGTGGCGGCGCTGTGGTCGCCGGACAGCGGCATCCTCGAAGCGGAAGCGCTCGTCAAGGCGCTCGAACATCTCTGCCGCGATCGCGACGTCGCGCTGGTCGTCGGCAGCCCGCTCACCGGCGCGAACGCGACAGAAGAGGGCATCGAGCTGGCCACGCCGCACGAAACCTTCGTCGCCGCTACCGTTGTCAATGCCGCCGGTGTTTACGCCGACAGGATTTCGGAAATGCTGGGCGGCATGCCGTTTCACATCTACCCGTGCCGCGGCGAATACGCGGAGCTGAAACCATCCCGTCGATCGATGGTGAACGGCCTGGTCTATCCCCTGCCGCACGCATCGGGTGCCGGGCTCGGCGTCCATCTCGCCAAAACCACGTGGGGATCGGTAACGCTGGGACCGACGATCCATTACCAGGAATCGAAGGACGACTACGAGGGCGGCCGCATCCCGCTCGAAGCGTTCGTTGAGCCGGCACAACATCTGCTGCCGTGGGTGACGTTGTCGGATCTGCAACCCGGCGGCAGCGGCATCCGCGCGAAGCTGCACGGCCCCGATCAGAAGTTCGCGGATTTCCTGATTCAGCGCGATACGGTGAATCCGCGCGTGCTCCAGGCGGCGGGGATCGACTCGCCCGGCCTTACGTCGTGCCTGGCTGTTGGACGGCGGGTGGCGGAGCTGTGGTCGCGATCGCTGTAGGCGTTTCCAGCTGCTGCCGCCGATCGCGAACGGCAAGCACCACGCCCGTTGCCGCGGCCAGCGCGGCGAACGTGACCAGTGTTTCGGATGAAACCAGATCGGCGCGGCCGATCAATCGCAACCGGATCTGAAGCGTCCACGCGCTGTGCGCGAACCACACCGCGAGCGCCGCGAGCAACAACGGCCGCGCTCGTCCGGGATGCGGCCGCATCATCGGCAGGGCCGCCGCCATCAACAGGATCTGCATGATCGACAACAGCAGGCCAGGGTCGCGCAGCGACAGATAGCCCGAGCCCGCGGCGTTGGCGAGCTTCAGATCGACGAGCACGGTGAAGACGATCGGCGGCGCCCAGAGCACGAGCAGGATCCACACCATTGCCGCAACGTGATCGGCGACCCAGATCTGCGCCCGCAGGATCAGGCGCCTCATTGTGTGATCGTCCAGGAGAAGCCGCGAATCCAGCTGAGTCGATCGCCGGCCAGGTGCAGCTGCGCGAACGCGAGGATGCCGAGCACGCTCACGGGCAGCCGGCTGCCGAGCAACACGATCCCGCCATGGTCACGAATCTCGGCAACGATCTCTTCGGTCAACTGGATCACGAGCGGCGCCGATGCGAGCACGAAGATGCGCGTGAAATCGAGCGTCATGGCTGCGACCACCGCCGCCATGCCGAGCACGGCGGTCCGCCTGATCGTCAATGCCGACGGACGCAATACGAAGATCCAGAACGGCCCGAGCGCCGCCGCAAAGTGAACGAGCGGGTGCCGGACCGCGCCGGACAGGACCACCCGCGCATGTTCCAGCAGGTAATCGAGCCGCGTGGCCGGCGCGGCATCGAGCAGCACGTTGGTATAGAGAAAGGAGATCGCGAGCCCGGCGGCAGCGCCACCCGCCAGCGCCACACCTTCCGCGCGCACCAGCGCGTGCGCGATCAACATCGTCACGGCGAGCTCGCGATGGCACAGCACCATCAAGGCGCAGAGGATCGCCCGGGTCAGCGGCGATCGCGCCACGAGCAGGAGCAGATAGAACGCGAGCAGGAAGTCGTCGGTCTTGCCGATCCAGCTCAAGATCGTCAGCAACAACGGCGACGCCGCGATCACGAGCACGCCGGCGGCAAGTTGATCGACGCCGCAGCGGCTGATCAGCACGCGCGCGGCCGCATACGCGAGCAGGATCAACCCCGCGGCGTGAACGATTACGAAGGATTCGACAACGCCAATGCCCTGCCGCTGGTAATAGGCGCCAAGCAGATGGGCGAAGGGCGAGCCGTACAGAAACTGTTGCGAGGGTTCGAGCGTGACGCTGAACGGCGCCGCCGTCAGCGATCGCCATTCAACGAGATCGATCGTCTGCCAGCCGTACAGCCACACGAACAGCATGACGGTCGCGACCGCCTGGAATGCGAGTGCGGAGGAGAGACTGACGACGTGCGCCCGGCGCGGCACAGGGATCGGTAATTTACCAATCTACTGTCGAGCCGGAGCATGGACCTCAGGGACTGCCCCCAAGAATCCTGGCAGGAGTGTGCAGAACCGTTACCGCGTGGTGCGCGATCGAAGGGTGTCGCCCAGCATTCGCGACCACCGATCGGCGGCCGCTTCGGTGAGGTGCGTCACGTCCGCGAAATCCTGGTCGGTGAAGCCGGGATCGCGAGCGAAGTTCACGTATGCAGCGCCATGATCGGCCGCGGCGCGCTCGAGCCAATCATCGAATGCGTCGACGATGCCCGGCGGATACGCATCCAGTTCCATTTTCCGCAGCGGCGGCATCACCATTACGACGCTGACCTTCCGCTCCGCCGCCCACTGCAGGATGCGCTTGAAGTACTGCTCCTGGATCGGCAACCGCGTGGCGTCGCGGCGGATCGGATCGACACGCTGCGGGCCAGCATCGAGGATGTATTGCCCGTTCGGCTTCAGCACCGCGCGAATCGGTGGCCGCGGCGGCGATGCCTGCATTACGGTCACGGCCCGCTCGAGCAGCAGCGATGCCGGCCGCGTGAATTGCCGGATCATCGTGTTGTTGAACGCCTGCTCGTCGATTGGATGCAGCACCGTGTTCAGGATGTGCGCCGCACGACTCACATCGGGAGAGGCGAAATCACGCAGATACTCATCGCCGAGGTACTTGCTGTACGCCACGTTGCGGCGGTCGGACAGGAACGAGAATTCGAAGTAGTCGACGCCCATCACGATCGTGTGAAACCGGACACCGCGCTCGTCGAGATACTTCAGCTTGTAGTACACCTGGTTGAACGCATCGTCATCCTGGGCGAAGTTGTAGGCCCGCGCGCCGAGCAGATCGGGATTGACGCCTCGATACACCCGCGAGTTGCCAACGACCAGCACGTCGTAACCACCGGCTGAGGCGTCGGCGAAACTGCGATCGATGCGCTCGACCATGCCCGGCCCAACGGCTTCGGGCCACAGCGGCCGCGCCGTGCGTTCAACCAGCCACGCCACCGCAACGATCGGCGCAACGAACAACAGGACGCGGAAGAGGACCTTCATCAAAACTGGAAGTAGATGAACGTGGCGGTCCGATACACACCAAGGAACAACACGCTGAAGATCAATGCATAGGCGGCGGACACGCGGACCCATGCCGGTCTCAGCGCCAGCTCGAACACGAACGGCGCGTGCCACCGTCGCTGATCGAATGCCACCACGCCAATCGCCAGCACGAACATCAGCGCCCACTCGTGCTTCGCAATCGGCAACCCGGCAAGACCAAGACGCACCATCACGCCTTCCGGCGCGCCTCGCAGCAGACCCAGCACCTGTGCGCCCGCGGCGGGAATGCTGGTGACGATGAACCACGCGTCGGCCAGTGATTCGGCGCGGAAGAAGATCCAGGCAAACGTTACCAGCGCAAGCACGATCAACGACTGCATTGCGCCATGAAGGCGTGGCATCGTCTGCAGCCGCAACGCGGTCACGATCGACGCGCGGATGCCGCTCGTGGCCCTGCCCGCAATCAGGTAACAGCCATGCAGCACGCCCCAGGCAATGAACGTCCAGCTGGCGCCGTGCCACAGCCCGCTCAGGAAAAAGGTGATCAGCACGTTGCGCGCCCATTTCGCCGCCGAGACGCGATTGCCGCCGAGCGGCACATAGACGTAATCGCGAAACCACGACGACAGCGAGATGTGCCAGCGCCGCCAGAAGTCGCCGATCGAGCGCGCGCCGTACGTCGCCTTGAAGTTATGCGCCAGGTCCACGCCCATCGTCATCGCGGCGCCGCGAGCAATGTGCGTGTAGCCCGAGAAATCGCAGTAGATCTGGATCGCGAAGAACCCCGTCGCGATGAGCAGCGCGGCACCGGGATACAGATGCGGATCGCTGTAAATCGGATCGACCGCGAGCGCGAGGCGATCGGCGATGACGAGCTTCTTGAAGAGACCGAGCAGCATCAACTGCAGCCCGCTCATGATGCACGGCTCGGCCAGGCCGGCGAGGCCGCCGCGCAATCCGCGCGCGGAGAGCAGCGGCGGCCGATGCAGCTGCGGGAGCAAGTGCTGCGGCCGTTCGATCGGTCCGGCCACCAGTTGCGGGTAGAACAGCACGTAGAGCGCGAAGTAACCGAAATGCCGCTCCGCTCGTTGAGCGCCTCTGTAGACTTCGATGGTGTAGGCCATCGACTGAAAGGTGTGAAACGAGAGGCCGATCGGCAGCAGCCATCCGAGCGTAGCCAGCGAGTAATTCCAGCCAATCAGCGCCGCAAGAGCCGTGAGGTTCCCCGAGAGGAAGTCCGCGTACTTGAACACCCCGAGCAGCAGCAGGTTCGACGCGAGGCTCGCAGCGAGGATGGCTTTTCGTTTCGTCCCGGTGGATTGCTCGATCAATATGCCCGCAGTGAAGTCGATGACGATGACGGCGGCGAGGACGAGCAGGTATGCGGGAATGCCGACGGCGTAGAAATAGCAGCTGGCGACGAGCAGCACGCGCCAGCGCGCCGGTTGCGGCACCAGGTAATAGAGAAGCGTGACGACCGGAAAGAACAGCAGCAGGAACAGCGCTGAGTTGAACAGCACGCCTGAATCCTAGGTCTTCTCGCTGAGGAGAATCCAGCCTCTGACGTTGGCGATCGTCAGGACGCGGAGTCCCGCCTGCTCCACCAATGCGCGCGCGCCGCGCTCGGTGTAGCGCTTCTCGATCGGCGCCGCGAAGCGATCGTAGAGATCGGGAATCAGGCTCTTCATGTCGCGATTCTGCGTGGCCGGATACGGAAACCCCGCGGCCCATGAGAAATGACGCGATGGAATCGTGCACGTCACGTAGACGAAGGGCGCGAGCAACGCGCACACGCGCCGGATCGCCGCCGGCGACATCGCGCTGATCGGCTGGCGCACCGCGTTGACGGCGCCAAGCGCGAGCCGCCACGGCCACGACCGCCGATCGAATTCTTCATACACGTAGATCAGCAAGCGGCTGCCGCTCCTGAGCGTGCGAGCGATCTCGCGCACGGCCAGCTCCGGATCAACCGTGTGATGCACGACGCCGTACGAATAGGCGCCATCGAACGTGTCTGATGGAAACGGCAGCGCCAACAGGCTTCCCTGGGCGAGGTGCGCGCGCTCGATCGCGGCAATGCGCGCGGCGCTGGCGCGAATGCCGCCGTCGCTCAGCTCGACGCCGACCACACGGCACCCTTCGGTGAGACCGGAGTTCGCCAGGTCCACGCCGTCGCCGCAACCCGCATCGAGAATCAGCCCCTGGAATGGCGGCGCCTGCACCGCCGTCTGCATGACGTGAAGATGATATTGGCCTGGCGCCGTGACCGGCGCCGGCACGCCGCCGGCGATCCACCCGTGTCCGAATCGTTCGCCGGTCGCGCGGGTTTGATCAGGCAATCAACTGGCCGGACTCGAGACGCGCGAGGTCCGCGTCCACCATCATGTGCACGAGTCCCTTGAAGTCGACGCTCGGCACCCAGCCGAGCTCTTTCTTCGCCTTCGCAGGATCGCCGATCAGGTGATCGACTTCGGCGGGACGCAGGAACCGCGGATCAACGCCGACGTGCTTCTGCCAGTCGAGGCCGGCGTGCGCGAAGGCGACTTCGACGAGCTCCTGCACGGTGTGCGCTTCGCCGGTGGCAACCACGTAATCGTCGGGTGCGTCACGCTGCAGCATCAGCCACATGGCCTTGACGTAATCGCCGGAGAAGCCCCAGTCGCGGGCGGCGTCGCGATTGCCGAGCATCAGCTTGTCGGTGAGACCGAGCTTGATGCGCGCCACGCCGTCGGTGACCTTGCGGGTCACGAACTCGATGCCGCGCCGCGGCGATTCGTGATTGAAGAGGATGCCCGAGCACGCAAACAGATCGTAGCTCTCGCGATAATTCACCGTGATGTAGTGGCCGAACACCTTCGACACGCCGTACGGGCTGCGCGGATAGAACGGCGTCATCTCCGTCTGCGGCACTTCCCTGACGCGGCCGTACATCTCCGAAGACGAGGCCTGGTAGAACCGGATCTTCGGATTGACGCTGCGCACCGCTTCGAGGGCGCGCGTCACGCCCTGGGCGTTGTACTCGCCGGTCAGCATCGGCTGATCCCACGACGCAGGCACGAACGACATGGCGGCGAGGTTGTAGAACTCGTGGGGCTGCGATCGCTCGACGGCCTTGATCAACGACAGCTGATCGAGGAGGTCGGCCTGCAGCAGCGTGATGCGCGGCAGCAGGTGCTGGATGCGCCACACGTTCGGCGCGCTCAAGCGGCGTACGACACCAAATACTTCGTAGCCCTTCTCGAGCAGCAGCTCCGCGAGGTAGGACCCGTCCTGTCCGGTGATGCCGGTGATCAGCGCGCGCTTTGAAGTCGTCACAAGCCCACAATTCTAGCATCTGACATAGACTCGACACACTCCAACGTGCCCGCCGACCGACGCCGCCTGATCGCCCTGCTCATCTGGGCCGCGTATTTCATCATCCCGAGCGACGCCGGTGGAGTGGTTGGCGGGTGGCCGCTTGGACCGCTCGAAGCGGCGCCGCTCGTCGCGATCGGCTGGCTGGCGATTTACGGCGGCCGCCTGCCGCTCGCGCCCGCGGCAGCAGCAATGCTGATCATCACGACGGCGTCGGGGTGGGCGATTCCCGGCAGCCCCGGATTCCGCGCGCGCTACTTCACGACCATTGATGCGACCGGCGCGCCCGAGCGCAGCGGGCCGTTTTCCACCGCGTTCACAAGGATCGATTCGCAACTGCATTTCGAGCCCGGCGGCAACGAGCTGCCGCTGAATTTCTTCAACGACAACAGCCGCTTCAGTTTTTTCCAGGTGCGTCCGCGCGATCGCAATCAGCTCGAATTCTCGGTGCGATGGAGCGGCTTCTGGTGGGTGCCGAACGGCGCCGGCGAGGTCTACGTCGACGCGCCCGGAGCGACCGGCGAAGTCTTCGTCGACGGCGAGAAGCAGATCGGTCAGCTCACCCTGTCGCCGGGCTGGCACCGTCTTGATGTGTCGTTGTCTTCCCCGTACGGAGCGCCGCGCCGATTCTCAGCGGGCACGACGCGTGGTGTTCCCACACCCTTTGATTCGTTGAGTGTCTACACGCAGCAGATTCGCGAGTGGCAGGTGCAATCCGCGCGCGCGCTGCGCATCGTGCGAACGATGGCCGATCTCGCCGCGCTCGGACTCGTGCTGATCGTCTTTGCGAAGGAGGCCTGGAGAAAGGTCGCTGCCTTCGGACAGGTCGCAACCGATCGCGAACGGCGTGAACAGGCGATCGCCATCTTCGCCGCGGTCGCGGCGATCGACGCGCTTCGCTTCGCGTGGCCGTGGGCGACGCGCGTCATGATTCTCGTCGGCGGCGACGACACGCTGACCTATGAATCCTACGCCCGCGACATCCTGTTCAACGGCATCCTGATGAGCGGCGGGCAACCGCTTGGCCAGGGCGAGCCGTTCTATTACCAGGCCTTCTATCCATATTTCCTGGCGGCCACGCACTTCGTCTTCGGCGAGTTCATGTTCGGCGCGCTGCTCGTCCAGCGCCTGCTCGCCGCACTGGCGATCGTGAAGCTGGTCGAGATCGCGATCAGGTTCACCGCCGAGCGTGTGTCGATGGTGGCGCTGCCAATCGCGACTGCATTCATCGGATGGAAGTTCTGGCACATTGCCGGGCAGCCGCTGAATGAATCTCTCTACGTCCCGCTGCTCGTGGCCTCAGCCGCGGCGTTGATTCGCCTTTGCGATCATCCGTCGGCGAAAAACGCCGGCGCCACCGGCATTGTCAGCGGCTTCGCGACGATCACCAGATCGACCGCGCTGCTATCGTGGGCGATCGTCTGGCCGGCAGCCTGGCTCGCCCTGAAGGGTCAGCCGAAGCGGACATCCAGGCTCGCCATGCTGATCGCGTCGTTCCTGGCCGTGTTGTCACTCGTCGCGATCCGCAACTGGATCGTCGCCGGCGTGCCCTCGCCGATTCCAACCGAAGGCGCAATCACGCTGCTCGGCGGCAATGAGCCTCCGGCCGGGCTGACGATTTCACCTGAACGACACGGCGTCTATCAACGATTCGGCATCAGCGACATTACCGCCACCGTGATCGAATACGCGATCACCGAGCCGCGCCTGTTCGCGTTGAACCTGTGGCGGAAGGCGCTGTTCGTGCTGGGATTCTACGAACCGTATGCGCCAGGCTGGGGTTACTCGCCTGTCTACATCCTGACGTGGACGCTGGCGCTGGCGGGATTGTGGCTCGCGATCAAGCATCGTCACGGGTCGATCTGGCCGATCCTGATTCCCGCGCTGATCGCGGCCACGCAATTCATCGCGATCGTGATCGTGTATCCGAAAGGCGAACGGCTCGTCGTGCCGATTCACACGATGCTGATTCCGTACACGGCGATCGCCGTCTGGCACGTGGCGATCCGGCTTCGCCGGGATGGTAAACTCAGCGAGTCAACGTGAAACCCGACGTCTCGGTGTTGATGGCGGTCTACAACGGCGCGCGCCATTTGCCCGCGGCCATCGACAGCATCCTCTCGCAGACCCATCGCAACTTCGAGCTCGTCATCGTCGACGACGGCTCTACGGATCGATCCGCGGACATCGCCGCTGCCCGCAACGACGGCCGCATCAACCTGATCAGACTGCCGCACAATCGCGGCCTCTCCACGGCTTTGAATGAAGGCCTGCGGGCCGCTGCCGCGCCGCTGATTGCCAGGCAGGATGCCGACGACCTTGCCGAGCCGGAGCGGCTCGCGCGTCAGCTGGCGTTCATGAACACGCACCAGGACGTCGCGCTCCTCGGAACGCAAGGCACCGTGATCGCGGAAGACGATCACGTGACCGGAGTCGTGACCCGGCCGACCGGCCAGGACAGCATCCGGTTCTTTTCGATCTTCGACAACCCGTTCATCCACACGTCGGTGACGTTCAAGGCCGCCGTCGCGAAGGAGTGTGGCGGCTACAACGCCGCCTACGATCCGTTCTCGCAGGACTACGACCTGTGGTGCCGCATTGCCGAGCATCACGCGATCGCGAACCTCGATGAGCGGTTGATCCGCTATCGCGTCAGCGAGACGTCGATCATCGGCGCCGTTCGAGACGATGGGTCCAACAACGAGTACGATCGCGGATTCGATCGCGTGGTCCGGGAGCTGACGCTGCGGCAGGCACGGCGGCTGCTGGGCGCGGATGCCGTCAGCGACAGCGAGGCCGATCTGCTGGCGGCGCCGGTGCGCGGGCTGCCGCCGGATCGCGTCAACGCGTTTCTGTCGCTGTTCGATCGCCTGCTCGATCGATTCGGCGGCGATCGCGATGGCGGCGATTTCAACGCCACGCTGGCGCGGTTGTTCGACGCGGTCGCGTTCCGGTTGCGGCCGTCGTCTCGAATCGCGGCCGCTGCCATCTATCTCCACGCCGGCACCAATCACCCTGCCGCCCTCCGCCACATCTCATGGGAGAGGATGGCCAGCCTGCTGGCATTCGGGAGAAGCGGGCGCGACCGGATCGGACAATGGTGGCGAGGCTGACGGCCGCGCATGAAATACTAGAACCGGATGAGGACACGGTGAGCGACGTTCGACTGGACACGATCGGCGCGGAGGATCTCGAGTTCCTGCGGCAGCTTCGCAACGCCGAGCGCCGATGGTTCTTCGATCAGAACGAGGTCACGCCCGAGGCCCAGGCCGCGTGGCACCGAAGCCTGGCCGCCCATCCGAACAATCACTGGTACATGGTCCGCGTCGGCGATCGGCGCGCCGGCTGCTTCTCGATCAAGGTCGGTGACGATGGCCGCGCGTATGTCGGCAGCATCCTGCTGGCGCCGGAATTTCGCGGCCAGGGGGTGATGACGCAGGCGATGGGCGCCGCGATGGATCAGCTCGGCAGCCACCTCCGGTATTACACCGAAGTGCTCGCCGATAACGATCAATCGCTCAACCTGTTCAACCGGCTCGGCTTCACTCCACGGTTCGTCACGCTGGAGCGCACCGCTCGATGATCAACGTGTTCCAGCCGGAGCTCGGCGAGGAGGAGCTGGCGGCGGTCAAGGCGGTGATGGCCTCGAACTGGACCGGCCGGGGCAAGATCACCGAACAATTCGAGGCGGCGTGGGCCGCGCACCTTGGCGTTGAGCGCGATCGCGTGGTCTCCGCCACCTGCTGCACCGAAGGTCTCTTCCAGTCTGTGGCGGCGGCCGGCGTCAAGCCGGGCGACGAAGTCGTGATCACGTCGATCACTTTCGTCGGCGCCGGCAACGCGGTGGTGGCGGCGGGCGCGCGTCCGGTGTTCGCGGATGTCGATCCGCGAACGCTCAATCCCACGCTCGATCACATTGCGTCGTGCCTCACACCGCGCACGCGCGCGGTGCTGATCACGCACTACGGCGGCATTGCCATCGCCGACACGCAGGCGATCGCCGCGCTCTGCCGCGAACGCGGCATTGCGCTGATCGAAGACTCGGCCTGCGCGCCGGCTAGTCGATTGCCGGATGGCACCGCCTGCGGCACGGCCGGCGATTTCGGCGTCTGGTCGTTCGACTCGATGAAGATGATCTCCACCGGCGACGGCGGGATGATCTATTCGAAGGCGCCCGGACAAAACGCCACGCTCAGCCTCGACCTCTATCTCGGTCTCGGCACCACGTCGGCGATCTCGAAGACCGGCGACCGCTGGTGGGAATTCGATGTGGCGCGTCCCGGGCGGCGGGCGATCATGAACGACCTGTCGTCGGCGATCGGACTCGAACAGTTGAAGAAGGTCGGGTCGTTCGCAGAGCGCCGGCGAAAGGTCGCGCGCGCCTACAACGACCGGCTGAAATCGCACCGCTGGCTCAAGCTGCCGCCGGCGGCCCTGCTCGACGACCACTCGGTGCCGTACTTCTACTGGGTGCAGATGTCGCCATCGAATCGAAACACGCTCGCGTCGTACTTGCGCGAGCGCCAGGTCTACGTCACGTTCCGCTACTACCCACTGCATCGCCTGCCGATCTATCAGCACGACGGCCGCGACCTGCCGGGCACCGAGCAGGCGGCCAACACGACGCTGCTGCTGCCGATGCACCAGGGACTCAGCGAAGCCGATATCGACAGGGTGGTGTCGCTGATCGACGAATATGGCCGCACGATCTAGCGCGCCGGGTTGTTGATGACGCCGGCCAGACGCTACGTCGTCACGCATCCGCATCCGTGGAGCGGCATCGGATCGAACCTGCTCAGTCTCGCCGGCACGATCTGGTTCGCGCGGCAGCTTGATCGAGACGTGATCGTCGACTGGCGCGGCCTGTCACACCTGAAAGATCCATCGCTCAATTACTTCACCGAGTTCCTCGAGGCGCCGCCGGTGATCCAGGGCGTGCGCATTCATTACGCGCCGTGCGAGGCGTGGCCGGGACCGCCCGAGCCGGATGTCGATCACCTGCCGGAGGCGGCTGCGATCCTGAAATCCGGTGACGACCGGCCGCACATCGTCCTCAGCGCCTATCACGGGCTCAACCGGCTGGACGCGAAGGGCGACCTCGCGCGCCAGTTCTGGATTCTCAAGGACTTTTATTCGTACATTCAGCCGCGCGATTTCGTGAAACGCGGCATCGATGCGTTCGCCGATGCGCACTTCCGCGATTCGTTCGTGGTCGGTGTCAACCTCGCGCAGGGCAACGGCGAATTCGCAAAAGGCCAGCCGTATCACGGCCGGGTCAATACCGACATCTTCTCCCGCGAGCAGACGTTCCTTCGCAGGGTCCGCCTCGCCTATCGATTGGCCATCAACGGTCTGCCGAAATACCTTCGCAAGAGCGCGAAGATCTTTTTCGCGGCGGATTCGCAGATGATGCACGACCTGCTGTCGCAGCTGCCGAATACCGTTACTCGACGGAAGGTCTTCCCTCCTCCCGGCGTCGGCCGCTACTTCAGTGATTACAAGGATCCTGGTTACACGGATCGCGATGCGATCGTCGATGCGCTGAGCGATATGTTCCTGTTGGCGCGCTGCCAGGCGATGATCCGGAACGACACGGCGTTCAACTACTACGCCCGGATCTCGACGGCGTCGTTCAACGGCAACTGCCGCGATTTCGAAACGCTCTACGCGAAATACTGGAGCCGCGCCGTGATCAATCGCGGCAAGCGTTATCTCAGCCGCTAAGGCAAGGACAGGTGTTGCGCCAGGATCGGCGCCGCCCGCAACGCTCCCGTCACCGTCAGGTGGTTGTTGTCCATATAAAACGAAGCACCCGGTTGCGCGAACGCGCACACGCCATCGCTGCAGAATGCGGGATCGAGATCGATCAACGAGACCTGGCGGGCGGCAAACACCGAAGAGACGTAAGACATCAATCGATGATGTTGCTCGATGGGGACGGACACGCCGCGGATCGCCTCAACGGATTCAGGCCCGCTTGTGATCACCGCGCGGACCAGGGCCGTGGCCGCGCGCAACTGAGACGGCACCTTCATCACGAAGTGGAGCCGCACGCCGGCGGCGCGATAGCGCGACAGCGTGAGGTCCAGCCCGCGCTCGAAGGCGAGGCGCGATCCCGCCAGCGTCGGCCGAGTCTCGCCGTCCGTCAGCAGGCTGTAATTGTCGCCGGTGTAATCGCCGTCGGTGTAGTAACTCCAGGCGGCGACCAGATAGAGATCGGGAATCTTCCGATCGACGACAAAGCGAAACACGCGCTCGTTGAGCGCCTCGCAATTCCGCACGACGAGATCGGCGCGAACCTGCCTGATGCCAACGAGCGGCGGACATCCCGAAAACCCGGTCAAGTAGAGACTGCGGCCGCGCTCTTCTGCTGCGGCTTCGAATGCGGGAAGCAGGGATGCAACATGACTATCGCCGAACACGAACGCCGTGGGCGGTCCTGCGGCCGCGTTGATTTGGCAATTCCAGCCGTCGGCGCGCTCGTGCGCGTACTGGATGTCGAAGCACTCCTTGCTGCGCGGCGACTCGACCATCGATGCGATGTACGGCTGCGATCGGCGCGCGACGGCACGAAACGCGAGGCCGTCCCACGCATAGGTGGCGAGGCCGATCGCGCACACCACCGCCATACACGCGGACAGGACGATCGCCTTACGGCCGCCGTTAATCGATCGGCGCAGCGGCCGTTCCACTGCGCGCATCGTCAACCACGACAACAGGACACTGATCGCAACCATTGTGATGCGGACGCTTCGCGACGGCAGCGGGCCATCGAGAATCCTCGCGAACGTCAGCAGCGGCCAGTGCCACAAGTAGAGCGGATAACTGATCAATCCAATCCACACCAGCGGCGGCAGCGCCAGCAGGCGATTGACCATGCCGTTCGGCCCGGCGGCGATCAACAACCACGCGCCGCCGGCCGGCAACAACACCCACCAGCCTGGAAAGACCGTGCGATCGGCCGCGATCATCACGCCGATCGCAATGCCCGCGAGGCCCGCAGCGCCGATCACGTGCCGGCTCGAGGCGAAGATGCCGGCAGGCACCGCCAGTGCCAGCAACGCGCCACATGCCAGCTCCCAGACGCGGAAGAGCGGAAAGTAAAACGCCGCGACGGGATAGTGGAACGACGCGTAGAGCGATGCGGCCAGCGAGGCCGCCGTCACGGCGATCAGCACGAGCGTGGGATTGACGCGCGGCCAGATCAGCCAGAGCAGCAGCGGCCACGCCAGGTAAAACTGTTCCTCGATGCCGAGCGACCAGAGGTGCAACAGCGGCTTGGCGTCCGCTGAGTAATCAAAGTAGCCCGCCTCCGCCTGCAGCGCGAGGTTGGACACGAACCCGGCGCCGGCCGCCGTGTGCTTGCCGAGCTCGCGGAATTCATTGGTGAAGAGGAAGACCCAACCGATCGCGTAGATCGCGATCAGCATGAGCAGCAGTGCTGGAAAGATCCGGCGAACGCGCCGCCCGTAGAAATCGGCAAACGAGAACGAGCCGGCATCGAGCGCGCCGGCGATGTTGCGCGTAATCAGGAATCCGGAGATGACGAAGAAGACGTCGACGCCAACGAAGCCGCTCCGGATGATGCCCGGGAACGCGTGATAGCCGACGACCGCCAGCACCGCGACAGCGCGGAGGCCATCAATGTCGGCGCGGTAGCTCCTGGATTCGCTCAGGTGTTGATCCCGAATCGCCGCTTGACGATCAGCCCGAGGGTGCGCCTGATCGTGCGCGCGACGTTCATCTTGCTCTCGCCCGGCTTGCGCTCGTAATGGAGCGACAGCGGCACCTCGGCGAACACCGGGGACAGCCGGCTCACTTTCCACAACACGTCAGGCATGCACGCGAAGCTCGGCTCGTTGACGAAGCCGTCGCCCCACTTCCGGTAGGCCTGCTTGAGGAGATCCGCGCGATACAGGCGATAGCCGCAGGTGTAATCGCGGACGTTGCGCATCGGCCACGCGATACGGAACATCCAGCTGACCGTCTTGCTGAACAGCACGCGATCCCAGCTGAGGCCGAACCATTCCGCGCCCGGCTGGAAGCGGGACGCAATCACGACATTCGCGCCGGCGGCCTTCGCCTTGGCGAGCATCGTGCCGATCTGGTCCGGCGAATGTGTGTCGTCGGCGTCCATCGTGAGCACCCAGTCGTCGGCGCCGGCCCGTTCTACGGCGGCGCGAAAACCGGTATCGAGCGCCCCATGCAGCCCGCGGTTGCGCTCGTGCACCACCACCTCGACCCGCATCGCCGCGCTGTCGTATTGCCTGGCCGCCGCTGCCGTACCGTCCGTGCTGCCGTCATCGACAACGATCACGCTGAGCGGCTCGGGCAGCAGCGGCTGCGTATCGCGCATGCGCTGCAGCAATCGCGGCAACGCCTCGGATTCGTTGTAGGCCGGGAGCGCGACAAAAATCATGCGGGCGCCACGGTCGACGCGCGACTCCAGGATCGTCGTTCGAGGAACTGCGCGACGAGAGCGCCGGCGAAAATCACCATCAGGATGTACATCGACAGCACCATACGGTAGCCGTAATTCGATGGCATCGTCAGCAGCAGCGTCACGAGGTGCGTGAGGATGAAGCCGTGCACCAGCAATGCCGGCAGCGTCCGCGCGCTTCGGACGAAGACGAGCGCGACCAGGTAAAACAGCGAGGTCAGCGCCAGTTCAGGATGCGGCGTTCCCGAGCCCATCCAGTGGACCATGCCCAACCCGAAGCCGGCCTTGATGCCCCAGTTGCGCAGCGTTTCACCGGGATGGTCCAGCAGGATTTGCAGGAGGATGCGCGCCGCCGACGAGTTGCTGCCCCTGAACGCCTGCACGTACTTCAGGTTGGCCTCGGGATCGGACGTTGGCAGGTTGTAGTTGATGAAGGTCGGCGCCTGTCCCTCGGTGACCAGGACGATCTTCCGCGACATCACGTAGTTTCGATACGTAATCGGCGCGATCGCCATCATGAAGCAGATCGCGAGCAGCGCCGGCGCAACCAGCGCGCGCATGTAGCGGCGAGCGGTGAACATGGCAAGCGCCGCCACGATTGCGGCAATCGGCATGAACAGCATCATGGTCGGGCGGGTCGCGGCCGCGGCGCCGGCCGCCAGGCCGCCGCACACAATCCAGGCCATCGAGCCGCGCGCGCAGAACCGGACCAGCGCATAGATGGTCAATGCCACGAGCACGAAGTAGAGATTCTCGCTGAGCAAGGTCACCGTGTAGTAGCGCACGAAATCCATTTGCTGCAGGGCCAGCAGCCATGCCACGGCGATCAGGGCTCCCAGCTTCGACGTGAAACGCACCGCGGTGGCATGCACCAGGACGGTTGCCAGCGCGAGCATCACAAAATTCGCGAGGATGGCGCCGGCCATGGATTCGCCCGTCAGCCAGTGCACGCCGACCAGGAAATAACTGTAGCCCGGGTACACGATGAACGGTTCGCCAAGGCCGCGAGCGACATCCGACTGCATCATCCAGCCGTTCAGCAT
This sequence comes from Cyanobacteriota bacterium, assembly GCA_019752015.1. Taxonomy (GTDB): domain Bacteria; phylum Acidobacteriota; class Vicinamibacteria; order Vicinamibacterales; family UBA2999; genus 12-FULL-67-14b. Next base: position 352,698 of record JAIEMQ010000006.1, on the reverse strand, counting down.
GGCATCGCGAGCCTGCATCTCGAACGCGAGCCAGTCATCGCCACCCGTCAACGACCAGACGTTGCCGACGAGGTGCCGCGTCTTCCAGAGTCCCTGCAGCGACAGGCCGAGGATCACCACTGGAGCGACATAGTGGTGCGCCTTTTCGATGATCGGCAGGCTCGCGATCTCGCGCGCCCTGGCGCTCAGGACAGGCCAGGCGCCCAGCACGAAGGCGACGAGCGCCACGGCGTGCGCGAGCCAGCCAACCGGAGCGAGCCACCTGGCGACGGTGCGCTGGGATTTCGGGACTTCGTGCGGGGTCACTTCGCCGATCGCCCACGGGCGTGGCTGGCCGCCGGCATCGAGCGGCCGCACGTGAGCCGCGCCTTCGATCTCCTTTGCTTTTCGATACCGCACTTCGATTACGTGCTTGCCGGGAGCGATCGTGGGCGGGCCTTCGATCGTGACGCCGTCGACGGACACTTCGAGTGGGCCGCGTGCCTCGGCAGCGAGACGCAGCGGCTCATCGGGCTCGACATAGCCGCGCCACAAAACCGAGAAGGGTTCCGTCGCTTCACGGCGCAAGCCGAAATTGAAACCCTGCTCGTTGTAGAAGTGGACCGGGAACTGGGTGTCGACGAACGAAAGTTGTCGATCGATCCGGGTGGCGCCCGGTATCTGAAAGTCGAGCGACCGCCGCACCGGAGGCTTCAGCTGATCGTTCGCGTAGTAGGCGGCCAGCCAGCCGGTATGCGGCACGGTCAGTGCAATCGCGAACTTCACCGCGATCGCAACGCCAAGGAGTCGAATCAGGGACGGCGGCACGCGAACGGCGACGTGGCGCGTCCACGCCCACGCCAACAGCACCGTGATCAAAAGGAACGCGCCCGTCTGGCCAAGCGGCACGCCGGACAACAGGATGTCGGGATGGCCAGGCGTGAGAAGGTAGAGCGCCGCCGCGAACACCAACACCCGCATCAGCCAGCAATTATACCGGGAAGGTCCGCGTCAGCATGGCGTCCTGCAGCCACGTGATCCACCGCGCCGCCCATTTCACGATCGGCACGTTGGTCGTCTTCGGCTCGAGACGCGCATTGTTCAGCGGATTGCGATCGAGCAGCCACACGCGATCGGGATCGAGGCGCACCGCCACCGCCGGCGCGGCGCTTTCAAACGCGACTCGATCACGCCCTTGCCATGCGGTCTCGATCTGCTTGCCGTCGGCGAACGAGACTCGCAGCGGCAGTGGAAACGGCAGCGGACCACCGCGCGCGAGCGACACCTGCGTATGAAAGCAGGGCGTCGCGCAGCTGGCACTGCTCGATGAGACGCCGGTGATCGCGGGATCGCTTGGCATCGTGGCCGCGGCAAACACCGGCGCGAGATCGCGGCCGGTGGCGTCGCTCATCGCCGCGATGGGATCGGGATTGGCCCCCGACGCCGCCACGCTGAGCGCGCCTTGCAACGTCGGCCAGCCAAGCTCCCGCTCGAGCGTGGCAAACGTGCGCGCCACCGGGTCAGTCACGGCGGTCCAACGACCGAGCGGCAGCGATCGAAACGTCCACGTCACGTGACAGCCGAACACGCATACGCCGTCGTGGCGATAGCCCTTGATGAAGAACGTGCGATCGAAGCGCTCTTCATCGGCTCGCGATTGCAGATAAATGGCCGCGCCGTTCTTCCATGCGTCATGGCCCGCCACTCGACTGAGATCGATCTGTGGTGAAGTCTGCGCCGTGACGATAGCCGGCCAGCGTCCGATCACCAGCGCCATCGCGATGCAGATGAGGGCCAGACCCCGTCGACGCATGCGGTAGTATACCTGCGGTGTTCGAGCCGTCCGGCGTCTCGCGACGCGCGTTTCTGAAAGCTGCCGTGGCCGGCGTCGCGCTGCCATCGGCGCTCCGCGCTCAGCCGGCTCCGCGCGAAACTCTTTACAACGGAATCGTGCTGCCGTCGCCGTGGCCGCCGCGGCGCGTGCCGCCGCTGTTCGCGCCGGAGAAGCCGCCGTATCTTGCGGCGCCGCCCGCGGTCATCAACATCGAGACCGGGCGGCAGCTGTTCGTCGACGATTTTCTGATCGAGGAATCGTCGCTGCATCGCGCCTTTCATCAAGCAACGTATCACCCAGCCAATCCGGTGTTGACGCCGGAAGAGCCATGGGAAACGCGCGATCCTCACGCCATCAATACGAAGATCCAGCCAAGCCAGTCGGCCATGGTCTTCAGCGACGGCGTCTTTTTCGATCCCGCCGATCGCCTCTTCAAGATGTTCTACATGGCCGGCTACCAGCAGTCGACGGCGCTCGCCACATCACGCGACGGCATCACCTGGCAGAAGCCACGCCTGCCGATCGTTCCCGGCACGAACATCGTCTCGCCGGCCCCTCGCGATTCGAACACGGTGTGGCTCGATCACGAATCACCCTCGCGCGACTCCCGCTACAAGATGGCGTCGTACATCATGAGCGAGGGAGCGCTGCGATTGAGCGAGTCCGCGGACGGCATCCGCTGGCGCACGGTCGGGCGCACCGGGCCCTGCGGCGATCGCAGCACGATGTTTCGGAATCCGTTTCGCAAGCGCTGGTCGTTCAGCCTGCGCGCTGACGATCCGAGCGGCATCAAACGTTACCGCCGCTACTTCGAATCCGCGGACTTCGCGACGACGAAATGGTCCGCCGATGAACCGGTCTCGTGGATCGGCGCCGACTCCGCCGATCTTCGACGCGCTGATCTCAACGCCGCGCCGGAGCTATACAACCTCGACGCGACTCCGTACGAGAGCGTGATGCTCGGACTCTTCACGATCTTCCGCGGCGAGCAGCGGACGCGCGAGAAACCGAACGACCTTTGCATCGGTTTCAGCCGCGACGGCTTTCACTGGGATCGCAGCTGGCGGGATCCGTTTATCTCCGTTTCGGAGCGCCAGGGTGACTGGAACTGGGCGAACGTGCAGTCGGCGGGCGGCTGCTGCCTGATCGCCGGCGATCGTCTCTATTTCTATGTGAGCGGGCGCCAGGGCATTCCCGGCACCGACCTGCCGGGGAAATGCAGCACCGGTCTCGCCACGCTGAGGCGCGACGGCTTCGCGTCGCTGACGGACGTGTGGCCTGCCGGCATGCCGCGTGAGATCCGCGGCGATCGCTCGAGCGTCGTGACGCGGCCGATGAAATTCCGCGGCGGTCACCTGTTCGTGAACGCGGACGCCCAGGGAGAAGTCCGCGTTGAAATATTGGACGCCGGCGGCAAGGTGATCGCCGGGCACTCGGCCGTGCAGTGCGAGCCGGTGCGCGGCGATTCAACGAAGCATCGCGTGCAATGGCAATCGGCGGCGACGCTCCAAGAGCTGAGCGGTCAGACGGTGCGCTTCCGCTTCGTCCTCACGCGGTCCCGGCTATTTTCGTTCTGGGTTGCGGATTCGGAAGCCGGCCGCAGCCGCGGCTATGCCGCCGCGGGCGGACCCGACTATCCCAACGGTCACGACCGCGACTGATCGGTCAGCGCGCGATACAACTGAATCTCCGACGCGCCGAACGTCAACCGGATCACCAGCCGCGCCACGATGTAGGCCTGCGCAATCGCGATGCCGCGCCATCCGCCGACACGCGATCCGCCGTAGACATCAACGTAGCCATAGACCGTCAGCAGGGCGGCAAACAGCAATCCGGTCAGCAGATATAAGGTGATCGCCGATCCGAAATTGCGGCGCACGAACGCGGCGGCGGATCGCATCGCATCGAGCGGTGATGCGATCGACGTGAGCACGACAATCACGCGCGCGTAATCAGCGACCAGACCAATCGCCGTCAGCGCCCCGCCAAATACTACGTAGAGCGCGACCCGGATCATGAAGGCGTTGCGCTCCGTTGAGGCCGACGATTCGAGACCCGGCGCCGCAACGGCGAATAACAGTGGGTGCAGCGTCAAGTACAGGACGGCGACGGCGGCCGTTGCGGCCAGACTGATGATCAGGAACCTGGCAAACGTTCGCGCGCCGGCGCGCAAGAATCCGGATCGCGTCCCGCCATGCGCGAAACGCTCGAGCGCCGCGCCCCAGAGGAATGACCACACCACGATCGCCAATGCAAAAGGACCGAGCATCGCGAGCGGCGGGGCTGTCCCGTCGAGCAGGGCGCTGAGATTGCTGAGCGGCGCCGCGAAGCCGATGATCGCCGGCGTGAAAGTGGCGACCAGTCCTTCGGCGTGCTCGCGGTACTCGAACCACCACTCGGGGTCGATCTCGCCGGCGTCACGGGAGATCGGTTGCTGATTCGACAACGCGGTCTGGAGCTCCGAGCCGATAACGAAAGCAAATGGCGCGGCCGCCGCCAGCATCGCCACCATGGCGGCAACGACCACGAGCGGCGATAGCAACACGCGCCGCAATCCGCCGCCAAGCGCCTTGAGCGCCCTCATATCACCGCCGTGCAGGCCAGCATTGCGTCCTGCAGCCAGGAAAGCCAGTTGAACGCCAGCCGCGCGCCGACCGTGTGCAAGGGCGGATTCACCGTGCGCGTATTGTTGGTGCGGTCGGCGTCGAGGAGCAAGATCGCCTCCGGGTCCACGCTCGCGAGCGTTGCCGGGGATGCGGACGAATAGCGGAATTGCCAATCGCGATCGCGGCCGTCGATCCACTCGGTGATCTCCGCGCCATCGGCAAACCTGGTCACGAGCGGCAACGATCGCGCCGTTGAAGTGGCGCGCGGCAGGCCCGTGCCGTCAAACGTCGCCTCGCCAAGCCGCCTGACCTCCACGGTCGTCTCGAACCTGGACGGAGAGCCCGCCGTGGTCGTGAGATTGACGACGGCATAGTCAAAGCGCGCGTCCATGCGCATTGACTGATCGAAAAACCACGTCATGTCGCCGCCGCGCTGTTCAGACAGGACGGCGGCGAAGTCGCTCAGCGTCGGCGTCCTGCCGCGATGACGCTCCACGAACGCGCTGAGCGTCGCCTGCAAAGCGGGCCAGCCGATGAATCGCTCGAGCGTGTGCAGCGCCATGGTCAAGCGATGCGCGCGATCGCGATCGGCGCCGTGTGCAAGGCGCCACGGTGCATCGGCAGGCTCGAAGACTTCCGCGAGCTGCAACACCCTCGGTCGCGGATCGAGCGGATTCGGCGACATGACGATGGCGCGCAGCGAGTGCGGCACATAGCCGCCGAAGTAGCGCAGCGTCAGGTAGTACCGTCCTTCGAAACCCTCGTGAACCGCGCGCGTCGCGAAGTACGCAGCCATCCCTTCCACGAACCACGAATCGTCTTCGGACGCATCCGCGAAGGCCAATGCATACTGCCGCGCAATCGCCACCGTGAGCGCGCGTTCCGCCGCGAACTCGCGCCGGGTCGTGAACAGGCGTGAGCTGGTGATCGCAATGCCGGGATAGGCCGCGCCGGCGAGATTGGCGTGCGCAGGCACATCGACGATCGTCAATCGATTGCCTGGCAGGCGGCCGAGCCACGCCGTCAGCCGATCGAGTGCGCCGTTGGCCGCATCGACGAGCGGCTGCGCCGACTCCGGCCGCGCGATCGTCACCAGCGCGTTGGCGGGCTGACCTTCGACGGCGCGCGTGGTGAGGCGCGCTTCCCTGCCATCGAGCAACCGATCGACGCGGGCCGCCGTCGCCGTATCGATCGATGATGATCGGACCGCCTCTGCCCACGCCGTGGCAGCGTCGAGCGCGCCTTGCGAAGCAGCGGCTGCGGCCATGATCACGCCGGCCCACACCATCAAGGCCCGCAGTTGCTGGATTGGTCCGCTCACCGCGCGTGTATAGTACACCGTGGCATCGGCAACCACTTGAGATTGACACGCCGCACGTTCGTCCGCGCCACTGCCGCCGCGACCCTGTCATTGCCGTTCGCCCGCTGGCGCGGCATCGACGCCGCCGAGCGGCTCTATAACGGCATCACGCTCGGCACGCCGTGGCCGCCTCGGTTGCAAGTCCCCGACGAACATCCGATCACGCCGCCGTATCTGGTGTCGCCGCCGGCGACGATTCCGATCGACGTCGGCCGCCAGTTGTTCGTCGACGACTTCCTGATCGAGTCGACCAACATGGTGCGCACATGGCATGCGGCCGTGTATCACCCGGTGAATCCCGTGTTGAAGCCCGAGCAGCCGTGGGAGCTGCGCGACGAGGCGGCTGAGCGGACGAAAACAGCGCCCAATCCGGCGGCAATGGTCTTCAGCGACGGCGTCTTCTACGATCCGAAGGATCGGCTGTTCAAGATGTGGTACATGAGCGGCTACGGCGGCGTCACGAGCCTCGCGACGTCAGAGGACGGCATTGCCTGGAAGCGCCCAAACCTCGATGTCGTTCCCGGCACGAACGTCGTTAGCCAGGCGAGCCGCGATTCGAGCACTGTCTGGCTCGACCTGCAGGAGCGCGATCCGAAGCGGCGCTACAAAATGTCGTTGTTCAACGACCTCGGTCTCGAGCTGTACACTTCGCCGGACGGCGTCCACTGGACGGGGATCGGCCGCACCGGCTTCACCGACGATCGGTCGACGTTTTTCTTCAATCCGTTCCGCAACGTCTGGTGCTTCAGCCTGCGCGCGAATCAGTACCTCGGATCGATCAGCGGCCGCTTCCGCAAATACTGGGAGTCGCCGGATTTTGCGGCGGCGCCGAAGTGGAACGGCCGCGCCCCGGTGGCGTGGGTGAAATCCGATTCACGCGATTTCGCCAGACCGGAAATGGCAGCGCGATCGGAGCTCTACAACCTGGATTGCGTAGCATACGAAAGCGTGATGCTCGGTCTCTTCTCGGTGTGGCGTGGCGAGTCGGGCCTCCGCGAGAAGATCAACGAGGTCACGCTCGGCTTCAGCCGCGATGGGTTTCACTGGCATCGCCCGGAGCGGAAAGCGTTCCTGCCGGTGTCGGACGTGGTGGGCAGCTGGAACTGGGCGAACGTGCAATCCGCCGGTGGCGGGTGCCTGATCGTGGGCGATCAGTTGTACTTCTACGTGAGCGGGCGGCAGGGACGGCCGGGCAGCAACGCGCCCGGCGTGTGCTCCACCGGCCTCGCCACGCTCAGGCGCGACGGGTTCGCGTCGATGGACTTCGACCCGGATGGCGCCCGCGTCATCCGGCAACCGTCCGGCAGCGGCACGCTGACGACGCGGCCGATCACCTTTGCCGGCGAGCATCTGTTCGTAAACGCGGACGTGAGCAAAGGCCAGCTGCGCGCCGAAGTGCTCGACGACTCTGGAAATGCCATTGCGCCGTTCACGATCGATGCGTGCGCGCCTTATGGCGGCGACAGCACGAAGCAGCGGATCACCTGGAGCAGTGCGCCGTCACTCGCGGCCATTAGACATCGCCGGGTGCGTCTGCGTTTTGCGATGACGCGCGGCCAGCTGTTCTCCTTCTGGGTCAGCGCCGACACCGCCGGTCACAGCGGCGGCTATCCGGCAGCGGGCGGACCGGAATTCAGCGGCCCGGTCGATCGCGGATGATTGCGCGGCTTCTCGACTCGCGCAGCACCGTCGTCGTCGCGTCGCTCATCACGCTCGCCCTCGGGCTCTTCTTCACGTTCGTGTGGGCGCCGCACCCGTGGGGCTGGCAGGGCATCGATCAGTATCACGAGCTGGCGAAGGCGCTGGCGCGAGGCGAACCGTTCGGCACCACCGACGTGCCGTGGGGCTACGCGTACTATGGCGCGTTTTTCTATTGGCTGTTCGGCGATCGCGTCTGGGTGCCGGTGCTCGCGCAAGTGTTCATCAACGCCGCCGCGCCGGTGCTGCTCTATCGCCTGGCATTGCCGCTCGTCGGCAACCGGACCGCGACGCTTGCGGCCCTGATCCTCGGCATCTTCTCGTTCAACACGGTCTACGCATCGACGCAGGCGTCGGACGCCGTCTGCACGGTGCTGTTCCTGTCGTCGCTGCTGCTCCTTGCGAGGGGCGCGCGCGCCGGCAGCACGATCGATATTGCGATCGGCGGATTCCTCTCCGGCGTCGTGCCGCAGTTCCGGCCGAACATGATCCTGCTGCCGGCGATCGTCGCGGCCGGCTACGTGCTGATCGGTCGAACACGCGCGCACCTGGTTCGCGCGATCGTGTTCAGCATCGCCGTGACCGCGGCGCTGACGCCGTGGATCGTCCGCAACTACCGGTTGACGAACACGTTCATGCCGACGAGCACGCACGGCGGCATTCAGCTCTGGTACGGCACGCTGCAGGTGGGCCCGTATCTCGAGAGCCGCGCCCGCAATCCGCGATCGATCTTCGATTCGCCGCCGCTGCCCTACACCAGCATCACCGAATCACCGGTCATCGTCACGGCCGCTCCGAATAGCTGCATCGCCGGCCAGACGCTAACGCTCGTCTACTGGACCGATCGTGACGGGAATCGACAGCGCGTCAGCCCGGTCGCAGCCGGCCAGCGTGTGTCGTTCGCAATCCCGGCGCCGCCGCCGCAAACCACTCTGTACTACCTCTTCGAATCCGGCAGCTTCGCATCGTCAACATTCGTGCTGTTCGTCGACGATCGTCACCTGCAGGATCTCGACCGCCATCAGCTGACGCTGGATGTGTTCGATCTCGCGCGGATCGCCCGCCACATCGCCTGGCAGGAACAAATCGACGGCGCCAACGACCTCGACGGCAACGGCATCGTCGACGCCGCGGATCTGAATCGAGCGGTGCGGTATCTGCTGCCTGAAGCGCCGGCCGAGGCGCGCGCCGAATTCTCGTTCGATAACGCGGTCGCGGCTCTGCGCATTGGCGATGGATCGCGCATCGCCATTCCGCGGCAGTGGCGTGGCTTTCAGACCGATCTGGAAGTCGAAGGCGGTCTGGCGGGAGCGCTCGCATCGCGGTGGCGGCTGCGATCGGACCTCGTCAGCGGCGCCGTCAATCCCTGTCCGCCGGTCGACGACGTTCGCGCCAACGCCGTGTTTTACCGGGCGGAGCTGCACATGATGCGGCGCTACATGGCGCTGGCCATGGACAACATCGGCCGCGACCCGATGGCGTTCGTCGCCGCCTCCGCTTATCGCATGGTGCGGCTCTTCATCATTCGCGGCAGCGACGACGTGCACGCGACTCAGCAGTTCAGCGGCGCGCGCCTGGCCTATGCGGCGGGCACGGCCCTGTCAGCCGCGTACTTCTTCGTCTTCCTCGCCGGCGCGGTGATCGCGGTCCGGCGCAGAATGGCGGCCGCGTTCCTGCTCGTCCCGATCGTCTACGTGCCGCTGACGATCTGTTTCGTGCTGACGAACATGCGCTACACCATTACGATGCAGCCGCTGATGTTCGTATTCGTGGCGATGGCGATGATGGCCGCGCTGAAGCTCGACGGCGTCGAGGTTGCGCGCGACCGAGCCGCGCGAACATAATCTCTCTGGAGATCAGCGTGGCAAAGGGTCGAGTCTTTATCGAGTTCTGGCAGTTCTTCCGGGAGCAGAAGAAATATTGGCTGGCCCCGCTAGTGCTGGTGCTGCTGCTGCTCAGCTTGCTGATGGTGTTCTCGCAGTCCAGCGTCCTCGGTCCGTTCATCTACACGCTGTTTTGAGCGAGACCAAGAAGCCGGCCATCGTGCTCAGTCGGCGCAGGGGATGGCTGTTCCATTTCATTGCCATCTGCATTGTTTTTCGGCATCGCGTCGGCGATCATTCTCGCGGCCGACATCTACCTGCATCACAAGCTGGCGCCGAACATGGCCGTCAATGTCTGGGGCTATAGAGGCAAGGTGCTTGGCCGCAAGCAGGCCGCTGAAAAACGCATCTTGATGATCGGCCCCGGCACGGTGTTCAGCGTCGGCGTGCTTCCGGAGGAGGCGCTGCCGGCGCAGCGCGAACAACGGTTGCAGGCGCGGGTGTCCTATCCCGTACGAGTCGCCAACCTTGGCTTCCCCGGAGAAGATGCCTTCGCCTACAAGGCCGACCTCGAGGACTTCCTGTATCTGAAACCCGACGCGGTCATTTTTTATGGCGACAGTAACCCGTACGGCGCCGCGCTGCCGATCGTGCTGCGGCGGTTGTCGCCGGTCTTTCGCGTCACCGGCTATTTCGCTGCTCGGCGAGCCACCGCGTTAGCAGCCACGTCGCAATCCGGCGCGCATAGCGAGTGTTGGTCGCGCCGTTCGGATGCGGATCGCCGCCGTTCACCCACAGCAATGCGGCGTTCTCCTGGTCCGTGACTTCCGGCGTCAGGTCGAGGAACGGGATCGACAGCCCGTCCGCAAGCTGAGAGACCTTGGTGGTGATCGCGGTGAGCGGGTAAGGCCGGGTCTGGTGCAAGTCCGGGTAGTTGACGATCGCCAGCGGGCGCTGGTCGGAATCACAGGCGGCTTTCAGCGCGGCGATCGCCGCTTTCGCTTTCTGCCAGCCGGGTTGCTGATCATCGAACAACCCGCCGTAATAATCCTGCCATCCCGGAGCGCCATTCGTCATTCGCGACACCGCGTCGACCCGGCTGCCGAAGTACACGGCGGCGAGACTGTATCGGGTGAGCAGATTGCCGCGAGGCACGGGCGTCGGCTCCGCGTCATTGACGAAAAAATTCAGCAGCACGATGTCGGGGGCGAGAGCGCGCCAGAACTGAAAGTACGCGGCGACCTCCATGGAGGTGTTGTAATTGCCGACGCCGGCGTTCAGCACCTCGATACGCGCAGCTGGCCGTTCGGACTTGAGCAATGCCTCGAGTTGCTGTGCCGTCGTTTCCGACCCGGCAACGCCGAAGCCGAACGTGACGGAATCACCCAGCATCAGGATACGCGTCGTGCCGGCCGCTTTCTCAGGACTGATCTCACGGTCGTCACGCAACCCGAGACTGTTGATCGCCACATCCGCGCCCATGATGTGGGCGCGGCCATTGGGACGATGTGAGAACGGCAGCTCGGCATCGGCGCGAGGCTGTTTGAGTGCCTTGGCGTACCGCCACATCTCGAACTCGAAGCGTCCGCCATCGTCAATCACGGTGCGGCAATAAATTTCGAGGATCGCGCCGCCGAGGATGGCGAATACCGCCAGGGCGGCGGTATTGAAGGCGACGAGGCGCGCGAGAGAGGTGCGGGTCAGCGGCGACGATTATATTTCAAGCCGCTGCGGTGCGAGGCGGGGTCTAGCGGCGCAGGAGGCCGCCGGCGAGGCGAAGCGAGGCGCGCGAGGCGATCACGAACACCGGCACCAGCAGCGCGTAGTAGACGAAGATCATCTTCGAATCGGCGGTGAAGTCGTAGAGCGCGATCACGAACAGCGTGACGCCGGAGACGCCGAGCGCCGCGCCCTTGAGCACGGTCACGGCCTGCCGCCAGACGAAGTAATGCCACTCGCCGCGATAGACCCCGGCGATGAAGAAACTCACCAGCTGCACGCTGACCACGATCGGCAGCGAGCCATAGAAGGTGTCCGCGTTGGCCGCGTAGGCCTCGACGTCGAAGCGCCAGCGGTTGGCCAGGTAATAGGCCGCGCCGATCAGCACGAAGTCGGCCATCACTTCGATGACCCGCCGTTTGTGCATGAACTCGTTGACCAGCGGCGTGAAGCGGCTTTCCCGCGCCGGCGGAACCGCGCGGTCGTCGTAGACGCGCACGCGCGCGAGATAGACCGCGAACAGTCCCAGCAGCGTCAGGAACAATCCGCCGACCACGATCGACCAGCCTTGCGTGGTGTTGCGGACGATCAACCCGATCGCGCCACCCATGGCCGCGAGGCCCCACAACAGGAACACCGCGGATCGCTCCGACAGCCCGATGGCAACGAGGCGATGCGATGAATGATCGCGGCCGCCGACTGCGGGCGATCGTCCGGAAAGAATGCGCGCGACCGTGACCAGCGTGGTGTCGAAGATTGGAATCAACAGCACGAACACCGGCGCCACGATCACGGTCAGCACGTCGGTGCGGCTGCCGCGGACGCCTTCCGAGCCCAGCGCCATCGCCGCGAGGCTGAAGCCGAGCATCAGGCTGCCGCAGTCACCCATGAAGATCGACGCGGGCGGAAAGTTGTAGACGAGGAAGCCCGACGCGGCGCCGGCAATCATCGAGAGAAACGCCATTTCTTCGCCGGCGATCTCGCGCGTGACGCCGGTCCACAGGCCCGCGACCATCATCAGCGCCACCACTACCGCGGTGCCCGCGCACAGGCCGTCCATGTTGTCGAGCAGGTTGAAGGCGTTGGTCAGGCCGACCACCCACACCATGGTCAACGCGCTGTCGAGCAATCGCGACTCGACCCAGTTGAGACGGAAATCGAACGCGACCAGCACCGACGCCATGGCCAGCTGCACGACCAGCTTCGTCGACGGCTTCAGGTTCAACACGTCGTCCACGAGGCCGACGACGAAAATCACCATTGCGGCGCCGAGGAAGACCGGCACCTCACCGGCAATGCCGGTGATCGCCGACGCGCCGAAGGTGGCGAGCCCGATGGCAATGCCACCCAGCATCGGGATGGTTTTGCGGTGCCAGCGATCGTCGCGCGGATGCGCGACCAGATTGAGCCTGAAGGCCAGCCGCCGGCACAGCGGCACGAACGCGACGGCGAGCGCAAAGGCGATCGCGAACGGGATGACGATCACCTGTGTCATGACTTGGGAGGCAGGAGCGGCGGCAGGATCTTTTCCTCGAGGAACGCGGCAAGCGTCTCAGCCTTCACGAGGTTCGAGTTGCCGATCGCATGGCCGCCGGCGGCGGGCATCTGCGAGGGGCGGTAGTGAAAGAAGGCGCGCGTGCTGCTGACCGCCGGAGTGCCGCGGCCGAGCACCTCGAGCAGCGCGTCATCATCAGCGAGACGCCCGCCATCGACGAAGCGATCCGCGACGTCGCAGACCTCGGGTGCCATGTTGATGAAGAACACGATCTTGTATTCGCCGCGCTGATGCATCGCTTGCAGACGATCGACCGCGTCGAACCACGATCCATACTCAGGATCGCGAGCGCGCAGCTGCTGCGCCAGCGATGACGTCGGCCCGCCGGGCTGGCCGCGGCCCGGGCAGGCGAACGATTCCAGATCCGGCGCGTCGAGGCGGTCGAGCGGCGTCAGACGCTGCACGGCCTCACCCTCACCGCCGGACGCCTGCAACAGCTGCTCTTCGCTGGCCAGGTGTTCAAGCCGCAGCTGATCCTCTTTGGACGTCAACAATTTGAAGCGCGCGGTCAAGAGCACGCGTTTGTAGAACTCGAACGAGTACAGATGACGTTGTGCCAGCCGCAGCAGCGGCGCAGCGGCTCGCGCGAATCGCCCGCGTCTGGCGGGCGCGTTGTCGCCGCTGAAGTCGTTCGGATAGAACCCGACGATCACGAGATCGGGATCCGACTGCGGGCCGATCTGCTCGAGATACGCCAGCTCCTGTCCCGTGTTGTAGCCCGGCACGCCGAGGTTCCAGACTTCCCAGGCCACGTCAGGACGCCACTTCTTCAACTGCTGATCGAGCAGATACGGATAGGTCGTGTCGTCGAGCGTGCCGTGGCCGAACGTCACCGAGTCGCCAAGAACGAGAATGCGAAAGGTGTTCTTCGGTTTCTCGAGCGAGTATTCCTGGCGGTCGCGAAATCCCAGCGAGTTGATCCGCACCGGCACGCCCGCGAACCAGCCTTGATAACCCGGCGACAGGCGCTGGCCGCGACGGGCATCGGTCAGGAAGAAACCCGGTTGACCCTGGGTGTCGTCCCACCGCCATCGCACCCACACTTCGATCGCGGCCATGCAGATGACGACGGCGATGGTCGTCATCGCCAGGGCGATGAAGAGTTTTTTCGCCCGGCCTAGGCCCATCCACGCAACCAGTACACGACGAGTGCGGCGTATTCGTGCGCGATGCCGCGAATCTGATCGAGGCTGGCGCCGCTCTCATGGAGGTAGAACTCGCTCTGCGCCGGCGGCGTCGGCGTCACGGCAATGCCCGGCGCCACCTTGTGCCAGGTCCGCGTTGCGCGGAGCATGTGATACGGCGAGCTGACCAGCAGCACGCGCGACCAGCCGCGTGCCTGCGCAATCTGGTTCGTGTTCCTGACGTTCTCGTAGGTGTTGGCGGCGGTCTGCTCGAGGATGATCGCATCCGCCGGGACGCCGTTCGCGACGGCGATCGCCTTCATGTTCTCCGCTTCACGAAGCGTGAACACGTACCCCGATGAAAACACGATCGTCGACGCGTAGCCGGCGCGATAGAGCTCGACCGCCTTGCCGACGCGCTCCGGCACGCCGACACCGGCCGTTCCGGACTCGCCGACGCCGCCGGCAAACACGACGATCGCATCGGCAGCGTGCGGCGGCGATGAGAAGCGGAGCGGCTCCGCGATCCACCACATCAGCGGTGTGTAAAAGATCAGCAGCAGCGCGACGGCAATCGGCACGACGATCTGCAGCGCCCGCCGCCGCGCCAGGTTGTAGATCGCGCGCAGGCGACCTTCCCAACCGGCGGTGCTCGACGCGCGCTCGAGCGAGGCGCGCTCGATCAGCGCGGACATTGCCTCGAGGCGGCGATCCCAGCTGTTGGACTGCGCCACTTCAATACGGCGCGCCACCACCGGCGCCGCCGACTTGCTGATCGACGCGCGGATCGCCGTCACGTAGTCGTCGACGGACGAGGCGACGCGGATCAGATCGCCATGCTCGCCGTTGAAGCGGCGAATCTCGAACAGATCGGTCGCGACCACGGGGATGCCCATGATCAGGTATTCATTGAGCTTGGTCGGATACACGTTGGAGGTGTACTCGGTGATGCGATACGGCACCAGCCCGACGTCGAAGTTCTTCACGTAGCCGGGCAGCTCGCCGTGCTGCCGCTGGCCGAAGAGGCGGATGTTCTTGACGCGCTCGAGTCGCGACACGTCGACTTGCGGCGGCCCGACCAGCGCGAACGTCACGTCCGGCATGCGCTCGGCGACGGCCGCGAGCAGCTCCTGATCGACCCACTGGTGCAGGCCGCCGACGTAGCCCGCGATCGGGCGGGGCAACGTTGCGATGTCGTCGGGGGGCGGCGCCGAGGCGTCCCGCACCTTCTCGAACGTCCCCATGTTGACGGCGAAGGGGAACAGGTGGACGCGATCGCTGAACTGCGCCGCACGGGCGCGCAGCTTTTCTGACGTCGTGAACACGAGATCGGCCGACTTGAAGAGCTGCTGCTCGCTCGGCGCGATCTTTTTCGCTTCGGGCGAGCTCGATGCGAGGTCGTCGATGCAGTAGTAGATCGTCAGCGCCGGATCGAGCGAGTCAATCACATCGCGAGCGAGCGGTGTCGGCAGGAACGTCCACACCACCGGCCGCGCCGCGCCGACCGCCGTCATCCACCGCGTGATGCTGCGCTTTAACATCCAGCGATTGATGCGGCGGGCGAGATTGAAATACGGGAACGGCAGCACCAGCGGCGACTGCACGAACAGGTTCGGCCGCTCTTCGCGGAAGCCCTTGGTGCCGCGGCGCCAGTTGCGAAGCCGGTGTTTGATGCGCGGCAGGTCCGACCAGCGCAGCGGCCTGACGCCGGTGTTTTCGACAAACAGCACGCGATGCCCGCTCGCCGCCAGCCGCGACATGATTTCCTGGTGGCCCTGCCAGATGAAGTCCCAGTCGATCGAGGACAGGCAGATGACGTCGCGCCCCGCCACGTTAGCTCTTCACGTCCATGTAGGAGCGGAACCACAGCTCCAGCATCAGCAAGACCCAGAGGTGGTGGGCGTAATCGAAGGCCTCGCGCTGATGATCGTCGAAGATCCTGCGGACTTCCGCCGGCCTGAACAGCCCGCGCGCGTTGAAGCGATCGCTCAGGATGTGATCGGCCAGGAACTCCTTCAGCTCGCCGCGGAACCAGCCGCCGATCGGCACGGCGAAACCCTGCTTCGGGCGATGCATGTTGCCGGCCGGCACGAGATCCGCGACCGCCTTCTTGAGCAGATACTTCGACGTGCCGCCGCGCAGCTTCATGTCGCTCGGCAGTTTCGCCACGAACTCGGTCAGCCGCCAGTCGAGGAACGGCGATCGGGCTTCAAGCGAATGCGCCATCGTCGCGATGTCCATCTTCACCAGGAGGTCCGTAGGAAGGTACCACGCAATGTCGCCGGCGAGCATCGCGTCGACGGCGTCGAGGTGATTCAGTCCCGCAAACGCCTCGGCGAGGCGATCCGTCCGCGATCGGATCTCCGGATTCGCGTAGAGCGTCGACTTCAGTTCGGGCGTGAAGACCGAGAGCCAGGCGCGGTAACGATCGGCACGCGGGCGGCTCGCGCCTTTCATGAAGCGCGCGGCTCGCGACAACGTCGCTCGCCGATCGGCGCTGGCCGGGAGCAGTGCCGTCACAGCGCTCTCGGCAAGCGCGCGGAGCGGCGACGGAATCATTTGCCACCGCTCGGCGAGGCGGCCGCCATAGTGCCAGCCATAACCGGCGAACGACTCGTCGCCGCCGTCGCCGTTCAGCGCAACGGTGACGTGCTTTCGTGTCAACTCGGCGAGATAGAAACTCGGAATCGCGGACGAATCCGCGTACGGCTCGCCGTAGTGCTTTGCCATGGCCGGCAGGATCTCGATCGCCTTCGGATGAACCTCGAATTCGTGATGCTCGCAGCCGTATCGCTCGGCGACCTTGCGCGCGTAGACCAGCTCGTTGAAGCGCGGATCGTCGAAGCCGATTGAAAAGGTCTTGACCGGCGATGACTGCAGACCAGCCATGATCGCGACGACGGCGCTCGAATCCACACCGCCGCTGAGGAACGCGCCGAGCGGCACTTCGCTGATCAATCGCTTCCGCACCGCTTCGGTCAGCAACCGGCGAACTTCCGACGCGGCCTCGTCTTCGCTGATGCGAGTCTTCGGCGTGTATTCGAGCTTCCAGTAACGCTCGATGCGGGTGCCCGACCGGTCGCGAACCAGCACGTGCGCCGGTGGCAGCTTCCGGATCTGCTTGTAGATCGTCAGCGGCGCCGGCACCGCCATGAACGACATGTACTCGTCGAGCGCTTCGTAATCGATCTCACGCTTGATCGCGGGATCGGCGAGCAGCGCCTGGAATTCCGAGCCGAACCACAGCCGGCCGCCGGCCTCGGCATAGAGCACCGGCTTCTTGCCAAATCGATCGCGCGCCAGCACCAGCTTCTTCTTGCGCTCGTCCCACAGCGCGATCGCGAACATGCCGTCGAATTCGCTCGCAAACTGCTCGCCCATCTCTTCGTAGAGGTGGACGATGATCTCGGTGTCGCTCCTGGTCGCGAACTTGTGGCCCTTCGCTTCGAGCCGCGCGCGCAGCTCCTGGAAGTTGTAAATCTCGCCGTTCTGAACGGTCCAGATCGAGCCGTCCTCATTGCTGAGCGGCTGGTGGCCGCCGGCGATGTCGATGATGCTCAGGCGGCGGTTGCCGAGCACCGCTCGCGGCTCGGAGGAAGATGGCGACTCCGGTATCTGCAGGACACCTTCATCGTCCGGGCCGCGATGACAGATCGCGGTGCACATTGACTGCACCAGCGCTTTCGGAATGTCGCGGCCGTCGAAATCGACGATGCCGGCAATGCCGCACATTCAGGACGCTCGTTTCGGGTTGATGTGTTTCACAAGGAGATCCGCGATGCGCTCCGCTGCGTGGCCGTCGCCGAACGGGCTCGCGCCTTTCGACATCGCCGCGTACTCGGATGGATCATCGAGCAGGCGCGATGCGTAGCGGACAATGTCGTCGCCGCGGGTGCCGACCAGGCGGGCGACGCCGGCGTCAATGGCCTCCTGGCGCTCGGTGGTCTCGCGCAGCACCAGCACCGGACGTCCGAACACCGGCGCCTCTTCCTGCACGCCGCCGGAGTCGGTCAGCACGAACGTGCTCGCTTCCATGGTGCGAAGGAACGAGACGTAATCGAGCGGCTCGAGCAGCGACACCCGTTCGACGCTCGACAGCTCGTCGAGCACCGTGTCCTTGACCGCGGGATTGCGATGCACCGGAATCACCACGTGCACATCCGGATGGCGCGAGGTGATGGTCCGCAGCGCGCCGCACATGTCCTTGAGCGCGCCGCCAAAACTCTCACGGCGGTGCAGCGTCACGAGCAACAGCCGCTTGCCCTTGATGTCGATCGGCACCGGCGTTTTCGCGAAGGTCTTGCTCTTCGCGATGGCGTGGAGCGCGTCGACCACGGTATTGCCGGTCACGAACACCTGTGAGGCGGGAACGTTTTCGGCGAGAAGGTTCTGGCGCGCCAGCTCCGTCGGGGCGAAGTGCAGCGCGGCGATCGCGCTGGTCAACCGGCGATTGATCTCTTCGGGAAACGGGTTGTAGTTGTTGTGGCTGCGCAGTCCCGCTTCGACGTGCGCGACGGGAATCTGCTGATAGAACGCCGCCAGGCTTGCCACGAACACCGTCGTGGTATCGCCCTGCACGATCAGCACGTCGGGCTGCTCCGCCGCGAGCGTTTTCTGCATTGCCGGCAGCACGCGCACGGTCAGCTCTTCGAGAGTCTGTCCCGGCCGCATCACCGACAGATCGATGTCGGGAGTAATGGCGAAGACCTCGAGCGCCTGTTGCAGCAACTCGCGATGCTGCGATGTCGAAACGATGCGCAGCGTCACTTCCCGCCGCTGCTTGAGCGCATTGATGACGGGCGCCAGCTTGATGGCTTCGGGCCGGGTGCCAAAAACGACCATTGCCTTCACGAACGATGTTCCTTCACGAGTTCCTGGTAGACCTCGAATGTCTGCTGCGCCGTCGCGGCCAGACTGAAATTGGCGGCGACATGCGCGCGCGCCGCGGCGCCCATTGCCTCGCGCCGATCGCGAGACGACAACAACCAGCCGATCGCGTCGGCAAACGCCTTGCTGTCCACCGACGGCACCAGCTCGCCGGTCACGCCCGGAGTGACGATCCAGTCGGTGACGCCTTCGAGCCGCGTGATCACGGGCGGGACCCCGCTGGCCATCGCCTCGAGCAACACGTTCGGCAGTCCTTCGCGCGCGGTCGGCAGCGCGAAGACATCAGCAGCTCGATAGTAGTGCTCGATGTGCTCCTCGGCTTCAACGAACACCAGCCGATCGCCCACGCCACGGCGCGCCGCTTTTTCCTTGATGCGTTCGGCGAGCCCGGAATCGATCTCGTAATAGGTGCCGCTGGTCGCGCCGATCAACACCAGCGTCGATCGCACGCCCTGGTCGTGAAGCGCGAGCCACGCTTCGAACAGCACATCGGGATTTTTTTCGCGCGAGAAGAAGCCGACAAACAGCACGACCGGGTCGCCGGTCGGAATGCGGAACTGGTGCTGGAATTCGGTGCGCGTTCCCGCCGAGGCCGGCTTGAAGCGATCGAGATCGACGCCGTTGGGAATGAACCTGAAGCGGCCACGATCGAGGCCGGTCGTCTCGAAGCCGTCCGCAAAACGGGGCGTCACTCCGATAAACCGATCCGCTTGTCGATACGCGGCCCACATCACCGCGCCCCTGGCGCGAATCGATGCCGGGTCATCGTGACCAACGGACGTGAGCTTGATGACGATCTTCTTGTTCAGCAATTTCGCCAGCGCCACCAGCAGGATGCTTTTCTGCGAGAAGCCGTGCAGGTGCACGATGTCGAAGCCCGCGGACAGCTCGAGGAACGATGACGCCATTCGCTCGATGGCGACGAGTTTCGACATCCGGCTCCCGGGATCGACCGCAACGCGGCGAACCTTGATGCCGTCGACGACCGAATTCCACGGCAGCGACGGATCCGTGGACGTGGTCAGCACCGAGAAATCAGCGCGATCGCGCAGCGCCTTGATCAGGTTGCGGCACTGCAGGCTGGCGCCACTCTTCTCCGGCGCATAGGCGCCGGTCACCATCATCACGCGCGGCCTCGTTGTCACGCTGATCGCCGCTCGACGAATCCGTCGAAGAAGCGATCCCAGAGAGGCAGATGGGCATCGTAAGTATTGGCTTCGGCAGTCCGGCGCGCGGCATCGAGCACGGCCGGCGGTGCGCCATTCATCAACACCGCGCGTGCATGAGCCGCGAGCGCCGCGGCATCCTCCACGTCGGCGATCCAGCCGTTCTCACTCTGGCGAACGAGATCCATCGCCTGCCCGACCCGCGTCGTGATCAGCGCGATGCCGGACGACATCGTTTCGAGCGCCGCTTTCGGTCCGCCCTCCTGCCGCGACGCCACCACGTACGCATCGATCGCGTGATAGAACGGCGCGAGCGCGCGAGGATCGTCGATGTAGTCGTGCGCGAACGGCACGCCCATGCGCTGCAAACCCGCTTTCACGTAGCCGCGTGCCGGTCCCGACAGCAATACGAACAATCCGGGGACGTCGCCGCGCAGCTGCTCGATGACGCTGAGGAACACATCGGGGCCTTTCACGCGCTTCGGTTCAAGACCGTCGCCCCAGCCGACGCCATCCTTCTGAAACGATCCGACGACCCGCGCTTCGGCCGGAATGCGGAAACGCGCCCGCGCGGCGGCCCGTGCCGCCGGTGTTACGCGCGGAAAGATGGCGAGGTCGATGCCGAGCGGAATCAAGTGGACCTTCCCGGGCGCGATGCCGGACTCGAGAATAATGCGATGCATCTCCGAATGCGTGGCCTGGACGCGATCGAAACGATCGTGATGCCGCCGCAGCACGTCGAAGGTGCGATCGAATTCTTCATAGCCGGTGCCCGGCTTGCCGTGCATGTACGCCATCCCGATGCGATTGGGCTGCTGCCATTGATCCCCGACGAGCAGGCTCAGGTGACTCGCGTAGAACACCGACTGGTGCTTCACGAACGGCCACAGCTGCTGATCGGCTGTAGTAATACTCAGCCTGTTCGCAAGGGCGCCGATCTCCTGCATCTCGTACGCAAGCACCCATGACGGCGCGTCGCTCATGAGGATCAGCCGCGAGTACGGCGGCCAGCCGCGAACATCAGGATGGCCGACCAGCCGGCGCGCGCCGCGCACCGCGCGCGACAACGACGACCGCAACGTGCTCACGCGGCCTGCGGCCGTGATGGCAGGCCCATCACCGAAAGATAGCGATCGGCCACATCCTCCAGCCGCGGCGCGGCGATGCGCGATTGCCGCATCTCGTACTCCGCCACCAGCTGATCGAGCCGGGCCTCGAGATGATCGCGGCTCGTGAAGGCGACGCCGCCGTCCTTGACGAGCTCGGCGTTCGAGCCGCTGTCGACGAACAAGGCCGGCAGGCCGCAGCTGAGCGCCTCGATCAGCGCGTTCGAACACGATTCATGAAGGCTGGCGGTGAAAAAAATGTCGTGCGCCCGCAACTGCTCCGCCACGCCACGCGAGTCGAGCGGCGGCAGTACTGTCGCGCGCGCGAACGGCACCGGCGATCGGCCCACGAACGTCAGCTCGAAGCGCCCTGGATCGAGACGCGACTCGAGCCACGCCAGAACATCCGCGCCCTTGTTGGCATTGTCTGACCAGCTGGTGGCGATCAATTTGATCTTGCGGCTGCGATCGAACGGTGCGCGCCCGGACGAATGAAAGATCTCAGGATCGGCGGCGTTATGAATCACGCTCGCGTCCTTGAACACCAGTCCCATGTCGGCGTGCTTCGATCGACTGTATTCCGATTGAAACACCGTGACGTCGGCGAGCTGGCCGTTAATCTCCCAGATTCTCCGATCGGTCCCGTCGTCGCGGCCGCGATACACCGCCACCGGTCCGTCCACGCGATGGACCATGCGGCAGCCGGCGCGGCGGAACGCGTGGAGCCGGTCGAAGTCGAAGTTGAACGAGTTGTAGAGACAGGCGCGCGTGGCCGGCGAGATGGCGTTGTTCTCGAGGCGCCAGCCGCGCGATTCGAGCGTCTTCCACAGCGCGCGAAGGAACTGGTTGCCGCCGCCGTACGGCGGCGGTACGAATTCGTGAAACATGGCGATGTCGGCGCTCGAGAAACGCGATCGCACGCGCGCGCCGGCAATCGCAATCGGCTGCAGCGCACTCTTGATCCGGCCCTTCACCATCAACGCGTCTTGAGCGGGCGCGCCGGCAATCCGGCAACGGTCTCACCGTCCGCCACATCAGCGACAACGACCGCGCCGGCGCCGACAATGGCGCCGGCGCCGATCTTTTGTCCCTGGCGAATGATGGCGCCCATGCCGACGTGCGCGCCGGCGCCGATCGTCACGCCGCCACCGACGTTCGCGCCGGGCGCGATGTGACAGTGATCGCCGATGACGACGTCGTGTTCGATGATCGCGCCGGTGTTGAGGATGACGTTGTCGCAGATGCGAGCCGAGGCGTTGACGATCACTCCGGCCATGATCGTCACGCCGGCGCCGACGATCGCCGTCGGAGAAATGGTGGCGGCCGGGTGCACCGCCGCGAGCATTGTCAATCCGGCATTGGTCGCGCGCTCGTACAACGCGCGGCGGCGGCCGGTCGTCGACGTGCCGCCGACACCGATGAAACCATGAGTGACGCCCTCACTGATCAGCGCCGGCAGCAGCGAGTCGACGCCGATGACACGTACGCCGGACACCTCGCGGCCCGTTTCCGTCGAGGATGCAGCCAGTAATCCGCGGATGTCGAGCCGGGGATCCCGCTGCAGGATCTCGAGCACCACTTTGGCGTGGCCGCCGGCGCCGAATCCGATCGCCTTCGTCACTGCAGATCCCGGACTTCCCGCAGCAGCATGAAGGCTTCGGCGTATTCGCGGCCGATGGCGGCGCCGCGATACCGCGCCTGCGCGCGAATCGATTCCGCCGATCGCGGCTGCGGATACGGCTGTTGCTCGGTGGTGAACATCGCCATGATCTCGATCTTGCGATCGATGAACGGCGTGATGTCCACGAAGGCGTTGGGCAGAAACGGCGCCGGCGTGGCGAGCGCCGCGTCGGTCGACGACAGCGTCTCGAACGACAGCAGCCGTCCCGGCCGCGGCCGATCGCGGAACGGTTTGCACACGATCGACACCGCTTCGAACACCGCCTGGTGATCGGTGTGGACGTCGCCGCGATGCACCGTATAGATCTCGTTCGGTGCCGTCGCATCAAGGGCGGGCCCGAGCGCATCGACGATCGTTGCCAGCGGCAGCTCGCGCAGCCGCGTGGTCTGAAGGCCGAGCCGCTTCACGTCGGCCATCCCATATGCCTGCGCCACGCGTTCCACTTCGCGTGCCTTGGCGGCAATTTGATCCTTGCCGTACTTCGGCTCCCAACCGGCGGACACGACGATCCAGTCCACGCGATCGCCGCCGGCAATGTGGCGGAGGATCGTGCCGCCGCAGCCCAGCGTCTCGTCGTCGGGGTGCACGGAAATCACGGTGATGCGCTTCATAGCCATCCTTCAGTACGGCATCGTCTTGAGCGTCAGTTCAGGTGAGAGGTCGACTGTGGCGAGACGTTCGGCAATGCGCGACGATGCGTGGCCGTCGCCGTAGAGCGTGGTGCCGCGCTTCGCGATCGCGCGATAGCCGGCGTCGTTCAGCGCCCGCTCGCAGGCGGCGCGAATCGCCGCGGCGTCGACCGGCACCCTGACCACGTTATCCGCGGTTTCACGCAGATCCTGCCGCGGTCCAACGAGGATGCCCGGCACCTGCAGGAAGCCGGACTCGACGACGATCGACGAGGAGTTGCCGACAATCGCGGCGGCCCGCCGATAGAGGGCGATGAAATGCGCGCGCGGCAACACGGTGAAGGTGAACACAGTACCGCGCGCCTTGCGCTCGTCGATCGCCTTCCTGATCTCGACGTTGCCCGGATCGGTATTCGGATAGCTGCAGAGAATCGGGTGGCCCGTTGCCGCGACTGCATCGAGCAGCGTGGCCATCTCACGATACGGCTCCGCATTCATCGTCGTCACCGGATGCTGAATGACGATGAAGAACGGCTTCGACACATCAAAGCCGGCCTCCCTGGACAGTTCGTCGTTCGAAATCTCCGGCCCGGTCGTAAGGGCGTCGAGCCCGGGAGCGCCGGTGGCCCACACGCGATCCGGCGACTCGCCCATCTTGATCAACCGCTCACGATGGCCTTCGGTCGCGGTGAAATGCAGGTGCGAGAGTTTCGAGATCGCCGGTCTGAAGAGCTCATCGACGTCCGACGCGATGCAGCGATCGCCGCCGTGCACGTGTGCCACCGGCACCCGCAGAAGGTTGCCGACGATCGCGCCGGCGAGGGCTTCTTCTCGATCGCCGGCGACGACCAGAATGTCCGGGCGATCCGCGGCGAGGTGGCGCGCCAGCCCTTCGACCAGGTTCGCGAACGACAAGGCGCGGCCTTCCCAGCTGTCCGAGCTGAGAAACGATTCGATCTTGCCACGGACCGGCACGCCGCTGCCGTCGGCGCGTCCGTGGTACGGCGACAGGTTCGGGCCGGCGAGAATGAACGACGCCGCGGCGCGGCCGGCTGCCTGAATCGCGCGGCCGACGGGCACGAGGATGTCGTACTCGGAGCGGGCCCCGGACAGCAGTGCAATGCGGCGCATCAGGTCAGGTCTCCAGTCAACGCGGGGTCGGCGTCGATCAGCGGCCGGCGATACAGCGTTACCGAGAAATCGTTCGGCAGGTAATCGTGGCGCAGCGCGACATACGGCGTGATCGACAGCGCGAGCGTGAGCAGCTCTTCGGCGCGCCACGCCTGGATGTGCGGAGCGAACCCGGCGTATCGATCGGTCAGCAGGCTGATGTGCGCCGCCACGTCCGCGATTGCGAATTGATCGCGCAGCGATCGCTCGAGGATCTGCCGGCCGCCTTCGACCTTGACGTTGTGGATCGCAAAGGCGACGGTGTAATCGTAGCGCCGGCCGATCGTGGCGGCCTCGCCGACCTCGAACGCGCCATTCGGAAACCGCTCGCGCGCGCGCTGAATCATCTCCGGCGACAAGTCGATGCCCTGGTAGCCCGAGTCCGCACCGTGTGCGGTCAGCCTCTCGAGGAAATCGCCAACGCCGCAGCCAATGTCGAGCACCGATCGGCCGCGCAGATCGTGCGACCGCAGGAACGATTCGAAACGCAATCGCTGACCCTTGCGTCCCGACTCGATGCGCTCGCAGTCATCACTCTTCTCTCTCGCGCGCGCGTCCCAATAGTCGCGGACCGGCTTGATGTCGTCGCTCATGGCGTCGCGGTCCGGAGAATATCGTGCGAGCGCGGGCCGGCATTCGCCAGCAGGTCGATCGCGGCCATGTCGGGCAGAAATCCCTGCTCCTCGTGCTGTTGAGGATACGTGGGATGAACGAACTGCTGGTACTGCAGCTCGATGCCGGCGGCGGCAAAGGTCGCGGGATCCTGATACGCCCGCGCGCCCTCGCCCGAGTAATACGTGCGCGCTCCGACGGCTTTACAGATCGCGACGATCAGATCTTCTTTCGTTCCGGCGACGTCCAGCTCCGACGCGCGCACTTCCCGGCACTTCAGTCCGAGCCGCTGAAACACCCAGCCGGTGGTGGCGATGTTCAGGTCGGACAGTTTCGCCGCGCCTGGACTCAACAGCGGCACCAGCTCATCACGCAGCCACCCATAATGCGGCGCCTTGCCATACGCGTGCGCGAGCGTCGTCACATGCTTGTCGATCCAGCGATCGCCGGCGATCGCGACGTCTCGAATCGCGGTTTCGCGATCGGCGTTCACCGGCACGGTCAGCATGCGCGCACCGTGCGGCGTCTTGACCATGTTGCGGTTCTGGAAGCCGCGGCGCTGGAACTGCACGGTGTCGAGATACACGAACACATCACAGGCCGCTGCCTTCGCGAAGTATCGAAGCGTCGGGAGGTATTGCGGCTGATGGATCGCAACAACCGGCTGCCTCATTCCACATCTTCCGGCCTGACGGCGCGGGCGATCACGTCGCCGCGCAACACGCGGCCGACGAACTCGGGCCAGCGATCGGGCGCGAGCCCGCCTCCGGGCCGCAGCGCGACGAGGTCGGACTCGGTCACGACCGTGCCGCGCCTCATCGGGCGAGACCAGAACAGGCTGCGGCGGCCGATCTGCGCATTCTCGCGTTCACTCGCGGCCGGGACTTTTTCACCGGTGCCGAGCGCCGCCGCCGTATCGCGGATCGCCGCCACGAACGACCGGAACTGCTGCGGATCGAGAGAGGCCTTGTGATCCGGACCGGGCATCGATCGATCCAGCGTCAGGTGTTTTTCGACGATCGCTGCGCCAAGCGTCACCGCCGCCACCGCGGCGTGCTCGCCGGTCGTGTGATCCGAAAAGCCGACCGGAACTTTGAGCGCCGACGCCATCGTTGGAATCGCGCGCAGGTTCAGGTCCGCCATTGCCGCCGGATAGTTCGACACACAGTGCAGCACCGCCACGCCGACCGGCGCCGGGGCCCGATCCGTCACCGCGGCGACGGCGGTTCGAACTTCATTCAGATCCGCCATGCCGGTCGAGAGGATGATCGGCCGTCCTTTTCTTGCCAGGTGCCCCAGCAGCAGTGTGTTCGTGAGATCGCCCGACGAGACCTTGAACGCCGGGACACCGAGCGTGAGCAGGAAGTCGGCGCTCTGGTTGTCGAACGGCGTCGAGAGGAACACGAGGCCGCGCGATGCGGCGCGCTCCTTCAGCGGTGGATACGCCGCGTGCGGCAGCACCAGCTTCTTGAGCATTGGCAGCTGCAAGTCGTCGGCACTCGCCTGCTTCTGATAATCAGCCGTCCTCGCCGAGGCGCTGGCGAGACGTGACGGATCGAACGTTTGAAACTTGATCGCATCTGCGCCGGCGTCCGCCGCCGCATCGATCAGCTGTTCCGCCAGGGCGGCATCACCGTTGTGATTGACGCCGGCTTCGGCAATGACAAAGCATCGCGCTCCTCCGCCGATCTGGTGCTGCTCAATTGCGAACGTGTTCATCGCCCACCGCCCATCAGGCACGATGCCACATCGAAATCCGCGCGATCGTCGATATCGACGCTGCGCTCGCGCGGCATGACATAACCCACCGCCGAGCCGTCATCCATGCGGCCGGTCGCATGCACGAGCCCGGTGCGGGCCGCGTAGATCGCGCCGTTGAGGACATACACCGGTTGATCGCCGTCGACGGGCCGGCTCAAACGCTGCGATGCTGACTGCACTCGCAGCCATGACGCCGGCGCAACCGGCGTCACGCTGACGACACACGTGGCGTCTGCGGTGAGCAGCGCGAGCGCCGCATCGATGTCCGCCGATGTCCTGAGCGGTGAGGTCGGCTGCAGCGCCACGACGATGTCGGGCTGATAACGATCGTGATCGCGCAGCCACTCAAGGATGTGCAAGAGCGGCAGCATGCCTGGCGCATCGTCGGTCGCCATCGCCGGCGGGCGCATCACCGGGACTTCGGCGCCGTGCTTGCGCGCGCAGGCCGCAATCGCCTCGTCCTCGGTTGAGACCACCGTTCGCGTCACCGCTCGCGATTGCAGTGCCGCCTCGATCGTCCACGCGATCAGCGGCTTGCCGCGCAGATCCAGCAGGTTTTTTCCGGGCAGGCGGCGCGAGCCGCCTCGCGCGGGAATGATCGCCAGCACCGACGGTGATGTCATGCCTTCGTGAATGCCGCGACGAACGCGGAGCTCCACAACAAGCCAAGCGGTTCCCGCTCGAATCCCTCGGCCGCGGCGGCAACACGGTTGTACAGCTCTGGAGCGAGCGCTTCGAGCGCCGGCGGAAATGGATGCGGGTGCACGCCGATGAAAGTGCCGCCGGTAAATCCGTTCGCCCCGGCCGATTTCGCGAGCGACTCAGGCGTGTGTTGCCTGGTCTCGCCGATCGAGATCGGCGCCGGCGCAGGAACCGGCGGAGCGGCGGCATTCGTCGCGCTCGATGCAGCGAGCGCCCGAACGAGCTCCGCAAGCGCGGCCTCGGTCTTGCGCGCATCCGATCTCGCCATCAACCGCTCCGCTTCGGCGAGCAGGTCATCGAGGCCGCCGCCCTGCAGCTCGCGGCGGGTGTGCCGGTTCACGCTCATCACGTTGAAGAGACGGTTGCGGCACGACACGGCAAACACGCCGCCCGGCTTCAACATGCGCTTCGCTTCGGCGAACAGCCGGCCGTCTTCCGGCTCGGTCTCGATGACACCGAGAGCGGAGACGGCGTCTACGGAGCCGGACGGAATCGAGTTCTGAAAAATATCAGCGCGCGAAAACGTCACGCGGGCTCGAATCTCGGCCGGCAACGCCTGCAATCGTTTCTCCGCGGCCGCGATCATCGTGTCGGCGAAGTCGACGCCGACGACAGTGGCGCCTGATGATGCGAGGAGGAAGCACAAATCTCCGGCACCCGATCCGAGATCGACCGCACTTTGCGGGGCGCGGCCGAGCTCCGCGTGAATCGCCGCTGCCGCGCACGTGGTGCGCCGCTGCCCCGTCGGATACACCGCGGACGATTCCGGGTACGCGTACGCCAGGTACTCCGCACCGAGTTGCTGATGAAACCGCAGAACGTCTTCAGCTTTCATGGCGTAACCGTTCGGGCGGTGCTCTGCCACACCGGCAGGACGTCCGCGAGCAGCGAACGAGGGTTGTAAGTATAGAGAGAGACGCCGCGGCTGTCGTAGAACTCACGCCAGTCGCGCACGGTCTCGACAATGCCGCCGCCGATCGCCGTGTTGTGCCGCCCCGACGTCGTCGTATCGCCGTACCGCGGCTCACCACTTGGCAGCCAGAAATACTGGCGGTTGTACAAATCGACGCCGCACAACACGATGTGACGCCAGCCGAGCAGCGCCGCCAGGTTGATGCAATCGCTCAACGTGCCCTCGGTGTGCGTCACGCCTTCAGCCAGCGATGTGCTCGGATGCTTTCGCCGCCACGAACGAAACAGGAACAGCGGTCGCTTCTTCGGCAGCATCTCGAGCCAGATCGCGCGGTTGCCCATCGTGGCCGCAAACCCCGACTGGACCAGGAACGTCGTCGAGTCATAGCACGGGTTCGACGCGACGACGTCGAAATAGCGGCGAATGTCCTTGCGCCAGTCGAATTCATAGCCGAACTCGCGCACGACCTGGAAGTCGCAGCGCACGAACCGCTGGTTCACGAACCAGTTGAAGCCCAGCGTGTCGTGCGCCTCGATGGCGCGCCACTCGGCCGGCGCAATCTCGTTCAGCGATCCGCCCGATCCGAACACGAACACGGTGTCACTCTTGCGCAAGGCGCGCAGCCCGGCCTCATCGAGGAACTGGTAGTGGTGTTTGTGACGCTGAAAGCCAATCCAGGCGGCAATCCGCGTAGGCAGCGCGCCGATGGCCCAATAGGTATTCCGAATTCGCCAGGCCGCCGCGCGCCACACGCGCATCGGCAAGGCGACGGAGTTAGCCTCGGCCAATCACGGCCTCGATGACCCGCGCCTGTTCGTCCGCGGTCAGGCCCACCGAGGAGGGCAAGCTGAGCGCGCGCGCGGAGACGTGATCGGCAACCGGCGCATCCGCGGCAGGCGAGCCCTGATGCGCTGGGCTGCGATGCAGCGGCTGCCACAGCGGCCGTGCCTGGATCTTGCGATCGGCCAGGCGCTGCAGTAGCGCGCGACTGTCGGCGCCGTACGCGGTTGGATCGATCAACGGCGTATACAACCAGAACGCGCTGTGAGCCCACTCGGCCTCGCGCATCGGCGTGATACCTGCGGCGCCGCTGAAGGCGCGCGTGTATTCAGCCGCAATGCGACGCTTGATGGCGACATGTTCATCGAGCTGCTCGAGCTGCGCGACTCCCAGCGCAGCCTGGATGTTGGTCAGGCGATAGTTGAAGCCGATCTCATCGTGGATGTACTCGATCGGATCGGACTTCGCCTGCGTGCTCAAATGGCGCGCGCGCTCCGCCCAGGGTTCGTGATCGGTGGCCATCACACCGCCGCCGCCCGCGGTAATGACCTTGTTGCCGTTGAAGCTGAAACACGCGATGTCGGCGCGATCGCCGACCGGGGCTCCGCGGTAGCGGGCGCCGAGACTCTCGGTCGCGTCTTCAATCACCAGCAATTCTCTCGAGCGCGCAATTTCAATGATCGCGTCCATGTCCGAGGGATGGCCAAGCAGATCGACCGGGAGCACCGCGCGAACGCGACGCCTGGTGTCGCGATTGATCAGCGTGCGATTGGTCCACTCGCATCGACGCTCGATGAAGTCCGTGAGCCGTTGCGGATCGATCTGCCAGTAGTGCGGCTCGATATCCACGAACACGGGCCACGCGCCAACGTACCGAACCGCGTTCGCCGGAGCCGCGAAGGTCAGCGCCGGCACCACGACTTCGTCGCTCGACTCGACGCCGGCGACGATCAGCGCCAGATGCAGCGCCGCCGTGCCGCTCGCACACGCGACGCCATGCTTTCGGCCGCTCGTGGCCGCGACCTCGCGCTCGAAGCGCGTGACGAACGGGCCCGCCGACGACACCCAGCCATCGTCCAGGCACTGCTTGACGTATTTCCACGCGTTGCCGCCGATCAGCGGCACCGACAGCGGAATGCCGTCAGGGCTCGGGCGCGCGCCCGGTTCAAATCGCGTACTCACCGGTCCTGAAATGTTCGCGGTTGGACTTGATCCACTCGATGGTCTCGCGCAATCCCGCATCGAGCGTGTGCGACGGCGTCCAGCCAAGCTGGCGGGCCAGCGAGTGGTCCGCGCAAAGGCGATCGACTTCGCTCGTCACCGGGCGCTCGCGTGCCGCATCCGCGACGATGCGCGCCGGCGTGCCGATCAGCGCGACGATCCGCTCGGCAAGCGCGCCAATCGAAATCTCCTCGCCGCAGCCAAGATTGACGACGCGGCCAAGTGCGGCGTCGGCACCGGCGATCTGCAGAAAACCATCGACGGTATCGGCGACGTAAGTGAAGTCGCGGGTCGGCGCCGTGTGGCCGAGCTTGATCTCCTGCCCGGCCAGCGCTTGCGTGATGATCGTCGGGATCACGGCCCGCGCCGACTGCCGCGGCCCGAAGGTGTTGAACGGACGCACGGTAATCACCGGCAGGCCGAACGACGAGTAATACGAGAACGCCAGCAGATCGGCACCCGCTTTCGTGGCGGAGTACGGCGATTGCGTCTGCAGCGGATGATCCTCGCGAATCGGCACGGTCCGCGCCGAGCCGTAGACCTCGCTCGTCGACGTGTGTACGATCCGAGAAACACCCGCGTCGAGTGCGGCCCTGAGGACGTTGGCGGTGCCTTCGATGTTGGTCCGCACGTACGAGTCCGGCGCGTGGTACGAGTAGGGAATGCCGATCAGCGCGGCGAGATGAAACACCGTATCCACGCCCTTCACGGCGCCGGCAACCGTGCGCTCGTCGCAGATGTCGGACGCAATGAACGTGACGCGATCGGCGGCCGGTGATTTTTCCAGCCATCCGCGCGACCCCGTCGACGTGTAGCGGACCAGCGCGCGCGTTTCCGCACCGAGCTCGACCAGCCGCTCCACCAGGTGGCTGCCGATGAAGCCCGCCGCTCCGGTCACGAGGACTTTGCGTCCCCGCCAGTCAGTCTTCGCCACGCGGTTTGCCTCCAAAATCGGACTGCGCGCGCGCGTAATCCTCGCGGCGGCCGACGTCGATCCATTCTTCATGCAGCGGGAAGTTCAAGACCGTGCGTCCCTCCGTCATCGCGCGCTGGATCAAATCCGTCATGTCGAACCGCTGTCCGGCCGGCACCAGCCGGCAGACCGCGCCATCGAGCAGATAGATGCCGGCGTTGACGAGGTATTCGACGACCGGTTTTTCATCGACGGCCGTCACGCGAATCCCGTCGCTGCGCACGACGCCGTAAGGAACCTGGAACTGATACGGCCTGACCGCGATGGTCATATCGGCGCCGTGCGAGCGATGGAAGTCGAGCATCGCCACCAGATTGATCCGCGACAGAATGTCGCCGTTCATCACCAGCACCGGCTCGTTTGATTCCGGGAGCTTCGCGAGCGCTCCGGCCGTGCCGAGCGGCTCGTCTTCGGAGATATAGCCAATCTCGACACCGAAATCGCTGCCGTCGCCGAAGTGCCGCTCGATCATGTCGCCTTTGTAGTGCGTCGCGACGCTGACGCGGCGGATGCCGGCCTGCTGCAGTTGATCGACGATCACTTCGAGCAGCGGCCGATCGCCGACCGGCAGCATGGCTTTCGGCCGTTCGTCGGTCAGCGGCCGCAGGCGCGTGCCGAGACCGCCCGCCATCACCACCGCGCGAAGCGGCAACTGATACTCGCTGACCAGGTTCGAGAGCGCCTCGATGCCGACCACGCGGCCGTCGCTGTCGATCAGCGGGATGTGCCGGAGGTCGTGACGGTTCATCAGGTCGAGCAGCTCCGTCTTGGTTGCATGCTCGGACGCCGTGATCGGCACGCGCGGTGCGGCGTCGGCCTTCGACTTCAGCAGCGCTTCGGCGCGGGTCTCGAGATTCAGGCCGGCGAGCAGCGCGCGGCGGACGTCTCCATCGGTGATCGCACCGATCAGCCTTCGCTCGTCGTCCACTACGAGCGCAATGCCAAGCCGGGTGCGATCGATACGCTCGATGACCTCGCGCATCGCCGTCGCCGGCGACACGAACATCGTCGAAAGATCAGTCATGACGTCGGGCCACCTCGGCCCAGATCTCGCCCCAGTTCACCTGGAGATGGCGGACCGCGAACCCTGCCTCGAGCATCTCCGACTCGAACGACTCGCGTGTGTATTCGGTGAAGTGCGTGGGATCGCTGAACGCGTAGAGGCCGAGCTCGGAGCGCAGCGACGGACGCCAGTCGCGGTTGAACATCGGCACGCGAATCAGCCAGCGCGCCGGATGGATGCGCGCCTGCACCTCGCGCAGGAAGGCGACGCGGTGCTCGATATGCTCGAGCACGTTGGACATGACGACGACGTCGAAGCGGCCCGGCGGCAGCGTCCGTGGCGCTTCGCCGTGCACGAACGACAGGCGATCGTGCTGAAAGCGGGAGCGCGCGCTGGCGACGTTGGCCGCACTGAGATCGAGGCCGACGACCTCGGCGCCGCTGCGGCTCGCGATCGAATTGGCGACCGCGCCGTAACCGCACCCGATATCCAGCACGCGATCGGCGGCGGTGATGCGCTCCACGAAAAAATCGTGATAGCGCATGATCCGGTGCTTGACGTGGACGCCGTCGCCGTATTCGAGCGCGGCCAGGTCGATCTGTCCGGACACGACGCGATCGATCTCGAGCAGCTCGATCAATGCCTCTCGCGCCGGGCGCCGCGCCGCGGCGAAGATCGCGCCCTTGACGATCGCGGTGCGCATGGCGGGCGGCATCAATCGCCACGGCCATTCAGCGAGCGTGCGCAGCATCGCCTTCATGTCTGTGCGAAGACCACCCGGTGCCGATCCAGCCAGGATGCGATATTGAGATGGGAGACGACGCGCTCGCGCGCGCGCCGACGATACGCATCGAAGGCAGCCGTCACCCGCTCGACCGCGTCCGCCATGGCGAGCGGATCGGCCGGATGATTGCGCTCGAAACTTTCTTCGCTGGCCACGCCAATGCCGGCATCACCCACGAGCTCGGGGACCCCGCCCGTCGCCGAGAACACGACCGGCAACCCGCACGACATCGCCTCGATGACAACCGACGGACACGGATCGTTGTACTTGGTGTGGATCAGCAAATCCGCGCTTTGATAGAGAGCGGGAGCGTCGTCCTGCGTGTAGTGACCCGTGAAACTCACGTGCGACGCCAGATCGAGGTCGCGAAGCAGTGCGTCGGCCTCGGCGCGCGCCGCTGCTCGATCCTGCCGCCAGCCAAGCCGGCCCGCTACGATCAGTCGCGCATCAATCGAACGGCGGCGAAGTTCGGCGACAGTCCGCACAGCGACGTCGAACCGATACCAGGCGTCCTGCGATCCCGATAGCAACAGCGTCAACGGTCTCTGCTCCGCAGCGGATGACGGCGCAAACACCGACGGATCGACGGCGTTGTGCAGCACTTCCGATGGCGCCGGCGTTGGACCGGCAAAGCGGTCCGCGGTCGTCTTGCAGAACAGGCTCTGGTAAAACACGTGATCGGCAAGCTCGAGCAGCTCGCGCATCGGCGCGTTGATCTCCTGCCAGCCGACCGGCCGCCACGCCGGGTACGCGACGCCGTTCTGGTTGAGCACGAACCGCGCGCCTTTGCGCTTCGCCCATCGCGCCAATGTCACCGCGCCGTCAGGAAGCCGGCTCGACACGAGATAGAGGACATTGAAAGCCGATGGACTGTTTGGAAACTCGCGGTCGAGGCTCTGCAGCTTGACGATGCCGCCTTGCGCGTATTCGTGGCGAGCCGGCAGGCGCGAATGCCCGTAGGACACGCGGACACCGCGCTCGCGAGGCACCACTGAACTCGTGGCGCCACGCAACCACGCCTCGCCTTCTCGCAATTCACGTTTCACGCCGCGCAAGAGATTGCGGACCGCCATCTACGCGACAGAAGACAGCGCCGCCGCGAAGCGGCCGATCAACGCGTCGTAAGCGAGCTGCTCGATCGCCATGGTGTACGCGCGCTCGGTCAGCTCGTTGCGGAACGAGACGTCCTTGAACTTGCGGATCGCGTCGTCCGCGTTTGAAAAATCCTTGCGCAGCGGAATGTAGTGCACGTCGGGAAGGAAGTAATCGTCGTATCGGCCTTCGAACAACACTTGCGCGGTTCGTGTGCCGGCTGCTTCGACCTGCCGCCCACTCATGATACGGATCGGCACTCGATTGGGATAGTTCGCAAAGAAGTTTTCATGAATCTCGTCGAACGTCGCGCCAGGGTGCTCGGCTTCGTAGGCGAGCACCGCGTCGCGAGTGCGATCGTCGAGCTCGAAATAATCGCCGCCGGCCTCGGCGCCGAGCTGGCCCTTGCATCGATCGAGGAACGCTGCCCATTCGCCCTCCGGCAGCCGCGACTTCGGGTCCATGGAAATGTCAACGCGCAGTCCGTAACGATCGGCCGCGGCCAGAAAGAACTCGGCAATGTCCCGCCGTTCGGTGTGGCCGATGTACGACGGCGCATCATCGGCGCGATAGCCCAGATCGATCGGCCGCTGCCCGGATGGGGTGCGCGCCACGAATAGCTCGGCGTCGAGTCCGGTGTTCGGTATGCCCACGACCGCGCAGTGCAACCGCTCTCGATACAACCGCTGCACATCCTCGGAGCTGCTCTGCGAGACCAGCAGCGTGACCGGCAGGGCTTCGGCGAACGCCATCTTCTCCGGCATCAGCTTGTATTCGTTGCCGATGAAGAACACTTTCGGCCGCGAGCTGCGCTGAACCATCTCCAGCAGGATGCCGTCGAGCAGCTGCGCATTCGAGAAGACCGAGTGCAACAGGACAATGACGTCGAAGTTGCCGGCGGTCACGGTCAGCATTGCTTTGGCGCGGGCCGTCATCGATTGATCGCGCAGGTTGATGATGGTCGTCGCGAACCCGGGATACCGCTCGAAATGCCTCGGCCACGCGGTGTGATACGAAAACGTCGAGCCCTGGTCGAAGGCGCACAGCACGAGCAGGCGCGGCCGCTTGTTCACTCGCGGGACGCACCCGGCCGCTCGCCGTTCCGGAGCCGCTCCTGCACGCGCGCGCAGACCAGGCGCACGCCTTCCTGCACGCTGATCTTCGGCGTCACTCTGAGCAGGGTCTGCATGCGCTCGAGCGTTGGCCGCTTGATCAGCGTCATTCGCGACGGCAGATCGTTGACCTTGACGAGCGATCGATCGGCGCCGAGCGTCGAGCGCACCAGCTCGGCCAGCGTCTCGATCGGCAGCACGTCGGGATGGCCGATGTTGATCACGGAATATGAATCGAGCGCGGCCGCCGCTTCGATGGCACGGACCGCGTCGCTGACGTGCAGCCAGCTGCGCATGCTGCCGCGATGCACGTGAATCGGCCGG
The DNA here is from genome assembly GCA_019752015.1 of Cyanobacteriota bacterium. Classification (GTDB taxonomy): domain Bacteria; phylum Acidobacteriota; class Vicinamibacteria; order Vicinamibacterales; family UBA2999; genus 12-FULL-67-14b. The sequence goes on along the minus strand of JAIEMQ010000006.1, from coordinate 317,084 downwards.
CCCAGCGCGAGATCGCTGGTGAAGCGGATCATCGCCGAGCGATGATCGCCGAGCTCCTCGTTCTCGTCGTACATCATGAACGGCCGCAGCACGCAGGCCCTGAGGCCGTGCGTGCGCACTTCGTATTCGACGAGTTGCTCTCCCAGCAGTTTTGAAAGGCCGTAGCGATTGTTCGGCTTCGGATCCGAGATCGCTTCGTCCATCGGATCGCAACCGGGCCCGTAAACTTCCGACGTCGAGAAGAACACGACCCGGGCGCCGGCGCGCTTCGCCAGCTGCAACACATTGTTGATGCCGCCGAGGTTCGTCGAGATCGCCAGGCTGCTCGCCTGCTCGCACGTGACGCGGCTGACGATCGCGGACAGCAGGAACACCACGTCGGGCTGCCAGTCGAACGCCGGGAGCAGGTCCACCGGATGGTTGATGTCTGCCATCAGGAAGCCGTCGCGCCATCCGGGTTTGATGTCGGACTCCAGCACCTCGACGCCGCTCGCGCGCAGATGCTTGACGAGCGGCGCGCCGATGTTGCCTTCCGAACCGAGCACGAGCGCTTTTTTCATATGGTTATGACGTACGGATCGGCCACAAAGAACGCATCCCAGGTGTCCAGCGCGTTGCTCGGGCGCAGTGCAACGGTGTGGGTACCGGCCTGGCCGCCGTCGTGAGCGCACCAGCCGATGTCCATCCAGGATTGGCCCTGCCGGTTGCGATGATAGGCGTGGTAGAAGAGGCGGCTGTCAATCGTATGAGGATGTGAGTAACCGAAATAATTCCGGCCACCGTACAGCCACTGGTTGAGAGCCTGGTTGATGCGCGCGGCACCTCGAGTGCGCTCTCCACCCAGATGGACGGTCGCAACTTCTCGCGGTTCCACCTGAACACCGCCTCCATACCACGGCAGGAGCTGCGTCGTGTCGCTCCACGGATTCGCTCCGTCCGACGTCATGCGAAGAATCGCCGATGCGCGCGTATCGCGGTGAATCAGGCTGAACCAGATTGTTTTGTGAGTGCCGGCGCATCGCACCTGCGGGTAGTGCAGCCGATAATTACCGAACTGCTGTCCGGACAAGACCCACAACGGATCGATCTGCCAGTCTTCGCCGTTACGGCTTCGCGCGTGATAGAGCCAGGTGCCATCAGAGTAGGTGCCCCGATAGGCCACGAAGTACATCTGCAGCTCGTCACCGGTCACGACAATTGACGGCTCGAGCACGCCTCCGCTCACGCTGTCCTTCAAGGCAGGACACGCGTTGCGAACGTGCTCAAACGTCAGAATTGGTCGCGGGTCACACACCCATTGGCGGGCGTTGTGTGATCGCGCCCGGGCAATAACATGTGTCAATTGGCCGGCCGCATCAGGACCGACGCCCTGATAGAACATCACCCACTCATCCTGGAACCGCACCACCGTCGGGTTACAGGTGCGAACCGACTTCCATGCCGTGGCAGGCTCGATCGGCACGATCGGCCGGCCGCCCTCCGCTCGCTGAAAGCCTGACCCATCTTCGGAAATAGCGAGTCCAATTTGTTCCGTGCGACGATCGGTCGCCATGCCGGCGTAATAGAGCAGCGTCGTCACGCGAGGAATTGCGGATCGTACCAAGTGACGTTCTGGCGCATCTCGCTCAGAAACGCGTCGTATTGGGCTTTGGCTTCATAACAAACAATGCCGACGTCCTGGGCGAATCGCTTGACCTTGTAAACCTCACCGTGCCGTGAATTGATGTAGGCGCCAAACGCATGCAGCGCCTGGGGGTTGAAATGAATCGATCCAGGCACACCGGCACTGTGCAGAAGAACATCGATCTTCTGCACGCCGCCGCTCGCATCGCGGTACGGCATCGCGACCGGTCCACTCATGAACAGCGGTCTGGGATATTCGACCGGGTTCAGGTACTCGACGAGGTGGACGAGGGAGTTCACCTCAAAGGTGCGACCGAGCAGTGCGACCTTGCCACCGCGTTCAGTGAGCTTGAACCAGGGTGAATGATGATCCTGTGAATACGGCGTGGAGAGGTGGTGGTCCCGGACGAGCTCGTCCGCCAGCGGTCCGCGCGCCGTCAGGTTGTAATACGGATGAAGGCTTCGACGGGCGTCCGGCAGTTTCCGAAAGTATTCAGAAACCAGCCCTCGATTCGACACACTCTTCGCAGGGTCGAAGATATCGTCAGGATCCGGCGTGCCGGCCATCAACCGTTTCAGCCAGCCGGCCGGCCTGTCGAAATCCGTCCCCATGGTCAACGTTCCGTTTTCGCCGACCAGGTCCTGCAACATCTCGAGCAACGCCTTCGAGTAGGTGCGTAGACCGGGCACGGCTTTGGACGGTGGTCGCGACGATCCGCGCATCAAGTGCGAAACCGACGTATGCACCTGCAGAGTGTCGCCTTTGCGAATGCCGAAGCCCTCGAGGACGTCGCGTATCTCGGAGATCTCGAGCGGGTACATCGGGCCTTCGTGAGGCCGAAACGACGCGCGCAAGTCGTCGATCGCCTTTCGAACGATCCGGATGCGTTCGATCCCCCGATCGCCGATTGCGAGTTTCAGTTTCTCTTTCATCTCGGTGGATCGAGTTCGCGAACGACTCTTGCCGGAACGCCGGCGGCCACCGTGTGTGGCGGCACCGGGCTGTTGACTACCGCACCCGCGGCAACGACGGCGCCGTTGCCGATGGAGACACCGGGCAAGATGACCGCCCCGGCGCCAATCCACACGTCATCACCGATTTCGACGGCGGCGTCTTCGGTAATCGCATATCGCGGCAAGTTTACGGGATGCGATCGTGTCGTGATGATCACGTGCGACGCGATCATCACGCGACTGCCGATTTTCAACCCGCCATTGGCGCGGATGTGACAGAACTCGCCGAACGCCACGTCACCGCCGCATTCGATCTTTTCGGCGTCGTAAATCTCGAGCGGCATGCGCAGCTGCACAAAGCCGGATCGCTTCATCGCCGCCAGCCAGCGTTCGGATCGATATCGGTGCGCGAGCCTCACCACGAAATCTGCGAGCGGCCCCAGGATCCGCCAGAAGATCATCTTTGCTCCGCCCAACTGCGCATCATCCACGGCTGTGACGTCCAGCCGCGATAGACATGGCCGAGAAAATATTCAGCAGCGGGACGGTAATCGGTATTGATCGGCCACCGCTTCGCGCTGATCAGCGACTGATCGCCGACGAGAGCGCCGTCGAAGTGCGCGATGGCGTCGCGCGCCGCCTGCGGATGCGGCGCCAGCATCGCGTCACGGCGCGCCGCATCGACGGTCATCGGATCGGGCGAGCCGACCATGAAGAAATCGAACAGCAGCACGTTGGGGAACACCGCCGCAAACGTTTGCGGCATGATGCGGAATTCGTCGGTCCACACCATCATCACGCCGCCAGGCGCCAGCCGGCTCGACGCCAGCCGGTAAAATTCCTCCGAATAGAGGTTGTTGCTGTATGCCGAGCGAGTGCGGAGCGGATCGATCAGGACCGCATCAAAACGCCGATCGGTGCGCTGCAGAAACCGCCGGCCATCGTCGATGACGATGGTGAGGCGGCGATCGGACAGCAGCGGCTGGTAGATGTCGATCTTGCGCAGGTTGGTGATCAGTGTGCAGTTCACTTCGACGAGCGTCACGTCCTCGACCGTATCCAGCATCAGCGCCTGCTCGAGGACGGATCCCGCCCCAAGCCCGATGATCAGCAAGTGCCGTGTGTCGCGGGCACGGCTCAGCGCTTCGATCGTCTCGTAATAGAAGGCATATCCCGGCCGGCCGCCGTGTGACGTGCCGTTGATCAGATTGGTGACGACGCCGTTCTTCACCGACGTGAGGACTACGCCTTCGACGCCTTCTTCGAAATAGGACACTCGCGCGGGGTCGGCGACGTTCACTCGATGCAGGATCGGATAGACGCGCGGGCCGGCTGCCAGGATCGATGCACCGGCGATCACGATCACGGCCGCAGCCGCCATGATCGCGACCCGGCGTGTTGATGCCGCAACCTTGCCGCCAATGATGGCGGCGATGATCGCTCCCGTCGCGACGAATGCCAGCCAGGTCCCTTCGGTCTTCCACACCGGCAACAGTAGGAAGCCGGTGACCAGCCCGCCGCAGACGTTGCCGAGAATCGTCAGCGCATACACGCGCGAGATCGCATCACCTTCGCGATTCGGATTCTTCAGGCCGAGCGACGCCAGCAGCGGAAAGCCGGCGCCGAACAACAAAGCGCCCGCGCCGATCACCGCCATCGGCCACAACACGATGTCGAAGGCGACGATCCATTCGAGGCGAATGCGCGGCATGGTGATGGGCGGATGGATCTGCTGGCCGAACCCGATGTCGAGCACTTCCGAGACGATCGGAATGCGATTGACGAGCGGCAGCGCCGCGAGCGACGCCACCGTGGCCGCGGCAATACCAAGCTGGACCCACGCCAGCCACGCCGCCTTGTCGATCGCGGGTCGACGACGAATCAGCGCCGTCACCAGCAGGCTGCCCGCACCAAGCGCGAGAAGGTAAACAGCAAGCATCGTCGAAAAGGCGTACGGCGAGTCCTTGACGACGACCGACACGACGCGAAACCAGAGAATCTCGTAACCGATTCCGAGGAAGCCGCTCAGGAAGGCGACGACGTAAAGGCGATCGCCAAACCACGGCGCGGGCTGATCGGCGGGCGCTGCGGATAGCGCCTGAAACGGCCGGCGAGCCGCGAACACGACCGCCGCGACAACAGCATTGAGGACCGCGGCCGTGTAGAGTGCCGCCGCGTTTCCCCAGAGAGAAATCAGCACGTACGACGCGAGGATGCACCCCGCCGCTGCGCCCAGTGTGTTGATGCCGTAAAGCATGGCGACGGAACCGAGAAACGATCCCTGCGCCCGGCCGTAGGCTTTTGTCAGCAGGGGCAACGTTGCGCCCATCAACAGCGTGGGCGGCAGCAGAATCACGAACAGGATCAGGAACATCACGAACGGGCCGCTGCCCGCGGTGCTTCTGCCGATGATGCCGATCACCGGGCCGCTGGCGAGTCCGAGCGCGCCGATGATGATTTCGATCGCGGCATAGCGTGAAGCAACATCGACACCTTGCTCGGCCCAGCGGCCGCCGACGATCGATCCGATGCCGAGTCCGAGCATGAAGACGCTGACGATCAACGCCACTGATGCCGGACCGACCCCGTAATGCACCGTCAGCAGCCGCTGCCAGACGACCTGGTAAATCAACGCCGACGTGCCTGACAAAAAGAACGCGGCGAGCAGGGCGGCACGCGCCCCGGCCGGGACTAACGCCCCGCGATGACGTCCTGCAGAAATGATCGGACCTCGGGAAGCGGAAAGATGTGGCCGCCGTCGTGAATGGAGCAACGCACGCGCGGCAGGTCGGCGAGGAACTTACAGGTGGCTTGCGTCTCGGCCTCGAGACCCCACGTCACGTCTTCGTCCTTGCCCGACGTGAAGAAATATCGCGTCGGCGAGGCCGCCACCTCGGAGTGAACGCGCTCGTTGAAATTGCGATACGCGCCCGGGATGATCACCTGTTCGAGGTTGGCCCACGTCAACTGCTGGTCGTAGATCGAGAAACCGGACGCGACCACCGCCCCCGCGGGCCGCGATTGCATCGCGACGTTGAGCGCGCCGTCGCCGCCCTGCGACAGTCCCATCGGCACGACGACGCGGTAGCTCGCCTGCAGATGTTTGACGACGGCGAGCGCGTTGATCAGGTAATGCGCCGAATACGAGGCGCCGCGATTCAGCAGCGAGACGGCAATCGCGGTGTAGTTCAACTTGCGCGAGCCGTTATGAATCGCGAGGAAGTCCTCGTTCGGCTTCACGATCACGACCGGATCGCACAGGTCGCGCATAGCCACGGCGATCGTGCCCTGGTAGTTCTGCGGATTGCCGGCGAAGATTTCGGAGGACTGATTCTGTCCGCTGCCCGGGACGACGACCGACGCGCATTCCTTCTTCGGCGTCGAGAACGAGGCGTAGGCATAGGCCACGTAGTCGCGGCCGGCCAGCTGATAACGAACCGCAAGATGATCGCCGGACTGATCCGCGCCCAGCACCTGCAGCTGCTGATAGGCGGATGGAAAGATCGCGGGATCGACTTCGTAGGTTTTCAGCCGCTCGGCGATCTCCGCGAAGCTGGTAATCGGCGGCAGGATCTGATCGGCGATCATCGCGTCGGTAAACGCCGCGGCCATCATGCGCTGTTCGCTGGTCAGGACCGGTTCGGTCTGGCCCGACAGCGTGCGCTTGAAGTTCCGCAGCCGGTGGTAGAACGGCGGTTGATAGGTGCCGACCCACAATCCAAACGCAAAGGCGCCGCCGGCGAGCGACAGCACGACGGCGATCAGGATCAAACGGCGGAGCACTGGCGCCTCCAGGTCTCGCAGGTCGTGCGCAGACGAATCCACCAGGCGTGGGAATCGGTCAACGAGTCGGCGATCGCGTACTGTTCAGCGGCCAGGGCGCCGGCGAAGTCGCCATCGTGCAGGCACGCGCTGCACAGGCGGCGGTACTCGGCCACATCGAACGCCGTGCCTTTCTTCGTATTGAGGAACAGCACGTCGCACGCGCTGTCCTGGCGGCGGCCGAGTGCGGCATCATCGAATCGCACGCCGAGGTGCACCGACGGCGCGCCGAGCACGTAGGCTTCGAATCGCGACGAGCCCCCGCCAATCGGAAACGGATCGGGCGCCAGCCGCGCCTTCTGCAGCAGATTCACCAGCCGCGTCCAGCCCGGATCCGCCACTCCCGCCGTTTCATCACGAACCGCGCTGAAGCTGCCTTCGTAGTGCACGCGCGACTCGACTCCTCGCGCTCTCGCGGCCGTCATGATCGCTTCGAGCGATCGATCGATGTCCCTGCCCATCAGCGCGAGCGAGACGCTCGTGTCTTCAGCGAGCAGCGGCAGGATCGCGTCCAGCACGCGCGGACGCGCGAACTTGTGCAGGCTGCCGTGGAAGACGATCAGCGGATCGCGGTCGGACCACGACGGCCCCGCCGTCACGGGCAGCGACCGCCGATCGTAAAAGCCAATCTCGATCGGCATCACCACCGCATCGCTCAACGGACGCATGGTCAGTCCGCAGAACATCCGCTCGTTCCTGACGAAATAATCCGCCTGGGGTTGGCCGTGCATCTGGAAGTCGAGCCGCTCGTGATACATCAAATCGGAACCGGTGCAGTAGTTCATGACCGCACGTGTCCGTACGCGATCGAGCAGCTCATAGGCGTCGGGCTTCGGACCGATCACCATCAGCATGTCGAGATCGGCTTCGTCGATCGAGCGCGCCGCGGCGTCGTTCTGATCGGCCCCGGCCGGCAGCTCGCAATAACCCGCCACCAGTGGCTTCAGAAAGCCTCCGGAGCCACCGCGAAACGGCCGATCGAATATGAAAACGTCGATGCCATCCGGGATGCGGGTGAACAACTCTTTCGGAAAACTCAGCAGCCCGGAAAACTCGCCGACCATCCCGACGCGCCAGCGATCGCCGGCCGCCCGAAGCGCGACGCGTTCGCCGCTGCTCGATCGAGCGGCGCGGCGGCGCGACAATCGGAGCCAGCGCGACGCGTGCAGGTTGATCCACCCTTCCTGGTGGCGGGGCCATCCCGATTGGACAATGTGAGCCTCGATGAACTGCGACAGCTTCGACTCCGCGGTGGCGCCGCCGATCGCGCGGACGCCGCGAAAAAGCGCCGCGCCGGCCGCAATCGCCGAGCGATGTTCGAGCGCGGTGAGCAGGCTCGCGCCGAACCCCGGCGGCATCAGGCGTCTGCATCCTCGAACACGTACACGCCCGGCGTGATCGTCTGATCCTTATACGCGCGCGCTGCCGCCTCGAACGGCATGTAGTGCTGCAGGATCTCGAACCGCTTGCTCAGGCGGGTGCTGATGAATCGGGCGACGTCGCCGTACGACGGATGAAACGCGGTCGGCTGCCGGTAATCGACCTGCTCGCTGAGAAAATCAAACACCAGGTAGCGATTCGCCTTGTCGAAGAGCGCCGCCAGCGTATCGAAGACGAAGTCGCGATACTCGCCTTCCGACCAGCCTTCGGGCACCATGTTGAATGTGCCGGCGATCAGGACGACGTCATGCCCCCCGGGAACGTCATCGACACCGCGAATGTGCTTGAACTCGGTGCCGGCGAACTTCTTCTGACAGAGGCTCACGAATCCTTCGACGATGTCGACGCCGGTGTAACGCACGTTGGGCGCGGTCGAATCGAGATAACTCTTGAGCAGCCCGGTGCCGCAGCCGAAGTCGAGCACCGAGCTGAACTCGAGGCCCTCGAGCATGTGACGATAGCGCAGCGCCTGCCGGCCCTTCGGCGTGAAGATCGAGCGCAGATCGTCGCCGAACTGATCCAGCGCGCCGGCATATTTCGCGCGGATGTCGCCGTAGTAGGACTGCTCACGCGCGCGGAAGTCAGGATGCATTCGGGACCTGTAGCCGATCGAACGGCGCGACGAAAAAGTACGGGTACTCCTTCAATAACTGCGCGGGAGTGGCGTTCAACAAGTCGCGATTGAAGATGCGCGTGTAGTAGCGATACGGGCGATCGACGGCGCCCCACCGCTGCTTGAAAAAGTATAGTGTCGTCTGGCTGGCCCAGGTGCCGCCCCAGTTCCAGTAGCGAAGGCCGCGAGCAATCGCGGCGCGCATCGAGTGCCAGATGATCAACGACAGCGGCTGCAGCGATCGATGCTCCGGCTGCACCACAGGCGTGAAGTATTCGACGGTGCCGTTGAAATAGAACAACAGCAGTCCGGCAATCGGCTTCCCGTCCAGCCGCGCAATGAAGGTTTCGTAGTCGCGGCCGTAAGTGAACCCGCTCGACACCAGCTCGAAGAAGCGATCCGGTTTCGGAAGACCGGACTTGGCGAGGATGCCGGCGCGGTGTTCAGCCGCAATGAACTCCAGGGCGCCGGCGTCACGCTCGGAAGCCACCTCGATGCCGCTCGACACGGCCTTCTGCACGACCGCCCTCGTCTTGCGATGAAACTGCTGCATCAGCTGATCGTCGGCATCGCCGCCGCGTTGCGGCAGCGTGGAGATCTGGCCGGTGCGCGTTTCGGTGAGGTCGTGCGGAAAATTGTTTTCGTAGATCGAGCCGTCATTGTCGAGCGGCGACGACACGATGGTGGCCGCGGCGCAGGCTTTCTCTTTCGCGAACTCCGCGCACGCCTGCAGCAGTAGACGGCCGGCACTTTCATGTCCCGGCGCGACCACGACTCCGCCATTGCTGCCATAGAACGGCAGCGAGTTGAGAATCGGGCCGTAGACGCCTTCGGAGCGCAGGAAAGCCGGCAGCACTCCAATCAGTTGTCCGCTCTTCGAACGCGCACCGAAATACACCGGTTCGGCATCGAGCAATCCGGTCAGCAACCGGCGATACTCGAGGCCGTGATACAGCAGCGCGCTCGGGATGCCGCGGACGAACGCGTCGTATTCCGCCGCCGGGCGATCGTCGAGCCGTTCGATCGACGCGTCAGCCAAGAAAGCTCCGGCACCACCACTCGAAGCTGAGGAGCGACCAGATCAGCAGCCGGTGGTTGACGCGGCCGCTGGTGTGCTCATCGAGAACCTGTCCGACGTAGGCCGGTTCGATGAACTCGAAAATGCGCGCGCGCGGATCGCGCAACAGCCGGTTGACGTAGTCGATGCTCTCGCCGCGAAACCACGACGCATCGGGCGCCGAGAAGCCCTGCTTCGGCCGGTCCCACACGTAATTGGGCAGCAACGGCTTGACCGCTTCGCGAAGGACGCGCTTGCCGTCGGCCGTCGGCAGCATGCGATAACGCGTCGTCTTGCCGACGTCGTCTTCGTCGACTTTCGGCGCGTGCTCCAGGTCGCTCAACTTGTAGCGCGGCGGGATCTTCAAAGCCAGATCGACCACAGCGTTGTCGAGAAACGGCACGCGTGTCTCGAGACCGTGCGCCATGCTCAGCTTGTCTTCGACGACCAGCAGGCCGTGCAGGAACGTCTTGATCTCGAAATAGAGCGAGGCGTTGACGAAATCCTCGGCGGTTTCGAGCGGCAGCTCGTGGCCGCTGAACACGCCGCGGAAGACGTCGAACGGCTCGTATTCGCGGACCTCGTTCCAGGTCGAGCCGTTGAAAAAGCGCCCGCGGTCGTGATCCGGAATCAGCCGCTGCCAGTAGTCGTAGTACGAACGGAAATATTCGTCCGGGCTGGCCGCGTGCATGCCGCGGTAGTAGCGCCACGGGTAGCCGCCGAACAACTCGTCGCCGCCGCTGCCGGACAGCACGACGCGGACGAATTTTCCGGCGAGGCCCGCGACGTAGTAATTGGGATAGCACTGCCCGACCCGCAGATCTTCGAGATGCCAGATCAGTTTCGGCAGCACGTATTCCATGTCGCCGGCGTGCAACACCATTTCGTAGTGCTCGGTCTTGAAATGGTTGGAGATGCGCTCCGACGGCACGCGCTCGTCGAAGCCAAGCTCGAGACCCGACGCCGACGACATGTCGAAGCCGCCGGTGAAGGTGCGCAGCCGCGGAATTTCTTTGACGGCCACGGCAACGAGCGAGCTCGAATCAATGCCGCCACTCAGGTACGAGCCGACCGAAACGTCAGCGACCAGTTGCCGGCTCACCGCTGACTCGAAGGTCTGCTTGAGCTCGGCGGCGGTGTCCTCGAAGCTGCCGATCGACGCCGGCGCCTGGAAGTTGAAGTCCCAGTACGCTTTCGCGCTCAAGGATTTCGACGGCACGTCCACGACCATCACGTGCCCCGGCGGCAGCAGGCGCACGCCTTCGAAAAGCGTCAGGTCGCTGAAGGTGTTCTGGAACGTGAAGTACTCCGACAACGCGGCCGGGCTGACAGACACACGCTGCTCAGGGTGCTTGAGCAGCGCCTTGATTTCCGATCCGAACAGCACGCGATCGGCCGTGGCCGCGTAGTACAGCGGCTTGATCCCGTAGCGATCCCTCGCGAGCAGGAGGCGGCTGCGCGCCGCCCCGAGCCGGCTGTCGCAGATTGCAAAGGCGAACATGCCGTTGAAACGATCGACGCACGCATCGCCCCACTGTTCGTAGGCGTGGACGATCACTTCGGTGTCGGTGTGCGACTGGAAGCGATGCCCGTCCCGTTCGAGCTCGATGCGCAGCTCGCGAAAGTTGTAGATGGCGCCGTTGTAGGTCACGAACACGTCGCCGGTCTCGTTGGCCATCGGCTGGTGGCCGTGCGCGGAGAGATCGATGATCGACAAACGGCGATTGCCGATGCCGACCGGGCCGGCAACGTGACAGCCGGTGTCGTCCGGTCCCCGGTGCGCGATCGCATCCGTCATTGATTGCAGGACACTGCGATCAACCGGCGCGCCGGTCAGGTGGACGATGCCGGCGATTCCGCACATCAGCGGTGGCCGATCGCCTCGCCGAGCGCCGTGACGACGGTCTCGATCTCGGCGTCCGTCATCTGCGGATACAACGGCAGTGAGAGCGACAAGCGATCCGCGAGATAGGCGTTCGGGAAATCTTCAGGACGAATCCGGTACTTGGTGGCGTAGAACTCCTGGATCGTCGGCGCGTGGGTGCCCTGCCGCGTCGCAATGCCCTGCGCTTCCATCCGCGCCATCACCGCGTTTCGCTGTGCATGAAGCCGAGCGACGTTCGACATCGATGGCGGCTCCGGCCGGAACAGGCACACGTACGATTGCCACCCGTGCACATCGCCATTCGGCACCGCGGGCAACGCCAGCCAGTCGAACCCGGCGAGCCGCTCGGAATAGCGCGCAGCCGCGCGCGTGCGCCCATCCAGCAGGGTCTGGGCGCGTGTCATCTGTACGCTGCCCAGCGCGCCCTGGATATCGGTCAATCGATAGTTGTAACCAAGGTATGGATACGACGCCAGCAGAAACCCGCCGCCCGATTCGTGGCGCTGGCGATCGGTCCGCGATGCTCCGTGATCGCGCAGCGAGCTCACCAAGGCGTGCAGCTCTGGATTCATCGTCGTCACCATGCCGCCTTCGCCGGTCGTGATCGATTTGCGCGGGTGGAAGCTGAAGCATCCGAATTCGCCGAAGGTCCCGGCGTGCTTGCCCCGCGACCACGTTCCGAAGGCGCAGGCGGCATCCTCGATGGTCCAGAGCGACCGCTTTTTCGCGAGCGCGCTCAGCCGCGGCATGTCGGCGCACAGGCCGAACAGGTGCACCGGAATCATGCCGACGGTCTTCGCGGTCACCGCCGCCCCGGCCAGCTCCGGGTCGATGTTGAAGCTGTCGAGATCGATGTCGACGAAGACCGGACGGGCGCCCATGTATTCCACGACGTTCGCCGTGGCGACCCATGTGAACGCCGGCACCAGCACATCGTCTCCGGGCGACAGCTTGAGCGCGGCGACGGCAAGATGCAGCGCGGTCGTGCACGAGCTCGCGGCGGCGGCGAACCGCGCGCCGGTGAAGTCCACGAACTGCTTTTCGAAGCGCTGCACGAACGGACCCTGCACGACCCATCCGGCTTCGAGCGGCTCCTGGATGGCGCGCAGCTCTTCGGCGCCGAAAAATGGCTTGGTGATCGGAATCTTCATGAATCAGGAACGCGGCGCGCCGGCGCTGCGATCTCGCGCGCGCCACTCGACGACCGAACGGAGACCATCGGACAACGGCATCGTGGCGTGGAACCCCAGCAGCCGCTCCGCCTTTTCAGTGCTGCCGACGCGATTGGTGACGAACATCTGCTCGTTCGGCCGATAGTCGATGGTCAACTTCGAGCCGGTGATGGCGAGTAGTTCAGTGACGAGCTGGTTGATGGTGGTCTGCACACCGGTACCGACGTTGAAGCCTTCGTCAGTGGCTTCACTCTTCATCGACAGGATGTTGGCGCGCGCCACGTCGGCGACGTGAACGAAGTCGTAGGCCTGCGATCCGTCGCCGAATACGACCGGCCGCTCACCCGCATCGATCTTGTCGAGCACCTTCATGATCACGCTGACGTAGGTGCCCTTGTAGTCCATGCGCGGACCGTAGACGTTCATGTAGCGCAGCGCCACGTAGTTCAACTTGTGCTGCTCGTACTGCGAGCGCAGGAACTGTTCAGCCGCGATCTTCGTGGCGCCGTACATCGTGCGGTTGTTGAACGGATGGTCCTCGGTCATCGGCAGCGACACCGCATCGCCGTAGACCGACGCCGACGAGGAATAGACAATGCGCTTGACGCCCGCGGCCCTCGCCGCCTCGATCACGTTCCAGGTGCCATCGACGTTGACCTCGAGCGCCTTGCGCGGTTCGTGCACGCACTCGTAGAGCCACAGCGCCGCGAGCAGGAAGAGTCCGTCAGCGGCGGCCAGCACGCGATCCATCAGCGCGCGATCGGTGATGCTGCCTTCGACCAGCGTGACGCGCGGATCTTTCAGCGCCTGCGCAATGTTCGCGCGGGTGCCGCGCACGAAGTTGTCGACGATGACGACCTCGCGGACCGGTTCCTTCAGCAGTTGATCGACCAGATGCGAGCCGATGAAACCGGCGCCGCCAATCACGACGAGCCGGCGATCCTTCAAGTCCACGATGCTGTCCTTTGCCGATCCGCTACGGCGTCTGCCGGACCGGCTGATGCCACTGCGTTGCCGGGCGCACGTAACCGTGCACGGTCGCCCATGGATAACTGTCGCCGCCGGTGCGGGCGACGCCGATGGCTGAAAAATCCAGCACCTGCTGGACGTAGTCGATCTCGTGGCCGCTGCCGCGCACGATCGCGATGTCGAGCGTGTAACGACGCGGCAGCAGCACCAGATCGAGGTCGAGCACAATGCGGTGCCTGCCGGGAGCGAGCGACCACGGCGCCTGGCCTTCCGCCGTACTGTAGGTGGTGGCAGCCCGCACGCCGTCGAGCGACGAGATGCCGACAACGACGCTGGCATCCTCCACGGCGCTCAACGCCTCGAACGTCATCTCGATGCTGAACCGATCGCCGAGATACAGCTGCGACACCGGCTCGTGATCGGCGTCGCGGAGCGTCACGGTGCGAAGACGCACTTCACCTGTGCCGGTGCGCGGCACGTTGTCCGGCAGCACGCCTTCGTCCGGCGATACCCGGCCGGCCGCGAGATACGCATCGACGACGGTGTCCACCGATCCGTCCTGCACGAGACGGCCGCCGTCGATCAGCAGCGCGCGCTGGCAGAGCGCCTTGATCGCCGCCATGTTGTGGCTGACGAACATGATGGTGCGGCCGTCGCGAACGACGCTCTGCATCTTGTCGAGGCACTTGCGCTGGAACTCGGCGTCGCCGACCGCCAGCACTTCGTCGACCAGCAGAATCTCGGTCTCGAGATGCGCCGCCACTGCAAAGGCCAGGCGCACGTACATGCCGCTCGAGTAGCGTTTGACCGGCGTATCGAGAAAGCGCTCGACGCCCGAGAACGCGACGATTGCATCGAAATTCCTCTGCACTTCGGCGCGCCGCATGCCGAGGATGGCGCCGTTCAAATAAATGTTCTCGCGGCCGCTCAGCTCCGCATGAAAGCCGGTGCCGACTTCGAGCAGCGTGCCGATGCGGCCGCGCAGGTCCGCGCCGCCGGTCGTCGGCCTGGTGATGCGCGACAGGATCTTGAGCAGTGTGCTCTTGCCCGCGCCGTTGCGGCCGATGATGCCGACCACTTCCCCACGGCCAATTTCGAACGACACATCGCGCAGCGCCCAGAACGTCTCCGGTGCCGACCACAGTCCGGACAGATCGCCGCGCATCCTGCGCGCCAGGTTCGACGCGCCTTCGGTGACCGCGTCACGCAGGGCGCGGTACTTGAACATGCCGACGTCGCCGCCAAGCTGGTAACGCTTGCCGAGTTGATCGACCTTGATCGCGAGTGACGACATCAGATGATGTCCGAGAATTCGTCTTCCGCCCGGCGGAAGTAAAACAGCCCGCCGATGAGCCACACCGTCGACACGAGCATCGAAGATGCCAGCAGCGGCCATGGCGAGTCGCCGCCAAACAGCGCCCAGCGGAATCCCTGGATCACGCCGACCAGCGGATTCAACGAATAGAGCACGCGCCAGCGATCGGGGATCAGCGAGACGGAATACAGCACCGGCGACACGAACAGCCAGAGCTGCAGCGCGTACGGCAACAGGTATCGGACGTCCCGATATTTGACGTTCAGCGCCGCCGTCCACAATCCAACGGCGAGGGCGGCGACGAGCGCCGCCAGCGCAAACAGCGGCAGCGCCAGCAGCGTGACGCGCAGCGGGACGCCGTACCACACCATCAAACCGAACAGCAGGAACAGTGCGATCGCGAAGTCGACGATCGTCGCGACCACGGCGGCAATCGGCACGATCAGCCTCGGGAAGTAGACCTTGCCGATCACCGCGGCATTGCCCGTCACTGAATTCGCCGCTCCCGAGAACGCATTCGAGAACAGCTGCCATGGCAGCAGCGCGGCCATCGTGAACACCGGGTACGGCACGCCTTCGGACGGTAGTCCCGCGAGGCGGCCGAACAACAGCGAGAAGACGATCAGCGAACCGAGCGGCTGCAGCACCGCCCAGCCGATGCCGAGCGCGGTCTGCTTGTAGCGGACTTTGATGTCGCGCCAGACCATGTAGTACACGAGCTCGCGATATTCCCAGACCGATCCAAGATCGAGCGCGCTCCACCCGGACGCAGGCCGGATCTCGATCGTCGGAATCTCCGCGGTGTGGCCGTGATAGCTCATGACTGCAGTTGCTCGAGGAGTGCGACGATCGATGCCGCCGCGCCGGCGCCGTAGAGCGGTGGAAGCGCCGAAGGGGGCGCCGCCTTTACCGCGGCGGCGATCTTGATCGGGTCCGCGCCCGTCAGCGTGTTCCAACCGGCGCTCACGGTCTCGACCCATTCGGTCTCGCCACGCAGCGTCACGCACGGCACACCAAGCCAGTACGCCTCTTTCTGCAGGCCGCCGGAATCCGTCAACACCGCTCGCGCGTGCTTGACCACCGCCATCATCGACGCGTAGCCAAGCGGCTCGATGACATTCATGCCGGAGCCGGGCTGCAGGTTCGCCGCCGCGAGCGCCGCCTTGACGCGGGGGTGCGCCGGAAACAGCACCGGCAGCGGCAACGTGGAGAGCGCGCCGACGATCGCGCGCAGCCGCGACTCGTCGTCCGTGTTCTCGGCGCGATGAATCGTCGCCACGAAGTAGCTGCCGGCCGTGACGCCGTGGCCGGCCAGGACCGCGGACGCGTTCGCGGTTCCGCCGAACTTCGCGAGGACATCGGCCATCACGTCGCCAACGACGTGGACACCCGAGGTGATCCCTTCGCGTCGCAGATTATTCGCGGCGCTGTCGCTCGGACAGAGCAGCAGCGAGGACAGTGAGTCGGTCACCACCCGATTGACCTCTTCCGGCATCGCGCGATTGAACGAGCGCAGCCCCGCTTCGACATGCGCGATCGGCACGTGCATCTTCGCCGCCGCCAGCGCGCCGGCGAGCGTGGAGTTCGTATCGCCGTAGACGAGCACGGCGTCGGGCCGGTGTTCGCTGATCGCGGTCTCGATACCGATCAACATGCGTCCGGTCTGCTGCCCATGCGGGCCCGAGCCGATGCCGAGCTCGATCTCTGGCTGCGGCAGATCGAGCTCCTTGAAAAAGCGATCCGACATGGCTTCGTCGTAATGCTGGCCGGTATGCAACAGGATTTCGTGATGACGCTGGCGCAGCGGCCGGCTGACCGCCGCGGCCTTGATGAACTGGGGACGCGCCCCGACGACGGTCAGGATCTTCAGCGGCTAACCTTCAACCTTCGCGAGGCCATCGCCGCTCACCCGGTACTTCGACCCGCACGCCGCGCACTGCGCGGTGGCCGGCGGCGTGTTCGACGACGACAGCTTGATGCCGCAGGCGCACATCCAGCCGCTGATGCGTCCCGGATTGCCGACGATCAGCGCAAAGTCCGGCACGTCCTTGGTCACCACGGCGCCCGCGCCGATGAACGCGAACTGGCCGATGGTATGTCCGCACACTACGGTGGTGTTGGCGCCAATGCTGGCGCCGCGCTTCACCAGCGTGCGCCGATACTCGCTCTTCCGCGAGACGTGGCTCCGCGGATTGACGACGTTCGTGAACACCATCGACGGTCCGCAGAACACATCGTCTTCGAGGATCACGCCGGTGTAGACCGACACGTTGTTCTGGATCTTGACGTTGTTGCCGATCACGACGTCGGGCGACACGACCACGTTCTGGCCGAGGTTGCAGCCGCGGCCGATCTTCGCGCGCGGCATGATGTGGGAGAAGTGCCAGATCTTCGTATCGTCGCCGATCTCGCAGCCCTCGTCGACGAACGAAGACGGATGCACGCTGAAAGGCGCCACTAGGACACCTCCGTCGATCGCGGATGGCGCTCGTGCTGCGGATGGTCCGCCACCGGTGTCTGGCGAATCTCGGACGTCAGCTCGATCGACGGCCTCGCCGCATCGATGCCGAAGCCGCGCCCCGCGAGCATCTCTTCGTAAACGCGCGTGTGCAGGTCGGTGAAGCCTTCGCTGAATTCGATCTCCTGGCCATCCACCGTGATCGAGCGGAACGTCGTCTTCACGCCCGGCTGCGCCTCGAACGGCAGATCGGTCGATTCCGCCGAGAGGAACCAGCTGACCTCGGCGCGCTCGAGCTCGATCCATCCGCCGATGCGCTTTTCCTCGCGAAGATGCATCTCCTTCGCCTTCGGAGCGCCGAACAGCCAGATCAACAGGTCGAAGAAGTGAATGCCGATGTTGGTGACGAGGCCGCCCGAGCGATCTTCGCGGCCCTTCCACGACACGTCGTACCACGGACCGCGCGCGGTGATGTAGGTCAGGCTCACCTGGTGCGGTTTCGATCGCTGCTCCGCATCGAGGCGCTTCTTCAACGCGATCAGATCGGGATGCAGCCGCAGCTGCAACACGGTGTAGACGCGCTTGCCGGTTTCGCGCTCGATGTCCTGCAGCGCGTCGAGGTTCCACGGGTTGATCACCAGCGGCTTCTCGCAGATCGCGTCGGCGCCCGAGCGCAGCGCCATCCGGATGTGCGCGTCGTGCAGGTAATTCGGCGAGCAGATCGAGAGGTAGTGCACGCGCTCCGCTTCGGGACCGCGGTGCAGCTTCTCGAGATGGCGATCGAACCGCTCGATCTCGGTGAAGAACCGGGCGTTGAACCAGAAGCGATCGAGCACGCCGACGGCATCGTGCGGATCGACGGCGGCGATCAAACGGTTGCCGGTTTCTTTAATCGCCTTCAGGTGGCGCGGCGCCACAAAACCGGCGACGCCGGTCATCGCAAAATTCCTGCTCACGGTCTTCCTCTCGAAGGGCTCGCGTGCGCCTGCCATTGGCGCCCCTGCTTGCCGAACAATCTGCGCGTCTCATGCCACAGGCGCCGGCCCGGCATCTGCAGGTCGGCGCGCAACACTTCGGGCGCAAGCGGCGCGGTGTAGTCGTCGAAGGCGGCGACGTAGGCATCAACGTCGGCAATCACACCGGTCGCCGACGCGCGGACGAGATCGTGATTGCCGGATATCTCGTCGGGCGTTGCCAGCTCGCCGCCCGCGTTCTTGAAGACAATGCCGTTCGACACATCGAAGACACGCCAGAGTCCGTCGACGCGCGCGTAGGAAATCGTCGCTGAGCTCGGCGGCTCGCCGATCAGCATCCAGTACGCCGGCATGCCGTCGTAGGCGAGCAGCGTCGTGAACACGTCGGCGCGCTGATCGTCGGTGCCATAGCCGCGCACCATGATGTGCCACACGTGATCGTCGATGACGGGGAAGCCGCCGGGGACGGCGCGGATGTTCGCGCGCGTCCAGGCGAGGGCGGCGGCGGCCTTCGCCGCTTCCGTGTTTGCGCCGCCGAGAATGGATCGCGCGGCACTCGCCAGATTGGCGTCGCGGTCGATGAAGTCCGTGGCTTTCGCCCACAGCGGCAATCGCTGCGTCGACACCACGTGATTGACGCCAACGGATCGCGTCGCCGGCCAGCACGCCACCGCCACGACGGCAGTGATCATGGTCACGCCAGCAAGAATCACGAGACGACGCAGATAGGGCCGGCTGACCGGCTCTCTGGACGGCGCGGTGACTGCATCACGCATGAGCGTGGACCTTTCTCGCGGCCGTTTCGAACACCGCTACCACCGCGGGCGCGATCGCCTGCAGCGAATAGTGCTGTTCGATGCGGGCGCGCCCGGCCGCGCCTATGCGCCGCCGCAGCGCGGCATCGGTCAGGAGCGCGCGCAAGTGGTTCCGCCACTCGGCTTCCTGGTTGGCGAGCAGCCCGCTCGTGCCGTCCTCGATGATCTGCCGGTTGACGCCGACCGGAGACGCCACGACCGGCACACCGCAGGCCATGAATTGAATCGCCTTGAATCCGCACTTGCCGAGCGTCCACTCGTCGTTCGGCAGCGGATACACGCCAATGTCGCACGTGTTGAAAAGCGCGATCTCCCTGTCGCGGCTCCAGGTTTCGTTCTGCACGCGCACGCCGGGGATCGCCACCGGGGCGACCGTTCCGGAGACGCGCAACACGAAGTGGTGTTCCTTGGCGAGCGCCGACAGCACATCCTGCAGTGCCATCAGGTATTGCGTGGTGGTCGGCGTGCCGATCCAGCCAATCACCAGCGGCTCGTTGCGAACGGGCTGCGCCGGCGGCGCCCACACCGTTGTATCGACAACGGTCGGAATGACGTTGACGTGCGAGGAGTAGCGGCGCGCATAGTCGCCCAGGTGTGGATTGCCGGCAATCACTTCCGAGGATCGCCTGATCACTTCCGCGATCTTTCCGGGACGCTTGAGCGAGGCAATCATGCGGTTGGCGTCGCTCGTACTCGGCAGATACACCGCATCGTCGAAGTCGTAAACCATCGGCACGCGCTTGCCGAGCCAGCGCTCGATCAGCGGCGGGCCGATGGGATATGCCTCGCGGTGGATCAACACCATGTCGTAGTCGTTACCAAGTGCCCTGAGGCGATCCACCGTGCGCGACATGAGTGCCGCCGCTTTCCGCGTGGTGTTGCCGGGCCGATACAGCAGGCGAAAGAGCGTGGTGTCGAACAACGGCTGCAGCGTGACGTCGAAGCCGGCCGCCGACAGGGCCGGCAGAAACTGGCTGACGCGAAAACGCACGCTCGCGCCTTCTTCGGAAAACGGCAGCAAGGCCAGGACCCGAGTTCGGTGTGCCGCCAATATTATTCTTGCGGCGCCCGGCGCCGCGCCGCGATCAACACCGCGCCGGCGGCGAGCGCGATCGACGGCAGGATGAGCCACTGCCACGAGACCGGCCGCGCCATCGCAACCATCAACACGATGTGCGTGAGCACCGCTGCCACCACGACAACGCCCGGCTGCGCCACGCCGGCCGTCAACCAGGGACGCGCCAACCCGATCAAGCGCGATTCCTTCGCGGCGGTCCGGAGCGGGCGCGCGAAGCGCTCGATGGCGCGCGCGATCGTGCTGGTCTCGAACGCGCGCCAGGCAACGTGATCGATCTGCTCGTTCATTTCGGAGACACCGACAACACCGTGCCGCTGACCTGATAACCCGGACCGTTGAACACCATCGGGTTGCCGACCGCCAATTGCCGCCCGCCGTAGTAGAAAAACGCGTCGATGCGCTGCGCTTCGAGGCGCAGCACCACTTCGCGGCTTGCCAGGTCCATCGCGACTTGCGGCGGATTGGTCGCTCCGGGAGGGGCAACGGCAATGGCCAGCGACGGCGACGCGCCGCGCACGGCGTCAAGCGAGGCAATGGTCGCGCCGCCGGTCAACTCGTTGTTGTTGCGAGCATCGCGATCGCCGGCGCGCATTCGCTCGAGGAGCGATCGATCCCCGCCGAAGCGGGCGCGCACCGTGACCGGCGCCGAAGCGGCCGGCGTGCGGATCTGATCGATCTGGAAAAACGCCCGGCCCGATTGCAGCGTCACCGCGATGACGTTGTCCTCCATCAACGCGGTCTCGAGCGCCGTGCAGGTGACAGCGCCGCCGCGTTGAGTGAGCACGCAATTGGCGCGAACGATCGCGTTGACATTGAAGGCGTTTTGCGACGGCACCTGCAGAAGCACCCCCCCCGCGACGGTGGTCAACGTTTGAGCGGGACGCCGCGCGCCGGCGCGCAACACCGGACCCAATCCCGCAACCTCGAGGCCATCCTTGATTTCCGCGGCCTGCGCTTCGGTCAGGGCCGTAAAAGTCCCGATCAGATCGAGCCTGGTATCCGGCCTTGGCGGCGCCAGCACTTCAAGGCCTTTCGGAATTCGCGCGCGCTCCTGCGCCATGTCGTAGAGGATCACGTCGTAAACGCCCGGCGGCAGATCCGCAGTACCCACAACGGCCTTGGTCGTGTCGGCAAACAGGAACGACCGGCCCTGGTGGTGGTCGAATGACACGCGCATGTACGGTCGCAGGTTCGTGCCGCGGATCGTCACGTCAACGTTGCCGGGGGCCACGATCCGCGCGGGCTCGATCGCCACGAGCGACGCCTCCTGCGTGCGGAACAGAACGTAGCCGCCGTAGAGCAATGGAATCAGCCCCAGCAGCACCACACCGATCAACGCGTCGACGACGTTCCACCGGCCGAACAGCCGGCCCCGATCATCAAACAGAGTCATGCGGATTCTCCGGGAAGGCGGATCGAAGCCGCGGCTCGGAGGCGCGCGCGTCCATCCAGACGATCAGGCGGCACGCGCCGATCGCCGCCAGCCACGTGAAGTACGGCAGCGTCAAGCCGCGGTGCCGAATCAGCGTACCGATGTTGCCGCTGGTCAGCGCGACCATGCCGGCGGCGGCGAGTCCGTGCGCGAGCAACAGGCAGGTCAGTACCGGATCGCGGCGCAGGCCGGCCATCAGGCCGATTGGCAACAAGGCGACGATGGCGTACCACAGCCCCTGCTCCGGCAGATACGCGAGCGCCGATCGCGATTGAATCTGTGACGGCCGCGGCACCGTTACGAAATTCCAGAACGCGCGCACCAGGTAGCGGCCGCCTTCCGGGTAGGTCATCGTGTAGACCGCGATCCGCCCCATGTCCACGTAGAGCCGCGGATCGAGCAGCTTGTAGCTGTATCCGGGCGTCGCCACGTGTCCCCAGTGCTGGAACGCGGCCCACTGAATGCCGTGCAGTGTCCGCTCCTGCACGCGCGGCTGCATCGCCGCCAGCAGGATCACGATCGGCAGCGCGACGATCGTGGCGAACGCCAATCGGGGACGCACCGCAATGTAGGCGGCGGGCAACCCGATCACGGTGCCGACGACGGCCAGCTCCGTGCCGCCGACGCGCAGGCTGCCAAGCGCGATCGCCAGGACGACGACCGCCACCGCCGCTGCAGCGCGCAGCCAGAGCCGCGGCGCGCGCACGACGTAATAGGCGCTCACGAGCTCGAGCGAAGCGGCGAACAGGTAGAGCGGCTCCTTGAGAACGGCGATCGACCAGCTGAAGAGACTGGGAACGAACAACAGGATGATCGCGCCGACCAGCGCCGTCACGCCGCCGTAGGCGCGGCGGATCAGCCAGTACGACACCAGCACGCCCGCCACGAAGATCGTCGCGTTGAACACGTTGTTGCCGTAAAACGCGTCACCAACGAGCGCCTGGATGTAGGCGAGCAGATACAGGTAGCTCGATCGGCCGACATCGTCGAACACATAGATCATGTCGGCGGGTGACACAGGTAAACCGAAGCCGATGTTGCGCAGCCAGATGGTGCGGCTCTTGAACAACTCCTCGTCGCCGAAGAAGTTCGCGTAAGGCCTCGAAGGATCGGCGAGCAGGAACAGGACGGCAATCGCCGCCAGGCGAATCGCGACGGCAATGCCGACGACCGTGATCAGCCACGCGCGCTCGCGCGCCGTGAGTTCGCGACTGATGCGCCACACCAGCACGGCCAGCGCGGCCAGGCACAACACCGTCAACGGCGACAGCGTGTAAAGCACGCCGAGAACAACGCCGCCGAGGATCGCGGTCTTCATGCGAGCGCCTCGCGCAGCACAGCGTCGTAACGCGCGACCGCTTTCTCCAGCCCGAACTTCTCCGCGGAAACTCTCGCGCCCGCTCGCAGCTGTCTCAAATACGCCGAATCACCCAGCACCCGGATCAGCGCGTCTGCGACGGCTGCCGGAGTATGAGCATCGGCAAGCAATCCATCGACGCCATTCGTGATGATGTCGCGTGTGCCGGGCGATGCAGTCGCAACCACCGGCACGCCGCACGCCATCGCTTCGATCAGCACGTTGCCAAAGCCTTCATAGCGCGATGTCAGCGCGAACACGTCGGCGCGCGCGATGAACTTCCACGGGTTGGCGTGAAAGCCGAGCAGCGACACCGCATTCGACAATCCCCGGCGCTCGATGTGCTGCCGAATCACCGGCTCGATCTCGCCCTCGCCGAGGATCGCGAGCCGCACGGGCATGCGTTCCCTCACGGTCGCCACGGCATCGATCAACAGCGGGTAATTCTTCGCCTCGGCGAGCCGCCCGGCGGCGACGATCAACGGACCGTCGCCCGCGGGCAAAGCCGACTCATCGACAGGCTCAGTGATCGCCTTACGCACGCGATCGAGATCGACGGGATTGGCGAGCACGCGAATCTGCGCGGGATCGACGGCGAAGGCGCGCGTCAAATCGTCGGCGACGCCTTTCGATGTCGCGATGATCAGATCGGCCGCGGCATACCCGATGCGCGTCACGCTCGAAAACACCGCCTTGTGCCACGTGCGGCGCCAGTGGTAATCGGCATCGGTGAGAAACGCGGACATCGGCGTCTGCTGATTGAACGCGACCCTGGTGCCGACGTTGCCGGCCCTCACCGCGCTCAACACTGTGAAATAACTGAGAAACGCCATCACCAGGTCAGGCCGCTCGGCGGCCACGTGCCGGCGCAGCGCCCGCCATCGTCCGCTGCGCGAGGAGGTGCCGGCGTCGTGGATCGGAATCGACGCATCGACCTCGTCGAGGTACGGCCCTTCGCGGGCGAACAGGAACAGCGACCGATCCCAGCGCTCGGCATCGAGGCCATTCAGGATCTGCACCGCGGCGCGCTCGGCGCCGCCGCCGTTGAGGGACGGCAGCACGAAGCAGATGCGGCGGCGGCCATCGCTCATCTCACGCGGCATCGGGACGCCGCAGCTGCACGCCGCACTCGGCGGCGACCGTCTGCATCAGCTCCGCCGCCTGGCGTTCGAGCGTGTGGGCGCGCGCGGTCGCGTACCCGCCCTGAATCAGGCGCTGGCGCAACGACGCGGTGGTGATCAGCGAGCGTACGGCGTCAACGAGCGCGTTGGTCGAGCCATCGGGAACGAGCAAGCCGTTTTCGCCGTCGCTGACGAGGCTGGCGATGCCGGACACGTCGGTGGTCACAAGCGGCAGGCCCGCCGCCATCGCCTCCATCAACACCCGAGGAATGCCCTCGCCCGGCCGCGTCGGCAGCACGAAGAGATCGAACTCGCGATACATCGGCATCAATCGATCGAGCTCGACGGTGCCGTGCAGCGTGACACGGTCGGCGACGCCAAGCCGGTCCGCATCAGCGGCGATGGCGTCGCGCTCCGATTCGCCGATCAGCCCAATTGGCGGACCGACGATGTCGACCGTCACGTCGCGGCCCTCGCGCTTCAGCGCCGCGACGAGCGACGGCAGCAGTCGAAGGCCCTTGCGGGGATCGATGCGGCTGACGGTAAGGATCCGAATCCGCGGCTGCGTGCAGGTATCGGTTCGCGTCGCGATGTCGCTCAGGCTCAGCGTCGTCGTGCGCGTCTCGTGGATCTTCGCGCCGTGCGCTTCATGTTTCTCGCGGAGCGCGCGGCCGTTCGCGAACGTCAATGCGCGCATGGTCATGAAGCGGACCGCCCACTCCTCGAAGCCGACGTACATCGCGAACAGGGTCTTCTTGATCCCCGCGTAGCCGAGGTGCGGCAGCAGGGCCTGGTAGTCGCCGACGACCAGCAGGAAGACCGGCTTCTTGCGCGCCCGCGCCAGTCGAAACGCGAAGATCGCGGCCGGCGACGGAATGCGCAGGTGAATGATGTCGCACTGATCGACCCACGATCGCAGCCGCGGCTGGACCGAGCGCAGCATCGGATAGAACTGACGCGGTCCGGGGAAATACGGCAGCGGCGCGAGCGTGACGTTCTTGGCGTTGACGCGCGACCCCGATGCGGGCGGCGTGTCGAACACCGGCACGGACAGGATCACGCGATCGAAATACGGGGCGAGTGAATCCACGTAGCGCGCGAACGATCCTTCGGCTTCCCACAGCGTGCCGTCGGCGGTCTGCCAGAACGGCATGTGATAGAGGATGCCGAGCGTCATAGCTTGTCCACCGTAGCTTCAGCGAAGGTGGCCGGGCCCTTCGCCGCGAGCAGGCGATCGTAAAGGTTGGTGATCGACGACACGTAGCCGTCGATGCCGAATCGCGGCCGCACGAATTCGCGCGCCGCTTCACCCAGCTGCGAACGCAGCGACGGATCCTGGACGAGCGCTGCAAGGGCACGAGCCAGCTGGCTGCTGTCACCGGGGTCGACAAGAATGCCGCTGACGCGATCCTTCACGACCTCCGGAATGCCGGCGACTCTCGACGCGACGACCGGGAGCCCGGCGCCCATCGCGAGCACCATCGACAACGGCAGCCCTTCCCAGTACGACGGCATCGTGAAAATGTCGATCGCGGACAACACGTTGCCAAGATCGCGCCGTGCCCCGAGAAAATGCACACGGCCGGCGATGCCGAGCGAAGCGGCGCGCGAGCGGAGGGCATCGCGCAGATCGCCGTCGCCGACGACGATCAGGTGCAGCGCCGACAGCTCCGGCTGCGTCATCGATTCGAACAGCACGCGATGCGCCTTCTGCTCGGTGAGGCGCGCAATGATCCCGGCTGCCGGAACATCGAGCGGCACGCCCACCGAAGCGCGGAACTCGTCACGAGTCATCGTCGTCTGCAGTTGCGCCCAGTCAACGGCGTTGTAGATCACTTCAACGCTGTCAGGATCGGCGGCGACTTGCGTGACGTAGTAATCCTTCACCGATTCCGCCGACGCAACGACGGCGTCGGTGCCCTTCATCAGCCACCGTTCGAGGCGCGCGTGCAGCGGCTGCTTGTTTTCGTAGATGTTCACTTCGGTGCCGATGACGATCGGCACGCCGCTCATCATCGCGGCGAAACGGCCGTAAAGACTGCCGGTCAGGAGAAAGGTGTGAACGATGGTCGGCGCCAGCGTCGTCAGCGCATCGCGCAGCCGAAGCACGTCGAGCGGCCGCGACAGGCCCGGCGTCAAGCCCATCACCGTGAACGGCACGCCGGTGCGCCGGATTTCTTCGCCGATCGGGCCGGCCTCGTGAATGCACGCCACCATCGGCTCGAAGCGAGGCGGCAGATGACGCACCAGGTTCAGCACCATTTCTTCAGCGCCGCCGACCATGAAGGCGTGGGACAGATACAACACACGATGGCGGCGGCCGTTCACAGCAACGCCGCGGAGCGATAGAACGCGACGGTCTTGTCGAGCCCGGCGGCGAGCGGAATGTGCGGCTCCCAGCCGAGCTCGCTGCGAATGCGCGAGATGTCCGCCACGAAATCTCCCGTCTCGATTTGCTTCGCAAGCTCGGGCCATTCCACGTGCTCGATATGCCCGGCGCCGGCGATCTCGACAATCGTCCTGGCGAGGTCGATCATGCTGATGCCGGTTCCGCTCGCGACGTTGTAGGCGCGGCCATCGGCATTCGGAGACGTCGACATGACTATCAGCGCCTCGACGACATCGTCCACGTGGATGTAGTCGCGCCGCTGCGCGCCGTCGCCGTAAATCGTCAGCGGTCGATCGGCAATGGCCTGGTGAATCAGCCGGTTGATCACGCCGTAGGCGGTGCGGCTGCGCGGCTGTCCGGGGCCGTACGGATTCGTGATACGCGCGATCGAATAGCGCACGCCGAACAGACGCGCGTAAAGCTCGAGATACTGCTCGACCGTCTGCTTGTGAATCGCGTGCAGGCACAGCGGATGTTTCTCCGCATTTTCCGGTACCGGCAGGCGATCCGGGTGGCCGTACTGCAGGCGTGAACCCGCGAACACGACCTTGGCATCACGGTTATGCGCGCGCAGGGCTTCGAGCAGGACGAGATTGCCGCGCAAGTTGACGTCGAGGTCCGTCCACGGATCCTCCATCGACCGCACCGCGCCGGATTGGCCCGACAGGTTGAACACGACGTGCTGACCGCGCACCAGCGACGACAGCCGCTCGCCGTCACGCAGATCGCCGTCGACGACGGCGATCCCGTCGCGTTCGAAGTCCGACGTCGTCCCCGAGTGACGGTCGCGCGACGGCGTCATGATCGTCACCCGCGCGCCCAGTTCCCGCAGCTTCGCCACGAGATTGACGCCGATGAAGCCAAGCCCGCCGATCACCAGCACCTGACTGCCTGTCATGCCTTCACCGCCACGCAGCGTCCGTGAAGATGAACGTCCGACTGATACTGCTCGAGCGATTCAATCGTGAAGAGGCCTTCGAGTTGCTGCCGGATCCAACGCTGGTCGCCGTACATGCCGCCTGCCATCAGGCGTTCGTGCAGCCGGCGGCCGGCGTCACCGGGCACCGCGGGCAGCACCGCCGACGCAATCCGCCGCGCCGCCGTCTTCGGCACATCGGGCGACTGCGGATCGACCGTCGTGAATGCGAACCGCCCGCCCGGTTTGAGCCACGCGGCGATTCGCTCGACGAGCGAGCGATTGAGCGGCACGTGCTCCGCCAGCACGCCGATCGAGTAGACGAGATCGAAACTGCCGCGGGAAAACTGGTGCGACGACAGATCGCCGTTGATGAGATCAATGCGGCCGGCCGCGATGCGATCGCCGTGCGTTGGTGTCTTTGCTTCCGCGAGCATCGGAGCGGACGCATCGAGCCCGGTCAGCATGTTCACACGGCGTAATCCCCAAAAATAGCGGCCGGTGCCGCAGCCGAGATCGAGCACATCGATCGGG
The DNA here is from genome assembly GCA_019752015.1 of Cyanobacteriota bacterium. Taxonomy (GTDB): domain Bacteria; phylum Acidobacteriota; class Vicinamibacteria; order Vicinamibacterales; family UBA2999; genus 12-FULL-67-14b. The sequence goes on along the minus strand of JAIEMQ010000006.1, from coordinate 289,160 downwards.
TGCGCGAATCGATCGCAGACGCCGCCAATCCAGCGCACCAGCTCCTGGTACGAGCCGACCGCATCGAGCTCATCATCCCGATCGCGATAGCGGCGCGCGTACTGCTCGTCGTAAAGCGCGGACATCATGCTTCGGCGCCGAACAACTTCTCGACGGCGACAAACTTCACATCCGGAAACGAAGCGGCGTGATCGAGCAGCCGCTGTAGCACCGCCTTCAGCGTGGCGTCGACTTCCCAGTAGTGCGTGGCGACGCAGAAGTGGCCGCCGGCCGCGCGCGCTTCGTCAAACCCCGCCTTCAACTGTTCGAACGTCGTGCCGGGAATCAGCGAGTGACATCCGAACTCGCCGTGCTTGCTGTAGCGCAGCACATGCGGATAGACCATGCGATCGGATTTCGCCCGGCCGGTGCGCGAGCGGAATTGGCGGATGCGCCACCAGTTCGGCAGCGTCTGCGCCTCCCACGGCCGCATCGACGGGCGAAACGACAGGAAGGATCCGAGCAGGTTGAGCCCCGCGTCGCTGACCGCCTTGATGCCGCGCTTGGACAAGGCGTTATGCGGCGGCACGAACACGCGAATGCGGGTGCCGAGCGCGCCCTCGAGATACGCCTGGCCGCGCGCCAGCCGGCTTTCGAGATCGGGCGCCGCCTGGAACTCGTAGCCGTCCGGAAAGTCTTCGTGCGTGAAGCCGTGCTGGGCAATCGTCACGCGGCCGGCCTTGAGATGCTCGCGCAGCGCCTGCACGATCGCCGGGTTCTCTTCGAGCGGAAACGCGCGGCCGGCATCCCAGTACTTTTCGGGGATCGCCTTGTCGACGAATCCCGCGGCGTGCGGAACGACGGCGAGCCCGATCGGCACGCGATCCCACACGTCGTGATAGACCTGCTCGAGCTGTTCCGGCCGCGTGAAGTACGACGTGTCATCGTCTCGAATCGCGAACTTCATTGCGCGGTGGCTTCCACGTAGACCCGCTCGAGCTCGGCGGCAATGACGTCCCACGAGAACGTCTGCATCGCCCACGCGCGCGCGGTTCGCCCCATCTCGATGCGGCGATCGCGGTTGCGAAGGATCGACAGCACCGCTTCACCGAGCTGGCCGATGTTGCGGTTCTCGAACACGATGCCGCTCTTCCCCGCCGACACGGTCTCGGGCAGGCCGCCGGCGCTCGAAACCACCACCGGCACACCCGACGCCTGCGCCTCGAGCGCCGTCAGGCCAAGCGCCTCCGGAAATACCGACGGCACCACCGTCACGGCCGAATCGCGATACACCGCCGCCAGCTCGCGATCGTCATATGTCGGCCCACGCAGCTCGATGCGCGGATTCGCCGCGCATCGCTCGGCGAGCGCGCGATAGTAAGGCGACGGTTGCGCATCCCAATACGAGTGGGGTCCGACGATCCGCAAACGCGCCGCCGGATGCTGCGGCGCGATCACCTTTTCGAACGCATCGACGAGCACGTCAACGCCTTTGCGTTCTTCGACGCGGCCGACATAAAGGATGGGAGGATCGCCTGGTTTACCTTCGGGCTTGAATAGCTCGCCATCAACCCCGTTGTAAACCGTTTCTGATTTCGATCGAATGCGCGGATATCTCTCTTCGGCATGGCGGCGGATGAAATTCGACACGCCGAGCACTCGCGCCGCCGCGTCGAATCCCCAATTGAAAATGCGCCGATCCCATCCCGCATATCCAAACGCCCAGCCATAGTCCATGCTGTGCAGCGAGATCACCTGCTTCGCCGTCGGTGCGCCGCCTTTGCTGAGCCACAACCCGCCCGGCCGGCTGTGGTGATGCACGACGTCCGGCTTGATCGCCGCGATGACTCGCCGTGCCCCTTCGTAGTGCCAGAGACCGCGCAACATCACCGCGGGCAGTCCTCGATCGATCGCCTTCGGCACGGCGACGTAGTGATACCGGACGCCATCGATCGCCTGCCCACCGTAGCTCTCCGAGCGAAGGTGGGCCTCGTCATGATTACGTGAGATGACGTGGAGCTCGTGGCCGCGCGCCGCCAGCCGCGTCGCCGCATCGCGAATCCATCGCTCGATGGCGCCGCCTCTGGTCGGCGGCACGGGCAGCAGCTCTGGAGCGACATGACAGATTTTCATGCGGTCCTTCGACGTTGCTCACCCCTCGACCGCGCTCGGGGTGACCCTGAGCCTGCCGAAGGGTCAGGACCGCCCTGAGCCTGTCGAAGGGCGGCCGCGCGCGCGGCAACGGCGCCGAGCTCATCGAGTACCAAGCGGACGACGCGCTCGGCCGATCGCCCGTCGGTAAACTGGCACTGATCGAGCACGACCTGTTTGCGGCCGGCCGCATCGAGTGACGGATCCGCGAGGTAGGCCGCGACGTCCCGCACCAGCTCCGCCGGCGACGTGGCGATCCGCACCGAGTTGCGCGACGTGATGTTCACGTAGTGCGTGAACGAGTAGTAGCGGCGCGCCGACTTCACATACGCGCTCTCATCCGGTCCGTCGAAGTTGATGTTCACGACCGGCGTGTCGAAGATGCACGCTTCGATCGTGATCGTCGAGGCGACGTTGACGACCACGTCGGCATGGCACAGCGTGTCGCCGAGATGCCTCTGGTTTTCCGGCATCACGTCGATCGCCAGGCCGTCGGCGACCTTGACGGTGTCGCGGAACGGTTTTTCGATGATCACGTTCGGCGTGTTGAGGAATTCGCGATAGGCATCGAACTCGTCACGCGGATGCAGCCGCACCAGCACCTGCGCATTGGTGAGCTGTCCGCTTTCCATCGCCTTCACCAGCGCGCGCAGCACGTGATCGTGATGGCTATACAGCGATCGCGGCGTCGTCGTCAGCGCGATCAGCTTGCGATCCGGATCGGCGCCGATCCGTCTGAACAATTCGGCGCGCGGCGTGCGCACGCGGAAGTGCAGATCGAATTGCGGCGCGCCGGCGACGCGAATCGCATCGGCGCTGTAGCCGTGCAGCGCGATCGCCTGCGCCTTCATGATCTCGTTCCATACCACCAGGCGGTCCACCTGCCGGACCGGGATCAGCTTGTTGGTGAAGTTGTCCCAGCTCGGATCGATCGCCATGCTGCGGACGCCGCGGCGGCGCGCGGTGCGCAGCAGCGGCACCTCGGAGAACACGAGGCCAGGATTGGCGGCGACCACGAGCACCGGCTGGTACTGATCGAACAGCTTTTCCATCGCGGGATGCGAAACCAGGCGATCGGATAAGGCGTAGCGCGATCCGTTGCGCGTGAACGGCTGCACCAGCACGCGGCCGATCAATCCCTTGATGCCGAGCCATCGAATGATCCCGTTGGCACGGGCTTCGGCAAGGCGGATGCGCACCGATTCGGTTTGCCCCTGGCTCAGGTAACTCGCCTGGACAATGGCGAGCAGCCTGGCTTCGAGTCCCGACGGCACGTGCGCGGGCTGATCGAGAATCGTGACGCGCGGGCGCTCGAACTCGCGCACGAACTGCGGATCCTTCGCCATTGGCGAGAGCAGCACGATGTGCAGCTGCGGATCGGACTCGAGCATGCGATCGAGCAATCCACCCGAGCGCAGCATGTTGCCGGCGCTGGTGCCATGCGGCACTGACACGAATACGTTGCGATTCGTGCTCATCGCGATGCCGCCGCGCCCCGATGCGTCACTTCGAAGGGAATGGTGACCAGGCCATCCTGTTCGTCGGCGAGGCTGTCCACGCCGGCGCCCTGGCCGGTGACCGCGAATCGCGGACCCGCGGTGACGACGTCATACGACGCCAGCTGAAACGCGTCGGTGATCGAAAGGCGAAGAACGTATTGCCGCGGCCGCAGCGGCAGATGCGCAAAGCGAATTTCAATTTCGCCGGGCCCCTCGACGAGCCCGTTCGCCTGTTGGCCCGCCGGCCTGTTGGCCGTGCTCGCCGTCGTCACGACGACACCGGTGTCGATGTCGACGATCGCGACCTGGAACACCGGCGACTCGATGGGCTTCGAGGCGACGTAAGCGCCGCGGACCACGAGCGTGTCATCGGCGCGGAACATCGCCGACGCATGACCGCGCCCGTCGTACAGCTCGACGTGATCGAATCGCACCTCACCGGTGCCGCCGCGATGGCTCTGCAGCGACGTGCCCTGGTTCTGCAGCGCCTGCAGGTTGACTTCGTTCATGTACTTCTCGGCGATCGATCCCGCTTCGCCGTAGGCGAGGACGGTGCCGTTCTCCATCCAGAGGATTTCGCTGCACAGCCGCCGCACGTTCCACATGTCGTGCGAAATGAAGAGCACCGTCTTGCCGGATGAGATCAGGCCGCGCAGGGCTTCCATCGCCCGCCGCCTGAACGACGCGTCGCCGACCGACAACACTTCGTCGACGAGAACGATGTCAGGATTGCTGTGGATCGCCACGCTGAATCCAAGTCGCGCGTACAGGCCGGACGAGTACCGCTTCATCGGCGTGTCGATCAGCCGCTCGACGTCCGCGAACTGCACGATCGCGTCGAACTGCCGATCGATCTCCTTGCGCGTCAGGCCGAACAGGCCCGCGCCAAGGTAAACGTTTTCGCGCCCGGTCAGCTCGGGGTGGAAGCCCGCACCCAGCTCGATCAGCGACACCACGTGGCCGGCGACGCGCACCTTGCCGCTGGTCGGCCAGGTGACGCGCGAAATCATCTTCAGCAGCGTCGTCTTACCCGCGCCGTTCCTGCCAATGATGCCGAGGCCGGCGCCTTCCTTCACCTCGAACGACACGTCCTTGAGCGCGTGAATCGTCGCGTCGATCTTGCCGCGCGTGGCGCTGTGGACTTCGGCCTCGCGGCCGCGCAGCTGATCGACGCCGGCAGCGACGAGATCGACAATCGTCCGCGACCGGCCGCTTCGATATCGCTTGGTAACGCGTTCGAGCTGAATGGCGATTGGCACTTAGATCACAAGATCAACAGATCACCAGATCACTAGATGACATCTGCAAAGTACTTGTCGGTGCTCTTGAAGAGCGTGATCGCGCTGACGAAGATCGTCAGGATCAACGCGGTGGAGATTCCGACGACTCCCCACTCGGGCTCGCGGCCGAACACCAGCACCGCGCGCAGGCCTTCGACGACGCCGGTGAGCGGGTTCAGCAGGAAGAACCAGCGATAGCGTTCAGGAACAGCCGCAAGCGGATACGCCACGGGCGTGAGATACAGCCACAGTTGCAGGCTGATCTGCACGACGGGATTTACGTCACGATAGAACACGTTGATCGCCGACGTCGCCAGCGTCACACCCACGGTGAACAGCACCAGCAGCAGCAGGAACACCGGGATCAACGCCGCCCAGGGCGTGACTCCGAGCTGGTAATACACCATCAACACCACGTAGAGCCCTGACGCCGCGGTGATGTCGACGAGCCGTGATCCGACCTGCGCGAGCGGGACGATCTCGCGCGGAAAGTACGTCTTCGTCACGATGTTGCGATACGTCACCAGGCTCATCGTGCCGGACATCACCGAGTTCGAAAAGAAGAACCACGGCACGAGCGCCGCGTAAGCGAACAGCGGATACGGCGCGCCGCCCGACGGCATCTGGCCGAGGCGCGCAAACACCAGCGTGAACACCGCCATCGTTGCCAGCGGCTGCGCGATCGCCCAGCCGGCGCCGAACAGCGACTGGCTGTAACGCCCCTTGATCTCGCGGCGCGTCAGGTTCATGAACAGCTCGAAGTACGCGCTGAGCGAAACTTTCTCCGGTTTGTCGCTGAGGATTTTTGTAGTAGCCATGTGAGGGTCCGGCTTTAGCCGGACCGCGTCAGTCGAGGACGAATTCCTTTTTCCAGCTCTCGTCTTCTTCGCGCACCGGTTGCGCGGTCCGCTCGAGGATGAAGTTCTCGAGGACCAGCACGTCCATGTTGGTGCGCATGAAGCAGCGATAGGCGTCTTCCGGCGTGCACACGATCGGCTCGCCACGCACGTTGAACGACGTGTTGACGATGACCGGGCAGCCGGTGCGGCGGTGGAACGCCGCCATGATGTCGTAATACAGCGGATTGGTCTCGCGGCGCACCGTCTGGATGCGCGCCGAGTAGTCGACGTGCGTGATCGCCGGCACGGTCGAACGAGGCACGTTCAGCTTCTCGATGCCCCACAGCTTGTCCGCCTCGGCCGGAACCGGGATGCGGCGATCCTGCTTCACGTCGGCGACAAGCAGCATGTAGGGGCTCTCGCCGTCGAGCTCGAACCAGTCGGCCACGTGCTCGCGCATCACCGCCGGTGCAAACGGCCGGAACGACTCGCGGAACTTGATCTTGACGTTCATCACCGCCTGCATCTTCGGCGAGCGCGCGTCGCCGAGGATCGAGCGCCCGCCGAGCGCGCGCGGACCGAATTCCATCCGGCCCTGCATCAAGCCGACGACTTTCTCGGACGCCAGCGCTTCGGCAACGACATCGGCAACGGCGGACGGCTCGACCCGCTTCGCGATCCAGCCGCCGGCTTGAATCGCCTTTGCGATTTCTTCCTCGCTGAACTTCGGACCAAGATACGACCCGCTCATGCCGTCGGCATATTTCGGCAGTGGGTTTTGCCTTGTGCCTTCTGCCTTTTGCCTTTGATTTTGCCTTTCCCAAGTCCCGAGCGATTCCGCACTCTGTCGTGGCTTGCCAAGATGCCGATGCCACAGGCTCATCGCCACACCCAGCGCGCCGCCGGCATCGCCGGCGGCCGGCTGAATCCAGATCTGCTCGAACGGACCTTCGCGAAGGATGCGGCCGTTGCCGACGCAGTTGAGCGCGACGCCGCCGGCCAGGCACAGATCGCGCAGGCCCGACTCACGATGCGCGAACGCCGTCATCTTCAACATCACCTCTTCGGTGATCTCCTGGATCGACCGCGCCAGATCCATCTCGCGCTGGGTCAGCAGCGATTCAGGCTGGCGCGCCGGACTGCCGATCAACTGTTCCAGCTTCGATCCGGTCATCGTCAAGCCATGCGCGTAGGTGAAGTACTCCTGGTTCATCCACAGGCTGCCGTCGTCCCGGATCTCGACCAGGTGGTCCTTGATCAACTTGACGTAGTTCGGCTCGCCGTACGGCGCGAGCCCCATCACCTTGTATTCGCCGGAGTTCACCTTGAAGCCGGCGAAGTAGGTGAAGGCGGAATACAGCAGGCCGAGCGAGTGCGGAAAGCGCAGCTCGCGAACGATCTCGAGATCGTGTCCGCGGCCGACGCCGATCGACGAGGTCGCCCACTCGCCGACGCCGTCCATGGTGACGACGGCCGCCTGCTCGAAGGGCGATGGATAAAACGCGGAGGCGGCGTGCGATTCGTGGTGTTCGCCGAACAGGATCGGACCTTCGAAGCCCTCGAGGTGATCGGCGATGTCGTCGGACATCCACAGCTTCTCGCCGAGCCACGTCGGCATCGCCATCAGGTACGAGCGCCAGCCCTTCGGCGCCAGCGACGAGTAGGTTTCGAGCAGCCGCTCGAACTTGACGAGCGGCTTCTCGTAGAACCCCACGTAATCGAGCTGCGACGCGGTGATGCCCGCTTCCTTCAGGCAGTAATCGACCGCGCGTGTCGGAAATGCCGCATCGTGCTTCTTGCGGCTGAAGCGCTCCTCCTGCGCGGCCGCGACAATGCGGCCGTCCTCGACCAGGCACGCCGCCGAGTCGTGGTAATACGCGGAGATTCCGAGGATGCGGGTCGGCAACGTCTAGAACAGCGTGTAGATGAACGGCGCGACGGCGCTCGACTGCGAGAACACGATCAGCAGGCCGAACAGCACGAACACGATCACGATCGGCAGCAGCCAGTACTTCTTTTCCTGGCGCAGGAACTGAATGAACTCGGAAAGGACGCGACTCTTTGCCATGATGACCTCAGTACATTCGCGTGAAGTGATCCTTGTCGCGATAGCGCGCAGGATACGGTGACCAGCCGGGCCAGTGCTGTTTCTTGATGGCCAGTGGATCGCGGCCGATCACGCGCCAGATCAACGCCAGCGGCGTCAGCACCACCAGGAACGCGATCGTCAGGATGATCCGGGCGTTGACGTAACCGAGGATCATCGCGAACTTCCACCACACCGCGCTCGGGTAATAGAGCAGCTTCGGCGCGGTCAATCCCAGGACAACGAGAACGGCGCCGATGCCGGCCGTAATCTCCGCGTTGGTGATGCGGCCGCGCCACCACAACACCGCCGACAACAGCAGCAGGAAGCCGCCGACCGATACGCCGAACGAGCGCTCTTTGAAATCCGGACGTTGCGTCTTCTTCATGCGGCTTCGACGGGAACAATCACGGCGTTGCGAGCGCGCCACACGATCGCGGCGGCGAGCACGATCGCGGCCACGAGCGAGAGACGAGCCGGCGGCAGCTGCAGCAGCTGAGCGCCGAGGCGCACGTTCATCAATGCCTGGGCGGCAACCAGCAACCATCCAAGAAACGACGGTGCGCGATCCAGGACCACGGCGGCCGCGGGCATCACCAGGAACGCGAAGTTCCAGAGCGCACGATCCGGTTGTTGAAGCGAATTCAAGACAATGAGGGCGGGCACGGAGGCCAGTGTCATCCGGCGCAGATCGCGCGACCCCCAAATCAGCCCTGCCGGCCACAGCAGCCACAGCCCGCCGAATACCAAGGTGATCAGCGTGACCACCAGCGTCGTGCTCAAAGTGATCATCCAGAACGTGATGTAGCCGCCGGTCGTGAGATCGGCAGAATAGGTGGGGCCGGTCGTGTAGTGCAGCTCGGTTCTCGCAAACAGCTGCCACGCGGCCCACACGATCAGCACTCCGCACGCGGCAGCCGTGAGACGCCACATTTCGGCGTATCGCTCCTGCAAGCCGCGCGTCGCGGCGCTGATCGCGAGCGGCAGCGCGGCAAACTCTTTCGCAAACACTCCAACCGCCGACACCGCCGTCGCGGCGGCCAGCTGGCCGCGATCGATCATCAGCATCAACAACGGTCCAAGCAGGTGCATCAGCGGATCGGACGCGTAGGGATCGAACAGCGTGTAGCAGGCGCCCGAGCCGAGCGCGGTGAGCCACGCGATCATCCGCGCGGTTCGCGCCGACGCGTTCCATCGCATCACCCACAATGCCATCGCCACGCCGGCGCCGGCCTGGCAGAGCACCGCGTAGCTCTTCCAGATCACGAGCGGCGGTCCCGGGAAGCGTCCGAGCACCCAGGAAACGAGCGGGCGAAAGCAATGGAAGTCGTTGCAGCCCGGCACCAGCCACTCGCGGCCCATGCGCTCGTAGACATCGCGATCGGTTTCCCACCACGGCTGCGGCGACAGCCACGCAATGGTGCCGAGCACGGCGATCATCAATGCGATCTCGGCGCGCTTCATGCGGATGCGGCCGGCCGCGCCGCCGCCAGCGTGAAGCGGCCCGTGAACCACGACCACGCCATGGCCCCCGTCGCGATCAACACCGACAACGCCAGCGCCACGCGCGCCGCCGGCACGAACGTCAACTGCGCGCCGACGCGCAGGTTGGCGAAGGCGAACATGCCGATTGCCGCCCACGCCGCCGCCTGCGGCAGCCGCGCCAGCACCAACGCCGACAGCGGCGTAACGACAAAGTGAAAATTCCAGAGCGCGCGATCGGGCTGCTGCACGTAGCCGAAGATCATCGCGACGGGAATGGACGTCAGCGCCAAGGTGCGGACCGCCGCCGGAGCCAGGAACCAGCCGATCGGCGCCAGCAGCCACAACACGCCGAATTCGTTGAACATCGCCGTCGCGGCGCCCCGCGCGCTCTGCTCCGACAGCCATTTCGCCAGATACCCGCCGCTCATCAAGTGCGTCGACGGGTTATCGCCATAACCGTAGTTGAATCGCAGCATCAGCGTGAACTGCAGCAGCAGCCACACGATCAACGCGCCGTTGGCCGCCGCCAGCGACCGCCACGCCGCCGGACACTTGCCTTGGAACATCGAGGCCGCGGTGAACACGTAAACCGGCGCGGCCGCAAACTCCTTGGCGAGGACGCCGATCGATGAAACCAATGCCGCAACCGCGAATCGATCGCGAACGAGCAGCAGCACGAGGATCGGCCCCAGGGCGAACATCAACGGATCCGAGGTGAAGGTGTCGTGCAGCGTGTAGAGTGCGCCGAATCCAAACGCCGACAGCGCCGCCGCCATTACCGCCGCCCGCATCGGCAACGCCCACGCCAGGGCCAGCGCCAGGACCGCGATGGCTGCCGTCGCATTCGATAGCACCGCGTAGGTTTTCCATTTCGCGTCCGGCGATCCCGGCAGCGGGCCGATCAGCCACGGCACCAGCACGCGGAAGCAATGCAGGTCGGCGCAATCGACGACCACGAGCTCGTTCCCGGTGCGCTCGTAGACCGCCCGATCCGTGACGCGATCCGGCGCCGGCGACAAGTACGCAATCACGCCGAGCGCTGCAGCGAAGGCGAGCCAGAGCTTGAGGAGATGCCGCTTCACTTTGCCGCAAGCGCGAGCACGTGCGGCGCCAGCGCCTCCGCGACCTGACGATTGCCGTCCGCGTTCAGGTGCATCGCGTCGAAGGTGAACGCCGGATCGGCCAGATCCACGGCGGCACCGAGATCGACGTAGACCACATGCGGCTCGTTGGCAAACTCGCTTCGAATCATCGCGCCGAGCATGTTCTGTTGTCTGGCATGCGCCGCCGTCACCGGCACGCTCATGCGCGGCTGGCCGGCCACGATCACGCGCTTGCCCTGTGACAGCACCAGCCGCACCGCCGCGTGGACCGAGTCGCAGTAATTGATCCACGGAAAGCTGCAGCCGATGCGGCTGACGCGCGCATACGCTGGTGTTTCAACGTCCGAGAGCCGGCCCAGCTGCGCGCCAAGCGAGTTGGCCGCCCGGGCAACACCGCCGAGCGCCGCCGCCGAGGTGCGCGCCGCCATGTTCGGTCGAAACACCGTCTTCGGCGTCTCGTTGCGGCCGGCGGCATAAGCGGCGGAGAGATCGCCGCCGTAGCGCAACATCATCGCCTTCTCGTCGAGATACAACGGCAGGATCGGAAAGTACCCGGTCAGGCGGAACACCGCGGAGTTGTGGCGGAACACCGACGTGTTCGGCCCTTCGTCGCCCGGCATGTCGTTGTAGCCCTCGTAGAGCACAACGACGTCGTAGTCGAGATACTCGAAATCGCGAAGGGTCGGCACGAACGAGTAGGCGCCCTCGTTGTTGAACCCGAGATTCACGACCGAGAACGGGCGCGTCTCCCTGAGCTTTCGCTCGAGGCTGGCGGGCAGCGACTGATCCCACGCCACGCCGTAGCCGAACACCGTGCTGCCGCCCAGCATCACGGCTCGCAATTCGCCGCTCGGTTTCGACGCCGCCACCGGGCCGCGATAGCCCCAGCGATTGAGGCCCGCGGATCGCTCGGCCCGGCGATGCACGATCAGATCGGCGATCAGCAACAGCAGCATCGCCGCGACGCTCGCCATCGCGATCGTGATCAGCGAAAAGACGATCTTCTTGCGGCGGCTGAGCGTCATCGCGCCACCTGTAACACCGGCTCGACCAGGCGCGACGCAATCGTGTCGTTGCCGGCCGCGATCAGGTGCACACCGTCGTAAGCAATCTCGAGATTGCGCATGTCGACCGCTTCACCGAGATTCACGTACGCGACGCCGGCGTCGGCGCCGAAATGGGACTTCAGCATTGCCGCCACGCTCGCCTGCTGCTCCTTGTGCAGGTCGGACACGTACGGCTGCGTGACGAAAATGACCGGCTTGTGCCGCGCGCGCGCCCAGCTGATCGCGTCGCGAACCGATCCGCAATACCGCTTCCACATCTCGATGCATTCGCCTTCGGCCGGCGCATTCACCGGCGTCGGCGTCAACCCTCCAACCTTGCCGGCGAGATCGCCGGTGACGGCGGCCACCGCACGCAAGGCGCCGGCCCCGACGCGGGCAGCGAAGCGGACCTCGCCCGGCTGCGCCGTGCCGCGCCCGGTCATCAGATCGGCTTTCTCCCTTAATACAATCGGCAGAATCGGGTAGTAACCGGTCCAGCGAAACACCGGCGATTGGTGCCGCCACAACAGGTAATTCTGCAAACCGCGTGGCGTGATCGTGCCGAGATCGTTGTAACCCTCGTACATCACGACGATGTCGTAGTCGAGGTATGCGTAGTCCGACAGGTCGGCGATGAATCCATACGCGCCCTGCCCTGGCGCGCCGAGATTGACGACCGAAAACACCCGGCCCGGCGCCGACGCGTTGAGCCGCTGCTCGAGGAAGGACGCGATCGATTCGTGTGAGGGCAGTCCCCACCCATACACGGTGCTGCCGCCGACCATCACGATGCGGACTTCGCCGTCACGCTTCGCCCCGATCGGCGCACCGCGATAGCCCCACACGTTGACGCCGGCGACGGTCTGCGTGCGCCGGTGCACGTAGATGTCGGTGGCGAGCAGGGCGATCACCATCAGGCCGGTCATCAGTACGACCGTGACAAGGCCGTAGATCACCTTGCGCCGGCGCGTCAGGGTCGTCATCGGATAAAGTGAGTCGACTCGGCCGGATGCCCAGCGATCCTTCCACGACACGGATTTCCGTGGTGCGCGTCATCACGCGCCTCAACATCGGCGGCCCGTCGATCCAGGCGACGCGCCTCACCAACGCGCTCGATCGCAACGGCTTCACGACGACGCTGATTCACGGCCGCCTCGGCGACGGCGAAGGCGACATGAGCTACCTGATCGCGCCCGGCTCGCACGCCATTCACGTGCCGACGCTGTGCCGGCCGCTGTCGCCGCTCAACGATCTCCGCACGCTGTTCCGTTTGTACGGTGAAATGCAACGCGCCCGCCCGCTGATCGTGCACACGCACATGGCCAAGGCCGGCCTGCTCGGACGGCTGGCGGCGGGGCTCTACAACGCCACGCGCGGCTCGGCGCCGCGCGCGCGGGTCGTCCACACCTACCACGGCCACGTCCTCGAGGGCTACTTCAGCCCGCTGATGACGGGCATCTTCATCGGCCTGGAGCGGATGCTGGCGCGCGCCAGCGATCGCATCATCGCCATCTCGCCCGCCATCGAGCGCGATCTGCGCCACACCTTCCACATCGGCCGCGCCGATCAGTACCGGGTCGTGCCGCTTGGTTTCGATCTGAGCGAGTTCGCGTCGGTGAACGATCACGCGCGCGACCAGGCGCGACGCACGCTGCAGCTGGCGCCGGGCGCGGAGGTCGTCAGCACCGTCGGCCGCCTGACCGCGATCAAGCAGCATCGCCTCTTCCTGGAGGCCGTCTGCGATGCGGCGAAGACGCGGTCGAAGTTGATCGCGCTCGTCGCCGGCGATGGTGAGCTGCGCGCCGGGCTCGAAGCCTACGCGCGGGAGATCGGCATCGCCGATCGCGTGCGCTTTCTCGGCTGGCGGCGCGACCTCGCCACGATTTACGCGGCCACCGATGTCTTCCTGCTGACCTCGCGCAACGAAGGCACGCCGGTCGCGCTGATCGAGGCGATGGCGTCGGGCGTCCCCGGCGTCAGCACCGATGTTGGCGGCGTCAAGGACGTCATCGCCACCGACGACCTCGGCGCCAAAGTGCGCGACGGCAACGCCGACGCGCTCGCCGCGCACATCGTCCGCTACCTGGCCGATCCGGCGCTGCGCCGCGAGACTGGCATGCGCGCTCGAGCGGCCGTGCTCGGCCGCTACAGCCTCGAGCGGCTCGTCAACGACATCCTCGCGGTCTATCGCGAGCTGCTGGCCTCGCCGTAGGTCTATGATTTTCAACTGATGACGACTCGCCTGCGTATCGCCGTGGTAGTGATCGCCCTGCTGCACGCGGCGTTCTTCATCTGGTATCAACGCCCCGACTGGGAGGTCGCGTGGAGCGATCAAGGCGGCTACCAGCAGCTCGGCGCCGCGATGGCGAGAAGCGGCGAATTCACGCGCTTCCCTGACTCGCCAACTTTCATACCCGAAGTGATTCGCACGCCCGGCTATCCGGCGTTCGTCGCCGTGATCTATCGGCTGTTCGGCGTGAGCACGATGCCGGTCGCGATTGCGCAGGCGTTCGTCTTCGTGCTGATCTGCTTCCTGGTCTACGCGCTCGCGAACCGCATCGCCGGTCAGCGCCCCGCGGCGCTCGCGGCGATCATGACCGCGCTGTTCCCGCCGCTGCCCTATTACGGCGCGCTGGTCCTCACCGAGGTGTGGACCACGTTCGTGCTGATCGGCGCGATGCTGGTCTGCGTGCGCGCCATGCAGACGGGGCGGACGCGCCACTTCGTGATCGCCGGCGCGCTGTTCAGCGGCGCCACCATCGTGCGGCCGGCATTCATCCTGCTCCCGTTCGGCCTTGCCGCCGCCATGCCGATCCTGGCCCCCGCCGAGCGCAATCGCCGCCGCATCGGCCAGTGGGCCGCGCTCGCGATCGTCGCCGGCATCACCATGGTGCCGTGGTTCACCTATAACTACGTCTACCTCGGCCGCTTCACGCTCTCGCCCGCCGGCGGAATCGGCCGCGGCTTGTGGGAAGGAACGTGGCAGGGCCGCTGGCCCGGAAAGGACCACAACGATCTCACGCACATCGCCGAGGTCACGGCCGATCGCGCCGAGCTCGATGCGAAGGTTCGCGAGGTCGCCGCTCGCGCCGGCATGGCGCCCGACGGCATGCTGGACTACGTTCACGAGTGGCAGGACATTCGAAAGATCTGGGAGAGCCCGGCCGATCCCATGGAGCGCGCCCGCGCGCGCATCGTCGCCGACCAGGAATATCTGCGCGCCGCGCTCGAACACATTCGAGCGGATCCCGGCGGATGGATCGTACGTCACAGCATTCGAAGCCCGCTCATCCTGTGGATTTCCGACATTCCGATCCGCTACACCGACATCAAGGACGTGCCGCAGATCGTGATCAGGTTGATCTGGCTGGTGCAGGCCGTGCTGCTGGCGATTGCGGTAGCCGGTCTGCTCGTGCTGCTGCGCTGCCGCCGCTACAGTGAGGCCGCGCTCGTCGCGCTGCCACTGCTGTATGTGACCGGCGTGCATGTCCCGCTGCTGGTGGAGACGCGTCAATCGTTGCCGGTGAAACCGCTGGTGATCATCCTCGCGGCGATTGCGATCACTTCCGTTACTTCCCGGCGAAGCGAAGCTTCATGAACTCGAGCATCTCCGACACCCAGACGCGGCCGTCGGCGCCCTTCTTCTCGATGTGATCGGCAATCTGGAAGCCGAGGCCGACGTTGTCGTCCATGCTGTTGTTCAGGAACAGGCCGTGGCGGCCGAGCGTCATCACGTTGCGCATCTCGTGCACGCCTTCCAGCACAGGGATCAGGTGATCCTCGAAATTCAGCTCGTAGACGGGATACGCGGTCGGAATGTCGGTGACGTAATACGAATCAACTTCTGACTCGGTCACGCCGTAGCCCATCTTCATCAGATCGTTGAGGGCCAGCCGGTAGATCTCCTCGTCGCTCGCCTTCCAGAGCGGTTCGTCCTTCCACAGCGACAGCTCGATGCACAGGATGGTGCGATCCTTCGGCACCATGTCGGGGCTGACGTTCTTCTGCTCCGACATGCGGTTGACGCGGAACTGCTCATCGAGCAGGTAGACCCAGTGATAGTCGGTGAGCTGCGGACGCTTGAGGGCGATGTAGATCAGTTTCAGGCTGCGATAACGCAGCTTGGCGGCATGATCGATGACAGCCTGCGGCAGCGCCGGCGACGTCATGTTGACGAGCGCCGGCAGCGGCAGCGTCGATAGCAGGATGTCGCAGTCCATCGACTGCTCGCCTGTCGCCGTCTTGTAAGCCACACGCGACACCTTGTCGCCGCTGCGCTCAACGCGAACCGCCGGTGAATTCAACAACACTTTGTTGCCGCCGGCGGCGACTTCCCTGGCCATGCCCTCGTAGAGCAGGCTGATGCCCTTGCGCGGATAGAAATACTTGGTGAAGTAGGTCGCCGGATCCGCCTTGATGCCGAGCGTGCGCAGGATGATGTTCTTGAGATTGAGCTTGGCCACGCGCTGCGCCTGCTTCGACGAGATCTGACTCGTCGGCAGGCCCCACACACGCTCGGAGTAAACGCCGAAGCACAGGTCGTACAGGGTGCGGCCGAGATTCCGCACGCCCCATTCTTCGAACGAGTCTTCCTTCTTCGCCGGCGCGAAGAAGGATTTCAACGTCGCCATGCTGTAGTCGAACAGGATCCGCGCCGACAACAACGGGCTCACGCCGAACAACACCTGCAGCATCTCGAGCGGGTAAACGTATTCCTTGCCGCGCAGCAGCACGCGGGTGCCGCGCACCAGCGTCAGCGGATCCTCTCCGAAGAACGGCGTGATGGTCTTGAGGATCTTCTTGCTCTCCGGCGTCGCGCGAATGTGGAAGGTGTGCGGTCCAAAGTCGACCGAGTAGTCGCCGACCTTGATGGTGCGCCCCATGCCGCCGACCGCGCCATCGCGCTCGAGCACCGTGACGGGATAGCCGAGTTTGGTGAGGCGCCACGCGGCTGAAATGCCGGCCGGCCCCGCGCCAAGAATGACGACCTTCGGTTTCGACACTTACACCGCCTCGACGACCATGAAGTAGTAAAGGTTGACCGCGTACGGCAGCGGCCGGAACGGCAGCGGATACTCTTCCATGATGCGAAAGCCCTTCGCGAGCCACTTGTGCATGCGGGCCGGCGTCGTGAAGGTGAGGTGATCGGGATAGCGAACCGGAAATTTCAGCAGCACCAGCCGTCCGGCGCTCATCGTCACATCGTTCGGCACCACGATGATCGCGCGCCCGCCCGGCTTCAACACGCGCCGCGCTTCCGCCAGCACGCGCCAGGGCTCGCTGGTGTGCTCGAGCATCGCGATCAGCAACACCATCGAGAACGAGCCGTCCGCAAAAGGGATGTGATACCCGTCTCCGCAAATCGCCGGCTGGCCCTTGTCCCGCGCGAACTTCACGCGCCGCATCGAGACGTCCATCTGCACCGGCACGATGCTGGTGCCCTCGAACATCATGCCTTCGCCGCAGCCAACTTCGAGGATGTCGCGATTCGGCACGCCGGTGACGCGCGCGATCACCTCGCGCCGGTACATCTCGTAGAAGTAGCCGACGATGCCCGTGACCTGCGAGCCGTGGCCTTCCTTCTCCGCCACGTACTCGTGGAGCTCGTTCTCCGTCATCGTCTTTGGATCCCGGCTCGCGGCTCCCGGCTCCCGGTTAATGGCCGACATCAGCTCTTGCCCAGGAAGTCCGACAGACGCTTCAACCCGTCGGCAAAGGAAATCGTCGGCCCCGCGCCGAATCGATCGCGCATGGTCGTGTCGGCCGACCGGAACTCGATGTACTCGGCAACCGTCCCTTCGTGGCGGATCGTCACCTCAACACCCAGCGTCGCCGCCATCGTCGAGACAATGTCGTTGATGCTCACCGGCGTCCCGGAGGCGTAGTCGACGGTCAGCCGTTCGCCCTTTGCCTTGACCAGCGCCAGGAACCCATCGACCGCATCGTCGACGTGCATGAAGTCGATCAGGTTGCGGCCGTCGCCGCGGATCACGAACTCGCGCTCGCCGCGCGCCAGCGCCTGGAGCCACTTCGTGGTGATCTTGCGCGCGGGCTCGTACGGGCCATAGGCGCCGAAGAATCGCACATTGACGTAGCTCGATACGGTGCCGCGCTTCTCGCAGAAGAACTGCAGATACTGCTCCGACGCAAGCTTCGAAATCGCATACGGCAGCTTCGGCGACACCGCTGTCGAAGGAGTGACGCTACCCTGCAAGCCGTCATACACCGCGCCCGACGACAAATAGACGACGTGATCGGCGGGACACTGCTCGAGCGTGTTCACGAAGGCGATCGTGTTCAGCTCGAGATCCCAGCGCGGCCGCTTCGACGACAGCGCCGGATCGCCGTTGGCCGCGAGATACAACATGGCGTCCGGCTTCCTGCCGATGATCCGCGCCAGCGCGCTGACATCGCCGGCGCTGGTCAGATCGCATTTCACCGGCCGCACGTTGGTGAGGCCATGCTGCTTGACGAACGCCTCGAGGCCCGGCGTGCCGTGATAGACGGCGAAAATATTCCAGTCCTTCGGCGCTCGCAGAAGAACGTTGTGCCCGATGAAGCCCGAGGCTCCGGTAACGACGACATTCATGAGGTCTTGAGGTCTTGCTATTTTTTTCCGGCAACCGCGTCGTAGTTCTCGCGGTACCACTCGGTCGCCTGCTTGACGCCGGCTTCGAGCGATACGGTCGGACGATAGCCCAGCAGCGTCATTGCCTTCTCGATCGCGGGCACGCGCAGCTCGACTTCCGGACCCGGATGCGGCTTGAACACGATCTCCGACTTGGAGTTCGTCAGCCGGATGATCAGATTCGCAAGCTCGAAGTTGGTCGCCGTGCCCTGCGGGTTGCCGATATTGAAAGCGTTGCCGATCGCGGCCGGATTCTCGCAGCAGCGCAACACGCCGTCGACGAAGTCGGAGACGAAGCACCACGAGCGAATCTGCGTGCCGTCGTTGTAAAGCGTGATCGGCAGGTCCTTCAGCGCCTGCAGCGTCATGCCGCGGATCGCGCCGTCGCCGACCTGGCGCGGACCGTAGACGTTGAAGGGCCGCACGATGGCGAGCGGCAGCTTGTCTTCGCGGAAGTGCGCGTACGACAGGTGCTCCGACGCGAGCTTGCTGGCGGCGTAGACCCAGCGGCTCTCGCCGATCGGCCCGATCGGCGTGAAATCGTCCTCCTTGCCCTTGTGAATGAACGAGCCGTAGACCTCGCTCGTCGAGAACTCGACGAAGCGCTCGACGCCGGCTTCAATCGCCGCTTTCACGACCTGGTGCGTGCCGAGGAGGTTGACCTCCATGGTTCGCACGGCGCTGCGGTCGACGGTATAGACGCCGGCAATCGCGGCGCAGTGGATCACCACCGTGCAGCCGTCGATCGCCTTGCGCACCGCGTCGAAGTCGAGCACATCACCCTTGATGAACGTCAGGTGCTGGTGCCCCTCGAGGTGCGCGAACTGCAGCGCGTTGCGGTGCAGGTTGTCGAAGACCACGACCTCGTTCTTGTCGACGAGCTGCGACACGAGATGCGAACCGATGAAACCGGCGCCGCCAGTGACGAAAATCTTCTTGTGAGTCAGAGCCATGAATCGAGACGCCTCTACGAAAGTTTTCCGTTAGTGGTGCGTGAACGAGTCGTCGCCGTGCGCGCGCGCTTCGGCACCGGCACGGCTTCCTTGCGAAGCGGGAACAGCTTGTCCTGCGGCACGCCGACCTTCTGGAGATCGACTCCGGCCTGGCCGGAGCGATCGAGCGTGGCCACGATCATCAGGTCGTATTCAACCGATGCGTGCTCGGCAATCGGCCGCACCGGCATCCCCAGGAACACGCGGCCGCCTTCCTGATCGAAGATCGCGACCGGCTCCATGCCGGATTCCTTCAGCGACAGGTAGGCGAGCTCGGCGGCCTCGCCGCTGCCGTAGATCGCCACCCGCTTGCCTTCCGCCGCGCAGTCCTGCATCGCCTCGCGCAGATGCTGCCGCACTTCTCCGTAGAGGTGGAGCGAGTAGTCCATGAACTCGTAGGTGAGCCTGGCCTTCTCGGCAATGCCGCGCGGCGTGATCAAGTACGAGATCCGGTTGGGCTGCACGTTGACGACCTTGATGTAGCCCTTGTGGATCATCCGCTTGAGATAGATGTTCGCAAGGCCCAGGGCGATACCCAGCTTGCCGGCGAGGCCGCGCTGGGTGACGCGCGAGTCTTCGTGCACGGCCTCCAACAGTCGCAAGTCGCGATGTGATTCGACGTCCATGGCTTTAACGTTCTGTTGCTTGTCTTTCACGTGTTGATCGCTTGCCCTGAGCGCGACATGAACTTGCGCACAAGTTCATGTCAAGTCGAAGGGTGATGATGATCGGGCGGCCGCATGGCAATGGCCCGCTCGGCGGCGGCCCAGTCTTCGAGGTCATCGATGCTGATCGAGCGTTCCGGCGGCATCGGATACGCGACGACGCGATCGCCGTACATGCTCGGCTCCGCGGCGAACAATATTTCGGTGCGGCAGGCGTAGATGGCGCCGTTCATCACCCACGCCCGCGGCAGGTCCTGGCGGCGATTGATTCGGCGTTTAACCGGTTGTCCATTCACGAACAGCGTCGCGAAGCCGCTGCCGTCGACGTGCAGCATCCGCATCGGGTGCGCGTGCGCACTGACTTCGTTGACGCTGACCACGGAATCCGCGCCCGACAACTCGAGCATGCGTAACGCCGCCGCGATGTCCGCTGCCGATCGCAGCGGCGATGTGGGCTGCAGCGTCAGCGCGATGTCGGGCTGGTAACCTTCGTTATCTTTCAGCCATTTCACCGCATGCTGAATCACCGGCAGATGCGGTGTTTCGTCGCGGGCCAGCTCCGCGGGCCGCATGAACGGCACCTCGCAGCCGAGCGAGCGCGCCGCATCGGCGATCCGCTTGTCTTCCGTCGAAAGGATCAGCCGATCGAGCGGCGTGTCGTTGGCGGCGTCGATGCTGTAGTCGAGCAGCGGCCGTCCGGCCAGCAGCTTGAGGTTCTTGCCGGGAATGCCCTTCGATCCGCCGCGTGCGGTAATGATGCCAAGTACTTTCATAGGGATTGTTTGGTCCGGCTAAAGCCGGACCCTCACAGGTCTACAAACGGGTTGGCTGATGCGCACAACATTTTTCAGTCTTCCCACAGCATCCAGTGGGAGGGCTCGCCCGCAACATCCTCTGATTCCCACAACATTCTTTTGAGTCTGCCCACACCATCCAGTGGGAGGGCTCCCCTAAAAAATCCTGTGAGGGTCCGCCTTTAGGCGGACCGATCATGGAAACGCTTCTGCGTGTAGAGCGGCGTTGTCGCGAGCAGCTCGGTGATCGTTTCGCTGGCGTTGTCTTTGAAATAGATGTGCGAGGGCTCGTAGCGGCCGTGCGCCAGCTGTGTCGCAATCGCCGCGCCGATCTCCGTTGCGTCGTAGCCGGCGTGCATCACGTGCTCGCCGCTCAACCGGCCCTGCTGGCGGTTGCCGATGTTCACGACCGGCGTGCCGAGATACGAGCACTCCTTGATGCCGGCCGAGGAGTTGCCGACCAGGCAGTCGGCGTGCGCGAGCAGCGCAATGAAATCGTTGGCCGGCACGTTGGTGATGAATCGCATGTGCGAGGTCAGTTCGGGATGCTTCTCGCGCATGCCGCGCAGGCTGTCGGACATCTCGCCGGTGCCCGCGTCAGGATTCGGCCAGAACCAGATCGTCGGCAGCTCGAACGACGCCACGACGTTGAGCGTGGTCTCGAGATGCGCGCGGTTGTCGGCTTCGGTCGTCACCGGGTGCTGCACGACCATCAGATACGGCTGCTCGATGTCGACATCGTGGCCGACACCCAGCGCATTGATCTGCTCGCTGGTGATGGTCGTGTGAACGTGCGCGGCCAGCTCGACGTCGAGCGAGCCGGTGTTGAAGACGTAGGCCGGATCCTCGCCCATCGCGAGCACGCGGCGCTTCGCATCCTCATTGGTCACGAAATGGATATGCGACAGCTTGGTGATCGCATGACGCACGCTCTCATCGATGCTGCCGGTAACGTCGCCGCCCTCGATGTGCGCAATCGTGATGTTCAGGTATGCCGCCGCCATTGCGATCGCCAGCTGCTCGAATCGATCGCCGCAGATCACCACCAGGTCGGGTGACGCGGTGTAGAGACTATTGGTGAACTCGAGCGCCGTCAGGCAGGCCGTCTTCGCCATCGCCACGTGATTGCCGCCTTCGATGACGTTGAACAGCGACGCCTCGATGTCGAAGCCGCCGGCGGCGATGTCGTCGGCAATGTGACGGCTGTACTTGTCGAGCAGGATCGACCCGCCGAGCATCAACTTCAGGTCGACGTCGGGGCGGGCGTGCAGTTTCTTGATCAGCAGCTGGCTGCGCCCGTAATAGGCGCGGCTGGTGATCGGAAAACAGATTTTTCGTTTTGCCACTGGGTTGACGGAAACGTTCGGAGAGCGACGGCTTCAGCCGTCGCTAGACTTTCGCCGGGACGTGGTTGATGACGACGGTCTTCAGTTCGGTGTAGACATCGAGCGCTTCGGTGCCCGGCTCGCGGAAGCCGTTGCCGGAATTCTTCACGCCGCCGAACGGCATGTGGGGGCCGGCGCCGAAGGTGGCGCCGTTCACCGACACCAGGCCGCCCTGGTACCGCGTGATGAACTCCTGCGCGCGGTGCAGGCTGGTCGTGTGAATCGCGCCGGTCAAGCCGTAGTGCGTGCCATTCGCGAGACGAACCGCATCATCAAAACCATCCACGCGATACAGGCAGGTGACCGGTCCGAACAATTCGTTCTGCGACACTTCATCATTCGGCGAGACGTTCTCGAGCACCGTCGGCTGCATGTAGTACCCGGATGTTGATGCGGTGGGCTTGCCGCCGGCCACGAGTTTCGCACCGCGGCCGACCGCGCCGCTCACTTGCGTGATCAGTCGATCGAGATTCGCTTTCGAGATCACCGGGCCGCAGTCGTCATCGGGCCCGGATCCGACTTTGACCTTTTCCACACGCGCGAGGAACTTCGCTCGGAATGCGTCGTAGATGCGATCGAAAACGAGAATGCGGCTGCCGGACGCGCACCGCTGGCCTGCGTCGATGAACGCGGAGGTCACCGCCAGCTCCACGGCGAGATCGAGATCGGCATCGTCACACACGACGAATGGATTCTTGCCGCCGAGCTCGAGGCAGACCTTGGCGAGCACGTCGCGGCCGCTGACCATCTTCTGAATCAGCTTGCCGGTGGCCGACGAGCCCGTGAAGCTGACGACGCCGACGCGATGATCCTGGACGAGCGGCGCGCCGGCATCGGGACCGTATCCCTGCACCGCGCCGTACACACCGACCGGCAGGCCGGCATCCTTCAACAACTTTCCAAACGCGATCGCCGTGTACGGCGTCAGCTCGTGCGACTTGACGACGACGGCGTTGCCGCAGAGGAGCGCGGGAAAGACTTTCCAGGCGACGCCGGCCAGCGGGCTGTTGAACGGCATGATTGCCGCGCAGATGCCAATCGGGCTGCGCAGCGTCTGCACCGTGCGGTTCGGGATCGGGCTCGGCAGCGTCTTGCCATACAGGCGGCTGCCCTCGCCTTCCATGAAGATCGCGAGGTCCGCCGACGAGCCGACTTCGGCGACCGCGTTCTTCCACGGCTTGCCGGTCTCGGCCTGGACGATCTCGCCGAATTCCTTCTCGCGTTCGCGCAGCAGCTGCGCGGCACGGCCGAGGATGGCGCCGCGCTTCGGCACCGGCGCGCGTCCCCAGTCGTCCGCCGCGCCGGCAGCCGACGACAACGCGTGCGCCACGTCAGCGGCGCCACCGCGCGCCACCTGCGCGATCACCTGATCGGTCGCGGGATTGCGCTTCTCGAAGAACGCCGAGTCTTTCGGAGTTATTTCGACGTCGGCGATCCAGTGCGGGACGGTTTTTGGATAGCTCATATGCGCAGGCGCGTCTAAAGACGCGCCTCTACGACTTCACGGCAGTCCGGCTCATCGCCACCTTGGCGATCCCGGCAGCGTCGAGACCGTGATACGCCAGCACGTCGGCATTCGATCCGCAGGCGGGAATTTCCTTCAACCCGATCGGCGACAGCTGTGAGCGTACGCCGGTGCGCGCGAGCGCGGCCCCGATCATCACGCCCTGGCCGTACTCGAGATAGTGATTGTCGAGCGTGACAATGTGGCCGAAGGCGCCCAGCGTCTTCACCCACTCATCGTCGATGCGATTGAGCCACGGCAGATCGATCACCGCGGCGGAAATGCCCTGCTTCGCGAGCTCGTCGGCGGCTTTCCACGCGTTGGTGAGCAGGATTGTGCCGTAGCCGATGATCGCGACGTCGGTGCCGTTGCGCAGCGTCACGCCGCGGCCAACGTGCAGCGAGTAATCCGCCGGCATCGAGTACGGCAGATCGATCGGCACGTTCACGAAGCGCAAGTACGTGCTGTCGGGATTCTTTTCGACCGCCCATCGAATCGCGAGGCGTGCTTCCTTTTCGCTGCACGGCTCAAACGCGATCAATCCAGGCACCGCGCCGATCGCCGAAATGTCGCGCACCGACTGATGCGAATGGCCGGGGCCACCGGGCACGAGTCCGGCGAGCGTGCCGACATAGATGATTTTCTTTTTTTCGGTCGCGTTGTTGTAGATGTGCTCGTTGGCGCGTGTCGTCAGGAAGCATGCGAACGAATGCACCACGGGCAGCAGGCCCCGCAACGCCATGCCGCCGGCCGCCGAGACCATGTGCATTTCCGCGATGCCGCACTCGATGAAGCGCTCTGGCAGCTCCGCCTTGAACGCTTCGATGCCGCAGTCCGACAACAGATCGGCATCCATCACGATGATGTCCTTGCGCGTCCGCGCCATCGCCAGCAGCTCGTCGCCGTAGGCGAGGACGATCTTCTCCGGCGCCTTCGGCGCAAGGCGGACCGGCAGCGGCGCGGACTCGAGCGCCACCTTCCGCTGCCCGAGCGAGTCGAGCCGGTCGTTGACGCGCGCAATCAGCTCGCGCGTGGCCTTGACGTAATTCTCGAGCGACGGCGCGCCGGCGTGGAAGTGATACGTTTGATCGCCGCACGCCACGCCGTGCATGAACGACACGCCTTTGCCTTTGATCGTGTCGGCAATGAACACCTTCGGCTTGTCAGTGACGGTCTCGAAATGCGCCAGCGCGTCGCGAAGCACGTTGAAATCGTGGCCGTCACCGCGCCGCACTTCCCAGCCGAAGTCGCGGAACTTGTCTTCAATCGGACCGAGGTCGCTGACCGCCGCCACCGCCGTGTCCGACTGGAACTTGTTGTGATCGACGATGACGATGATGTCCGAGAGCTTTTCGTTGGCGACCGGCTGCAGCGATTCCCAGATCTGGCCTTCCTGCAATTCACCGTCGCCGGTCATGACGAAAACGCGGCCCTTGCGACCGGTGTAGCGGTTGGCGCGCGCCATGCCGTAGGCCTTCGAGATGCCCATGCCGAGCGAGCCGGTGTTGGTCGCGATGTACGGCGTGCTGACATCGGGATGCCCAGGCAGGCCGTTCAACTGGCGAAGCTTCGGCAGCAGCGAGAAATCGAGCTTCTCGAGCGCAATCAGCAGCGAATAGAGCGCCGGCGCATCATGCCCCTTCGACGAGAAATACACGTCGGCATCCTTGCTGCCGCCGTTCGGATCGCGCAGGTATTCGGTCCACAGCCACGTGATGATGTCGGTCGAGCTGAAGCTGGAGCCAATGTGGCCCGACCCGGCCTGCATGATCATGAACAGCGTGTTGATGCGGCAGAGATCCGCCAGCACCTCCGCGCGCGCCACCGGATCGGCGATGCCGCTGCGCACTTCGCGGAACACGTCACGCGAGACGAACGACAGAGAGTCGTCGTCCCTCGACTCCGCTCGGGACGACCCTGAGCTTGTCGAAGGGTCGCCGGCTAACGCTCGATCAGAAAAATCTTTCTCGCCCATGTTCTTAACTTTTAACTTTTAACTTTTAACTTTTAACTTTTAACTTTTAACTTTAACTGCGCGCGTCAGCGCGCCGTCCAGCCGCCGTCAACGACCACCGTCGCGCCGGTCATATATGAAGAAGCCTTCGACGCGAGGAACAACACCGCGCCGTTGTAATCCGAATCGCCGGCCATCCGGCCGAGCGGCGTCCGCTTCTCGTATTCCTTCACGAACTCCGCTGCGTGACCTGCTTCGCGCACGCCGCCGGGCACGAGCGTGTTGGCGCGAATGCCGAGCGGCGCGCCGTATTCAGCGAGCCAGCGTGTGAAGTTCAAGATGCCGGACTTGGCGACGCTGTAGCCGACCGGCTTGAAAAACGTCGCGCCGGCGGCGCGCTTGTATTCGTAGATCGATTGATCGGGCGAGACTACGCCGTAGGTCGATGAGACGTTGATGATGCTGGCTGTTTCTCTGGCGCGTGCTCCGCGCGCAGGCGAATGAGCGGCGCGGTAATGGCGAATGAACGCCTGCGTGGCGAACAGCGTGGTCTTGAGGTGCGAGTCGATCATCGTGTCCCACGCCGCTTCGGAGTAATCCTCGAACGGCCCGTTCTCGTTGCCGGCCGCCGTGGGCGACGATCCCATACCGGCGTTGTTGACGAGAATCGACGGCGCGCCGAGGGCCCGGACGATCGCCTCGATCGCGCGATCGGCGGCGGTCTTGTCCGCGAGGTCCGCCATCTCGACGTGGATCCCCGACTGCCCGGCAAACAGCCACTGATCGCCGGAGACATCGATCGCCCCGACCTTCGCGCCCGCCCCGGACAGGGTCCGGACGTACTCGCGCCCAAGCCGGCCGAGGGCCCCGGTGACGATCGCGACCCGGCCCGAAAGGCCAAACATCTCGTCGAGCATCTCTTGTGTTTTCAATTGTTTGGAGGGAACAGCGGGCGGGAGCCGAAGACGCCTTCGGCACTCTCAGTCACAGCACCGGCGGGGCACAGCCTGTCCCGTTCATGATGTGAACGAGGCATTATACATCTCGTTCAACTCGTGAACAACGAAAACACGGCCGGGTGACGACCGTGTTCAAACTGTGAACAGGAAGCTAGGTGATGCTCCGGCCGGCCCCGGCATACGACCGCTTCTCGGCGACCACTCGATCGATGATCTCGTCGAGTTTTACCTTGGGCGTGTAGCCGATCGCCTTGTGGATCTTGCCCAGGTCCGGCACCCGGCGCGGCATGTCCTCGAAGCCCGCCTCGTAGGCCTGGTCGTAGGGAATCGTCACGATCTCCGACGTGCTCCCGGTGCGCTCCTTGATGCGCTCGGCCAGGCCGCGGATCGTGACCTCTTCGGTGTTGCCGACGTTGAAGACCTCGCCCACCGCCGACGGGGTCACCATCAGCTTCAGCAGCGCGCCGACGACGTCGCCGACGTAGGTGAAGCTGCGCTGCTGCGTGCCGTCGCCGAACACGGTGATCGGCTCGTTGTTGAGCGCCTGCCGGACGAACGTCGGCACGACCATGCCGTACTGGCCCGTCTGCCGCGGCCCGACGGTGTTGAAAAAGCGCATCACGATCACCGGCTGGCGCGTTTCCTTCCAGTAGGCCAGCGCCAGGAACTCGTCGAGCGCCTTGCTGCACGCATACGCCCACCGGTGCTTCGTCGTCGCGCCCATGACGAGGTCGGTTTCCTCGTTGAACGGGACCTTGGCGCTCTTGCCGTAGACCTCGGACGTCGACGCGATGAAGACGAGCTTCTTCTTCTTGGCGGCGTGGCGGAGGATGACCTCGGTGCCGTGCACGTTGGTCTCAATGGTGTGCACCGGCCGCTCAACGATCAGCTTCACGCCGACCGCCGCCGCCAGGTGGAAGATCACATCGGCGCGATCCACCATCTCGGCGACCAGGGCATCGTTGAAGACGGTGTCGATGGTGTAGTGAAAATTCGGGTGGCCCTTGAGGTGCGTGATGTTGTCGATCGAGCCGGTCGACAGGTCGTCGAGCGCGTAGACCTGGTGGCCGCCGTCGAGCAGCGCCTCGGCCAGGTGCGAGCCGATGAAGCCCGCGCCGCCGGTGATCAAAATTCGCATCTTTGTATTCTACCTTCTGCCTTTTGCCTTTTGCCTTTTGCCTTTCGCCTTTAACAAGGCCATCCATCACCCGGCACGCGGTTATGTTCCAGCCCCTCAATCGCCGCGCGCCCCATGGCCACCTGCGCTTCCTGCGTGCTGCCACCAATGTGCGGCGTCCCCAGGAACGTCGGCTGTGCCAGCAGCCGCGGATTCGCGTCGGGTTCCATCTGGAACACATCGCAGGCGGCGCCGGCAAGGTGCCCGCTCTCGAGCGCACGCGTCAGCGCGTCCTCGTCGATCAGCCCGCCCCGCGCGGCGTTGATGATGAATGTGCCGGCGCGCATGGCCGCAAGCTCCGCCGCGCCGATTATTCCTTTCGTCGAGCGATCGAGCGGCACGTGCAGCGACACGATGTCGGATTCCGCCAGCAGCCGCGCGAGCGGCACCGGCGTGACATTGTTGGCGCGATAGAAGTCCGGATAGTCGCGGATGTCGTGCGCCAGCACGCGGCATTCGAAGGGCGCCAGCAGCCGCACCAGATCCTGTCCGACGAAACCGCAGCCGATCAGACCAACGGTGCGGCCGGTGAGTTGTTTGCCGACCAGCTTCTGCCAGCGGTTCGCGCGGAGCGCGACGCTGGTCTCGGGGACGCGATGCACGAGCGCGATCGCGAACGACAGCGTCAGCTCGGACACCGATCGGCGGTTGACGCCGCCGGTCCATCCCAGCCTGATGCCGCGCCGCGCGATCGCATCCACATCGATGCCGTCGAGGCCGACGCCGTACTTGCTGATGATCTTCAGCTCCGGCACTTGCGACAGGATCGAATCGTCCACGCGCTCGAGCCCGATGATCGCCCGCTCGTGGCCACGCAACAGCGCGACCAGGTCGGCGCCATCGAGCAGCGCCGCCGATTCACTGAAGGTGACGTGCGGATATTTCGCCGACAGCTCGGCGCGGAGCACGGCGTTGCGGGCGAACGAACGCGCGGCCACGGCGATCTTCGTCACGATAGATATCTGCCAATCGCGTTCTGCCACGTTGGCATTTGGTAGCCGGCCTTCGCTAACTTTGCGTTGCTGAGCGCGGCGAACTGCGGCCGCGGCGCCGGCAGCTTCACGTCGTTCACGGAAATCGCCTTGAGCGATGTTTCCGACCCGATGCAGCGGACGATCTCCTGCCCCACCGAGAGCCACGTGGCGTGGCCGGAATTCACGCAGTGATACACGCCGGGTGGCGGTTGCGCGCGCAGGATAAAGGCCGACGCGTCGGCGACATCGAACACGAAACTCGGCGACACGACGCGATCGACGAACACCGGCGCCGGCTCGCCTTTGCGCACCAGATCGACAATGCGATCGACGCTGCTCTTGCGGCGCGGGCCGCCGAACAGGCTCTCGACCCGCAATACGTAATGCTTCGGAGCATCAGCGGCCAGCCACTCGCCGATCAGCTTCGATTGCGCGTAGGCGCTCCTCGGCTCGGGCTGATCCGTTTCGGTGTACGGCGTCTGCGCGGTGCCCGAGAAAACGAAATCGGTGCTGTAGTGCATGAACACCGCGCCGAGCGCGGCCGCCGAGCGCGCCAGCGTGCCGACCACCATCGCGTTCACTTCGATCGCCGTCACCTGATCGTCTTCGGCCGCATCGACCTGGTTGAAGCTTGAGCAGTTGACGATCGCTTCCGGCGCCAGCTCGCCGATCGCTTCGCGCACGTCCTGATGTCTCGTCAGCTCGATGTCCTGCCGGGTCCAGGCGGTGACGTCGTGTTCGCCGCGAAGCCGCGCCACCATCGCCTGCCCGAGTTGCCCCGCCGCGCCGACTATTAGCACGCGCATTTTGATCTGAGCCATCTGCGCCATCTGCGGCCCTGGCTTCTTCTGTGCCGTCTGTGGCTCATCGCCGGACGCGCTCCTTCACGGCGGCGCGCGTTTCACGATCGACCTCGCGGCGGCGCATGGTTTCGCGCTTGTCGTAATCCTGCTTGCCCTTCGCCAGCGCGAGCGACACCTTGACCTTGCCGTTCTTGAAATACAACCGCGTCGGCACCAGCGTCAGGCCCTTCTCGACGGTCTTGCCGATCAGCTTCCTGATCTCGGCCTTGTGCAGCAGCAGCCGCCGCTTGCGCTTCGGATCGTGATCGACATACCCGCGATGGCTGTACGGATTGATGTGCACGTTGAACAGCCAGACTTCGCCTTTGTCCACGCGCGCGAAGCTGTCGCGCAGGTTGGCCTGGCCTTCGCGGATGCCTTTGACTTCGGTGCCGAGCAGCGCAATGCCGGCCTCGAACGTTTCGAGGATGTGGTAGTCGTGAAACGCCTTGCGATTTTCGGCAATCGGCTGCGTCGATTCCTGGTCGTCGGCGGTCTTCGCCTTCTTCGCGCTCATGATCGGGAGCCTGCCTCGCCGGAGCGCGTCGCGCGAAGGCGGGTGACCATTTCAGCCGCCAGTTTGACGGCGGCGATCATGCTGCCGGGATCGGCGACGCCCTTGCCGGCAATGTCGAACGCGGTGCCGTGATCGACCGACGTGCGGATGATCGGCAGGCCGATCGTGACGTTGACGGCATTGCCGAACGACAGCAGCTTCACCGGAATCAGTCCCTGATCGTGATAGCACGCGATTACGCAGTCGAATTCGCCGCGTGCCGCGCGGACGAACACGGTGTCGCCGGGAATCGGGCCCTCGATGGTGATGCCTCTCCGCCGCGCCTTTCTCACCGCCGGCGCGAGGACGCGAGCGTCTTCCTCGCCGAGCACGCCGTTTTCGCCGGCATGCGGGTTCAACCCCGCCAGCGCCAGGCGCGGCGCGCGCGTGCCGAACATCTCCATCGCCTCAACGGTGAGCGCTATGGTCTGATCGACGAGCGCCGGCGTCAGGTACTTCGACACGGTCTTGAGCGGAACATGAACCGTGATCAGCACGACCTTGACCTTCGGCGAATGAAACATCATCGCCACGCGCTTGGTGTCGCAGAGATGCGCGAGCAGATCGGTGTGTCCTTTCCACTTGAGACCGGCCTTCGCAAAGGCGAGCTTGTTCACGGGCGCGGTGGCGATCGCATCGACGTCGCCGCGCTGCGCAAAGTCCACGGCGCGAACTATGGTCTCGTAGGCGGCGCGGCCGGCCGCGGCTGAAACCTTGCCGACGCGCACCGGGCCGTCGGGCTCGGTCGAGAACACCACTGGATTGCAGACCGCACGCACCGACGGATCGGCGGCGGCTTTCGCAACGATTTCGGGGCCGATGCCCGCGGGATCGCCGGCGGTGAGGCCGATTTTCGGCAGCGCGTGTCCCGAGCGAAGTCGAGGGACCATTACATCTGCACCGCGAGCCATTCGGCGACGACCTTGGTGCCGGCGTTGCGCTCGAGCGCGGTGAGGGCGCGATCGACGGCGCCAAAGGCGGCGCGGGCGCGATCGCCCGAAAACGCGCGCGCCAGCGCTTCGAGATCGCCCGTCAGCAGCGGATTGGCCAGCACCGCGCGATCGGCGCCGGCGTTGATCGCCTCGAGATCGCGCAGCATCGACGCCATCAGCCGCAGCACGATCGCGACGTCCTCGCGCGTGCGCTCCTTCTTCGATCCGCCGGTGTGGAGCGCGCTCGCCGCCTGCACGCGCGACTGCGTGTCGGCGCGGCCGGCGGTGTGCCGTAGCAGCCCCATCGCCAGCTCGCGGAACATCGACAGATCGTTGTCGATCAGCGCCAGCGCCTGGCCGATGCTGCCGTCGGCGATCGGCGCGGTCTGCTTCGCGTCGGCGTCGCTGTAGTCGTGATCGCGAATCAACGCCGCGGCGATCTCATTGCTGGTCAACCGTCCGAAGCGCAGCCGCATGCAGCGCGATCGCACCGTCGGCAGGAGCGCCCCTGGCACCGCCGACGTCAGGATGAACATCGTCCCCGGCGGCGGCTCCTCGAGCGACTTGAGCAGCGCGTTCTGCGAGGCCGGCTCGAGCGTGTCGGCTTCGCGGATCAGGACGAGGCGCTTGCGTCCTTCGAAAGGACGGAACGACGTCCGGCTCAGCACGTCGCGGATGACGTCGATCTTGATCGAGGCCTTGTCGTCCGGCTCGACCGCGATCACGTCCACGTGCACGCCGCGCGCGACGCGATCGCACGATCGGCATTTGCCGCAGGCGTCCGTGGCGAGATCGGTGGCGCCGGGCTTCACTCGTTCCAGGCAGTTCACCGCCTGCGCCGTTGCCCGGGCCACCGCCCATTTGCCGACACCTGACGGTCCCGCGAACAGCAGCGTCGGCGGCAGCGAGTCGCGATCGATCGCGCGCGCGATGAGCGCGGTCAGTCGCCGGTGGCCGATGATGTCGCGGAGCGTCATGTCGTGCCAGATGATGATATCGCGAGGACTGATCCCGGCGATCTTCTGCCGCTGCCGTCGACGACGTTCCAGATACTCGTCGCCGTCGCGGACGAGGAGCGCCATGGCTACGCGATCATGCAGGACGTCGCCGATCGAACGAACGGTGAGCTCAAGCTGAGTCCCGGCACGTTGTACGGATCAATCAGACGCATGCTCGAAGAGGGCCTGATTATCGAACTGAACGACCGGCAGCGCCCTGACGAGGATGATGAGCGGCGCCGGTACTACCGGATCACCCCCTTTGGGCGGTCCGTCGCTCAGGCGGAAGTGGCTCGGCTCTCGACGTTACTGCGCCAGGCGAAGGCAGTGGGATTGGCACGAGGGTCTGTTTAGTTCGAAACAAGAGCGCTCATGGCCAAACGCAGCTTGGGTGAACACGTTTATCGGTTGTTATTGCGTCTCTACCCTCGCGACTTTTCCGATGACTTCGCCGACGGTGTGTCGAGGTCTTCCGGCTCGATTCCGTCGGTGAACAACTGCGTGGGCCATCAGTTCAGCTGCCCCGGTTCGATGTCATTTGCTGCTCGTCAGCGGATTCTTCACTCGCACGGTTCCGTACCGTTGCCCGTCGGATAGATCTTCTGAGTACAGGATCTCGGCACCAGCGACTTGGGCGGCGTGGACTACCAGCGCATCCCAGAACGAAATCTGGTACCGCGCTTCTAACTCGAGCGCCTCCGGAATCGAGTCGCCTCCATTCACGACCACCTGCCATGCGAGGTAGTCGGAGATGACTTCACGAGTGGCCTTCGCGTCCAGAGGCTTCTTGGCCTTTCGACGGAGGTTGACGGCTAATTCCTGCAGGACCTGAGTGCTCACAGCACCCGATCTGTTTTCCCACAGCTCCTCCACGAGCGCTTTGGCGCGGACGTGCTTTTCGCCCGCGGCGCTGGCGTGCGCGTACATCAAAATGTTCGTGTCGACGAAGTATCTATCGCTCATGGAGCTCGTCGCGCGACTTGGGCGGCGTCCAGCGGAGATCAAGCCCTTCGCGAAGTCTGGCGAGCGCGCGGCGTCTAGCTTTGTCGAAGGCTTTTCGTTCCCTCACGATCGCTTCGAGCCGGTCGGTCAGCAGGCCGCTGATCGACCGCCCTTCCTCGGCTGCCAAGACTCGCGCCTCACGCAGGAGACTTGTGTCCAACTTAAGAGTGACGTTGGTCTTCATGATGATCGAGACTAGCACGACATCATCGTGCAGCACAGGTTTACGTGCTGATAATCGTGGAGACATTTGGGACGGTTTCCAGTTCAACCAGCGTAAGTTCAAGTCCGGCAGGGGGTTAGCGCGCCCCCCGGCCGGGATTTTGCCCGGAGCGCAATTAGGCTGTAAGTGGTTGCGTTATAAAGAGATAACGCGAATGAGTGGCGGGGTGGACGGGACTCGAACCTGAAGCAAGCCAGTTTTCTAAAGTGTTGATGGCGCGCGACTTCTGGTGTTAAGCGCTTGAGTCACAGGCGGTTACGTTGCTTCGGTTCGTTCACTGCCGTCCACCCCCAGTCCTCGCGATTCTCCCGTCGTCGTGGAGACATTCTGGAGACGGAATGAGCCGTCCGAGTCACTCCCCGCACTATTGGAGCAACCGCTCGATGGCATAAGTCACCTCCAGAGCGATTGCTCGCCATCTATACGGGCGGTATACTCCAGAAGAATTGAAGCCAAACGAATTCAGGGTCCTTCGGAAACGGCTTGGCATGACACAAGCTCAGCTCAGTGATGCGCTTGGCGTTCGAGCGAACACTGTCGCTCGCTGGGAGCGCGGCGAACTCCGCATCGGCGAGCCCGCCGCACGGCTTCCAAAAGTTCTTGCCTCCAGCCCCGAGGCACGCCATTCACTCGTCGGAGAACTCACAGGAGCCGTCAAGTGAAAAGACAGCTAGTGAAGGAGCTTCTCCGAGCCCACATCGAACGAGACGATCCGGCATTCAGAAAAGCTGCGTTGCAGCTCGTGTCAGCTGAGAGCGCGGCTGGTCACACGCGCGCAGCGGAAGAACTCCGCGAGTTGTTGACGCGCGCAGCGTCGCCTACGCAAAAGGGGCGGACTGGTCTCATCGTTGATATCGCCCAACCTCGTGGCGATCTCGCGGAGCTTCTGGAAGGGTCACATCGAAGTGAACGTTTCAAGGACATCGTCCTTTGCGACGACACAGCGCAGGTCCTTGAACGCATTGTCCACGAGAACCGACAGCGCTCGTCGTTACAGGGCTGGGGCGTACAGCCACGGCGAAAGCTGTTGTTCTTTGGACCACCCGGTTGTGGAAAGACACTAGCGGCCTCCGTTCTTGCTGGCGAGCTTGGAATGCCGCTCATGACAGTTCGTTTTGACGCGCTGTTCTCGCGCTTCCTTGGTGCGACGGCGAACCATCTGCGATTGATCTTCCAGGAGATGCCGAAACGGCCAGGAGTCTATTTCTTCGACGAGTTCGACGCAGTCGCGAAGAAGCGCGGCGACCAACAAGATGTCGGCGAGATGCGTAGGATCGTCACATCGTTCTTGCAGTTGATTGACTCCGACAAGAGTCCGAGTCTACTGATTGCAGCAACGAATCATGTTGACCTGCTCGACCACGCAGTCTTCCGGCGATTCGACGCCTCCGTGGCGTTCAACAAGCCCAATCAGAAGCAGCTCGTGGCACTGTTGAAGCTCAAGCTTGCGCGTTTTCGCGTTGACCCTCGCGTCATCACCAAGATCGCCAAGCGATACGAGGGCATTTCATATGCAGATGCGACTCGGAGCTGCGAGGACGCGATCCGTTCTATGGCGTTGGACCGACGTGTTCAATTGACGGAAGCTGACCTGCTCGACTCGTTCGGCAAGATCGCAGCTGTGCAGGAGCGACAGCCAGCTCCCCGAAGCTAACAACAGTCCCTTTGGCCGACCACATTCTTCCCCACATCAGGGCGAGATTTCACCGCCTCGACCGCTTTCAAAGCGTATTTGGCGGCAGCGATCCCGTTCCGGTACCAGCGCGCGATCGCGCTCGGCATCGCGCCGATCTACTCCGCCAATTGACGGACATAGAGGGCGCGATTCGGACGAGACAGGCTCGCCGCGATCAGGCGATCGGTGCAACTCGAGAGTTGGTCACCGTGCAACCAGAAGCCGGATACGCCCTCCCAGCAGACGCCTTTGCGGATCAACGGCGTGACGTAAGGGTCGTTGCAACGGACGAACGCACCGGGAGTGTCGTGATCGATACTCCAGATGCGCAACTCGCCCATATCCGACGGAAGGTGCAGGCGTACGGGGCTGATACTCTCACGCCGGGCGGCCATCCCAGGAACGAACCTTCGATCGCCCCGATTGGCGCGATCGCGATCACAACCCTCGCCGACAGATATGGCCCTCGTCTGCAGGCTGCCACACTCGATCCCACTGCCGCGGACTGGTTCGAACTCGCGTGTCGCGGAGGGTATCTTGCGCCCGCGGAGACGACAGCAAGCCGGGCGCAGATACGAGCCGTTCTTCCAACGTTAGGGACGACGATCACTGCTGAATACAACGGTACCGAGCGTCTGGTGCTGTTCGTCCGGACCTCTTTGCAGACTCTGCAACAGCTTGTCGAGCTCGTGGATTGTGTTTACGAGATCGAGCTTTCGGCTCAGGAGGTGCGAGACTGGCTGATCGTAGAGCACGGCCAGCCGCCTGGTGACGTCGCGGTAACCCAACCGCCCGCCGACGCTCCGAGTGTAGTCGTCCTCGACACAGGCATAGCATCCCAGCATCCGTTGTTGGCGCCGGTGCTTCTGAACGCGCTGTCAGTCGTGCCAGGCGACAACTCGCCAGCAGATACGCATGGTCACGGAACAAACATGGCAGGCATCGCCGCCTTTGACGACCTCGGCGCGATGGTCACGGCCGGCGAGGGCGTGGCCAGTCATTGGCTCGAATCGGCCCGGATCCTTGTCGGGTCGAATGTCGGCACAGCGGCCGCGGCCGGTGCCGAATTCTGGCCGACCATCACGGCAGACGCCGTAACCGAGACAGAAGCGACTGGCGCGCGCCGACGAGTCTACGCGCTTGCTGTCACGGCCGGAATGGACGATCCCGGGCGCGCGACTTCGTGGAGCGACTCGGTGGATCGCCTGGCGTACAACGCTGGCGCGGGAAGACTCATCACGGTTTCAATCGGCAATGCCGACTATACGAGCATCGATCTGCTGAACAACTATCCGCAGCAGAATTTCGCCTCAAGGTTGGACGATCCTGCGCAAGCGGCGAACGCGCTGACGGTCGGTGGCTACACGGTTCGCACGACCGTTCCTCCGCCGCATACGGCGTACGCTCCCGTGGCTCCAAGTGGGGCACTCTCCCCACATAGCCGATGCGGCCTGCCAGTTCGCCCCGAAGCGATCAAGCCCGATGTTGTGTTCGAAGCCGGAAACGTCGCGTTCGACGGCGCGGTTGGCGATGCTGCTCTCCTGGGTACCGTCACGACGCACCACGAGTTCCAGAGTCGGTTACTCGATTCGATGTTCGGAACTAGCGAGGCAGCCGGTCATTCAGCATGGTTCATGGCTCAATTGCTTCGAGCCATTGACGGCGTCACTCCGCAGACGATTCGTGGTCTGGTCGTCCATTCCGCAGGCTGGACACCAGCGATGACGCAGCAATTTTCCAACGTTGACGAGCGGCTCGCGGCCTTTGGACTTGGCGTTCCGGATCTAGGATACGCCTCGGGCTGCCTGGCTAATCGAGCAACCATTCTGATCGAGGATCAGCTCGCGAATGCCGACATCGCGCGCGTGCGTCGGCAACAACCAAACGGACGCTATCGGGACGTAAACGAAGTCCGTCGCTACGCGAAGATCTTCCGCGTTCCTCTTCCGGATGATCTTCTCCTCGAACTTCCTGATTCGGCCGTCCGTCTTCGCGTCACACTTTCGTACTTCGCTGAGCCGAACACGATACGAGGTCGGACACAGCGTGGACTCGACTTGCGGTGGGACATGCAAGGACCGCAGGAGTCCGAAACGCAGTTTCTTCAGAGAATCAAT
Organism: Cyanobacteriota bacterium; assembly: GCA_019752015.1. Taxonomy (GTDB): domain Bacteria; phylum Acidobacteriota; class Vicinamibacteria; order Vicinamibacterales; family UBA2999; genus 12-FULL-67-14b. The sequence goes on along the minus strand of JAIEMQ010000006.1, from coordinate 252,315 downwards.
CGCCTCGCCAGAGGCGAACAGCGCCGAGAGGATCGAACCAGCTCGTTCGACTGGGAGCTAGGGCTGCGTCGGCGAAGCAGAGGCACTGTTCAGAGTGATCGATGGCGAGGCACCGCTGCCTACCTCGCCGGCGACAAGCTCATCGCCGTCTATCCAGCGCTCGGTTGGTGGGATCGCCGCGACCAATTCCGCCAGGCCTCAATGCCTTTCTCGCTGCTGATTTCGGTCGAGGCGGAAGGCATAGAGATATACACGCCGATCCAAACGACGCTGATGGTTCCCGTCGAGATCGACACTTAAGCATCGACGTGGTGCTATTCAACAAACTGGGCTCATTTCTCAGCTGGCGCAGAAGGAAGCCAGCCGAGCAGCCGTCTCCGATAAGCTCGAACTCTTTGACTTCGGAATGCTCGACGAAACGATCGAGCCCTTGACACGGCGCTGCAGGAGATCGTCGATTCAGTCGCCGCGGCCGGAGCGGTGGCTGCCGCCATCGCACGCGGCGCCAGACACTCTTTCGGCTGTCGCGGCTCATTAACCGATGGCTTCCCCGTAATTCATTGTAAAGATGGCGTCCAAGCACTCGTAGTGCATTCGAAACTCCAGGTTACGTCACATCGATGCACTCAAGTAGAAACAGCGCTACTTTCGTGCTGCGACTGTCTCGCGCCATTTCGACGCGCGCTGTTCGGCTGTAAGAGCCATGGCCGCTTCCCACGCCGCGGGATACATGCGCCCGCGCGCTTTCTCCACGGCGACCTGATCGTCCGCAAACTGGCGACCGTAGAGCTTCACCCAAACGTCGTAAATCCACAGGAGGAGGTACGCATGGTCGTCGCCTTTGCGAAAGATGTCGGATTCCAGCCGGTGGCCCAGTTCATGAATCAGCGTCGCCTTCTTGGTGTCTGGAGGGTAGCTCGCGCGCAGGCGCATCGGGCGCTCGCGGAAGCCCGACTCGCTGGTACCTTCGAAAACGATCGCCTTGACTTCGTTTCCGTCGAACTTCAACCCGGAAACGGACTCCATCGCGTTCACGATCCGTTCACCCTCGCGAGTCCACAGCTCCGCGTATTCGCTCGCGGCTGCCTCGAATTGTGGCGACTCCGGAGTGAACGTGATCCGTAGCGCAGGTGCCTGCGCGACGGCTACGGCAGTGATCAGCCCGAGCAGAATGCTGATTCTCATCCGGTTTCTACCTCCAGCCGTTTTGACTGCTGCGGGGCGCTGCGGGTTTGGCGCCGACGGCTGGACACGAGCGCGACTTGCGGTTGCATGGACGACCGTCGTCCAGAGCGAGCGGACCGCCCGCCGAGGCGCCGGCGATCACTCTACAGTAGTGCGATGCGCTAGTCAGCCCTGAGTACGGCGATCGGATCGAGCCGCGACGCTCGCCACGCCGGCAGTCCGCACGCGATCGCGGCGACGGCGGTAATGATCGCGACGACGGCCGCGATCGTAACAGCGTCGGTCGGCCGGACACCGAAGAGCAGCGATTCGATGAGCCGGCTCAGGCCGAATGCACCTGCGACTCCGATCAGGACGCCAGCGAGGGTCATCCGCAGACCTTCCTTCATAACAAGCGCGACCACGGCGGAGCGCGCGGCGCCAAGCGCCATCCGGATGCCGATCTCACGGCGGCGTTCGGTGACCATGTAGGAGAGGACGCCATAGGTGCCAACCGCGGCAAGCAGTAGTGCAATCACCGCGAATCCGGCGAGCAACTGCGCGACGAGCGTCGGCCGCTGAATCGACTCCGAGAACACCGAGTCCATGGCGCGCAGCCTGACGACTGGGACACCGGGATCGACCTCGCGCACGAGACGCTCGATCGTTCCCGCTAGCGCCGCCGGCGGCAGCGTCGTCCTCGCCACCACATTCATCGTGGACGGTGCGATGCGATGCTGGTCGAGGAAGACGTACAGCTCGGTGCCTGTGGGTTGATCGACGCCACGCTGCTTGACGTCTTTCGCGATGCCGATGACGGTGTGCCATGGGCTCACGCTTGCTCCAAGAGTGCCGCCCAGATTCGGGCGGAGCCGCCGTCCGATCGGACTCTGTCCTTTCCAGATCCGGCTAGCGAGTGTTTCGTTGACTACGACGACCTTGCTATCCGACGCGACGTCCGTGGGCTCGAATCCACGCCCGGCCACAATCGGAATTCCCATCGTCTTGAAGTAGTCACCGATGACGAACTGGTAGTAGTCCACGACTTCCAACGGGTTGCCGTCTGGGGAGGTGGCGTTCTCGATGCGCGTGCCGATGGCATCGGTGGGCCGGTTGGGAGGCAGGCCTGTCATGACGCCGGCGCTTTCGATGCCGGGCTGGCGGCGAAGTCCCTCGAGCACACGCTGAAAGGCTTGCGCACGGGTGTCGGGCTCAGTGTTGGCCTGCGGCAACGTCATGGAGAAGGTGACGAGGCGAGAGCGATCGAATCCGGCATCGACGTTTGTGAGGTTGAACGCGCTGCGGACGAGGAGACCTGCGCCGATCACGAGCGTCACCGCGAACGCGACTTCGGCCATCATCAGCGCACGGCGGACGCGGTAGTGGCCAGGGCTAGCGCCTCTGTCGCCGCCCTGCTTGAGCGCCACGACGAGACCATGCGTGCGATGCCCGATCGGCGCGAGTCCAAACAGCACGGTGGTCGCCATCGACAGGCCGAGCGCAACAAGGAGCACGGATTCATCGATGTGGAGATCGGCCGTGCGAGGCATGCTCGTGGGATACGCGCGCACAAACGTCTCGACGCCGCTCTGGGCGAGCCATACCCCCATCAACCCGCCAGCCGCCGAGATCACCGCCCCTTCGGTGAGTAGTTGCCGCAGCAATCGACCCAGGCTTACGCCGAGCGCGGCGCGCACCGCGAACTCCCGACGCCGCGATTCCGCGCGGGCCATTAAGAGGTTCGCGAGGTTGGCGCAGACAATGAGTAAGACGAATCCGACGGCGGCCTGCAGCAGCCAGATCGAGCGGCCCGCGCTACCGAGAACCGCGTCCTGCAGTGGGCGCATCCGGAGCGTGTGGTCAACGACTACCGAAGGATGGTTGGTCGGCACATGCTCGGTCGTGCCCACGCGCTCCGCCCAGCGATCGACCACGGCGGTCAGCTCTGTTTGCGCCTGCTCGAGCGTGACGCCGTCCTTCAGTCGTCCGATGATGCGGAGCACATGATTCGCGCGACCTTGGGCGATGGCCGGATGAACCCAAAGCGGCAACCAGACCTGGGTGTGGTTGTCCATGACGTCGCTGCCCGGCGGCATGATGCCGACGACTTCGTGAGGCCGTCCCTCCAGCTGCACCGTTTGCCCAACGACCGGTTGTCCGCCGAAGGCGTTTCGCCACAATTCGTAGGACAGGATCGCGAGGGCCGGCGGCAGCGTGCCGGTCCAGCGGGAGGATTCCTCGGCGCTGAAGAAGCGTCCTTCGACGGGTTGAATACCGAGCGCCCGGAGCAGATGTGCATCCACAGACATCGACCGCACACGGAGTGGTCGATCCCCCGCAGTCAGATTGACCTCGCTAGTACTAGTTGTGAATCCACCACCGCCTGTCCCAAAGGCGCCAACCTCTTCGAAGGATTGGTTGAGCGTCCGAAACTCCTGATACTCGGCGGCCGAAAGCGATGCTACTGACCGAAATGCGGGGAACTCCGACGAGATCGAAATGAGCTGCTGCGGTCTGGGGTAGGCGAGCGGGCGCAGGATGGCGCCGTTGACGATGGTGAAGATGGCGGTGTTGGCGCCGATCCCAAGCGCCAAAGTCAGAAGCGCGACCGCGGTGAACACCGGCGCGCGCGCGAGTGTCCGAAGGCTATATCGAAGATCTTGTGCCATCTCGTCCAGCCAGGCGCCAGGTCGTCCTGTTCTGACGCGTTCCTTGACCTGTTCCATGCCGCCGAGCTCGATCGCGGCCAGTCGCCGAGCCTCCGCGGGCAGTATCCCTTCGTCTTCCTTGGCGGCGGCTGCCATGTCGATGAACGTTCGAAGCTCGTCGTGAAGCTCACGTTCGATGGTGTTCCTTCGGAACAGCCAGCGGAGCATCGAGGCGAGGCGGCTGAGAGGAGTCACGCGCCCTCAAGAACGCTCGTGATCGCGAAGGCGATGCGATCCCAGCGCTGTCGATGTTTCTCGAGCTGCTTTCGACCCGCCGCCGTCAGGTTGTAGTACTTGGCGTTGCGATTGTTCTCGCTCGCGCGCCACTCGGCCTTGAGCTTGCCGTCCTGCTCCAGGCGATAGAGCGACGGGAAGAGCGATCCCGGATTGACCTGGAAACTGTCGTGGCTGAGCGCCGCGAGTCGCTGCGAGATCCCATAACCGTGCATGGGCTCTCGCGTCAGGATCGTCAGGATCATGAGATCCAGTGTGCCTTGAGGGATGTCCAGTCGATCCACGCGGCTCTCCTTTAGGGTAACAAGACGAGAGCGATGATACCAGTTCCGACCTTTAGGTTGTCAAGATGAGCGATTCAAGCAGCTCGGCTTCAATGTCCGCCCATGGCTCGATCTCTTCCTCTTACAGCGAATCCTCAGAGTGTCCCCATCAATGAGCCCAAGGGAGGTTGACGGGATGGGCGATTAATTCCTGCGATGACGCAGCTCTCAATTCGTAATTTGCCCACGGATCCGCGACGGGTGAACCGCGAGTCACCGCATTTTGTGGAGATAATTTGGAGACGGAAAGTCGCTAGATCCGCAAGTCCTTGATCTAGCGTGAGTTATGGCGGGGTGGACGGGACTCGCACTGATTCGCGAACGCCGAAGGCGTTCGCGATCTGACCGAGACCGGCCACCCCGACACGAATGAGGTTGAAAACCGAATGAGTGGCGGGGTGGACGGGACTCGAACCCGGAGCCGTCTGTTTTTCTAACTTGGTGATGGCGCGCGACTTCTGGTTTAAGCGCTTGAGTCACAGGCGGTTACGTCGCTCCGTTTCGTTCACTGCCGTCCACCCGAATCCGCGCGATTCTACCCGCGTCCTGGAGACATTTTGGAGACGGTGTCGACCAACTCACCGCACTGGACGATTTCCGCAACTGACTCAGCCAGTCTGCGGCCTGAGTCTTAACAAATTGAGCAGAGGATTCGATCGGGCCTCTTTCGGACTGAGTCAGAGGCTCAGTACAATTCTTGAACATGCCCCGAGAAGCGGTCTGTCGTGACTTCACCTTAGGCGGCGAACGAATTTCACACGGGCGCATTATCTCAACGCCGCCGACCCTGTTCGAATCGTGGTGACTGGGCGTCCTGCTGCGATGTCTTCAAGCAGGAGCGGCAGAAGAACCTCTTCATACGCCGCGAGCCCATTCTCGCGCATCACGGTTGACAGCTCCGGATTCCAAGCAGCGTTTGGGACTCTCTCGAGCCGGATTTCTTCCTGCATTGCCCTCTGAAGACTATCGACGTAGTCCGTTACACCCATCCGCCACGGCGCGGCGTCCGGTACCGCCCTCAAGATGGTAGCCACATGCTCCAGCCCAGCGGAGTCAAAGTCTGCTCGGACTGCGATGCGCCATCCCGTAAGCGCGAGGCGAGCGATTGCAGCAACCTCACTTTGCGGCGGGAGTACCGCTGGTGCAGAGGAGACGGACTGCCGGGACGTTGATGGCTAAATCGGATGCAGCAGCGGTAACTGACGGGTTCTCGGTCACAAACACCCAGGCATCTGGCATCTCTGGCCGAGGCCATTCGCACGAATTCAACACTCGCGGAGGCAGCGTGACCGTCGCCCCATGAGGCACGCTCCATCCCATAGGCATAGTGCCGACAGCGATGAGACCACCAACGACGTCGTCATAATCGACTCCGACCGTTGCCCAGGCATCACGCGGTCGGTTGCCGGAGTCGATCATTCCTGCGGCAACCAGAATCGCGATCACTAGGCAATCTGGCCGGACTGGCGGTGGCCATTCTGGGCGGCGCCGCCGTGGGCGTCGAGCGACAACGATCGGGACATGCCACTGGACCGGAGGCGCGTTTCGGCGGCGTTCGCACGTTTACGCTTCTCGGCACACTGAGCGGCATCGCCGGTCTCCTGATCGAACTTGAGCTAATGATTCCGGCGGCATTGCTAATCGCCGGGGCGCTGGCGCTCACGGTTGCCGCTTACGTTCGTGCCAGCCGGCAAGACATCGACGCCACGACCGAAGTGGCCGCGCTCGTGGTGTTGGGTGCGGGCGTCCTGGCTGGGATCGGCGAGCTGCGGCTGGCGGCCGCGCTCACCACCATGACCGTGTTGCTTCTGGCGGAGAAGCCGCGGTTGCACAAGTTCGTCGCCCGCCTCGACGAACCGACGATGTTGGCCGCGGCGCGGTTCGCCGTCATGTCGGTGGTCGTTCTACCCCTGCTGCCCGAGGGGCCGATCGGACCCGGACCTGGCATCCGGCCGCGCGAGTTATGGATGCTCGTGCTGTTGTTTTCCGGCCTGAGCTTTGTCGGCTTCATCGCGCAACGCGCCGCGGGCGCGGCGGGATACCCGCTCACCGGGCTGCTCGGCGGACTGGTGTCGTCTACGAGTGTGACGCTGACCTTTGCGCGGTTGAGCAAATCGCATAAGCCGCAGGTTACCGCACTCGCCGCCGGCGCAGTGGGGGCAAGCACGGTGATGTTCGTGCGCATCGCGATCGCCGTTGCCGCCATTGATGCGTCGGTGCTTCCAGCTCTCGCGCGATACCTGGCGGCGCCGTTTAGTGCTGCCGTCGTCGCGATGCTGCTTGCCTGGCGATCGCTTCGCGATACGCACACGCCCCCACAGAGCTTGAAGAACCCGCTGCAGTTCCGCGGTGCCATCGAAATGGCCGGGTTGTTTCAAATCGCATTGTTCGTAGTGTTCTACGCGCGCCGCGAGGTGGGCGACCGCGGCTTAATGCTGAGCGGGTTCGTGCTCGGGCTGACGGATATGGACGCGCTCACGTTATCGATGACGCGAAGCGTGGCCACTGGAACGGCGATCGACGCCGCCGCTCGCGCGATCACGATCGGCATCGTCGCCAACTCCCTCATGAAGGCGGGTATTGCAGTCGTGATCGGGTCTGCGGGTTTCAAATGGCGGGCCGGCGGCGCGTTGCTCGCGATGGCCGCGGCCGGCGCTGGCGCGCTGGTGTTGTGACGGCGTACCTCATTGCGCGTGACTGTCCTGGGCGCCCCATCACTCATGTCCGATGAAGACGGCATGGCTCATATGTGCGCCTTGCTCCAGTTCGTCCAGGACAAAATCCGCGATCTCGCGAGGCGAGATCTTTCGAAGGACCACTCCGTCGACGGTATCTGGCGCATTCCAGCGCATTGGCGCGCTACGACTCATCCCAGCGATCATCGCGCATCGCCAGACAGACGGCGTATGACGGCCGTCATGTTCATCCGGAGGCGGTCGCGGTAGCGTCAACGTGAAGGAGGCTTAGCCTATGCGGTCGCGAATCTTGCTTGGATCGCTGTTTCTCATCGCCCTGCTGGTCGCCACCACTAATGCGGCACCCAGCGTGAAATGGGCAGCCGTCAACTTGAAAGACACCACGATGATTGCCGGTGCCTTCGTCTCGGGTCCGGTGGTCTTCGTCCACGACGATGGCCGGATGGCGCGCGGCGAGCCCTGCACGAGCGTCCACCGATTCGAGCCGGGCAAGGGCCCTGGCGAGGAACTTGTGGCGTTCCATTGCAAGCCGCGCTGGGTCAAGGCGCCCGCGCGTTTCACCACGGCGACGACCACGCGGCCCGACGGGCCGCCGGTACTCACTGAATACCAGTTCGCCGGCGACGAGGAGGCGCACCTCGTCACCAAGACGGCACGGTAGATGTCTATACGCGTCAAGAATGCGAGCGTTGGCATGGACCGCACCGACGAAGGCCGACGTCCCCTCGACGTGATGTGCACTGACATCGTCGACCGGTACCATGCCGCGCTCCATCGTTCGCTGCCGCAGATTCGCGCCTGGCTGACAGCATTCGCCCGGGAAGCCGCATCACCGGCAGCGCGGGAGATGTGCGAGGTGTTCGCCGAGCTTGCCGAACAGATTCACAGCCATCTCGCCAAGGAAGAACATCTCGTTTTTCCCGCCTTGTCCGCCCTGCCTGGCGCGGACACGCCGCCTTTCCTGCGGCCGCCGACGACGTTTGCCACAGTCCTTCATCCGATTCGCGTGCTCGAAGCCGAGCACGTCCGGATTGAGCAGACGCTCGGGCGCCTGCACGAGCTGGCGCTGGCGATCACCGCGCCCGATTCGCTGTCGGTGCCTTTCCGCCGGTGCATGACCGAACTGGCCGAGTTTGATCGGCATCTTCGCGAGCATCACCGTATTGAGAACGAAGTTCTGTTCCCGCGCGCGTTGGAGCTCGAACGCCAGGTGCTCTAGACTTTGCCCGTGTCGCTTCCAGACGACGATCTACTGCGGAGACTGCCGCTCTTCCGCCGGCTGACGCCGGCGCTGCGCGCCCGAGTTGCGGAGGTGGCCCGGCTGAAATCCTACGGGGACCACGAGCTGATCTTCGCCGAGGGCGATCCGTCGGACGCGTTCATGGCCATCGTCGAAGGCCGTGTCAAGGTCTTCAAGTCGACGCCCGCGGGGAAGGAGATCATCCTCGAGATTTTCGGCGCCGGCGATCCACTCGGCGCGGTAGCGGTGTATGAAGGTGTGCCGTTCATGGCGTCCGCCCAGACGCTCGAACCGTCTCGGGTGCTACGCATCGACAAAGGGCCGTTCTTCCAATTGCTCGAAGAGGATCCGCAGTTCGTACGCGGGTTGCTGTCGGGGCTCACGCTGCGGCTCGCCGAGCTGACTAGGCGCCTCGCCGATCTGTCAGGTGCGCGTGTAGAAGTGCGCTTTGCGCGGCTCTTCCTGAAGCTGTGCGATCAGATCGGCCGCAAGGAGCGGGGCGGCATTTTTGTCCCGATGCCGCTATCGCGCCAGGAGCTGGCCGATCTAACGGGAACGACGATCGAAACGGCCATTCGGATCATGAGCCGTTGGCAAAAGGAAGATCTCGTGCATACCAACAAAGACGGATTCGTCGTCATGGATCGCAACGCGTTGGACGCAGCGTCGGCAGGTTAGAGATCGCGACGCGAGATCGCGAGCCGGGCCGCCGTCAGCGGTGCGGCGATCCAGAGGGCCAATGCCCCGCACGCGATCAGCGCCGCCCAGCCCGGCCCGCCAAGGAACCGCTGCCACGACTCCCCAGCCGCGCCGAGCAGGTGCGGCGTCCCTGCGAATGACAGCGTCAGCACGCGCACCAGATCGGCAGGATTCAGGAAGACCGAGAGCATCAGCAAACGCGCGCCGGCCCGTCCGGATAGCCACACCGCCGATGCGAGTGCGATCCCATCGAAGAACAGCACGAAGAAGAACCAGGCGAACGCGCTGGCCGCAAGCGCCGCGATGCGGCGCTCGAACCAGGCTCCGAGCAGTGCGGCGATCGCGAGGAATACCAGCGCGAGCACGAAAGTCGCAACCGCGAAGACGACGAACCGGGCGACATCAGCGGCGCCGGCGCTCAGTGCGACCATGGTCCCGCCAGCGCCGAGGCCGGCGGCCAGCGCCGCGCCAAGCGCGGCAGATTGGCCGCACCAGCGCCCCAGGGTCACCTCGAAGCGCGTCACCGGCTGCGAATAGAGGAACGCATCGGATCCGGCCTCAGTGGTCTGACCAGTGACGCCGACTAGGATGGCAACGAGTGGCACCAGCAGCAGCACGAGCGGCATGAGCGCAACGGTGGTTCGCGCGAAGCTGTCAGCCCCCGCCAGCTCGCGTGCCGATCCCGCGGACCATGCCGCCGCGAGGGTCAGCAGCGCAAATGCCACCGCAAAGAGCCGGATCCATCGCAGCCGCGCGACGCTGACGAATTCGAGACAGCTGATGACGAAGAGGCGGTGAATCATGATCCCCTTATCTCTCGGACGACGTCGGCCCACCTGATGGCGCGGCCGCCGCGATCCGCGCTCGACGCCGCTGCTTCGGTGCGGAACGCGGTCACACCGTAGCTCATCGGCGTCCTCGCAGTCGCGGAGAACGCGAAGAACGCCTTGTCCGTTTCGATCCAGCCTGCCTCGCCGTCGAGTTGCACGAAGAGACGCGCACCGGACGGGAGTGAAGCCGCGTCTTTTGCCAGGCAGCCGCGGTCGTCGTAAAAGCGCGGTTCTTCGCCCGCCGCCACCGCCTGCGCTGCATGAGCGGAGCTTGAAATCAACATTCGACAGCTCGCGCACTCAACGTGGTCCAGCGGCAGTGGCTGCGGCTCGAGGGCCGCGCTCCCGCAGCCCGGCACCACCAGCAGCCACGCAATCATCGTCCAGCGTTGTCTTCGCGTCATGTCGCGCCTCGAGGCGTTCGAGCGCGCGCTCTCCCGCCGTCCGCGCCGCCAACGGCGGCGCGTGTCCGAGTTCCAGATCGTTCAGCACCTCGATGCGTCCGCCTCCCAGCAGTGCGACGCGCGTGGCGAGCGCGTCGATGTCGGCGGCCACGTGTGTCGTGTAGAGCACGGCGCGCCCATCGCGGCGCAGTTCGCGCGCGCGATCGATCAGCATGCGAGTGGCTGAAGGGTCGAGGTTTGCCGACGGCTCGTCGAAGATGAAGACAGGTACAGCCGCGACGAAGGTGACCGCAAGGCCGAGCCGTTGACGCTCGCCGCCGGAGAGCTGCGAGACGAATCGGTCTGCCACCAGGACGAGGCCGCACCGCTCGATTTCGCGATCGACCGCACGCGCCGGCTGCTTGCGCAGCTGCGCAGCCACGCCGATGACTTCGCGCACCTTGAGGGTCCCGGGAAAAGCGGGACGCTGCGGCAGGTAGCTGAGTCGGTCGAGTGCCTCGCGCGTCTGCATCAGAACGTCGATCTGATCCACCCGCACGCGGCCGCGATCCGGCCGCGCCAGCCCTGCGATGCACCGCAGCGTCGTGGTCTTTCCCGAACCGTTGCCGCCGACGAGCGCCACAGATTCGCCCTGGTTCACGACCAGGTCAGCGCCGGCAAGCACGATCCGCTCGCCGTAGGCTTTCTCCACGCCGAGCAGTTCGATCACAGCACCACCTCGCGAACGCCGAAGAACGCGAGCGCCACCGTGAGCAGCGCCAGCGTCATGCCACCCGTTTGGCTGCCCGTTTCCGTCTCCCGAGCGGCGACCGCACCGCCGACGACCGGGTGCGGATCAGAATCGCCCAGGCCGGGTACAAGGCCGGCGCGAGCGGCGAGCTCGAGTCCGGCCGATGCGGGCGTTCCGAGGAACAGCCGCGCGATTGGATTGACGCCTTCGATCGCCGCGAACGGCGTCAATAACGGATGCGCCGATTCGCCGACACCGTCGCCGTCGAAATCGAAGCCGCGATAGCCGCTCCACTGATTGCCGCGACCGCCGCGGCTCCACTCCGTTGTTGCTCCGCGGCCGCTGACGACAACGTCGCTCCAGTTGGCGTCGAACAGGTTGCCCGTGAACACGTTCTGCTCGGCACTCGCGAACAGCATGACCGCCGTGTCGTTGTAAAGGAGCCGGTTATCCGCAAAGGTGTTTCGCGACGAGCCGTCCACCTGCAGCCCGCGTGCGTTGTCCGACAACAGGTTGCCGTGCACAATCGAGTCGTCGCACCCCTTCAGCGCCAGACCCACTGCCGACGCGCCGCGGTTGTGCTCGATGTTGTTGTCCTCGATCCGGATGCGTCGCGACTCCATGATGTTGGCACCGACCGAGGATCGACGGAAGGTGTTGCCACGGACGACGATGTCGTTCGCAAACATGACGTGGAGGCCGTAGCGGCTGTCCTCGACGACGTTGCCATCGGCGAGGCCGCCAGGCGCGTACTGGAAGTAGATGCCGTCGCGCTGCCCGACGATGTGATTGCGCAGCACGCGGGCGGAGTGCGAGCGGTAGACATAGACACCGTCGCCGCGCCGGCCGAAGGGCAGGTCGAGGAAGCCGGTGATGCGATTGCCGATCACTTCGTTGTCCGGCGCGCCAATCACCACACCGTAGAACACGCGCCGCATCGTGTTGTCGACGATGCGATTCCCGCTCGATGTCACCGTGACGGCCGCGTCCATTTCGTTCGTGTCGCCGGTGCCTGAGCCCTCGAGCACGAGCCCGCGAATCTCGCAGTTGGGCGCGACGATGCGGATGACGCTGCCGGTGCCAAGCCCGACAAGCAATGGTGATCCGCGTCCCACGATCGACACGCGGCGGTGCAGCACCAGGTTCTCGCGGTAAACGCCCGCGCCGACGAGAATCGTGTCGCCATCGGCCGCGGCAGCAAGCGCCGGCGAGATGAGCGGGAAGTCCGCACCGGTAGGGCCAACGGTCCACGTGCGCGCTGCGGTTGCAGGTGCCGCAACAATCAGCACGAGCGCCGCCGCGAGCGCGAAGGATTTCACGCGATCCTCTTTCGTGCCGCCGCGCCGGCCAGCAACGCGGCTGTCAGGAGCGAGAGGGCGCCGGCGTGCGGAAACGACCAGACGGTGAAGTTGCCTACCCGCGCGGGTCCAACCATCGGCGGCGTGAACGTCTTCACGGCCTTGATTGGCGCGCTCGGATCGCGATCGTGGCCGACGTCGTACAGACGCTTCTGCACGAGCGCCGCGGACGCAGCCAGGAATAATATGAAGGCGGTGACGGTAAAGATCCGTAGTGCTCGGGCGGCAGTGCCGCGTCCGGCCGCTGCCGCGATCAGCAGCAAAAGAGTGAGCACGAGCACCACGCCCGGTAACCAGTTCAACTCCGGCATCGCCTCAGGAAACCTGACGCCGATGTATCGCTGCAGCGTCTCGACCTCGTGAACATCGCCGCCAATGCCGTGCCGGTCGATGCGCAGCATCAGCGCCTCGTCCGGGTACTGGGGCGCCGTCATTCGTACACCCCAGATCGGCAGCAGCAGGGAGGCGGCGGTCAGCACCGCCGCCGTCACGAGCAGGACGCGGACGCGGCGCATCACCGTTCCGCTCCCGTCGAAGGCACGCCCGGTATCGCCTTACCCTTCACGTTCTGGGCCGGGCTCCAATCGGTGAGCGTGAGCGTCCGATCCTTCGGGTGCACCACCATGCGGCCGCGCATCTCGAGGTGGAGCGCGCTGCAGAAGTTCGTGCAGTAGTACCAGTAGACTCCCGGCTTTCCGGCGGTGAACGTGATGGTCTTGGTCGCGCCCGGGGGGAGCGCGATGTTCAAGCTGTGATCCGGCAGCGCGAAGCCGTGCGTCATGTCGCGGATCGTCTCGACGTTGGTGATCGTCAGCGTTACCTCGTCGCCTTCGCGAACGTCGAGTTGGTGTGGCGTGTAGGCGCTGCGGATCAGCGTCATGTTCACCTTCACCAACTTCGGTCCGGTCCTCATCACGCTCTCCTTGCCTTCGGCAATGGCCTCGGGCGCGAGATCGAACGTCTGCTTCACCTTGCCGCGCAGCGTTTCGGCCGGCATGAATACCGCATCGTGCGGCTCTGGCGGCGTCGGAAACGCCAACAGCATCCGCATCTTTTCGCCGGAGATGTCGATGAGCTCCTGCGCTTCGGGCAGCTCAGGGCCGACCGGCAGGTACTGGTCCTTCGACAGCTTGTTGAGCGCGAGCAAGTAATCTCCCTTCGGGTCCATCGTTTCGCCGCCAACCGCCTGCAGGTGGCCGATGTTGTAGTGCACGTCGATGCGGTCGACGATGTAGTCGGCGGCGCCCGCGATCGCCTTGTCGATGTCCCATTTCACGACCTGGCTGTCGAGGAAGAGCGATGTGAAGGCGTTGCCACGATTGTCGAACGTGGTGTGCAACGGTCCGAGGCCGACCTCGGGCTCAGCGACGATCTTCAGCGTCTTCGCGTCGATTATCGTCACCGTCGGCGACAGCTTGCCGCTGGCGATCACGTACTTGCCGTCGGGCGTTGCGTTGATGCCGTGCGGGTTCTTCGGCACCGGGATCAACGTCATCACGCCGGGCACCTCCTTGGGATCGATTACCGGCACACCGTTCTGGATCCGCGCCTTGCCTTCTGCGACCGCTTTCTCCGCCGCCGGGACGTCGATGGCCACGACGGCGTCCCGGTCGTACTGGAACATCGCATCGGCGTCCTTGCCCTGCTCAAGGTTGTAAACGGTCGAGAAAGCGTAGCGCCCGTCTTTCGAGCTGTCGGCGATGTCGATGTTGCCGTTGACGCGGACCTGGAACTTCACTGCCATCGACTCGGGATCGAGGAACGCGACAACAGAGGTGTAGGGATCCGGGTTCGTCACCAAGCCATCGGTCGGCTGCTCGAACTCGCCGTTTACGAAGATGTACTTCGTGTTCGGCGAGAGGGCGGCGATGCCGTGCGCCCCCTGCATGTTTGGAATCTTGACGATCTTGTCGGTCTCGAAGACGTCGAGCCGGACACGGGCAACGCGCCCGTTGGCGAGGTCGTTGATCCAGAGATACTTGCCGTCGTAAACGCCGTTGGTCTCGGAGGGGACGGGATGGTGCGTGTCACCCCACGCGCCGCCGGTGGCTTCGAGCTCCTTGCGCCGCGGGTCGTTGGGGTGCACCGCGTACCCGACGGCAGCGCGCGGCTCGAAGATCGGCACCTCGCGAATCAGCCGCCCCGACGGGATGCCGACGACGAACACGGATCCGCTCTGTCCGCCCGACAGGAACCCGTAGTACTTGTCGTGTTCACCCGGCGCGACGTAGACCTTCTCGGCCGCCCAGGTGCGCGCGGACGTGGCGCCGATGCTCTGGCACCCTGCGAACTGCAAGCCGGCGATGGTGCCGGCGATCGTGAGGAGCACCAGCAAAACTGTTTTCATCTTCATAATTGGCTCCTTCGTGCCGTCACTCGACGATGAGCGTGCCCTTCATATGCGGGTGCAGCTCGCTCACGCTGCACTGCGTCGAGCAGTAGAACTTGTAGCGACCCGGCTCGTTGATGCGGAACGTCACCGACTGCGGCGACCCGACCATTGCGCCGTTGATGAACACCTGCTGGTCGTAGCCGTCGATGGCGAAGCCGTGGCCGGCACCGAGACCGTTGTCGGTGGTCGATAAGTCGATGCGCACCACCTCGCCCGCCTTGATGCGGATCTCCGAGGGCTCGTACTTCCAGGCGTGCTCGCGCAGCGCGATGACGCGCGCCGGCTCGCCGAGCCCGTCCATGCCACGCGCCGATCGGCGCAGCTGGTTTCCGGGGCCGTGCCCGGCGAGGCTCATGATGTAGGCGGCGAGGTCGTATTCCTCCGCCTTGCTGACGATGCCGTCGTAGGCGGGCATCGCGACGCCGTTGTTGCCGGTGTAGATCGTGCGGACAATCTCGCGCTCGGTCCAGCCGGTGCGGAAAGTGCCGGGCTGCGTGAAGTCGCGCGCGTTGACGTGGCGCCCGCGCCCGTCCACCAGCGTCAGCGACGACTGCCCGATGCCGCGCCCGTCCGGCCCGTGGCACTTCGCGCACTCCAGCGTCGCGTACACTGCCGCGCCCCGCTTGAGATCGCGGGTGCCCGCCGGCGCATCAGGCAGTGTCACCGGCGTCGCCGCCGGCTCCTCCGCAAAGCGCGGCTGGAACGTCTTCACATAGTCGACCACCGCCCAGCGCTCCGCATCGGTCAGCAGGTACTGCCACGGCGGCATGCCCGTACCATTCAACCCGCGCGAGACGACACGGTAGAGATCCTCGTCGGTTGGGAGGTGGCCAGACGCCGTGGTGCGGAACTTGAAGTCCACGGTGGTGAAGTCGCGCGGCGCCGGTGACAGGTGGGGCGCGCCGAAGCCGTTGCCGTCTCCCGCCTCACCATGGCAATGCGCGCAGTTGACGTCGTAGATCCTCTTGCCGAGCGCGAGCGTGTCAGCGCTCGAGGCCGGATGCGCAGCCACTGGCGTCTCCAGGAACGGAGGCACCACCGACGAGGCTGGCGCTGCCGTGCGTCCAGGGCCGCATGCGGTCAGCGCGAGCAGCAACGGCAGCAATGCAAGGCGTCTTTGTCGAATCATGAGTTCAATCCTCAAGCTGTAGGCTGACCGAGCCAGCGGCGTTTGTGTATGACGAGCGTCATGAGCAAGAGACGTACCCCGCACAAACGGCCAGATTTTTCAGGTATTTCGATCGACCGGTGCTGAATTTTCCCCGCAGTGCGAAATCATTCGAGACCCCGTATGACAGCGGTCATGGGCCTCGAGAGGTGGGCTCGGTACGCTGTTGGGATGAGGACAACTTTGAGGCCGGCCCGCGTGCTGCCGTGGCTCTATTTCGGCTGCGCGTGGATCTCGCTGGCGCTTGCCTTTGCAGCGATTCTCTGGGATCCACGAGGGGTCGCCGGCTTCTTCTACCACGCGCGCCTCGCCGGTATCGTCCACCTCGTGACGCTCGGCTGGATCACCATGTCGATCCTCGGAGCGCTCTACGTCGTAGGGCCGATCGCGCTGCGCATGCCGATGCCGGCCGGCCGTGCCGACGCCCTCGCATTCGCCTCGGTCGTGACCGGAATCATCGGAATGGTCGCGCACTTCTGGATTGAGCAGTTCGGCGGGATGGCGTGGTCGGGGCTGATGGTGGCTGCAGGAATCCTGCTCGTGGGTGCCCGCGTCGTCCGGCAGCTGCGGCACGCGCCGATTCATGGCGCGGTGAAACTCCACATCAGGCTCGCCTTTGGAAACATCGCCGCAGCAGCGACGGCCGGCGTGCTCCTCGGATTTGACAAGGTCTATCACTTCCTTCCCGGGTACGTCCTGGCCAATGTCATCGCGCACGCGCACCTTGCGGCTATCGGCTGGGTATCGATGATGGTCGTTGGGATCGCCTACCGAATGCTGCCGATGATGTTGGCGGCGCGGCCGCCGCAACGCAGGTCGATGTACGCAAGCGCGATACTGCTGCAGACGGGCGCGACCGGCCTATTTGTCACGCTGATTCTGCAGTCGGAGTGGGTGGCCTTCTTCGCCGCGACGACCGTGGCCGGCTTCGCCGTCTTCGTCGCACACCCAGTTGTGATGCTGATGCGTCGAGGCCGGCCAGCCGTCCATCTACCGTCCCCCGATTATGCGATCCGGCACGTGTTTCTGGCACTGGGATCACTCGCAATCTCCGCGGTGCTCGGAATGATCCTTGCCGTCGCTGATATGTCAGACGTCACGTTGCGGCTCGCGCTCGCTTACGGCGTGTTCGGGCTGGTTGGCTTTCTCGCCCAGGTGGTTGCCGGCGTGCAGTTGCGGCTGCTGCCGCTGCTGGCCTGGTTTACGGCAGCCCGCGGCGCGGCCGACCGCGGCAACCACGGTTCGCCGCACGCGGTAATTTCCCCGCGGTTGGCAGCCATCTCGTTCATCCTGTGGCTCTGGGGCGTGCCCGCGCTCGCGGTAGGCTTCGCACTCGATGGCATTCCGCTGCTCACGGCCGGCGCGCTGGCACTGGAGGCGGCCGTGGTCATCGGAGCGATCCAGGCGCTGCGCGCTGCGCAGCATGCGTTCAGCGCACGTTGTGCCCAGAGCTACAGGCCCGTCATCCCAACTACCGCGGCAACGACGGCGGGTATGTGATTGCGCCTATCACCAAAGATTCCTAACCGTGTTTTTCGGAAACGGCAGGGGTCGATTGGAGCCTACTATTGCTCGGTCGGCGTTCGGCCCAGTCGAACCAGTCCTCACCGAACAATTCCACCAGATGCGCGGCGCGAATAGTGTCGTTGCCACAGGCGAGATCGTGTATCGGACAATAGCGATCGCAACCCCAGCAGATACGCTCAGGATGTTTCGGATGGAGAATCTCATCCTTCAGGGTCTTCATGACAAATCTCCAGGTCTCGCGCGGCGATCGACGAAGACGCGCGATGAGCTCGCCCATCGCGCGTCTGGTCGCTGTTCTTAACGGCCTGTCGGATAGCCGTGCGATGCTGTCTCACCCGCGAACTGGAACTCCGTCAGCCCTTGCATGCGGCCATCCGGCGCGGTGACGAGCACAACGGTATTCTGATCGGCGCGGTCCCGTTCGAGATGGGTGCAATGGAACGCGGCCACCGGTTTCGTGCGATCGCCGTCGGCAAAATCAGCGTAGGCGTAGATGTGCGTGCAAGGCTCGCCACGCGCCATCCGGTCGTTGTCGTGTTCGATCACATACCGCCCCTGCAGCATCGATCGTCCGACGATCACGGCACGATGGAACCAGACCGCGGCCAGCTGCCGTACCGGCGGCGCAGGTACGAGCTGCGGATCCGCTCTCAGCTGCCGTAGCAGGATCGCTTCGACATCGATCGTGGGAACCACGTGCGCTTTGACGTTGCAACACGCGGCATCGGCTGCGGCAGGGGCAAGCAGGAACATGCCCGTAACGGCCAGCGCGCCTAGAAGGCTGTAATGCATAGATTGCCTCCCTCTACGACACCAGAGCGAAATTCATGCCGCGACTGCCCGTCACAATCGGACGAGATTCCACGGTTCGTCGCATGAAGGAGCGGGATTTTCAACGCTCCTGCGGGAATTCACGACAGTGATGGTAGGCGACGCGTTGTCGGCCTGCTATGACGGGCGTCATACGTCGAACGCGTGGCGATTGCGTAATAGTCGGTCCGGGCGCATGTGGCGGCAGCCAAGTTGGCGCGGTCCTGCGTAGTAGAGATGAACTGGCGCGCGCTGGGTCTGGCCACGGTTTCGTTTGCGATCTCATTCGCCGCCTGGGGATTGATTGGCGGTCTCGCGCCCGTCTTCACGCAACTCTACGGCCTTTCTGCTTCACAAACTGCGTTACTCGTGGCCGTGCCGGTTTTGCTCGGGTCGATCGCGCGCCTGCCGATGGGCATGCTCACCGATCGCTTCGGTGGCCGCGCGATGTTCACGATCCTGCTGATCGTGTCGGCGATCGCCTCGTGGATCGTGTCGATGACCACGAGCTACGAGGCCTTGCTGGTCTCGGCATTCTTCATCGGCCTCGCGGGATCTTCGTTCGCGATCGGCGCCGCGTTTGTGTCGCGATGGACGCCGCCGGCCATGCAGGGCACCGCGCTCGGCGTATTCGGGCTCGGACTACTTGGGCAGTCGGCAGCGGTGTTTGGCGGTGCTGTGGCTGCCGCGACCTTCGGGTGGCAGGCAGTATTTCAATTCGTTGCCGCGCTGCTCCTGGTCTGGGCAATCGTGTTCGCGAGATTGGCGCGCAACAATCCGGCGGCGGCACGGCCAGCCAACGTCGCCGCGATGCTCCGCGTGCTGCGGCAGGAGCCGGTCGCGTGGTGGCTCGGCGCCTTCTATTTCCTCACCTTTGGCGGTTTCGTCGCGTTCTCTATATATCTGCCGACGTTATTGCGCGCTCAGTTTAGCCTCTCACCTGCCGATGCCGGATTTCGCGCTGCCGGATTCGTCGTGCTCGCGACGCTGATGCGACCGCTCGGCGGCTGGCTGGCTGATCGAATCGGCGGGGCACGAGTACTATCGTGGGTTTTTAGCGGCGTGGCGGGTTTTGCCCTGCTCCTGGCGTGGCCGTCGATGATCCCGTTCACGGTAGGCGCGCTTGGCTGCGCCGCGCTGCTCGGCTTGGGGAACGGTGCGGTCTTCAAGCTCGTGCCGGAGCGTTTTCCTCGCGATACCGGCACCGTCACCGGACTTGTCGGCGCGCTCGGCGGCCTTGGCGGCTTCTTCCCTCCATTGCTGCTCGGAGTGTTTCGCGATTACCTCGGCGTATTGTGGCCAGGCTTCGCGCTGCTGTCGCTGACCGCTGGTCTGCTGTGGCTGGCGAATCGCCGCATCTTTCATCCCGCCGATGTGTCGTGGCGTGCGGCACTGCCGATACCCGCCCGCGATGCGGTGGATCGGATCCGCGCCGGAGCATGGGCGGCCGCCATGACGCTCCTGCTCGCCGGCGCGATCGTCATCGGCTCGCGCAACCTCGCGCACTTCGACGCCGCGCTCGTCGGCTACACCTTTGCGACGTTGTTTGCTACCTTCGGCATTGCGTATCGCTATGCGATGTGGATCGAACGTCCGCCGACGCGGTTGTATTGGCGCCGCGGATGGCAGGCATATTTCACTCGCGGGTTGGCTCTGCGAAACGCGGTGTCGCTGGCGAAGCGCGCAACGATTGACGTCGCCGGCAATCGTTTCATCTTCCAGCGCTCATCAATGCGGGGCCTTGCGCACTGGCTGATCATGTGGGGCTGCGTTCTGGCGGCGGCGATCACGTTTCCGCTGGTATGGGGATGGGTTCACTTCGAGACGGTGCCCGGCGACGTCGAGATGTATCGTGCGTTCGTGTTCGGCGTCGCGATGCAGGACTTCCCGGTCGACTCGTTCTTCGCATTCATCATCTTTCACGGGCTGGTATGGGCGTCGTTGCCGGTGATCGCGGGCGTGATGCTCGCATTCCGGCGGCGCATGATCGATCACGGCGCCGCCGCGACGCAGCAGTTCGCGCAGGATGTGCTGCCACTGCTCGCCCTGTTTGCGATCAGTATGACGGGCTTGATGCTGACGGCGAGCTATACGTGGATGCGTGGCTACGCCTATGACTTTCTCGCCGTGCTGCACGCGATCACGGTGATCGTGACGCTGTTGTGGCTGCCCTTTGGCAAGCTGTTTCACATCTTTCAACGGCCGGCGCAGCTGGGTGTGAGCTTCTATAAGGACGCCGGCGCCCGTGGCGACGCCGCCACCTGCAAGCGATGCGGCGCGGCGTTTGCGCCGCAGATGATGGTGCGCGATCTCGAGCAGGTGGAACACGAGCTTGGGTTCCGCTACGAGCTCGCCGATGGCGGGCACTACCAGCAGGTCTGTCCGAAATCGCGAGAGCGCAGGACACCCCCACCGATCCGCCGGCTACCGCTGGGCCGACGGAGAAAACCGATCAGGAAGGGAAGGTCGCGTCGGCGATCGAGGCCTGGAAGAAGGGCCGTCCGATCACGGTTCAGTACCTGCGGCCACAGGACAAGCGCGGACTCAACATCTTCGAGACGACCAAGGACCCGGGCGTTGAATTCACCGGGTTCAAGCTCGATTTCGGCGGCGCATTCACCACGCAGCTGCAGGACTTGGCGCACAGCACCACCGCAGTGCCGAATGTCGTTGCCGGGGTTAATGCCAACCAGCTCGCCGACATCGGCTTTGGCTTCAACACCTCGACGGCGAACTTGTATGTGCACGCGCAGCTCGCACCCGGGATCCGAGTTCAGCTCACGAGTTACCTGTCCTCACGGCATCGCAACGAAACGTGGGTGAAGGACGGTTACCTGCAGATCGACCAATCCCCGATTGACATCGCGCCGCTGAAGATGTTGTTCGAGATCGTGACGCTCAACCGACCGGACGTTGAATAACACTTTGTATGGCGGCGACCGCGCTGGATCGCGCTATTACTGGGTCCTCGAAAACACTACTGCGACCGAGACAGGAAACTTTACGTCGGGCCTGATTAACCCCGGCTTCAAGAATGAGATTGTTGCGCTGCAGGTCAACCCGTTCGTGAAGTTCGGCGGTGCCGAAGTATTCGGCGTGGTCGAGCGCGCCGAAGGCAAGGCCAACACCGAATTGAACGAACGCATCTGGAACCAATACGCGGTGGATGCGGTCTATCGCTTCCTGCCCGATGAGAAGGCGTACTTCGGTGTGCGGTTCAACCGCGCCAAGGGTGACTTGGCGGGGATGCCAGGCGTTGGCGCGGATCGCTGGCAGATCGGTGCCGGCTGGTTCATCCTTCCGGGTTTGATGGCCAAAGGTGAATATGTCAACCAGGAATACTTTGGTTACCCGGCGGCCAACGTCAGGAACGGCGGCCGGTTCAAGGGGTTCATGCTCGAGGGCGTGGTCGCCTTCTGACGGAGCAGATCATGCTCATGGTCCAGGCCCTATTAGCGATGGTCGCGGCACTTGCCGCGACCATCGTATTTGCGTCGCCGGCGGAGGCGCCGAGCATCAACGTGGCAGAGACCGACGGCGTGTACCGCGTGACGGCATCGTTCACTGTTGGGGCGGCAGTGAAGACTGTGGCCACCGTGCTCACTGATTACGAGCGCATCCCGCGGTTCATGCCCGACGTGAAAACAAGCCAGGTACTCTCGCGCACTCAAGCCGGCGTCGTCATCGAACAGGAAGCGACGGCGAAATTCATGATGTTTTCGAAGAAGGTACATCTCTTGCTCGACGTGAGCGAAAACGGCGGCACCATACGCTTCCGCGATCGGTGTGGAAAGAGCTTCGCCATCTACGAAGGGGCGTGGCGCCTGACGGGCACCCGCGGCAGCACGACGGTGACATACGAGCTGTCGGCGCAACCTAAGTTCGAGGTACCGGCATTCGTGCTCAGGCGCTTGCTCAGGCGCGACGCCGTGCTGATGATCGATCGCCTCATCGCTGAGATCGCCGACCGCGCGGACGGATCCAAATAGAAAGACCTAAAAATCATGGTTGTCCGCCTGTTGCTGACCGCCTGCCTCCTCGTCCCGATTCACGGCGCTGCCCAATCGTACGCGCCTGCCGGCTGGGCAGATGGACTGAGGCTCAACGAACTCGACGATACGAATCCCGATCCGAAGGTCGTCGAGGTCGAGCTGGTCGCGAAACTCGCCGACGTCGAAGTGGCGCCTGGTAAACGCGTCCGCGCCTGGACGTATAACGGCGGCCTGCCTGGCCCGCTCATCAAGACGCGACTCGGCGATCGGCTGATAGTCCACTTCAAGAACGAACTCAAGGAACCGACGACGGTCCACTGGCACGGTGTGCGCGTGCCAATCGAGATGGACGGCGTGCCGGACATCTCACAACCGCCGGTCAACGAGGACGGGTCGTTCACCTACGGCTTCGTCGTGCGGGATGCGGGACTCTACTGGTATCACCCGCACGTCATGGCGGCTGCGCAGGTGGGGTTCGGTCTTTACGGCCCGCTCTTGGTCGAGGATCCCAATGACGGCGTCGGCGTCGACGATCAGCTAACGCTGGTGCTCAGCGATATCGGCTTCAACGCGAGAGGCGAGCTCGAGCCGGCCGATAGCGGCGGCTCGGCGGGCATGGTGTTCGGGCGCGAAGGCGATTACGTGCTGGTGAACGGGCGCCACCGGCCGGTGCTCAAGGCGCGTTCCGGTGCGCCACAGCGCTGGCGCATCGTGAACGCCGCCAAGAGCCGTTTCTTCTACCTCGATCTCGACGGCCAGGAGTTCACGGTCATCGGCGTCGATGGCGGCATTCAAGAGAAACCGGTGACGACCGACATCCTCCTGATTACGGCCGGTGAGCGCGTCGATGTGATCGTGACACCGAAAGGCAAGCCCGCTGCGCCATTGCCGCTGCGTGCGATGCTTTACAACCGCGGTTACGGCAGCGTCGAATACCGCAGCGTCGAAGATGTGCTGACGATCGAGTTCACGAACGAGCCGTCCATCAACGCCAAGCCCGTGACCGTATCGCGGGCGCTGGAAATGCCATCAACGGCCGGCGCCACGCCGGTCGAGATGGTATTGACGCTGCCGCCGATGCAGAACAATAAGTCGGAGTTCCGCATCAACGGCTTGCCGTTCTGGAAGGCGAAGCCGTTTCTGTCGAAGCTCGGTGAGAAACAGATCTGGACCGTGAAGAACGACTCCGACTGGGATCATCCGTTCCACTTGCACGGGTTCTTCTTCCACGTTCTCGATGAAAAGGGGGAGCCGGTTCGGCCGTTGGCACTGAAAGACACCGTCAACGTGCCGATGAAATCGACGGTGCGATTGCTCGTGCATTTCGACGAGCGGCCGGGCGAGTGGATGATTCACTGCCGCATTCTCGATCATGCCGAGGGCGGCCTGATGGGGACGGTACTGGTCGGCGACGGCAAGGCCACGACGCACACGCACAAGACAAAACACGACTGAGGGGCCAATGGCCGCGAAGAAACGCACGCGTCTTGCGGTACTCCGGTGAGCCGGTGTCGGTGATCCTGCGTCAGTCACGCCGAACGCGTGCCAATCTAATTGTGATGGGTTGGCGCGGCCATGGAGTGATGCGTCGGCTGCTCGTCGGCAGCGTCTCCCGCGGCGTTGTGCGTCACGCGTCATGTTCCGTGTTGGTCGTGTGCCAGGCGTCGAGAAATCTGCGCCGAGTCGTGCTTGTTACGACGGGTCGCCAAACAGCGCACGGCCTATTGAATTCCTCACCAGGCTGGCACCCGACGACGCGCGGATCGCGCTGGTCATGGCGGTTCACATGATGCAGGCGCCCTCCGGCGCGTTGACCGGCGGTGCGCCCAGGGCAACGATGCAAACAGAAGTCGCCAACGAAAACGCCAAAGGTGGACTGTCTTCGTTAGCGAAGCGGCTCCCTTACAAGCGCTGTTGAGCGCCTGCACATCGGAGGATGCCGACTTGCTTGTGCTAGGCGCGACCGGTGCTACCGGCCTCCGCGGGCTCCTCATCGGCAGCGTCGCGCAGGGCGCGTTGGATCGCAGCCGAACGCCCGTACTGATAGTGCGCTAGTGATCTAGACAGAACACGAGGCAGGCCACACTCAACGGCCGTGGACTATTTCCAGCCGCCGGGGTAATTCCCTCTGGGCTGTCGGGCTCAAGTGCAGAAACAGGCGCCTGCGCTGTTTCCTTCTTGGCATCGCGCGTGCAATCGATTGCGGCATCGGAGCACAATCGATGTCCGCGCTCGCCGTGATCGACGCGCAACCTGCGCCGAGCGTCCTCGCAAGGAGAGCGACTGCCAAGTTGCGCATCATGATGGTCCTCCATCAATAGGCG
This sequence comes from Cyanobacteriota bacterium, assembly GCA_019752015.1. Lineage (GTDB taxonomy): Bacteria > Acidobacteriota > Vicinamibacteria > Vicinamibacterales > UBA2999 > 12-FULL-67-14b. Next base: position 227,716 of record JAIEMQ010000006.1, on the reverse strand, counting down.
GCGTGCCGTTTTGCGAATTGTCCCCAGTGGTCCCGTTGGAGAAAATCCGCTTCGACTAGCGTGTGTAACACCGCCTCGCACATCGGCTCATCGAGTCCCCACAATCGCATGGCCTGAGCCATGGTCAGGCGCAGACTCGGCATCTCGTCGTACTCACTCATCACCCGGAGTAAGAGCTGGTTGCTCGGATAAGGCCGCGGCGGCGTCGATACGAGAGAATTGGCGATAACGCCCTCCTTAACGAATGACGGTGAGCGCCGGCCCGACCGCGTTGCGAACCACGTCGACGATGATGTTCAGCTCCTTGTCGCGGATAACCAGGTCATGTCTAATCAGCCGATATTCAAGGGCCGCCGGCAACGGCGGCAGCGCGTCGGCCAACACCCGCGGGAAGTCATGGAGCTCGAGCGAGGGGAATGGCTCCAGAGCGGTCGCATGCGCATATGCGCCGACGCCGCTGATGGCAGCCACGCCGTCACGTTCAGCGAGCGTTCGGGCAATCATCTGGCGGAAGACCATCGCCACCGGCGGCGTAAAGATCCTCGGCGCGGGCGTTGCGGCGTCGGTGGCCTCGGGGAACATGTCGAGGCAACGATGACGCTGCGTGTATTCCGCCACGCGGTGCTGGAAGTCCCGAAGGATCTGCGCCTGTTCGCCGGCGGTTTGCGCGGCGGCACTGCCATGAGCGAGCGCGAGTGCCAATAGGCCGGTGGCGATGGTTCTCATTGGGTGTTCCCTTCGATTTACCCTGGCTAAAGCATCGTTCATGCCAGCCGAACTGCAGGAAATCGGCCTGAAGTGTCGTGAGCGGGGCGGGGAATCTCTCGCGCCGACTGCGGACTATTCCCCCGATCGCGGCGGCTGAAGCCGCCGCAATCTCGCTCAGGGCTCGGCCCGTCAATTGCACTTTGACCGGTGGAGGCTGTCATGCGGGTTTACGAGGTGATGAGCAAGTCCGTTGAAACGGTCCATCCGGAGGTCGCAGCATCAGAGGCGAAGACGCGTATGCGGAACCGGAGGATCCGGCATCTCGTAGTCACACGCGACGGCGAATTACAGGGGATCGTGTCGGAGCGCGATCTTGGCGGCACCAAACTGCCGAAGACACTGGGCAAGTGGACCGTTGGCGATTTAATGACCGCGCCGGTTGTCACCGTGACTTCGCGCACGCCAATACGTCGGGCGGCGGCACTGATGAAGGGCCGCTCGATCGGATCGCTGGTCGTGACCTCGGCCAAGGGCAACGTTGCCGGGATCGTAACGGTCTCGGACTTGCTCGATATGATCGCGCACCGGCCGGCGGAACTGTCCAAACACGACGCGCACCTGCGCCGGATGAAAAAAGCCACGACGCGGGAGGAGGAGTGAAGCGACATCGGGCCACAGCCCTTCGCGTGTTGTCACGCGAGCCAATCGCGAAACGAGCGCCGGCCGATGCGCGTCAGCAGACGCGCGCGGCCCGGCGACGGGCCCAGCGCGATCCGGCTGTGCGCGCCGACCACCGGCGGCTGCGCACGGGGCTGTGGCGTTACATCACGCGTGGCGGTGTTACGACGCTGCTCAGCGCACCGGTGATCTACTCGACGATCGTTCCGTTCGTGATTCTTGATGCCTGGGTGTCGATCTATCAAGCGATCTGTTTCCGGGCGTGGGCGCTTCGGCGCGTAAGACGGCGCCACTACTTCGTACTCGACCGCCACAAGCTCGCGTATCTGAACGGCCTGGAGAAAGTGAACTGTCTGTACTGCAGTTACGCGAACGGCCTGATTGCGTACGTGCGCGAGGTGGCAGCACGCACCGAGCAATACTGGTGTCCGATCCGTCATGCGCGGCGGGTTCGGGAACCGCACGGCCGGTATCAGGCTTTCGCACCGTATGGCGATCCCGTCGCGTATCGCGCCGACCTGCCGTCGCTTCGAGCCGCATTGAAGCGTTAGACTGATCGCATGAATCAGGGCAACGCCGCCCCCGACGAACGCGTCGGCGCGGCGCGATGGCGCGCGATCGTCGACGCCGCTGTGGACGGCATCATCGTCATCGATGCACACGGCATCGTCGAGGCGATCAATGCCTCGGCGCTGCGGATGTTCGGCTATAACGAAAGCGAGTCACTCGGGCAGAATGTCAAACTTTTGATGCCAGAGCCCGACCGATCGCGGCACGACGGATACATCGCGCATCACCTCCAGACGGGTGAGCGACGCATCATCGGTATCGGGCGCGCCGTGACGGGTCGGCGGAAAGACGGCACTACCTTTCCCCTGCATCTGTCCGTCGGCGAGCTCGATCTCGACGGGGAGAAGCACTTTACAGGAATCCTACACGACCTCTCGCGGCGCACCGAGCTCGAGGATCGGCTGCGCGAGGCGACGGCGCTGGCGCGATTGGGCGAAATGGCGGCGGTCATCGCGCACGAAGTCAAGAACCCCTTAGCAGCGGTGCGCGGCGCGATTCAAGTGCTTGGCACACGCCTGCCGCCAAGCACCTCCGATGCGGTGATCGTCAAGGAGATCATTGCGCGTCTCGATGGCCTGAACGATTTGATCCAGGACCTGCTAGTGTTCGCGCGTCCGCCGAAGCCGAAGTTTGCGGCCCTCGACATAACGGCGATGCTTGCGTCGATCGCGTCGCTGTTAAAAACCGACCCGGCGTTTCCGGCGCTCGAGATCTCGATCACCGGCAGCGTACCCCCAATTGCCGGCGATGCAAATCTGCTCGACATCGCGTTTCAGAATCTGTTGATCAACGCCGCACAGGCAATGCAGGGGCGCGGTACGATCGACGTGAAATGTCACGCCGACCACGACTGGCAGTCGGTCGAGATCATCGATCAGGGGCCGGGTATCCCTGCGGAGATTCGTGCCGAGCTGTTCCGCCCCTTCAAGACCACGAAAGCGCGCGGCACCGGACTCGGTATGGCGACCGCCAAGAGGCTAGTGGAGCTGCACGGCGGCCAGATTAGCGTCGTCTGTCCGCCGGCAGGCGGGACCGAGATCACCGTGCGGTTGCCTACGACGGTTTCTGAAGGTTGAACTTCTCGATCCGGTAACGAATCTGATCGCGGTTGAGGCCGAGGAGCAGCGCCGCCTTGGTTTGGTTCCAGTTGCAGCGTTCCAGCGCCTGCGTCACCAGCGAGCGCTCCAGTGCGTCGAGGTTGATGCCGCCCACCGGCAGCGCCATGCCTGTCGACAGACTGGGCTCGACCGCGGTGAGCATCGGAAAATGTACTTCCGTCACGTCAGTACCCTCGGCGAGTAGCATTGCGCGCTCCACTGCGTTCCGTAGTTCTCTAACGTTCCCCGGCCACGCGTAACCTTCGAGTGCCGCCAGCGCGGTGGGAGTAAGGCCGTGGATTTTCTTCCGGAACTCGAGGTTGAAAACGTCGATGTAGTGATCGATCAGCAGGCGGATGTCTTCGCGGTGCTCGCGCAGGGGTGGTAACGTGACGGCCATCACGTTCAGTCGATAGTACAGATCCTCGCGGAAGCGTCCCTGCTTTACTTCTTCCTGTAGCGAGCGATTGGTGGCGGCGATCACCCGGACGTCGACCTTGACGTCCGCCGAACCTCCGACCCGTTTGAAGGACTTTTCCTCCAGGAACCGCAACAGCTTGGCCTGAAGCAACGGCACCATTTCGCCAATCTCGTCGAGAAACACGGTGCCGCCGTCGGCGGACTCGATCAACCCGCGCTTCTGCCGATCGGCACCGGTGAACGCTCCTCGTTCATGCCCGAACAACTCGCTTTCGAGCAGCGTCTCCGGCAAGGCCGAGCACGTGATGTTCATGAACGACCGTGCCGCCCGGTTGCTGCTGTAGTGGATCACTTTTGCGGCGAGGTCCTTGCCGGTACCGCTCTCGCCCATCAGCAGCACCGTCGACGCCGGGCTGACGCCAATCTTTTTCAGCAGCCCGCGCACGTTCTTGATCGCGTCGCTGTTGCCGACAATGCTCTCGAGACCAAAGGGCTGGGCCTGTTTGGCGCGCAGCGTCCGCACCTCACGCCGCAGTTGCGTGGTCTCCAGCGCCTTCTCGACCAGCAGCATGACTTCGTCGAGATCGAACGGTTTGTTAGCGTAGTGATAGGCGCCGCCCTTCATCGCCTCGACTGCCGTCTCCACGCCAGTGTGTGCGGTCAACATGATCACCAGCGTGTCCGGATCGGCTTCTTTGATCTGCTTGAGGACGCTCAAGCCGTTTGAATCGGGCAGGGCAAAATCGAGGAGCACCAGGTCGACGCCCTCCCGGTGTTGGGCTACCGCATCCGCACCGGTTCCTGCTTCAAGGGTGCGGTAGCCGTCTTCCTTCAGCCTGTTGACCAGCGACCATCGAATGAGTGGTTCGTCATCGACGACGAGCACCGTCGCGTTCGGCATTAGGTGGACGCCCCGTAGACGGCGGCGACAAGCGCGCCTAGCTCGAAAGGCTTGTGCAGTACTGAGCAGGCGCCGAGCGCGATCGCGCGTTCGACGACCTCGTCAGTTCCGAACGCAGTCATGAGCACGATCGTCACGTCGGGAACGACCTGGCGAATCGTCGCCAGCAGCGACAGATCGTTCATGTCCGGCAATCGCAGGTCGAGGATGACGACGTCGAATCCGTCCCTGGGTGCGGTGATGGCGCGCAGCGCGGATACCGCGTCATGGGCCTGCTCAACGTCAAGTCCCAGCCCGGCCAATGTCTCGGTCACCGACCACCGGATCAGCGGCTCGTCGTCTACGACCAGCACCCGTCGTGGGATTTTTCTCACGGCCGGCCCGGAAATCTCCCACTGCGGTAGAGCCGGATCCCTCAGTTCACGCCCGGAATCACGTCCAACGGCGGTGGTGGTCTTAGTCATGCCTGTGACATATCAAGAATTGCGCCAACCTTCGGCAGTATACCGGTGGTACGTCTTGTGCTCATCCGTGGTCGGCCGGCCCGTCTGCCGGGAGATTGCGAGGCACTCATGATCGTTCTGAAGAGAATCCTAGTCGCAACGGATTTCAGCGAGCCGTCGGCGAACGCACTCGCGTACGGACGCGACCTGGCGCGCGCCTATAACGCCACGCTGCACGTGCTACACGTCACGGACAACATGATGTTGCGGTACGCTCCTGAGGTTGGGTTCGCCGTGCCGGAGATGCAACGCGATCTCGATCGTGCCGCGCGATGTGAGCTCGACCAGCTTATTAGCGCCGACAATATCCGCGACCTGCGAGTCGTCCCAGCGCTCGAGAGCGCGACCAACGCGGCCGCCGCCATCGTCGCCTACGCCAAGGCGCAGCTAATCGATGTGATTGTCGTCGGCACGCACGGCCGCGGCGCGATGAAACAGCTGCTCATGGGCAGCGTCGCAGAGCGCGTGGTTCGCACGGCGCCGTGTCCGGTGCTCGCGGTCCGCGCGCACGAACGTGAGTTCATCGCGCCCGACGCGCTGACAGTAGCGACGTCGGCGTAGCGGCAAGCCGCTCGCGGGGGTTTTTCCGCGGGATCGGGGAAATCCCCGAACGATGGTGCCGTTGTCAAGCCTTTTCGCGCGCATTTGACCGTGGGGCCTCATGGCATGACCGTTGCCCTTAACCGGTAGACAGTTTTGCGAAAGGGAATCGCCATGACGCTCGACATCAAGAAGATCCTCGTGCCTCTGGACTTCAGCGCGAACTCCGAGCTTGCACTGGAGTACGCCCGACTCATGGCGCGGCGATTCGACGCCGCGCTACATCTGGTGCACGTTTGTGAAGTGCCTGCGATGGGGACCGGCTCGATCGACGCGTACGCAGTCGCCTATACGGACTGGAGCCAGCGGCTCGGCGAGGAGGCCGAGAAGCAACTGCTGGAGCGTCAACAGCGGCTGCCCGATGTCCTTGTGTCGACCGAGGTGCTCTTCGGCAATCCGGCGCGCGGCGTCGTGACGGCGGCGACCACAGCACACGCCGACATGATTGTGATGGGCACGCACGGTCACGGCCCGCTGATGCATGTCCTCGTGGGCAACGTCGCCGAACGCGTGGTGCGCACGGCGCCGTGTCCGGTGTTGACCGTCCGCGAGACGCGCGAAAAGATTCGCGAGGCCGAGAAGAAACCAGCCGCCGCCGCGACGATGTGCGCGATCGGCGCCTTGATGCTCACATTGCTGCTTGTGCCGACGCCAGGACTCGCGCAGGCCACCGAGATGAAGCAGGCCGTTTCCGGGGGGGAGCTGTTTCGTACGTATTGTGCCGCCTGTCATGGCACCGCGGCGCGGGGCGACGGCCCGCTGGCCTCGTCGATGACGCGCAAGCCGGCGGATCTGACAGAGATCGCCAAACGGAATGGCGGATTGTTTCCGTCGGAGCTCGTGTTCCGAACCATCGATGGCAAGAAGCCGATCCGCGGGCATGGCGGGCCGGACATGCCGGTGTGGGGCGACGCCTTTGCGCGCTCGCGCGACGGCGGCGATCCGGAGAGAGTCGCGCGGATGATTCAGTCCCTGGTCGATTTCATTGAATCGATTCAGGCCAGGCCGGTGCATTAACGGTCGGTGACGCGGGAGGAGTCGTCATGTCACGAGTACTGATCTTGTACGGAATCGCCGAGGGGTTGTCGACGTACGGCGTCGCTACCGATGTCATCCAGGCGGGCACGCTCGATCCTGCGCTTTACGTATACGACGGCATCATAGTGGCCGCATCGATTCACGCCGGCCGTTACCAGAAAGCCGTCGAGCAATGGGTGAGGGCTCACACGCATGAATTCGGTGCAAGGCCGACGGCCTTCGTGTCGGTATGCCTGGCGGTGCTGCAGAAGTCCGATCCGAAAGTGCGGGCGGAACTTGCGGCCATCGTCACGGGGTTCGAAACAACGACGGGATGGCAGCCGCCGATGGTCAAGCAGGTCGCCGGCGCATTGCTCTACACGCGCTACAACATCTTCAAGCAATGGATCATGAAACGCATCGTCGCCAAGGCGGGCGGGGATACGGACGTGTCGCGCGATTACGACTACACCGACTGGGCCGACGTACGCGCGTTCGCGGATGAGTTCCGCCGGCTGCTCGCAGCAGCAGCAGCGTAGTACAGGAGAACAATCGTGTGCAACACATCATCGAATCTATTCCTGGTAACGGTGTGCCTGGCCATGCTGACCGGTACGGCGTCCGCGCAATCGCCGCCGGCGGCGCCCGACGAGCGGTTTATCAGTGCGACGCGCGAGTACGCGCTGATGCATCGGCGAATCGAATGATCGCTTGGCCCGATCCAGCCGCGACTGAATTCCGAAGGATCTGAAAAGTGGCGGCGGCGGGCTGCCGATCGTGGCGCCGCCGTCGTTTGTAATGTGGAGTCGTTCCTGCGCGGGCGGCTCTTCAGGCTCCTTCGACCAGACGGGCGACGAGTCCGCCGCTGACATATGCCAGGAGCGCGACGACGGCGCCGAGGATCAACATCTCGGCACCGGCGTTGCACCATCGGACATTGGCGATGAGGGCCCGCAGGGCGCCGACGAGGAACATCGCGCCGAGAGTCAACACGACCGACGCAATGAAGCGATCCACCGGCAGGCCTTCGATCATGTACGGCAACAGTGGAACCGCACCCGCAGACACAAATGCGAGGAATGTCGCAATCGCGTGACGTGTCGGGAACGCCTCCTCCTCCGGCAGCCCTTGTGCCTCGAGGACGCTCTCATGCGATCGAATCGCCAGGTAGTTGCCCGCGGCCATTGACAGACCGTCGGCAACCAGATTGGCTGCTCCGATAATCAGGACGACGCGCAGGGAGAGACCTCCGCCTGCCACACCGGCGACAACCGCAAACGTCGTGATGATGCCGTCGTTGGCGCCGTAGACCAGCTCACGGACGTAGTGGCGGGCAACTGGTAGCAGGCCTGCCGGCTCGATGTGCAGAGATCGTCGAGTCATATGGGCTACGGCAAACCGAACGCGTCAGGACTGCCACTCGGCCCAGGCCTTGATCTGCGGCATCATCTTTCGCTCCATGATGAAGTGCGGTGACTCGAACGCCATCATGTTAAGCGCCGCCGCTCACACGGGGATCGGCTCCTCACCAACCGTAGTACGGATGATGAATCGAACCGCGAAGCGGCGGCACAGCGTGCGCGAGGCCCTGGGCGATCACGAGCATGGCCAATGCGGGCCGCAACCCGCGAACAGGAAAACGCGTAGCAACCCTCCCATGCCGATATAGACAGCGAAAGACGTGCCGCAACGATATCCGGCGAAAGCTCGAGAATCTGCATTGAAAGGGCCAGAATATTCCCCGCGTCGCGGAAAAGTTCGTGGCGGCGGTGTCGAGAAACGGCCGATTTGCGCCCGAATTCGATGCGATTGACGAGGCACGGAGCTTGCCCCTTACACGGGCAAAGCTATGAATGCCGGTCCTGTCATTGCAGCCATTGATCTCGGTCCGCTTACCCCGCGCGTGCTGTATCACGCTGCGGCGTTTGCGCGGCTGTTCGGTGCGCCATTAGAGGTTCTCCACGTCAATGGCGACACCAGCCGCGATACGCGCGAGCGGGTGCTAAACGCGTGCGTTCAGCTTGGCCCGTATCAAGTTGATTTCGACGACGGGCAGGTAGCAATTCGGACGGGTCATGTATCGGATGCGATCGCGCGCGAAGCCATCGCGAGCGACGCCGCGCTCGTCGTTATGGGATCGCGCCGGCACAGCGCGGTTGCGAAGTTCACTCTGGGCTCGACTAGCGAAGCGGTACTCAGGAATGCCACCACGGTGGTGCTGTTGGTTCCCCCAATCGACATGGACATCGTCAGCATCGGCGACCGCGTTTCGCTGACGAGCGGTGCGGTGATTGCCGCCGTGGACCTCGCTGAGGAGTCCGGCGAGCAGTTACAGATGGCCGCTGCCATTGCACAACTTGGCGCGCAACCGTTGCTGTTGATGACCGTCGCGAAGAGCCGTGTCACCGATCATCAGGCATCAGAGGACTTACGCGAGCGCGCGCATCGTATGACAGTAAAGCCGCATTCGCTTATCGTCCGACGCGGATCGGTCGCGAAAGAGATCTCCCGCTGCGCGGTGGTCGAGGGATCCGGCTTGGTGGTAATGGGCCTACGCGCCACGCCGCGATGTCAACCTGGTGGGATAGCCTCGGCCGTGCTGAAAACGGATCGCGCGTTCGTTCTGGCGGTTCCGAATCGTCGAGCAAAGGCCGTGGAGACCTGGCGCCGCATCATACGGAGACTTCCGATGATCGCCGCATCAGCGGCGTTGATCGCACTCGCTAGCGCCAGATCTGCCGCCCAGTCGTCATTTGCGGACGTCGACGCGATCGTCGCGTTTCAACGTGCCGCCGATTCGTACGCGTTTCTTCACCGCCAGGTGGAAAGGCGCCTCGGCCAAGTGCATCGGCGCGCCGGGCTCGAACCTGACGTAATCGAGTCTGTGGAACTGGCCAAGGGCATCCTCGCGGAACGGCCGACAACGTCTCCCGGTCAATTCTTCACGCCGACCGCCGCGGCGGCGATCAGTGCGCGACTGGTTGCCGTGTTGCGCGCCGGTTGCGACGCCGGCGAACTGTACTCCGGTACTTGGCATGTCGTGCGGATCGGTGGGTCGGCGCAAGGAACGCGCCCCGTTACCGAGTGTGTGGCAGCGGCGCTACCCCGTCTACCACCCGAGCTCGCGTTCCGCTCGGTTGCCGGTGTTCTCATACTCGCCGACATGCACGCAGATGTTGCCGTTGACGTGCTGCACGGGCCGCTGTCTTTCACCTCGACGCGGTGATGAAGTAAGTAGGACTCGAATCTTCACAGGTGTGAGTTCGCGAGCATACGTTCCTTACACTTGAAGGCCCGCCTACGGTCTACCCGCCGATCGCTGAAGGCGGCTGAGGCGGTTGGCGCACCGCGCGGCGTCCGCTGACCGACGAGATGTGAATCCGGTAAACAACCGGTGAGGCGTGTTCGACGCCCGAAGAAAGCTTGGCGCCGCCGGGCAGCCACCAGCGCGACTGCTCCTGAAACAGGTCCAGCGCGCGTTGCCGCGCTCGTTGTTGCTCCTCTGAGGCGTCGAGCTCTTCGTAGCGTCCCATGGCCAACACCGTCGTCCATTGGTATTGATCTGAGATCGCGTCGACCTCGACGCAAACGCTCGGATTGTCGCGCATCCACTCGATCTTCTTGCCTACAGTCGAGAAACCGTACAAGCATCTTTCCTCGCGGCCGAAGTACAACGAGACAGGAACGATGTACGGCTGGCCCTTGCGAGCGCAACCAAGCCGGCCGACCTTGGCGTGACTGAGGAACTCCTCGCACTCCGCGGCGGTTAGTTCATAAATGGTCATCCCTGATTTGTGAGGATTATAGGCCTTGCAGATAGGCCCTCAAACCCAAAACCACATGGCGTGGTCGCATCCGTTAACGAGCGATTAACGCCTACCCGCAATAGAGAGCCGCCACACCGACGGTGAATTGCCCAATCGCATTTGCGCCGGCAACGAAAAGTCGGCCATCGCTAATCAAGTTGAACGTGTCGAAGCCAAGGCTCGAAGACGTAGTGTACAAGAGTCGGCGGAAGTGCAGGAGCGAGCAGCCCCAGTGGGTGGATCGCTGCGTCATCAAAGATGCGGGCGCAAAATCGAGAACCCGGCCGTGTTGATCCTGGCACGCGCGTTCCTGACCGCTGGCATCCCTGCGGCCCTCGCAACGCTTCCAGGCGCCGATCACGCAGCCCTTCGCGATCTCATCGTCGGATTTCATCGTCACGGGTCATCCGGCATGGCGGCCGAAGAAGCTTTCGCGACTATCAAACGCAACGTACTACACAGCAACCCAAGATCTGGACGCGATCGTGAAACGGTTTGCCGCCGAAACGGGATGGACGCCTCACGTAGTCGCTGAAGAGATCTCACGCTGTGCGGTCGCGGATGGTTCTGGGTTGGTGGTGATGGGCTACGTGGGCGACCGCGCAAGCATCCTGCAGTAACGTAGCAAACATATTCAGGGCGAAGACAACACAGCGCCATTCTCGATGATCACGGAGAACCTAGCGACGCGCCTTCCGCGGGCGCTGCTTTGCAGAAACCGAACGAATGATCAGTTGCGGACGGCCGACGCGCGGTAGAGGCACTTTCGCCTGTGCGAATCGCGCCAGGTTCGCACCGCAAGCCGCTTGCGTCAGGCGAGGGGGTACAGGCGGGGAAACAACTCTTCGAGACTGTCGGCCGGGAAGCGTAGCGATACCGCGCCCTTCGGCGTAGCGGAAGCAATGAGACCCGCGGCGACCAAATCATTCAGGACACGCTGGGCAGTACGAACCGGCAGGCCAGTAATTCGGGAGGCCTCGCCACGCTCGATCTCTCCGCGCACGAGTGTCTGTTCCAGCAGTATCGCCGCCTCAGGTTTGAACCGATTCCGGCGAGCGACATAGGCCCGCAGGCGGCTGGCGAGGTTGTCTAGGTCAACGAGCTCCGACATGAACGTCACCTGGTCCACAGCGACGCGCAGAAACCACGTAACATACTCGACTAACGCGCGCTCTGACAAGTTGCCTCGACCATCAAGGTCACCCTGTCGCGGTGTGTCGGCGAGATCCATCATCTGTTTGTATTCGTTTCGACTCTGCAACCCCCGTGCAAGGCCACGAGAGATTGACCATAGACCATGAGCCGCCACGTCTGCGCGCCACGCCATCGCGTGACTCATCAGGCGACTGACGCGGCCGTTGCCATCTGGAAACGGATGAATGTAATTGAGCCGATGATGCGCGGCTGCCATCGCGATGATGCGGCCAGCGCGACCCATGCCATCGAAGCCATACCGCTCCGCGAAATAGCGCATGAACTCATCGACACGGGAGCTCGATGGGGGCTGATGCCTGCCGACGGCGACATCGTGTTCTGGTTGCGATCGCCATTCACCTGGCGTCATCGTGATCTCTCGACCGACGCCGGCGATGCGAAGCAGCCGCTCCGGTGCGGCGTGGTAGAACTCGCGGTGCAGCCACTGAATGAACTCCGGCGACGCGGGCTCCGGCAGATCACCCGCCAACCCCAGTCGGTCGACCTCGGTCTGGACACGGACGTGGGCGGCGGCTTCCAACTGAAGGTCGCGGCGTTCCTCATCTCGATCAAGCTGGCCGGCAAGGGCGCGCTCGATGTCTCTCGGACGTGTGTGGTGCCCCTCGATCAGATTGGTGTAGTAGGTGTTCATAATTCGCACGAGGTCCGCTAGGTTGCCGGCCGTGCGAGGGTGCAGATTGCGGCCCAGTGTGGCCGATCCTGCCGATAGCTCAGCCGTCAGATCGGCCACGGTTTCCGGCGGATTTTCGATTCGCGCCGGCTCAATCCTCTGGACGTTCTCGACGTCCTTTGGCTGATTTATAGCCATCGTGTCTATGAGATTATAGGGCGTTTCCTGCCTTTACCGGCTGTCTTGGCCGATTTCGCGGCCGATCTTTGTGGATAGGCCAGTTTGGCCGATCTCGTGGCCGATCTCTTGAGGTCCACGACGTCGCAAACCTACTTGTGCGATTCGATGTCAGTGATGCTTGTAGTACCCCACGCCACGAATGTCATTCCAAGAAGTGGTCTGATGGCAGCGATAGCACTGATACGGCTGTGCCGGGCCGCAGCACTCGGCGACCTGCGCATCCACCTGACCGGCGATCTTTTTCGACACCATGTCGAAGTGCATCATGTAGTGGCTTGGTGGGGCCTGGTGGCATTGTCCGCAGCTCGTCGAGCGGGGCGAGGGGTGCTGGAACTCGGGGACGGTCCATTGGGTCGTGGCGTGGCACTGCGCGCAGTCCTTGCCGAACAGCCCGACGTGCCGGTCCTTTGTGGAGTGGCATCCGACGCAGTCGAGGGCCTCGCGCACAGAGCTCGCGTCGAGCTGGTCCGGGACGCGAATGCGCAACCACTTCTCCAGCGACTTGAGCGTTGTGTCGCTGGCGGCATCAGTGCTAGAGGCGCGGCGCAGGGTCCGTGCCCCGACCTTGGCCAGCGCCACATGGTCCATGGCGACGGGGCGGATGTTCGTGCCCTGGTGCTCGACGTGACAGGCCGAGCACTCCTGGATGCTCGCGTGGAACGCGGTGGGCTGACGCCCGAGTAGCCGCTCGGCGTTCGCGTGGCAGGCCGTACATTTGGTGACCGTCACGCCAACGGTCGGTTGGTGGCACGATGCGCATCGGTCGCCGAGGTACGCGTGACCGCGCGACAGCGGACCTGGACTGACGGCCTGCTGGAGCGCCGATGACGCGGTCGTGAAATGCAGCATTGCGAGCACCGACGCAGTCCCGACCGCAATAATCAGCGCGAACCAGAGCACGAGGCGCTTCATCGAAGCCACCGCAGCCCGAAGTAGACGCCGGATCCGATGTGCACCGCGAGCAGAACGTAGAAGACTACGGAGAGAACGATGTGCAGCTTCAGAGATCGCGCGAACCAGCGTTTGAACAACTCGTGTGTCTTGACTGCGTACTCCAGGTCCGCCACGCCTTCGGCAGTGCGGATGATCTCACCCGCTGGGCCGGCGAATGGGAGCTCGATACCGACGGAGGCCGCGCCTACCGCCAATAGTCGCGCCTTCGGAAGACCTCTCACGGCAACTGGGGAGCGCTCGAGCACGCCCCAGGCACTGTCGAGATCGCCACGGGCGGTCTGCAACAGGGCGAGTTTGTCGGTGATCTCACGGTTGACGTACGTGAGCAAGTAGCGAACCGCGAACCCACTCACGACCAGCAGCAGCATCGTAGCCGTGAGTGCGATCCCCAGCACACTGTCGAACTTGTGACCGGTGTGGATCAGCGCCAGCAGCGAACCCAGAATGCCCGTGTAGGTGTGAAGCGCCAGGAGCGACTGCATCGACACGCGCTTTGTGATGGGCATGTGTAGCCGCGGGATTCGCTTGGCGACCGTGTACACGAGCGGCACGAGCATCAGCGCCGCGCCCGCAATCGCGAACGTCGCGCCAACGCCACTGCCAGGAAAGCGCGGTGATCGGTGGACGAAGAAGCCCAGCCAGCCAAGCAACAACACACCCAGAATGCCGCTGACGACAATCCGTTCACGATCCTTCATACCTACGCTTCAACCACAATGTCGCTCGTCGGCTTGGCCTGGCAGGCGAGAATGATGCCGTTGACCTTGTCGTCAGGATCGAGCGCGTCCTCGACGGCCATCTCCACCTCGCCGGACGTCATTCTCACCTTGCACACGCCACAAGTCCCGACACGGCACGAATACTCGATCCCGATGGCAAGCTCCTCCGAGAACTCGAGCACGGTCTGATCGACATGAATTCGTGCCGACCGGCGATTCCTAGAAAATGTGACCAGTGGACCAGTCGCCGCAACTGTCGGCGGCGGAAACGTGCCGGGGGCGGGCGGCGCTGGCATGAGCGTGCCGAACGACTCGGTCTTCACCTGTTCGGGCGCGACACCCGAGTCGCGCAGAATGGCCTTCACTGCGTTCATCATCGGGATCGGACCGCAAAGGTGAATTCGGCGCGTAGGGAGATCAGGCACTGCTCGAATCAACAGGTCCTTCGTAATGCGGCCGGTTGGTCCTTCCCAGGCCGCACCGTCGGGGCGTTCCATGGTGACCACTGCGTGGAGCTTCGGATTGGTACGCTGAAGCGCGGCGATGTCGTTCCTGAAAATGAACTCCGTCGGGTTGCTGCAACCGTACACGAGGAAGATGTCACCCTCCCAGGCCCGATCCGTCAGATAGCGTGCGATGCTCATCAGTGGCGTGACGCCGACACCGCCGGCGATGAGCACAACACTGTCGGCTTCCGTGCCAGTAAACGTGAAGCGACCGACAGGCCCTCCCGCCTCGATCTGATCGCCCACCTTCAGCAGATCGTTGATGTGGCGTGAGACCGCGCCCCGCGGCTCGCGCTTCACCGTCAACTCGACATACTCCTGTTGCGCCGGAGATGAGGAGATCGAGTACGAGCGGTTCATCCTGGCGCCGCCAATCGAAAATGTGACGTTGAGGAACTGCCCGGGAACAAATGTGAATGGAAGCTCATTGCCGGATGAAGGAACGAGCCGAAACGTCTTGACGGTAGGTGTTTCCGCCACGATGCTCGCTACGCGCAAGTGCCCGCGCCAATTCGTCGTCACCGGCGATACTGACGTCGACTTGACAATCGTCGACGCGGAAGGCGGTGTTGCTGAGGCTGGCGGCGCGCCGGCGCCGGACGGTGGGGGCGTGACGACTGTTGTCGGCCCGGCAGGTGGCGAGGACGGCCCGGATCCTCCGCCAGGTGGTGGTGCGCCTCCGGGCGTTGGGTTCGTGTCGGGAGCGAGACGGCCAAAAAGGACCGCCGCCCGGCGCATCTTGAAGAAGTACATAGTGACCATCGCGAGCGCAAAGACGATGAGCAGCCCCATGGTGAAGAGGTGCAGAGGGGTGACGCCGAGGAGCGTGCGACGCGTTTCTGGCGGGATCGGAGACGCGAGGTTCATCTCACGCTTGAACCAGTCGAGCGCGAGGTTGCGCGCCGCCTTGCCTTCGGACAGAACCTGTCGGGCTGCGAGTCCCGCTTCGAACTCGGCGAGGCCCTGACGCATCTGCGCCGCCGCCTGTTGCATCGCAGCAAAGTCTTCGTCGGCCGTAGAAGCAGCGAGCTTCTCAAGGCCGGCGGACATCGACGCGGCGCCGGTCTTCATACGCTCACGGGCCAGTTGCTCGATTGCGGCGCGTTGTTCGGGCGTTATCTCATCAGGCAGGGCCATGAGCGAGGGATAAAGCTCCTTGGGCGGAGGCGCGCCCATTTGCTTCATCATCTCGCCCATCTCCGCGGCCATCGCTCCGCCTGGAGGCGCGCCCGGCATGCCCACCATGCCGGGGGATGGAACCGGACCGCTGCCTGGCGTGGCCGGGGTCGCGTTCGCGGCGGGATGGTGCTGCGCGTGTTCGTCGGCCGTTGTCTGAGCGCCAGCAGGTCTGCCGCTCACCGACAACAGCAGCAACGTGACGATCATGGTCAGGAAACAAGAAGAAACCGAGCATGCGTACCGGTGTCGGTGAGGGTCGTCGATCGTGGTGTGCATATAAACCGATCAGCGCCGATTTTACATTGAGGCTGATGACGTGGCGCTCTGAAGGCGCCGTCGTTTCGGCGGTCACTGTCTGAAATCAGGCACTGCCGCTCGGGCACGCGTTCGCGATTGACATATGCCTTCTAAACTTGTCTGAGGGTCAACAGATCCGCGGCAACTGCTCGCCACTCAACATGTCTACGACGCGTGTGGCACCAATGCGGCTCTTGAGCGTCACCAACCCGCCCTGCGTCTCCAACACCGCTCCAATAGCGACGGCCTCGCGGCTCACCGGACAGCGGCGCAGGATGTCGAGCGCCCGGCCGACCTCCGCTTCTGGGACGAACGCGATGAACCGGCCTTCATTGGCGACGTACAGCGGATCGAAGCCGAGGATTTCGCAGGCGCCGCGGACGTCTTCACGAATGGGGATGGCGTGCTCATTCATCCGGATGTGGAGGCCTGTCGATTCCGCGATTTCGACGGTCGCACTGGCCACGCCGCCGCGCGTGAGATCCCTCAGGCAATGAATGGTGACGCCGGACTCGATCAGCTCCAGTACTGGCTCAACCAGCGGGGCACAATCGCTTTCGATGTCCGACTCGAACTGCAGTCCCTCCCGCGCGGCCATCACGGCCATGCCATGCCGGCCGATATCACCGGATAGTAAGACCACGTCCCCACGCTGAACGCTCGCCGGCGCGATCAGTCCGTCGTATTCGATCAGGCCGACGCCGGCCGTGTTCACGTAGACCCCATCACCCTTGCCTCGGTCCACGACCTTCGTGTCGCCTGTCACGATGGTCACGCCGGCAGCGAGAGCGGCCGCTTGCATCGACGAGACGATTCGCCTGAGGCTGTCCATCGGCAACCCTTCCTCGATGACGAAGCCCACGCTCAGAAACTGGGGCCGAGCGCCGCACATCGCCAGGTCGTTCACGGTCCCGTTGATCGCCAGCGTGCCGATGTCGCCGCCGGGAAAGAACATCGGCCGGACGACATAGGAGTCGGTTGAGAACGCCAGGCGAGCCCCGCCCAGGTTGAGATGCGCGCCGTCGTGGTGCGCGTGGCTCGATGGATTGCCAAACGCGGGCAGAAACAGCCCGTCGATCAGCTGGTTTGTCAGCCGGCCGCCGCCGCCGTGGGCGAGGAGTACATGCGCATGGTCGCCGATCGGAACCGCGCAGGTCCCTCCCGGCGCGAGATCAGTTGCCATGGCTCACCGCTTTCTGCTCCTGCTGCGGCACCGTCAGGCGCCGGTAGCGATAGTAGGCGGCGCACGCGCCTTCGGACGACACCATGGTGGCCCCCAGCGGGTGCTCGGGCGTGCACCGCGTGCCGAACGCCGGGCACTCGTGTGGTTTCATCAGACCCTGCATGATCTGGCCACTGCAGCATTCGGTCGGCTCATCGGCGGTGTGGCTGGCGACACCGAAGCGCAGTTCGGCATCGAATGGCGCGTAAGGCTCGGCTAGGCCCAGCCCGCTCTCGGGTATCTCGCCCACGCCGCGCCACTTGCGCGGCACAATCCGGAAGACCTCGCGCATCAGCAGTTGTGCCTGCACATTGCCGTCGCGTCGCACGGCACGCGCGTACTGGTTCTCGACCTCGGCGCGCCCCTCTTCGAGTTGCTTGACGCACATATAGACGCCGTGCAGGATGTCGAGCGGCTCGAAGCCGGTCACGACGATCGGCACGCGATACCGCGCCACCGGCGGTTCGTACTCCGTGAAGCCCATGACGCTGCACACGTGGCCCGCGGCGAGGAATCCCTGCACCCGGCTCTTGGGCGACGACAGGATGGCCTCCATTGCCGGCGGAACGAGCACGTGAGATACGAGGATCGAAAAGTTCGTCAGACCGAGCTGCGCCGCCTGAAACACGGCCATCGCATTCGCCGGGGCCGTGGTCTCGAAGCCGACGGCGAAGAACACGACCTCACGATCGGGGTTCTCGCGCGCCAGCTTCACCGCGTCGAGCGGCGAGTAGACGATGCGGACATCGCCGCCGCGGGCCTTAACCGTCAACAGATCGGTCGTGCGGCCCGGCACGCGCAGCATGTCGCCGAACGAACAGAAGGTCACGCTCGGCATCGCCGCAATCTCGAGCGCCTTCTCGATCAGCTCGAGTGGCGTGACGCACACGGGACAGCCGGGACCGTGCACCAGCTCGACTTCCGGTGGCAACAGCTCGTCGACGCCGAACTTGACGATGGCGTGGGTCTGCCCGCCGCACACTTCCATCAGCGTCCACGGCCGCGTCGTGATGCGCCGTAACGCCCGGGCGAAGCCGCCCGCGGCTTCCGGATCGCGGTACTCGTCGATGAACTTCATGACGGCTCCCCTTCTTCGAGCTCGGCGAGCTCGCCCATCTGTTCGAGATAGCGGAAGACCTGCTGCGCCTCCGCCTCATCCACTGTTGAAATGGCGAAGCCGACGTGCACCAGCACGAAGTTGCCGATCACCGCGTCGGGCACATAGCTCAAGTTCACGTGTTTGACGATGCCGGCGAAGTCGACCCGGCCGCTGCGAAGCACGGGGTCGCCGGGCTCAATGCTGAGGATTCGACCTGGGATGGCGAGGCACATCGAAGACTCTCCTTGTTGCGAAGGTACGCGGCGATTTGTCCGAGCGCGATGCCGCCGTCGTTCGGCGGCACGCGCTGATGCCAATAGGGCCTGAAGCCGGCGTGCCGCAGCGCCGTGACGGTGCGCTCGGTCAGGCAGCGATTCTGGAAGCAGCCGCCGCTCAGGACGACGGCCGGTTCCGTGTGCAGGCGCGCGACTGCGACAATCATCTTCACGAGCGTGTTGTGCGTGCGCTCCGCCATCACGCCGGCGGCAACACCGGCAGCGGTGTCATCGGCGATCGCCCGGATCATCGGCGCCCAGTCGATCACCAGCGGCGGCGCCTGCCAGGACCCGAGCGTGAAGCGGGCGCCGTCTCGCGTAGTGTCGAACGGATAGTCAATGTCGACAGCGGGGTCGGCGGCGAATTCGAGATCCATTCCCGCCTGGCCTTCGAACCCGGCGCGTTGTCGCAGGCCGGTGATCGACGCAATCGCATCGAACAGCCGGCCCGCGCTCGTCGTCACTGGCGCGTTGATGCCGCGATCGACGGCGTCAATCAGTACTCGCTGCTCGACGTCGCTGAAGGCCGCGGCCACGTGCGCAGACAGCGGTAGTGCGGGATCGAGGGCGTGCAGAAGGCCGAGCGCGGAACGCCTGGGTTCGCGGACCGCGCGGTCGCCACCCGGCAATCGGAACGGCCGCAGGCAGGCCACCCGTGTGAATGACGATCCGGTGACGGTCAGGAACTCGCCACCCCACACCGTCCCGTCGGTCCCGTATCCCGTGCCGTCCCAGCACACGCCGAGCGCCGGGCCATCGAGGTCGTTCTCGGCCATGCACCCGGCGATGTGCGCCCAATGGTGCTGCACCTGCGTGAGCGGCAGGCCGAGCGCGCGGGCGTATGCGGTCGATCGATAATCCGGATGGAGGTCCGCCACCACCGCAGTCGGCGCGATCTCATGCAACCGTTCCAGGTCGTCGATCGCGGCCTCGAATGCCGCGGTCGATTCAGCCGAGTCGAGATCGCCGATGTGCTGACTCACGAAGACGTTCGTTCCCGAAGCCAGCGCGATGGTGTTCTTCAGGTGCGCGCCGACCGCGAGCACCGGCTCCGCCGCATGTCTGATCGGGATCGGCAGCGGTGCATAGCCGCGCGCGCGACGGAGCACCAACTCGCGATCGAGGACGATGCGGACGATCGAGTCGTCGGCGTGCCGGACGATTGGACGGTCGTGCACGAGGAAGCAATCCGCGATGCCGCCGAGCCGGTCGATGGCGTCGTGTTCGTCGATGCAGATCGGCTCGTCGGAGCGGTTGCCGCTCGTGGCCACGACCGGCCCGCTGATCTCCTGCATCAGCAGCACGTGAAGGGGCGTATATGGCAGCATCACGCCGAGGTTGGGGTTGCCCGGCGCCAGCGAGGGCGCGAGCCCGTCAACGGCCGGGCGACGCGACAGCAGCACGATCGGCGATTCGGGCGACTGCAGGACGCGGACCTCGGCCGACGACACCACGCAGTGCCGATCGATGGCATCGAGATCCTGGAACATCAATGCGAACGGCTTCGCCTCGCGATACTTCCGCTCGCGAAGACGCCGGACCGCCTCATCGTGGCGGGCATCAGTCATCAGGTGGAAGCCGCCCAGCCCCTTGACGGCCACGATGCTTCCTTTGGCAATGGCCGCCACCGCCGCCCGCAGCGCATCGTCCTCTTTCGCAATTGTCTGGCCGGCCGAATCCCAAAGCGTGAGGCTCGGACCGCAGGCGGGACACGCGTTGGGTTGGGCATGAAAGCGGCGGTCCCCAGGATCGTCGTACTCACCGGCGCAGGCCGCGCACATCGTGAAACGCCTCATCGACGTGTTGGCGCGATCGTACGGGAGCGCTTCGATGATGCTGAAGCGCGGCCGGCCCGGGCACCGTCACGAACGGCCGGCCGATGTAGAAGCCCGTGATCGTGAGCACTCCGATCGACAGCGCGATCAGCCAGTGCGTGACACGCACCGGAACCTGCCATACGTACACCTGTACGCGAGCTCAGGGATCGTCCTTCATGCGACCCTCACGCTCGACAGGATCCGGCGCGTGCCGTCGACAACATGGACCCCGCAGGCCATGCACGGATCGAAACTATGCACGGTGCGGAGGATCTCGATCGGCCGTTCGGGATCGGCTACCGGGGTTCCAAGCAGCGCCTCCTCGTACGGACCGCGCTGGCCTTTCGCGTCACGCGGTCCGGCGTTCCAGGTGCTCGGCACCACGCACTGGTAGTTCGAGATCAGTCCGTTCTCGATGTGCACCCAGTGCGCCAGCGCGCCGCGCGGCGCCTCGTGGAACCCGGCGCCCATCGCGTCAGCGGGCCAAGACGACGGATCCCACTTGCTGTTGTCGTGGATCCGGAGATCGCCGGCGCCCATGTTCGCAGCGAGCGCGTCGACCCATTCATCCATCTTCTCCGCGAGCAATTGCGTTTCGATTCCACGGGCGCCGACGCGACCGAGCGTTGAGAACAACGCTTCGGGACCGACATTGAGGGCCTTCAGCACGCCGTCCACGAGGGTCCTGACGCGCGGATGGCCGGAGACATACGGACGAGCATTCGTGCCAGCGGTCCGACTTCCATCGGCTCGTCGTCGTAACGCGGCGACTTGAGCCACGAATGCTTCTTGTCGGTGTCGAGCCGCTCGTACGGCGGCGCGGGTCCGGTGTAGTTGGGCAACGTCTCGCCCTTCGATGGATGCAGTGCCACCGCATCACCCTGCTGGTAGTCGTACCAGGAGTGGGCGACGTACTCGGTGACCTTGCCAGGATCGAACGGCGCGATCTTCGACAAGTCGCGTCCGCGAATAACGCCACCCTTCAGGAACAACGCCGGCGCCGTCGTGTCATCGTCCGGATACTCGCCGTAGGCGAGATAGTTGCCGACGCCCTTGCCATGGCCGGCCCAATCCTTGTAGGCCGCGGCGACCGCGAGCAGATCGGGGATATACACGCGGACCACGAAGTCGCGCGCCTTCGCCACGAGCTGCTTCAGCTCCGCGATCGTGCCGGCGTTGATCGCCGACTGGCTGTTGGGATCGATCGGCGTCGACATGCCGCCGACGAGGAAGCTCTGGAGGTGCGGATTCTTGCCGCCGAGCACGGCGTGCATCTTGATAAATTCGCGCTGCCAGTCGAGCGCCTCGAGATAGTGCGCGACTGCCATCAGGTTCGCTTCTGCCGGCAGGCGATACGCCGGATGTCCCCAGTAGGCGTTCGCCAAGGGTCCAAGCTGCCCACGCTCGACGAATGCCTTGATGCGGTCGCGAACGCCTGTGAAATACGTCGGGCTCGACAGCGGCCAGTCTGAAATCGACTGCGCGAGCGCCGACGTCTTCGCCGGATCCGCCGACAGCGCCGACACGATGTCGACCCAGTCGAGCGCGTGCAGGTGATAGAAATGGACGACATGATCCTGCACGCACTGCGCGGCGATGATCAGGTTTCGCAACAGCCGGACGTTAGGGGGCGGCGCGGCGCCGATCGCGTTCTCGACCGCGCGGATCGAAGCGATGGCATGCACGGTGGTGCAGACGCCGCAAATGCGCTGGGTGAGGGCCCAGGCATCGCGCGGATCGCGGCCTTTCAGGATCAGCTCGATACCGCGGAACATCGTGGACGACGACCACGCGTCGCGTACCGCGCCGCCGTCAACCTCTGCTTCGATGCGCAGGTGCCCTTCGATGCGTGTCACCGGATCGACAATCACGCGGCTCATCGGTCACCTTCTTCCTTCGCCGGTGGCGTCACCGGCGCGTAGCGGTTCTCGCCAACGCGCTTGGCGATCTGAATCAGGCCGTGCGCGGCAAACGCGGCGCCGACGCCGGCGACCGCCATCGCGCCGATCTTGTCGAGGTCGGAGGCGGCCCCGAAGCCGGGCGCACCAGGCAGGTGACGGTAAAACGGCGTCATCGTGTCCCAGAAGTTCGGCTCCGAGCACCCGATGCACGGATGGCCGCAGCCGATCGGCCAGTTGGTGCCGCCGTTCCATTTGATGTGCGGGCAGTTCTGGAACGTCACGGGGCCTTTGCATCCCATCTTGTAAAGGCAGTAGCCCTCCCGATGGCCCGCGTCGCCCCACTCTTCGACGTACTGACCAGCGTCGTAGTGCGCGCGGCGCTCGCAGCCGTCGTGAATGGACTTCCCGTAGGCGAAGAGCGGCCGCCGGTATTGGTCGAGGGCAGGCCATCGCTTGAAGGTCAGGTAATGCACGAGCAACGCAGTGAGGTTCTCGACGTTGGCCGGGCATGCCGACAGGTTGATCAGGTTCTTCACGCCGGGGACGGCGTCCGAGACGCCCAGGGCGCCGGTGGGATTGGGCCCGGCAGCCGGAATGCCGCCAAACGCCGCGCAGGTGCCGATCGCGATCGTCGCCGACGCGCTGCCACATACTTCACGCGCGATGTCGATCGCCCGCCGATCGTGCAATAGGCGCCATTGGCCCCGGTCGGGATCGATCCTTCGACGACGGCGATGTACGCGCCCGCGCGTTCCTTGACGACGCGATCGCGCGCCGCTTCAGCCTGGTGGCCGGCTGCGGCCATGATGGTCTCGTGATAGTCGAGCGACAGCGTGTCGAGAATCACGTCCGCCGCGGTGGGTCGACTCGCGCGCAGAACGACTCGGTGTTACCGGCGCAGTCCTGAAACTCGAGCCAGACGAGTACCGGCTTCTCCGTGCGGCTGATGGCCCGCGCGATCTAGGCGGCTGCTGCATTCGGCAGGGCGAGCGCCGACGCCATGGCGGCGCAGAAGCCCATGAACTCGCGTCGGGACACCCCGGCGCGGGCGAGTTCCTCCGCCAACCAACGATTGTGATCACTCATGTGGATTCCCCTCGCTTTCGAGGTGTGGGACCGTCGTGCTGACCGCGCCATTCCTTGACGCGGATCCAGACCGCGACGCCGATGGGAATGAGGGCCGTGACCGCCGTGACGAGTGCCGGTGCCGCCGCGAGCTCTTCGTGGTGCCGTCTCATCGAAGGTCTCCCGTCCTTGCTGGTTGCCGATCGCGCTGCCGTGCGCGTGCTGCTTTGCAAGCTGTGAGCCAGTAAGCCGGCGTGTCCCAGGCACCAGATGCCCAGTGCGATCGCGAGATTCGCCGCGCCTGCGCGGAATGTCCCAACCGAAGCGGACTATTCCCCACCTGTCTCATCTCGCGATCCTGCTTTCACGGTCGTGAAGCGCCGGGACGACGTGGCGCTTGCAACATTCGGGCATCTCGCCGCGCAAGATCTCGAGAGCGTATGCGGCCTTGTCGAGGAAGTCGGCGGACGACTCGACATAGAGCCGTTTGGGGTGCGCATCCCAAGCGCGCGCGACGCACGCGTCGATTTCGGCGGCGAGGCTTGCGGACTCAGTGCGAAGAGGATTCTGATGGTTGTAGCCGTCCGCGTGCGCCGGCGTCCGCAGGTGAATGACGGCATCGTAGCGGCGGAGCTCAGTGTCGAGGGTTGTTCCCATGGACGACCAGAACTCCTCTGCCGGCCCCGGCCAGTAGGCGAGCCCGTCCAGCGTGCCGCGGTCGCACAACACAATCGCTGGATTGTGGCTGTCTCCGATCACCTCCAACTCGTGTTGGACGTGGAAGATCGCTCGTTGCGCGGCCTTTCGACATTGCGGATTGTCCTCGCGCGGGAAGCCGCCCCCGAACACCACGCCGGCCGCCTCCGGAAGGACCTTCACGTGCGAACAGAATGACTGGCGGATCAGTTCGAGCAACGCCGTCTTGCCCGCGCCCGGACCGCCGGTCAGCACGACCCGTCGCCGCTCATGAACTTCGCTGCATTCGCAGGCGCTCATCGTTCCTCCGGTCTCACCGTCGGTGCAAAATGCTTCGCCGCGTCGCCGACCATGCGCTGAGTGCACCACCTCGCGTAATAGCCCCCAAATCGGTATCGAGCCAACGCGTGGACGGTGCGTCGGGCGGCGCGTAGTCGATGAAAACCCGGAGATGCGAACCACTACCCTCGGCAGTGATTTCGAAACCCATTCGGTAATGGCCCATGACCAACAGCCTGGGTGGAAACAGTTGTTTCCCAGACTTTGCGGTGCGGTGGAGTCCGTTCGATGACGATCTCCTCGAGCGAGAGCCGCACGCCAAAGACCCGGCCGGCCACGCGAATCCGTGACCCAACGCGGCGCCCACGGCTCTCGTCAAGTTCAAGCTCCATCCGACCTCCGCCCATCATCCAGGAGGACTGGCTCATGTGGGACGACAGGCGAGAGTGGTCGTCTACGTGAGCGAATACGCTGTCGGCCGACGCGTCGACAAACGCACTGTCTTCGTGGTGATGAGGAAAGGCTCGGGGAGCTTCAGGCATGAGCCTTCCCCTTTTGTCCGGAGACGCCACTGTCACGCCGCCATCGCGGTAGAAACGCCGGCGTCTGCGCGGCATAGCGATCCCAGGTGTCACCGAACTGCGCCCGCGTCTCGCGCTCCTCGCGGCGCGCGAGCCTGACGTACACCGTTACGAGTATGGGAAACATGACGAGCGTTACCAGTGTCGGCCACTGCAGCAGGAACCCGAACATGATCGCGATGAAGGCGACGTACTGCGGGTGGCGGACATACGAGTAAGGCCCCGTCGTTGCGAGTTTGCCCTCGCGTTGCGCCTCGAAGAGGATTCTCCAGGCGCCAGAGAGCAGGATGAACCCACCGAAGATCACAACGTTGCTGGCGATGTGAATGCGATTGAAGTGTGGATCGCCCTCGAAGCCGAGCAATGTGTACCAAAGGTGGCCGAAGTCATGGCCGAGGGGATCGACACCGGGGAATCGTCGAGTGAGCCATCCGGACAGGAGATAGATGGTCAGCGGGAAGCCGTACATCTCGACAAACAGCGCGACGATGAAGGCGGAGAACGTGCCGAAGGTCCGCCAGTCACGGGTCGTCTTCGGCTTGAAAAAGCTGAAGGCGAACATGATGAAGATCGCGGAGTTGATGACCACAAGCGACCAGAGACCGTATGCCGGGATGTCGTGGTTCATGACACGGCTCCTCTGGAGCGGTGGTCATGATCGTGGCCCCCTTGGCCTGAGCCTCCGCCGCCATGGCCGCCATGCCCCCGGTGCATGAACAGGTGGATGATCGGGCACAGCAGTAGCAGCGCGTACGGCAGCGCCCCAAGGATGTGCGCTCGGTGCTCCTCCCAGAGAAAGAACGCCGCAATGGCCAGGAAGAAACAGAGCCCCAGCCACACGGGCATTCGAAAGGGCTCACCTTGCCGGATCGGGTTGGTGACGGTCTGCACAGGTCCTCCTAATTGGGTGTCCAGCGACGCGCGAAGAAGTTGTGGAGCGACGCGAATAGCCACCCTGCGTACACGCCGTAAAGAAAAACTTCAACAACGCCCAGCGCGAACGAGCCCAGTGAGATCCACGTGAAGCCTGGCAATAACAATTCCAACGTGCGATGCGGAATTGGCAGGCCCGGTGCGACCACGCCCCCAAGCACGCAGATCGTGAACGTGGCCACCATCCAGCAACCGAGGGACATCGTCCATGCTTTGACGTTCAACACGATGGGCCTCCTCAGACATTGGTCCGCCGCAGCCGCAGGGCATTCCCCACGACGGAGACGGAACTCAAACTCATGGCGGCAGCGGCGACAATCGGAGACAGCAGGATGCCGAGAGCCGGGTAAAGCACTCCCGCTGCGATGGGCACGCCGGCCGCGTTATAGGCAAAAGCAAAGAAGAGGTTCTGCTTGATATTGGTCATCGTGTGGCGGCTCAGCCGCCGCGCACGCACAATGCCCCGCAGATCGCCCTTGACGAGTGTGACCGAAGCGCTCTCCATCGCGACGTCGGTGCCCGTGCCCATCGCAATGCCGACGTGCGCCTGCGCCAGCGCGGGCGCGTCGTTGATGCCGTCGCCCGCCATGGCGACGAAGCGCCCTTCCGACTGGAGTCGCTTGATCACGTCGACCTTCTGATCGGGCAGGACTTCGGCAATCATGTCGTCGATGCCGAGCGTGCGCGCGACAGCCTGTGCCGTGGTCCGGCTGTCGCCCGTCAGCATGACGATGCGGATCCCTTCGCGGTGGAGGGATTGAATCGCTTCCGGTGTACTCTCCTTCACCGGATCGGCAACGCCGAGGAGGCCGGCCATTTTCCTTTCGACGGAGACAAACATCACTGTCTGTCCCTCCGCCCGCAGCTTCTCCG
This sequence comes from Cyanobacteriota bacterium, assembly GCA_019752015.1. Classification (GTDB taxonomy): domain Bacteria; phylum Acidobacteriota; class Vicinamibacteria; order Vicinamibacterales; family UBA2999; genus 12-FULL-67-14b. The sequence goes on along the minus strand of JAIEMQ010000006.1, from coordinate 200,955 downwards.
CGGTCTCGCGAAGATCTCCGAGGTCGACGCCGAGGTCGGCCATGAGCGCGCGGTTGCCAAGCGCGACGGACTGACGCTCCACAATTCCGGTGACACCCTTGCCGGTGACACCGCGGAACTCGGTGGCCTCGGCCGGCTTCGCGCCACGTTCTTCGGCACCCTTCACGATCGCGCCGGCGAGCGGATGCTCACTTGCCCGTTCAATGCTCGCCGCCATCCGCAGGAGTACAGGTTCATCGAAGCCTGGAGCCGGAACAGTCGTGACGAGCCGCGGCTTGCCTTCCGTGAGCGTGCCGGTCTTATCGACGACGAGTGTGTCGACTTTCCGCAAGACTTCGATCGCTTCGGCGTTGCGGAACAGCACGCCCATCGTGGCCCCCTTGCCGGTCGCCACCATGATGGACATCGGCGTCGCCAGTCCCAGCGCACAGGGACACGCGATGATCAGCACCGCGACAGCATTGACGATGGCGTACGCCATGCGCGGCTGCGGGCCAAGAGTGGCCCAAACCACAAACGTGACGATCGCAATCACGACAACGATCGGCACGAAGTAACCGGAAATGACGTCGGCGAGCTTCTGGATCGGCGCGCGGCTGCGCTGTGCTTCGGCTACCATCGCCACAATCCGCGATAGCAGGGTGTCTGCGCCGACTTTTTCGGCGCGCATGATCAGCGATCCGGTTCCGTTGATGGTCGCGCCGACGACACGGTCACCAGGTCCCTTCTGAACGGGTATGGGTTCGCCGGTCACCATCGACTCGTCGATCGCGCTGACGCCTTCAAGGACAGCACCGTCGACCGGCACCTTTTCACCGGGCCGCACTCGGAGGCGATCACCGACCTGGACGGCCTCGAGTGCCACGTCCTCATCGCCGCCATCCTCCTTCACGCGTCGAGCGGATTTCGCGGCCATCCCGAGGAGTTTTCTGATCGCGGCACTGGTGCTGCTGCGCGCGCGCAGTTCGAGGACCTGTCCGAGCAGAATGAGCGTCACGATCACCGCGGCCGCTTCGAAGTAGACGGCGACCTCGCCCCCGTCATCACGGAAGCTGACCGGAAAGAGATTTGGGAAAAGTGTCGCGATGACGCTATACACGTAGGCCACCGAAACACCGAGGCCAATCAGCGTGAACATGTTCAAACTGCGATTCGTCACGGACAACACGGCGCGCACGTAGAATGGCCACGCGGCCCATATGCAGACCACGCTCGCCAGCGTCAGGTCGACGATCGTGCGGGCGCGCTTTGACACGAAGCTCGAGAAGGGATCACTCGCCAGCATGTCGCCCACCGCCAGCGCGACGAGTGGAAGGGTGAGCGCGGCCGCGATCCAGAAACGCCGGGACATGTCGCGCAACTCGGCGTTCTCTTCGTCCTCCGCCCCTCCCGCTCTCGGCTCCAAAGCCATCCCGCAGATCGGACAAGCACCGGGCTGATCGCGAACGATCTCCGGGTGCATTGGACAGACCCACTGGCTCGCAGCCGGTGCGGGTGTCCCTGTGTCGAGTCCTGCCATGTGCCTCAACTCCTGCTCGCGCTCGGGGGCATCCAATCCCTTGATGCCTCTGTAACTTGCATAGGCAAGAGCAATGCCGGTGGAGCGCAGGTCCGGAGCCGGTCGTCAGACGCCGGATCTTGAGGCCTCGGCCCCGCCCAATCGAACGCTGTGTGTCATTTGGCTCACCGTCGTGGGCCGCCTGTCTGAAAACAGCCACCATCGGCGGCCCGATGGAGAGCTCGCGAGCGATTGCCACCTGCCGTTCAATGGCATGTCGGTTGCTGTCTGCGTCTTTAGCTGGCCTCAACAGGATCTGAGCCGTCAATGCGGCCGCAGTTGCGTCCGAAGGAGTTACGCCAGCATGAGAGGCCAGAGAGGAAGATAATCATGAGACCCTTCACTTCATACCTGAGCGCGGTAAGCCCCAAGGTCGCCGCGATGATTGCCGCTGGCAGCCTCGTGTGGCTTCCGGGAGCGAGCACGGCGCAAACCATGCCCGCCGGGGCACCGCACTCACATCCGCAGACCGCCGGCCAGATGACTGCAACTGGTCAGGACCAGGATCTTCAAAAGCAGATCGCCGAGCTGCGTGCGCAAGTCGCCAAACTGCAGTCGGCGCTAGATCAGCAGAAGCAGGTCCCTCAGACACCTACTGCTGGCGCTTCTTCCACTCCGGCACCGGCACCGGGCCGCCGCATGATGGGCGAGATGGGCGCGATGCCGCCCGGTGGGATGCCGGCTGGTGAAATGGGTGGCATGAAACCCGGCATGGGTGCCCAGAAGGACCCAATGCCCGGCGCGATGCCGATGATGGACATGGACAAAGGTGAGATGGGCATGCCGCCCGATGGCATGAAGATGCCAGACGGAATGATGAAGGGCGAGATGGGAATGGGCAGCCCGTCCCCCAGCGCGCCTGCGACTGGCGGCATGAACATGGGCGGCGCCTCGCCTACTGGCGGCGGAGCCACAGCGGGCGGCGGGATGGCCATGGGCGGTGGCAGCAGCGCCGCGCGTCCTCGCACACCGAAATCGGTTTCGTCGCTTCCGGGTATGCCAGGCGCGTCGCACGTGTACCACATCGGCGCTACGGGCTTCTTTCTCGATCAGCCGCAATTGAACCTGAACACGGAACAACAGACCGCGCTGAACAGGATCAAAGAACGCGCGCTGCTCGAGCGGAGCAATGCAGAACGGCGCATCGAGCAAGGCGAGCAAGAACTCTGGGCTCTCACAGGGGCTGATCTCCCGGATGCCGCGAAGGTGCAGGCAAAGCTGCAAGAGATCGAGCAGCTGCGGACCGCGCAGCGGATCGCCTTCATTCGTGCTGTTGGTGAAGCAACGAAGCAACTGACACCAGAGCAGCAGAACGCGCTCACAGGCATGGCGATGCCCAAGAAGTAGGTCACTGCCAAGCCAATTGCGAGGCGCCGTCATGTCAAGAACACACGGGATCCTGGCGGGAATCATCGTGATGGTGGTGGCGATCGCCGGATGTTCGCCGACCGACGCCGCCATCACCGCGCAGGTGAAGAATCGACTCACGACGGATGACACCACCAAGGCCTCGCGCATCGACGTAACAACCGCCAGCAAGGTCGTCACTCTCGCGGGCAATGTCGATTCCGGAGCCGTCAAGTCGAAGGCGGTCGATCTGGCGCGAACCACAAATGGTGTCGCCGCCGTCGTCGACAAGCTTGTGGTGCCCGCGCAAAGTGCCCAACCTGCGTCAGGAGCGGCGACGCCAAGCGGACAGCAGTCGTCTGCCGCAGGTGTCGGCTTCGGCCCGGCGATGATGGGCATGCACCGTGGCGAGATGGGCATGGCGCCAGAGCGCATGATGCGAGAAATGGCACCGGCAGCGCCGGCGTCATCAGCTCCGCCGCCGTCCGACGCGACAGCGTCACGGCCATTGTCAACCATGCCCGGCATGCCGGGCGTGTCGCACCTCCATCACATTGGGGCGACGGACTTCTTCCTGGATCAGCCGGCGATTGGGCTCACGCCGGATCAGCAATCCACGCTGCGCGGCATCAAGGAGCGAGCGCTCTCGATGCGGACGAATGCCGACCGCGCCGTCGAGCAGGCGGAACAGGAGCTCTGGGCGCTGACTGGCGACGGCACGGATGCGGCACGCATCGAAGCGAAGATCGGGGAGATCGAGCGGGCTCGTACGGGCCAGCGCATCGAGTTCATTCGCGCGGTTGGCGAAGCCATCGACGTGCTGACCCCGGACCAGCGCAATGCGCTCCTCGGCACGGCGGCTTCGAAGAAGTGACTTGCCTCGTCAAGATGCGGAGACCGCTCGTGGACACTCAGACACGCTCCATCACTCGGCGAAGGTTGCTTCAGAACGCCACGCTGCTGGGTGCGTGGGCAGCCCTCGGCCGGCTGGCGCCCGCGTACGCCTGGGCAGATGCCGCCGGCGCGGCGATTCAGTCACGACCGATCCCTCTTGGACAGAGCGGTGTCAACGTCATCGATCTGTCGATCGACAGTCTGGCGTTCCCAGTGGATGGCCGCGTTGGTGGCGCGATTGCCATGAACGGTACGGTGCCTGGGCCGCTTGTTCGCTTACGCGAAGGACAGGAGGCTGTGCTGCGCGTGACCAATCACCTGAAGGAGATCAGCTCGATTCACTGGCACGGCTTGATCCTGCCACCCGGCATGGACGGCGTTCCGGGTGTCAGCTTCGCCGGCATCAAGCCCGGCGAGACGTTCACGTATCGGTTCCCCGTTCGTCAGAGCGGCACGTACTGGGCGCACAGCCATTCGGGCGGACAAGAGCTCCTCGGCCTCTACTTTCCGCTCCTCATCGATCCGATCGAACCGGATCCGTTCGCGTATGAGCGCGACTACGTCGTGATGCTGTCCGACTGGAGCTTCGAGTCTCCCGCGGCGATCATCGCCAATCTCAAGCGTCGCGGTGGGTACTACAACTTCCAACGGCGCACCACTGCCGACTTCTTCCAGGACGTGCAGCGCAATGGCTGGCCTGCCACGCTGGCGGAGCGGTGGCGCTGGTCGAAGATGCGGATGGATCCCACGGACTTCGCCGATGTGACCGGCTACACGTACACGTATCTGATGAACGGGTTGACGCCGGACGCGAACTGGACGGGGATCTTCCGTCCGGGCGAGCGCGTGCGTCTCCGCTTCATCGCCGCGGGCGCCATGACGTACTTCGACGTACGCATCCCCGGGCTCGGGATGACACTCGTGCAGGCGGACGGGCAGAACGTCTCCCCCGTGGCGATCGACGAGTTCCGCATCGGTCCGGGCGAAACCTACGACGTGATCGTGCAACCCGAGGACCGTGCCTACACGGTTTTCGCGGAGTCGCTCGACCGCAGTGGCTACACGCGCGGCACGCTCGCGCCGCGGCAGGGCATGACGGCGGCTATCCCGCCGCGCCGATCGCGGCCGCTCCGAACGATGCGGGACATGGGCATGGACATGTCCGGCATGGAAAGCATGAGCGGCATGGAGAAGGGCGCGGCCGCCAAACCAGGCGAGACGATGCCCGGCATGGATACCGCCGGACACAATGCGCACGACCTGGGCGTCATGGAGAAGACGCGCGACCAGATCCTCGATCGGCGTGAAGCAGTGCAAGGCGTGTCACAGGGGCACGACATGAGCACGATGAAGACCGCGGCCGGCGGCGCGCTCGCCGGTCCGGCCCTGCCTGGCAGTCCCTCGGTGATGCACGGGCCCGACACGCATGGTCCTGGGAACTCGTCGATCGCGATGTCCGTGCGTGGCCGGCTAGACGATCCCGGCTCCGGCTTCGAAGGTGTAGAAGGAAAAGTGCTGGTCTACACGGACCTCCAGAGACTGACACCGCTTCCAGACGTACGAGAGCCCGAGCGTGAGATCGAGCTGCACATCACCGGCAACATGGAACGCTACTCATGGTCGTTCGACGGCAAGAAATACTCGGAGGCGAAAACCCCGATCCCATTCCGCTACGGCGAACGGCTGCGTCTCATTCTCGTGAACGACACGATGATGGAGCACCCGATTCATCTGCATGGGATGTGGATGGAGCTGGAAAATGGCCGCGGCGCACGGCAGCCGCGCAAGCATACGGTCAACGTCAAGCCCGCGGAGCGGCTGTCGGTCGCCATCACCGCCGACGCGCCCGGCCGATGGGCGATGCACTGTCACCTGCTCCTTCACATGGAGCTGGGGATGTTCCGTGTCGTCGAGGTTTCGGCTTCGCCGGCGGTGCCATCATGACCAGTCGGTCTTGGCGACAGGTCTTGGGGGCGTTGCTCGTGGTGATGTTCGGAAGCGTCCCGTCATCGGCGCAGGACGGTGTTCAGGTTCAGCAATCCACGCCGCCGCCTGGATCAACGGAGGCGGTCCCGGAGGTCAAGACCTTGCCGAATCTGTCGGCACAGGAAAGCTGGCCGGAGCCGACCGCCGACAACGCGAAATACACTTCGTTCCTCTCTGATTTGCTGGAGGGACAACGCATCGCCGGTGTGAATGCGCTGCGCTGGGATTTCCTCGGTTGGTACGGGGGCGACACGCGTCGTCTCTGGTTCCGCAGCGAGGGCGCCGTGTATCCGTCGCGGGACCCCGGCGGTGAAGCCGACGTGCAGGTCCTCTATGGGAAGCTGATTTCGCCGTTCTTCGACCTCCAGGTCGGCGGGCGTGTCGAACAGCATTACGAGCGCGGGACCCGCCCTGTTCGAGTATTCGCGGTGCTCGGATTACAGGGCCTCTCGCCTGGGCGGTTCGAAGTCGAGCCGTCGCTGTTCGTGAGTAACAACGGCAAGGTGTCAGGGCGCTTCACGGCATCCGTAGACCTCTATCAGACGCAACGGCTGGTGTTGCAGCCACGCTTCGAGACAGAGGTTGCCGTGCAACGAGATGAGGAGTTTGGCGTCGAACGCGGTGTCAGCGACGCCGAGGTCGGTCTCCGTTTGCGGTACGAAATCCGGCGCGAGTACGCGCCCTACGTCGGCGTGTCGTACCGCCAGAGCTTCGGCGCGACGCGCGAACGGTTTCGGCGCGAAGGTGGAAGGCCGAATGAAGTGCAGTTCGTATTCGGCGTCCGAACGTGGCTTTAGCGGGCAAGGAGTCTCATGTCCAGACAACGTCTCATTGGCAAGGTGTTGGTGATTGGCCTGTTGGTGACAAGTGCAATCGTCATCAGCGGATGTGGGCCCACTGACACCGAGATCAGTACGCAACTTCAGGAGAAACTCACGGCGGATGAGACCCTCGCGGGATCTGATATTCGGGTCGTGACCAAGAACCGAGTCGTCACGCTGACAGGAACCGTCGAGAATCAAGCGGCCAAGGAACACGCCGCCACTATCGCGCGCGAAACGACCCACCCTCACCACGTAATCGATCAGATCAAGGTCACGGAGGAAACCGGCACGTGGCCTCCTGGGCCGGGTATGGCGCACGAAGGCATGGAACGGGGCCTGAGTGATAGCCGCATCGTGGCGGCCGTGAGAGATCGGCTGATGACGGACTCGAGCGTCGTCGGACTGCACATCACGGTGGACGCGCGAGGCGGGACAGTCTTGCTCTCGGGGACCGTTCGCAGTGAAGTCGAGCGTCGCCAAGCCGTCGAGGTCGCGCGGCAGACGAGGGGCGTCACGCGAGTCGAACACAAGCTGAAGGTAGGCCGTTAGCGCGCGACGCGCCGGCTCATGGTTCGGTACAAGGAGGCTTCTTGCGGACAAATCAGATGAGGAACATGGTGGCAATTGCTGGACTGCTGATGGCGATGGCAGCCGTCCCTGCCCATGCACAGGAGGGCGCGGGCGGAGCGGCATCGGCGCCGCCCGGGACGAAGTATCACTTCGGGGCGATGACCATGCTCGTGTCGCGCGCGCGTGGCGTCACGACCACGCCTGCTGACGACGTCATGACAGGGTATCCGTTCGGCGTACTGGTGATGCGGGGTCGCGTGATGTTCGACTTGGAGCTGATGCCGATGGTGCAAAAGGGGCCGTTGCGCCTCGACGTCACGGTCGCCCCCGGAGTTCTCGTCGATGTGTCGCGGCGCATGACATTAGGCGCCCGGGCGGCGTTTGAAGTGAAGAACACCGCGATCGGAGTGACGCCCTTGTTTCATTACAATTGGCTCATCAAAGGCTATTCCGCCTTATTCACCGAGAGCGTTGTGCCCATTCGCATCCGTCAAGATGCCACGGGCAAGAGCTTCACTTCAGTGGGGTTAGGAATGGCCGTCGGGATGTACTTTTAGCGCCGATTGACTCGGCGGAGAGCATCTCCCATCGATGGCAGATCCGCACCTGGTTGCCGCATCATCGCCTCGTTACTACCCACCTTGGCGGTGGTGCGTCTTGTTCGGGTTCGCGGCGGTCATCTGGGTGTCAGCGGCCGCAGGCGGATTTGCGCAAAGCGAGAGGATGCCGCCGGCGGATCAGGCCACGGCGTTGGCGCAGAGCGTCCATCGCAATCTCGGGTGTCGGAGCTGTCACGGTGAGATGTCGTTCGAAATGGGTGGCCGCCCGGATCCCGTCCGAACATGTTCCCAATGCCATGCGCCGCAATCTCAGGGACCCTCGACCGACGGTCACGCCGCCGCTTTCCAGGCCGGGAATGCCAACGCACCGACCTGCGTGACGTGTCACGGCAGTCATGACGTGCGATCGCGTCGCGATCCGGTTTCTCGTACCCATCCGGCTAACGTGCCGGCGCAGTGTGGCACGTGCCACGCACCCTCGCTGCAGACCTTCCGTGAAGGCGTTCACGCGTCGGCACTGGAGCGGAACAAGAATCCGAACGCCGCGACCTGTACGAGTTGCCACACCGCGCACAATGTCGCACGGGCGGAGCGTCCGTGGTCAACTACCGCTACCGCCCGAGTCGGATCGACGTGCGCGGCCTGTCATCTCGAGGCGAGCGTGCAGTTTTCCGGAAGCGTGCATGCGATCGCCACAGGTCGAGGAGCACCACATAGCGGTACATGCGTCGACTGCCATAGCAGCCATGCGATCCTTCCGGCGGCAGCGCCGGCGTCGCCGACTTCCGCGCTGCAGGTTTCGGGCGTGACGTGCAGCCGGTGCCACGGATCCGTCGAGCTGACGGAGATGCACCGATTGCCTGCCAGCCTCGTTACAGATTTCCAAGGGAGCTTTCACGGACTCGCGGGCGCGCTCGGCGATCGTCGCGTGGCCAATTGCGCGAGTTGTCACGGCTACCACGACGTGAGGCCTTCGTGGGATCCTCAGTCGCGCATCAGCCCTGCCAATCTGGCGACGACCTGCGGCCAGTGCCACGCCGGTGCGGTGCCTGGTTTCGCACGTGGCGGCGTCCATCATCTCCCGCGCACCGCCGGCCATCGGGCCGTCGATCTGGCGCGCGTGATGTATCAGATGATGATTGTCGGCGTTATCGGCCTGATGGTGTTGCACAACGGACTCGACTTCATCCGCCGATGGCGGGACCGCGCAAAGGCGCGGAGGACCGCCGGCGCCACGGTCGCGGCGACGGCGACCGGTCCGACCTACGTGCGCTTCACGCGCAACGAGCGGGCGCAACACTGGCTATTGGCCGCCAGCTTCATCACCCTGGTCGTGACCGGATTCATGTTGACGATGGGTTGGAACATCCCAGGGGTGTCCGGACAGACGGGCGCGACGTTGCGCGCCGGCGCGCACCGCCTGGCCGCGGGCGTCCTCATCGCGGTGGGCATCTACCACCTCGGTTATCTTGCAGCGACGTCCCGCGGCCGCCGGACGATTCGGGATCTCGTCCCGAAGTTGAATCGCTTCGCCAACATCGTGTGCTGTGCTGGAAGCTGCTTGCGTCTTGGCCCACCGAGCGCGTCGGACTGGAGGGACTTGATGCAGATGGTGAAGTACAACCTTGGCCTGACCCGCGAACGACCTCAGTTCGGCCGGTTCACCTACGCGGAGAAGATGGAGTACTTCGCGCTGGTGTGGGGAACGCTGGTCATGGTCGTGACCGGGCTGGCCCTCTGGTTCGAGGTGCCGTTCCTCAACCGCTTCCCGTTCTGGTCGTTCCAACTAGCGACCGTCGTCCACTATTACGAGGCGATCCTTGCCACGCTCGCGATCGTCGTGTGGCACTTCTATTTCACCATGTTCAACCCCGACGTGTTCCCGATCTCCAAAGTGATGATCACGGGCGAGCTGACGCGCGAAGAGATGGAACGCGAACACCCGCAGGAATTGTGCGCTGTTGAATGCTCAGACGACAGCGATCAGGGAGCTGGAAAAGCCTGATGACACTCGCGGGCCGGACCGTCGGCGCCCGGCCCGCGAGGCCTCTCGGAGATCAGGGACAGGTTGCCGCTACCATCTTGACAGACGTGACGTGGAGCATCGAATGCGCCTCGGCCGTCTTGCCTTTCGCCATCCCGTGCTCACCCTCCATCGGCATCTTCTCCTTGCCCATTGCCATCTTGTCTTTGGACGGCATGGCCATGGTGTCCAGGGTGCCGGTGACCTCTACCTTATGGCCGACGTGAGCCCTGATGTCGCCGCCCATCAGGTCATAGGTCTTCCCGGTCTTTTCGCCGGTCATCTTGGCGTCCGTGAGCACAAAGTGATCAGCATCTTTGCCTGTGGCCACGCACCCGGTCACGGTGATGGGTTTCGCCATCTTGTCCTTGCCCATCTGGCCCATGGGCGTCTGGGCTGCCGCCCCTGAGGCGACAAGCACCACCATAAGAACCGCCGTCATCAATCGTTTCATGTCTGTCCCCCTGTGAAATGAAATCGCGAAATCCTCGTCGTAGGATGCCAGTGCGCGCTGGCTCAGCCTATCGAAGGCAGCAAACTCGAGGCCAGCATCAAGCGCTCGTAATCTGGGGCATCGCGGCTCGCAGCAGCGTCTCCGGCGCGATGATCTCCGGAGGCACGATTTGGCTGAAGCCAATGGATGCGCTCCCTACTCGTCGCGTCCGGATCGATACGCGTTGGATCAGCTCGTACGACACCAACTCAACCGCCATTCCTTCGGCGTGACTTGCGGAGTCTCGGACGGCGAGCATCGCCCAACGTGGAGAGACGCCCACAATGTGGCAGATGTCGAGAATCTCCCCCGTGGCGAGATGAACCTGGACTATAGGAAGGTTCTCATTTGGATCCGGACAGTGGTCGCGCACGAACCGTCCGAGATGGCCGAGAAAGAAGCTCGGCCCAAACGTGCAGGAGAGATCCGCCTTCGTCAGCGCCGCGGCGGCTGCACGTTGCGCCCGATCAGTATCGTCCGGAGTCGTTGTGTCCGCCATTGAAGATCGACGCCTTCGAAACATCACTGAGCAACTCTCATGCCTGAAAGAGTCGACGCGAGCATTACAAGAGGGACCGGCGGTGTGCCTGATATACGACGGCACAGAGTGGCGCTGTGTGAAAACAGACAGCCTGAACGCCATCAGGGATGGGCCGCCTTCAGCGCCACGGAACGGCATCGCGATTGCCAGCATGATGGATAATTGGGAAGGACGTGAGTCGATGACCCGTAGAGAGTTCATTGCGCTCGGTTCAATCGCGGGAGTGGCGGCTGCAGGTGTTGCGGCGCTCTCCAGGCGCGGAGCGGTTTCGATCGTCCGCGCATATCAACAAGAGCGGTTCGTCAGTGCCGGTGGTGCTCTCAGCGTCGCGCTGAGTGCCAGTGAGCAATGGGTCGACCTCGCAGGCCGGCAAGCGCGGCTCTACGCGTTCAACTCGCGCGTCCCCGGTCCGCTACTGGAGGCACAACCTGGTGATGATGCACAGATCCGCGTCAGGAACGGATTGCGCGAGCCGACCAATCTGCACTATCACGGATTGCACATCACACCGAACGGGACGGCGGACAATATCTTCCTCGAGATTCCCGAAGGCGAAGAGATTGACTATCGCTTCCGTCTGCCGCTGAATCACCCGGCCGGCTTCTTCTGGATACACCCGCACGTCCACGGTCTGGTTGCGCAACAGGTATCTTTGGGCCTCGCCATGCCGTTTGTCGTGCGCGGCGACCTCGACGACATCCCCGAGGTCGCCGCGGCGCGCGAGCACTTTCTGATCTTGCAGGACTTCGGGTTGGACGGCGCGGGCCACCCGATCGATCCCGGCATGTCCGCGTCGATGATGGGCCGCGAAGGGTCGCTGATCACGGTCACTGGACAGCGACAGCCACAATATACGATCGAGCAGGACGGCCTGTTGCGGCTGCGATTGCTGAACGCGTCGGCATCACGGTTTTACCGGCTTCGGCTGGAGAATCATCCGCTCCACATCATCGCGACGGACGGCGGCGCCATCGCAACGCCGCACAGCGTCGACGAGCTCGTGCTCGCACCCGGCGAGCGGCGCGACCTGTTGGTGCAGGGCCGACGCGTCACGGGTTCGCACCGGCTGATCAATCTCCCCTATGACAGGGGTTCCGCCGGCATGATGGGCGGCGGGACCAGTGCGACCGAGACCGAACTGGCGACGTTGGTCTACCAGGGTCGCGCCGAACGGTCGCTGACGATACCGCAGACGCTGTTGCAGGTTCCCGCGTTGCCGCCAGCCACCGTGCGGCGCACCTTCGAACTGAGCGATGCGATGGGAATGATCCCCGGCCGCGGCATGGGCATGCGGTTCCGCATCAGCGGCCGCGAGTTCGACGCGAATCGAATCGATACCAGCGTGCGTCTTGGGTCGGTTGAGGAATGGGAGTTCGTCAACACGACCACGATGGACCACCCGATGCACATCCACACGAACTCTTTCCAGGTTGTCGGGCCCGACGGCCAACCGGAGCGAGCCTGGCGTGATGTCGTGATTGTCAAAGCTCGTTCGCGGACGCGCGTGCGAATCAGATTCGAAGACTTCGCCGGAAGGACGGTACAGCACTGCCACATCCTCGATCATGAAGACTTGGGAATGATGGGCACGATTCTGATCGAGCCATGATCATTCCGGCGGGCGCGGCGCATAGTATCCAAGTCGCGTCCGGGCCGTGATCGCCGGCCGGCCGGGCTGCGGTTTGACGGCCACCTTCAACGGCCGCCACTGGCCGTCACGTGCAAGATCGCGCGGGTAGTAGCCGATGGTGTACTGCTGCGCCACCTCGCGGGCGATTTCCTTCATGGCGTTGCGGCACTCCTCGAGGTTTCGCGGGAAATGCGCCCGCGCTCCTGTGACGGATGACAATGTTTCCAGATCGCGATGCCACGGCGGACGCGCCCTGAGCCGATTGAGAAGCCCTCGTGCCTCCACCATGCCGACCGCATAGATCAGCACTTCTTCTCGCTCTGCGAAGTCAATCACCTCGCGGAACGCAAACCCGCTTCGGTTGTCTTCGCCGTCTGTCAGGATGACCAGCACCTTCCTCTGGTGACGCCCGTGCCGGATGTGGTCCAGCGCATAGGCGGTGGCGTCCCACAACGCCGTGGCGCCGCCGGCGCGGAGGCCGAGGAGCGCAGTGGCGAGACGATGCCGATCCGATTCGAATTCGCGGATCAGTTGCGGGATCTGGTCGAACACCACGATGAATGACTCGTCCTCCGCCGTCCCCTCAGCGATGGCGTGCAGCGCCGCCTGATGCAGATCGCCGATCATGTCCGCCATGCTGCCACTGCGATCCAGCACGAGGCCCCACGTCACCGGCTCCGCAACGGTACTGAACAACGCGATGGGCTGCTCGGCATCGCTCTCGAAGACGGTGAAGTCTTCCCGGCCGAGTCCCGTCGCGGCGCGCCCGGCGGGGTCCAAGGCCGTCACATTCAGAGCCACCAGATCGGTGCCCGACTTCAGTGTCGGCATCTGCGGTCGGATCACGGACTGCGCCTCGCCGATGAGGCTGGCGATCATGACAACGAGCGCTACCGTCAGACCGCGTCGCGGCCCTCTCGGGCCCCTCGCTGATAGCGGGCGTTTGTTTGTGGTCCACATCGTCTTGCCTATGTACCCGGGGTACTCGGGCAGTCAATCGCCTCGATCGACGCGAGGACCAAACCGCAGCAGGATCCACACGAGCGCTGTGGTTTCGATTGACATCAAGTACATTCCCACGCCAACGGCGGTTCCCATCGCGGCGCTCACCCACAGGCTCGCCGCGGTGGTGAGTCCGTGAACAGTGCCGCGGAAATGGAGGATCGTGCCTGCTCCGAGAAAGCCCATGCCGGTCACGATTTGCGCCGCCATCCTCGCCGGGTCGCCCCTGCCGTCAAATCCGTCCACCGAAACAGCAGTGAAGAGTGCCGCGCCCAAGGCAACCATCCCGTGCGTACGCAGGCCCGCCGGCTTGCCGGCCCGCTCGCGCTCGTAGCCGAGGAACGCGCCGAGCAGCGTGGCCAGCGCGATGCGGCCGAGCATCGCAGAATGCGCGGCGCCGTCCATCACTGCCACCAATGCCGGCGGAGCACGGGATCGAAACCCAACGTGCACTCGGTAGTGTTTGCAAACAGACGCGGCCATCGCCGGGGATCGGCGCGAAACGGCCAGCGGCGGCCCGGCAGGTCAGGCGCGATCGCCCATAGGGCTCGAGGCGCTTGCCGGGCGCGGTCCTCCGACAGCGCCACCGCGTGCTCGAGATGTCCGAGCGCCGGTGGCGCCATCAAACGCGCTGAGAGGACCGGCGCACGGGTCGTCTGGGCCGCCGCTTCTCGTGCGACACCGCCGACGACCAGCAGCGCCGCGAGCGCCGCAAGCGGGATGCGGAGCCAGGGATTTGATGCTGGAGATGGGCGTGTCATACCTACGTCAAGAGCAAGACGAGTGCCACTGCCAGACACCCGTCGCCTGTTAAAAGTCGAGGATGTAATTCAGCTTCGCGATGAGCGATCTATTCTGCGGCACGATGCGTCCAAGCAACTGATCGGCCTCTGTGTAGACGACGAAAAGGTCGGCGCCGGGCTTGGGAATGTAGCTGAGGCGCACGTTGCTGACGATGCGCCGGCTGTCGCTGTCCCACTGCGTCAGGGAACTGAGCGAGAGATTCGGCGTAAACGTATACGTCGTGCGCGTCGAGTAGATGGCCGTCGTGAATCGCCCAGCCGGCAGCGTCACCGAACTGCGTGTCAGGCCAGGCGCCAACGAGAGATGCCTGCTGATGCGGACGATCGCGCGCGCGTCGAAGTTGTTTCGTGTGCCGTCGTAGAACGTGCCGGAGTCCCATGCCAGGCTGGCCTGCACGGGGCGCCCTGCGAAACTGGTGAGCTCGAAGCCGTGAGTGCCGAAGGAGTAGCTGCCGGCAGGGATCGACTGATCGGACCGAACAGCAAACGGCTTGAACAGGCGCTCATAGTTGTCGCTGTGTATGACGCCGATGTTGTCGCCGCTCTCGAGCTCGACCCGGTATGCGAGGCCGCGCGTGCGTGTCCACAGAACGCCTGTTTGCGTGGGGTGGTAGGCCATCGTCGGTTCGAGGAAGGTGCGGCGAATCCACTTGACCTTCGGCCGCGGGCTGAACCGCAACGTCGGGACGTAACAGAACATGCCGGGCCGCGGCACGAAGCCCAGCTCGGGCCGGAAGTTCTCCTGGAGATCGAGGAACGAGAAGTTGACGCCCAGCAGATCAGTGTTCCAGCCCAGCGACACTCGCGCGGCGGCCGTGCCACTCGCGAAGCGCTGATCGAACACCTTGGCGGCAAACGCCTGGAGGCTGAGCGCGTTGCCGCGGTAGAAGTTCGCATCAACCGCCACGACGCGATTCACCTCGCCGGTCGCCGTGCGCCGCTCGGTGATCAGCGCCCCGACCTGCGAGCGCGCGAAGACATCGCGCGTGGCGCGTGCCGCATAGGAATCGATGGCCGGCGTGGCCGCGTCTGCCGCAGTGCGAATCGCGAGCGCTCCGACATAATAGCGGCCTACTTTGCCAGTGAGGCGGCCGCCGGCGATCACCGGGAGTGGCTGACGATTCGCCGACAGGCCGATGCGCCGCGAATAGAAGATTCGTGCGTCGCCCGTTCCACCAAGATCGAAGATGCGGCCGCCCTCGAGAAAGAACTGGCGCTTCTCGGGGTAGTACAACGGGAATCGCGTCAGGTTGATCTGAACGTCGTCCACTTCCGTCTGGGCAAAATCGGTGTTGACGGTGAGTTCTGTCGTCAACGTCGGCGTCGGCCAATAGCGGACGTCGACGCCGGCGTCGCGGATGCGGTCGGTGCCGGCCGCCACGGAATCACGGCCGCCACCGAGCGCCACATAGGGTTTGATCCGGAAGTCTGCGCCAGGACGAATGCGGCGAAGCCCGGTCAGATGGCCGGCTTGCGGTGGGCGATAGAACGTTGAATTGTTTGGGATGAACGGCCAGTACGAACGTTCGTTCTTTCGGGCAATCCTGCGTTCGACCGCCAGTCCCCATGTCTGCACGTCGGCCGCTCGGAAGCGCACCGTGGTCAGCGGGATCTCGAACTCCGCCGTCCAGCCCTGGTCGTCGCGCCGTGCGACGACGTTCCAGACGCCATCCCAATCACGATTGACGTCACTCTGCCGGCTGCCAAGAAGATTCGCATCGACCCGCATCCCGTTCGGATTGGTACCGAACAGATAGGCACTGCGATGATCGTGGAGCGGATCCAAGAGGAGCGTGATGCTGTCGTCGGACTGCAGCGACCCCTCACGAATCATGTTCCGAGCGACAATCCGATCGGGGGCCGAATCGAAGTTGCGGATGCCGAAGTAGATGTTGTCTGCGTCGTAAAGGACGCGGATTTCGGTCCGCTCGCTGGCGGGCTGGCCGACACGGCCCTCGGATTGAAAGAACTCGCCGAACGGGATCGCGTCCTGCCACGCTGGATCGTCGAGCACGCCATCCAGCACCGGCCGCGCGGTACTCCAGACAGCGATCGCGCGATATCGCTCGACGTCTGCCGGCGGAAATGGCGCTGGTGTCAGCTGCATCGACGCGCCGGCGGCTAGGGTGTCCGCGAGCTGGCACGCGCCGGCAGATGCGTGCTCGTCGGGAAGTCGCAACAGATCGATCGCCGCGCCATTGCGCCGAGCGGTGGATTCCCAGTCGATCTGGTCAACTGGCAGCGTGCACAACGCGCCATTAACGCCGGTGACGACCAGCGATCCTGTTTGGTAAGCGACACGCGTCGCGATCCACTCCTCGCCGTCGAGCAGCCGGACGTAAATCAGCCCGGCGGCGGTCGCATCGGCGCGCAGCATCGAGAGCGCAAGGATGACCGTTGCCCAGCCTCGTCTCAGCCGCAGCGCGACGAGATGATGCCTGCTGCGGCTCTTGCCGGATCGCGCACTGGGGGGAACCATGCTCGCGCCCGGTTATCGCAGCAGGGCCCGTGAGCCGACCACGCTGTGATCGCTGACCGTGCCGAGCACCGCTGGCACTACGCGACCGATCAGCTCGAAATAGGACGACAGCGCTGGAACATTTTGCGTCGGTGCGTAGGACGTCTGTTCCTGGAATGTGTCCGCGTGAATGATCGCGCCCGTCCGCCCATCGATGTACAGCAGGCGTGCCCGCAGGACACGGGTCTCGACATCGACGGCGCTGCGCGTCGCATCGGTGCGGCGGCGGCCCTCGTCGTCAAACGTCTCGCGGTCGCGATACTGCGTGGCAGTCCGCCTCTCCGTGCTCAGTGAAACGGTGCCGGTCAAGACTAGCGGCTGCCGGTACTCCTCGCCGATACGCCTCCAGAATGAGGCATCGACGAACAGCATGTCGGTGACAGGAATGGCAGCGGCGTTGACGATCGTCAGGGAACGAACGGCGCGCAACTGCGATCGCAGCAGCCGGACCGTCTCGGCATTCGTGTCGACATCATCAATCGCGGTGCCGTTGAAGCCGGCGACGAGCAGGCGCGAGTACGGCGTCATGTCCAGGTCTGCCGGCATGCGCGTCGCCACGGTGACCGGATAGATACCGATGCAACTCGCCAGCAATACGGACGAGGCCACGCTAGCGAGTAGTGCCGCCAGTGGCGCGCGCATGGATCTCCTTGAACAGTTCGTAGTTCTGGCGGATCAGCTCGTTCTTGGGCGCACGCGCGAGCGCTGTTTCGTAGGCGTCGCGCGCTTTGTCGATCAGGCCCTGTTGCTCGCATGCCACCGCCAGGTTGTTGTAGGCAGGCGCATAGGTCGGATCGATCGCGATGGCCCTTTCGAAGCGATAGGTCGCTTCGCGCCAGAGCCCGCGCTGAGCGGCCTCGATGCCGAAGGCCACTTGCGCTTTGGCCTCGCCTCGGGGGTCGGCGTACGACGCCGATGACACCAGGATGATCAGAAGCGCGCTGAGCGAAAGCGATCGCAGTCGCATTGGGGCCCCTTCCACGACGCATCCGCAGCAAGCTAAGTGCCACTTCTCCAGCTAGGAAACCTTGGTGTGGTGATTGCACAGGCACGCGCTGTGCGCGTCGGCGTTCGTCGTTTGTGCGTGAGGTCAGACAGTCTCGTGTCTGGTTTCGATCAACGAGGAGGATGTTTATGAAGCAATTTTCATCGAAGCTGCTGATCGTCGTGGCCGTCGTGCTCGCTTGCGCGGCGCCGCAAGCAGTAGCGCAGACCCAACCGAGAGGGGAAATCTTCGGACGCGTCACCGATACCACCGACGCCGTGTTGCCAGGCGTGCTGGTGACCATCACGGGGCCTGCGCTGCTCCAGCCGCAGACCGCGATCACGAGCAGCACCGGCACGTATGTGTTCACGCAGATTCCGATCGGGGCCTATGCCGTGTCATTCGAGTTGGCCGGCTTCAAACGCCGCGTCTTCGAGGGTGTCCGAGTCACGATCGGCTTCCGCGCCCAGATCAACGCACAGTTGGACCTCGCTACCGTTCAAGAGACGCTGACCGTAACCAGTGAGAGCCCGATCGTCGACATGCGCCAGACCGGCACGCAGACGACGTTCAGCCAGGACGTGTTGCAGTCGATTCCCTCGTCTCGCGATCCCTGGGCGATGCTCGAGCGTACGCCGAACATCGCGATGGATCGCGTCAACGTCGGCGGCAGTCAGTCGGGTCAGCAGTCGAACTACATCTCGCGTGGCGCGGCCGGTGGCAACAACAAGTGGACGCTTGATGGCGTGGACATCACCGACATGTCGGCCACCGGCGCGTCGCCGATCTATTACGACTTCGACATGCTGCAGGAGATGCAGGTCGTCACCGGCGGCTCCGATGTGACCCAGCAGACTGGCGGTGTCGGTATCAACTTCGTGACACGGGGCGGAACCGACGTCTTCCGCGGCTCCGGCCGCTTCTATCTGACAGATGACAAGTTCGAGGCCGACAACGTCACGGCCGAGATCACGCAGCAGGGCGCGGGCTCGGGTGCGCCGATCCAGAACATCAAGGACTTCGGATTCGAGCTCGGCGGTCCCATCAAGAAGGGCAAGTTGTGGTACTGGGGCAGCTACGGAAAGCAGGACGTCAAAGCCGGCATCGTCGGCTTCTATCTGCCAACGCAGGAATGCCAGGCGATCAAGGCCACTCCGGGCAACTATGCGACCGAGGACATTCGCGCATGCCTGGGCACGGACGGAACGAAGCTTGACAACTACAACTGGAAGCTGCAGTGGACGCCGTTCCAGAACAACCGGTTTGCGTTCCAGAACACCTGGGCGGCGAAGACCAAGAACGCGCGCGACGCCGGCGACACGCGACCGATTGAGACCACCTTCCGCCAGAGCTACGTCCCGGGCAAGTACGGCACGTTTGGCTGGGACGTGGGGCCCTCGCCCCTCTACAAGGCCAGCGACCAGCACGTGCTGTCTGACCGCTGGCTGATCGAGGCGCAGTGGGCGCACCTCGGCAACAACTTCATCCTCGACTTCAATCAGGATGCCCTCAATGACGTTCAGCCGCGCTATAACATCGACTCGACGATCTGGGGGCGTTCTTATCAGCGGTCCGGGCCGTTCATCCGGCCGAACGACAGCTTCGATCTCAGCACAAACTACTTCATGCCGGGGAGGGTTGGCGGAGACCATCAGCTCAAGGCTGGCTATCGTTATCGCACGGCCGGAGAGCACTCCGAGTCACACGTCGGCGGCAACACGATCGCGCGGTTCCGCAACGGGGTGGCGGCCGAAGCCGAGTTGTATCGGGATTCAATCGTCAACTACAAGCTGTTCACTCAGGCGTTTTACCTGCAGGACACCTACACGAAGAAGCGGCTGACGCTCAATCTCGGCTTCCGGTGGGATCGCCAGAACAACGAGGCGCGGGCCAGTGCCGTTCCGGCGCATCCGTTTCTGGCGGACTGGTTGCCGGCAGTCACGTTCAACGGCGTGACGTCACCCGTCGCCTGGAACAATCTCTCGCCGCGACTGGGCCTCACCTATGACGTCCGCGGCGACGGCAAGACCGCCGTCAACGCGTCCTACTCTGTCTACTACGGCCAGCGGTCGCCGAGCCAAGCGGTCGGCCCGCTCAATCCCGTCACGTCGGCGTTCATCAGATTCCCGTGGGCTGATGCCAACGGCGACGGACTGGTGCAGCGTAGCGAGCTCACCCTGGGTCGCTCGTCCGTCCTGGCGTTCGGAGGCAACTACAACCCGGATAATCCGTCGCAGCTCACGACGACGGGATCGGTCGATCCCAACATCAAGAACGACCGAACGCGGGAGTTCATCGCGGGTCTGAGCCATGAGCTGAGGCCCGGATTCGGCGTCAGCGCGAGTTACATCTACCGGAAGTACGACCAGTTCGCCTGGAACGATCGGATCGGGTTCACCAGTGCGGACTACGTGGCCCGGAGCTATACGCCGACGGCGTGTCCGTCTGCTACGCGCTGTGAGGCCATCACGTATTACGAGCCGACGGTTGCCATCCCGGCGCCATACGTCTACACCAACCGGGCCGGCTACTACCGCAATTACAACGGCGTGGAGCTTACCGCAACCAGGCGATATGCCGATCATTGGATGATGCTGGCGAGCTATGCGTTCAACACCGCGGTGGACTACTACTCATCACCGGATGGATATGAAGATCCGACCAACGTCGACAAATGGAACGGCGCACAGTTTGCGCAGGAGACCAGTGGCAGCGGCATCGACAACGTCTGGGTCAACGCGAAGTGGCTGGTGAAGGTGCAGGGGCAGTACACGCTGCCCAAGTGGAACATCAACCTGTCCGGCTTCTACAACGCCAGGCAAGGGTACCCGTTCCTGCAGTCGGTGCTGACGCCGGCGCGCGCCAACCGCGCGGGCACCACGCTCGTGTTGCTGGATCCGCTGGGCGAGGTCAGGCTGCCAAATGTGCAGACACTCGATGTCCGAGTGGACAAAGGGTTCACCTTCGGCCGCACGAAGCTCCTGCCCACGCTGGACATTTTCAACCTGGGCAACGTGAACACCGTGCTGGCACAGCGGCGGAATCAGGAAGCGGCGAACGCCAACTTCATCAGCGGCATCGTGGCCCCGCGCATCATGCGGCTCGGCGTGCGCGTAACGTGGTGATGCGACATGGCGAGGAGCAGGCCTCGCGCCGGGCATCACCGTCCGGCGCGCCCGTTGGTACTCTCCTTGCTCATCCCGTTGTCAGAGGTTCCGCCTCGCATCGCGACCGAGCGGGACTTACGACACCGGGCTGTGGCACGCGCGGTGGGCGCGATAACCATCGTCTGCGCCGCAGCTTCGATGTCAGCGTTTTCGCGAAAGAACGATCGTCATCCGTCACTCGTCTTCATGGAGGGTTTTCAATGTCTTCTCACTCTTTCATCTCGTGGGCGGCCGCCGCCGCGCTTCTGCTGGCGCCGATGGCGGCCGCCGGGCAACACCACGGGGCCGCGCCCCCGACGCCGACCATCGACCGACAGCCGCCCACTCCTGACCATGCCGCGAAGGCCTCGGGCAAGAAGGCGGACATCCAGCTCTCGCAGCCGACGCGCGTCGCGGGCACGCTGCTCGAGCCCGGGTACTACCGGGTGCAGATGCAACGCGAGGGCGACCGGCACGTGCTCGTGCTCGCGCGCCGGGACACCGTTCTGCACGGACGCACGGCCTACGGCACCGGCGCCGGGCGCGAAGTGCTGCGCGTGCCGTGCACTGTCACCGAGGGTGAGAAGAACGCGAACACCGTGTTGCGCCTGCGCAACGACGGTGGTGTCTCGGTGCTCAACACTGTCCGCGTCAAAGGCGAGAGTGGCACTCACGTGATTACCGCCGGCTCGCTCTGACCTCACGCCGCGCCTGCACAGGTCGGTGGCGCGCCGCGCGGGTCGTCGGCGTGCCACCCACTGCCTGTGGCGCCATCTTCGTGGCGATCGAACATGTCGTTCGTTGGAAGCGCCTCGACCGCGAGAATGATGTCGAGAAACACGCTCTCAATGCGTGCGATCCTGAATCCCGCCGCGCTCGCCGACATTACGGTTTCGCGATTCATCTCTGTTCCTGACCGGCGGCTCCACCACGTCATCACCTCCAGCGTCGCTGCGAGCACAGGCTGTGTGCTGCGCACGTGCTCGAACATCAACAGCCTTCCCGAGCGCCCGAGTACGCGCCGGATCTCGGTGAACGCGCGCAGCGGATCCGGCACGGAACACATCGTGCACGAGGTGATGACCGTCTCGAACACCCCGTCAGCGAACGGGAGACGAAGCGCGTCGGCGGCGACGAGCCGGACACGTGCCGGCGAGGCGGCGGCACGCGCTCGGGCGCGCGTCAGCATCGCGTCGCTGATGTCCATCGCGGTGACGTCACTGCCGGCCGCGAGGTGTCGGAAGTCGAGACCCGTGCCCGCGCCCACCAGCAGCGTCTTGCCGCGCGCGCGACCGAATAGGCGCTTCTTGGCCGACGCGCGTCGCAGGTCCGAGCCCTCGAGCCAGTCGTAGAGCGCGGCGCGCCGGGCCCACGCGCCGCGTGCAGTCAGGCGTGCCATCTGTCTTGGTCAAACCTTCGACGGCATTCCCGGTCAAACGCCATCAACATCGAGAAGAGCACGACACCGGTCGCTGCGCCGATGCCCAGCGTGAACATCCCGCTGATCCGACCGGCAACGAGCATGACCAGGCACACCGCCAGACCGCCGATCATCCCGCCGATCATCGTGGGCACCGCGGTCTCGATCGATCCGAGCACTGGCCGCACGGCGAGCGCCGTGAGCAGGCCGGCGCCCATGCCCACGGCCATCCCGACGATCGTGCTCGCGAGAATACCTGGCACGACGTCGTGAGCGATGTGCATGGCCAAGGCCGCTTCGATCCCAACCGTCACGAGGAGCGCGAAGTCGCCGACGAGAAATGCCACCCGCGACATGCCGCTCACTCGTTGTGGTGCCATGGTCGCCTCCATAGAGAATCTGGAAGCAGCAATCTTTGGGCCACCCGTCTTGGGTGGTTGTCCGAAACGCGACATCGGCCGCCTCGCTGTGTTTGCTTTCAGGCACACCACAGGATTCGCCACGTGCGAGCCGACGGCACGAAGGATCGTGACGTAGTCGACGAGGGCGAGAGCTGCAATGTCGATATCCTGGAAGATATCGAGCTGGCGCTAGTCCAGATGACCTCGGAGACGCTGGCCAAAGTCAACGAAGCGCTCCGCAGGCTGGACGAGACTGCTTCGAGTGTGGCGAGGAGATCGCCGAGGCGCGGCTACGCGCGCTCCCGTTCGCGGTCCGCTGTAAGGACTGCGAGGAGGCACTCGAGACGGTTGGGCAGCAGCGACTCCCTGGCGCCGCGCGGCGGCCAGTCGGCGCGCCTCTTGGACGTGTCCAACTGACGCACCTGACCGCGCGCCACGTGTGCGTCGGTGAGATCAGGGTCCGATCTACCGCGGGCCGTGGTGTGGGGATAGTGCCGCCCGTAGGAGCGTCTCGGCCCCGATGATCGCGGGCGCATGGGTTTCGCTGAAGCCGATGGACGCGCTGTCGGCCTGGCGGGTGCGAATGCTGACGCGCTGAATGAGAGAGTACGGCACGATATCGATCGCCATCCTGTCGCCGTGGCCGGCGGTATCTCGAACGGCCAGCACGACCCAACGCGGCGAAACGCCGATGATGTGACAGACGGTCAACGTCTCTGAGGTGCAGAGGTGGACCTCGACTACCGGCAGATCTTCCGTCGGCGCCGGGCACTGGTCGCGGACAAATCGTCCGAGATGGCCCAAAAAGAAGCTTGGGCCAAAAGGGAACTGATCTGCCGCGATCAAAGCGCTGGCGGCGCTGGTTTCTTCAGCCTCAGTGCCGCGGTCCGGTGTTTCAGCCATGACGTTCGCCTTGTGTATTGAATGGCAACAAGCGTGCCGATTCACCCGATGTTGGATATCACACTCGATCGCCATCACGTGCTTGACAGCAGCCACTTTTCATCACGCTGGCAGGCCGAACGGGCGGCCCCACGCGAGAAGAAGAACCCACGAAGTGGTATGGGCCTTGCTGTAGAAGGAGGCACGCAAGGAGATTGAACCATGGCGCTGAATTGGTCTGAAGTGGATGATGTGCTGCTGCGTGCACGCGGCGAATATCTTGAGATGCCGGGCTTGCGGCTGACGCCGGCGCAGGCGCAGCGGCTGTTGGGGGTGGATGCCCTGGCGGCGCGCTCGGTGATTCAGACGCTCGTGGACGCGAAGTTCCTGCGGGAGACGCCGGACGGCGCGTTCGTGCGTGCCGATAGTGGCAGGGCGCGATACTGACTGACCACCCTGATAAGCGCCCTCGGAGTTGCACCAATGTTCCAGTGGATCGCTACGCGGCGCGGTCTGCGGTGGAAGTTCAACCTGGCGGTGCTGCCGGCTGTCGCCCTCATCCTGGCGGTGCTTGGGTTGATGGACGCCGTGCACGAGCGGCAGGCTGTGTTCGCCGCCCACGTGATGCACGCGTCCGGGACGGTCTCAGCCGTCGGGGCGCCCGTTGAGCCAACACCAGAGGCCGTGGCGCGTCGCAGCCTCCTCGTTCATGGCGTCTACGCTCTCGCTTTGTTGTCATTCATTGCAGTGGCGCTGAACGTCGCCCTGTCGCGTTTCGTGCTGAGTCCGATCGGTCTCATTCGTCAGGACATCGGCCAGATGGAGCGGGGACATTGGCGGCTGCCCGCGCATCTTGCCGGGCCGGATGAGGTTGGCGGCGTCGTAGAGAGCGTGCACGTGCTGGGCCTCACGATCGATGCCCTCGTCGCCCACATGATCCGTGCCGAGCGGCTGGCGACACTAGCTTCGTTAGCCGCGAGAACGACCGCGCAGATTGAGCCTCGAGTCGAGCGAATCGGCGCCGCCGTCAGCCGTTTGTATGAGCGGCCAAATAACGCCGGGCGCGAAGCAGAAGAACAGATTGCGACGGCGAGCGCCGAGATTCTCGCCGCCTTACGAGGGCTGGACCGCGCCTTCGAAGCCAGCCTCTCCTCGTCTGGCCGGCGAACGTCCGGGCCCTCCGCGCGCTGGTGAGCGGACTGACTCTCCGGCTGTCTGAATTCAGACAACTCGTCGTTTGAAAACCTCCAGCACGGTATACTCCGGAAGGCAGCCAACGGCGTCGTTTCTGGGGTCATTCTGGCGACGGGCCTCTTCGAGCAAGCCGACGAGCGATTGGCCCGATTGTTGATGCTGCCCTGCGGCATGAGGAGATTCGCATGATTGCCTTGCTCAGGGCCGGCGGCCGTCCCTTGGTTTGGTCCGCTCTCACCGCCTTCATGGCGTTCTTCGCGGTGGACGCCGAGGCGACGCCCGCATATGGACGTCGCTACAACACTGCGTGCGCGACGTGCCATGCGCCGTTGCCGCCGCGACTGAATAACGTCGGCATCCTATTTAGGAAGTTCGGGTTCCGACTGCCCGACGCCGACGATCAAGGGCGCTTCATCATCAAGCCGGTGGCCGCGCACGACATCGGCGACGCAGCATCGGTGGTCGCCGATGTCGCCGGCCGGCGTGACAGCGAGGCGGAGGAAGGCGAGGCGCGGACCACGTTCGAGCTGAGCGAGGTCGAAGTCGTCGGCGGGACGTCGATCGGTGACCGCGTCTCGGCGCAGGCGATGTTCGTTCCGTGGGACGAAGGCGAGATCGAGTTAGAGAACGCCGAGATCCAGGTCAACCTGGGAACCCCGCGGCATCAGTGGATCGGGAGGGGCGGTCTGATGCAGACGTATCTCTGGCAGAAATCCACGCACGGACGGCTGACGTTATCGACGCCGCTGCTGTACGGCTCACGCGCGGTCGAAGGCATAGGACCCTTCGAAGGGTTCGGCTTGGGTGTCAGTCAAGTCGGTGCCGAAGTCGGCTACCTGTTCAGCAATCTGAAGGAGGGCCGCCTTCGCTCCACCATGCTGACGGCGACAGTCCTCAACGGCGTGAATCGTGAAGGCGAAGGGGCGCTGCGCAACACGGCGGAGGGTGCCGACGTTTATTTGCAGGGCGTACAGCTGTTCGGCGATCGGAACACGGTGGGCGGCTTCTACTATCGCGGACGGAGCTTTCTCGATGCCGCCGCGGGGTTGACGGCTCCGGCCAACCAGCGGTTCGCTCGCTACGGCGTGATGGGCAATTATCTGCTCCTGAAGCGATTCGACGTCGTCGCCGGCGCAGCGCTCGGCTGGGACCGCTCACCTGTGCGGCCAGTCGACGTCCCATTCGGCGGGTTCTTCACCGAAGCCGTCACGCAGATTACGCCTGCCTGGATTGGCATTTACCGATTCGATCGAGTGGACCCGAATCGGGACGAGGACGGCGATGCGGCGTTCGCGCACACGGTCTCCACTACGTTTCGAGCCGACGATCACCTGTACCTGACCGGCGAGTTTCAACGGCGCCGGCTCGTGGATGCCGATCGACAGTGGGCCATCATCGGCAGCGCACGCTTCGTGTTCTGACGTCACGATTCTGAAAAGGAGAGAGCATGTCCGCCAGAGTATTTCGACGAGTCGGCACCAGCGCCGCCGCGGCGCTCGCGCTCACAGCCGCGGTCGCCATGGCACAGAGCCCGGCCGACGAAGCGCGCCTCAAGAAGCTCGACGCCGGTCCGAAGACCATTGACGTCTCGCAATATCCCGCCGAGCAGCAGCGGGCCTACAAGCTGTATCAGACGAAGTGTGCATCGTGCCATGTGATTGCACGGGCCATCAACAGCGAGATGGTCGTGCCGGCCGACTGGGAACGCTATATCAAACGCATGATGTACAAACCGAACTCGGGGATCTCGAGCGACGAGGGACGCACGTTGTATCGCTTCGTCACCTATGACGCGTCGGCTAGGAAGGCCGATCTGCTGCGCAAAGCGCTGGCCGCGTTACCCGAGGCGGACCGCACGGCCGCCATCGAACGCATCAAGACCGTGAACCCCGCGTTCGTGGTGCCGTAGGAGGGATAATGGACAGTGCGGCAAATGCGGTTCCGCGAGCGAGCGGCAGCGACCGGCGGGAATTCGTTGCCGACCTCGTCCTTTCTGCGGCCGGGATCGTCGGACTCGGTGGCTTGGCGACACGCTTCCTCCAGTACTTGTATCCCGTCGTCCCTCCGGAGCAGGTGATCGAAGTGGCGGCGGGTCGTCGTGACGCCGTACCAGCGAACGGCGGGATTGTCGTGAATCTCGGCGTGGGCCACGTCGCGCTCGTCGACGCGGGCGGCGAACTGCGTGCGTTTTCGGCGGTGTGCACGCACCTGGGTTGCATCGTCAAGGCGGAGCCCACCGACCACCATGCCCTCTATTGCGCCTGCCACGGCGGGATGTTCGATCGCCAGGGCGAAGTCGTCGGCGGACCGCCGCCACGTCCGCTTCCCCGTTATCCGGTCGAGGTGCGCGACGGACAGGTGTTTGTCAAGGTCATCGTTCGGCCACCGGTGCTCACCGCATGAGTCTCTCAGCACTGAAGACCGCCGTTGCGGAACGAATTCCGCTGCCGCCCGGATGGCGGGGCAAAACGCTTGAAGAGCAGTTGCCCATTCACCTGAAGACCTGGATTTGGGCGCTGGGTGGCACGCCCGCTGTGCTCTTCATCGTGCAGGTCGTGACCGGCGTGCTGCTAACGTTCTATTACGTGGCCCAGCCGATGCACGCCTACGAAAGCGTGCGGCAGATCACGTTCGGCGTGCGGTTCGGATGGCTCGTGCGCGGGCTCCACCAGGCCGCGTCGCAGCTCATGATCGTGGCGGTGCTGCTCCACATGATTCGCGTGTTCGTAACACGCGGTTACCGGCGCCCGCGGGAAGTGACGTGGGTGATTGGCGTCGCGCTGTTTCTGCTCACGCTCGGATTGGCGTTCACGGGATATGCCCTGGTCTACGATCAACTCTCGTATTGGGCCACCACAGTGGGGACCAACATGATTGCGGAGGTGCCGGTCGTCGGTCCGCCGATGCTCTACATGCTGCGCGGCGGCGCCGACGTGAACCCGCAAACGCTGACGCGCTTCTACAACTTCCACATCGGCGTCATCCCGACGATCTTCGTCGTCCTGATCGCCGGCCACATTCTTCTGGTCAGGCTCCACGGGGTCGCTGCTCTGGAAGGCGATCGGCGTGCTGACGCATACCCGTTCTTCCCCGATCACGTGCTCCGCGAGGCCGCCGTAGCGCTCGTCGTGCTCATCGCCATGGTGGTGTATGTGACGGCCGTCCCGCCGGAGCTTGGCGAAAAAGCAGATCCCAATTTGACGCCCAGCCATATTCGACCGGAGTGGTACTTCTTTCCGTCGTACCGCTGGTTGAAGATCGTTCCGTTGCAGGTGGGCCTCTGGACGTCGGTCGCGTTCGTCATCGGCATGTTCTTCTGGCCGTGGACCGACGCGGTGCTGGAGCGAATCGTCCCAGGCAGGCGTGTCGGCACGTTCGTCGGGATCGGGTTCTGGATTGTGACGCTGGTGCTCCTGCTATGGGAGGCCTTTTCCTGAGGTCGGATCGATGACTATCACCGCGCAGAAATATCTGGTGGCCGCGCTGAGTCTTGGACTGCTCGCCGCCGTCGTCGCCGCCGGGACCGTCGAGTCCCGCCTTCGTCTCGAAGCCGAGAAGGCCGCTGGCGCCGGCACCGGGCCGCTCGACCCCGCGCTCGATCGCGGACGCCAGCTGTATGAGAAGTACAGCTGTGTCGCCTGCCACGGCGCCGGCGGCGCTGGCGGCGTCTACAACGCCAACGCCCAGACTGGCGGGATGATCAACGGCGTGAAGTTCGTCGCCGAGACCTATACCAAGGAGGATCTGTCGAAAAAGATCCTGGACGGCGTTCCGGTGGTGCCGAAGGCGGATCCGAACGGTCCTAATCCACCGCTGGCCATGCCGTCCTACCGAGGCGTCATCGGTGTCGAGGAGATGCGTGTGCTCGTGGACTACCTGTATAGCCTTCGCCCACCGGGCGCGGCGAAGAAGCCCGCCGAGTGGTAGCGCCCGGCGCCAGCGTGGGTACACGCTTTGCTTTTCCAAAGAACGGAGGTAGACCAATGACTATTACATTCATCAGGACGCTCGTTTTCACGGCGCTTGGCTTCGCGGTGTTTGCGCCCGCGGTCCGAGCACAGACCTATGTGGCTCCGCACCAGGACCACACCATGACGTTCGACACGCCGGTCAAGCTGGTGACAGGCACGACGCTGCCTGCCGGAACGTATCTCTTCAGCTTCCCATCCTCCTCACAGATTGGCATCACGCGAATCCTCAGCCTCGATCGTTCGACGGTCTATGCCATGCTGCATACGACATCCAGGATGCGGAGCAGTGCGAATGGTTTCGACGTCGTCCTGGTGACGGAAGGGAGTCCGGGCTCACCGCGTTTGTTGAAGGCCTGGTTCTGCGACGGTAACAAGATTGGGCACGAGTTCGTCGCCCAGGAGCCGAAGCACCAGCGTTGATATGGGGTGGCAGGTACGAGCGGGAGGTCCCGGAGGCTGACCGATGTCCCGGCCGTCCTCGGAGACAGAGACGGATGTCGTGCGCCGCCGCTATGACCGCGGTGCGGCGCGCTATGACTGGGTGACCTGGCCGATGGAACAGATGGCGATGGACCGGTTCCGCGGCCGTCTCATCGGCCAAGTCATGGGGCCGCGCGTGTTGGAAGTCGGCGTCGGTACGGGCCGCAACCTTCCACTCTACCGGCCCGGCCTGCAGATCGACGCGATCGACTTCAGCCCGCGCATGTTGGAACGGGCGCGCCGAAAGCCGCTGCCGCCCGGCGTCACGCTTCACCTGATGGACGTTCAGGACCTGCAGTTCGCGCCCGGCAGCTTCGACAGCGTCGTCGCCACGTGCGTGTTCTGTTCTGTGCCGGACCCGGTGCGGGGTCTGTCCGAAATCCGGCGCGTCCTCCGACCCGGTGGCCATGCGCTGTTCCTCGAGCATGTGCGGCCCGGCGCGCAATGGCTGGCGAAGGTGTTCGACTGGCTGGATCCGCTGGTTTCGCGTGCGGGCCCGCATATCAACCGGCGGACGCTGGACAACATCAACGCCGCCGGTTTCGCGGTTGAGCGCGACGAGAATCTGCTGTCCGACGTGGTGAAGCTGGTGGTCGCGCATTGATGGCCGTCCCGCGTCGGGGTGCAGACTGAAATGGTCAGTCACCGATCAGGCCACGCTGGTCGCGCGCGCCAGTGTGGGCAGTGGCCGCACTCGGCGTCGGTCACCTCGTCGGCCGTCCGGAGGCGTAAGCAGATCCATCGGGGTCGCGCCGGCATCCACGCGGGCGAAGGCATCCATGTCTCGCGTTCGGCCCACATGCATGTGGCGACCGATTGATCGACAGGATGTCCCGCTGCGCTATGCGCGTCGTGTTCTTCTGCCATCACGCTCACTTTGGACCCGAGCTCGGATAGACGGGCGTCCACTGGCTGGCCACGGCGCGTGCCCTGAGCTCGTCGGACGACGTGCCGCGGGCCAGACCCGTCCGTTGCGCCTCGAGACCGACCGCGACGGCGATGTCCACGGCCACTCGACGAAGATCGTTCACCGCGGGTAGTAGTGGCGCCGCCGGATTCGCAAGCGCCGGGGACTGTTTCGCCAAGGCCTGTGCTGCCGCCACCATCATGGCGTCTGTCACCCGGCCCGCGCCAGACGCCATGAGGCCCAGGCCCATCGCCGGAAAGATGTTGACGTTATTGCAGAGGGAGATTGGAAGCGTCTCGCCGCCATACGTCACGGGCGGAAATGGGGAGCCGGTGGCAACCAGCGCACGGCCGTCGGTCCAGCGGATCAGATCCGCGGGTGCCGCTTCTGACCGGTCGGTGGGGTTCGACAGCGGGAAAATGAGCGGCCGTTCCACTTTGCGCGCCATCTCGCGGACAATCGATTCGGTGAATGCACCAGCCGCGGTCGACAGACCGATCAGGATCGTTGCGTCGACGTGCCGAATCACGTCGGCCAGACCGGGACTGCTTTCCGACAGCTCTGGCCAGCCCCCGAATGCGGCCACAGGCTGTGCGTAGACTCGTTGTTCGGCGGTCAGGTTCGTCCGACCTTCATGCAGGAGGCCGCCGCGGTTCACGATCCAGAAACGGCTCCGCGCCTCTTCTTCCGCCATTCCAGCCGCCACGAACGCGTGACGCAGGTAGTCCGCGACGCCGATACTGGCCGATCCCGCGCCGAGCATCACGATGTGCTGCCGTGTCAGGGCGGTCCCGGCTGCCTGCACACCCGCCAGAATCGCAGCCAGCACGACGGCGGCCGTACCCTGAATGTCGTCGTTGAAGGTCAGGAGGTCGTTTCGATAGCGGTCAAGAATCGGGCGCGCGTGCGCCGCCGCGAAGTCTTCCCATTGCACGCATGCGTTCGGCAACTCCTGCTTCACACCTGTGACGAACTGATCGACGAAGTCGAAGTACTCCTGTCCGTTGACGCGCGCATGCCGCCATCCGAGATATTCGGGGTCGCGCAGGTGGTCCGGATTGTTGGTGCCGACGTCGAGCACGATCGGAAGTGTCCGCGACGGCGGTATGCCGCCGATGAGCGTGTACAGTGAGAGTTTGCCGATCGAGATGCCGAGTCCGCCCACGCCCTGGTCTCCCGTTCCAAGGACGCGCTCGCCATCGGTGACGACGATCACGTCGACATCCGGATGCGGCCGGTTGCGGAAGAGCGTCGCGATCGAGTGACGCAAGGGGTACGACACGAACAGTCCGCGTGGCCGGCGGTAGATGCGGCTGAACTGCCGGCAGCCCTGAGCCACGACCGGCGTGTAGATGATCGGGACCATTTCGTCGATGTGGTCGAGCAGCAGCCGGTAGAACAGGACTTCATTCGTGTCCTGCAGTGCACGTAGATAGATGTGCCGTTCGAGGTCGTCGCATTTGCGCTGATACGCCTTGTACGCGCGCGCGACCTGCTGGTCGATCGTTTCGACGGTCGGCGGCAAGAGGCCATCGAGTCCGAGCTGCGACCGTTCCTGCTTGGTGAACGCCGTGCCGGCGTTGAGCATCGGATCGGCGAGTAGACGATGACCGGTCAGCGTCATGGCAACGAATCCATCATCCGCGCGTCAGCGCCCCGGCGGCCGGAAGGTAACACGTGTCCGCGTAATCCATGAGCATCCGGTCGGCGTTGTAGCGCCACCCGAGTGTCATGATGGAGTGCTTCATGGCTCGTATCCAGCGTCCCGGCACCCCGGCCTCGTCGCGATCGTAGAAAAGCGGCACGACTTCCGTCTCAAGCACCTCGTACAAGGAAGCCGCATCGCGATCCCATTGCGTGGCGGCGTCGGCATGAACAGCGCCTTGCCCAATCGCAAAGCCGTTGTGGCCGTCGTAGGCTTCGGCCCACCATCCGTCGAGCGTCGACAAGTTAAGGCCGCCATTCAAGGCCGCCTTTTGGCCGCTCGTCCCCGACGCTTCGAGCGGCCGCAGAGGCGTGTTGAGCCACACGTCGACGCCCTGGACCAGATGTCTGGCGACGTTCATATCGTAGTCCTCGATGAAAGCAAGCCGCCCGGCGAACCTGGGGTCGCGGGCGAGTGCGACGATCTGCTGGATGAGGCGTTTCCCGTCATCGTCGCGCGGATGCGACTTGCCGGCAAAGACGAACTGAACGGGCATGCCCGCGGCCCCGCAGAGTCGCGCCAGGCGCTCGACGTCAGTCAGAAGAACCGTCGCGCGCTTGTACGCGGCAAAGCGTCGTGCGAAGCCGATCGTGAGGGCGTTCGGGTCGAAGGTCGTCGGCGTCTTCGTGCGACGACGGACGAATTCGATCAGGCGCCGGCTCAGAACGGTATGGGCTTCCCAGAGCTCGCCATCGTCCGCGGTGGCGAGCGATTGCCACGTGTGCCGATCGGCCTGTCGCGACAACCAGTCGGGCCCGAGGTGTCGATCGTACAGGCGCGTCATCGAAGGCGCCAGCCAGGATGCCGCGTGGACACCATTCGTGATGTGGCCGATCGGCACGTCCTCCTCGGATCGGCCGGGCCAGATGGCTCCCCACATCCGCCGCGCCACGTGCCCGTGAAGGCTCGACACGCCATTCCTTCGTCTCGAGTGCTTCAGGCCGAGCACGGTCATGCAGAACGTTTCCTGATCGTTGGCCGCGTCCACGCGCCCGAGCGCTAGGAACCGCGCCGGGTCGAGGCCGAGCCGGCCGCGCAGCCAACCAAGCTGCTGTTCCATCAGGTCGGCGCTAAATCGATCGTGGCCGGCCTCCACCGGCGTGTGTGTCGTAAACACCGTCTCAATTGCCGTGTCACTGAGCGCACGGTCGACCGTCTGGCCATCGTGTTCTACGCGCTCTCGGGCGCGCTCGAGAATGGCGAACGCGCTGTGGCCTTCATTGAGGTGCAGCACCGACGGCCGAATGCCCAACGCGCGCAGCGCTTTCAGTCCGCCGATACCGAGCAGGATCTCCTGCCGAATACGCGTGACCTGATCTCCCCCATATAAGGTCGCGGTCAACTCCCGGAGATGAGGCGGGTTCGAATCGACATTAGAGTCCAGGAGGACCAGGCGCGCGCGGCCGACGTGAGCGATCCACACGAGCGCATGCAAGGACTCGTCCCCGCAGTGGACCCGAACCGTGAGCGTCGAGCCATCGGGGGCGGCTGCGTGGACGAGAGGAAACGTCGCGATGTCGCTGGCGCCGTATGCCTCCTGTTGCCACCCCGCAGGGTCGAGTCGCTGGCGGAAGTACCCTCGCGCATAGAAGAGCCCGACGCCGACGGCGGGAATCCCGAGGTCGGACGCGCTCTTCAAGACGTCGCCAGCGAGCACGCCAAGCCCTCCGGAGTACAAAGGGAGGGATTCATGGAGACCGAATTCAGCGGAGAAATAAGCGACGGGTGCGACTCGTAGAACGCCGGCATGCGCGGCGCACCAGGTGCGATCGTCGACCAGGTATTCCTGAAGCCGGTGGTAGTGAAAATTGATACGGCTTTCGAGGGATTTGTGGTCGATACGCTCCGTGAGGGCTTCGTCCGTAAGGCCGGCCAGCAGCGCGATTGGGTTGTGGTTCGTGTTCTGCCACAACGTCGGGTCGATCTCCCGAAACAGTTCGATCACCTGGGGCTGCCAGGTCCACCACAGATTGAGTCCCAGTTCCCTGAGCTTGTTCTTCAACGTCAACACGTTTGCTCCGGCGTATGGTCTTGAAGTTGGGTACTAGCGAGGCGAGAGGCGTGCGCCAGCGGCAGATCGATCACGTAACGAACGCCGCCGTCGATGACTTCTGCGTTCACTGCTCCATGTTGGTTGGTGATGAGACGCTCGGCCGTGGCGAGCGCCAGGCCGTGCCCGCACGCTGTCGTTGGAAAGGCCTCGAAGAGATCGCCGACAGCGGGCACCGAGGTCAGGCCTTCGAGCTCGACGGCGATCTGAGCCGCGGCCGCGCGATTCGCGATCGTGATACTGATGTGACCATCGCGGAGCGAGGGGGTGTCCGCGAGCATGATTCCGAGCATGGCTCGTTGCACCTGCTCGGCATCGACGTTGGCTGTCACGGTGGTGTCTGCGGCCGGGGCATCGAGGCTCACGCCTCGACGAGCCAGCGTGATCCGCGCCAGCCGCGCCGTGGTCTCTACGAGTTGCCTGAGATCGACCGGCCGCACGACCGGCGGTGCAGGCTGCGCAAACTCCAGAAACTCGGTCACCACCTCTTGGAGACGGGTGATCTGCCGCTTGGCGATCACGACAAACTCCGCCTTCGGATGTTCCCGCGTGAACTCGTTCTCCAGGATCTCGAGCGATCCCAACAGTCCCGCGAGCGGCGTTCTCACTTCGTGCGCGATGCCCGACGCGATGCGACCAATCGTCACCAACCGGTCCATGCGCAGGCGCTCATCGTTTCCGGCCCTGAGCCTGGCGTACGCGTCACGCAGCTCTGCGGCCGAATCGCGATGGAGCGTTCTTTCGGCATGGAGGCGGTCCGCGAGTGCGCCGGCGACGATCGCCACGACGTTGAACATCAGCACTTCCCCGTACTGTTCGGCCTCGAGCACGGGCCAGGCGTGCCACTGAAAGACCACATGCGGCATGTAGAGCAACGTTGAGAACATCGATGTGGCCATCCCGCCGCTGAGCCCCCACGTGACTGCGGCGACCACAATCGGCACGTAATAGAGGCGCTTGAGTACTTCGTGCAGGACCACCGAGTGAAGACTCGTCAAATAGTGCAGGACGGAGATCGCCACCACGGCGATCGCAATGGCGACCGCGCCTCTGACGGTTCGACGAGAATCGGGCCCGCGGCTATCGAAGTTCACGGGGTGCGCTCCAGGCGATCACCGAACCGGTCGCTCTCTCTCAGCAGAGCGCTCGCTGTGTTCTTGAGGACGCGAAGGTGCGAAGCGCGACAGCCGTCCTGAAACTCGCCAGCTTCAGCCACAAGGCGGTTAAACGTGCGCATGACGGCGGCGATATGTTGCTCCACGCGCTCGCCCTCCGCGCGCGCGGGGGCCAGCTCCGGGGATTGGAGCAGGATCCGCACGACCGGGAAGAACCTCATCGTATCGACGGTCAGGTCGACGATTCGGGGTCTGAGGTGGGCGAGCAAAGTGCCGCAATCGCCGCAGATCGGTATGCGGCTGGCGTGAGGCGCACTGCAGCACACGCAGGCGCCGCTGCGGTGCGAGACGTCGTCGCCGCACGTGCACTGATCGGGAAGCGCATCGAGGTTCTGACAGAGGTCGCGGATGTCATCCAGGATGTCGCGCCACCCGCCGAGGAGGCGTCGCTGATCCGGCGCGCATTGCAGAAGGTTCGCAAGCATGTCGTCCATGTCGCATCCTTTACGCAGCCAGCAGATGGCGCCGGACGCGCCGGCCCAGATCCTCGGCGATCGCGTACCGATCGTCGGCCCTCTCCCGACATGGGTTAGGCGCCTTGGACATCGTCAGGGCCTTCATGGCGTTGAGCGCGACGGCGCGCTGCTCCGTAAGGCCGCGGTCGACCATGTTCAGGTCCCACATCGGCCGGCGACTGGCCCACCAGAACTGACAACTATGCATCGCGCGATCGAGGAGACCACGGGCGATGTCGGCGTACGGTCGCCCCTCGGGAGTGGCCGTGCGCGTCGCGAGATCGACGAGTTCCATCGAGACCTTGAGGTGACGCCAGAGGAGCGCCTGAATGTGATTCGCCGGATCGCTCCAGAGAGGATACGGAACGCCCCTCGCCAGATCGTCGCCGGAGGTGCTCCACGAGCTCGGCTTGGGTGTCGTGGGTGCTCCGGCTGCGAACAGACCTACCAGTTCGGTTGCGGTCACAACGCGCAGCTCCCGGCCGCGTGGAGCCGGTTCCGCGAGAATCTGGCGGTGTTGAGCCGCGAGGTTGACGCGCTGTTGGACGCCCAGCTCCACACGCTCCGGCTCGCCATCGAACTGCGCGTACACGTGCGCCAGAAACAGGCGCTCCCAGTCGGTGACATGATGGCCAAACGTCTCGGCGTCCATCGCCGTGACGACGTACGTCGATGACTCCGCGCGGCCAAGCGAGCGCAGATGGTCAATGAAGCCGAAACCGTCGATGTTCTTGAAGCTGATACGGTTGCTGACGATGTCGTCGCGGAAGAGGACGGCCAGGTCGGGAAAGCCTTCGATACGATGAATCACACTGACCGGCCAGTCACTGGCACACGCAATCCCGGACGTCAGGATCCACTGGTGGCCGGTGTCCTGGACAGCCGCGGCGATCGTCGCGTCGTACGCCAGCTCCGGAGGGAAGAACCCGCGCGGCGCGTAGACGTCACCGAACGCGCGGCGGTTGGTCGCGTGATTCAGCTCGATCTGCCTGACGATCTCGCTCTCGGGAATGAGTGGGAGAATTGGGTGGTACATGGCCGAACCGAGCAGCTCGATGCGCCCGGCTTCGGCGAGCTTCCGGAGACTGCTGATCACGTCCTCGGCGCCGCAATCGAGGAGCATCTGCGTGAGCGACCCATTGATGTTGACCGTCGCGCGACCCCGCTCGAATTCGCCCAGAAGCTCGATGAGCGGACGGTAGGATTCGCGGCAGATCTTCTTCAGAACGGCAGGAAACTGTGTTGGGGGCTGATAGAAGTGAAAGACCGGCGCCCAGACAATCATGGGGTTTCTCACCGTGGCTCAGGGCAAGAAGAGTGCCCGCCTCCAATCGCGTCGGATTCTCGCCAGTTCCTCCGACATGCTCGGTGTCGCTATGGAACTCTGGTTGAAATCGGGCGGTCATCGTCAGCGACTGTCTGAAAGCAGGCAGTGTGGCGCTGTTCACTGCCGCCGAACGCCATCTGCGGCCATAAAAACGTCGATTGCTGTCTTGGGGTTCATGGCACATTGATTGCGATCTTTCTCGACAGACACGGAGGAAGAGATGACGCATAAAGCAAAGACCCGGAACAAGGGGACCAACCACGATTTGCCGCCGGCTCCCAGCAGCGTGGCCGACGCGAACGAGCTCAAACGTGAAATCGAGTTGCGCGCGTATCACCTGTACTGCGAGCGCGGCTGTGCGCCGGGTAACGATGTGGACGATTGGATAGTTGCGGAGCAGGAAGTGTTGAGCGCACACGTGTGCCCGCCGCCGAAAGTTGGCGATTAGGCCGTCCCATGCGATCCTCAACCGACTGATGGCACGAGGCCGGCCTTGTCGATGATCGAGCAGGAGAGCCCACACCTCGCGGGGGGATGGGATGTGCGGCCCCATCTGATTCGCGCAGGCGGTCTGATCGCTGGCATCGCCGGAATCGCAAGCCTGCATTTCGTGACCGATCGGGCATATCTGGCACTACATGAGTTCTACAACTATCTCTGCTACGTGCCGATCATCTTTGCCGCGTACTGTTACGGTGCGTGGGGAGGGATCGCTGCGGCGGCGCTGACATCAGCCGCGTTCATTCCGCACATCCGTGACGCGTGGGCGGGCAACAGGGCGTATGAGGCGAGTCTCTATGCGGAGGTCGTGGTCTTCCATGTGTTGGGACTGACGGTAGGACTGTTGGCAGCGACGCAGCGGCGGCTCACCGCGCGGTACCGCGACACCGCCGTCTCCCTCGAGCGAGCTAATCGCGAGCTGCGCGAGTCCCAGGAACATCTGCGCCGGGCTGATCGCCTGTCGGCGCTTGGCGAGATTGCTGCGGGGCTTGCGCATGAGATCCAAAACCCACTGGCCGGCGTGAAGGGCGCGCTGGAGATCATCACCTCCCGCGTGGCGCACGGCACACCGGAAGCCGAGTTCGCCGACATCGGCGGCAAGGAGCTGGCGCGGCTGGAAGGGTTGGTCAGTGAGTTCCTGACCTATGCGCGGCCTCACGATCCAGCCTTGCGTCCGACCGATGTCCATGAAATCGTCGAGCGCGTGGCCGCTTTGCTCAACGCGCAAGCCGAGCGAAAGTCCGTAGCCCTCGTGTTCGAACGCCCGACAGCGATGCCGCTGTTGTCCATTGATCCCGAGCAGATCACGCAAGTGATCTTCAACGTCGTGCTCAATGCCATCCAGGCGACACCGGCCGGCGGACAGATCCGGATTCGGGAGTTCGTGGAACCCGACTGGGGAGTGATCGACGTGATCGACGAGGGGCCTGGCATCCCGCCCGAGCATGCGCTGCGCCTCTTCGATCCATTCTTCACCACGAAGCCGCGCGGCACGGGCCTCGGGCTGGCGATCTCCCAACGGATAGTCACTGCGCATCGAGGGACCATTGAGGCGCTCCCGGGTTCACCTTCGGGAAGTGTCTTCCGTATTCGGCTGCCCCTCCCGGAGGAAACGGCAGGAGCGTCATGACGCGCGACCAGCAGACAGCGACGAGCCACCCGAAGACCGTCCTCCTGATTGACGATGACGAAAGCCTGCGGCGGGTCGTCGAGTACAACCTTCACGAAGAAGGGTACCGCGTCCTCACCGCGGTCGATGGTGCGGCCGGATGGCAGACGTTCCAGGCAGAGACCGTGGACCTAGTCCTCACCGACGCCCGGATGCCGGAGATGGATGGCGTTGAGGTGCTGACGCGGATCAAGGCCATGCAGCCCGATGTGCCCGTCATCATGCTCACGGCGCACGGGACCATCAACTCCGCCGTCGAGGCGATGAAGCTGGGGGCGTTCGATTACCTGACCAAGCCCTTCAATCGGGAACAGCTGAAGGCAGCGGTCCGCAAGGCGTTTGAGGTAGCGGCGCTGACCACCGAGAATCGCTACCTCCGACAGGTCGTCGCGGATCGCTTTTCCTTTGCGAACATGATCGCAGGCTCGCGGGCCATGCGCGCCGTCACCGAGACGGCGGGACGGGTCGCGCAGAGCGACACGTCAGTGCTTCTCGAGGGGGAAAGTGGAACTGGCAAAGAACTGCTGGCGAAGGCGATTCACTTCCACAGCTCACGCTCGCGAGCGCCGTTCGTGACGATCAACTGTGGCGCCATCCCGGAGCAGCTGCTCGAATCCGAACTGTTCGGCCACCGGCGCGGATCGTTCACCGGCGCCGTCAGCGACAAGCGCGGCAAGTTCGAGGCCGCCGACCGCGGCACGATCTTCCTGGATGAGATTGGCGAGCTGCCGATGTTGCTGCAGGTAAAAATCCTGCGCGTGCTGCAGGAGCGCGAGGTCGACAAGGTTGGCGAGACGCGCCCCATCAAAGTGGACGTGCGCGTCATCGCGGCGACCAACCGGGATCTGGAGAAGATGGTGGCGGACGGCACGTTTCGCGACGATCTGTATTACCGCTTGGCGGTGGTCTCGATCCGTATGCCGCCCCTGCGCGAGCGCTCGGACGACATCCCGTTCCTCGTCGACCATTTCCTGAGCAAGCACGCCGAGCGGCTCGGACGGGAAAGGCCGACCGCGGAAAAAGCCGTCTACTCCGCGTTCAACCTTTACGCGTGGCCCGGCAACATCCGCGAACTGGAGAACGTGATCGAGCGTGCGTTGGTCCTCGACAAGGATGGTGTGCTGGGATTGGATGACCTTCCGGAGCGCTTGCGGACTCGTGAGCACCGCGTCGCCAACCTGCGGATGGAGCTGCCCGACGAAGGCATCTCGCTGGAAGACGTCGAACGCGAGCTGCTGCTCGCGGCCCTTCATAAACACAATTGGAACCAGACGCGCGCGGCCGCGTTTCTGAACATTACGCGGAGTACACTCCTGTACCGCATGGAGAAGTTCGGTCTGGAGAAAGAGAAGAAGCCGGTCGAGCCGACTGGCCAGACGTAGGCCGCCGCACGCTATTCAACCGTCTACTTCGTCGCGTACTTCTCCGGGTTCTTGTCGAAGACCGTCTTGCAAGCCGGGCTGCAGAAGTAGTACGTCGTTCCCTTGTACTCGCTTTTCGCTGCCGCAGTTGCCTCGGCGAGTTGCATCCCACAGACTGGATCCTTGGCCATTGTGGCCTCCCTTTCGACCGCCAGGTTTATGAACGCTTTTTAATCGAGCCGACACGAAGTCCGCGTCACCCTGATGGTAGTTTGACTGAGTTCACTTGAGATGTCGTGCCCGAGACTTTCTTCGATGAGATGAAGCGGTATGTCGGCTTCACGGCCGACGATGCAGCAAGGCTGGCCTCACTGGCGCCCATCGTGGAGCCTCATCTGCCCGCCATGGCCGATCGGTTTTACGAACAGATCCCGCGGCACCCCGAAGCCGCCGCCGTCTTTACCGGCGGCGAGGCGCAGATCGCGCGGCTGAAACGCACGCTCCAGCATTGGGCACGCGGCCTCTTCTCGGGCGTCTACGATAGCGCGTACGCGCAAGAGCGCTTTCGCATCGGCTTCCGGCATGTGCAGATCGGGCTGCCGCAGCGGTATGTGATCTCCGCCATGCACGTCGTGGGCCGGTTCCTCCGCGAGCTCCTCGAGCGCGAGATCAGGGACCCGGATCAGCGTCTCCGAACACGCGGCAGCCTCGAGCGAATCATCATTCTCGATTTGGGCCTGATCTGCGAAACGTACTTCGAAGGCAGCGTGCGGGAACTCAGACAACTGAACGACAGGCTGACATCGGCGAACCGCGCGCTCGAGGAGGCGAACCGGGTCAAGGCGGACTTTCTGGCGACCACCTCGCACGAGCTTCGGACGCCTCTGACTTCGATTATCGGATTCTCGCGAATTCTCGTCGATGGCTACGTTGACGATCCGGTCGAACAGCGCGATCTCCTCGACGACGTGCATCGAAGCGCGCTGCATCTGCTCTCGCTCGTCGACGACATCCTGGATCTGTCGCGCATCGAGGCCGGTCGGCTCGACATCAAAGTTGAAACCGTCGATCTCGCCGGCCTGATCGCTGAGGTCATGACGCTCACAAGGGCGCAGGCGAACGAGAAAGGGCTGGCGCTGGTGACGGACGTGCCGACCACGTTGCCTCCGATTCGCGTCGACCGATCTCGCATGCGCCAGGTCTTACGCAACGTGATCGGTAACGCGGTCAAATTCACCGATCGTGGGCAGATTCGGGTCAGCGCATTCGTGACAGACGGTGACGGCGCGCATGTCGGCGTGGACGTGGCCGACACGGGGATTGGGATCGCCCTGGACAAGCAGCCGCTCTTGTTCGAGAAGTTTCGACAAATCGATGGCTCCCACACACGACGACATGGCGGGAGCGGCCTGGGTCTGGCCATTAGCAAGGCCCTCATCGAGCGAATGAGCGGCCGGATTCAGCTGCGGTCAGCGGGTGAAGGCATGGGCACGACCGTGGCACTGACGGTACCCGTTGCGAGGGAAGCCCTGCTGGATGCGGCCTCAGGCAAATGGACCGGCGACCGACCCCGACGCTCCTCGGTGCTGCTTATGGGCGAGGATGCCGACGCGCGGAAGGCCATGGCGAACTCGCTGAAGAGCAGCGGCCACGCGGTGCGCGAAGGCGCCACCGCAGACGGAGTCCGAGCGCTCGTGCAGGTCGAACCACCGGACGTCCTGTTGATCGACCTCACAGCCGCCCGAGACCTGGACTGCGCACGCGAGTGGCTCGATCTTCTTGTGGCGTTGCACGCAGATCCTCAGACTCGGTCCATCAGTCCGGTGGTGTTGATCGATCGAGCGGATCACGGGGCTAGGGTGGAGCTCGAGCTGCTACCCATCCACACGACCGTCTTCGACAAACCGCTCGATGGGACCGATCTGAAACGGATGCTGGAGCGAGTGTCATACTCCCCACGCGCGACGCCCCTGCGTGTACTCGTGGCGGACGATGACCCGATGGTGTTCAGGTTCGTGACCAGCATCCTGCCGCCTCACGAGTACATCGTGCAGCACGCCGCCAGCGGCGCCGAGGCGCTGCGTCTCGTCGACGCGCAGCAATTCGATGCCGTCCTTCTGGATCTGCGCATGCCTGATCAATCCGGATACGACGTGATTCGAACACTGAAATTGGAGGGCCG
Organism: Cyanobacteriota bacterium; assembly: GCA_019752015.1. Lineage (GTDB taxonomy): Bacteria > Acidobacteriota > Vicinamibacteria > Vicinamibacterales > UBA2999 > 12-FULL-67-14b. The sequence goes on along the minus strand of JAIEMQ010000006.1, from coordinate 158,896 downwards.
TGCGCCCGAGCTGCCGATCCTCGTGATCACGAATTACCCTGAGCCGGCCGATGCGCAGGAGCAGCTTCTGCTGTCCTCGCCGCTGGTTCTCGAAGTGCTGGCGAAGCGGTCGGTCGCCGATCGGCCTGAGGTCCTGGTGGAACGACTCGCGGCGATCCGGAGGGAGTCGTGAAACGAGTAGTGATCGTCGAAGACAACGCGTCGGTAGCCAAGTACTTTCGCTACGTGCTCGAACACGACGGTTATGCTGTCGCGATTACTGAATCGGGGGACGAGGCGGTCAGGCTGGCACGTGACGCCGAGACGGTGGCGGTACTCGTGGATATCTCCTTGCGTGCCACGCAGTACGAGGGACGATACATCGATGGCCTCGAGTTGAGCCGCATCCTGAAGGACGACGAGAGTACGACGCGAGTGCCGGTGATCATCGCCACGGCGCATGTGATGTCGGGCGACCGCGAGCGGTTTCTTCTGGAATCCAAAGCGGATGGGTTTCTGCGCAAGCCCATCGTCGATCCACAGGAGGTGCTGTCTCTGTTGAGCCGCTTGACGCGTCATTCCTGACGCGGTCGCGTTCCGACTTCCACGTCTACGTCAACGCGTTGTCTGTCGCGCCAGAGCGCGAGCGTCATCGGTGTGCCGGGAACGGCGTCACGGATGCGACGATACACGTCCTGCGAGGTCGCCGGCCCTGGACCGGCGACGCCGAGCACGATGTCTCCGACACGGATGCCCGCACGCGCCGCCGGCCCGCCGGCCGCCAGCGAGATCACCATGAGTCCCGAGTCAATGCCCATGGCGCGCGCGCCGCTCCGGCTGACGTCCACCATCCTGATTCCGATCCAGCCGTGCACGACGTTTCCCGTGCGTAATTGCGGGAGAACCTCCTTGACGGTGTTGATCGGGATCGCGAAGTTCAACCCGATGTTCTCACCGCCCCCCGACACGATGGCGGTCGTGATCCCGACAAGCGCGCCCTTGAGGTCGAACAGTGCACCGCCGCTATTGCCCGGGTTGATGGCGGCGTCGGTCTGCAGGAACTCGAGCCCGGAGTCGTCGATGCCCCGGGCTTTGGCGCTGATGATGCCTGCCGTCACCGTGTGGTGGAGGCCGAGCGGGCTGCCGATCGCGACAACCCAGTCGCCGACGCTCACGCGAGCGGAATTCCCGAGCGGCGCAGGCCGCAGCGGGATCGACGTCTGCGCTCGCAATAAGGCGAGATCCGAATCAGCGTCGGTGCCGATCACCGCCACGTCGCCGTCGTCTCCATCCGCGGTCCGGTAGTGGATGGCGTCTGCACCCTCGATCACATGGGCGTTGGTGAGGATCAACCCGGAGGCGTCGATGATCACACCTGAGCCGAGCCCTTCCTGAATCGTGCGGGTGGTCCGGCGCGTCCGTTGCGGTGGCGTCAGGATCCCTTCGAGGAGTGTCGGTTCTCGCGAACCCTCGCGCATCGTGTGCAAAAACACGACTGATGGTGTGCGGGTCCGAGCCACACGGGCAATGGTGTCTGTTCGCAGGATGGGTGCTGGGGCACCTGCCTGATCGGCTCCGAAGACGGCCGTGACACCGACGACAATCCCCACACCGCCAGCGAGTGTCAGAAGCACTCGCGTGAATCGCATCGTCATCGCCGATCACCTTGCTTTCGTTGACCCGCTGCGTAGTAGCCGGCACGCGTCCGGACCCGCGCGTCACGCGTGGGCACGCGCACCGCGACTTGTCGCCATTGGCCGTCGCGGCGCTCGTCATTCGACACGTAGCCAATTCGATAGAGATGCCGCACTTCGGCCGCGATCTCGGCATAGAGCTCCGGCAGCTTCTCAAGGGCCGGTACGCCGAGCGTGCGCCCTCCGGTGTCGCGGGCCAATTCGAGGAGTGGCCACGTCGCCCCCAGCCAGATGCCCTTGGCGTCGGTGCGCAGCGAGAGGGTGTAGACGATCGCCCCGCTCCGTCGAACGACCGGCAACGCCTCGTCGAAGCCGACGACGCTGGCCGTGTCCTCGCCGTCCGAGAGCACGATGATGACTTCTCTGGTCTCGGGCTCCGCGCCGGCCCGTGCGCGAACGAGGTCGTTGGCCGCTACCAGAAGCGCTTCGTAGATCGATGTGGTTCCCCACGCGCGAATCGAGTTCAACGCCGTTGCTGCCCCGGAAGGAGCGTCGTCGAACGCGAGCACGCGCTTTGCTTGTTGGTTGAACGCGATGATTTCGAGACGGTCTTCCGGACGCAACTGACCGACGAACAAGCGCGCCGCCTCCTGGGCTCGCGCCAGCTTCGGGCCGTCCATGCTCATGCTGTGGTCGATGAGCAACACGACGGTGAGGGGAACCGCTCCAGACGGCATGACAATCGAGACTGCCTGTGGTTTGCCATTCTCCAAAACCAGGAAGTCGTCAGCCACAAGGTTCATCAGCGGGCGGCCCATGCCGTCCCTTGCGCAGACGTCGAGAGACACCAGGTCCACGCCTTGTCTGAATCTGGCCTGGCTCGCGACCGATCGCACCGTACCATCAGAACCCGGCGAAGGCGTCGGAGTCGGAGGTGACTGCGCGTTCGACGCGGCTGCGAACATGACAAGAACCGTTGCCAACGTCGTAAAGCGCACGAGAGTGCGAGCCATAACGTCCTCGTTCAGAATCGATACCCAAGGCCGACGACCATGGTCGTCAGGACCTGGCGATCGCCGCCGCCAAATACGACGAGCGCGCGTACGTCCGGCTTGACGTAGACGCGGTTGGTGACATCGAACCGTATGCCGCCGCCAACCGTGAGCGCTGGATCGGTGTACGAGCGCATCATCCAGCGCCCACCCGACGGAATCTTCATCTGCCCGAGCCGGTTGGCGTAGATCATCGGCATCTGGCTCGCAGTGAAGGCGGGACCGGTCCATGTGTCCGTCCAGATGTTGCCGTTGAACGTCATGCCGCCCGTCATCATGCCGAAGCCCATGCCGCGAGCAGGCACGAACTGTGTACCCGACGCGAACTGCGATCCCATTTGGCCAAAGAGCCGATCGTCGCCGAGGGCGAAGCTGGCCCGATAGAGTCCTCCACCTACAGCGATGTATGGCGCGGCTCGCTTGCTGGCGGCGATCGACATCAGGGCCGTCCCGGTGAGCTCGAGCCCATGCGCACCACTGCCGCGTTGCAGAAAGACACTGCGGGCTTCGACCGCAATTCGGTCGGTTGCGTCGAACGTGAGCACGGCCCCGGCGCTTGCGCCGGCATCGCCCGATCCGGCAGACACGCCTCCGAGCAGCCCCGCGGAGACCGGGCGCGACGTGCCGGGGACGTCGGGAGACTGCGCGGGCGACTGCGCCGCGACGGGGCCGGCTGTGAGAAGGATGATGATCGCTGTGACGACTGGCAAGAATGACTGAGTCACCTGAAATAGGCCTCCTGTCTCGCGCGGCAACGCCACGCCTGCTCTCGCCTTACTCATAACGCATGCCAGCGAGGCAGGACGCAAGTCACCGACGTTCATATCGGTTTGGCCGAGAGAATACGAATCTGGCCGACCCCGTTGTTGTGTGATTTCACGCGGGCGCAGGCGCACCTGTCTGAGCGCAGACACCATGCCGATGTGTTGGAGAGGACTACTGGATGCGGAAATCCAAGACGATGGTCACGAGTACGTCCACGGGTTCGCCATCGCGCCGGCCTGGGTTGAACCGCCATTGTTCGGCCGCCAACACTGCCTGGCGATCCAAGCCGCCGGGGTCCAGCGATCGGATGACGCGAATGTCACGAGGCGTGCCGTCGCGCTGGACTACGGCTTCGAGGATCACAGACCCCTGGATTCGCGCGCGCATGGCTTCCCCGTTATAGGTCGGCCTCACTTCGAGCCGCACTGTTGGCGCGCTCGCTCCGTCTCCGGGACGATAAACGCCGCCGCCCGTTCCGCCTCCAGTCCCCGGCCCGACGCCCGGTCCGCGTCCTGAGCCGATACCCGTACCAACGCCGTCGCCGGCGCCGCCACCGGAGCCGGGACCCTGCGACGGGCTGACTCGAAGTGGACCCTCGATCAGACCGACCTGGAACATCGAGTCGGATGCCAGGGGCTTCGCGTCGAGTGCCACAACCTGCGGCGGAACCGGCTCCTCTCGTGGCAGTGCCGCGGGGGCGATAGGTTTGGCGGCCGGCAGCGTGACCGAATCGCGACCGCGCGATTGTGCGCGTCCTGCCGGTTCACGCTGGCGGTTGCCTCCGCCTCCGCCGCCCCCGCCGGGGCCATGTTGCAGTGGCTGGACCAGGAAGACGACAGTGCGCCGCTCCAGCGGAGTCACGGCGGCTTGCGTGTCCGGCGCCGCACTCGCTGCCCCTCTGATGCCCGCGACGACAAACACCGCAACCGCGAGCGTAAGGTGAAACAGTGCCGAGACTCCGGCAAACATGGTCGGTGCGCGGAGCCCGTCGTGACGCGGCAACCGCGGCGATGGCCGTGACAGGAACTCGACGCCGGATCGAACTTCGTTGCGACTCCACTCCACGGTCCAAGTAGTTGGCAACCGCGATGCCAAGCGGCTCTTGGGCAACCTTGCGGCGAACCTCCAGTCATCAGAGCCTCGCGCGCCGAGTGCTGTCTGTTTTCAGACGTTCACGCTTCGTGTGGTGTCTGAGAATAGTCGGTCACGCACCTTTGCCGGCGGGCCGGTGCGCCACATCCAGGAAAAACGCGCCTGAAAACGCCAGGCTTCGGCGAAAGTGCCGCTTGGCCTCGCCTCGGTACGCCCCTTGCCTTGGATTGGAGTGTGGTGCCTTCACGACCTTCGACGACGCCTCTCGATCTTGAGCCGGCGGTGACCGTGCGCCAGTCCGCCGATACGGGTGTCGCGATCGTGATCGTGCCCACCTCGGGCGTGGATCTCGAAGCCGTCGAGCGCGCGCTCATCGTCTTCGCGCTCGACATGACGGGCGGCAACCGGTCGCGTGCCGCCAAGCTCCTTCGGCTGACGCGCAGCGCGCTCCTCTATCGACTGCAGAAGTACGGGCTGACCGTGAGACAGGGTTCGTGATGAGACAAGCGTGGATGTCATTGATTTCGTTTCTTGTGGTTCTGGTTGCGATGCCGGCTGTCGCGCAGGTGCCGAGGACTCCGCCGTCCACGCTGTCGGCACTGGTCGGCGAGCTCGATCGAGACAACCCGGAGATCAAAGCGGCGCGACGCGACATCGACATGCGCGTGGCGCGCATTGCCCCGGCCGGCGCCCTACCGGATCCCACGCTCAGTGTTGGCTACATGGGTGGGTTGTTGCGGGCACCGTTCTTTCCGTCGGCGAGCGCACCGGGCAGTTTCAGACAGTTTGGGTTCTCGCAGGAAATCCCATTCCCAGGCAAGCTCGGACTCAAGAGTCGTGTCGCCACGACCGAGGCGGAGGCCGTGCGATGGGATTACGAGACGACGCGTCGGCGTCTGGTCGCCGACCTGAAGACCGCCTATGTCGAATACCAGTACCTGAACCGAAGCCTCGACATTCTCGAACGCAACAAGGAACGGCTGGATCAGTTCCGACAGATTGCCGAGGCACGGTTCAGCGTGGGGCAGGGCGTCCAGCAGGACGTGCTGAAGGCACAGGTCGAGATCTCGTTGATTCTCGAGCGCCAGGCCCTCTTCGAACAACAGCGCGATTCGCTGCGGGCCGAGATCAACGGCCTGTTGTTCCGGCCGCCGGACACTCCGCTCAATCCCGCGCTGACCTTCGACGTTACTCCTTTGACGGCCCCGGTCGAAGACCTGCGCGCGCTTCTGCGGCAGAACTATCCGGCGCTGAAGCGTGACGAGCGCGTCATCGACCGAGGTCAGCAGGCGCTGGCACTGGCGAGAAAGGAGCTGCTGCCCGACTTCGGGATCAACGTCACCAGTCAGAAGTTCGTTGGTGGTATGCCGTGGATGTACGGCGTCGACTTCATGGTCAAGGTGCCGCTCTTCTGGCAGCGCAAACAGCGCCCCATGATTGCCGAAGCCGCAGCGGCGCTCGAAGCCGGCCGGCAAATGCGCGATGCCACCGTCTCGATGGCTTCAGCTCAGGTGACCGAGCAGTATCTCGCTGGAACCACCAGCAATCGGCTCGCTGAGCTGTACAGCGACAGCGTCCTTCCACAGGCGCGTCTCTCCCTCGAATCATCGCTGGCGTCGTATCAGGTCGGCCGCGTGGACTTTCTGAGTGTGCTGACCAACTTCGTGACGGTGCTGAGCTACGAGATCAGCTACGAGGAACAGCACGCGCGTCATCTCCAGGCGCTGGCACGGCTCGAGCCGCTGACCGGCATGAGCTTCATCAGGTGAAACGACCATGACCGACACACCTATCCAACAGCAAACGCGTCGCCTCGGCTCATTGGCGGCGGTCGCGGCCGTATCGCTCGTCATCGGGGCCGGAGGTGCGTGGCTCGCGCTTCGTTCGACCGCCGATGACCAGGCCGCCGGCGCGGCGACCGGCGAACCGGCGGCGCCGGCGGACATGCCCGCCGACATGCCCGGCATGGACATGAGCGCGGCAGCGGCCGGCGCGGCGGAGAAGGGCGTGTATATCGAGCCCGCCCGCCAGCAGTTGATCGGTGTCCGCACGGCAACGGTCGCGCGGCGGTCGCTCGACACGACCGTTCGTACCGTGGGGACGCTGGCGTACGACGAAACACGCGTGACCGAGATCCACCCGAAGATCATGGGGTGGGTCGAGCAGGTGTTCGTCGACTATGTCGGCAAGCGCGTATCACGCGGACAGCCGCTGTTCACCATCTACAGTCCCGAGCTCGTCTCGACGCAGAAGGAGTATCTGCTTGCCCTCAAGGCCCAGCAGCAACTCGGCCAGAGCCGCTTCCCCGAGACGCGCGCTGGCGCCGAGTCGCTGGTGGCCGCGGCACGGGAGCGCCTGGCGTTATGGGACATCAGCGAGAAGCAGATCCAGGAGCTCGAGCGCACCGGCCAGCCGCGACGGACCCTGACCCTCTATTCGCCCTTTAACGGTGTCGTGCTCGAGCGCAAAACGTTTGCGGGCCAGTACATCTCACCTGAGACGAGCACGTTCAAGATCGCCGACCTCTCCACGATCTGGGTGCTGGGGCAGATCTTCGAGTACGAAACGCGACTGGTGAAGGTGGGGCAGGAGGCCGAGATTCAGTTTCCGTACGACCAGTCGACGCGAAGCCTGAAGGGCAGGATCACGTTCATCTACCCTGAAGTCGATCCACAGACCCGGCGCGTGAAGGTTCGCATCGAATTCCGGAACCCCGGGTTCGAGTTCAAGCCCGAAAGCTACGTCACCGTGCTGATTCGTGCGTCGGGTGGCGAGCAGCTCGCCCTTCCCAGGGAAGCGGTGATCGACAACGGCACGAAACGCTATGCCATCGTGGCGCTGACGAACGGGTATTTCGAACCGCGCGAGATCGAGGTCGGCCAGCCAGTCGACGACTTCTTCCCGTTGGTCAGCGGACTGGCGGAGGGCGACCTGGTCGTGACCTCGGCGCAGTTTCTGATCGATTCCGAGACCAACCTGCAGGCCGCCATGCAGGCGATGTCGATGAGCATGCCGGGCATGGACATGGGCGGCGGCAAGCCCAAGACAGACGGGACGAAACCCTCCGCGCCGAAGGCGCTGGATCACTCGCAGCACAAGTGAATGCGCACTGACATGAGCCATCGAACCCTGGAGACCGGCCGTGATTGAAAAGCTGATTGCCTTCAGCGCCCGCAACGCCTTCATCGTCCTGCTGCTGATGCTCGCCATCGTCGGCGGCGGCGTGTGGGCCATTCGCAACACGCCCATCGACGCCATCCCGGACCTGTCCGACGTGCAGGTCATCGTGACCGCGAACTGGGAGGGCCGCAGTCCAACACTCGTGGAAGACCAGGTCACCTATCCGATCGTCACGGCCCTCATTTCCGCGCCGAACGTGAAGGTGGTTCGCGGCTTCTCCTACTTCGACGTGTCGTTCGTGTATGTGATTTTCAAGGACGGCACCGATCTGTATTGGGCGCGCAGCCGCGTGCTCGAGTACCTCAATGGCCTGCAAGGGCGTCTCCCCGGTGGGGTCACGCCCGTGCTGGGGCCGGATGCGACGGGCGTCGGATGGGCCTTCGAGTACGCGCTGGTCGATCGCACCGGCAAGCACGATCTGTCGCGGCTGCGCACGCTGAACGACTGGTACGTCCAGTACTGGCTGCGGAGCGTGACCGGCGTGGCCGAAGTGGCGCCGGTGGGCGGGTATGTCAAGCAGTACCAGATCGAGGTCGATCCCAACGCGCTGCTCTCCTACAACATGCCGATCGACATGGTCATTGCCGCCGTCCGTCGAAGCAACAACGACGTCGGCGGGCGCGTGGTCGAGTGGACGGGCCGCGAGTACATGGTGCGGGGTCGCGGCTATTTTCAGAACGTCGCCGACATCGAGCAGGTCGGCCTTGGCGCCAAGCCCGACGGCACTCCCATCCTGGTCAGGGATGTCGGCCGCGTGCACCTCGGCCCCGATATGCGGCGCGGCGTCGCGGAGCTCAACGGCGAGGGCGACGTCGCCGGCGGGATCGTCGTCGTGCGGTACGGGGTCGATACCTACGGCGTCATCGAGAACATCAAGCGGGCCGTCGCGGAGAAAGTGCAGCCGGCGCTCCCTGAGGGCGTGGAGTTCGTCACGACCTATGATCGGTCCGCGTTGATCGAGCGCGCCATCGACAACCTGCAGGAGAAGCTCGTCGAAGAGATGCTGATCGTCTCGCTGGTGTGCGTGGTGTTCCTGTGGCACTTCCGCAGCGCACTGGTGGCCATCCTCACGCTGCCGCTCTCCATTCTCCTGTCATTCATGGCGATGAAGTACATCGGCCTCGGCTCCAACATCATGAGCCTCGGCGGCATCGCCATCGCCATTGGTGCCATGATCGACGCCGCGATCATCATGATCGAGAATGCGCACAAGCATCTCGAGCACGACGCGGGCACGAGGCCGAGACGCGAGATTCTCATCGAGGCGGCCCAAGAAGTGGGACGTCCGCTCTTCTTCTCGCTGCTCATCATCACCGTGTCCTTCCTGCCCATCTTCACGCTCGAGGCGCAGGAGGGACGGTTGTTCAAGCCGCTGGCCTTCACCAAGACGTTTGCCATGGGATTCGCGGCGCTCATCTCGGTCCTGGTCGTGCCCTATCTGATGGTCCTGTTCATCCGCGGCAAGATCGCGCCGGAAGCGAAGAATCCCGTCAACCGGTTCCTGATCTGGCTGTATCACCCGTTCGTGAAGCTGGTGCTGCGCCACAAATTCGTGACCCTGCTGGCGGCGGTGCTGATGATGGCCAGCACCGTGCCGGTATACCTGAGGCTGGGCTCCGAGTTCATGCCGCCCCTCTACGAGGGCACGCTGCTCTACATGCCGATCACGCTGCCGGGCGCGTCGGTGCAGACGGCGCAGCAGATCCTGGCGCTGCAGAACAAGATCATCAAGCAGGTGCCGGAAGTCGCGTCCGTGTTCGGCAAGGCCGGCCGCGCCATCTCCGCCACCGACCCCGCCCCGCTCGAGATGATCGAGACGGTTATCAACCTCAAGCCCGAGGCCGAATGGCGGCCGGGCATGACACCGGAGAAGATCGAGGCCGAGCTCGACCGGATGGTGCGGCTTCCCGGCGTCGCCAACGCCTGGACCATGCCGATCAAGGCACGTACTGACATGCTGTCGACGGGCATTCGCACGCCGGTCGGCATCAAGATCTTCGGTCCGAAGCTCGAGCCGATCAACGGCATTGGCACGCAGATCGAGGGTGCGCTGGGCAGCGTCCGCGGCACCCGGAACGTGTTCTCCGAACGGGTCACCGGCGGCTACTACGTCGACTTCACCATCAAGCGCGACCAGATCGCCCGCTACGGCTTGACGGTTCAGGACGTCGAGATGGTGATCGAGTCGGCCATCGGCGGCGCCAACATCACGACGACGATCGAGGGACGCGAGCGGTTCCCCGTCAACGTGCGTTATCAGCGCTACTATCGCAGCGACGTCAACGCCATCCGGCGCACGCTGATCTCGACGCCGGGCGGTATGCAGATCCCCATCGAACAGGTGGCCGAGATCTCGCTGACGACGGGGCCCACGGTCATTCGAACCGAGCAGGCGCAACTGCTCGGCTACGTGTATGTCGACGTCGCCGATCGCGACATTGGCGGATATGTCGACGAGGCCAAGCGCGTCGTCACGGAGATGGTCAAGCTGCCCGAGGGTTATTACCTCGAGTGGAGCGGCCAGTACGAGTACATGCTGCGCGCGCAGGAAAGCCTGATGCTGGTCATCCCCGTGACGCTCCTGATCGTGATTGTCTTGCTGTATTTCAATACGCAAAACCTCACCAAGGTTGCCATCGTACTGCTGGCCGTGCCGTTCTCGCTGATCGGCGCTTTCTGGTTGATCTATCTGCTTGGCTACAATCTGAGCGTTGCGGTGTGGGTCGGGATCATCGCGCTCGCTGGTGTCGATGCCGAGACGGGCGTCGTGATGTTGCTGTACCTCGATCTTGCGTACGAGCGCTTCAAGCGCGACGGGCGCATGCAGAGTCTCGAGGATCTGCATACCGCCGTCGAAGATGGCGCCGTGCAGCGGCTTCGTCCCAAGATGATGGCCGTCGCGGCGATCCTGCTGGGACTGTTGCCCATCATGTGGGGCGCGGGCGCCGGCGCAGACGTGATGAAGCGGATTGCGGCGCCGATGGTCGGCGGCGTCATCTCGTCGTTCGCGCTGCAGCTCCTGATCTATCCCGTTATTTTTGCCATCTGGAAGTGGTACGGCGAGGTCAAGCCGGCGCTCGCCCGGGTCGCGCAATCGCAAACGTAAGAGAGGTCACCATGTTCCGTATGTCAATCATGATCGCGGCGATGGCCGTCGCACTGGTCCTGCCTTCCGGCGCGCTGGCCGCTGGTCCGCCGTTCGAGCTGTCTGTCAAGAGGGATCACGGCCACGTGTGGGGCGCCAGCCGAGGCACACTCGTAGTTGGTCAGGACGGCATCGAATACCGTACGACGGACAAAGACGACGTTCGCACTTGGTCGTACGATGACATCAAGCAGATCCAGATTCTGTCGCCGACTCGTCTCAGAGTGCTGACTTACGAGGACCAGGGCAGACTTAGGCTCGGCGCCGACCGGACGTTTCGGTTCGACGTGGTCGGAGGAACCGTGGCCTCGGAATTGGTGACGTTTCTGCTGGACCGCACGAGCCGGTCTGTCGTGACTGCCGTGATGCCTCGCATCGAAGGCGAGCCGCTGTTTCGAGCGAGTGTCAAGCACCAGCGGCAGGGGCGGGGAAGCGAGGGCGTCCTTGTGCTGTACGACTCACAGCTCCTCTATCGTACCGAACGCGCCGGCGAGAGCCGCCACTGGCGCTTCGCCGATGTGTTCTCAGTGTTGCGTCTCGATGGCTACCGTCTTGAAATCCGTGCTTACGAGGGAGGAAGCGACGACACGCGTTCGTTTGTCTTCGAGCTGAAGAGCGATCTGCCTGACGGCTTCTACGACGCGCTGTGGGCCCGTGTGAACCGCACCGCCTTTGACGCAGCCTCAAAGGAACCATCCGCTAATTTTGGGACGCCATGAGCAAAGGCACAAAGCGATTCGACCGTCATGATCACCAGCGACCCACCATGTCCGACGCCTCGCGCGTCACCTCAGTGCCGGTGAGCCCCATCGCGATGGCGATTTGCGCTTCGCGTAGCGCCGGCGCATCGTTAACGCCGTCTCCCGTCATCGCAACAATGGCCCCGCGCGTCTTCCACCCCCGCACGATGCGGATCTTGTCCTCAGGCGTGGCCCTGGCGTGCACGACATCGTCCGCGGCGGCGACACTCGACAGGAGCCGAGCTCTCTCGCGATGGCACGAGCGGTCGTCTGGATCGTCGAATGGCGCCACGTTGCTTGGATGTGGCCTCAACTCAAGGACGTCGAAGACAAATGTCCTTCGACGTGTAGGCAAATCGTCACACTTGGCGCCAGTCTTATGAGGTGGTTTCAAAGATGCTGAAGCGAAGAGCGCTCAACTCTGGCGTCGCGAGCGTGCGCGAATCGCCGGCAGGTCCAAACTGCTCGCACGGTAACGTCAAGGACTTTCAGTGACGTTCATATTCATGTTCGATGAACTGTGGAGCCAATAGCTGACGTTGACAGAAACGTTCAACGGGTCTACCGTCTAATCATTCCGTTGTGGCTGCGTCCTGCAGCCACGCCTCCTCGTCGCACATCCCACGAGGAGCTGATCCACCGCATCGCCCCATTGGCCATGTCGAAAGGAGCAAACAATGACCGGTATAAGCGTGTCCGCTGTCACGGTGTACACCGCTCACCGGGAATGGGCCTCACGCCCACCCGACGAGCGATACGCCAGCGTTCAAACACTCTACGAAGCGGCCCGAACACGACGCGCCCGCATCGAAGAGCGCATTGCTGAGACGGTCGATCTCAGGACCATGGTGGTCGACGACGACGATCTTGCCATTCGCAACACGTCGGGTCGCACCGCCGCTTTGACGCATTGGAGCTTCGGCCAGCTCGCCACATTGGCCAGCGCGCCGCCCAGCTACCTGCGCACGCTGCCCGCAGCGATCGCCTCATCGGCCATCAACTACGGGCTGCAGCAGTTCGCTCGAGACGAGCACCAACTGTTCATCGAGCGGACTGCGCCCTGGACGGTGCACGCGATCACATCACCGCGTTATGCACGCGTCCAGCATGACGAGCTGGCCGGCCGGGTGCTCGCCCTCATGGCCGATCATCCGGCCTGGCACTTGCCGCTCGGATACAAGGACGGCGAATTCGGCGCCGAGAAAGTTCCGTCCGGCGCCTACTTGGGAGACCGAGACATGTTTCTGTTCCTCGTGGATGGCAACCGAGACCTCGACGATCCCACGGATCGCACCAATGCCGGCCTGTTCCGCGGCATTCTCCGGAACAGCGATGTGGGTGCCGCCGCCCTTACCCTCGATGTGTTCCTGTTCAGAGCGGTGTGCGGGAACCTGAGTCCCGCGGCGCTCGATGCAGCGATTCGTCTTCTGGATGAACCCCGAGTCTCCCCGCGTCGTGGAGGCATTCTGGAGACGGCGGATCGCTAGATCGGCAAGTCGTTGATCTAGCGTGAGTTAAGTGGCGGGGTGGACGGGACTCGAACCCGCGGCCTCTGCCGTGACAGGGCAGCGTTCTAACCAACTGAACTACCACCCCCCGGAGGGGAATCTTGAATCTGATGATCGCGTGACCTCGTGATTTCGTGATCTGATAAGGGCTTGTCATCGCCCTCGAGCACAAAACCAGAACTCTGATCACCCGATCACCACGTCACCAGGTCACGAGATCCAAGAATCGTGTCTGGTGGGCGGTAAGGGACTCGAACCCCTGACAGCCGGCGTGTAAAGCCGGTGCTCTACCAACTGAGCTAACCGCCCGACTTCGCTCGCCGTTCTACCGAGCTCCGTCGGGCAAGCCCGACACCCGGCAAACATCAGATTGTAGTCAGAAACCCGGCTTCCCGGCAAGCAATTGGTCGTTCATCGGCTTCCCGCGAGCACTGGTTTCGATAGATACAACTCGGGAAACACCCGCTTCAGCTCGGCGATCTTCGGAAGATCGTTGTAGAGGATGTACGGATCCGACTGGTTGTGGATCAGGTAATCCTGGTGATAGCGCTCCGCATCGAAGAACGGGCGATCGAGCTCGATCTTCGTCACGATCGGATTCCGAAACACGCGCGCCTGATTCAGCTGCGCGATGTACGCCGCCGCGATCGTCTCCTGCTCCGCGTTCGACGGAAAGATGGCCGATCGATACTGCGTGCCGACGTCAGGGCCCTGACGATTCAGAGTCGTTGGATCATGGACCACCGAGAAGAACACCTGCAGCAGGCGTCCGTAACTGATCTGCCGCGGATCGTAGGTGACGCGCACTGATTCCGCGTGGCCGCTGCCGCCGCGCGAGACGATCTCATACTTCGCCGTGTTCTTCTCTCCGCCCGCATAGCCCGACACCGCCGACGTCACGCCCTTCACGCGCTGATACACGCCCTGCACGCCCCAGAAGCAGCCGCCCGCGAACACCGCCACTTCAGACGTCGCCTGGGATGCAGACGGCCCGACCGCGGGCGCGGGAATGACCACCGCCTTCTCCTGCGAGAGCGCACTCGCAACCGTGAGTGCGATCGCGCCGATCGCCGGAACCACCGCGTTGAAGAGCGAACGCACGACCTTCACGACTTCGGTGTCACCTTCAGCAGCTTGCCGCCGGCGCCTTCGGTCAGCACATACACCGCGCCGTCCTGGAACACGCGCACGTCGCGGATGCGCGCGTTGAGATCCATCAGGATCGGCTCTTCGTTGACGACCTTGTCGTCCTTGCCGATCTCGAGGCGGAAAATCGCCTGCCCGCTCAACGCGCCGACGAGCGCGCTGTTTTTCCACTGCGGAAACAGACTGCCCTCGTAGAACACCAGCGCCGACGGCGCGATGATCGGATCCCAGTAGTAGCGCGGCTGCTCGAGTCCCGGCTTCTCGACAATGGCTTCGCCGATCTTCGTGCCGGGATAGTTGATGCCGTGCACGATCACCGGCCAGCCGTAGTTCTTGCCCTTCTCGATCAGGTTCAGCTCGTCGCCGCCGCGCGGGCCGTGCTCCGTTTCCCAGAGACGGCCGTCGGGCGCGAAGGCCAGGCCCTGCGGTGTGCGATGCCCCAGCGTCCAGGCCGCCGGCAAACTTCCAATCGACGGATTCCCCGGCGCCGGCTTTCCTTCCGGCGTGATGTGGATCACCTTGCCGAGGTAAGTGGCTTTGTCCTGTGCCTGCAGCGGCAGCGGATCACCGGTGGATCGATCGCCGATCGACACGAACAGGTTGCCGTCTTTCGGATCGATCGCAATGCGCGCTCCGCTCTGGCTCACCGCGCGGTTGGTAAACGGCGTCGCCTGGAAGATAGTGGTCACGTTCGAGATGGTGCCCGCCTCTTCATTCAACGTCGCGCTGTCGACGGCGTGCGCGCAGGTGGCGTCGTCAACGATACGCAGATAGACAAAGAAGATGCGATGGTTGGTCGCGAAGTTCCGATCCAGCGCCACGTCAAGGAGACCGGCCTGGCCGCGGAAGTAAACCGGCGGCATGCCCGCCGTGATCGTGTGAAAGCTCGAACCGTCCTTGTTGATCACGCGCAGGCGTCCGGCTTTTTCGGTGATCAGGAACCGTCCGCTCGGCAGCTGCTCGACGGCCCACGGTACGTCGAGGCCCTCGGCGATCGTCGTGACCGCAACGTCGACGGTCTTGTGATACGGCGCGCGCGTCTGGCCCGGAAAGACCGGATGATCGGTATCGAGCTCGGGAGCTCGTTTATCGATTGGCTGTCCTTCGACGGTGAACTTTTCGAAGGTGCGGCGTTGCGCCAACAGTGTTGCTGAGGTGATCGCGAGTGCGGCGACGCCGCCAATGATTACGATTCGTTTCATCTCAAAATCTCCGTGCTGGAATTCTATCGCTACTGTGGGCGAACACGCACCGACGACACGCAGTCGTTCAGGCCGCCCTTGTCGCAATCATGCTCCCGCGCCAACTGCAGGTTCGCCACGTCCGATGTGATCTCGAGCGCGTCGTCGCGAAAGCTCGTGCCGCGATAGAGCGTGGCGCGCCATCCGGGCGCCACGCGCACCGACGATGCGCAATCGTTCCAATCGCGCGTCGAGTCGCCATTGCTTTGACTGCACGGCCCGCGGAAGTCCCGAAGGTCGCTCACGTCCGCGGTCAGGTGCGCCGAGTTGCCAAGGAAGTTGGCGTGCTCGTAGAGGATGACACCGGTGGTCAACGGCGATGGCGCCATGGGCAGTTCAGGGGGCGTGCAGCCGCCGGCGAGGGCAGCGAGTGCGACGACCAGGACCAGTCCAGACGCGCGGGAGTGAGCGGCCAAGGGACACCTCCGTTCAGCAGGCACTGATCATTATCAGGCGGAAGACTCCCTGCGTCGATGGGCGTATACTTCGCCCGAAGGAGAAACCCATGGGCGCGAAACGACCTGATCGGCGGGGATTCCTCAAGAACAGCGCCGCATTAGCAGGCGGTCTCACCTTCGGCGCCGCGGCACCCGCGCTCGGCCAGGAACAGCACGGCCCGCAGATGATCCACGAGGGCAAGGATCAGATCGCCTACGGCGATCGCTCCAGGCATGTCACCTCGGTGCGCATCGCTCACGGCGGCAGGCCGTCGCCGGACAACTGGGGCCTGACGTTCCACATCGCCGCTCCTTTGCAGGATTCGGTCGGCGTGATCACGCCGTCTTCGCTCCACTACATCGGGACGACGCGTGGATCATTCCTGCCGGATATCGATCCGAAAGAACACCGGCTGATGATTCACGGCCTCGTGGATCGCCCGTTGACGTTCACCATGGACGACTTGAAGCGCTTCCCGTCCGTGACGCGCTTGCACTTCATCGAGTGCGCCGGGAATCGATCCTCGCGACGCGCGAAGAACGTCCAGGAAACGCACGGCATGACGAGCTGCGCCGAATGGACCGGCGTGCTGCTCTCGACGCTGCTCAAAGAGTGCGGCCTCAAGGGCAGCGCAACATGGTTCGTGGCCGAAGGCTCGGAGGAAGTGAAGGGCGCGTCGAGCATGCCGGTGGCCAAGGCAATGGACGACGTCCTCGTTGCCTACGGCATGAACGGCGAAGCCGTGCGGCCGCAGCAAGGATTTCCGTTGCGGTTGATGGTGCCCGGCTTCGAAGGCATCTTCCACACCAAGTGGCTGCGGCGCATCAAGCTCGTCGATCGCTACTACATGAACTACAACGACTTCGGACATCTCGATCGCGATCCGAAAGTCGCGGCGCTGGACTACCAGATCGGTCCGAAGTCGGTGATCACGTTCCCGTCCGCGGGACAACAGTTGCCCGGCAAAGGCTTCTACGAGATCAGCGGCCTCGCATGGTCCGGCGGCGGCGCGATCAAGTTGGTGGAAGTGTCCACCGATGGCGGCAAACGCTGGAACAAGGCGGAGATCAAAGGCACCGCGCAGCGCATGGCGCACGCGCGCTTTGGCTTGATGTGGAACTGGGACGGAAAAGAGACCGAGATCCTGTCACGCTGCACGGACGAGATCGGCCAGGTGCAGCCGTCGCGAGAACAGATCGCGAAGTACTGGAACAAGCCGTACGACCAGACGTTCAGCGTGCCGGGCCTCGACAACAGCATTCAGCCGTGGAAGATCGCCGGCGACGGGAGCGTCACCAATGGCTTCGCTTAGAGCGCTCGTGCTGGCATTGCTGATGGGCGCGACGGCGCTGGCGCAGCAAACGACGTTCGGCGTTGGACGCACGCCGACCGCCGAGGAAATTCGCGCGTGGGATATCTCAATCGGTCCGACCGGCGAGGAGCTGCCGCAGGGAAAAGGAACTGTCAGGGAAGGCGCGCAGTTGTATCGTTCAAAAGGCTGCGCCGGCTGTCACGGCGCGTCGGCCGTCGACGGCAGGGCACCGATTCTGAAAAGCAAAGCGCCACCGAACGCCGACGTCTGGGCGCGCGGCCGAATCCTGCCGCTGCGCGCGCCTCACGCAACGACCGTGTGGGATTACATCAATCGCGCGATGCCGCTCAACCGGGAGGGAACGTTGCACCCCGATGAGGTCTACTCGCTGACCGCGTACCTGTTGTTCATCAACGACGTGATTAAGGAGGACGAAGTCCTCGACGCCACTACCTTGCCCAGGGTGAAGATGCCGATCGGCGAGGATTACGCCCGTCTGCCGGAGTGGAAGCCGAAGTCGCCGCGGCTGAAAGGTTATCCGCAACAACAGCAGCAGTAATCGCGTCTAAAGACGGGATGAACCGCTGGATAACGGCATCTGAAATTCGGCTGGCGCTGCGGCTGATCGCGAAGCAGCCCGTCCTCTCGCTGACGATCGTGCTGGCGCTCGCCACCGGCGTGTGCCTCGCCACGATCGGATTCACGCTGCGTGAAGCCGTTCTCTACAGTTCCCTGCCATTCGCCAACGGCGATCGCTTCGTCCGGCTGGTGATGCATTCCGATGCCGAGGACAACGTCGAAGTCGATCTCGACGGGTATCACGCGATCCGCGACACGTCGAAGTCGTTCGTTCATCTCGGCGCCGAAGGCGGTGCCGAATTCGCGCTCGAGAACGCGGACGGCACCGTCGAGCCGATCAGCGTCGGCCTGATCACGCCGCGGTCGTTCCAGTTTCTTCCGGCAGTACCGATGCTCGGCCGCGTGCTGACCGCCGCCGACGGCGAGCCGGGCGCGGAACCGGTCGTCGTGCTGCGCGAAAGCGTGTGGCGCCGGCGATTCGGCGCGAGCCCGTCGATCGTTGGTCAGTCGATTCAGCTTTCAGGTCGAGCACTGACCGTGGTCGGCGTGCTTCCCGATGCGTTCAAGTTTCCGGCCGGCGGCGAAATCTGGGTGCCCCTCGATGAAGCGACACTCGCGGGACGAGCAACTTCGCTCACGGTGTTTGGCATTCTTCGGGACGGGCTCACCATTGCCGGCGCGACAGCGGAGCTCAGTGCCTACTCGCGGCCGGAGCGGCCGCGACGGCCCGGCACGGCCATCTCCATGCGCGCGCTGCCTTTCACCGGCGACGACGACATCATCAACACCGTGATGGCCGGCCTGGTCGCGGTCCTGGTGCTGGCGCTGCTGGTGGTGGCGTCGAACATCGCGTCGCTGGTGTTCGCGCGAACCTGGTCGCGATCGTCCGAGCTGGCGGTGCGAAGCGCGATCGGCGGCGCGCGGTCGCGCCTCGTCGGCCAGTTGTTTGCCGAGGTCGCGATTCTGTGCGTGATCGCCTCGGTGATGGGACTCGCGCTCGCTCAATTGTCGCTCCGAGTGCTGGCCGGCATGATGACCGGCATCCCGTTCTGGATGACGTTCGAACCGACGCTGCGAACCATGGCGTTCGTCGTCGCGCTGTCGTTCGCGATCAGCGTGGTCAGCGGGCTGCTGCCCGCGCTCCAGGTGACGCGCGCCAACCTGATCGGCGCGCTGCACGCGCAGGGGCGCGGACTCACCCCGAGCGGTTTCGGCAGCGTCGGACGTGTGCTCGTGATCGAAGTCGCGCTGTCGGTGGCGCTGTTGAATGGCGCGCTCGTGATGGCCCGTGCGTACGCGTCGTATGCCGGCGAGATTCCCGCGTTGCCGAAAGGCCGGGTACTGACGGCGCGGTTGAGCGGCGCGCAATCGAAGGACACGCGCGATCGCATGTTGGCCTCCGTGCGCGCGTTGCCCGCTGTTGTGTCGGCCGGCGCGGCGAGCGGCCTTCCCCGGCAACACGTTTCCGCCGGGCCGATCGAAATCGAAGCGGTCGATCCAGGATCGCCGTCGTTGACCGGCACATCGCGCGTACTGAGCGTCAGTGACGGTTTCCTCGAGACCATTGGCGGCCAACCGCTCATGGGGCGTGTGTTCACGGCGAGCGATTACGTTGCCGGCGCCGCACCGGTCGCGATCGTCAATCAGCCATTCGTCGATCGCTGGTTCAACGGCCGATTGCCGCTTGGCCGGCGAATCAAACTGCTGCCGGCCGATTCAGGCGCGCCGGGCCTGTGG
The DNA here is from genome assembly GCA_019752015.1 of Cyanobacteriota bacterium. GTDB lineage: Bacteria > Acidobacteriota > Vicinamibacteria > Vicinamibacterales > UBA2999 > 12-FULL-67-14b. Next base: position 139,348 of record JAIEMQ010000006.1, on the reverse strand, counting down.
CGCGAAATCATCGGCGTAGTACCTGATCTCGGCATGAGCCCAGGCGATCGCAGCAACGCCGCGGGCATTTACGTTTCTCTGCTCGATCAGACACCCGGTGTTTTCGTCGCCATTCGAAGCGCGGGCAATCCCGCCACCATCGCCGGTCCGCTTCGCAAGATCGTTGCGGACATCGATCAGAGCACGGACGTGCGCGCGATCCGTCTGCTCGACGAGGCCGGCCGCGAGCAGACGTCGTTCCTGACGGCCATGACGTCGGCAATGACGGCGCTCGGCATGATGGCGCTGCTGATGTCCGTGGTGTCGATCTACGCGCTGCTGTCGTTCATGGTCACGCGCCGCACGCGCGAGATCGGCGTGCGCGTGGCGCTCGGCGCGCGCCGCGGACAAGTGCTGACCAGCGTGGCCGGACGCACGTTCGCGTTGATGGGACTCGGCACCGCCATAGGCACGCTCGCCGGCGTGTATCTCGCGGGCTTCCAGTCCGTCATCCTGGTGAGCATGCCGGAAACCGGCGTGATCACACCGTCGATCGTGATCGCTGCGCTCGCGGCGGCAAGCATTGCCGCCGCGTGGCTGCCCACGCGTCGGGCGCTGGCGATTCGACCCTCTGAAGCGTTGAACAGCGACTAGCTGCTACTGCTTCGGCGGCGGCGTCGGCAGATTCTTGAACAACAGCGGATACACGTAGCCGGCGGGCAGGGCGCGCTCGGGATCGGGACGCACGCTCAAGTAGGTGACGTGATCTTTGATGTGGCTCCAGCCGTGCGCGACCATCGTCGGAATGATGATGATGTCGCCTTCGCTGACGGCGCGGCTGTACGCGCCGGCGCCCGCGGTGCCGCCGCCACTCGGACCGTTCATCACGTTCGGCACACCCGTACCTTGACGGCGATTCTCGATCACTCCGCCTGTGGTGAGAATGCCGCTGCCCGACGTGATGATGTAAACCTCCGGCGTGAAGTCGTGATAAATCATCTGAATCGGATCACCCGGCTTGTCGTTCGTCGGTCCGCGATGAATGATGCCGACGCCGAGGTTGTACTTGCCCATGTCCACGACGCGCAGCTGGCGGTCGGGCGGGTTCGCGGGCGCGTTCTTCAGCACGAAATCAATGTCGGCCTTGGTGATGTCAAAGGCAATGGTCGGCGTCGGCCCGTTCTGCGCCGGAGCCGGCACGAACGGCGTCGGGGCGCGCTGCGCGCCGGCCGCCGGTGCCTGCGCTTGCGATGTGATCTGTAACGCCGGTGCGAGCAACAGGACGCTGACCAGGCCAGGAACAATGCGCTTCATAGGTCCTCCGTTAGGTTGACGACGCTGCGCATCATACGCGTGTCAGCCGCGCGGACCTATCCTTCGCGAAGCACCCGTGCAGGATCGAGCCGCGCGGCACGGCGTGCCGGCAGCCACGCCGCCAATAATCCTGCGGCCACCAATACGCCGGCCGCCGCCGCGAACGTTGCCGGATCGCGCGAGTCGATGTGAAACAACAGCGGGCCCACGAACTTCGCGGCCCAGTAACTGGCGGCGAATCCAATCGTGAGGCCGATTGCGACCAGGATGCCGACGCGGTGAAAGACCAGACGTACGATCCCGCCAGGCTGCGCGCCGAGAGCGAGGCGGAGGCCGATCTCGGACTCACGCGAGCGCACCGCCTGCGCCACGATGCCGTACAAACCGATGCCGGCCAGCAGCAATGCCAGCGCGCCGAAGAACGTCGAGAGCATGGCGATCAGCCGCTCCTGCGTGACTCGCGCATCGATGAATTGATCGAAGGTCCGGAACACGAATGACGTGGCCGGCTCGGTTCTCGCGAGTGCCGCTGCCACCTCGCGCTGCACGGCCACTCGCCGGCTGCGATCGGCGTTGATGGTCAGGATGACGGTGCCACCGAGCGGCGCGATCTGCGCGAGCGGCACATACATCGTGGCCATCATGCCGTCGTGCTGGGACGTGTAGACGCTGTCGCCGGCAATGCCGACGATCTCGTATCGCCGCTCGCCGTTCGGCAAGCCAATGCGAATCGTCCGGCCGAGTGGTTGCTGACCCAGTTGATAGCGCTTCACGAACGCGGGGTTGACGATCGCGACGAGCGGCGCGCCGGCGCGATCGGCGTCCGTGAAATCTCTGCCGCTGATGAGCGGCGTTCCCATGGTGTCGAACCAGCCCGGGCTCGTCGCATTGCGCCACAGGCGATTCGCGCTCACATCCTCAACAGGCATCGCCCCATCGTCGATGGCGACACGATTCGCCCACCATCCTCCACCGGTCAGCAACGACACTCTCGACAATGCCGCCGCTTTCACGCCTGGCGCGGATGCCGCTGCCGCGCGCAGGCGCTCGGCGCGTTCACCGCGTTGCTCGATCGGACCGCCGCTCGCCTGGAGATCCACTTCCGCGATCAGCAGCGGCTCGGGCACGAAGCCGAGCGGCATGCGCGCGAGCGACGTGAACGAGCGCAGGAACAACCCCGCGGCCGTGACGAGCATCAGCGAGATTGCGATCTGCGCGGCGACCAGCGTGCCGCGGACCGCGAAACGGCGATCGCCCGTGAGTCCGCGGCCTGCATCCTTGAGCGCTTCGCCGGCCGCGACGCTGCGCAGCCCGAGCGCGGGCGCGACGCCCGCGACGATGGCCGACGCGCACGCCAGCGCCACACTGAATCCCAGCACGCGCCAGTCGATGGCGAGCGGCAGCGAGACGTCGCCTTCCCACGTGCTCAATTGGCTGACGAGCAGCGCGCCGCTCCATTGAGCGAACAGCAGCCCGAGCGCCGCGCCGGCAATTGCCACAATCAGGCTCTCGGTGAAGAGCAATCGCGCCAGCCGTCCACGTGATCCACCGAGCGCCATGCGCACGCTGAGCTCGCGATGCCGGGCCAGGACCCGCGCCATCAGCAAGCTCGCGATATTCGTGCACGCGACCAGGAGCAGCAACGCGACGGCGGCGACCATTGCGATCAACGGTTTTTCGAAGCGCGATCGCAGCGGCGATCGGCCGGTCGCGGCGTCGACGAGCGTCAACGGGCGAGTGAGATAACGTTCCACTCTCGCCGGGCTGATGCCGCCCATGGTCGCGGCGCGGATCTGCGGCTGCACCCCGCGCAATGCGGCGTTCGCTTGTTCGAGCGTTTGTCCCGGCTTCCGCCTCGCCACGATGTTCAGCCACGACGCGCCCGCCGCCGGCAGGATGCTTTCCTCGCCGCGCATCAACGGCTCGGCGGCAAACGTGAGCATCACGTCGGTCATGCGGCCGACGTCGACGCCAAAGAATCCAGGCGGCAGCACGCCGACGATGGTGAACGATTTGCGCTGCAGCGTGATCTGGCGGCCGATCACGTCTTCGGCGCCGGCGAAGTGCGAGCGCCAGAATCGATGGCTGATCACGGCGACGGGGCCGTCCGGCATCGCGGCAGTGTCGTCCGCTTCATTCAACACGCGGCCGCGCACGGCGGACACGCCCAGCAGTTCGAAGTAACGTCCGCTGACATGCGCGGCTTCGACGAAGTCGCTTTGTCCTCCGCGAGACAGATCGAAGGTTTCATTGGCCCAGGCGAACGCGCCGTCGAATAGATCCTTGTCGCGGGCTTTGATTTCCGACCAGACCAGGTACGACCACGATCCGTCGAGCAACAGCGCCAATCGTGCCGGCTCGCGCACGGGCAGCGGGCGCAGAATCAATCCGTTGAAGATCGAGAACAGCGCGGTGTTGGCGCCGATGCCGAGCGCCAGCGTCGCGATCGTGACGAAGGTGAAGACCGGGTTCTTACGCAAGCCGCGAATCGCGATGCGGATGTCCTGCCAGAGCTGATCGAGGGCGCGCCAAATCCACACCTCGCGCGCGTCCTCGACGGCGAGCGTGACGTTCCCCATTGCACGGCGGCTGGCCCACTCCGCTGAAAACGGATCGAGGCCGTCCTGTTCCAGCGCGGCCTGCCGGAGCGCGCGATGCGTCTCGATCTCCTCGCGCAGATCGGCGTCGTGCCGCGAACGGCGCAGGAGGTGCAGCAAACCCCGAAGGAACGTTTTCATGACGTCTTCAATACCCGCTGGATCGCCCCGACCATTCGATCGAACTCGGTTTGTTCGGCGGCAAGCTGCCGGCGGCCGGCGGCGGTGAGCGTGTAGTAGCGGGCGCGCCGGTTGTTTTCCGACGTTCCCCATTCCGCCTTGACGCAGTCGTTTTGCAGCAGCCGCTGGAGCGCCGGATACAGCGCGCTCTCCCCGACCGTCAGCACGTCATCAGAGGCGAGGCGCAAGTGCTCGACGATGCCGTAACCATGTTTCGAGCCGCGCACGAGCGCCTTCAGGATCAGGAGCTCGAGCGTGCCGGGGAGAAGGTCGGAGGGCGTGTTGGTGAGTCCCATCAGTAACTGATGGGACTATATCGATCCAGGGTAGGTGCGGTCAACTCCCATCAATTCTTGAGGGGAACGTTTACGCGAAATAGGCTCTTGCGGCGAGCATGAGGAGTCCGGCCACGAGCCCGGCGATGGTGTGGTGTTCGCGGTTATGGATCGCGCGCGGCCAGCTGAAGGATCGCTCGACTTTCGGCGCGCGCCTCTCCGCATACGCATCGTACGCATCGCCGAACTTCTCGCGCAGGTGCGCTTCTTCGCTGCGCATCGCCGCCGTCAGCGTCAGCACGAGATACATGGTCACGATCGCGCCGACGATCCAGTTGTTCGCGGCAGCCGCCATGCCGATGCCGATCAGCGATGAGCCGAGGTACAGCGGATGACGCGTGTAGCGATACGGCCCCGACTGCGTCACTTCCTTGCTCTTCTCGAGGTGTCCGGCGGCCCAGATCCTGATCGACTCGCCGGCGATCGCAATGGCCGCGCCGATCATCAGCGATCGCGGCGTCGGCGTGGCGAGCCACAACACGATCGCCGCGAAAACGAATCCGAGAAAGACGCGAAAGCGTGCGAGTAACGTGATCACTTGACCAGCCGCTTCGCACTCGCCGACACGACTTCATCGAGCGTGATCGTTTCGATGCACGGCGCGCCGCGCAGGCAGTGCCGCTTGTGATGGCACACGCACACGTTCGCCCGCGAGATCACGACGTCTTCCGGGTCCCATGGCCCGTTGCGTTCCGGCCAGGTCGGCCCATATAAGCCGACGAGCGGCGTCCCCATCGCCGCGGCAATGTGGAGCGGCCCGGTGTCGCCAGAGACCACGAGCGCCGCTTCGCGCATCAGCACCGCGAGATCGGACACCGACGTCGCCGGCGCAAGCCCTGCTGATCCATCCGATGCGTTGACGACGGCATTGGCGAGATCGCGCTCGGCCGGCCCCCATGTCACCAGCGATCGCAAGCCGGTGCGATCCTGCAGCGATGCGGCGAGCGCGCCAAACCGTTCCGGCGGCCACCGCTTGTTCGGCCACGCCGCTCCGGGATTCAACACGATGTAGCCAAGCGACCCGCCGGCGGTTTCGATCGCCGCGGTGGTGTCTGCCGATGCCTGCGGCGTCAGCGGCATTTCGAGCCCGCCCGGCTTTATCTGCAGCGCCGAGAGGATCGACAGATTTTTCCTGATGACATGCGTCGCATCGACTGGCGTAACAGTCTGGGAGTACAGAAACGCTGCCTGTGGTTCACGAAGGTTCGGCGGATCGAAGCCCACAACACGATCGGCAAAGGAAAGACGCGCCCAGATCGCCGACTTGATCAGGCCCTGCAGGTCGAGCGCGAAATCGTAGTCCTGGTTCCAGAGATATTTCGCCGCTGCGTGGAAGCCGAGCAGGCCGCCGAATGAGATTGTGTCGGCGGTTTCGAACGTGCGCGTGGCGCGCACGATCACGCGCTTGCGAAGGCCGGCGGCCATCGACAGGATCGAGGCGTAGTTCTCTTCGACCAGCCAGTCGACCTGCGCGCCGGGCATCGCGTGCTTGATCGCCGGCAGCACCGGCAGCGCGTGGACAATGTCGCCGAGCGCGCTCAGGCGAACGATCAGGATCCTCACCCTTCGACTCGCTTCCGCTCGCTCAGGGCCTGCGGTTTGAGTCGTGACAGCAAATCCGTCGTCGAATGATCCTTCGGATCGCCGACGATCGCGATGCGGCCGCCGTAGGCGCGAACGGTGTCTCGCTCGGGGACGGTGTCGACGGTGTAGTCGGTGCCTTTGCAGTGCACATCGGGCTTCAGCAGCTCGATCAGCGCGGCGACGGTCGGCTCGTCAAACACCACGACATAATCAACCGCTCGCAGTGCGGCAACGAGCTCCGCACGATCGTTCTCAGCGAGGATCGGCCGGTTCGGCCCCTTCAGGCCGCGAACGGATTGATCGTTGTTGATCGCGACCACGAGCCGGTCAGCTTCCCGCTTCGCGCCTTCGAGATAGCGGATGTGGCCGACGTGCAGGAGATCGAAGGCGCCGTTCGCGAAGGCAATCTTCAATCCGCGCGCGCGATCCTGCCGGACACGTTCGGCCAGCGCGGCTCGATCGAGAATCTCACCCATTGGCGGTGGTTTACCCTCCGAAGCCTTGGCGAAGGAGGGCGCGGCGGAGCTCGGCGGCAGAGACGGTGGCGGTGCCTCTCTTCATCACGACAATGCCGCCGGCATAGTTGGCGAGGCGCGCGGCTTGTTCGAACGATCCTCCCGCCGCCAGCGCCAGCGTCATCGTCGCCATCACCGTGTCGCCGGCGCCGGTGACGTCGGCGATCTGATCGGAGCCGAAGATCGGGATGTGGACAGTCGGCTTGTCCGGCTCGAACAGCGCCATGCCGCGGCTGCCGCGCGTGATCAACACCGCGGCCATTCCGGTCTGCTCGAGCAGTTTGCGGCCGGCGCGCTCGAGCACGCGACGGTTGTCGTCGATCTTCACGCCGAGCACCTGCTCGACCTCTGATTCGTTCGGCGTGCAGGCGGTAAGGCCGCGATAACGCGTCAGCGCATAGCGCGAGTCGATCAGGATCGGGACGCGGCCGTTGACCGCGGCGGCCAGCTCCGCGACGAAGCGCGGCTGCACGAGGCCCGATCCGTAATCGGAGATCAACACGGCATCGGCGGTCTTGATCGCGCGCTTCGCCGCTCGTTCCGCAGCCTTGCGATGCGCGTCGACCACCGGCTCCGCGGTGTGGCGATCGATGCGCACCACCTGCTGCTTCGCCGAGTGGATGCCGCCGGCGAGAATGCGCGTTTTTACCGGCGTGCGATACGCGCGCGGCCGCGTCAGACCGGCGCGGTCAACGCTCTTCGGCAGGACCTTGAACAGCCGATCGCCGGGCTCATCCCGGCCGACGAGCGACACGAGTGTGACCATGCCGCCCAGGCTCGCGACGTTATTGGCGGCATTGCCCGCGCCGCCGGGAACGATCTCAGTGGCGTCGTATTCGAGGATCAGGACCGGCGCCTCGCGCGAGACGCGAGCAATGCGCCCATAGACGAATTCGTCGGCGATCAAATCACCGAAGACGACAACGCGCTTGCGGCGCAATGCCGCAATCAACGCGAGAAGAGATTCTGAGCTTTCTGTGCTTTCTGTGGCCCTGGGACTCATCCGATCAGTGGCCCATTATGAAGGATTACCGACACCGCATGAATCAGGTTGTCGCAGACGGCGTTGACTCTTTGATTCGGCGGCCGCCGCTGCTCCTGCTCCTCGCCCCAGCCGGTGCGAACCAGGATCGACTTCGCGCCGACGGCGTGGCCGAGATCGACATCGAGCCACTTGTCGCCGACGACCCACGACTGCGTCGGATCGACACCGAGATCGCGCGCCGCATCCTCGACCATGCCGGGCAGCGGCTTGCGGCATCGGCAATCGACGCTCAGTTCCTTCACCGATCCGCGCGGATGATGGTTGCAGTAATACAGCGCGTCGAGATCGGCGCCTCCCGACTGCAACCGCCGGCGCATTTCATCGTGGCAGATCTGCACGAAGCCCGGATCGATCAATCCGTGCGCGATGCCCGATTGGTTGGTGACGACGATCAGCGTGTAGCCGGCGCGCTTCAGCAGCCGCAGCGCATCGGTCGTCCACGGGAACAGCTCGAGATCCTCGAGCCGATGCAGATAGCCGACGTCGACGTTGAGCGTCCCGTCCCGATCGAGAAAGACTGCTTTTTTCAAGCCCCAGGCCCCAGGTCCCAAGCCCTCATATCGCGTCGAAGACCTGGCGAGCGCTGATGCGGCGCATGCAGCGATGATCGATCGGGCACTCCCGAAGCATACAGGGCCGGCAGAACACGTCGTGGGTAATCACGACCGGTGCCGGGGCGTCGGGTCCCGACGGCAGCGGCGACGTCTGGCGCTCGCGCGTCGGCCCGAATACGGCAATCACCTTCGTGCCGACGGCTCCGGCCAGGTGCATCGCCCCCGAATCATTCGAGACCACGGCGCGCGCTTCGCCGAGAATGCCGGCCAGCGTCGGCAGATCGCTCTTGCCGCTGAAATCGATCAGCCGGTTGATGCGCGTCCCTCCCTTCGGCAGCCGCCGCGCAATGTCGTCGCACGTCGATCGATCGACGCCGGCGCCGACCATCATCACGCTCCACCCGCGCTCGTTGATGATCAGGTCCGCCAGTTCCGCATAGCGCTCCGGCAGCCATTGCTTGGCGCGCCCGTACGCGGCTCCGGGCGCGAACACGACGAATGGCTCATCGATGTCGAGGCCGATTTCCCGAAGAACGTCCCGCGCCTTTGCACGGTCGGGACGCACCGATGCGAACGGCGGTCCTTCCTGGATGCCGAGCGCTTTCGTCAACGCCTGGTAGTAGGCGCGCTGGTGCAGATCGCCGTGTGGAGGATCGATCGCGCGCGTCAACAGCCGGCCGCGTCCATCGGTGGCGTATCCCCATCGCTCGCGAATGCCGGCTTTCGACGCGTTGCGCGCGGCACCGTACGAATTCGGAAGCAGGATCGCCGTCTCAAACGATCCAGCCTCGAGCGCGCGCACGTCCTCCCGCCATCCGGTCCACGCGCGCCATCCTCCACCGCCGGGCAGCGTGATCACCTGGTCGACGCCGCTCACCATTGCGTACATCGGCGCCACCGGCGGCCGCGCGGCCACGGCGATGTGAGCGGATGAAAAGTGCCGGCGCAAATCGGCGAACGCCGGCAGCGCCATCACGGCGTCGCCAAGCCAATTCGGCGCGATCACGACGATGCGCTCACTCATCAGCGTCTTCTTCGTTCCTCGCCTGTGGGAACATGCCCGGTGTGTCCGGCGCCGGCGCGTCGCGCCAGCGGCGGTGCATCCACAGCCACAGGTGCGGCCTGGTGCGCACGTGCATCTCGAGGACGTCGGTGCAGCGCTGCGTGAACTCGCGAATCGCGTCCGGGCCGTCGCCGTCGGGCAGCTGCACCGGCGATTCGTAAACGAATCGATAGCGGCCATCCGGCAGCGGATGCGCGAACACCGGGATCACCGCCGCGCCGGTGCGAATCGCCAGTGCCGCCAGCGTTGACGTGGTCGCCGCCGGGCGCCGGAAAAAGTTCACCCAGATCGCGTCGGGGCTGTGCATGTGCTGATCGATCATCAGCGCGACGCCTTCGCCGGCGGCGAGCGTCTTCAACACGCGCCGCACCGCGCCCTGGCGGTAGATCACGTGATTGCCGGTCGTGGTGCGCATGCGCTCGAGGAGATCGTTCAACCGGCGATTGTCGAGCGTTCGCGCCAGCACGCCGATCGGTCGCAGCTTCACTGCGTGAGCGACCGCCTGGCATTCCCAGAAGCCGAAGTGGCCGGTGAAGAACAACACACCTTTGCCCTTGGCGTAGGCCAGGCGCACGCGCTCGTCGCCTTCATACTCGGCGCGTTCGAGCATCTCCTCCGGCGTCAGCGCGCTGAAGGTCAGGAGCTTCAGCAGCACCTGCCCGAAATGCTTGAACGTCGCGCGGGCGATCGTGCGCCGTTCGCCGACGGTCTTGTTCGGAAAGCACTGTTCGAGATTCGCCAGGGCGACTCGCCGATGCCGCCAGTCGACGGCGTAAAACATCAGCCCAAGCGCCGAGCCCCACGCGCGGACCACCGCGTCGGGCAACCGGGTCGCGATCGCGCGAACGGTGACCACCGACCAGTACTCGATCGCATCCCTCACCCCAGCACCGCCTTCACCGATGCAAACAACGCATCCGGCGAATCGAATTCAACGATCAGCGGCACGCGATAGAGCGGGAACGAGGGCGAAAGGGATTCAAAGCGGACGCCGTCCTTGTCGGTCGTCAACACCGCCTCGGCGCCGGATCCTTTCATCTTCGATTCGATCGCGGCGAGATCTTTCGCGGTGTAGCGATGATGATCGGGAAAAGTGATCGAGTCGACGACGTTGTATCCGGCCTCGCGCAAGGAGGTGATGAAGCGGTCCGGATTCGCAATGCCGGCAACCGCCACAATTTTGTTGGGCCGGTTCCCGGCTCCCGGCTCCCGGATCCCGACAGGCTCACCAGGTGTGCGGCGTACTCCACACGCCTGTGAGATTCCCAACTCCCACGCTTCGGCACTTGCCGCACCGGCCGTCGCGTCGGTCGCGACGAGAAAATGCGCGCGGGCCGCGGCATCCTTCGGCTCTCGCAGCCGCCCCATTGGAATCACCCGGCCCTTCGGAATCTCTCCGATCGTCGTCACGAGAATATCCAGATCGCGCGCCAGCTCGATGTGCTGAAACCCATCGTCGAGGATGTGAACGGTGCAGCCGAGTTTCTCCGCGAGCACGCCGCCGAGATACCGATCGGGAGATACGCAGACCGTTGCGCCGCGCACTTGCCGCGCCAGCATCAGCGGCTCGTCGCCTGCACGACTGACTGGCGTCGACTGATCGACGACAACGACGCCATCGACGGCATCCTCTCGCGCGTAACCGCGGCTCAGGATCGCCGGGCGCTGCCCCTGATCGACGAGCCACTGCGCGATTGCCGCGACCACCGGCGTTTTCCCGGTACCGCCCATCGATAAATTGCCGATGCTGATCACGGGTTTCGAAAGATGCCGCCGGCGGTGCGGCCGGCGCTCCATGCGCCGGCGCCGCACGCGCATCACCTGCCCGTACAGGGAATCAAGCAAGGGGTCTGAACGGCCTCACGTTGGCGGGATACGCGCGCGGCTCCTGCGGCAGCAGCGTCGACAGCACCGTGACGCTCTTTTCGTTGGCGCCGCGATTGGCCTCGACCAGCGCGCGGGCCGCGGCGCCGAGGCGCGCGCGGCGGACCGGATCGCTCATCAGCGACACGAACGCTTCGTCGAGCTCCGCTTCGCCGGCAAGCTGCACGCCGGCGTCGTTGCTGACGAACGCGTCCGCGATCTCGAGGAAGTTCTCCATGTGCGGTCCGAACACGATCGGCTTGCCGAACACCGCCGGCTCGAGCACATTGTGGCCGCCGGTCGCAACCAGGCTGCCGCCAACAAACACTACGGTCGCGATCTGATAGATCGTCGCCAGCTCGCCGATCGTGTCGAGGATCACCACGTCGACGCGCGGTTCCGCATCGACGGCGAGATCGGATCGCTTCGCGACCTTCCAGCCTTCCTGCCGCGCCAGCTGCTCCGCTTCTCCGAAGCGCTCCGGATTGCGCGGTGCCAGCACGAGCAGCGTGTTCGGCGACGCGGTCCGCACGCGGCGGAATGCGCGCAGCACCGCAACCTCCTCGCCCTTCATCGTGCTGCCGGAGACGATCACCGGCCGCGACGCCGGCATGCGGAAATAGCGCAGCACGCGATCGCGCGCGCGCGCCGGCGACACCTCGAGCGAATCGAATTTCAGGCTGCCGGTGACTACAACACGCGCTGGATCGGCGCCGAGATCGATGAAGCGCCGCGCCGACTCCTCGCTTTGCACCAGGAACTTGTCGATGTCGTCGAGCACGCGCCGCATCATCGGGCGAATCATCTTGTAGCGCGGAAACGATCGCGCCGAGAGCCGGCCGTTGACGACGGCGGTCTTGACGCCGCGGACCCGGCATTCGCGCAGCAGGTTCGGCCAGATCTCCGTCTCCATCATGATGAAGAGCTTCGGACGGACGAGGTCGAGCGTGCGACGGACCACGAAACCGAAATCAAACGGGAAATAGAACACCGCGTCCAGGTCCTGGACGCTGCGCCGCGCCAGCTGCTGCCCCGCCATCGTCGTCGTCGACAGGAACATGCGAAGGTTCGGGTAGCGGCGTTTGAGCTCGCTGATCAACGGCCGCGCTGTCAGCACTTCGCCGACCGAGACGGCGTGCACCCAGATCGATTCGTCGCCGTCCATGTTGAACGACACGGGCAGGTAGCCCATGCGCTGGCCGACGCTGCCGACGTACTTCTTGTGGCGGAGCGCCTGGTAGATGAACCACGGCGAGGCAACCACCGCCACGATCAGCACCAGAACGCTGTAAAGGCTATACATTCAAGGACTTACCGATTGTATCGGCAAACCTTTCGCTTTGTCGATGCCTGCGCGTGAATGTACAATTTGACGTTTATTTGATCGCGGAGGAACGCAGCTAAATGGCCATTAGAGTTGGCATCAACGGTTTCGGACGCATCGGCCGCAATATCCTGCGAGCAGCGCTCGCGCATCATGACGTCGACATCGTCGCCGTCAACGACATCACGGATACCGCGACGCTCGCGCATCTCCTCAAGTACGACTCGGTGCTCGGCAACCTCACGGTGCCGGTGAGCGCGTCGGGCGACACGATCAAGGTCGGCAGCGATCAGTTCAAGGTGTTCGCGCAGAAAGATCCGGCGCTGCTGCCGTGGAAGGATGCCGGCGTCGACATCGTGTTCGAGTCGACGGGCCGCTTCACCAAGCGCGACGATGCCGCGAAGCATCTCGCCGCCGGCGCGCGCAAGGTGATCATCACCGCGCCCGCGACGAATCCCGATGTGACGGTCGTCCTCGGCGTCAACGACGGCGATTACGACGCGTCGAAACACAACATCATTTCGAACGCATCGTGCACCACCAACTGTGTCGCCCCGCTTGCGAAAGTCCTTCACGAATCGTTCGGCATTACGAAAGCGTGGATGACGACGGTGCACGCGTATACGAACGATCAGAACCTGCTCGACCTGCCGCACAAGGACCTGCGCCGCGCCCGTGCCGCCGCGCTGTCGATCATCCCGACCACGACCGGAGCGGCCAAGGCGGTCGGCGAAGTGATGCCGGCGCTGAAGGGCAAGATCGACGGCATCTCGATGCGCGTGCCGACGCCGAACGTGTCGGTGGTCGATCTCAACGCGATCGTCGGCAAGAAGGTGACGGCGGAAGAGGTCAACGCGGCGCTGAAGAGCGCCTCCGACGGCGCGCTGCAGGGCATCATGGAGTTCGTCACCGAGCCGCTGGTGTCGATCGACTTCCGCGGCAACCCGCATTCGTCGATCATCGACGCGGCCTACACCAAAGTCCTCGATGGCGATTTCGTGAAGGTGATGGCCTGGTACGACAACGAGTGGGGTTATTCGAACCGCTGCGTCGATCTGCTGAAACAACTGTAATGCCGTAGAGGCGGGACTTTAGTCCCGCCTGACCGTGATGAACAAATATTCCATCAAGGATCTCGAGCTTCACGGCAAGCGAGTCTTCATCCGCGTCGACTTCAACGTGCCGATCAAAAACGGCGCGATCACCGACGACACCCGCATCATGTCGTCGCTGCCCACCATCACCTACGCGCTGAATCAGGGCGCGACGGTGATCCTGGCCTCGCACCTCGGACGCCCGAAGGGCAAGCCGACTCCCGATTTCAGCCTGAAGCCGGTTGCGGATCGCTTGAGCGAGCTGCTGAAGCGCAAGATCGAGTTCGCGCCGGACTGCATCGGCGCGCCGGCGAAGAACGCGGTGCTGGCGGCACAGCACGGACCTGTCCACCGTAGCGCGGAGCGCGAAGGTGGATCGCAGATCGTCCTCCTCGAAAACCTGCGCTTTCACTCAGGGGAGGAAAAGAACGATCCGGCATTCGCGAAGTCGCTGGCCGAGCTCGCCGACGTTTACGTTGACGATGCGTTCGGCGCCGCCCATCGCGCGCACGCCTCGGTTGCCGGCATAGTCGAGCATTTTTCAAGCCCCAAGCCCCAAGCCCCAAGCCCCAGAGCCGGCGCCGGCTTCCTGATGGAAAAAGAACTGCGCTACCTCGGCATGGCCCTTGGCCAACCCGATCGCCCCTTCGTCGCGGTGATCGGCGGCGCCAAGGTCTCCGACAAGATCGAAGTGATCGAGAGCATGCTCGGCCGGGTCGATCGCCTGTTGATCGGCGGCGCAATGGCCTACACGTTTTTCAAGGCGCTCGGCATGCCGGTCGGCAAATCGCTCGTGGAAGAAGACAAGCAGGATGCGGCGCGATCGATCATCGATCACGCCAAGGCCCGCGGCGTGGTGCTGCAGCTGCCGGTCGATCACGTGGTTGCCGACGAGATCGATGCGGCCGCGAAGACCGAAGTATTGAAGGTCGGCGATGCCGCGATTGGCGATCGGATGGGCCTCGACATCGGCCCCGAAAGCGCGCGGCTCTATGCCGCGCTGCTCGCCGACGCCAAAACCGTGGTGTGGAACGGCCCGATGGGCGTCTTCGAAGTCGCGCCGTTTGCGAAGGGCACGCTGGCCGTGGCCAACGCCGTTGCCGCAATACAAGGCACGACGATCATCGGCGGCGGCGATTCGGTCGCCGCGATCAACGCGGCCGGTGTTGCGGATAAGATGACGCACATCTCGACCGGCGGCGGCGCCTCGCTGGAATTCCTCGGCGGCGCGGAGCTTCCCGGAGTCGCCGCCTTACCGGACAAATAACGTGCGCACACCTCTGATCGCCGGCAACTTCAAGATGTTCAAGACGGCCGCCGAGACCGTCACGTACGTCAAGGATTTGCGCGGGTTGATCACCGCTTCCAAGGTGTTCGGAGTCGACGTCGTGATCGCTCCGCCGTTCACGTCGCTTTCCGCGGCGGTCGACGCCGCGGCAGGCAGCGTCATCGGCGTCGCCGCGCAGAACCTGCATTGGGAGCGTGAAGGCGCATTCACCGGTGAGGTCAGCGCGGCAATGGTTCATGCCACCGGCGCGCGACTGGTGATCATCGGGCACTCCGAACGCCGCACGCTGTTCGGCGACACCAACGAGACCGTCAACAAGAAGACGCACGCCGCGATCACCGGCGGACTTGTGCCGATCGTCTGCGTCGGCGAGACGCTCGATCAGCGCGATCGCAACGAGACGATGGCGGTGCTCGACAAGCAGATCAAGGAAAGCCTCGATCGCGTCACGGGCGAGCAGCTGTCCCGAATCGTGATCGCCTACGAGCCGGTCTGGGCGATCGGCACCGGCCGCAACGCCACGCCGGCGCAGGCCGGCGAAGCGCACTTCCACATCCGCCAGCGATTGAAGCAGTGGTTTGGACTCGATGCGTCCGAGAAATGCCGCGTGTTGTACGGCGGCAGCGTCAAGCCTGACAACATCGCGAAGCTGATCGCCGAGCCTGATGTGGACGGCGCGCTGGTCGGCGGCGCGAGCCTCGATCCGAAGTCGTTCTTCGCCATCATTACGGGCGCCGCGGCGAAGTAGTTCTTACCTCTAGCTGCCTTGGTCGGTGTTCTCAGGAAAGAGGCCCGGCCCTTCCCTGATACAATGCCGCCGCTCCAACACTCGTCAAGGGGGCATCCATGTCAGCAAAGTTCCGCGTCGGTCTCACTGTACTTGCGGTGAGCGTGACGATGGCCGGCTCGTTCGAGCGCCGGGTGCAGTCTCAGGGCGCTGTTCCCGACACTCGCTTCGTGGCTGGGTAGTTGCTGTCCAAGTTCCACCCCGATGCCGGCGAGGACGCCAAGGCTGCGGCGCGCGCGCTGATTGGCGCCGCGCGGCGGGAGCCTTGCGGGCGAACGGTTCGGGTGAGCTCGAGCTCGCCGCCTTGCCCGCTCGCACGGCGAAGCGTGGGCGGCCGGCCACACCGGCAGTCCAACCGTGTATGTCGGCGTGATCGACGAAGGCATCGCCTCAATCATCCTGATTTGGCTGACAACATCTGGAACAACCCGTACGATTTGCCCGACGGGCTGGACAACGATTTCAACGGATACGTCGACGATCTGCACGGCTGGGATTTTGTCGGCAACGACAATTCGATTGACGACGGCGCGCCGGGGATAACGATACGGATAGTCACGGAACGCACGTCTCCGGAACGATCGGCGCTCGCGGCAACAACACCATCGGCGCCGCCGGGGTCAACTGGAACGTCACGATGTAACCTCACGACGCCGATCGCTCTGTCTCGTAGAACTCGATCAAGCCTGCAAGGTGTGCACGAGTTCCGGCGGTAATTCCTCTCGCCGAAGAATACGCGACGCGACGGCGAAGGCGACTGCAGGCTCCAGCCGATTGGTCGCATATGTTTTCCAGATTTCACCAGAGTCTCCTGCGACACTGGGAGCACGCAAGCGCTGTTCGTCGCTCGGACGCCTTTAGGTGTACATTGCCAGGTGGAGGCTGTGGATGTCCGCCATTCATGTAGAGATCGACGTGCCAGACGATTTGGCGCGTTTTCGATTACCACCTGGAGTGCAGCAGCGTCTCCAGACCCTGCTCGACAAACAGGACCAGGGTTCCCCGCTGAGCAACGACGAGCGGGAAGAGGCGGAAGGCCTGGTCAATCTCTCGGAATTCCTGACTCTACTCCGGCTGCGCGCCGAACGGCTTGGCGGATCGTCGCACGCCGGCTGACGGATGCCGATTCCTGGCGCGCTACGGCGCCTCGTCGCCGAGCGGGCACAACACCGGTGCGAATATTGCGGATTAGCGCAAGCCGGACAGGAAGCCGTGTTTCACGTCGACCACGTCAGGCCACTTGCCGCTGGTGGGTCGACCGATGAACGAAACCTCGCGTTTGCGTGCGTCTCATGCTCCCTGCGCAAAGGGGCGCGCCAGAGGGCACGAGATCCGGAGACCGGTCGAGACGATCGGCTCTTCGATCCGCGCCATGATACCTGGCGCGACCATTTTCGATGGGACGGCGTGCGGATCGCCGGAATCACCTCAGTTGGACGTGCCACGATCGCGGCACTCGCGTTGAACCGTTCCCTGATCCTCTCGATTCGCGAAGAGGAGTCACTGCGCGGTCGCCATCCCCCGCCCGCTCACGTCTAACGGCCGTCGGCGTCACGCTCAGGCGCGGGTGATCCAAGAGGGCACGCGCGCCGATACGGTTGCTGCGGTCGATGGTGGAGGACCAGAAGCTGGTGCGGCGGAAACGCCAGTTCCGCGTACGTTCGGCCCTCGTTGTCTGAAAACTCGACTTCGCAGGCGCCGTCCAGCAGCTCCACGATGGTGCCGACCTGGCCGCGCAGAAGGCCGTGTGCCGGCACGGCTGAGAGCAGCGCCACGACCTCGAGCAGGCGCGGGGAGGCGTGCACGCGATTGCCCTCGGCTCGTGCTCGTTCGGGTCAGGCCCTCTTGAGCAGCGAGTTCTTGACCGCCGCGGGAACTTCGATGGCCACGAATCGATCGGCGGAGAACAGGTAGTCTTCGCCGCTCTCGTCTATGACACGAAGATCACCGTCGCGCCGTGCATCATCGTCCGCGACCACGGCGTAGATCTTGTTGCGCTCGAGCGATGCCTCGTAGCCCTCGTTCCGGACGCAGACCGCGAATGTGCGTCTCTTTGCCGCCTTCCGGCTAGTCGAGGTACCGCTTGCGCTTGAATTCCTTTTTGCCGATGCCGTGCGCTTCATACCAGTGAACTTCAGCGAATCGAATGCGGCCGTTCCGAAGGCGGATCCGAGTGCTGCCTTTCATCTTCCTCCAATACCCCTTGCCATACAAGCGGCGAAGTCGCGCGAGATCGCGGATTCCGCGACCCGCCGCGATCGTTTCGATGTCGGTGAGGTCGCCGACAAGCTCAAAGTCCACGCGCCCAGATTCTAGCGTGTGGCGCCTCGTTAGGTCTGCTGCGAACGCCTGAAGCCTGTGTCGCTTGCGAGCGTCGCAACGGATCGTAAAATCGCCTTGATGTCTACACACCCCGGGCGCAACGACCCGTGTCCATGCGGCAGTGGCCGAAAGTTCAAGCACTGCTGTCTCGTTCGCCAGACCGAAGAGGATTCCGTCCGCTTGCGACTGCGCGGCGCCGAAGGCCGCGTTGTTGACACGCTGATGAAATTCGCGCTCGAGACGTGGGGCAAACCGCTGATCACGCACGCGTGGGAAGACTTTTGGGTTTACCACGACGTGCCCGAAGACCTGCCGTCGACGCCGGAGTTCGACTCGATGTTCATGCTTTGGCTCGTGCTCGGATTCGTTCCGGATCCGGAGGCCGACGAGGCGCGCGATGACTGGCCGACGCAGCCGATCGGCCTGGAATGGCTTGCGACGCAAGGCGCTGTTTCAGATCTCGATCGCGCGTTCATCGAAACGGCGTGCAGGAGCCCGATCAGTGCGTTGGTGGTCGAGCATGTGACGGCGCAGCGCAGTCTCGATCTCAAAGACGTGTTCACCGGCAAGCGATTTCATGTGCTGGAGCAAGGCGCGTCTCAGAAGCTCCGGCCGGCTGATCTGCTCTTCACGCGCGTGGTCACGCTCGACAACGCGGGCATCATGTTCGGTGCTTCTCCGTTCATCGTACCGCCTCGGTGGCATACACACATCATCGACTGGCGCGAACGCCTGTTTCGCAGGCGGCTCATGAGTCGGCAGGATCTCGAGGACTTCGATATCGAGATTCGTGAGCTGTATTTCCAGATCGCGGCGGAGCTGCTCAATCCGACGCCACCGCGATTGGCCAACACCGACGGCGAGCCGCTGGCCCTGACGACGCTCACGTATCAACTGAAGACGACGGCAGACGACGCATTCAGGAGGCTGGCGCGCCTAGCGAGGGTGCGCGGCGACGATCACGTCGACGAAATCACACATGACGAGTCGGGCGCCATCACCTCCGCCGTTTTGTCATGGGTGAAGGCAGGCAATCGCCAGCACAAAGATTGGGACCACACGATCCTCGGCACGCTCCGGCTCGAGGTCGGGCGCCTGGTCGTGGACGTCAATTCTGCGCGGCGCGCCGAACGGGCGAAACGCGAGATCGCGAAGCGCCTTGCTGGCGCTGCGGTCCTGATTGACAGCAACGTGATCGATCCCTCCGAGGCTCTCGGCAAGCGACAACACCAACGCGCATCCGGGACGCGCGACCATGAGCCAGAGGAGACACCGCCGGAGCTCCGGGCGATTGAGAAGGACCTCGCTCGCCGCCACTGGAAAAAGTGGCTCGACACCCGAGTGCCCGCGCTTGGCAACAAGACGCCACGTCAGGCGATGCGGACAGCGGGAGGGCGCGAACGGTTGGAGGCGCTGCTCGCGCAATTCGAGCGCGATGCCGAGGGCAGTCAACGGTCCGCGTCAGCTGACGTCGACTTCGTTCGGAGCGAACTCGGTCTCACGAAGCCCACTTGAGCTCTCTACTTCACGAAAAACAGCTCGACAAAACCAGACGTGCTCAATCGGTGACGTCGCCCACCTCTTCGAACCGCGAGATTCTCACGGCGCCATCCGGAAACCGGGCGACAATTTCGAGTTCTCCTCCGATCGCTTCAATGTAGCTTCGCAACGTACTCAGATAGACGTCGGTGCGCTGCTCGATCTTCGACACCTCGCCCTGCGTCGTGCCCATCGCCTTGGCGAGTGTCGTTTGGGTCAAGTCCCGTGCACGCCGCAGCTCGTGGAGCGGCATCTCCTTTAGAGCAGCTTCAACACGTGCTTCGACCCGAGCACGCCGTTCCGGTGACATCTTGCTGCGCAGTTCTGAAAATTTTTTCGCCACGATGTGGTTCTCCTTCCGTCGCAGTGGCCGTCAGCTCTTGTCGTGCGGCAGCAGTCGTTCCGCTCTCAGCGCCGCGACGTGCTGGTCATACAGATCGTCGGCTCTCGGCACCTGCTCCTCGTACCATCGATCGTTACCAGTCTTGTCGCCCCCGATGAGGAGGATCACCGTTCGTCGAGGATCGAACGCGTAGAGCACGCGGTAGGGTCGTCCTTGATGCTGAACGCGCAACTCGCGCATCCGGCCGTGCCGCGATTGTTCGACCCTTGAGCTGTACGGATGGTCAAGGCTGACGCCGCGCTCCTCGAGCAAGCGCACACCAAAATCCACCGGCTCCTGTTCGTCCTCCGTCAGGTTGTTCCACCACCCCTCGAACTCGTCGGTGAACTCAAACCTCCCACGCCACAGAGAAAGTATAGGTTTTATAGATATTCTGTCAACAGAATGTACTGCCCGGCACGGATGCACCTGGCTCTTGACCGAGATCGATCCGGACGACACCGACATCGCCTTCGGCCTCTGCGACCTCGGCATGGGGTAACCGGAACTGGGCAACGTCAGCCTCTCGGAGCTGGCGAGCGTGCGGGGTGCGCTGAAACTTCCGGTCGAACGCGACCTGGACTTCACCGCGACGCGACTCATAAGCGTCTATGCCGAAGAGGCGAGGCGTGGCGGCCGGATTAGCGCGTGAGGGAGGCGTGATGAGAACCTGTTCCACGCTCCACTCCGAGGGGCCGCCCGCAGCTCAATTCAGCGACGCTCGTCTCAGCGCGCGCGGGCCACCTTGCGCAAATGTCAGCGCCTGCGCTTGTGCGCCGCCGCAGGGCCACAAGTCGCGCGCAGAATCTGCAACCGGAGCGCCGCTCAGACCTTCGAACGCGAATGTTCGAGGGACCATCGCACGCGATCGGCGACAAACGCCGTGAACGGCGCGATGTCCATGTCGATGCTTGCCCGATCCAGGGCTGACAAGTACGCGTTCCGATCCTCGACGCGGATGACCGTCCAGGGATAGCCGCCGGACGCCAGCATCGCGTTCATCAGGAAGCGCGCCATGCGTCCGTTCCCGTCGGGGTAGGGATGGATATAGCCGAACAGCCAGTGCCCGAGCACGGCGCGGACCCCGGAGTGCGTTTCATTTTCGAGTAGATCAAATAGCTCCGGCATGGCGTCCCGGACGGCTTCCCACCGTGGCGGTACGTAGCGCGACGTCCGCAGATAGACCGTGTCGTTTCGATAACCCGCGAGCGCGGCGGCCGGAATGATGCCCGCGGCCACGCAAGGCTGGAACAGTTCGCGATACCAATCCATGTGTGTCGCACACGCGCGCGCGCCGGGGTTCGTGCCCGAGATGATCTCGGAGACCGTTTCCTTCACTTGCTGGAATGCCTGCCAGTAGCCTCGCGCCGCCAGCGCATCCCGGCTCCTCCGATCATCATGATGATGTTCGGGGTTCCAGTTGCCCTGCTGCACCCTTGCAATCAGTTCCGGCGTCACGCTGTAGCCCTCGATCGACAGCGAGTGATACGCGTCGCTCGTGTAGATGTCGTCGACGAATCCGAGATACGCCCTCCTGTCCTGCGGAAGCCCCGGCGCATCCGGAAAATTCTCCACGACCGCGTTGCGCATGGATTTCCACATCGTCCGCATGCGGCCCACGATGGGCGTCGTCGCCGGCAGAACGGCGCTGAACGTTTGCGCGACTTCAAACGGATCCTTCTCACGCACGTCATACCCTGCCGCGCTCATCACCTTCACAATCTCGTCGGCAAACTCGGGCCGGCCAATCCGGCGCAGCGCTCCGGCCAGCACGCCCGCCTTGGCCGAGTTGCCACCGGCCAGAAGAAAACGCAACAGGTCCGACGCGTCACGCAAGCCTGCGAGGACGACCTGGGTTTCGATGGGCTGGCGACCGAAGAACGACTCCGGCATCCGCACGAGCGTTGCCGGCTGTGAAAACAGCCGCAGACCGTCTCTTTCCGTGAGCGCAGTTGCATCGGGCAGATCAGCCTTCAGGTCGTAGAGGGATGTCCCGACGAGCAGGTCAATGTTGTGATTTGTGCCCTTCGGGCTGTAGACCACAACCTGTTTCGGAATGACCGTATTCTCCGCAAGAAGCAGCAGCGACTGTTCTGGCGAAAGGTGCCACGCATCGCCGAAGCGCTGGTGGCAGTAGCGCGCGCAGAATTCCCAGAACGATGCGTACCAAGGGGTGCTGTCGCCATCGCGCGCGCCTGGACTTGAGGAAATCAGCCAACCTTTCATGACCTCTTGCAGGAAGCCGTTTTCAAGGAGGCGTTCCCGATCAACCCGGCTCAACTCGTTCGACTGGATCACACGCCGACCGCTTTTCTGCAGTGCTTGGAGCGCGGTGAGAGATTCAGCGAGTTTTTCGTGCGGTGCTGGCATCGGAGTTCCTGATTGTTTACAAGCATTTGGTGTCGTGCTGAAACAAGCCTATCATGCCGTGTAACAACAAGCGAATAATGTTGTATAACTTCAAGCTTTTAATGCTAACGCTTTATTATCAAAGCAAATAAGCGATTCTCATCCATCGCCCAGCCGACGAGCCTCGCACTTCCTGGCCGCAGCGTATTCGATTCTGGCTGCGGCAGGATTTCTCCGCGAAGCGCACTAGACACTAGACAAGCGAGATTTGACAACACGCTTGACAACATGACAACAAAGGCCACCGTTTCTGGTGGCCTTTGTTGTCTCTAAATTGTTGAATCTAAAGGTGGTGCGGAAGAAAGGACTCGAACCTTCACGCCCTTGCGGGCGCCAGCCCCTCAAGCTGAAACCAGAGAACGCTGATCGCAGCCGACCCCGGTAAATCGGGGTCGGTTGTCCCTTATCAAACTCGATCGAAGTCCTCTGAGGCTGTCTGCGACCGTTTGGCTTGCAAATTCTTGCAAAGCCTTAAGAAGGTCAGGCCGCTCGTTGCGGCCGATGGTGAAGGACCAGGAGCTGGTCTGGTTCGAGCGCCAATTCGGCGTATGCCTTCCCCTCGTCGTCGGAGAATTCGACGTCGAAGGCGCCGTGCAAGATCTCGACGATGGTCCCGACCTGGCCGCGAACCAGTCCGTACGGCGGCACATCCGACAAGAGCGCGACAACGTCAAGAAGCTGAGGTGTCGTGGTGGCCATGTGCACTCTCTACTTGACGAAACAGCCCGTCAAACGCGCAGGCTCTATCCGAGGAAGATCCCCGTCGGATCCGACGCGACCTCGGCCAAGACGTCGCGAAAATGGGGCACGTTCTGGAAGCCATCGTAAGCGTGCCAGCGCGCATTCCGATCGCGCCAGCGCAAGGACCAGCGACCAACTCGCTGGTTGTACACAAATTTGGCGAATTCATGCTCGGTATGACGCGTTGGGTCGCGGAAACATGGTCGGCGTTCGATGAGGACGACGGCATTGCCTTTGAAGCGATAGAGGTTTGTCAGCTCCGGACGTACGTGAAGTGGGATGCGGTCGCAGAACTGATCCAGCGCTCGCTTGACCCGTGCCAATTCGAGTTCAGGAATGGGCATGCAGTCCCGTCGTGCTCATAATCGGACTCTACCGCGACGCTCATGAGCGCCCGATCGGAAGCTTCCTGACACGATACCGCGCGTCCTCGACAAGAATCAGCGCACCCAACTGCAGTTCGGTAAGTCGTTCCTCGAGGACAACAGTGAGGCGCTGGTTCACGGCATCTGCCCGTTCGTCACTCAGTCGAAAGATGATCACGCTCGGCTTGTTGAGGACGCCCAGCGCGAGAATGTCGCCAAAGTCGAGATCGAACGTGATGACAACGCTGCCATCGGCGCGCGCCCGGTCGACAAGGACAACGTCTGGAGCTCGTTGGAGTCCCAAAGTCCTGACGTGAGTCGCTTCGTGACCAAGTTGCGTCAGTAACTCGACGGTCTCTGGCGAGATTCCAGCATCCGCCAGAAACCGCATGCGTCAGGCTCGGAGGGTGTGCAGTTCGTCTTGGGCCAGGGCGGCGGCATACCAGAGGGCTTGGCGGACGTCCTCTTCTTGGAGGTCGGGGAGTTCCACCACGATCTGCGCCGGAGTCATACCGTTGGCCACGAGGTTGACGACATGGGCGACCGAAATCCGAAGACCGCGCACAGTGGCCCGGCCGGCCAAGATTTCCGGTGTCTGCGTGATGCGGTCGAAATTGCCAGCCATCGCCAGTCTCCAGCCCCATTCTAGCCCATCGTCGTCGCGCGTCGGCTAGACGGAATTGAACGCGTCGGCGGCGGTTCGTGCGACGACGCTGATCGGTCCGCTTCGTGGAACTCGATCAGTCCTGCGAGGTGTTGCATCAGTTCCGGCGGTACTTCCTCCCGCCGAAGGATACCCGTCGCGACGGCGAACGCAACGGCTGGCTCCAGCCGGTTCGTCGCGTAGGTTTTCCAGATTTCACGGGACGCGCCATCATGAAATCGGTGAATGCGATCATTCAGGTCCCATGCGGTAATCTCTCCGCGCCTCCACCGATCGAATTGTGCGTGGAGCTCCACGAGGGCCTGCGATAACGCGCGGTCGTGCGCGATGCCGGCCCACTCGCGAATCAGTCGCCTAAGTCGCTTCGGCGCGTTCTCCATGAGGTTTGTTTGCGTGTGCCGACGCCGAGGATACACCTCAACGACACGCCGCGCCGATCTTGCAGATTCTTGCAATCAGGCCAGGAACGTTGACGCTTCAGCTCGAAGCGGTCATGGCATCATCGGCAACTGTCCGCAATCGTTCAGCGTTGAGTGGCGTCGGTTGGCGTCAAACACGCGCAAAGCGCACGCGTACATCCTCGCGGCTGGCGAGTCTGCAGGCTCAGACCGGAACGGACTGAGCCATGCAACCGATTGGCTTGAAACGAATTATGGTGCGGAAGAGAGGACTCGAACCTCCACGGTATTGCTACCGCCAGCCCCTCAAGCTGAAATCAGAGAAGGCCGATCACAGCCGACCCCGGAAAATCGGGGTCGGCTGTCTGTCGTCGTATTCGATTGAAGCGGATTGAGGCCTCATGCAGCCGTTTGGCTTGCAAATTCTTGCAAAGCGCTACTGACGCGCGGGTGGATGCGGCAACCAAAGAGAAACTTCGGTCCCAAGTCCGCGGTTACTGCGCACGGTCAGAGTTCCATTCATTTGTTCGGCGCGATCGCGCATGCCCGGCAGCCCCCAATGGTCCGGAACTCCGGTCAGCGCAATCCCAGGGTCGATCCCGCAGCCGTCATCGCGAACCGACAGCGTCAATCCTCGCGGCTGGTAACTGAGATGGATTTCTATTCCCTTCGGATTCGCGTGGCGAAAGGCGTTCGCCAGCGCCTCGCGGCCGATTTGATAAGCGGGATCACGAACCTCAATTGGCAGAATTCGGCGGTCTCCGTCGACGATCACCCGTATCTCGACCTCCCGAGTACCGCGAAACTGCTCGGCCTCGCGAGTGAGGGCCTCCTCGAGAAAATCCGTTGACGTCGAGCGCAAGCCACTCACCGTCCGGCGGCCCTCTTCGATGACAGCGCCGATTCGTTGCGCCAGCGTCTCTAACTTCTCACGCAAGGCCGGGTCGCCGATCTGGGACGCGAGCAGACGCGTGTGCATCGAGCTGCTAATAAACCCCTGCAACAACGTGTCGTGAAGGTCCTGCGCAATGCGGGTGCGCTCGGCTAACCGTTCCTCGAACCGTACGTTCAACACCGTCGCGAGGTGGCGCATCCGGAGACGATAGAGCAGGTACAGGGTCAGCAGCACGCTCGCAACAGTGATGATCCGGAACGCAGGGGTTTGATAAAAGGTTGGAGCGACGCTGAAGTCCCAAACCGCGCCTTGCTCGTTCCAGACGCCGTGATTGTTCGCCGCGATGACCCGGAATCGATAGTTGCCCGGCGGCAGATCCGTATAGAACGCTTGCCGGCGATCCGTCGGTTCACTCCACTCTGAATCGCGTCCGTCGAGTCGATAACGGAATCGCACTTTCTCGGGCGCCACCAGACTCACTGCGGTGTAATCAATCCGGAGATCGCGACTGAGCGGTTGCAGGCGGCGCCCCGAGGTTGCCTCAAATGTGGCGCGACCTACAGTGACGCTTTCTACCTGCACCGACGGCGGCACCGGGTTGGTGATGATGCGTTTCGGATCGACCACGCCGAGACCGTCATAAGTCGCAAACCACAATCGCCCATCGTCGGTGATCGTGACCTTGGGGCCAAAGCCGCCAAGATCGGAATACCGCAGCACGCCATCGGCGTTGTCAAAGACCCTGAAGGTCGCAGCGCTGGCGTCGTAAAGGCGGTCAAGATCCGCGACGGCGACTCTAATCAAGCCGCACGCAGTGTGCAGCCACAAATTCCCGCCGTCATCGGTGATCACCCATTGCACGGCGGTGCACGACAGACCGTTAAAACTACGTACGGTCCGCACGAGGCCTTGCTCAATGCGTGAGAGGCCGCCTTCGGTGCCGACCCACAGCACGCCTTCGCCGGTCATGTGCAGCGCATTTACACGGCCGGGGGCAAGTCCATCGCCGCCGCCGACGACCCGCTCGATGGTTGCCGAAAGCAGCGCGATGCCGCCGTCGCTGAATCCTAACCAGATACCTCCAGCCTTGCCCGCCGGCGACAGGACCCGGATGTCACGACCACCGAGCGTAGAAAGCGGAATACGCTGCACCGAGCCGTCGGGGTGAATCCGCACCAGCCCGTTGCGCTGGTCGCTCACCCACACCGTACCTCCGCTATCCTCGGTGATGGCGTGCGCCTGGCTCAGTTGTACGCCAGCAATCTGTTGCGGACGATGATAGGGCGGCGCCAGGTATGACAACACCCGGCCCGAGCCGACCCAGACCCTGCCGCTGCGATCCTGATAGACCGAACTGAAGCCCTCGGCTGTCGGCCGTTCGGACACCCGTCGGACGTCGTCGTTCTCGAGGAGATTCAGGCCACCAACGGTGTTCAGCCATACCCGGGAGCCGCCCGCATGGACGGAGAGAATTGTGTCGCTCGACAGCCCGTGCTTGGTTGTGAAGCGCGCAGCGGTCACCTCGCGAAAACGGTCCAACCCGTTCAACGTACCCACCCAGATGTTTCCTTCGCGGTCTTCGAACAGGCTCACGACAAAGTCGCCTGACAGACCCTCGCTCCGGCCGAAGGCCTCCGCGCGGCCATCGCGCACCCGAAGGATTCCTTTGTCCTGCGTCCCAATCCACAGGACGCCGTCCCGATCGGTAAGAAGCACCGTGGGCTTCGCTTGAGGCATGCCCACAACATCGAAGGGGCGGTAGGCACTGTTGGCGAAACGACGAACGGTACGATTGAGCGAGACTAGTAGATCGGCGCCCGTACCGTGCGCAATCGCGTGGACTTCCTGCGGCGGATCGGCAACCGGAAAACGCAATGGGCCGTCAGCGCCGCGCCACAGCCAGAGTTCGTTGGCCGTTCCGACCCAAAGGTTTCCACCGGTGTCCTCGGCCAGCGCAAGAATATAGCGTCCGAGCCGGCCGTCGCTGCCATCACACGTGACGTCGTCGTCACGAATGGCGCAAAGCAGAGCGGATCCGGTCACCGCCTTCGTACCGATCCACACTGCGCCGTCGCGTGTCGGCGCGATTGCGCCAACGTAGCGGCCTGAGAGCTCCGCGTACACCTTCAGGCGCCCGTCGTGCCATCGGGCCAATCCTTCGGTGGTCCCAATCCAGAGCGCGCCGTCGCGTGACACGGCGAGCGACGATACCAACTGGCTTGGCAAGCTCGCACCTTCTGGCGGTCGAAAGTCAGTGAACTGAAAGCCGTCGAACTTGACCAGTCCGAATTCGGTAGCAACCCACAGATGCCCCTGCGGGGTTTGCGCAAGCGCGCGCGGATACCCGCGCAGCAAGCCATCCCGCAAGTTCCACGACGTGTGGCCGTATTGATCGATTCGATGCGAACGGTTGAGTGCAAGGCCCGTCGTCTCCGCCATTAGAATGAGCACGATGGCGACCAGCACCCACATTCGCATTCTCGGCATTGACGACCATCCGCTCCTGCGGGAGGGTATCGCCACGATGATTGCACTCCAACCTGACATGACACTGGTCGGACAAGCCGCCACCGGGCAAGAAGGAATCTCGCAGTTCCGCGCGTTGAAGCCCGATATTACTCTAATGGATGTCCGCCTCCCTGACATGACTGGTATCGACGCACTCATCGCGCTGCGGTCCGAATTCGTCAACGCCCGGGTCGTGATGCTGTCGACGTTCCAGGGTGATGTCGAGGCCCAGCGCGCGATGGCCGCCGGCGCTCGCGGCTTCCTGTTGAAGACGATGCCGCCGGAAGAGATCGTGTCGAGCCTTCGTCAGGTGCACGCCGGCAAACGTTGCCTTCCGCCGGAAGTCGCCATGCAATTGGCCGACTACATCAGCGAAGACGCGCTGACCACTCGTGAGATCGAAATCGTGAGACTGCTGGGAGGCGGTCACAGCAATCGTGACGTGGCCGACATGCTGGCGATCAGCGAGTCGACTGTCAAGGTGCACGTCCGGCATGTCATGGAGAAGCTCGGCGCCCACGACCGGACGGAAGCCGTCGTGATCGCCCTCCGACGCGGCATCATCAGCCTGTAGCGCCTTCATCACCCTAAAGTAGTACCTCGCCATCGACCGAACGGTTGACGCCCGACAAGAGGCTACCGCGTATCATCGCCGCGTGCGACGCTTCTATTGCGGATTCCCCTCGGGGCGTGCGGGGTACGGCTTGCTGATACTCCGCGTCGGCTTGGGGCTGCACCTCATCGCATCTGCGGTAGACGCCGCCACCTCGGCCACGTCGTCGCGTTCGGTGATGGAGACGACGGCGGTCGCCTCCACCCAACTGCTCGCAGGCGTGTCCAGTCTGCTGGGCGTGCTTACTCCGATCGGGCAATCCCTGGCCGCCCTTGCAGAGATCGTTCGCCTCGGGGACAGCCCCGTCGTCGTGATGTCGGCCATGCACGGCGCAGGGTGGCTGCCGGGAGCCACACTGGTCACAGCCATCGGCCTCGCGATGCTTGGGCCAGGCGCGTATTCGGTCGATGCGCGTTTCTTCGGTCGCCGCTCGATCACCATCCGTCCTAAGTCTTCGAGCCGATAGTGAGCTGGCGCCTGCGATGACCAGAAGACGTAGGCCGCGACTGTGCGTATGAGTTATCCAACGGTTCTCCAAAGGGATGAGGGCCGGCGAGGGAACACCAAATAAGGTTGCGACGTGCGGCGGTGGTGACCGCGCAGTCCGAGAGGTGGGCCTTGTCGATGTCTCAACAGCGAAGCACTCCGACGATCGTCAGTTCGAGTCATGAGGACGGGTCGGTTCTCCTCGATCTTGAGTATGGCCGGCTATTCGATCTCAACCGTCTTGGAACCCTCATCTGGGAACGCATGAGCGAACGGCGCACGCCGGAGGCGATCGCTCAAGAGGTTTCGCGGTCGCATCACGTGAGCTACGACAGGGCGTTGCGGGATGTTCGGCGGTTTGGCGCGCAACTGGAGCAATACCGTCTGTTGGCCGGACGAGTCGTCCATGGATAAGCGAAGCCGCGCCGCACTAGTCGCCGTGACTTGGTGTTTGCTGCTGATCTTCGATGTCCGGCGACGTCTCTCAGGTGGCCGTCCATTGCAAGTCGCGACCGTCGACGTGAGCGTGTTGCTGGCCCACATCCGCGTGACGCCGCTGCATGTCGTTGAAGCGGTGGCCATCGCCACCGCCCTCTACTGGAAGCCAGTACTTTGCCTTCAGCGATCGGTGTGCACGGTCGCCTTGATGCGCTCGCTCGGTATTCGCGCAGACCTGGTGATCGGGTATCGCACTCGACCGTTTGTGTCGCACGCGTGGGTAACGGTTGACAATCGCGTGGTCAATGACTCGCCGGCGTACGCGCGCCGCCTTCGGACCCTTCTTGTTGCGTAGAGCTTATGCACTCAATGGCCGGTCACTATCATCGCGCCTCGCTGCACCGGGATCAGAGCGGTCGGTGCCGATCACTATTGTTTGACGGCCGCATCGACAACCTCGACGATCTTCGGAGGCGATATGCGGGATTGCACGCCGCCAGTGACGCAAGCACTCTCGCCACGGCTGCATATCAGCACGAAGGGCTTAAGGGGCTTAAGGGGCTCGAGAGACTAATCGGCGACTGGAGTCTGGTTCTTCACGACGCGCGGCTCGGCGCGATCGTGCTGGCCAGTGACTTCAGTGGCGTGCGCCCGCTCTACTACCGAGTGTCTGAGCGAAGCGTGCACTGGTCCGCGAGCGCGCTGCGATTAGCCACCGGCGCGGGCCGTCTCGATGAACACTACGCTGCAGCGTTCATGATTCATGGCGGATGTCCGCGACGCACTCCGTATGAGGGAGTGCTCGCCGTGCCATCGGGTCACGCCGTCGTCGTTGCCGACGCCACTGTCGCGATCCAGTCAATCTGGTCGCTGCCAATCGCCGGGCACGACAGGAAACGCGACGAGCGCTGCTACGACGAGCGGTTCCGCATGTTGTTCCGAGAAGCGGTGGCTGTCCGGTTGAGGACTCCTGGCCCGGTGGTGGCGGAGCTCAGTGGCGGCCTGGACTCCTCGGCCGTCGTCCGCGTGGCCGACGAGCTGATTCGCGACGGCCTCGAACCGAAAACGCTCGACACCGTGAGTTATGTCTATGACGACTCGCTCGATGCACGTTACATCGCCGAGGTCGAGCAGGCGCGCCGACGCAGCGGCACGCATCTGTCCACGCGCGTGACGCCACTCTTCTCGGCCGCTTGCGGCAGCGAACTCCCAGGCGGCGCGTCGCCGCTCCAGTACGCCGCCGCGGCGATAGCTGCGCAATGCGGTGCGACGACGTTCCTGACCGGGCAGGGCGGCGACCTCATGTCCGCCAACTGGCTCGACGATAGCCTGCAGGTAGTTCGGCTGATCGGTCGCGGCCAAGCCGCCGCAGCGATCGGGGAAGCGCTCGACTGGAGTAGAGCCAGCGGCACTCCTCTCACTCAGATTCTCTCGAGGGCGATCGTTGAAATGTTACCGGCGCCCGTGCGCCGAATCGCGCATCTGCTCTCGGCCAGGTCGGTGGCGGCGACATCGGCGCAGACATCGCTGCGTAAGGATTTTCTGGCTCACACTGGCGTTGCCGACGACCCCGGGGTGTTGTCACGCGAGTGGCAGGCGGCCCCTGTGGAGCAGCGGCTTCGTCTTCGCGAGCTCACGACGGCTCGTGAATTGCGCGTGCTGCAGGCGCCCGAACCGCTGCGTCATCTAGGCTACACGCATCCCTTTTTTCACAGGCCGCTGGTGGAGTTCCTGATGACGGTGCCGGCTGAGGTGTTGTGCCGGCCAGGTCAACCGCGGCGATTGATGCGGCGGGCGCTCGGCGGTTTCCTACCGGCTGGTGTCAGAAGCCGCAGATCGAAGAGCCTCTTCGGCCGTCCGCTGATCGACACCTTTGCTCCGATCGCCGCCGAGCTCCTAAGGTCGGAGACCTGGCAGGTCGTCGAGCGAGGCTGGGTCGACCGGCTGCACCTGCGGTCCCGCCTCGAACTTCTGTCGCGCGGACTGCCGTGCAACTCGTCGCAGTTGAGACAGATTCTGGTCATGGAATGCTGGCTGCAACAGCAGGCGCCCGCCAGCAGTGCTGCATAGTCACGTCACATCAACCACGTCGTTGCAAAAGGAGCAGACATGTCAGACCGCACGCCTACGAAGGCCATCTACGAGACCCCAAATGTGCTGCTGATCGGCAACGCGACGGAGGTGATCCTGGGTGTCGCTGGGGGAGGCGAAGATTATCTCGGCTACAGCGTCCCCGAGTTTGAGTTTGCAGAGGACCCGGTCGCTGGCGACGAGCTGCACTCGGAGCCGTAAGACGCGCCACATTGCCGGAGACCTCCTGTTTAGCGGAGCAGCATATGTACGGAGCTTCTCGAGAAATCCTGGAACCGGTGACGCTCAGGGCGGCATTCGAAGCGACGCTCGAATGCGGGCGTCTGCGATGCGACAGCCATGTCCCGCCGGTTCCGTCGCGTAGCGTCCAGCAGTTGCTGGCGGCGATTCACGACGACGTGTTTGATCCGCAGCTGAACGTGCAATCGCTCAGAGCGCGTTGCCGCGTGCAGGACAACAACATCTCCAGTAGATTTCGGAGCGAAGTCGGGCAGTCAATCAAGGACTATATCGACGGGTTGCGCCTCGACACCGCGAGACGGCTGTTGCAGGAGACCAACTTCAGCATATTCGAGGTCTCACTCGCGGTTGGCTACTATCACCCGCAAACGTTTTATCGGGCGTTCCACCGCTGGTTCAAGTGTCGGCCGGGCGACGTGAGGGAGCCGCATGACCAATAGCCCTGGCGTATTGTCTGCTGCGGAACGCCGGACGATCGAATGCGTCACGAGCCGCATCCTGCCGAGCGATCCGCTGGGTCCAGGAGCGCGCGACGCCAATGTAGTGGGCTACGTCGACTGGATCATTGCGCAGCCCTCGTTCACGGCCGATTGGGAATGTCTCTGTACCGGCACGGCTCTGCTCGACAACATTGCCAGCGCGCTTACGAGCCACAGGTTCGCCGACTGCAATGAGACGGAACAAGACGAGGTTCTCTCACGGCTGGAACTGGTGCCTCACCCGACCGCGCAGCGCTACTTGCGGCTGATCGTCAGGTTGACGATGGCGGGGTTTTTTGGACATCCGAAGTACGGTGGCAACCGCCAGGAAGTGGCGTGGAAATGGATCGGCTTCACGCCGGATCCCGAACCGCCTGGCCCGAAGGCAACATGACCGACGTCCTCATCATCGGCAGTGGCGCGGGAGGAGGTACCCTCGCGTGGGCGCTCAGCCAGGCCGGCCTGAACGTCCTTGTCCTCGAGAAAGGGCTCGATCTTCAGCGCGCCGACTTTCACCATGACGAAATCCTGATGGGACTGCGCGACATGTTCGTACCGTCTATTGCCGACGACCCCCACGTGCTTACCACTGGCACTGAGTCAGTGCCCGTCCGAACCACCCTGGGATGGACCGCGTCCTGCGTTGGTGGAGGCACTGCGCACATGGGTGGATGTCTCTATCGATTCCACGAGGCCGACTTCGAGCTGCGCAGCCGATTCGGTCAATTCGAGGCGGTCGCGGACTGGCCCTATACCTACGCTGACCTCGAACCGTACTATTGCCAAGCCGAGCACATGGTCGGCATTGCGGGCGCCCCCACTGGCAGCATACACGAGGCCTTTCGATCGCGGCCCCTGCCGATGCCGCCGCTGCGGCGCCATCCGCTTGCCAGTCGACTTGAGAACGCCTGCCGCCGCGGAGGTGTGACACCGTTCCCGACACCTCGGGCGATGAACTCCGTTCCATTCGATCGACGCCCGCCTTGCGCGTACTGCCACCTCTGCGCCGGCTTCGGCTGCCAGATCGGTGCGCGCGGCAGCGCGTCCGAGACGTTTCTCAGGCGCGCGCGCGAAACCGGTCGCTGCCGCATCCAATCGGAGGCCATGGTCGCCGAGGTCACGACCGATGCGCGCGGACGGGCCACCGGCTGTGTCTGGATCGACTCCCACGGCCGCGCGCACCATGCGACGGCCGACATCGTGTGCGTGTGCTGTTCGGCGGTCGAGTCCGCGCGGCTGCTACTGATGTCGCGGTCGCCGCAGTTTCCGGATGGTCTCGCCAATCGCAATGGGTTGGTCGGCCGATACTTACAGTTTCATGGCGTGTCGAACGGCAAGGCGAGGTTCAAGGCGGATCAGTTCGAGGCGTCGAACCTCGACGCCTCCCTTTCATTGCTCGGCATCTCAGTCAGCGATTACTACTTGCTGTCGTCGGGAGAGGCGCCGTTGCCGAAGGGCGGCATTCTCCGTTTCGACCTCGTTCCGAAGCAACCCGTCGCGGTCGGCCGCAACCTCAGTCGGCGGCGGACGGGCGGAACCCTCTGGGGCAGCGCGTTGAAGAAACGGCTGGTCGAACACCTCTTCGAAACGCGCGAAGCGGAATTCGAAGTGTTCCAGGACTTCATTCCAACGGAGTCGACCCGCGTGGAACTCGATGCGGCGGTGACGGATCGCTGGGGACTACCCGCGGCGCACATCCATCTCGAGGAGTCGCCCCATCACCGCGCCGCGGGACAATACGTCGTCGATCGCGGGCTCGAGATGCTCATCGCCGCGGGAGCCGACGACGCTCGCGTGACACGCCTCGGCGCCGTCAGCAGCGTCATGGTCCACGGGACATGCCGCGCGGGCCACGATCGCAGAACCAGCGTCCTGAACCAGTTCTGCCAGACGCACGATGTTCCCAATCTGCTGGTGGTCGACGGGGGCTTCATGCCGACTTCCGGCGGTGCCCCCTCGACACTGACGATTATTGCCAACGCTCTCCGGGTTGCAGACCACATGATCAGCAGCCCGGCATCGCTGACGGAGTAGCCTGATGGCCAATCATCTTCCGAAGCAGTCGCGGTCCGAAATGGTGTGGTGGGCGTTGGCCGATGGCGGGCGCGGTTTGATTCGATCGCGCGGCTTCTCGGCGGCCGTCATCGCCACGCTCGCCCTCACCGTGGGAATTGCCGTCGCCGGTTTTGTCGTCGTGCATACCGTGCTCTGGGCGCCGCTTCCATATCCGCGCGCGGATCGCCTGGTCCTGTTGACATCGAATTTAGTGAAGGCTAGTACGACGGGCTTGCGTCCCGGCGAGGTGGCCGCGTTGAACGACGCCAGCCGAACCCTCGAACACGTCGCGTCGATATCGTCAGTTGAGGTCACGCTGAACAAGGACGGCGAGCTGGATCTGGTCCGGGCGGCGATGGTCGACGCTGGCGTCCTCCCGCTGCTGGGTGCAGTTCCTCCTGCGATGGGACGCGGGTTTGACCCCGCCCTTGACGACGGCCCCGTCATTCGCACGGCGATCATCAGCGATCAGCTGTGGCGAAGCCGCTTCCAAAGCGATCCGTCCGTGCTCGGCCGCCGGATTCGCATCAACAATCTCGAAGTCGAGGTGATCGCCGTGCTTGCACCGGACGTGCGGGTGTTCCTGCCGGACCGGATCGGCGTCCCGGAAATGATCGACGTGTGGTTGTTCCTCTCCAACACGCCCGATTGGCGCAATCGCTCGCCGGTGACTCTGGCGCGGTTGCGGTATGGCACGACGTTGACCGATGCGCGAGCCGAACTGGCCGTCCTCGCGGCCAGATTTGCGATGACTGAGCCAGCCGCGTACCCCCCGTCCGACTACACCGACGGCGCGCCGCAACTGCGTGCAGACGCGCTGCATCAGCAACTCACTGCCGAAGCCGAGCCCGGACTGCTGGCCTTCGGCGGGGCAACCCTCTTGATGCTGCTCGTCGGATCCGTCAACGTGATCAATCTGATGCTCGTGCGCCTGATGCAGCGACAGCGCGACGCCGCGGTCCGATCGACCTTGGGCGCGAGCGCCGCAAGACTCTGGGCCCGACATACCGGTGAAAGCGCACTGTTGGTCGCCGCCGGCGGCGTCGCCGGCTTGCTGGTCGCCCACGCGACGATCGCGTCTCTCGCATGGCTGAATCCGGTCGGCCTGCCCAAATTGTCGCTTATCGTCCTCGACCCAACAGGCTTCGCGTTTGGAGCGGCGCTGTGTCTTTTGATCCTCGCCGCTTTTGCAATCCTTCCGGCCATCAACCGTCGCGATGACGTCGAGCTTCGCGCACTGACGTCAACACGCTACCACTGCGCAGCTCCACGCTGGCGAATCGTCCGTTACGGATTGGTAACCATCCAGGTTGCGACCGCGGTTGCGGCAGTCGTGGGGAGTGCGTTGATGTCGGTCACGTTCTGGAACCTGACACACACACCGCTCGGATTCGAGCCCGCAGGCCTCATGGCGACGCGGGTACCCGTCAGTCTGCGCGCCATGCCGGAAGTCGAGCGCCGGATCGCGTTTCATAGCGATCTGCTGACTCAGGTCAGGCAACTGCCAGGCGTCGTCTCCGCCGCCGCGGCCGCGCCGCTACCGCTCGCGCCGGGTCAGGACCTGCGGCCGGTCGGACGCGCCGACGACGACGGCAGCGGCAGAATCGAGGCGGCGCATCATGTGATGTTCCCAGGTGCGCTCGGCACGTTTAACACCAAGCTGCTCGAGGGCCGAGACTTCAGCCACGACGACCTCGTCAACGGCCGCCGTGTGGCGCTTGTGGATCGTCGCCTCGCTGATCGCTTGTGGCCGAACGGCGCAATCGGTCAGCAGTTGGCGATTCACGGCGAACACGGTTTGCCGCCGCTCGAGATCATCGGCGTCACCAATGCGATTCGCAGCACCGACGTCCGCGACGACGGGATGGCTCACGTGTTTCTTCCTTATCACCTTCATCCGAGGGAAATGTCCGTGCTGATCCGCACTAGCCGGGACTCATCGGACCTCGACGGGTTGGTGCGGGCGATCGTCATGCGTGCGGGAACGGGGCGACCGCTGTCGCCAATGCATCGGCTAACCGACTACTTTGACGATGCAATCGCCCGGGAGCGTTTCACGATGCTGATGCTGCTCGGCTTTGCGGCGACCACCGTCTTGCTGGCGGGCGTGGGTTTGTACGGCATCCTGGCCTACGCGGTTTCGATTCGCGCGGGCGAATTTAGTGTGCGGCTCGCTCTCGGCTCGACGCGCATGGCCATCGTGGCGTTGGTCGCTCGCGAGGGAGCGTTGATCATCCTCAGCGGCCTCGTGGCCGGCGCGGCAGGCTCGGTCGTCGTGGCGCAATCGCTCGCGTCTCTGGTATACGGAGCGGCGCCGCTCTCTGCGGAAATCGTTGTGCCGGTCCTGGCAACGATCGGCGCCACCACGGCAACCGCGACTCTGGCTCCGGCGTTGCGGGCGTCGGGAATCGATCCGGCGTCGCTGCTCCGACAGGGAGCGGACTGAGCGGCATTCAGACAGAGTGTGAAGGCGAGACGCGCTTTACTGCCATGTGGCCAGCACCTAGATTCAGCACATGGCATCACCCATCGAACTTACGCAACGAACTAACAGCCTTCGCGCTCACGATCACGTCAAGTCGATCATCGATCCGGCAGGAGCAGTCCTCCTCGATCTGAATCAGGGTACTTACTTCAGCCTCAACGGAGTCGGCTCTCTGATTTGGCAACAGATCCAGGAAGGCGCATCGTTCAGCCAGATCACCCATTTCGTCGCGGCGTCGTGCTCCGTGCCCGAGAACGGGATCGAGGCCGACGTCAGCCGATTCCTCGCGCAACTTCACGACAAGGGAATGATCTATGTCGACCGTTGATTCCAGGTTCAGTCCCTGGACGCCGGTTGACACCACCACGGCGGCCACGAGCGAGGCGCGGCGTGACGCACGCATCGCCTGGTGCGTGTTGCTGCTGATTCATTGCGCGCTGTGCCTTGGATTCCGACGCTTCGTCAGGTTTCTTCGTGTGTGGCCCGTCAGTGCGGACGCCTCGTCGCATTCGTTGCCGCGTGACGTCAAGGACGTCACGGTGGCCGTCGAGCGCGCGTGCACCTACTATCCCAAGCACGTTCGCTGCCTGCATCGCTCAGCGGCCGTGGTCCTGATGCTGCGCCGGCGCGGCTATGGCGCCAGTCTTGTGATCGGAGTCCAGAAGGTTCCGTTCGCGGCGCATGCGTGGGTCGAGCTCGACGGCGTCATCGTCAACGACCGTGCGGATCTGCGCAAGGACTATTGCGTTATCGAAGCGATTGCGCCGGAGGCGCATACGTCGTGAGCGCCATTGGCGGCATCTTCCCTCGACGGGGACAGCGACCAGACGAACGGCTGCTCGATGCTCTGTCCACCGGGCTACGGCGGATTGGTCCCGACGGCGAGGTGCGGTTTCGGAACGATTGCGTCGCGATGCTGCATCGGCCATTTCATACGACGAGGACGTCGCGGCTGCAGGCGGGCCTTCGTTCCGATCCTGAGGGGATCGTGGTGGCTTGCGACGGGCGTCTGGACAACGCACGCGAGCTGGGCAGGGCGCTCGGCGTGACCGGAGCAGGGGCCGTCGAGGTCATCACCGCCGCCTATCAAGAGTGGGGCGTAGCCGCGTTCGCGAAACTGGTCGGAGACTTTTCGTTTGCGTTGTGGGATGCCCCATCCAGAGCGTTGCTGCTCTGTACCGACGGCTTGGGACGGACACCGCTCTACTATCGCGTCACGGACGCCGAGTGCGTCTGGTCGACGAGCGGCCGGTCTCTCGCGGCGGCAACGATGGGCTCGCTCGCGCCCGATCCCGACTACGTTGCCGACTATCTGGTCAATCGAATTTCCGGATCGTCGCCGTACACCGGTGTCAATTACCTCCCTGGCGGTCACTACCTTCGCGTCACTGGCGACCGCTGCAGTGTGCATCGCTACTGGTCACTCGACACGACCAAAGAACTTCGCTACACCGCTGACGTCGACTACGAAGCTCATTTTCTCGAATTGTTCGACAGAGCAGTCTCGGATCGTCTTGATTCGGAAGGACCGATCTTCTGCGAACTCAGCGGCGGAGTGGACTCGTCGTCAATCGTCTGCACGGCGAAACGATTGGCTGATGAATCCGATCAAGTGGATCTCAGGACGGTGTCGTATGTGTTCGATAGCGCGACTACCTCCGATGAGCGCCAATTCATCAACGTGGTCGAAGACTACATCGGCCGGCCCGGCCTGCATCTGTCCGAGACTGAGCATCCCATTTTCACGATTCCTGATCCGACGGCGATTGAACCGGAAGAGCCAACTGCACAACTCCTTTACCTGCGTCGGCAGGATCACCTGGCGAAGGTGATGTCCGCAGCGAACGCCAGGGTCATTCTTAGCGGCATCG
Source organism: Cyanobacteriota bacterium (assembly GCA_019752015.1). Lineage (GTDB taxonomy): Bacteria > Acidobacteriota > Vicinamibacteria > Vicinamibacterales > UBA2999 > 12-FULL-67-14b. The sequence goes on along the minus strand of JAIEMQ010000006.1, from coordinate 100,845 downwards.
GCGGCGATCAGATGTTCTTGAGTGAGAACGTGCCGAGCGTTTTGCCGTTGGCCGATCATATCGTCCGGCTGGCGCTGAAACCCCTCCTGCGAGACACCTATTTGTGGTCGCGCACGTTACATTGGCCGCTGTTCAAGACCCTATGGCTTGGCGGGCTGCAGCCGCTCGCCCCGCGGCAGGCACGTGGGATGTTCATGCCGGCTGGTCGATTGTCTGACTTCATAGACCCGGAGTTCTCCAAGCGTACCAACCTGAGTCGTCGCTTTATCACCGCGGGCGATGAGAGAGTCAAGGGGCTGCCTTCACGTCAGCTGCAGTATTGGGCGCTCCGGTTCAGTATGAGGCCGTTCGCGCTCAATCGATGCCTCAGTGTCGGCTGTGCTGACGTGCGTTATCCGTACTTCGACAGACGACTGGTCGAGTTCGCATTGTCTCTGCCTCTCGACCAGAAGGCCCGCCCCGGAGAAACGCGCTCGATTGTGCGGCGTGCCTTCGCGGGACGGTTGCCTGAGCTGATCAGACAGCGGCGCTCCAAGGCCGGCCCGACCGAGGCCGTGAACCGGGCGTTCGTCGCTGAGTGGTCTCGGTGGGCGTTGTGGCTTGCTGACTCCCGGGTAGCCGCATACGGCTACGTCAAAGCGGACGCCTTTCAACAATCGCTCGCTCGCGCCCGGCACGGTGTGATTCCCAACAGCAGTCAGCTGGGGCGAATCATGGCCCTCGAAGTGTGGTTGCGATCGCTCGAGTGCTCCGCGAAGCCGGCGTCGAGCCACGCAGCGTAGCGCGCAAGGACCGAGTTGCAGACATGGCGGCATGGTGCCGCCAGCGTCTTTTGTGAAGCTGGAGCAGAAACATGACGTACGAAACCCCGGAGATGCTCGAGATCGGCAGTTCAATGAGTCTCACGCAGGGCTTTACGGAGCTCTGGGTTGAGGATGCTTGCGAGTGCACGAAGAACAAGGAGGACTAGGTCGGTCGCTCCTTGGGTGGGACGGCGACCGCGCGACCCGCCGCAGTTTTCGAGCGAACGAGATGTGGACCTGACGGCATGGTGCCGGCAGCGTCTTTGTGAAGGTGGAGCAGGAAACATGACGTACGAAACACCGGAGATGATCGAAGTCGGCAGCTCGATGAGCCTCACGCTCGGCTGGACGAACCTGTCAGTTGAGGACGGCTGCGAGTGCACGAAGTGGAAGGAAGAGTAGGTTAGCCATCGGGGGTGGGACGGGCTTGCCCGACCCACCCGTACTTTCGCAGTCGGAAACTGGAGGTGCGCAGTGATGAGGGTGGCCATAGTGCTTTTCGCGTGGGTTACGACGACAGCTGTAGTTGCTGTGGCAGGCCGTTCTTCGGCGGGCCATCGCGACGTTACCCAGCAATTGCCGGCGATACCGCGCACCCCAGACGCGATCTACTCAGAAGCGGTGATGGCGCCGCTCTATGAGTTCGCCGCCAGGCATCCGGAGACAATCCGCCAGATGCCTTGCTTTTGTTCCTGCGGATCGCGACTAGGTCATCGTTCGAACCTGGATTGCTTCATCACGTCCGACTCCGGCGCCCCAGTGGTGTGGAACCCGCATGCTGCCGAGTGCCAGTATTGCGTCGCCGTCGCTCGCGATGCGAAGCAACTGTTCGAGTCCGGCGTGGCGACCGCCGAGATCCGCAGGCGGATCGAAGCCACCTATGCGGCAGGGGCGAAGTACCGGACGAACACTCCGCACCCCGAGCCCGAGGTGAGGTGAGTATGTCGACTAGGGTTGCGTTCCATCGCTGGTGCGGCGTCATCGCAATCGCGGCGGCGTGCATCACAGGAGGCCGCGTACAGGCACGCCAGAAACCTGATGCGTTTCTTCCGTCCTCATCATGGGTGGCGGTCGAGATCCAAGTTCTGGAGGTCGATGCCCACCCTGCGCGAGCGAGCGTCGGCAGCGGCCTGTCGTTCCTCGCACGAGCGATCGATTCAGGAACGATCGTCGCTGGCACGATGGTCAACGCCGGTGCAGAACACGATACCATCGCAGCGCTGCACCGATCGAGGGATCAGAAGTCGTCGGTGAGGATTGCCGGCGTGCGCCGCCTGGGCTGTCAGCTGTCAGAGGAGCGGCGGAGCCGTTATTCAGTGGACCAGGGCTGCATCGCACTCAATCCTGTAGTCGAAGTTGGTGACCACGATCTTCGGCGATCATTTCGCCCGATCCTCGGACTGTTGGAAACGGATACCGCAGACCAATTCCATCGGAATCGCCTGGTCAACTCGTCGGTGCCGAAGCCACCCGCATGGCCGCATGAGTTCCTGAACATCGTCATCGAGTTTGGACCTGCTCGTGATGCGACGTTGCGCACCAGCACCGTGCGCGCGACCGCGTACACCAGCGTCGATGAATCACTTCTCGGTGACGTCGAGGTGTTGTTTGTAGACGGCACGGAACCGCAGCGCCGGCTCTCTCAGCTGCCGGACTGCGGAAAATTGCGTCTCCTTGCCAGCCCGCTTGGCGGGCTATCCCGGACAGCCGTAGCGATCGTCGCGTTCGCAGTGTTTCCAGTCGAACTACCGAGAGTCGCGAATTGTCCCAAGCAACGTGTGAGATGAACTGCGGACCTCACCCACAAACCGATAAGGCACCAATCCAATGGCTCACAAGGATCGTTCCACGGGAATCACGGCGTTCGCAGGAATACACAACGATTGGCTGAACGAGTTATTCGACAGCGAGATTCCGAAAGAGACGAGTGCGACCTGTCATTCGTGCGCCATGTGCACCTCGAACCCCATGGCAGAGAAAGCCTTCTCGCCCGTAACGAAATGCTGTACCTACTGGCCCGTCTTGCCGAACTATCTTGTGGGCTCCGCCCTCAGCGACATGTCCGACGGGGCCAGAGAGGGTCGTGAGCGGTTGACGGCGATGTTAAGTGAAGTCATGGCGGTTCCCAACGGACTGGGTGTGTCGCAGTCGCATCAAGCCTTGTACACCAGTCTGCGCGCCACGGGATTCGGCGTCGAAGAGAAAATGCTTTGCCCGTACTTCGACAAGGCGACCGGTGGACAGTGTTCGATCTGGCGACATCGCAATGCCGTCTGCGCGACGTATCATTGCAAGTATCGTCGCGGCGCCACCGGAATGGAGTTCTGGCAGGCGATGAAACGGCTCCTGAAATCGGTCGAGGGTGCGGTAGCGCTCTGGTCCGCTGTTGAAATGGGCATTCCGGTGTCTGTCGCCCGCATCAAGCCCCGGTCATCCATCGAACGAGGTCGTGACGCGAGCAACGGATGGGCAGTGATTGCAAAGGCACCAGCTCACATGTGGGGCAAGTGGAATCACCGGAGGGCTGATTTTTACGTCGGCTGTTTCGCGAAGGCTCGCAGCCTCTCATGGCAGGACGTACTGCGGCTGGGCGGTGTGGAGTTAGAGATTCTGGTCAGCACCGCTCAAAAGGCCTTTCAGGCCAACCTCAAGACTCGGGTTGTCGATCGAGTCATTCCTGCGCCAGTCATGGTACTCCGCCGATCAAGCAGTGAGGTCTTCCTGCAGACTTATTCACCGTACGATCACCAGCGCCTGGATGCGCGAGTGTTCCATGGTCTTCGGCACTGCTCCGGCCAGCCGGTCGCCGATCTCCGAGAGACGATGAAGCAGGTGGATGGCGTTGAGGTGGACGATGCGTTGCTCGAGCGTCTCATCGACAATCGGATTGTGACAGTCATTCGATAGCTGGCGGTTGACCGGCCGCGTGGCCGGGTCGCCTCGGAACACGATCAATGATGAGCCGATACTCCGTCCCGATCCTCCTCTTACTGGGCGTGTGTGCGACTCACGCCGCCGGTGTCGGTCAGGACTCTCCGCAGAGCGCGGAAACCGAATCCATGCGGATCGCTGAACTGCTAGAAGTGTCAGAGCGTACCGTCGTAGCCGACGTCGGTGCGGGTGACGGCTCATGGACCTGGCGGTTGGCGGCCCGAGTCGGGTCGAAAGGCCGCGTCTTTGCTACTGAAGTAAGGCCCCGCAACGTCGAGGGCATTCGGGCCGGCGCGCGCGCGCGCGGTCTCGACAATGTTACGACGGTGCTCGGCTCCGAGAGTGACATGGGCTTGCCGGCGGAATGTTGCGACGCGCTGCTCCTGCGGCTCGTCTATCATGCGTTTGACGATCCGAGCCGGATGCGCGACAGCCTGTTCCGGTCGATGAAGCCCGGAGGGCTCGTACTGATCATCGACTTCCGGCCGCCCGTCGAGCAGCTCACTCTTGAAATGAAGGACGCCGGATTCGAACGACTACAGGTCGACCCGCGCTGGCAGGGGCGATCAGACTTGTTTGCCGTGCTCTTTCGAAAAGCTGTCCGTTGAGTTCGAAGGTGGCCCCGCCCCGGCCGAGTCCGTCGGGGCGGGCCACTACCCACTGACGCGCTATTCCTTCCAGCGGGCGCAGTCACAACTGTCGAATGTGTCGCCGTCCATGTTTCCGCGCGTCAACGTATTCGCGTCTGCGATCTCGAGGATTTCCGGTGCTTCGTACGTCAATGGTCGCATGTGAGTTTCTCCTGTGAGTACATTTAACCTGAGTAGCATGGGTCATGTAGTGTAGGCGCACTCAGTTGACCTCGTTTGCGCTCCTCGTCTTCGTGTTTTGTCTGAATGCCCGGCCTGAACGATCGTGAGTTGCGGCTCGCGCGCCAATCGTTGGGCCGCCCGATCGCTCTTCCAAGAAGGCCAAATCTGATCCCGCAACGGTTCGCCGCGCAGTCGAGGTACTGTCTCTGAAATTGTCTTATCGGCGGGAGTAAATTCGACAGTTGTCGCGCGCAAAGATCTGACAGGCGCCGCGCGAAAACTCTTGCGATGCTTTCCCGCGAGCAGACTATCGCGGCTTGCTGCGACAATCAAACGTGTACTGAGCTTCGAACTATCTCGTCGTTTCGCAGACTTTCGGAAGTCCGCAGACCGATGTGGAAAGGGAGTTCTTGCCAATGTTCGATGTTGTACGCATCAAGCCACCGGCATTCAGATGGGCGCCAGTATCGCCGACGCGATTCAGGGCTTCCACCACGCCCTTGACCACCGACTAAGTCGTTTCGGCAATGAAGGTCTTAAAATCCATGATCGGCACCTTCCGGTCGTCGACTAAAGGACAAGGTCACGCCAAACGATCTGGGCGTCGCTTCGATGCCTGAGCAATAGACCACAAGACCCCTCTCAGTCCGTAGCACTCCCTCTCAACCCGAATGGGAATCGCTGGAACCGTTCTCGCTTCGCATAATCGGTTCGTCGGCTCTTCCGGCTTGTGCGATTTGACGCCGTTTGAGGTGATACCGATGCCAGGCGATTTCGATCCGCGCGATTCCGCTGACCCACGCGACCACGACAGCCTCGATATCTACGAGCGGCGCTGGCTCGAGGATCCGCAAGACCCAGACGGCCGCGATCGGGACGTTGAGCGTGACCGCGAGTCGAGGAACCATGACCCGCGCGATCCGTTCCTCGAAGGCCTGGAGCTGCCGCGCGGCGTCGAGCGCGAACTGGTGCAAGACGACCGCGAACACCTCTACGAGCTGAACCGCGAGGACAGCCTCACCTTGGCGACCATCGGCGCGTTTCGAGTGGTCGCCGAGCGAGACCTCGAAGCCGTCCACGATCGGGATGCGAACCCGCATGACGACTCGTTGCAACACCTTCGGGACGAGGGTCTGATCCGATTCGTGGCCATCAACGAAGACGAGCGCGCTGCCGTCCTCACCGCGGACGGCAGGGACCTGCTCCAAGCCAACCGCCGCGAGCGCGATCGGGGCGACCAACAGCAGGAGTTCCACGCTGGCGTCAGCCACCCGCGCGAGCTCCAGCATGACTCGGCGCTGTTCGAGGCTTACCTCGCCGTCGAGGAACGGTTACGTGACCAAGGCGCCGAGATCGAGCGTGTGGTGCTGGAAGTCGATCTCAGGCGTGAGTACCAAGAGTGGCTCCAAGAACACAACAAGGGTAATCCCGCCAGCGACGGGCGGCCGGATCGTGACCCGCGGGAGATCGAGGCATGGGCGCGTGACCATGATCTCCCGTGCATCGACGACCATGTCCGGTTTCCAGACTTCCGCATCGAGTACGAGCGTGACGGCCAGGACCGTCACGAGGATGTGGAAGTCATGAGCGAGCACTACCGCGGGGCCTACGCCGCGACGAAAACCCAGGCTGGATTTACGTGCTACTTCGGTGGCAGTGGGCGGGGTGGCGGTGGTGGTAGCGGCGCGCCGTTCGATCCCCGCGTGGCGGAGGACTTCCTATGATGAAGCTGTGGAGGCAAAACCACCTGCGCGACAGCATCCGTTCGGAACGCGTGAAGGCGGTGATGGACTTCGGATTCTCCGAGTCGCAGGCCCGCTTCCTCCTGCACGTCCTTCTGTTCTCGGGCGTCTTCATCGAACGGCAGTACTGTGCGTGCACGGGCGTCACGCACGGTCAGCGGACGAAGGACTTCCTCGCGAAGCTTGTCGAACGGCGGTACGCGACCGCGATCATGCCGGGAAAGTTGCACCGGGGTCGGCTCTTCCACGTCCACTACAAGCCGATCTACGAGGCCATCGGCGAGGCCAACAACCGTCATCGCCGCCCGGCCTCGACGGGACGGTTTGTCGAGCGCCTCATGCTGCTGGATGCGGTGTTGGGGGATCGCAGCCACTCGTGGCTCGGGACTGAGCGGGACAAGGTGGCCTACTTCGACGACGCCTTCGAGGACGATTGCCGGCTGTTCTACCCGCAGCTCAAATTCGGGTCGGGCCAGGAGAAGACGATTCGCTACTTCCCGGACAAACTCCCGATCGGCGTGGCCCATCGCGACGGGCGCCATATCTTCCTTTACCTGGTGACTCACCGAGTCCCATCCGACTTCCGTGCGTTCCTCGTGCGGCATGCGGAGCTGCTCCGAATGACCGACGAATGGACCATCCGCATCCTCGTGCCCAGGCGATTCTGGAACTCCGTGGCCCTCCATCGATTCGCGATCCGCGACACCTACATCAAGCGGTTGGCACCCGCGGACATCGAAGAGTTCGATTGGTTCTGCCGCACCCGCCGTGGCCAGACCACCGAGCCGGATCCCTACTGCCGTCTGAACCTCGCCACGGCCTCCCGGAAGTTCGGATCCGCACGCTTCCGTGCGCTCGAACGGGTCTGGGAACAGGGCGGCACGTCAGCGCTGTGGAGTTTCCAGAGCGACTACCTGCTGGAGAAGTTTCGGCTGCGGCGCGGCCAGATCCGCTTCGTGCAGATCCCGCATCAGTACCTGCAGCTCACACCGCTGATCGGCGTCGCGTAAGTACTGAAAACAGCTTCTCACGGTAGACAACCTACAGTGCTCGCAGGTTGTCCTCATCCATACGTGCGATAGCCGAATCGCGAGCAGGAGAAGACAATCCGTCGTGCGGAGCTTCCTGTTGTGACAACTCGTAGCGCGCCCAATCGTTTATCGACGCGCGCAGACGCCAGCGGGCGGCGCTCTGTGCCGCCCGCCGAAGCCGTTGGCGTGGGAATGGAACAGCACGCCATGATGTGAGCGACCCCGGTCGGACGAGCCGAGGGTGGCCCCAGGGCTCGTCATGGCGGGTCGTTCACATCATGGCGTGCTGCGTGACAAGTGCGCGAGTACGGCTTGTTGTTGTCGGTCGGATGCGCCGCCGGTGTGTGCGCGGATCCGCACGCGATCATGACCGGGATCTGGACCGAGATCTGATCGGCGATCCGGCGCGAACGTGGTCCGTGGATCGCGTCGCCGGCCATCACGCTTCCAGTATGGCACTGTGCTCGCCGCCGTCAACGCCGCTCCGCCTGTGCGTGTCGCGCGCGTGCCCGGACGTCGGGCGTTGACGGCGGCTGCGCGCAGTGCCGGTCTCGGCACTTACGTGATGGCCGTCATTCAATGCTCGGCTGGATCAACGGCTGACTTTGACAACGAGGTTCCGTCGGGCGTAGGCTGCGACTATCTCGCCGGTGTCCATGCGACACCTCCTCCGCCTGCCACATCGCCTGCGGAGCGCGCAGCGGTCGAACGCAACATCACCTTCGATCGGGCGCACCGGAAGTTCCGTCCGATGATTACCGTCCGACATCGCACGGTTCTCGGACGTCCGGCTTCCAAACAGAACATCGGCTCTCAGCATCGCTCGTTCTCAAAACAAGCGACGGCCGGTGGCGGCGGTCGACGACTGCGACGAAGTCTCGAGGTCGTCCTCACGCTGACGGGTGGGCAGCAGCGATCGCTGGGATCGTCGCCCGCACCGCGTGCATCACATCGTCCACGCGGCCTTGATGTTGGCAGCATGTCAACATCCGCGCCCACTGGTCAGACAGCGCGCCGCCGACATCGCCGGCGCGCTCGGGCGTGTCAATCCCATCACACTCTGATTCGTGGTCCGCGAGCGCGCGGACCTGTGCGGGAGGGCCGTATGAAGACCTGGTTCACGGTGAGCGAGGGCGCCGAGTACGCGGGCGTCAGCCGCGACACGATCTACACCGCGTGCGAGCGGCGCGAGGTGCGGCATGCACGCATCAGTGGCCGCCGATCAATCCGTCTGAAACCCGAATGGATTGACGCGTGGCTGGAACGGCACGCGCGAGAAGCGATCGTAGCGCGCGAGAACGCGCGAGGAGGTTCGGATCATGGAGCCGATCGCGCGAACGCCTGATTCAACCGCAACCGAGACGCACGTGACCGAGTCCCGCTGGTGGTCGGCGCGACGTGCAGCGGCGTACATCGGCGCCGGACCGAAGGAGATTTACAAGGCTGTACGTTCCGGCAAGCTCAAAGCCGTACGTCTCAATGAACGGGGCGACATCCGCACGACACGCGAATGGGTTGACGCGTGGATGGAACAGAAGCAACGGGCACCGAAGGTGATGTAGATTCGACGTGAAAGGAGGACGTATGCACACACGAGGCAGACGTCGGCTTGGCGATGGGCGCGAAGTCGACATCGGACGCAACGAGGGACTGCGCAAGGTCTGTCGCTGCGGCCGCAACAGGTGGGCGAAGTGTCCACATCCGTGGCATTTCAGTTTCCAGTGGAATGGGCAGCACCATCGCTTCTCACTGGAGCGCCACGTGGGCAGGAAGCTGACGAAGAGCGAGGCCGAGGTCGAGGCGGAACGCCTGCGCACTGCGATCCGCGCGGGCGAGTTCCACGAGACCACGGAACCAGTTCGTCAGCCGAAGCCACAGCAACAAGCACCCATGACGTTCCGGGACTTCGCTGAGGAATGGCGTGCGCGACGCGGGTACCAGCTTGTTCGGCCGCGCGACAACGACTCTCGACTCAAAATGATTCGCGCGTTCGTTCTTCCGGGAACGGAGCCGCCGATGACGTTTGGCGAGAAGCCGGTTGCCGACATCACAACCGGCGACATCGAGGCGTATCGTCATCACCGGCGCGAGCAGAAGCGCTCGGCGGTTACGATCAACCACGATCTCAAGCTACTTCGGAAGATGTTTGCGTGGGGCATCCGCGAAAGGCTGCTCACCGCTACACCCTTCAAGATCGGCGGCGAGAGCGTGATTCGTCTCGATCCTGAATCACCGCGCGAGGAACGGCTCACGTCCGAAGAGGCAGAACGCAAACTCTTCGAGGCGGCGTCGCCTCACCTCCGCGGCGTGCTCACGGCGATGCTCGAGACGTGCTGCAGGCCGGGAGAGATTCTGTCACTCCAGTGGCAGGACGTAGACTTGGAGACGCGCGAGCTGACGATTCGAGCCGAGAAGACCAAGACGCGCCGAGCTCGACGGTTGCCGATCTCCAGCCGGCTGCTGGCCATCCTGGAGATGCGACGCATCGATCCTGCCGGGAAGCCGTTCCCACCCGACGCGTACGTGTTCGGCGACCGGCTCGGTAGGCGGGCCACGTCAATACGGACGGCTTGGGAGAACGCGCGTGATGCCGCAGGCCTTCAGGGGTTCCAGCTTCGCGACTTGCGTCACGAGGCGGCGTCCCGCTTCGAGGAGGCAGGCGTGCTCACGACCGACGTGTCGAAGTTCCTCGGACATCGGAACCTCAGCACGACGACTCGCTACCTCAACACAACAAGCCGACGGCTTCGCCTTGCGCTGTTGCGGGTCGAAGAGGCGCGGGCAAAAGCGCAGTCGGAGAGTCTTGCAAATTCTTGCAAAGAGGGTGAGGAGAACACGCCAAACACAGACGGCGCCGAAGCGCCGTCCCTGCCAGGCAAGTCTTTGGTTTCCTAAGACTTAAAGGTGGTGCGGAAGAGAGGACTCGAACCTCCACGGTATTGCTACCGCCAGCCCCTCAAGCTGGTGCGTCTGCCAATTCCGCCACTTCCGCGTGGCTGCTAAATCCGAGATCAGAGATCCGAAATCCGAGATCTACGGGGTTTTGTTTCCCGATGGCGGTGTGGCCGGAGCCGCGGGAGCCGCCGAGCCATTCGCCGGCGTCGGCACCACCGGTGGAGCCGGAGCGGGCGCCGGACCTTCAATGCCACCAACGACTGAACCCGGTCCGCGCGTGCCGATCGCCACGAGCGCGAGCGCGCCAATCACGAACAGCGCCGCGAGCACCGACGTCGCGCGCGTCAACAGCGTCGCGCCCGACCGCGCGCCGAACACCGCCTGGCTGCTGCCGCCGCCAAACGCGTTTGCAATGTCTCCGCCCTTGCCCTGCTGCAGCAGAATCGTGATGATCAGCAGCCCGCAAACAAGCACATATAAAGTCACAATCAGGTAGTAGAGCATGTTCGGAACTTCCAACTATACCACGGTCGCCGGCAGACCCTTAAGCGCTTCGAAACACGTGGCTTACACCAGACCTTCGCACGGGCGTGTTACGCTCCTGCGCGTGATCAAAGCAATGCGATGGGGCGCTGTTGCCGGCTGTCTTGTCACCGCCTCCGCGATGGCCGCGCAGGAGCCGAGGCCCGCGCCGGCGGTGGCGTGGGCCGATTGCGCCCCGTGGGACGGCGCAGCGTTCACGATCGCGATCGGCCGTCCAGGATCGAGCAAGGTCGACCCGGAGCACCCCTGGTTGCGGATCGCAATCTGGCACGATCCGAATACGAGACACGATGCCGCGTATCGCTTTCCTGACCGCGAAGGAACGACCGGCGCGGTCGAGTACGACGGCACGGCTGATCCGAGCGTCACGGGAACGGTGAGCTTTCCACGCCGCGGCGCCGCCGATGACATCAGCGGTTCGTTTGATTTCGTCGCGGCCGGCGGCCGTCGGCTCGCCGGATCCTTCCGTGGCAAGTGGAGCCCGCGCAAAGTGATGTGCGGCGCCTGACGCGTCGACACCATGACACCAGACGGTGTCCGCGTATTCTTGCGAAGCCAGATGCCCCGCAAGATTGCTGAAGCGCTCCTGCTGTCGTTCCTCGGTGTGATTGGGATCAACTGGCCCGAGCTGCCGTACCACGCGCGGCTCGCCGATCTCGTCTTCATCCCGCTCGCGGTCGGGATTGTGGTGCTGCCGGGCGCCAAGTGGACGTGGCGATGGGTGGATCTGGCGGTCGCCGGCTATCTGCTCGGTGCGGTCCCATCCGTTTTCAATTCACTCGATCGCTACCAAAGCATCCTGGAGCTCGGTCGAGAGCTCTATCTCGTCGCGATCTACGCGGTGTTCGCGATCGCGGCTCGCCGCGGCTTCGCGCGAACCACGGCGCGCGGTCTGGTGGTTGGCGCCGGCACGCTGTCGGTTCTTGGCCTGGCGGTGCTGGGAATTCAGATGATCACCGGCGCGCGCGTGCCGCTGATCGGCGAAACCATGCAGCTGCCGTACATCGGCAGCACGCTGCGGCTTCGGGCGCTGACGGCAACACCCGCGATGTTTGCGTGCGTGCTGACGGCGGCGCTGCCGTTTGCGATCACCTTCTGTCGTGAGCGCGGGCGGGCGTTCTGCGTTGCGTCGATCGTCATGCTGATCGCCGCACTCTTCACCGTCAGCCATGTGCTGGCAGGCCTCGGTGTCGCCGTCTTGATCACGTCGTGGGCCTCACTCGCATCGTGGCCGCGCGTGCGGCGCCTCGCCGTCGCCGCAGTGCTCGCGCTGATCGTCGCTTTCAACTTCGCCGCGACGATTTCGATTACCTCGATCACTTACGGCGATGCCACCTTCGAAGACGCCACGCCATATCAATACGCGGTCGATCAGGGGCGAGCACAGATCGGCGGAGCGGCGATCACGTACAACGTGATGAGCTACGCGCGGATCAAGGCGGTCGCGCTCCACGCCATCGCCGGGCATCCGATCGCCGGAGTCGGCCTCGATCAGTTTCACGTGGAGACGAGGCTGGCGTACGCCAAGGGCGTGCTGACGGGCACGTATCGCGAGATCGATCCGCATTCGACGCTGCTCGGACGGCTCGCCGAGTGCGGCCTCATCGGCGGCATCACGCTCGTGCTGCTCTGGTTTGCCTGGGGATCAATGGCGCGTGATGTCGTGCGCGGCAGCGTGGAGCCGGCGCTCGGCTATGCGGCAATGGCCGGACTGGCCGGACTGGTTGTCGCCAGCATCAACGCCGACATCATGAATTTCCGTTTTGTGTGGGTCGCCGCCGGCCTGCTGCGCGGCCTGTTCGAAGCCGGCGTCAGCGCGAACGGCCGACCGTGATCGACGCGCTGACCACCCGATGATGGAAGCGGCGCGCTGAACTGTAGGAGAACGTTCGCGTCGCTGACACCGCCAGCGCGATCGGCCATCGCCCTTCGCGCCCCATCCTGACCGACGGATTGATCGTCAGCACCGGCGCCGCAAACACGATCTCCCTGCCCGGATACTTGAACGGCAGGATGGTCGTCAATCGCGCGCCCGTCAGCGGCGCGGCATCGACACGCGCGCGGATTCGCCAGCCCGTGTCTCGTCGCCACTCGCGGCTCACGCCGATCCACGCGTCGTGGACGTTCGAGATGGTCGTCTCGGCGCCGTCGATCGGAAACGACTCGCTCGACGACGGCCGCGAATGCGTCACCGTCTTGATCTGCCGCGCATGAAATTCCTGGCGATCGCGGCGGAACTGGTATCCCGTATGCCACGTGACGCCGCGAACAGTGCCCAGGGTCACATCATGACGAATGCGGAACGATCGCATGTCGACGCGCCCGCTGGTTCCGGACGTCGCCACGTCGCCGCTCGCCAGGAAAAACGTGTCGACATCATCGCCGCGCGTTTCAACGGACGGCGTCATCGCCAACGAAGTTTCGGTCGCCAATCCGCCGACCCGGTAGCGCACGATCACGGAGAGCCAGTGATTGCCGGCCCAGTACGTCTGCTTGAAGTTGTGCGGCACGAGATCGGGCGTGTCGAATGTCGACGGGTTCTCGAAGAAGTAGTGAAAGCCGTCGTAGGCAAACTCGTAAGCCGCGCTCACGCCGGGGTCCGCTTGCGCCTCCGCGGCCGCCGGGATCAGCAGCAGCGCGATTAGAGCGCGGGCGATCCGATCGCGTCGACGCCCTTGAAGCTCCATGGCCATGCGCCAAGGTATCGCCCTTCGGCCAACGCTCAAAACCAGCTGGCGAACACCCGCACCGATCGGCCGGCGCCCATCGCGAGCGGCTGGCCGAAACCGGGGGCGCCAACGACGCGGCCGACGCTGAGCACGTTCCGGACGTTCAACAGGTTTTCGGCCTGGACGCCGAGCCGCGGCCGCAGCTTCCACACCTTGAACGACCGCGATCCATAGGCTCCGAGCGTGTGATAGCCCTGGTCACGGCCAGCGTTGCGCGGCCTGCCGCCGCGATCATTCATCAGCCCGTTTCCCAGACGATCGAGACCGGTCGTGATGTTGAACGGCGCGGGACCTCGCCACGTGTCCGTCATCGCGATTGAAACCGCTCCCGGCAATGCCAGCGTTGCCATCAGCGTGACGTTATGCGGCGACACTCCGGCAGCCGGTGCCCATTCGGCGCGCAAGTTGCCGGGCTCCTCTGGAAACGAAAACGGTCCGTCGTGGTCGTCGAACGCGCGAATCCTCTCGTACTGGGCGGAAAAGAACTGCCGGCGCCAACGGCCCTGCACCTGGACCGACAGGCGATGCGTCGTCGCGGCACGATTCGATTCGACGATGTCGACCCAGCGATGATCGGCAATCGTTCGCGTCGAACCGGGGAGGCGGCGATCGCGCGTCAAGCTGTACTCAACCAACGCGGCAGCAGCGCCGAACTGGCGTTCGGCCCTTGCCGCGGTCATCAGAGTACGCGGCCGCGAAAAGGCCGGCGACACGCGCGCCGTCAGCGGCGATGTGTCGCCCGCCTGTGTCACGACGGCCGTCCGGGTCGACAGGGCGCTGCGTACCTGCTCCGCCTGCGATCCCGCGAACAATCCGGCACCAACCGTCCATAGTGTCCCGCCGCGATCGATCGCCACGGCGACACGAGGCAACCAGGCGACCCCCAGGCCCGATTGGTAGTCGGCACGCAGACCAGCGGTCCATTCCGAATGTGCGGTCTGGAACAGCGTCGCCTGCAGATACGGCGCGACGGTGATCGACGAGTACGACCCGGTGGTGTCCGAGGCTGCGATGAACCGGGTGCCGGCCGCCTCGCCCTCGAGTGCGGCGCGATAGGTCTCGATGCTATCAAACTGCCACCAGCCGTAACGATTCGGCATCTGACTCCACCGCTCGGAGCGGCCGCTCGCGGCCACGCCGGCGTCGATCGATCGGCGGAGGTCGAAACGGAACGCGTGACGAGTGCTCCACCGCAGCGAACGCGTCGCGCTGGTTGTTACCGGTGCGCCACCGGTCGTCAGACCGCCGCCGATCGTGATACCGGCGGCGTCGCTGTTTGCTTTCGTATCGATACGCGTCATCAGCGCGGTTGCGCCGCCCTCATAGCTGACAAGGCCGGCGGCTTTCAGCACAGTGGCGCGCCACTCGCCGGAGTTGGTTCGCGCGGCGTAGGCGGCCGACGCCGTGGTCAACCCGCCCGCGCCCAGGTTCGATTGACGATCCTGTGCGTCGCGGTACGACACCGCGGCGCGCGTGCGATGCGGCAGCGCAACATGAAAGGTCAGGCCGGCCGTCAGGGATGACGTGTCCGCCGTCACCTCGTCCGCCTCCGGCGACACGAACTCAACCGGCGCGGACGACGAGGTGTACCGAACTGTGGCATCGAAGCCGGCCGCCAGCTTCGGAACGCCCCCGGTGAGCGTTACGTCACGCTGCGTGGACTTCGTCCGCGCGCCATCGGCCAGCACCTGCCGGCCGCCAAGACCCAGCAGATCGGAATTCGACCGCACCCGGAAGCCGCGGCCCGGCGTCCTGGTGAAAATGCGCACTGTTGCGGCGCCGGCATCGGCGTACTCGGCGGAGAACCGGCCGGCATCGACCGAGATGTGCTCGACATTGGCAATCGGCGGCAGCGTCGACGCCGGCAGTCCGTCGACGTAGACGATGAGTGGCCGTCCGGCGGCACCGGCCAGTCCCGACGCATGCCTGATCAGGCCGGATGTGGAGCCGGCAACGGCAGCAATACTGTCGGCGTCGAGCGAGACGGCGAAGAGACTGCGTCGCGGCCGCGCCGGTTTCGCAGCGACGGTCACCGCTTCGATGTGCGCAGCGATCTCGAGTTGGATGATGAGCGGCGCCGGCAGCGAGGGCGGGGCAAGGTGCGCGGCGCTGAAGCCATCTGCGGCAACGTCGATCAGGCATGGCCCCGATGTCGCGATCGACAACTCGAATCGTCCGTCGTGATCGGTGATGCCGTGCTGCGGATCGGCGGGCGCGCAAGTGATGACGATGCGCGCATCCGCAATCGGCAGACGTTGCGGATCGATCACTGTGCCTGTCACGGTCAACGGTGATCCCGCGAGCGGCGCCAACAGCATCGCCGCCCGCAGGAACCAGGAGAGGACGATCACCTGAAGCAGCTTGGAATCGTACCGGTGTTGAAGCCGAACGATCGCAGCTGTCTGAGGGCGTCGCTGACGACCGCCTTGTCGGCGGCGGTGAGCGCGGTCGCCGCGCTCGAGCCGTAGCAGCTGCAGACGTTGCCAAAAGCGTTGAGCATGCTTTGGATGCCGTTGTTCACGGCGTTCTCCTGCGAATTGCAGGCGGTTGCAGTCCGCGCCGACGCCACGCAGGTCGCGTAGCTGTTGACTGAGCTGCCAAGGCTGTTAACCGCGCGCTCAGCGGATGCCTGCTGCGCCGAGCAATCAATCGCGCCTGCACCGAGTTTGCCGACTTCGTTCGCGACGTAGATGCCGCCAATCGCCGCGCCGCCGGCGGCGACTGTCGTGCCGATGATCTTGCCGACGTTCGGGCCGGGCTTCGGCGGTTGCGGCGGCTGTTGTTGCGGTGGTTTCGGCTGCTCCTGCTGCTGTTGCTGTTGCTGTTGCTGTTGCTGTTGCTGTTGCTGTTGCTGTTGCTGTTGCTGTTGCTGTTGCTGTTGCTGCTCTTCCTGCTGCGCCTTGACCTCGGCGCGGCAGTCCTGGAGTCTGCCAACGGTGCGCTCGATCTGCGCCTTCAGCGCGTTGACCGCTTCGAGATCGCGGTCGCTGAGGTTGGCACGCTGCAGAATGCCGGCGCGCGCCACGGCGAAGTCGGCGGCGTTGTAGCCCTGATCGACCACAAACGCGGCGATGTTCGCGTACGGCGCCAACGGCGTGGCGCCGAGCACGTTGTCGACGAAGGTGCGTAAGATATCGGACGCCGCCACCGCCGCGTTGGTCGACGGAACCAGCTCCTTGAACTCCTCGGTGTTGACCACGGCGCGGACGCCGGCATCGACACGGCTCTGCCCGGCGGCAACGAGACTGATGACGCTGTTGGCGAGACTGAAGATGGTGTCGCCCTCGAGCCCCGCCTTGATGACCTTGCCGATGTCGACCTGCCGCTTGACGCTGTCGTATTCGCTGACCGCGGCCTGCAGCTGCTTGCGGACGTTGTTCAGGTATTCAGGATTGCGCGCGCCGATGCCGCGCATCACGTTCTTGTTGATCTGATCCTGGAGGCCGCGCAGCGCCTTGCCGCGCGCTTCGAGGGCTTCGCCGAGTTTGCCGAAGGCGGCCTTGGCCGCGCCGATCGCGGCATTCTTCAAAGCGTCCTTCGCTTGTTGGTCGAACTCCTCGAGTTCCTTCAGGTTCTTGCCGATCGAGTCCTGCTGACGGCGCATGGCGTTCTGATCCTGCTTGAGCTGCTGCTCGAACGGGAGGCAGGGCTGCGCCTCGACGCGCACGTCGATGGGCACGGCGGTGAGCAGCGCGATCAGCGTGAGGGCCGCCGGACGGGTCAAGGGAAACATAGATCCTCCTGGCTGCAGCCGATCCGGGGTTGGATCGGCCGTCAGCCAGGAAGACGCTGAGCGGGTGTGATTTCCTTTTGTGAGCGTCGCCGGCGTGCCTGCGCGGAAATGACAATGGCCGCTGCCCCGTCTCGACGGGATCAGCGGCCGTTTGAAGGATGGGAGGATCTACTTCGTAAGTGAGAGCGTCCAGGTTGCGGTTGCGGAACTGCTGATCCTTTCGGGTCCGACGCACGCGGCTGGAAAGGTCATCGCCAGCGCGCCCGAAATCGACGAGGCGGAAGCCGGCAGCGTGCCAGTCCCCGAGAACGAGCATCCCTGTGGGAACCCTTCCTGGAACGGCACGTTGAAGGTGACCGACGTCAGTTGCGCACCTGAGAGGGTACCGGTCAGCGTCGTCTGCGTGTTGCCGGTGCCCACGTTAAGCACCATCGGACCTGACACGCTGGCACCGTTCTGACTCACGGTCCACGACCGCACCGGAATCGATCGCTCGGGTATCGTGAGCGTGCCGGTCCAGGTGCCGGCAATGTTAAGCGCCGGTGACGGAGCCGGCGTCGATGTCGTTTGGTGTCGGCGAAGTCGGCGACGCGTTGCTGCTCGAACCGCCACACGCGGCGACGGCGAGAGACATGCTGCAGAACAGGATCCGGATCACAGTGTGCGGCTTCATACCACTCTCCCTTTGGGCGTCACGAACGGCAGGTGACGCCGGTTAGCGAACGGCTGATCCCCGTGGATCAGCCGTCAGCCAGGAAGACGCGGTCGGCGGGTGATTTCCTTTATCAGCTATGACCGGAACTGCATGCAGAGGTCGGAATCCGGCGGGATGCCGGCACTGGACACCGTCGGGTTCATCTTGGCGAAATACGCCAGCGCGCGCGCGCGCACTCCCGGTAACGACAGGTTCGGATGATTGAACGGAGCACCACTGTTTACAAGCACCAGTGGAAAAGTTGTCGTCGCCTTCAGTGTGCCGGCCGCCAGCGGCGGATTGAGCAGCAGCGCCCACTCGGCAATGTGCTCGATTTCCTTTGGCGTCTTGTCGACGCCCTTCACGAGGGGGATGTTGAAGATCCAGATGTCCTCGCTGGCGTTCAGTGTCGCGTTCTTGCCGCCGATCGTGACCGTCAGCGCCGGCCCGGCCGACTCGAAGACGCACAGATCGGTCAGCGGCATTGGGCTGCCGGCGTTGACGCCGTTGACCGCGATCTGCCACGACACCGCGGGGTCCGCGCCGGCAGATCGGCTCGGTGTCTGAGGCAGTCGTAGCTGGCCATTGCTCAGGGCGATGTCAAGGGAACCCGGCGGCATGGCGACGGTCCGCTGCCCGCCGCCGGCTCGCGCGCTCAGCACCGAAAGGCTCGGCAACCGATCGAGCAGCGTTTGTTGAACCAGCACTGGGCCGGCTCCACCTGAGAGCGAGAGCCCCTGCTGCAACGGCATCGCTTTCGGGAATCGCGCCAGCGTGAAGTCGCGGTGGATCAGCTGCAGTCCATTCTGTTGATTCAGCGTGATGACCGTGCCGCCCAGGGCACTGATGGTGGCGTCCGACGCCGCCATGAATGATCGGTGCTGCTCCATGCCATCAAGTTGAGGCACGCGAATGGTGGGCGCGCCGATGTTGTCGATCAGGAACATTCCAAAGAAGTACACCTTTGGATTGCCGGCTTGAGCGGTGACGCCCCTGGGCCGCGCGATCGACGCGGCGCCGATCGCGGCTGAGACGAAACGGATGAAATGACGTCGGTCCATGATTCCTCCAAGGACTTCAGGTGCGTCCGATCACCTGCACCGCCGCCCATTCCTGGATCGGCACGCCGCGTCCACGCGCCTTCAACTGCGCGCGCTGCAACGCCACCGCAGGCGAGACACCGGCCTTCAATTCGCGATGAAAATCGACGAACAATCCGGCGGCCTGACGATCGTCGATCTCCCAGAGCGTCCCGACCACCGATCGCGCGCCGAGCCACAAGTACGACCATGCGATGCCGATCGTTCCCTCACCGCGATGGCCGCGCTGTCCGATCGATGCGCACGCCGCCAGCACGACGACGGTCCCGGATTTGAGCCGTGGCCCCCTGACGATTTGCGCCGCGCTCAGACCACCGTCGCCGCCGCGGCCGGGCGACAGTAACAGCCGCGACAGCAGCGGATACGTGGCACTCTCGACGGCGTGCGCCGCGATGTGAATCACGTCCTGCTGTGACGCCTGTGTCAGCAACGCGTCCGGCGTGGCCTCATCGCCGGTCAGGGCGCGACTGCCGTACAACCCCGCGACGGCGAGTCCTTCTGCGCGAGCACCCGGTAGTGGCGGCTTCCCCGCGAGCTCCGTCGCCGCCACGATCAGCGCCGCGTTGGGCGGCCGCAGCGCGGCCGCATCGGCGGTCACTGATGACGCCGACGTCCCGATCACGATCGCGCGTTCGCTGATAATCGGCTCGCCGGCGGCGGTCTTTAGCGCCGCCCACGCCAATCCTCGATACGGCGCATCGGGAACGATGATCAGCGTCCCGCTCTTGCTGGCATTGAGCGCCGGCAGCAGCCAGCCCTCGGTGATCGCGCGAGATGCCTCAACATCGTCGGCGCGCCCAAGCGATCGCCGGCACCGCATCACCAGTCGCTCAGCCTGTTCGCGCGTCTGATCGATGCGAGTCGGCGACGACGTGTCCCTGGTGATCAGCCAGACGATCAATTCGCGCGGACGCTGATGCAGAAGGACCAGCGCCGATGAGGGCGCGAGGCCCGCCTGGACGTTCGCGATCGATCGAACCTCCTGTCGTGTCGCCTCGAGCAACGTTCGCGCCCGACTCCGCTCGAACGCCGTGAAGGCGCGGTCGTACAATGCCGCGTCGTAATTGAGCGCGATCGATTCATCGAACAATTCCCAGACCGGCTCGATCGCCGAAAGACGCACGGGATCATCGACCGGCATGCGGCTGCGCGCGCGCTCGAAGTCGATGATGCCGGCTTCGAGAGCGGTGCTCGCGCCCTGGCGATCGCCCGACTGTTGATAGGCACGCGCCAGGTAAAGATGAATCTCCGCTGATCGCAGGGAGTCGTTGCGCTGCCGCGCCAGTTCCAGAGCGTCGAGCGCCGCGGTCACAGCCTCGGCCGGGCGCAGCTGCGACCAGACTTGCGTCTTCGCGGTGGCGATGCTCAATCGCAGCAGCTGCCGCGGCAACGCCGCGGTGATCGCCGCCCACGCCTGTTCGGCGCCGGAGATATCGGCGGCGGCGGCCTCGACATTACGGAGCCGCGCATACATCCGGGCGCGCTGCAGCAGCACTTCGGTTCGATATTGGGGCGCGAGGCCCAGCGAGGCGTTCGCGAGGGCCGCGTCGAAAAACAACAGCGCGGCGTGATCGAATCCGTCGAGTGACGCGCTGACGGCGGCGGTCATCAGAAACCCGTGATAGCGGTATGGCTTATGCGCCGGCGCCGCGATGAGGCTCACATTGCGTTCGTGCCAACCAGCTGGCCGATCCCCCTGGAAGCGGTGCAACACCGCCAGGTTGGCGCGCACCAGCGCCGCTCCCCGGTCATTCGACGAGTGGTCGTAAATCCGTATGGACCGCTCATATGCCGCCCGTGCCTCGATCCATTCGCCCTGCGAAAAATGCACGAGACCTTGCAGTCGGGCGGCGCGGCCTTCTAGAACGCGTTGTCCGGATCCCCGCGCCAGCGACGTCGCTTCAGTGAGGAACGCATGCGCCTCCGCCATCGATCCGCGCAGGTAGCTCGCGTGACCAAGACCAAGCGCGGCCCAGCCCGCCAGGGCGGGGAATCCGTCCGCCAACCGCCGGCGCGCTTCACGCAACGCCGGCTCCGACAACGAAAAGTCATCGTCACGGAAACTCGCCGCACCACGCGTCAGCGCCTTGAGCCCTTCGACAACCTGCGGCTCGTTGCGAGCGCGCTCGCATGCGTGGAGCAGCGCCGCGTCGCCCGTCCGCTCCGAGTAGGCGCGCGCCAGGCGAATCGCGCGAGCCCACATCGCCGCCGCCGACTCATGAACGCCACTGTCGACGGCGTTGGCCCACCGACCACCGAGGTCGCTGAGCACCAACTCGGGCAGATCATCGGGAAACTCCGCAACGAGAGCGATCAGGATGTCGTCACCTGGATCGACGGCGGCTAATAGACGGCCGCGCAGCTCGTCAAAACGCAACCGCGCCGACGGCTTGGTCAGCTCCGCCAATCGCTGTTTCGCCTCATCCGCCCAACCTGAGACCGCGTCGATTTCGAGATATGCGCGCCACGCGTCGGCAGCACGATCGACAAGCCGCATCTCCTGGAGTGTGAGCGCGTAGGTGAAGGCGACTTCGGGCCGCTTCGGATCAATTTCGCGCGCCCGGCTCGCCGTGTCGAGTGCTCTCGGAAGATCGTCCGCGCGGTCGAGTGCGCGGTAGCGGGCGAAATACGCCGCAGCAAGATCACCCAGAAGAGCAGGATTGCCGGGATCGGCGGCGCTGGCGTCCTCGAGGTCGAGCACGGCTCCGTCGAAGCGGCCCAACAGCAACTGCGCGACTCCCCACGCATGCACGTTGGCAGGGGCGGGATCCGATTGCGCGGCGCGCTGCAATTCACCGGCCGCCGCAACGAGGCTGAGATTGCGCGTTTCGACATCGCCACTTCGAGCCGCCGGAGAACTGAGAATTCCGTGCTCGAACCCGCCGCTCAGGCGCGCCTCGACGGTTCGCTCGTTGCCAACCGCGGCGACCAGTTTCTCGAGTCGCGGAGTGTTCGACACATTGCCGCGCCACTGCATCAGCCATTCGGGTCGCAGACCAATTGCCACGATGATGATCGCGGCCGCGGACAGTCCGGCTGCGGCCAGCAACCAGCGTCGATGCGCTGGCGCCTTCTTCCCCGCCGCGGCCAGCCGGAACGACATCTGCTTCCGCCACTCGGGGCTGGCGGTATGCAGTGTCTCCAGCAGCGCTCGATCGTCGTCTCGATCCGTCATCCCGCTCACAGCCGCGTCCACCAGCGGTCCGCAGTAGTCGCACGTCGCGGCGTGCGACAGGAACGCCGCGGCCGCCTCACCATCGCCCGTCGCGAACATCGCGATGTCGGCAGCGCCGGGACAGTCCGGTGTCCGCCGGGCGTCGCCGCCCGCGCATCCCGCGGCCGCGCGAAGCCGCGCGTCCACAGGGTCCGGCGTCAGATCGGAGTCGCCGTGTGCCACATCGCTCTCCTATGAAGACGCGTTCTCAACCCGATCTCCTTCACGCCACGCCAGCATCTCGCGCACGACGCGCGTCAGCCGGTAGATGGTGCTTTCCACGCCCTTTTGCGACAGCCCGATCGCGGGCATCCCGGCAATCGCCCGCGCCGTCAGGCCCTGCCGGTAGTACAGCCAGAAGATCGACCGGTCCCGCGCGCCTCCCGCCGCCTCGTTCGCCGCCAGGTGGCGATCGATCTCCTCGATCAGGAGGCGCGCGTCCGCCGCTTCCCGCTCGGTCGCCGGATCGAGCGCCGCCGCGATGACCTCGTCCGCCGCGGCCTCGACCCGTCCGGAGCCGCGCTTGCCCGCCAGCGACGCGCGCGCATGATCGCGCGCGACGTTGCAGGCGACGATCTTCAGATACGCAATGAGCCCTTCCGGGCGTTCGCCGCGAAACCGGCGCAACGCCGCGAGGTTGTTTTCGCAGAGCTTGAGGAATGTGTCCTGGACCAGATCGTCGACGAGCTCACGGGCCGGCGCCGCACCGAATTGTCGCAGGCCTCGCACGACCGCCGGCGCGATCAGGCGGTGGGTGCGCTCGGCGAACAATTCCCAGGTCGTCGCTGTCGCACGAGCTGACAAGCAGTCGTGCAGCAAGGCCGCGAGACCAGCGGGGTCTGACTCGTAAGCCATCGTAAATTGCGCACCATCATAAACCGTCTGTCCACACTTCCGCGGGCCGGCACGCCGGACGCGCGCGCGAGGCCGACGAACAACGCGTTGAGGTCCGCGCACTTGCCGCTCAGGTTGTTCATCTCGAGCGCAATCGTCGTGACGATTCGTAAGTGCGTGAGGCGATGTTTTTTGCGTGCATACCTCGCGTCAGCACCGGCGCCGCCGCCATTGCGCCCGGAAATTCACGCCGGTTCATCGCAGCCATCCTGGCGCAACGTGGGACAATGGCGGGGAATGCGCATCCTGGGCCTGTTCATCGTTTTGACGATGGCCGCCGCGTGTTCGGGATCGTCGCGGCCCGCCGACACGAAACCCGCCGCGCGCGGGCCGGCGTTGACCGAGATCGGCACGGCCGTCGATCAGCCCGTCAACAAGCGCGAGAGAAACAACCCCTCCGCGAAGGGCGATCTCGATGCGATCGTGAGCCGCGGTTATCTCCGCATCCTGGTCGCGCCGAGCCGCGCGCATTTCCAGACCGTTGACGGCAATCATCGCGGCCGCGCCGTCGATGCCGGCGTCGCCCTCGCGCGGAAAATCAGCGAGGACGCGCAGAAGGAAATCGTCCCGATCTTCATCGAGACGCGCGAAGATCAGCTGATCCCGTCACTACTGGCGGGCAAGGGCGATGTCGCCGCGAACGTGCTGCTCACCTTCGAGCGCGACGAGCAGGTTGCATTCGCGCCGCCCATCAGGACCGACATCCGCGAGCTGGTGGTCACCGACGCGGGCAAGCCGCTCCGCAGCCTCGAGGATGCCGGCGGCAGGGTCTTTCACGTGCGCAAAGGCAGCGATCACCACTTGAGCCTGGTCCGTCTCAACCAGCAGCTCGAGAAGAACAGCCGCCGCCAGGCCTTCATCCTGTTCGACGAGAAGGCGAAGACCGACGAGGATCTGCTCGACTCCGTGAATGCCGGCCGCATCAAGGCCACGGTCGTGGACGACTACATCTTCGACCGCTGGCAGGGCGAGATGTTCAAGATCGCCAAGACCGACCGCGATATCGCGGTGAGCCAGGACGGCTCGCTGTCCTGGGTCGCGCGCAGGGACGCGACGGCGTTGTCGGCAGTGATGAAGGATTTCTTCTCGACGCACAAGCTGAGCTTCTGACCGTCGGCCGCGCCCTGCGATATCTTTCTTGAATGCGGATTCTCGTCGCCGAAGACGACCAGGTGATCGCCGAGTTCGTCTCGCAAGGACTGCGCGAAGCCGGCTACGCCGTGGATGTGGCGGCCACCGGCCCGGATGCGCTGCGGCGCGCGGTCGACGGCGGCTACGACGCCGCGGTGATGGACGTGATGCTGCCCGAGCTCGACGGGCTGTCGGTCATCGAACAGCTGCGCGCGAAAAAGAACCAGATGCCGGTGTTGATCCTCAGCGCGCGGCACACCGTTGACGATCGCGTCAAAGGGCTGCAGGCCGGCGGGGACGATTACCTCACCAAGCCGTTCGCATTCGCCGAGTTGCTGGCGCGGCTGCAAGCGCTGCTGCGGCGTTCCGGCGGCGCCAGTGAGCCGACGCGGCTGACCGTGGGAGATCTGACACTCGATCTGCTGTCGCGTCGCGTTGAACGAAGCGGGCGGCCGCTCGATCTGCGCCCGCGCGAGTTCGCGCTGCTCGAATACCTGATGCGCCATCCCGGCCGCGTCCTCTCCAAGACGATGATCCTCTCGCACGTCTGGGGCTACTCCTTCGATCCCGGCACCAACGTCGTCGACGTGCTGGTGTCGCGGCTGCGCGACAAGGTCGACGAGGGCTTCGACACCAGGTTGATCCATACCGTGCGCGGCGCCGGCTATGTCCTCAAAGTGGGCTGAGCGAATCACGCAGGCGCTCGGGCTGCGGCTCGCCGCGTGGTATCTCGGGACGTTCCTCGCGAGCACCCTGGTGATCGGCGGACTGACCTACGGGCTGCTGGCCACGCTGCTCGAGCGGCGCGATCACGACATCATCCAGTCGACGCTGCGCGAGTACGCGACCAGGTACCAGGCCGGCGGCCTGCCCGCGCTGGCCCGGGCGATCGAGATCGAGCAGCGATCCGGATCGCGTGAGCCGTTGTTCGTGCGCGTGGTCGGCCCGTTCGAGGACGTGCTGCTGTATTCGTTACCGGAAACGTTTGGCGCGTTCGACTTGAGCGAGCTGCCCGGCGGCCCGAACGCGATCTGGTCGCAGGTGCAATCGCGCGATCGCAACGCCGTGCTCGAGGTCGCGACCATGGACCTTGGCGGCGCCGCGCTCCAGGTCGGCAAGACCACCGAGGCCCGCAACCAGCTGCTGTCGAACTTCCGTCGCGTGCTGATGCTCGGCGCGGGCTTCGCGCTCGTCATCGGCGTGGTGGGCGGCATTTTTCTGACACGCTCCACCTTGAAGCCGCTGCGCGATCTGCGCGACGCGGTCGGACGAATCCTGCAGACCGGTCAGACGGACGATCGTGTCCCGGTCTACGGGACCGAAGATACGGTCGATGAGCTGAGCACGCTCTTCAACGCGATGCTCGCGCGGATCACCACGCTGATCCACGGCATGAGGAACGCGCTCGATCATGTCGCGCACGATCTGCGCACGCCGATGACGCGGTTGCGCGTCACCGCGGAATCGGCGCTCGCCACCAACGACCCGGCCAGGCATCGCGAAGCGTTGTCCGATTGCCTCGAAGAATCCGAGCGCGTGCTCTCGATGCTGACGACGTTGATGGATATTTCGGAGGCCGAGACCGGCACGATGAAATTGAACGTGACCGAGGTGCCGCTGGCGGCGCTCGCGAAAGAAGTCGTCGATCTCTATGAGGACACCGCCGAAGACGCCGGTGTAATGCTGCAGTCCGGCATCCCCGCGGATCTGACCGTGCCCGCCGACCGCGATCGCCTGCGCCAGGCCCTCGCCAATCTCGTCGACAACGCGATCAAATATTCGCCGCGCGGCGGCCGCGTCGATCTGTCAGCGGCGGTGGATCAAAATATGGTCGTGATTCGCGTCGCCGACACGGGCCCCGGAATCTCAGAGCAGGATCTTCCGCGCATTTTCGATCGCCTCTACCGCGGCGATCAAAGCCGCGCGACCAGGGGATTGGGACTGGGATTGAGCCTCGTCCGTGCCTACGTCGAGGCGCAGGGCGGATCGGTGTCAGTGAAGAGCACGCCCGGAAAGGGCTCAATTTTCGAGATTCGGCTCCCAGGCACCTAGGCCTAGGCACCCAGGCACCCAGGCACCCAGGCACCCAGGCACCTAGGCACCCAGATCCTTTCACGCATGTAATCTTCCGGTAACGCTCCTGAAAGTTCCTCCGACGTCTCAATACACATGGAGGAGCGTGTGATGTCTCGTTCAGAAAACAATCAGAGCCTGCCTCGCCGCAGCTCGTTGAGCGCGCGCGCGAAGGCGGGAGCCTTGGTTCTCGGCCTGGGCCTGGCGTCGGCCGGCGTGTGGAGCGCCACTCCGATCGCGCCGAAGGCCATCGAGGCCGCAGTTCCAGCTCCTGTTGCAACCGCGCCCGCATCCGATCCCCTCCGAGTCAATGGTGGGTTTGCCGATGTCGTGGCGAAAGTGACCCCAGCCGTTGTGACCATTCGCGTCGAGGCGAAGGCCACCCCGCGGATGACGCAGTTGCCGTTCGAACTTCCCGAGGGCTCGCCGTTCGGCGATCTGTTCGGGCAGCGCGGCCGCGGCGGGCGGCAAATGCCGCCGCAGGTGCAGCGCGGTCTTGGGTCGGGCGTGATCGTCAGCAATGACGGCTACATCCTGACCAACAACCACGTCATCGACAACGCGACGAAGATCAGCGTTGAGCTCTCGGATCGCCGCACCGTCGAGGGCAGGTTGATCGGCGCGGACCCGGCCAGCGATCTCGCGGTCGTGAAGATCGACGAGAAGAACCTGCCGGTCCTGCCGATCGGCGATTCCAACATGATGCGCGTCGGCGATGTCGTGCTCGCGGTCGGCAACCCGCTCGGCGTCGGCCAGACGGTGACGATGGGTATCGTCAGCGCGAAGGGCCGCGCCACCGGCCTTGGCGACGGAAGTTATGAAGACTTCCTGCAGACCGATGCGCCGATCAACTCGGGCAACTCCGGCGGCGCGCTCGTCAATACCGCCGGCTCGCTGATCGGCATCAACTCGCAGATTCTCTCGCCGTCGGGCGGCAACATCGGCATCGGCTTCGCCGTGCCGTCGAACATGGCGAAGAACGTGATGGATCAGCTGGTGTCGAACGGCCGCGTTCGCCGCGGACTGCTCGGTGTCACGGTGCAGGGCGTGACCAACGACCTCGCCGCGGGCCTCGGGTTGGCGAAGGCTGAAGGCGCGCTGGTGAGCGGCGTGACGCCGGGTGGCGCGGCCGACAAGGCCGGCCTCAAGCGCGGCGACGTGATCCTGAGCTACCAGGGCCGCGCGGTCGTTGATACGAACTCGTTCCGCAACGAGATCGCGGCGACCAAACCGGGCACCACGATCGTGCTGAACGTGATGCGCGACGGCAGGACCAGCGAGTTCAAGGCGACGCTTGCCGAGAACGACGCCAAGGGTGCGCGCGAGGAGCGCGGCGAGCGCGAGGGTGAAAGCTCGTCGAAGTACGGCTTGACGGTCGAACCGATCACGCCGGAAATCGCGCGCCAGCTGCAGCTCGATCGCAACGCCAAGGGCGTGGTGATCACCGGCGTCGACCCGTCAGGCGCGGCGGCATCCGCCGGCCTCCGGGAAGGCGACGTGATTCAGCAGGTCAACGGCAAGTCGGTGGACTCGGCGGATGATGTGCGCGATGCGCTCACCGCCGCGGCCGGCAAGCCCGCGGTGCTGTTGATCGCTCGGGGCGGAACGACGGTGTTTGTCCCCTTACGCTCGCGGTAAACTCTCGAGGCACGGAGCGTTACGGAGACACGGAGCCCCGCGGCTCCGTTCCGTCTCCGTGCCTCGTTATGCGACTCGATAAACGCCTTAAGGCAAAGCACCCGGAATTATCGTGGAGCAAGATCCGCGAAGCGATTGAGAAAGGACAAGTCACCGTCGATGGCCGGGGTCAACGCGATCCCGGCCTCGACGTGTACGACGATGCCGTCGTCGATCTGAATATCAACCGGCCCGCGCAATCGCGCGCGCGGGCGTCGTTCGACATCCTGCACGAAGACGACGACATCATCGTCCTCAACAAGCCCGCCGGCCTGCTGTCGATCCCGTCGAGTCCCGAGGCCGGCAATTCCGAAGACACCGTGCTCAAGCGCGTGCGCGAGTACATGCTGTTCAAGCGCGGGCACAAGACGTATGTCGGCATGCTGCATCGCCTCGATCGCGACACGTCCGGCTCGCTGGCCGTCGCATTGTCGAAGGACGCGCATGCCGCCGGGCGCGACAATTTCAAGGCGCATCGTTTCGAGCGTCACTACCTGGCGCTCGTGCAGGGCATTCCCGATCCGCCGAAGGGCACAATCCACGCGCGCATTTCATCCGGCTATCGCGACGGCCGCCGCAAGCTCGTTGATGCGGACAAATCAGGCCTCGACGCGACGACTGACTACAAAGTCCGCGAGCGGTTGAAGAACGCCGCCTTGCTGGAATTGCGCCTGCACACCGGAAGGCAGCATCAGATACGCTTGCATCTCGAAAAACTCGGACACCCGCTAATCGGCGAACGTGTGTATTCCGGTGATGATGACCCCAGGCCCTCCGCCTCCGCCAAGGCTTCGGCGAGACAGGCTCCCCGCAACATGCTGCATGCGTGGACGCTGGCGTTTCCGCATCCGATCACAGGCAAGCGGATCGCCGTGGAGGCGCCGCTGCCGAACGATTTCCTCAAGACGATGAAGCGCCTCGCATTGGCGTTGTTGATGGCGTGCTTCGCGGCACCGGCATTCGCACAGACAACGATTTCGTCTCCGGATGGCCGGCGCCAGATGCAGGCGATCCAGACCAGCACGCCAATCGTGATCGACGGCGCGCGGACGAAGAGGTCTGGAAGCGCGCGGTGCCCGCCGGCGATTTCATCCAGGCCGATCCGCTCGAAGGCCAGCCGCGACTGAGTCGACGGAAGTCCGCATTGCCTACGACGCCGGCTATCTCTACATCGGCGCGCTCTGCCGCGACACCGATCCCGCCCGCATTGTCGTCAACGAGATCCGCCATTCAAGACGCTGCGCTTCGAAGCGGGCGACGGCCAGACCTGGGGCGTCAACTTCGCGCGGCGCGTGCGCAGGAAAAACGAGCTCAGCTACTGGTCGCGGGTGTCGCGCGCGTATTCGACATTCCGATCCTCGTCAGCGGGCACGCTGACCGGATTGCCCGCGCTTCGCCAGGGGCCGCAACCTCCGCATCAAGCCGTTCATGGCGGCGAGCGGCGTTCGCGGTCTCGGCGGCCACGAGTTCGACAACGATTTCACTGCCGGCGTCGACATCAAGGCCGCCATCACCCCGTCGCTGACCTTCGACGCCACGATCAATCCCGACTTCGCGCAGGCGGAGGCCGACGAGCAGCAGGTCAACCTCACGCAGTTCAGCCTGTTCTTCCCCGGGAAGCGCGAGTTCTTCCTCGAAAACGCCGGCATCTTCTACTTCGGCGACATCCCGCGCAATTCGCGATCGGTCGCGCGGTTCCGTCCACCCGAGGAAGATCTGCTGCTGTTGTTCAGCCGGCGTATTGGCTTGAACGACGCCGGCGAACAGGAACCGCTGCACGGCGGCGTCCGCCTGACCGGCCGCGCCGGAGGTTTTACGCTCGGCTTGATGACGATGCAGAGCAAGGATGAGGGCGGCAGGCCGAGCACCAACTACACCGTGGCCCGGGTGCGACGCGATTTGTTCCGCAGCTCCGACGTCGGCGCCATCGTCATTTCACGCGAGCCGAATGGGGACAGCGCGGATTTCAATCGCGTCGTCGGTGTCGATACGGACTTCCGCTTCTTCAGGAACCTCAGTATCAACGGCTTCTTCGCGCGATCGGAATCACGCGGCGTCACGACCGATCAGGATTCCGCGAAGGCGTCGATCGGCTGGGAGGACAGCGGCAAGCGGCTGCAGACTTCGATCATGAAGATCGGCGAGGGCTTCCGGGACGATCTCGGGTTCGTGCGCCGCACCGGCATAAGAGCAGCGTGCTCTACCGTCCGAGCTACCGCATGGTGTTCGACCTTGGGCTGCAGGTGACGAAGATCTCGCTCGACATTCCACGAGCCGACTTCACGATCACGCTCGTCAACCTGCCGACCGGCTATTCATTCAGCTCGAACATGTTCCTCGATACGCTCGTGCAATACCGCAACGACGTCAAGCAGTTCTCCGCCAACGTGCGCTTCAACCTGATTCACCGGCCGCTGAGCGATTTCTTTGTCGTTTACAACGAGTCGCAGTTCACCGATATCACACAGCCTGCGGGACGAGGATTGGTCGTCAAGTACACGCCGATGTTTGCTTTCTGAGGTCTTGAGGTCTTGAGGTCTTGAACTAATATGTCGGCCATGAAATCACTGGCTGGCGTTCTCATCCTGGCGGCCGCGCTCGCGGCCTGCACCACCAACGGCAATTACGGCGCGGCTCGTAGCGACGCGCCGTTCAGCGTCGTCGAGAAGACGATCCCTGAAATGCAGCAGGCCATGAGGGACGGGCGCGTCACGTCGCGCCAGCTCGTCGAGCAGTACCTGCAGCGCATTGCGCTCTACAACGACAAGATCAACGCGGTGATCACCGTCAATCCGAAGGCGCTCGAAGAAGCGGATCGCCTCGACCAGGAGCGCAAGTCGGGCAAGGTCCGCGGCAATCTGCACGGCATTCCGGTCGCGCTCAAGGACAACATCCTCACCACCGACATCCGCACGACCGGCGGTGCGATTGCGTTCGAGGACCTGATACCGCCGTACGACGCGACGCTGACGAAGAACCTGCGCGATGCAGGCGCCGTCATCATCGCGAAGACGACCTTGACGGAGCTTGCCAACTTCGTCACCAACGGCATGCCCGGCAACTACAACGCCGTGCAGGGATACGGCATGAATCCGTACGATCCGCGCCGCGATCCACGCCAGGCCACCGCGGATGGACGTCCGGTGCTCGGCACCGGCGGATCGAGCTCGGGGACCGGCACCGCCGCGAATTTCTGGGCGGCGAACGTCGGCACCGAAACATCGGGCTCGATCCTCAGCCCGTCGAATCAGAACATGCTCGCCGGCATCAAGCCAACGGTCGGACGCATCAGCCGTTACGGCGTGATTCCGATCACCGCCGATCAGGACACCGCCGGCCCGATGGCCAAGAGCGTCAGCGATGTCGCGATCCTGCTCGGCGCGATGGAGAGCGCATCACCCGATCCGAACGACGCCGCGACCGGGACTTGCCAGGCGCCGCCCAATCGCGATTACACGCCGTTCCTGAAGCGTGAAGGCTTGAAGGGCGCGCGCATCGGCCTTCCGCGCGCGAACTACTACGATCGCATCACGCCGCCCGGTGAACAGGAACCGCGCGGCGGCCTCAACGAGGCGCAGGCGAAATCGATGGCCGACGCGATCGAATTCCTCAGGAAGGAAGGCGCGACGGTGGTCGACGCCGACATTCCGAGCGTCGTCGATCCGGATCCGAAGAAGAACTTCCTGCTCTGGGGCGCCGGCAATTCCTGCGACAAGAACCTGCGCGATCCCAACTGCAACATCGTGTTGTGGTACGGGATGAAACGCGATTTCAACGCCCTGCTCAAATCGCTGGGCGACAAGGCGCCGGTCAGGACGCTCGCCGAGCTGCGCGCCTTCAACACCGCGCACGCCAATCGCAACGCGATCAAGTACGGACAGACGAATCTCGATCGATCGGAATCGCTCGACCTCGAAAAGGATCGCGCGCAGTGGCAGGCCAATCGCGAGAAGGATATTTTTCTGTCGGCGACCCACGGCATCGATGAAGTGATGAAGGCGCAGAAGCTCGACGCGCTCGTCTTCCCCGGCGCCAGCGCCGCGGGCATTGCGGCGAAAGCGGGCTACCCCACGGTGATCGTGCCGTTCGGACTGTTCGTTCCGCAGCCGCCGCAGCCCGGCGGCCCGGGCCCCGCGCCGGCGCCGTTTCCGGAAGGCTACACACTCGCGCCGGCACCCTACGGCGTTGGCTTTACGGGGATGGCCTGCAGCGAGCCGCGGCTGATCGAGCTGGCCTACGCGTTCGAGCAGGCCACGAAGAAGCGCGTGCCGCCGCCCGGAATGCCGTAACTATCGTCTAACCAGGCATGGACGATCGAAAACCGATCGCGATCATCGCCATCGCGCTGGTGGTCTTCCTCGCCGGCGGCGCGTGGTTCATGTCCCGTCGAATCGCCGCGCCACCGGCTGGCGCGCGGAACGCGAGCCCGCCGGTCGTGACCGCAACGGAGGCGCCGGTCCCGAAGGCGGTCGATCCGCCGGTCAACCTGCCGCCGATGGATCAGATGGACGCGTTCCTGAGGCCGCTGCTCGGCGGCCTCTCATCGCGTCCAGAGCTCGCGAACTGGCTCGCCACCGACGACCTGATCGGCCAGCTGGCGTCGGCGATCGATCTCGCCGCGGTCGGCGGATCGCCGGCGCGCGATTTCAAGGTGGTCAAGCCATCGGGAGGGTTCGTGGCGAGCGGGCGCGGCACTCGCCGCGCGATCGATCCGGCCAGCTATCGCCGCTACGACGGCCTGGTGGGAGCGGTGACGTCGATCGATGCGACAAGCGTCGCGAAGATCTACAAGACGATCCGTCCGCGGCTCAACGAGTCGTATCGCCGCATGGGCAACCCAACCGGCGACGTCGACAATGCGCTCGACAAGGCGATCCAGATCCTCCTCGATACGCCGGTCGTGAAAGATCCGATCGTCGTCTTCGAGGACGAAGGCGCCTGGGTCTACGGGGATGCGGAGTTGGAATCGCTGCTGCCGGCGCAGAAACAACTCCTGCGCATGGGCTCCGCGAACGTCGATCGGATGCTGGTCTGGCTCCGAGCGCTACAAGCTGCAATTGTGAGTTAGGGGTCAGACCCTGATTTTTTGCATTTTGCTAGGTGAGGGACAGACCTCGATTTTGCCGACCTGTCCCCAGACAAGCAAAATGCAAGAAATCAGGGTCTGACCCCCGCTTAGCAGTCAGTGCGTCATCGAGTAGACGATGGCGTTGATGCCGAACGCATACCCCTTTGTCGAGAACTCGTAGAAGTACTGCGGGTTCGACGCTTCCTCTTCCCACGAATCGCCGATGTCGGTGTTGTGCGTCATCAGCACCATCATGCGGCCCTGCGGATCGAAAATCGCGCGCGCATGCGGCTCGGCGCTGTCCTGGTAACGCTCCGACGTGCCGCCGCCGCTGCCCAGCCAGAACCCGATCGATGCGATCTGCGGCACACCGCCGGTCTCGAAGATGGTGCGGAACAGCGGATGATCCTTCGGGAGATCCTTCGGCGGAAACTGCGCGCGCGGCAGCGCCTTGTCGATCTGCTCGGCCCACACCTCCCACGCGTACTCGCCCCAGAAGTCATCGGCCCACAGGAAGCCGCCCTTGAGGAGATAGGTGCGCAGCGCCTCGGCGTCCGCGTCGCTGAGGTAGGCGGCGCCGACTTCCGTCATCATGATGAACGGACACTGGAACAGCGTCGGGTCGGTGAGCTGGATCACCACGTGTTTCGGATCCTGATCGCCGGCGAAACCCACCGTCGTCTTGGTGAGCTCCGACAACCGGATCGACATGTTGATGTCGGCGCGCGGATAGTCCACGCTCCAGCCGCCGCCGTCGCCGGCGCGATTGCCGCGGAACGCGACGCGGCAGAACTGCCACGAGCCGTCGAAGTCTTCCGGAACCGCGGGCCGAACGCTGAACCCGCCGCGAAACCCGCCTCTTCTCTGCGCTTCACCTATCGTTGCCAGCGCGAGGAAAGCCACAAGGAAGAACGAAAAACGAAAAACTTTTTCCTTTTTCGTTTTCACTTTTCACTTTCCTTTTACGCAGGCACTTGCAACTGCGGCATCGGCGACCCGGCAAACAGCTTGACGAGCGGCCGCGCCAGCAATCTCGTCATGCGGTGCGCCTGGTTCGAGCGCGCGCTATCGGTGGAGATGCCGGTGTTGGCGTACATCTGCCGGTAGAGTTTCGAGATCATGACGAACGCCAGCCGCGACTTCAGCGACTTGACGCACTTGGCGCGCTGCCACACCAGCGGCAGCCGATAGAACTCGTCCCACACGCCCTGTGTGCGCTGACGGATCTCTTCCGGCGACATCACCGGATGCGGCGTGTAGACCTTCGGCCGCAGGTGTTTCGGGATCAGCCAGTGGCGCGTGACCGGCACGCCATCGATCTTCTGGACATCGTCGGCCACCGACGCTTCCCACTTCTGGAAGTCGAGCGTGCCCGGGAACGGCGTCAGCATCACGAACTGCGCGAGCGTGACGTTGGCCTGCTGCGCAAGCGCCGCGGTCGCCTCGAACGTCGCGGGCTTGTCGCTCGGCAATCCGAAGATGAACGATCCGAGCACGTGTACGCCGCGCTTCTTGAATTCCTGCAGACGCTCGGCCAGCGCGTCGCCGGCCAGGTT
Organism: Cyanobacteriota bacterium; assembly: GCA_019752015.1. Taxonomy (GTDB): domain Bacteria; phylum Acidobacteriota; class Vicinamibacteria; order Vicinamibacterales; family UBA2999; genus 12-FULL-67-14b. The sequence continues at coordinate 66,219 of JAIEMQ010000006.1, read as the reverse complement.
GAAGTCCTTGTAGACGTCCTTCAGGCCCTCAGGCGTCACCGATTCGATGCCGACCAGCGCGCCGCGAATGCGCGCCTTCGCCATCGCGTCGAGATACTCGGGATCCTCGGCCGCTTCCATCGTGATCTGCGTGAAGAAGTTCATGTCCTTCGGCAGCTTCGACATCTGCTCCATCAGCTCGAAGCGCTCGTCGCGGATCGCCTTCAAGCGATGGTAGTTGCTCTTGTCGGCGCGCCGATCGGCCATGCGCAGATCCTCGAGCGTCACCGGATAGAAGTTGTCGTCGGCCAGCGCGACGAAGCGGAAGCCGAGGCGCCGCAGCTGCACGAGCTCCTCGATCACCGCGTCCGAGGCGCGCACGCGCGGCTTCTGGCCGTCGGTGCGCCACACCGAGCAGAACGAGCAGTGCTTCGGGCAGCCGCGCACCGTCTGCACCGACGCGATCATGTACTTGTCGCGCGGCAGCAGGTCCCAGCGCGCCTGCAGCATCGAGTCGCCTTCGATCTTGCCGCCCTCGTAGACGCGCTTCGGCGCGCCCAGCTTGCAGTCGTTCAGCGCCAGCGGCCAGACACGATCGCCGTCGCCCTTGACGACCGCATGGGCGCCGCCGTGCTCGAACGGCTCGTCCGGAAACAGCGTCGAATGAATGCCGCCGTAGATCACGTAGGCACCGCGCGCCCGCGCCGCGCGCCCGACCTCGTAGCCGCGCAGCGCGTTGAGCGTGTGGATGCCGATGCCGATGACGTCGCCCGGACCGACCGTGGCCAGGTCGATCTGCTCGAGCGTTTCATCGATGACTTGCGGATCGCCGTACTCCGCGGGCGTGGCGGCGGCCAGCACGTAGAGCCAGCGCGGCGTGATGACCGCGGCGCCAAAGGAGACGTCGCTTGGATTGATCAGGTGGATGCGCATCAGGGGTCTGTTTGCCGAGGCAGCCTGCCTCACCGAAGAAATGCGGAGGCGGCGCGGGCGTGCTTAGGACTTTGCTAGAGAATGCCGCCCGTGTCAATCGCTGATGGGCCGGCCGGGAACCTTATTGGCAGGGGCGAGCGCCGGTCAGGCGGGCCACTTCACACTCGACATAGCGCGCCCGCCGGGGCGCAAACTGCTTCATGAACTCCCGCGCGTCGACATATTCGGTCTCCGTGTAGGGCCGCACCGGGTCCAGGAGCATGGCGCCGTCGATCACGTCGAGCTCACGCCGGATTTCGGACTCGAGCGCGCCCGGCTCGCTCGGCGTCGCGCCCTCGAGCGACGATCGGATCGCCTCGCCGAGCGTTTGGAAATACAGCGCGCGGTACTCCGGCACTTCCATCAGCTTCTTCACGAGGATGTTCGTCTCCTGAAAGCTGGTCACGTCGTACGACGGATCGAGAAACGCCAGGTCGTCGTCCCACGCGATGATGCGGTGCTGGGCCTGTTGCGGCAGGCGATAGAGGTAGAAGTTGTTCATCCCCCACTTGCCGGCGAAACCGTCGATCTCGCTGATGAAATTCTGGATCGCCAGGAAGCGCGTCAGACCGCGCAAATCGAGATACGGCCCGACCGCCTCGTTCAGTTCTTCCGCGGGCTTTTCGTTGATCAGCCGCACCAGCAATTCAATCGGCCGATACAGCGTTTCGTCCGGCTGCGTCTCATGGGTCCTCGCTTCGAAGTACCTCTTGTAGGGTTCCAGCTCCGGACCGAGATACGACAGCCACCACTCCCCGGCCTTGTTGAACTCGTAGAGATAACCATCGTTCTGCGCGCCGTCAACGTCGTTGCCGAACACGCGCGCGATCAGGTTCTTGTCGATCGGCTCGACCAGCGCGTACACGCCGGAGTAGACGCCGTCGACATAGACCGCGGCGTGCGACTCGCGCGGCGCCGGCACACCCAGGCGCGCCATGAACCACATGGACGCGGTCTCGTGCACGCCCGATGGATCCTGGACGAGGTTGTCGAGCACCAGCGATTTGAGCCCGAGGTACGACTGTCCCGAGGCGTAGTAATTGAAATCGATCTTCAGCGACGGCTTGTTCTGGTTGCGGGACCCCGCGCCGCGCGAGCGGATGCCGGCGTTATAGGCCTTGATGCCGTTCCAAGTAATGTCGGCCGGGTAGTACTGGTTCGACTGGAATTCCTGCCGCAGCTTCGCCCAGTCCGCGGAGTGCAGGTCGATGTCGAGACGCTGCAGCGTATGGCCGTCGAAGAGATCGGCCGCCGTTTGCGCATGCAGCCGCGGCCCGCGCGCACTAAGGGCGCAGGCGATCGCCATCAACACGACCAGCGCGTTCCGGACCTTCAGAACCAGCTCTCCTATATCCCTATGTTCGGCGACTCGAAGACGTTTCGGTATGGCCCAAGAGAGTCTCGCTGCCCGGCTTTGCACACTCGCCGCGCCTCGCGCATATACTGCGCACCATGAAACGCATCCTGATGGGCCTCGCGGCTCTCGCCGCCGCCACCTCCCTCGACGCGCAGCAACCGGCGGCACCGGCCCCCGCCAACGACCCGATCAAGACCCTGGTCAGCCGCCTCGATCTCGAAAAATACAAGGCGACGATCAAGGGCCTCACCGCGTTCGGCGATCGCCGGCAGGGCACCGAGCGCAATCGCAAGGCGATCGACTGGATCGAAGCGCAGCTGAAAAGTTACGGATGCGCGAACGTCGAGCGTCTCACCTACGAATACAAGACGCCCGCGCGCCAGGGCGGCGGCGGTGGCGGTGGACAGGCCGGCGGTCAGAAACCGCCGGACCCGATCATCGCCAGCGGCGAAGTCCGATCCGGACCAGGCGGTTCGCGTTATCGCGGCACCACGCGGCGGACCGGCGTGAACAACGATCCACTGCGCCAGCCGGACGAGAAGCTGCGCGCGCTCAACATGGAAGAGGCCAGGGACGGCCCGCGCCAGGACGTCTACTGCACCAAGGTCGGCGCGACGCGTCCCGATGAGATGTACATCGTCGGCGCGCACATGGATGGACACGGCTGGGGCGAAGCCGCCAACGACAACGGCTCCGGCACGGCGCTGGTGATGGAGCTCGCCCGCGTCTTCAGCATGCCCGACGTCGTGACCGATCGCACGATTCGGTTCGCGTTGTGGAACAACGAAGAGACCGGATTGAATGGCGCGCGCGCCTACGTCGAGCAGCGCGAAAAACTGCAGGGCAAGGAGGAGCCGGCCGGATCAGGACGCTATCCCGAACCGAAATGGCTCGGCATGATCCAGCACGACATGATGATGTGGGATCACGGCATGCCGCGCGCCGACGGCACGTGGAATCCCGAACAGCGGCCCGAAGCCGATGTGAACATTGAATTCCAGTCGCAGTCCAAACACGCCGAGGCGGCAATGAAGCTGGCGTTCCATTTCCGGTACGCCAATGAAAAGTACGCGACCGACTATCCGGCTGCCGTCGGTCCGCACATGACCAACACCGACTCGGGCGCGTTCCAGGACATCGTTCCCGCGATCAGCCTGCGCGAAAACGAGCGCGGCATGCACACCGGCGCGGGCTGGAACCCGACGTGGCATCAGCCGATCGACGTCTTCGCGACGTTCAGCGATAAGGATTTTCGATTGGGATTGAACGCCGCGCAGACGACCCTCTCCGGCGTCGCGCAGTTGACGAACGCTCGGTTAAAGTAAAAACGAAAAAGTAAGAACGAAAAACAAAAGGGAAAAGGTTTTTCCTTTTTCCTTTTCCCTTTTCCCTTTTTCCTTTTCCCTTTTTCCTTTTTACTTTTTCCTTTTTACTTTTTACTTTTCCTCGTCTTCGTCTGTCTCCGCGGCGGCGTCCCCGAGATCATCCAGCCACGGATTGGGTTGTGGCCCCGGGACGATGCCCGCGATGTCGGGATCGACGCCAGGCGGCGCGTCCGGCCCGCCTTCGTTGCGGCGCTGCTTCGCTTCCTCGCGCCGAACGATCTTGGCCTTCTGCTTTTCAGCGCGAGCCCGTTCGCGTTCCCGTTTTCCTCGTCCGAGTGGTCCTCGTGTGGCCATTCAGCGTGCTGCCGCTACCAGCGGGGTTCCCGGCGTCCGCCACCGCCACCACCGCCGCCACGGTTGCCGCCGAAGCCGCCGCCACCACGACCACCGCCGCCGCCGAAGCCGCCGCCACCACCGGGTCCGCGCGCTTCTTTCGGACGCGCCTCGTTGACCGTCAGCGTGCGGCCGCCCAGCTGTGATTCATGCAGCTCGGTAATCGCCTTCTGCGCGCCTTCATCCGTCGCCATCTCGACGAATCCGAAGCCGCGCGCGCGGCCCGTCGCCATGTCGCGCATCACCGTCACCGATTCGACCGGACCGACCTTCTCGAACAGCTCCTGAAGATCCTGCTCCGCCGCGCTGTAGGGAAGATTCCCCACGTATAACTTCCGACCCATCGTCTTTCTCCTCGTTCCGCTGAAGGCTGCCCGGACTACCTCGAGGACTGCACTGACCCTAAGGCCCTGAAACACCGAAGGCCGCCTCTGGGCGGCCTTCCCCTACAGCATCTCGATCCTACCAGAAATCCCGAGTCACCTATCCCAACCGCAGCACCTCATCAAGCTGTTGTGACGAGCGGACTCCATGGTCACGGACAGCGCTTCCTGTCACTTCGGTTGATAATGCAGTTTCCGTGTTCTGGCCAACTACCGTGCAGGCCGTCGCGCTGTTCGCGTCGACCGGGCTGTCGATCTGGGCGGCGGCGATCGCCCGCACGCGCCGCGGCGTGCCCGGCGGCGTCGCGTTTGGCTGGATGATGCTCGCGATCGCGTGGTGGAGCTTTGCCAGCGCGCTGCACACGCTGATCGACGACTACGACGCGCGTGTCGTCATCTCGAAGCTGCAGTACCTCGGCGTGGCGCCGATCGGCGTGCTGTGGCTGCTGTTCACGACCGAGTACAGCCGCATCGCGTGGCCGGCGCCGCGCCTCACTCGCCTCGCCGTGTGGATCGTTCCGGTCGCGACGCTGTTGCTGACGCTCACCAACGAGCAGCATCACCTGGTGTGGTCGTCGATCGACGAAGTGATGACGCCGCTCGGCCGGCGGCTCGTGTATCACGGCGGTACCTGGTATTGGGTGCACGCGTCCTACAGTTATTTCCTCGTCCTGGTCGGCACCGCCACGCTGGCGCGCGGGTTGCGACGCTTCCCGCCGCCCTACCGCCGGCAGACGGCGTTGATCATCGCGGGCGCGATCGTACCGTGGGCCGGCAACCTGCTCTATCTCAGCCGCGCGCTGCCGGTCACCGGTCTCGATCTCACGCCCATCGCATTCACGGTGTCGGGCGCATGCTTCACGTGGGGCATCTATCGCTATCGACTGTTCCGCCTCGTGCCCGTCGCGCGCGACATGGTCGTCGACAGCATGGAGGACGGCGTGATCGTGCTCGACGCGCAGCGCCGCCTCGTCGATCTCAACGCGGCAGCGGAACGTGACACCGGCTGCACGGCGGCAAGCCTCGGACGGCCGATCGACGAAGTCGTGTCGTGGTGGACCGAGGCGGTTGATGAAGATCGTCCGTTGACCGACGGGCAGCCGGCCATCGTCAAGGTCGAACCGGGTCCGCGATACTTCGAGGTCAAGGTCTCGGCGGTGCGCGATTCCGAGCGCCGCTTCGTGGGTTGGCTCGTGATCGTCCACGACATCTCCAATCGCCGGCGCACCGAAGCGGAGCGGTGGGCGTTCGAGCGGCGGCTGCAGGAGCAGCAGAAGAGCGAGAGCCTGATGGTGCTCGCCGGCGGCGTCGCCCACGATTTCAACAACCTGCTGACCGGCATTCTCGGCAACGCCGACCTGCTCGCGATCCTGTCGCCGCCTGAATCCGATCAGCGGCGCGCCGCCGAAGCCATCGTGATCGGCGCGCAGCGGGCCGCCGACCTGGTGTCGAAAATGCTGGCGTATTCCGGCGGCGGCCGCGTCGTCGCCCAGCACGTCAACCTCGACGACCTCGTCAAGGAAATGGTCGACCTGCTGGCCGCGTCGGTCGCGCGTCATTGCACGTTGATCTACAACAGCCCCGGTGCGCTGCCGCTCGTGGAAACCGATCCGACGCAGATCCGCCAGGTCGTGCTCAACCTGATCGTCAATGCCGCAGAAGCGGTCGACGACAACGGCGTGATCACGGTGGAGACGGGAGAAGAATTGCTCGATCGAGCGATGCTCAAGCAGATGACGTTTGGCGTGGACGTCCCGGCCGGCCGCTATATCTTCATCGACGTCGTGGACAACGGCAGCGGCATGGACGAGCACACGCTGGCCCGGATGTTCGATCCGTTTTTCTCCACAAAGGATGCCGGACGCGGTCTGGGCATGGCGGCGGTGCGGGGCATCGTGCGCAGCCACCGCGCGGCGCTGCGCGTCACGTCGGCCAAGGGTCAGGGCACGCGTTTCCGCATCTGGTTCCCGCTCGGCTTGTCGATCCATTCGACCAGCGATGCGAGCGACGTCACCCGCGGGCAATCGACGCCCTCGTAAAGCCCCGCCATATCGAACAGGATCCCTTCGCGCAGTCCCGCCTTGCGCGCGCCGACCACGTCCACGTGATACAGGTCGCCGACATGCACTGTTTTCAAGGCGTCAGCGCGTGACTGCTCGAGTGCGAGCTGGAACAGGCGCGGATCGGGTTTCTCGACACCCCACTCGTGCGAATCGAGCAGGTGATCGAACCACTTGGTGAGGTCGACGCGATCGAACAGGTGCTTCAACCGGCCATTCGCATTCGACACGACCACCAGCTTCAACCCGCGCTCTTTCAGCGCCGCCAGCGTCGGAGCGACATCGGCCTCGACGTGCTCCCACAAGTTGTCGATGCGGTGATAGTCGCGGAGCTCGGCAAGGGCGGCGTCGGTGCCGTCGTTCTGGCCGACGCCGGCGTGCTGCAGCACGAGATTGAAATACAGCCAGCCGCGCTTGCGATCGTCGGTCGTGCCAATGGTGCGCGCGTCGTCGATGTCGCGGGTCGCTTTCTGCTCCGCCGACGCCAGGGCTGCCGCCGTCACCTGGGCGCCGTGCCGGACCAGCGCGTCCGCAACGCGCGTCCAGGACGGGTGGCACAATACGCCGCCGGCATCGAGAAAGACGGTATCGATCGGGGGTGCGGTCATCGACTCCTTCGAGTGACGACTCGTGAGCGGAGGGTGCTCGTCGGGCCGCGGTGGCCAGTATAATCGCACCCGTCCATGAGTCAGAAGACCACCGCGCGGCAGCTTGAATCCGCCTTTGGGCCCCTCGAGATCCGCGTCCTCGACGCGTTATGGGCCCGCGGCGTGCCGTCGTGCGTGCGCGATCTGCAACCGCGTTTCCCCGGTGTCGCGTACACCACCCTGATGACCACGCTCGATCGGCTGTTCAGGAAAGGCACCTTGTCGCGCGACAAGAGCGGGCGCGCGTTTTATTACCAGCCGCGCGCTTCGCAACAGGAGCTGATCTCGGAGCTGGCCGGATCGACCTTCGCGACGCTGCTGCCGGCTGACGCGGCGTCGGTCCGCCCCATCCTCTCGATGTTCGTCGACACCGTCGTCGAGCGCGATCAGGCGCTGCTGGACGATCTGGAAGCGCTCGTCAAGGCGCGTCGCGACGAGATGAAAGGCCGGCCGGTCAAGTGAACCGCATCGCGCTGATCGTGCTGGTGACGCTGTCGGCGTTCAGCCTGCTCGATGTCGCGATCTCGATCGTCACCGCGATCATCTGGCGAACCCGCGCGGTGGCGCCGGCCAATCTGCCGCCGGCCGTGCGGGCGCGGCGGCTGTTGCAACTGCGGCTGGTGCCATTCGTTGCCGCAACCGCAGTCACGCTGATCGTCATCACGCCGGCGTTCGCGATGTTCGAGCCGCCGAATCCCGACGAAGAGATCGGACCGGTGCTCGAGGTCCTCGCCACGATCGCGGTGATTCACATCGGCCGGGCAATCGTCTTCGCGATCCGCAGTGCCCGTCTGACCGCGCGGATTGAGCAGGAGTGGTTACGATCGTCGACTCCGATCGATGCCAGCTGCACCTCGGGCCTCGCCGCGTTTGCGATCGAGTCCCCGGTGCCGATGGTCGCGCTGGTCGGCATTTTCACGCCCAGACTGCTGGCCGCGAAATCCGTCGTCGCCGCGTGTTCGCGCGATGAGATCGCCTGCATCGTGGCGCACGAGCGCGGGCACTTCGACGCGCGCGACAACCTGAAGCGCTGGATCATGGCGTCGCTTCCCGGCGTGCTGCACTGGACGCCGATCCACCGCGAGATCGTCGAGGCGTGGCATCACGCGTCTGAAGATGCCGCGGACGATGCGGGGACCGGCGGACATGCGGTGGCGCGCGCCGAGCTGGCGGCGCTGTTGCTGAAGATCGTCAGGCTCGCGCCGGCACCGTCCTGGCAGACGGCGATCGTCAGTCCCTTCGTCGAGCACAACGGCCTCGGGCGCCGCGTGCGCCGGCTGCTTCAACCTGAGCTCGAGCCGCCGGCGCCGCTGGCCCTCATCCCGATGATCGCAGTCACCGCGATCGTGATCGCGATGGTGATGGCAATTTCATCGCCCGCAACGCTCGAGACCATCTTCATCACGGTCGAGCGTCTCGTCGCCTTCGGCCGCTAGTGCTACGACCGCTGGTAGTAGTTTCAGCACCTCCACTACCGTTCCAGGACATGCAATTCATCAGGACCCTCGCATTGGGTCTGTTCATGCTGGCACCGGTTGCGGCAGACGCCGAAACGTTCAGGGGCACAGTGAAGGATGAATCCGGCGGAGTGGTCGCCGGCGCCTCCGTCACCGTGCTCACCGCGCGCCAGGCCGTGGTCGCCACCACCGTCTCCGACCCCACAGGCAGCTTCACCATTGCCGATCTCCCGCCGGGCGATTACGTCGTTCAAATCGAAGCCGCGGGTTTTGGACTGCAGAGAATCGCAGCGACGGTGCGCGCCAACGCGCCGCCGGTCTCAATCGTTCTGGACGTCGACGGCGTCCGGGAAAGAGTCACCGTCACCTCCTCGCCTGGCATCGCGCAGGATTCCGCGACAGCGGTTCAAGGGGTCTCGGTCATCTCCCAGGAACAACTCGATCAACGCGTGCACACGGTCGTTGCGGAAGCCGTGGCCGAAGAGCCGGGCGTGCACCTGCAGCGCACGAGCCCAAGCATGGCCGGCATTTTCGTGCGCGGCCTCACCGGCAACAAGGTGAACGTCTACGTTGACGGCGTGCGCTACTCGAACGGCGCGCAGCGCGGCGGCGTCAACACCTTCCTCAATCTGATCGATCCAAGCGCGATCGGCGGCGTCGAAGTCGTGCACGGTCCGAACAGCGCGGAGTACGGCAGCGACGCGCTCGGCGGCACGGTACAGTTCCTGACCAGGACGCCGATGCTGGCCGCGAGCGGATCGACGGCCGGCGGCGAGATTTCTCTGAACGGCACCACGACGTATGAAGGCGGCGGCGGCAACGCGGCGTTGTCATGGGGCACGTCGAAGTTCGGCCTGTTCGCCGGCGGCGGCGGGCGCAAGGCCGGCGAGCTGCGGCCCGGCGGCGGCATTGATTCTCATGCCGCGGCGACGCGCTTCCTCGGCATTCCTTCGAATGCGGTGATGGGCGAGCGCCTCCCGAATACCGGGTTCAACCAGTTCAACGGCATGGTGAAGGCGAACTGGACGCCGAGCAGCCGCACGCAAGTTGTCAGCACCTACACCGCGACCCGCCAGGACAAGGCGCATCGCTACGACCAGGAGCTGGGCGGCGACGGCAACCTGATCTCGGAGCTGAACGACCTGACGCTCGATCTGTTCTACGCGCGTCTCGAGCGCAGCGGCATTGGCTGGTTCGATCACGGCGCCTTCACCTATTCGGTGAACAGCCAGCGCGAAGAGCGCGTCAACCAGGGCGGCCAGGGCAGCAACACCGCCGCGATCGCCTATGAGCCCGAGCGCACGACATCACATGGCGTGCAGGCGGCGCTGAGCAAGTCGATGTCGCGATCGAGCTTCCAGGCCGGCGGCGACATGCAGTTTGAAAAGCTCGTGTCGGACGCATTCAACATCAATCCGGTATCGGGCACGCGATCCGTGCGGCGTCCGCGCGTGCCGAGCAACGCCACGTTTGCGCAAGGCGGCGTCTTCGCGCAGATGGGTTTCGATGCGGTCCCGGATCGCCTGCGCCTGGCCGGCGCGGTGCGCGCCGGTTACGCGACGTATGCCGCCAACGCCTCGGACGCACCGGTATCGGGCGGGCGGCCGCTGTGGCCGGACGATTCCTTCTCGACCAACAGCGTGACGTTCCGCGCCGGCGCCATATTCACTCCGCCTGGCCCCCGTAGCGCTGGCGAAGGGGGCTGGACGTTCGTGGTCAGCGCGAGCCGCGGCTTCCGCGCTCCGCACATGACCGATCTCGGCACGCTGGGGCTCACCGGTTCGGGATATGAAATCGCGGCTCCCGATGTCGAGGGCAGAGGTGCCTTCATCGGCACCACGGCGGACGCGACCGCGGTCGCCACCGGTGATCCGGTCAGGCAACTGCGGCCCGAATCGAGCTTCAATGTCGATGGCAGCGTCCGCTTCCGATCGAGCCGCGCCAGCGCCGAGTTGACGGTGTTCGTGAATCGCATCTACGACAACATCCAGAAGCAGACGCTGATCCTGCCGCAGGGCGCGGTCGGCAGCCTGCTCGGCACCGATCCGATCATTTCGCAGAATGCGAACGGCGCGGTGTTCGTCGCCGCGGCGGCGACGCCGGTGCTGGTCCGCGCGAACTTCGACAACGCGCGCAGCTGGGGCTTGGAGCACCAGGGCCGCTACCAGATCGCGGGCGGGTTGAGCCTCCGCACCGTGTTCACGTATTACAACGTCAAGGACACCAGGACGAACCTCGCGCCGAACATCGAGGGCGGCGTGCCCGCGCCGGACGGCTATGTGATCCTGCAGTACGCGCCGGGCGGCGGTAAGTGGTGGGTGCAGCCGTACCTGCATGCGGCCGCCGAGCAGTCGAACCTGTCGACACTCGACCTCGGCGATCGCCGCATCGCGGCGCCGCGCAGCCGCAACAACATCCAGGCGTTCTTCCGTAACGGCGCGACGAATCGCGGATGGGTGTCGCCGGGTGCCGACGGCACGTTCGGCAATGCCGACGACATCCTGATCGCGACCGGTGAGACGCTGGCGCAGGTGCAGGACCGCGTCCTCGGCGCCGGCGTCAATTCCGGCGTGCTGTTTTCAGCGGTGCCCGGTTACGTGACGTTCGGCGTCCGCGCGGGATTGAAGTTCGGCAAGCACGAGCTGCTGATCGACGCGGAGAATCTGAACGACAAGAACTATCGCGGCATTTCGTGGGGCATCGACGCGCCCGGCCGAGGCATCACCGTGAAGTATGTCGCGAGGTTTTAGGCAGGCCGGTCTACAAAAACCGATGCATCACGTACGCGTCGACCTTTCCGAGCCTGGCATGATCGAAGGCCTTCGGCAGGGTGCCGACGATGTTGAAGCCAAGCTTTTTCCAGAGCGCAACGCCTGCGGTGTTGGTGCTGACAACAAAGTTGAACTGCATCGCCTCGTAGCCTTGCCGCCGCGCCTCATCGAGGCAGTGTTCGCCGAGCGCGCGGCCGACGCCTTTCCCATGCTCTGAGGGATCGACCATGAACGACGCGTTCGCGACGTGTGAACCGCGGCCAATCCTGTTGGCAATCAGCTTGTACATTCCAATCACTCTGCCGTTGTCGTCAGCGACGAACGAGGTGATTCCCTCTCCGAGGAAGTAAGCAACAGCCGCGTCATCACGCGTGTCCGCCTCGAAGGAGTAGGTATCGCCAGGCGCCACGACCGCTCGAAAGATTCTCAGGATGTCAGTCGAGTCTGTCGTCATTGCTGGACGAATGATCATGAAGCTGTCTTTTACCGCTTCGGCTTTTCCGTCGTCGACACCGTGAACTGGCGGAACTTGCCGTAGGTGGCGCGTCCGTCGATGCGCGTGTCGCTGCGGCGAATCAAGTAGATCTCGCGCATTTCGCCGGGCACCAGCAGCTCCAGGCCGTGCTCCGTTCGATACGTCACATTGATCTCGGCGCGAACGTCGGTGTCTTCGCTGATCAACTCGGTCTGCAGCACGCGGCCGGTGTGGCTGTCGAGCCAGACGCGGCCATGCGACGGGATGTCCTTGTTGTGGAGGCCCTTGATCATCGTGCCTTTCCGCTCTTCCTTGTATTCGATCATCCAGATCGCGTCGGCCGCGGCGAGGCCGTCGAAGCGCTTGACGTTGCCGGGCTTGCCCTGGCGAAACGTCACGACCGGCTGCACGTTTCTCTCCAGAAACAACAGCGCCATGATCGGCACGTTGAACGTGCGCATCAGCGGGCCGAGATTGTAGCGCGAGCTTTCCTGCTGAATGCTTTCCGCCTGCGCGCGCGCGTCAGCCTTCGCGTCGATGAACAGCTTCGACAGGCGCTGATCGCGGTCGCGCACCGGTTTCCGATCGACCTCGAAGACATCGCGGAACTGCATCCAGACATTCTCGTCCGCAAGCTTGACGAGTAAGAGATCCGCCTTCAACTCGCGGCCCTCGCGCGTCTGGCGCGCGCGGGCGCCGGGCCCGACCGGGCGGCCGGTCGCCGTCGACATCATGTTCTGCCGGTAGTGCTCTTCGAGCACCATCCCGCGGAGCTGGGTCTGGTATTGCGCCACGTACGCGGCGGCGCGCGCCATTACCACGTCGAACGTGGGCTCCTGCGCGGACACGACCGCGACGGCCAGCATCGCCGCGACGACGCCCCTCAACATCGGCCCCACTATAATCAGATCAGCAATGGAACGGATCATCGTCACCGCGAAGTTTCACACCGGCCACCGCCAGCTTGGCTACCCGGGCAAGTGCAAGTTCGTGCACGGGCACACCTGGCAGGGCAAGGTGACGATTTCCGCGGAGGAGTTCCCTCGCGACGACATCGACATGTCACTCGAATTCGGCGACATCAAGAACGTGATGCGCTTCATGGATCACAAGATGCTCGTCACCGAAGGCGACACGACGTTCATGAACTCGGAATTCTTCGAGCCCGAGGGCGTCGTGATCCTGAAAGGGAAAGGGCCGAGCGTCGAGAACGTCGCGTATTACGTCTACGACGGCGTCGTCGACGTGATCCGGAAACAGTATCCGGGGCGAAACGTTCGCTACACGATCGAAGTGACGATCCAGGAGACGGAGAACAACATCTTCCAGGTCGAAAAAACGATCACTGTCTAACCCTGTCTGCCTGTCTGCCTGTCAGGTGCTGTCAGGTCTACTCGTACCTCAAAGCATTCATCGGATCGATCTTCGCTGCGCGCGTCGCCGGCAAGAAACCTGCTCCGAGCGCGACCAACGCCAGCGTCACCGCCGCTACGGTGAGCACCATCGGATCGTGACCTTCCATCTCAAAGAGCAGTGACTTCGCGACGCGGCCGATGCCGATCGCCAGCGCCATACCGATGACGCCGCCGACCAGCGCCATCTTCGCCACCTGCTTCATCACCATCCCGCGCACCGTGCCGCCGTCGGCGCCGAGCGCCATGCGCAACCCGAACTCGCGCGTCCGCTGCGCGACGGTATACGCCAGCACGCCGTAGAGACCAATCGACGCCAGGATCGTGGCGAGCAGCGCAAAGCCGAGCGACAGCGTGCTGATGATGCGATCCTGCGTCACGTTCTCGCGGATCTGCTGCTCCATGGTCTTGATGTCGCTGAGCGGCAGGCTCGCATCGAGCTTGCGCATCATCGCCGGGATCGTCGAGAGCATCTGCTCCGGGGGCGTCGCGGTCCGGATGTAGAAGTTCGCGTAGCCAAGGCGCTCTTCCTGCCGGTAGGGCGTGAAGTACTGTGGCGGCACCGCTTGCTTCACATCGCTGTACTTCGCGTCCTGCGCGACGCCGACGATCTCGATTGCAAGCTTGCTGCCGGCGCCACCGCCGACGCCGATGCGTTTGCCGAGCGGGTTGTCGAGATTGAATTTCTTCACGAACGCCTGGTTGACGATCGCCACTTTCGGCGTGCCGATTGCGTCCGCGCGCGTGAACTCGCGGCCCGTCATCAGCGCGATGCCCATGGTCTTGAAGTAGCCCGGGCCGACCGCGTTGAACGATGCGTTGGTGTTCGTGTCCGGCCCCGCATCGAAGCCTTCGACGGCGAGACTATTGCCCCAGTTGTCGCCGGCCAGCACCGGCACGATCGTCGCGACGACGCTTGTCACTCCAGGGATCGCGGCGAGCTCGTCCTCCATGCGCTCGAACAACTGGCGCGTACGCTCAGTCGTGTACGAATTCAACTCCGGCGCGATGCTGAAGAGCACCATGTGATCGGTCTTCAAGCCGAGATCGACCTTGCTGACGTTGAAAAGGCTCTTCGCGAAGAGACCGGCCGGAACGAGCAACGCCATCGACATGGCGATTTGGACCGTCGCGAGTGTGGTGCGGAAGTGGCGTGCCGCCCTGGCGCCGCCGGGCTGCCCGGCCTGGTTCTTTAACGTCGATGCGAGGTCCGGACGCGTGCTGTGCAGCGCGGGGAATACTCCAAAGATGATGCCGGTCGCGATCGCCGCCACCGCCGCGAAGACGAGCATCGTCGGGCTCAGCGCGAACGACACCAGCGGCCCATCGTCTTGCGGCATGAAGCTGGCGATCAGGTCGAGCGTCCACGTCGCGACGAACAAGCCTGCGACGGCGCCGAACGTGGCCAGCAGGATCGATTCGGTCAGCAGCTGCGTGATCAACTGCCGGCGATTGGCGCCGATCGACAAGCGCACCGCCATCTCCGCGGCGCGGCCGGCGCCGCGCACCAGCAGCAGGTTCGCGATGTTCGCGCACGCAATCAACAGCACCGTGAACGTCACCGCCAGCAGGATCAGCAGCGGCACCCGCGCCTCGTTGTCGAAGCTGCTCTGGCCGCGGTTGCCGGGCTCGGTCGTGATCAGCTTGGCCTTGAACTCCGCCATCCGCTGATCGCTCATGCCCTTCTGCAGCGGCACTTCGACGTCGTTGACGATCGCGTGATACGGCCCGTTGATGGCGGTGGTCGCTTCCTCGATCGACACGCCCGGTTTCAGGCGCGCGAAGACGTAGGCCCAGTACTGGCGGCGGTTCTGGAAACCGTTGAACCCCGGCTGCATGAAGCCGCGCATGGTCAGCGGCACGAACACATCAGGGTTGTCGCCGAGCGTGGTGCCGTTGAAGCCCTCCGGCGCGACGCCGACAATCGTCATCGCCTGGCCGTTGACGACGAGCGTCTCGTTGAGGACGTTGGGGTTGAGGTTGAAGCGCGTGCGCCAGTAATCGTGCGAGAGCACCACGACGAAATGCGCGCCGACGGTCGTGTCGTCCTCCGGCGTGAGCAGGCGCCCGAGCGCCGGCGTCAATGCGAGCACCGGGAAGTAGCTGCCGGATACACACAATCCGTTTCCACCGAGCGAGGTGCCCTGGTAGCCAAAGCTGCCGCCGAAGTTGCGATGCGCGGCGATGCCGGTGAAGCTGGTCTGCGCCTTTTCGAGATCCCTGAACATCGGGTAGCTGAAGATTTCGTCGCAGCTGCCCGCCTGCCCGCACGAATTCGATCCCGGCTTCGGTCCCGGCGACTTGAAGTTGACCAGCTCGTCCGGATGCGGGACAGGGAGCGATCGCATGATCATCTGGTCGTACAGCGAAAAAATCGCTGAATTCGCGCCGATTCCGAGGGCCAGCGACAGGATCGCGACCAGCGTGATGAACGGCGACTTGAACAGCGTGCGCAGGGCAAGGCGGATGTTGGGCATACCGGATGGTTTGACGGAATAACGCCTGATTCGGTTTACGAAATCTTTCGTCGTCCGTGACTCCGTCCCCAATCATCCCTTGGACAGGGAGAAAATGGGGGACGGAGCCCCGTATGGAATTCGACGTCGAGACCCTCGGCGGCGCCGCGATCTGGCTGGTGATGATGACCCTGGCCGGCTTTGCCTTCTATCGGGCAAAGACGCGGCGCCGGCACATCGGCGCCGGCGCGGCCGGCGCGGTCTACGGGATGATGAACGAGGACAAACGCAAGGCGATCGAGGTGGTCGTCGCCGACAAAGCCGCCGCGCACGACTTCGAGCACGCGGACGATGATGATGACCGTACAGAAAACGAGCGCGTCCGGTAAGCACCGAACGCGCCCGATTTCAGGACCTCAAGACCTCAAGGCCTCAGGACCTCAAGACCTCACGGCCTCAAGACCTCAAGACCTCACGGCCTCAAGACCTCAAGACCTCAAGACCTCAAGACCTTTAAAAGCGGTACTTCACACCAAACTTCATCACGCGCGGCGCGAGAATTTCGGTCGGCTGCAGGAACGTCGCGCCGATACGATTCGTCTGCGTTGTGATCGTGTTGAGATTGAGCGTGTTGTAGATGTTGATCTCGCCCTCGATCGACTGGTTGCGCCACGTCTTGATGCGCTTCGAGAAGCGGTTGTCCCAGATCCTCGTCCATCCGTAGCGGCCGGCCTGCGGGTTGATGCGAATCGGCAGCTGCGTGCCGAGGGCATCGCGAATCTGCACTTCGCGGAAGAAGTAATCACCGCTCTGCATCAACAGTGACGATGCGTAGGTGATGTTCCACTTCATCAGGTAGCTGCCGCTGAACCGGACGGCGTAGTTCCACGACGGCTTCGCGAACTGGAAGTTCTGCACGCCGTAGTTGTTGCCGGTCGTGGTGCCCGGGCCATAGAGCGCCTCGTTCGGGTTGCGCGGCGCGTTGTTGCGCAGGTCGCGATAGTCGGTATCGAACGAGAACAGGAACGACCAGTTGTTCGAATACTGCTTGTTGAACGTCACGCCCATCGCGTGATAGCGGTTGTTGCCTTCCGCCTGCACGATGCGCTCGATGTTCTGGCCGAACGTCGGATACGTGCGCGGCACCGAGTAGACCGTCAACGTCTGATCGTCCGCCGTGCCGGCGAGGTTGTCGGGGCCGGCATCGACACCGGTGGTCGTCACCGTGTAGGCGTCGTACGGCAGCGCCAGGTTGATCGACTTGTTGCCGTTACCGTCGATCTTGCGCACGTAGTTGAACTGCAGCGTCATCGTGCGGTTCAGGCCGACATCGACGCCGGCCGTGTACTCGTCGACGTACGGTCCCTTGAGATTGGGATCGATCGTGCGATTGAGACCGCCGCCCGATGTCGAGGTCGGGGTCGTGGCCCCCGGCACATACGGAATGGAGCCGTCCCAGTTCGAATAGGTGCGGGTGATGATCGCGTTCGGATTGACGTCCGCGGCGCCCGGGCCGGGATTCGCCGAGGCGCCCGAGCTGCCGCCGACGTAACGGCCATAGCTGCCGCGCACCGCAATGCGGCCCTGACCGGTGAGGTCGTACACCGCGGACACGCGCGGCACCACCGTCGAATAGATCGGGTAGTTGCTCTCGCCTTTGTATTCGAAGATGTTCTGCGTCGCAAACGGGCCGGTGCCCGGGTTGCCCTGCTTCGGCAGGAAACTGGAGTAGCGATCGAAGCGCACGCCGGCGTTCACCGTCAGCTTTTGGGACACCGTGATGCGATCGTTGAAGTAGGCCGAGTTGTACCACTCGCCCGACGCGGTCGTATTGGGATAGTCGTAGACCAGCACCGAATCCGGGCGCGTGAAGCAGCCGTCGTAGTTGCTGGCCTCGTTGCACCCGGGATCGCCGGCCACGCTGCGATAGCGGTACTGCTGCTGGTTCGGATATCCGATATTGGTCGTTTCCTGCAGGTTGCGCCAGCCGAGGTAACCGGTCTTCAGCTCGTGATTGCGTCCGCCCAGCTCCGCGAAATAGGCATAGGTCGCGCCGTACTGCCAGCGCCGCGGCTTGCGATCGGTCTCGAGGAACGCGCCGCGCGTCGGACCGTTGTTGGTCGCGAGGTCGGTCTTTCTGACATCGCTCGTCCATGGCACGTCCGGCCACCAGTAGCCGCCGCGCTGCAGGCTGCTTTCAAACGTCGATTTCGGCGTCAGCACCGACTGCCACTTGAACGACGGCCCCACCAGTGACCACGAATCCTGGTTCTGCGTCGACTCGAGCGGCACGAACCGGCTGGCGCTGCGATACGGCTGCCACTTGCGGCCGACCTGCGCCATCGCCTCGAACTTGTTGTTCTTGGTGATCTGGTAGGTGATCTTCGCCGTGGGATCCTGCAGCTTCGTGTAGAACTCGACCTGCTGCCGATCCGACAAGCGGACGAAGCCGGGAATGAAGTTGCCCGAGGACGCATCCCGGTGGCTCGCGTAGAACCACAACTTGTCCTTCATGATCGGACCGCCGGCCTCGGCGTAGTAATCCTGCAGCTTGGTGAACTTGTTGGTGCCGGGCGCGTACCCCTTGGCCAGCAACTCCGCGTTCACGTTGGTGCTCTGGAAATCGCCCGACTGATAGTTCGCCGATCCGGTGCCCTTGAACGTGTTGCTGCCCGACTTCACGACCAGGTTCATCGTCACGCCGGGATTCATCGAGTCGGCGCCCTTGGCCGCCGTCGTGATCTGCGCTTCTTCGTAGGTGCCGAAGTCGCCGTAGGTCTGATCCCAGATCATGCCGTCGTAGCTGACCACGCCGCCGCCGGTGCGGCCGAACGTGCGCGCCGCGGGACCGGAGCCGGTGCCGAAGCTCGAGCCGCCGACGTCGAGCGACGTCGCGTAGAGACCGGGGATGAGCGAGACGAGTCCGGTGAGGCTGCGCGAGTACGGCAGCTCATCGAGCTTCTGCTGATCCCAGTTGACCGCGACCTTCGACGATTCGAGATCGATGGTCGGCGACTGGCTCGTCACGGTGACGGTTTCCTGGATCGTCGCGAGATTGAGCTTGCCGTTGATCGTCGCGGCGCCGCCGGCGTTGAGGCTCACGGCTTCGATGTTCAAGGTGCCGAAGCCCGACAGCTCGAACTTCACGGTGTACTTGCCGCCGGGCAGCAGGGTGAAGCGATACGTGCCCGATTCATCGGTGACGGCGGTGCGGGGTCCGCCGATCAGGTTGTCGCTGGTGATTGAAACCGTCACGCCAGGCAGCGCCGCGCCGCTCGTATCTTCCGCGCGTCCGCTGATGCTGCCCGTCTGTTGCTGCGCCCACGCCGGCCCGGCGATCGTCGCCACCAGCGCCAGGACGACGACCATCCGCCTATAAGTCAAATGCATACAGCCCCTTTCCTTCCAAAGTGGCAATTGTTAAGGGAGAAATATTACCGCTGTGTTCTTGAATTGCAGCGGCGCCGTGACAAGAAGTTACGAAATTCTGTTGAACGAGCGGTCAACCTTCGACTCAGGGGGCCGTTCGGCTAATCAAACAGCGAGAGTTGCGCGCGACGGCGTGGCTTGACGTCGCTTGCTCTGAGCGAAGTCGAAAGGTCGAAGGCCGACCGCCCGTCGAGGGATTTCGAAATGGCGTGTTCGTGCGCCATCACCGCGTCGAAATCGGCTTCGGGCGAATAGCGCTGCTCCACCGCCCGCACGAATTTTTCGAGGCGTTTCATCCCATCGATTTTTTCGGTGTCCCCGACTTTCGCGGCGTCGAGGCTGCGGCGAAGCACCGCGATCGACTCGTCATAGGTCTTGAGCGGAACGGGAAACGGATGGCGATCCTTGCCGCCGAGCGCGAACGAGAAGCGCGCCGGATCGGCAAAGCGCGTCGGCGTGCCGTGAACCACTTCCGCGATCATCGCCAGCGTCTGCAGCGTCCGCGGGCCGACGTTTTCCATCAACAGCAGCGACGCGAAGTCGCGCAGCTTGCGATCGTGCGACACCGCCAGCACGGCGCCGAGCCGCGTCAGGTCGACGTTCTTCGCGCGCACGTCGTGATGGACCGGCATCCGCATCTTCATCACTTCGGTGAGCGTGCGTTGCGGCTTGTCGTTGGCGATCGCGAGCAGCGCGTCCTGCGCGGGTTTGGCGCGTTCGTCGACGAGGTTTTGAATGACGCCGTGGTTCTCGCCGACGATGGCATTGTGCGGCTCGCAGGTGAAGTCCCTCACCGTGGCGGAATGCCAGTGATAGCGGCGCGCCAGCCGCGTGCCTTCGTTCATGCCCTGCTGCACGATCGCCCATTCGCCGTTGCTCGCGAGGATGAACCCATGCAGGTAGATCTGGAAGCCGTCGGCGATCGCGTTGTTGTCGACTTTCGCGGCGAGCCGGCTCGTGCGAACGAGCGCGTCGCCGTCGAGTCCGGTCTTGTCCGCGATGGTGCGCAACTCCGCCGGCGTGTTGCGTGAATGCCTGCCGCGGCCGCCGCAGATGTAGATGCCGAGCTCGTGCGCGCGCGGATTGAGTCCGCGCTTGAGCGCGCCAAGCACCGAGGTGGTGATGCCGGACGAGTGCCAGTCCATCCCCATCACGCTGCCCATCGCCTGGAACCAGAACGGATCGCTCAGCCTGCTGAGGAGCGCAGAAGAGCCGTAGTGGTGCAGAACGCTCTCGGAGATCGCCGTGCCCAGGGTGGTCATGCGCGTCGCCAGCCACTGCGGCACACGTCCGCCGTGCAATGGCAGATCCGCAACGCCGGAACGCTTCATGGATCGATGTTAACGCGTCAACGAGCGCTCGGTGGACGCCGAATAGTTGATGAAGACGGTCTTGATCTCTGTAAAGAAGTTCAAACCCTCCTCAGCCATTTCGCGTTCGCCAACACCTGTGGATTTCGTGCCGCCGAACGGCAGCTGCGCTTCGCCGCCGACCGTCGGCTCGTTGACGTGCACCATGCCCGTCTCGACGTCTTCGATGAACTTCATCACCGACGTGATGTCCGACGTAAAGATCGACGTCGTCAAGCCGTATTCAACGCTGTTTGCGAACTTCAGCGCTTCGTCGAGGGACGATGCCGTCGCGACGGACAGCACCGGTCCAAAGATTTCTTCCGTGAAAATGCGCATCGACGGCGAGACGCCGTCGAAGATCGTCGGCTGGACGAAGAAGCCGTTGCTGAGCGATTCGGGCCGCGAGCCGCCGGTCAGCATGCGCGCGCCTTCACCCTGCCCGACCTTGATGTAGTCCATCACGGTCTTCCACTGCTTCTCGTCGACCGACGGCCCCATGTCCGACGCCGTGTCGAGGCCCGGACCGAGCTTGATCTTTTCGGCGGCGGCAACGAGACGATCGAGGAGAGCTTTCTTGACGTCGGGATGCGCGATGACGCGCGAGGTTGCGGTGCAACGCTGCCCCGTCGAGCCGAACGCTCCGCCGTGAATGGCGATCGCGGCCTTGTCGAGATCCGCGTCAGGCATCACGATGACCGCGTTCTTGCCGCCCATTTCGCACGTCACCTTGGCGCCGCGTTTGGCGGCCTTCACATAAAGCTCGCCGCCGATCTTGTTCGAGCCGGTGAAGGAGATGGCGCGGAGCTCCGGCGCGTGCACCATCGCTTCGCCAACCTCCGATCCTGATCCCACCAGCATGTTGAAGACGCCGGCCGGCAGACCCGCCTCTTCGTAGATTTCCGCGAGCAGCACCGAGGTCGCGGGTGTGAGCTCGGCCGGCTTGAACACCACGCTGTTGCCGGCCACGAGCGCCGGCGCGCTCTTCCACACCGGGATCGCCCACGGAAAATTCCACGGCGCAATCAGCCCGACGACGCCGAGCGGCTGGCGGATCGTGTAGGTGAAGGTGTCGCGCGATTCCGACGGCAGCGTCTTGCCGTGCATGCGGAAGCCTTCGCCGGCGTAGTACTCGAGCAGCGAGATGCCCTTCAGCACTTCGCCCTTCGCTTCCTTGAGAATCTTGCCTTCCTCGCGCGTCAACGTCTGCGCGATCTCGTCGACACGCCGGCGCGCGATGTCCGCGGCGCGCCACAGCACGCGCCCGCGCTCGGGGCCGGGCGTCTTCTTCCACGCCGGCCAGGCCTTCACGGCCGCATCGATCGCCGTTCGCACGTCCGCGGCCGTCGCCAGCGGATATTCGGCGATGACGTCGCTCGTATCAGCGGGATTGATGTTCTTCGAAATCTTTTTCGAGGCGGGTTGATACCACTTGCCGTTGATATAAGAGCCGGTCTGCATCACGGCATTTAAACACGAAGGACACGAAGATCACGAAGGGCGCCGCGATTCGCAGGCGGCGCTACGCGCCGCGGCCCGAGAGTGATGCCGTGAAAATGAGTACATGCCGGGCGCATCGTCTATGACGAAGACTCATTTTCACGGCATCACTTTCGGGCCACGACGCCGGCCGGAGGCCGGCGCTGCGAATCGCTGCCGGCTTCGTGGTCCTTCGTACCTTCGTACCTTCGTGTTCATTTGCGCTGCATCAATGCCAGGTAAACGGCCGCACTGAGCGCGAAGGTCACGAACCACGCATAGGTATAAAGGTGATCGAACAATGTCGGGTTGGCGACGACACCGCCGGGAGTCATCGCGGCGCGGACGAATCCGAGGACGACGGGAAGAATCGCGACGACGAGCGCGATCATCGCCTTGCTGTTGATGCCGTTGCCGTAGCTGTAGCGGCCATTCATCTTGAACAGATCCGGCAGTGACAGCTCACGCCCGCGCAGGATCCAGTAGTCGGCGATCAACACGCCGCCGACCGCGCCCATCAGGCTCGAATAGCCGATCAGCCACGTGAAGATGTAGGCGGACGCATCGGCGTAGAGTTTCCACGGCATCATGACGATCCCGAACGCGGCCGTGATCAAGCCGCCGGTCACGTAACTGATCTTCTTCGGCGCCAGGCTCGAAAAATCATTCGCCGGCGAGACCACGTTCGCCGCCATGTTCGTGGTGATCTGCGCGGCCAGGATCACCAGCGCGCCGAGGATCACCACGAACGGGCTGCCGATCCGTGCGATCAGCACCACCGGATCCCAGATCGCCTCGCCGAAGATCACGATCGTCGCGCTGGTCACCGCCACACCCAGAAATGCGAACGCCGTCATCGTGGCCGGCAGGCCGAGCGCCTGCCCGAGCGCTTGCGATCGTTGCGACTGTGCGTAGCGAGTGAAGTCCGGAATGTTGAGGCTCAACGTCGCCCAGTAGCCGACGTTCGCGGTCAGCGCCGCGGGGAATAGCGTCCAGAACGGCGTGCTGCCCTGCTGCAGCTTCGGCGCATCGGACAGGATGTGCCCGAGTCCCCCGCCGTTCGCGATCGCCCACCACAGGAGGAGCGCACCGCCGCCGAGCAGCAACGGCGCCGACCACGCTTCGAGCCACTTGATGCCCTCCAGGCCGCGCACGATGATCGCCACCTGCGCCGCCCAGAAGACCGCGAACGAGATCCAGATGGATGCCGGCACGTTCGCCCATCCCGGCCATGCCGCCGTCATCAACGCCTGCAGCGCGAGCGCGCCGATCCACGTCTGGATGCCGAACCAGCCGCAGGCGACGATCGCGCGCAGGATCGCCGGCACGTTCGCGCCCTTGACGCCGAACGCGGCGCGGCACAGCACCGGAAACGAGACGCCGTATTTCGTGCCGGCGTGCGCGTTGAGGATCATCGGAATCAACACGATCGCGTTGCCAAGCAGGATCGTGATGAGCGCCTGCCACCACGTCATGCCCTGCTGCATCAAACCCGACGCGAGCGTGTAGGTCGTGATCACCACGCTCATGCCGATCCACAGCGCGGCAATGTGATACGTGGACCACGTCCGGCTCGCGATCGTCGTCGGCGCGAGATCCGGATTCCAGAGCGGACTCGAGGAAACGTCTTCGTTCAGCTCTACGAAATCAGCGGGCATAGCCCTCGGCTTCGAAACCACCGTGGTAGTCCTTGCCTTCGGGCCTTCGAATCTGCGAGTGCACGACGACGTTCCCGCGGCGCAGGCCGCGGAAATCCTCGAGCGACTGGTAGCCGCGTTTCTCCATGAACTGCTGCATGCCGTCGATCAGGTTCTTGATCACCGTCGGGCCGATCGCGCGATCGAGCATGGCCGCGGTGCAGACCTGCACGGTGCCGCAGCCGAGCAGCATGTAGTTGAGCGCGTGCGCGAACGTGCTGATGCCGCCGATGCCTGAGAACTCGTTGTTCGGGAACGCTTTCGTCAGCTGCGACATCTTGGCGAGCGACTGCGGCAGGATCGCCGGGCCGCCGAGCCCCCCGCTCGAGACGAGGCCGTCGACGTTCATTTCGAAGTCGAGCGTTTCCGGATCGATCAGCGGCAGCGACGGGAAGGTGTTCGACGACACGATCGCGTCGGCGCCGCCGCGAAATGCCGCGCCGGCTTCTTCGGCGATCTCGGTCGTCGACGGCGTCAGCTTGGACCACACCGGCACCTTCGCCACTTCTTTCACGACCTCAGTGACGATTGACACCTGTGCCTGATCCTTGCCGAGGTTCGAGCCCATGTCCTTGCGATCCATGTGCGGGCAGCTGAGGTTCAACTCGAACGCATCGGCGCCGGCGTCCTGGCAGCCCTTCGCGAGATCCTGCCAGTGTGCGAGCTCCTTGTCGCTGCCCGAGCCGGCCATGATCGACGCGATCAGCATCCGATCCGGATAGGCCTTCTTGATGCCCTCGATCTTCGGGATCCACCAGTCGAGCGGCTTGTCCGAGATCAGCTCCCAGTTCCACGACGAATGCAGCGCCGTGTCGGGCCGCTTCTGCATCGACAGCTGGCCGTCCAGCGTGGAGCGCAGGAACTTTGTCTTCGGCCCCGCGACGTTCGTCACCGGGTGCAGGCCGATGGTCTTGGTCACCACTCCGCCCCAGCCGGCTTCGAAGGCCCGCATGATGTTGCTGTCGGACTCCGTCGGCGGCGCCGACGAGAGCAGGAACGGGTTGGTGAATTTGAGGCCGGTGAAGTTGACCGAAATGTCCGGTTTCATGGGCGCACTATACCCGCTAAGTTGCGGGCAGGCCGCGAAAATTAGCGACACGAATGTTCCTCAGACCTGCTTTTCCTTCAGGCGTTATCGACGTGATGGCCCCAGAAAAAACATGTCAACCTCGCTAGTGGTTAGGGGTCAGACCCTGAAAATTGGCAAATTGCGTCTTTGGGGACAGGTCAGGCGAGAGGTCTGTCCCCGACCATGCAAAATGCAAAGAATCAGGGTCTGACCCCCAAATTGCGCTGACCCCCAAATTGCGTATATTGGGCGGGACATGAGCACCTTGATCAAGAACGGCACCATCGTCACCGCAACCGATCAATATCCGGGCGACGTCCTCGTCGAGGGCGAGAAGATCACGGTCATCGGATCGTCACTGACGATGCCGGCCGACAAGATCATCGATGCGAAGGGCAAGTTCGTCCTGCCCGGCGGCATCGACGTGCACACCCACATGGACATGCCGTTCGGCGGCACGACCTCGGCGGATGATTTCGAATCCGGCACGATCGCCGCCGCCTTCGGCGGGACGACGACGATCGTGGACTTCGCGATTCAGTACAAAGGCCAGACGCTGCATCACGCGTGGGAAACGTGGATGAAAAAGGCGGAGGGCAAGGCCGCGATCGACTACGGCTTCCACATGATCATCACCGAGCTCACCGACCAGGTCGAGATCGAGATGGACGCGCTCGTCAAGCAGGGCGTGACGTCGTTCAAGCTGTTCATGGCGTATCCGGGCGTGTTCATGCTCGACGACGGCAGCATCTTCAAGGCCATGCGGCGCACCGGCAAGAACGGCGGCACGATCTGCATGCACGCCGAGAACGGCGGCGTGATCGATGTGCTCGTCAAGGAGGCGCTCGCGAACCGCCAGACGGCGCCGAAGTATCACGCGCTGACGCGCCCGGCTCGCGCCGAAGGCGAAGCCACGCATCGCGCGATTGCGCTCGCGGAGATTGCCGACGTTCCGGTCTATATCGTTCACCTCTCCGCCGCCGAGGCGCTCGAGATGGTGACGGAAGCCCGCGATCGCGGTTTGCCCGCCTTCGCTGAAACCTGTCCGCAATACCTGTTCCTGTCGTACGACAACTACGAGGAGCCCGGCTTCGAAGGATCGAAGTACGTAATGAGCCCGCCATTGCGGCAGAAGTCGACGCAGGATCGCCTCTGGCGCGGACTGGCGTTCAACGATCTGCAGGCGATCGCCACCGACCACTGCCCGTTCTGCCTGAAGGAAAAACATCTCGGCGACGGCGACTTCTCGAAGATCCCGAACGGTGCACCAGGCGTCGAGACGCGCATGAGCCTCGTCTACGACGGCGGCGTGCGTACCGGAAAGATCACGATGAATCGATTCGTCGAGCTGACGTCGACGTCTCCCGCGAAGATCTTCGGGATGTTCCCGAAGAAGGGCACGGTCGCGCCAGGCTCGGACGCGGACATCGTCATTTTCGATCCGGAGAAGAAGACGACGCTTTCAGCGAAGACGCATCACATGAAGGTGGACTACAACCCGTACGAAGGACGCGAGGTGACGGGCGTTACCGAAATCGTGCTGTCGCGGGGGAAGGTCATCATCGAGGGTGGAAAGTTCACGGGCAAAGCGGGTTCGGGATCGTTCCTGAAGCGCAGCCCCCGTTTCATGTAGAGGGCGGGACGCCTGCGGACAAATTCCATCCGCCGATTTCTTCGACGAGGCGCTCCGCTTCTTCCGGACCCCACGAGCCCGGTGCGTACTCGATCGGTGTGACATCAGTCCGCGCGATCAGCGGATCGACAATCGCCCACGCCGCTTCGACGCTGTCCTGACGGGCAAACAACGTCGCGTCGCCGTGCATCGCATCGCCGAGCAATCGCTCGTAAGCGCTCATGTCCGACGCGGCATCCTGCCGCACAACCGACAGCTCGACCGGCTGTCCCGACAATCCTTCGCCCGGCTTCTTGATCACCGCGCCGATGCCGATCGCCACGTCGGGGCCAAGCCGGAATCGGACGTAGTTGCCGATCTCTGGCGGCGTGTCGTCGAATACCACCGGCGGCGCCTGTTTCAGCTCGACCTGCACTTCGGTGGCCGACGCCTTCAGCTTCTTGCCGGCGCGGACGTAGAACGGCACGCCTTCCCATCGCCACGAATCGATGTGCAGCCGCAGCGCCGCATACGTCGGCACGATCGAATCCCTGGCGACGCCGGCTTCGTCGCGATAGCCGCGAAACTGCCCGAGCACGAGGTCGTCGGGATTGAGCGGGCGCACGTTACGAAGCACCTTCGCCTGTTCGTCGCGGATTGATTCCGCGTCGGCGCTGGTCGGCGCTTCCATCGCCAGCAGGCTCAACACCTGCAGCAGATGATTCTGAATCACGTCACGGATGACGCCGGCTTCTTCATAGAACTTGCCACGGCCCTGGACGCCGAACGATTCCGCGAGCGTGATCTGCACGTTCTCGACGTAGTGCCGGTTCCACAACGGCTCGAGCAGCGCATTCGCGAAGCGGAAGAACAGCAGGTTCTGCACCGCCTCCTTACCAAGATAGTGATCGATGCGGAAGATCTGCGGCTCGCCCAGGTATTGATGCAGCGTCGCATTGAGCGCGCGCGCCGATTGCAGATCCCGGCCGAACGGTTTCTCGACGATGATGCGCGCGTTGCGGAGGCAGCCGGCATCAGCAAGATGCTTCGTGACGACGGCGAACATGGCGGGCGGGATGGCCAGGTAGTGCGCTGGACGCTGAATGTCAGCTTGTTCCTTCGCCAGCTTTTCAAACGCCGGGGCGGCGTTGTAATCGCCATCGACGTATCGCAACTTCGATGCGAGGGCAGCGAATGCCGTCTCATCAGGCTGGCCGTGTGCGGCGATGCTCTTCCGGGCGTGCTCAACGAACTGATCGCGCGTCCATCCCGATCGCGCCACGCCGACGACCGGCCACGTCAGCCGGCCGCGCTTCGCCATGGCGTGCAGCGCGGGAAAAATCTTCTTGAAGGCAAGATCGCCGGTCGCGCCGAAAAAGATCAGCCCATCGCTCGGCTGGCGCGTCATTTCTGTTCCATGTGGCCGCCGAAGCCGAAGCGCATCGCCGACAGCACCTTGTTCTGGAACAGATCGTGATCGCGCGACCCGAAACGCTCGAACAGGGCCGCGGCCAGCACGTGCGCCGGCACGCCTTCATCGTTCGCGGCCTGCAGCGTCCATCGGCCCTCGCCTGAATCGGCAACGGTGCCCTCGAATCCGGCCAGCTTCGGATCGCCGGCGAAGGCGGCGGTGGTGAGATCGAGCAGCCACGATTGGATCACGCTGCCGCGCCTCCACAGCTCGGTGATGTCGGCGAGATTGAAATCGTATTGGTAGTGCTCCGGCGTTCGCAGCGGCGTGGTCTCGGCATCCTCCTGCGCGTCGGATTTGCCGACGTTGGCCCGGCTGAGGATGTTGAGGCCTTCGGCGTACGCGGCCATCAATCCGTACTCGATGCCGTTGTGGATCATCTTGACGAAGTGGCCCGCGCCCGAGGGGCCGCAATGCAGGTAACCCTGGTCGGCAGTCGAGGTCCGCGATTCGCGGCCCTTCGTCGGCGGCACCGAGCCGCGTCCGGGCGCCAGCGATTGCAGCAGCGGCTCGATCCGCTTCACCGCGCTGGGATCGCCGCCGACCATCAGGCAGTATCCGCGCTCGAGGCCCCACACGCCTCCCGACGTGCCGACATCGAGATAGTGAATGCCGGCGGCGGCAAGCGCCTTCGATCGCGCGATCGCGTCCTGGTAATGAGAGTTGCCGCCGTCGATGATGATGTCGCCGCGCGACACCAGCGGCTCCAGCGAGGCAATCACGTCGTCCACCACCGCCGCGGGGACCATCAGCCAGATTACGCGGGGCGGCTGCAGCTCTTTGACGAAGACGTCGAGCGAGGCCGCGTTGATCGCGCCGTCGCCCTCGAGGGCGGCCCGCGCTTCGGGTGAGCGGTCGTGGACGACCGCGGAGTGCCCGGCGCGGACGAGCCGCTTCACCATGTTGCTGCCCATCCGTCCGAGCCCGATCATGCCGATCTGCATCTCTCCAGCATAGGGCGGATCAAAGGGGCCGGGGATCATTTCGGCTCAACAGGCTGTGACTCAACGGTTTATGGGGAATGACCAAGCACCGCAATATGGCAGCAATCCAGCTTCCTGCCCGGCGAGGTCTGCTGGTCAGCGCGGCTTCGCCGGAGAAAAAAGATCCCCGGCCCCTTTTCCTCTCAGAAGTTCGACGGACGCTCGCCGCGCCCTCCGCGAACAGGATCGGCATTCACGAGCTGTACGGCCAATCCGGAAGCGAGACAGGCTTCAAATTCAACTTGAGCGCGCGCATTTTTTCCATCGCGGCGCGGATCGATCGCGGAACAGCTCTGCGCCATACGTGGTCGCGAGGTCCTTGGTGTCGAGGAGATCTTTGACGCCGTCCGGAATGCCGTGCAGGACGCCGCGATAGTTCCCGGCCGCGATCTCCGTATCGGCCGCCTTTGCCCCGCGCCATGGCATGCTCGCGTGTGACGGTAATCACCGAGCGAAGCTTCGGATCGAGGCGATCGATCCGCGACAGATAGATCTGCGTCAGGCGCTCCGATGACAACTGCCGCGATTCGATCCAGCGCGATAACGCCGTCACCGGCGCAAACGCGATCGCATCGTCTGTCGACGGCAGCGGCGCGCCGGTCGACGCGGAGCGGACGAATCGATCGATCGTTGGCGGCGCGGTAACTTCCGGCAGTCGCGGATCCCAAATGGTCGCGGGCGCATCGGTGTCGTTGAAGGCCACCGTTCGCGGCCCCATCCGGCGCTCGAGATATTGCGCCATCGACTGGCGCCACGAATCGGCCAGTAGCTGCCGCTGCTCCGGCGTCATTGCGACCTGCACGAGCTTTTCGGCTTCAGCGATCGTCCCGGCGGTGATGGGCGGACCGCTGCCGGGGCCGGTGCCGAACGTCGGCGGCGCACCTGCCGCCGTCCAGCCCGCCGGCGCGGATGGAGTGGGCGTCGGCGTCGCCTGGTTGCATGCGGCGCCCCAACCAGGAAACCCAGCGGCGCTTTGATCAGAAACTGACGGCGCGTGTTCATCAGTACTTCCAGGTCGTGACATCCGCGCCGGCCGGCGCGTAGTTCGTGATCTGTGTCGCCATTTTCGCCGCCAGTTCATTTCGAGGCGGCCCCCAGCAGTGCGGCGCCATCGGTTGAAACACGATCTCACCGGTCCATTTCGGGTGGTCGGCCTTCGTCAGGAACTCATCGAGCTTGTGCACGCCCATGTTCAG
Organism: Cyanobacteriota bacterium; assembly: GCA_019752015.1. Classification (GTDB taxonomy): domain Bacteria; phylum Acidobacteriota; class Vicinamibacteria; order Vicinamibacterales; family UBA2999; genus 12-FULL-67-14b. The sequence continues at coordinate 36,247 of JAIEMQ010000006.1, read as the reverse complement.
GAAATAGCTGTCGGCGTCGCCGACGTAGACGTTGATCTTGTTCGCGACCTTCGGACCCAGCGTCGCCCACTTCGATTCGAGAATGTGACGAAGGTCGTAGTGCTCTTTCCAGTACGCGGCCACGTCCTTGTTGATCTGCCCGGTGGATTTGTCCCAGATGCGCCGCGGATATCCGTCGGTGCCCACGGGGCCAAAGGTTGCTTCCCAGATGTCCCACTGCCCGCCCGAGCGCGATCGATCGCCCTGCACGAGCTCGTACCAGTTCTCGTCCTTCATCATCGATACGATGTTGCCGTCGGGCCGCCGGTTGTTCGGGCGTTCCGTCTTCAGCCAGCCGCGATCCACGAAGTAGGCATTGTCGTCGTCATAGATGTTGACGATCTGGTGATAGCGGAAATCGACGCCGTCAGGACACATCGAGAAGACACCGCCGTAAAAATCCGGATAGAACACCTGGTGCGCCAGCGCGATCCATCCGCCGGTCGATCCGCCGGTGAGCATGCGCGCCCATGGCTCGCGAATGATGCGGAATTTCGATTCGACCAGCGGAATCAGCTCCTGCATGATCGCGTCGCCGAACGGACCGTTGTTCGCGGAGTTCACGCCGTAGGAGTCGTCGTAGTACGGCGAGGGATGCTGCATCCACACGTTAATCGCGCGCGGCTGCGGGCCGGGCGGCGGCGGCGCCTGCGGCTGCCGGCCGCCAGGCACCGTCGCAGGAAAGTGTCCGTGGTTATAGACGACCGGATACTTCACGGCCGGATGCTCCGCGTAACCGTCCGGCAGCTGCACGATCGCGCCGAGGAAGATCGGATGACCCCACCACTTCGTGAGGATCTCGCTCTGGATCTTCAGATACTTCACCGACGCCGTATCCGCCGGCGGCGCGATCGGCGGAATCACCTTGTCGGCGACGAGCGCGATCGGAGTCGATGACGCGGGATCGAAGTGAATTCGAACTGGAGTGCCTTCGATGTTGCCGGGCGATCGCTTCCAGTTCTGCCCTTCCCACTGATCCATGTGCAGCCACACGGTCTTGCCGTCGGCGCGCGCGAACTTCGTGTAGACGTTGACGAAGGCCTGCGCCCAGTAGTCGCCGGCCGGCAAATCGCGAAGGCTCTTGACCGGATAGCCGAGGGTCGCGCCGTCGATCGTCGCGGCCGCACCCGGTGCGAGCGACTCGACGTTGACGGCGAAGAGCGGCACGCCATTGGTGTCGGCTTGTTGGATTGGTGTGCGATCGTTGGTCCTGCTGATCGCAACGTAGACGCGGCCGGTGGCCGCCTGGCCTCGCGCCGCGGCGGGAATGGTGACCGTAAACCTGGGGCCCGCCTGTTCGCTGGACGTCGCGAAGCTCAGGGCCGCGAGCGAAAGAATCAGGATTCGCATCGCGGCCCAGTATAGGCGAGTGCAAAGACTCGCCTCTACGAGATGACGACCGCCGTTCCGCTGATCGTCACCATCAGCATGCTGCCGTTGGTGCCGACCGTCTCGTAGTCGAGGTCGACGCCAACCACCGCGTTGGCGCCCATCTCCGCCGCAGCCTGCTTCATCTCCTCCGTCGCCAGGTCGCGCGCACGCCTGAGCTCGCGCTCGTAGGTCGCCGAGCGGCCGCCGACGATGTCGCGAATCCCGGCGAACAGGTCCTTGAAGATGTTCGCGCCCATGATCGCCTCGCCGGTGACGATGCCCTTGTAAGTGGTGATCGAGCGGCCTTCAACTGACGGGGTGGTGGTGACGATAACGGACATTTCCTTGCGCCTCCTGAAGGACAGAGACGGGAGCGCCCGTCAGGGCGTTCCATCGGAAATATCGAATGAACGTAGCGAATAATTCGTTGCCGCGCGGGCGCTACCGGCCGTCGCACTGCGGCTGCCGCCGGATCGAATCACGCTGTTGAGATCCGACCGCAGTAAATGAATGGCGGGAGCGAGACCGGCGATCAATCCCGAGACCACGGCCACGATCAACGAGAAGCCCAACACACCGGTATCGAGCGAGATGGCCGCCAGCCGAGGAAAGTTCACCGGTGCGAGCGTGACGAACAAGCGCAGCAGCGCCCACGCCAGCGCGATGCCGGCGACGCTGCCAAGCCACCCGAGCGCGCGAGCAGCAGGTTCGCGACGTTCGTGCACGCGATCAACAGCAGCAAGCCGGGCGCGCCGAGCAGCATCCACAATCCGCGCTTGGCGTTTTCAGTGATGACCTCGTGCACCGGCCGCGCCGTGAACGAATACTTGTCCTCGGGATGTTCGCGCGACATCTGCGCCGCGAGATCCGCAAGACCACGCCGCGCGCCCTCGGCGGTCATGCCGTCGCGCGATCTTCGTCATCCGAGAAGTAGCGGCCGATCACGGGCGGTGCTGCGATCACCTTGAAGAACGACGCCGATGCGGTCGCGCCCGGAAGCCGCTCCGGCCCCTGCTGTCCCGACATCGTCACGCCGCGCGGTGACCATGCGCCGAGTTCCGTGAACACCCGCTGGTTACTGCGCCAATCGAGGTAGCGGCCATACGACGCCGATCCATAGGTCAGCGCCGGCAATTCACTGCGCCACACCTGCACCAGCTTGTTCGAGTCGGGGAACGGCAGCGGCTCGAGCAGCACCGCGTTCACCACGGTGAACAACGCCGTCGTCGCGCCGATGCCGAGCACCAGGGTCAGGATCGCGGTGACCGCGAAGCCGGGCGCGCGGAGCAGCAGACGGAAACCCAATCGGAGGTCACGCAGGAAATCCACCGTGGCCGGTTTGACGTTATGTGCAAGGTAACCGTTGGTGGCCGGCACGGGTTAGCATTCCAGTGTCGATGGCTGATACCCGGGGGCTTGCGCTCGTTCTCAGTGGTGGCGGCGCCCGCGCCGCATACCAGGTCGGCGTGTTGAGCTACCTCGCGCGCGAGTTTCCGAATGATGTGCCCGACATCCTGACCGGTGTGTCGGCCGGCGGCATCAACGCCGCGTTCCTTGCGGCGCGGCAGGAGCCGTACTCCGAAAAGATCGCCGAGCTGGCCGAGATGTGGCGGGACCTCCACATCGACCAGGTGTTCAGTGTCGGCCTCGGCGACCTCGCATGGCGCAGCGTGCGCTGGCTTGGCCGGCTCGGCTCCGGCGGCAAGTCGCCGCTGCCCAACGCGAAGAGCATGGTCGACACCACGCCGCTTCGCGAAGTCCTCGAACGCGAGCTGCGCGCCGGCAAGGGACCGATCCCGGGCATCCAGACGAGCTTGTGGGATGGCTGGCTCCACGCGTTCGCGCTCACCGGCTCGAGCTACACGACCGGCCAGTCGATCACGTGGGTGCAGACGCGCGAAGACGGCGTGATGCCGGAGTGGGAGCGTCCGGCCCGCAAGAGCCACTGCTGCCCGATTCGCGTCGATCACGTGATGGCGTCTTCCGCGCTGCCGTTCTTCTTTCCGGCGATCGAAGTCGATGGCGCGTGGTACGGCGACGGCGGCATCCGGTTGACGGCGCCGCTCTCGCCGGCGATTCATCTCGGCGCGAAGAAGATCATCGCGGTGACGACGCGCTATGCGCGCACGCGCGAGGAGGCGGATCGCCCGATGATCTCCGGCTATCCCCCGCCCGCGCAGGTTGCCGGCGTGCTGTTCAACGCGATCTTCCTCGATCAGCTCGACGGCGATGCCATGCAGCTGCGGCAGATCAACGGGATGATCGAGATGCTGCCGGAAGACAAGCGCCAGGGGCTGCGGCCGATCGATCTGATGGTGCTGCGCCCGTCGGAAGATCTTGGACGGCTGGCGAACGCTTACGAAGCGGAGTTGCCGAAAGGATTCCGGTTCCTGACGCGAGGCCTCGGCACTCGCGAAACGCGATCGAACGACATGCTCAGCCTGGTGATGTTCCAGCCGGATTACGTCAAGCGGCTGCTGGAGCTCGGCGAGTCGGACGCGGAACGGCGCCGCGCCGACTTCGCGGCGTTTCTCGCTCGCTGACTATTGCCTCGCCAGGCAGGCGAGACAGGTCGAACAACAACCCTTGGTCGTGCCACCGCTTTTGCGCCGGATCTTCCCGGGCACGGACGCTCACCAAATCCGCGGCCGGACTTCAAGTTCGGCGACGTCACGCGGGATGTCTTCGCGCTGCTCGATCATCTCGGGATCGATCGCGTGAAGGCGTCGGATGCGCGCGCTGGCCCGCCACGCCCGCGCATTCGCCGACGATCGCGACGACATGAATTTCACGGCCGCGTCGCTGTCAACGATCACGGCGCGCACATTGATCGTGCACGGCGATCGCGATCCGCTGTATCCCGTCGAGCAGGCCGTGGAATTGCTGCGGGGTATTCCGAACTCGTCGTTGTGGGTCGTGCCGAACGGCGGCCACGGTCCGATCTTCGGCGAACAGGCCGCGCCGTTCGTAGAAAGGGCGATCGCTTTCTTAACGATCCCTGATCCCTGGGTCTATTTCCTGCTGGTCGGCTCGAACCGATAAACCAGGTACTCGATCGGCCCGTCCAACTCACTGAAGCTGTGCGGCGTGCCCGCCGGGACGATGATGATATCGCCGGGCTTCACGCGCCGCGACTCGCCGCCAATGCGCGTGCCGGTCTGGCTCATGCCGGCGTTGACGTTATTGAGATCGGTCGGCTTCGCGCCGCCAAGGCTGCCGCCGGTCACGAACATGCCGCTGCCTGACATGATGTAGTAGGTCTCGGTGACGTAGTCGTGGATCAACGCGCTCGTCTCGGGCTTGACGCGGCGCAACCGCGCCACCGACGCCTTGCCGCCGATCACATTGCTCGCCTTGATCGGCTGATCGACGACGTTCCTGGCGATCTGCTGCTTGAGCACCTCTTCGTGCTCTTCCTTCGTGATGAACGTGGCGGGAACCGGATTCTGCGGTTCCGCCGACAGCGACAGCAACAGCGTGAACAGTGGCAGCATCCGCGCACTCTAGCAGATAGAATCCCGCCATGCGCAACCTCGTTGTCGCGGCATTGCTGCTGTGGCTGGCGTCGCCGGCCCTTGCACAGGATGAGGCCGCGCGGCGGCCGGCCCTGCGCAAGGACGGACCATGGTTCGGCGTGACGCTGCCGCCGAAGGCGAGCACGGCTCCGGCAGTGAAGGTCGGTTCGCGCCCCGTCCGACCCGCCTCCTTCGACGCCGCTCCGGAATTCGCCGCCGCGTCGATCAAGGCGGACGTCGAGACGATCGTCGGCTTCGCGCGGGCCGCGGCAATGAAGAAGGAGATCGGCGGCGGCCAGATGTGGGGCCGCATCTCGGGATTCCCTTCGAGCGCCGCCACCGTCGAGTGGGCCGTCGATCAATTCAGGAAGGCCGGCATCGCCGACGTCAAGACGCAGGCGATCACACAAGATGAAAAATCCTCGCTGTGGCTGCCGATGTCCTGGAAGGTCACGCTGCTCGGCGATCCGTCGTTCGGGGCCGGCTCGAATGACATCGTGCTCGAATCGGCGCTGCCGGTCGGGCCGTCGAATATTCCGAACGGCACCATGACGGCGCCGCTCGTCTATGTCGGTGCGGCGAGCCCGGCGGTGCTGCAGCACATCGACGTCAAGGGCAAGATCGCCGTGCAGCTGATCGTGCCGCAGGGCCACATGCTGTTCGAGCGCGGCGCCGTCGACTCGCGATCCGAAGAGCTGATGAAGCGTGGTGCCGTCGCCGTCTTCAACCTCGTTCGCCTGCCCGGCAACGAGTTGTCGCGCGACTTCAGCGACTGCGGTAATCCCTGCTTCAACATCGGCGGGCGCGACGGATTGTTCCTCGAATCGATCCTCGATCGCGCCGCACAAGCGGGCGTGCAACTACGCGCGCGTCTCGACCTGCAGGCGCAGACGTATCGCGGCTTGAAGGCGACCAACGGCGTCGCGACGATTCGCGGCACCTCCGATGACGTGATCGTCCTCAACGCGCACGTCGACGGCTGGTTCGACGGCGCCGGCGACAACGGCGACGGCCTCGCCGTGTTGATCGCCCTGGCGCGGCATTTCGCAAAGCCCGCGAACAAACCGCTGCGCACGATCGCGTTCGTGGCCAGCGCCGGACATCACACGCCGGGCATCAACGGCCCTCGCAGCTTTGTGGCGGCGAATCCCGAGCTCGCGAAAAAGGCGGTGATGTTCATCAACATCGAGCACGTTGCGCAGCGCAATTTCTCTCCGGCGCGCAGCACCTCCGCCGACGGATATCGCGAAGCGGTCGCCGACTCCGGCGAAGCGCCGATCGCCGTCGGCGTCACCAACAACTCGCCCTACCTGCAGGAGCTGATCGATGCCGGACCGGCGCGCTTCGGCGTGAATTTCATTTCGGAGCGATCGACATTCCAGAGCGGCGAGACCGGCGGCTGGGCCGGTGTGAACGTCGCCAAGGTCAGCGTGATGCAGGCGCCGCCGCTGTACCACACCACCGGCGAGGTGCTCGACGTCATCTCCGCGCCCGGGCTTGAACGCGTGGCCCGTTTTCTAGCATTCTTTGTGTCCGCGGCCGACAAGGCGCCGCGCGAAAGGATCAATCCGTGAAGCGCATCTCAGTGCTCGCCGCTGTCGTCCTTGCCGGAAGCGTCACGATTGCGGTCACCGCGGCGCAACAGCCCGCGGCGCCGCCGCCGGCCCCGTCGCTCGACGGCCTCACCGTTGAGAAGGTGAAAGACAACCTCTTCGTCATTCGCGGCGCCGGCGGTAACACCGCCGTCTTCGTCACCGCGAGCGGCGTCACAGTCGTCGACACCAAGAATCCGGGATGGGGTCAGGTGCTGCTCGACAAGATCAAGACGGTCACCGACAAGCCGGTGACGCGCGTGATCAACACGCACACGCACTACGATCACGTCAGCGGCAACATCGCGATGCCGGCAACGGTCGAAATCATCGCGCATCAATACAGCGCCCGGCGGATGCCGGTAATGAGCACGGTGACCGGCCGCGGTGAGCCCGAGAACGTGTTCAAGGCGAATCCCGGCAAGGGCATCCCGAAGCGCACGTTCAAGGACAAGCTGACGGTTGGATCCGGCGCGGATCAGATCAATCTCTATTACTTCGGACCGGCGCACACCGGCGGCGACGCGTTCGTCGAATTTGCCGCGCTGCGCGTGATGCATGCCGGCGATGTGTTCGCGCGAAAAGGCGTGCCGCTGATGGATCAGGACAACGGCGGATCGGGCGTTCAATTCGCGTCGACGGTGCGCAAGGCGGTCGACGGCATCAAGAACGTCGACACGATCATCAACGGTCATACGCCGGCGCAGACCACGCCGGCCGACATGCGCGAGTTCGCGGACTTCGTCGCTGATTACGTCGCGCACGTGCAGGCGGCAAAGAAAGCCGGCAAGACCGCCGAGGAAGCCGCCAAGACGTGGGCGACGCCGGCGAAATACAAAGGGTATCCGCCGGGCGCCGCCGAATCAGTCGCTTACGCGCAGGTGATCTTCAACGAGACCAAATAGCCGCTATCGGGGGAGTGCAAACGCAATGTACTCTCCCGAGTAGTTTCCGCCGCTAATCGCCACGACGATGAACTGACGGCCGCCGGCGAGGTAGGTCATCGGCGATCCGCTCTGCGGCGCCGGCATGTGCACCATGCCCACCTGATTGCCATTGGTCTTGTCGTACGCGCGCAGCATCGCTCCCCGCGGATGCTCCGGCGTCGTCGTCAACTGCGCATCGCCCATCACGACGAGCGTCTTGGTCGCCATCAAGCCGATGCCCGAGGTGCCAGCCTGTCCGGTCTTCGGAATGTTGAGACCTTTCAGCAACGGATGATTGCGGACGTTGTCGGGCGTATCGCCGTGAGGGACTCGCCACGTGATCTCGCCGCGGTTGAGATTCACGGCCGCGATCGTTCCGTACGGCGGCTTCAGGATCGACAGGCCTTCGACGGTGAGACCGCCGAACAGCTGACCCGCGCCGGCACCGGCGCCACCAGCGGGGGCCGCTGCAGCGGCACCGGCAGCCGGCATGCTTGCGGCCGGACTCGTGCCCTGCGCGACTGCCGCGGCACGCTGGGCTTCGATCTGCGCGATCGCACGCGGTGAATCCGCCGCGCAGCAATCACCGGGGCCAATCACTTCACGGAACTCGCGTCCCTGCATGCCCGAGACATAGCGGATGTCGGAGAAACCCTTCGGCGGCGTCACCAGCGACGTCGACGTGATGTTGACGTTGTTGGCCTGCGCGAAGACCGTCTGCGTTTCCGGATCGTAGGCCACGCCCGGCCAATTCGTTCCGCCGATCGCGTTGCCCATGTTGATCGCGCCAAGAATGCCGTTCGGATCGCCGAGCATCGGCGGGTTGTACATCCCCGGGATGGTGCGATAGCGCTTCATGTTCTCAACCGCCTTCGCGCGCAGCTCCGGCGTGAAGTCGATCAGATCATCCGGCAGCGTCAGCATGTTGCGCGAGTAGGCGGGCGGCTTGGTCGGATACGGCTGCGTCGGGCTCGCCTTCTCTCCGGGAATATCGCTGGCGGGGACCGGACGCTCTTCGATCGGCCACACCGGCTGTCCGGTCACGCGATCGAACACGTACAGGAATCCCTGCTTGCCGGGCACCGCCACTGCCTTGATCGGCTTGCCGTTGACGGTGATGTCCGCGAGGATCGCCGCCGACGACATGTCGTAGTTCCACAGCGGGTGATGCACCAGCTGGAAGTGCCACTTGCGCTGGCCGGTCTTCAGATCGACGCAGACGATGCTTTCGGCGAAGAGGTTGTTGCCGGGACGATGACCACCGTAATAATCGGACGTTGGTGTTTCGACCGGCAGATAGACCAGGCCGAGCTCTTCATCGACGGTGATCTGCGTCCACACGCCGACGTTGCCGTTCTCGGCCCACGACTCGTTCTCCCACGTGTCGTTGCCGAACTCGCCGGGCCGGGGAATCGTGTTGAACGTCCACAGCAACTTGCCGGTGCGCACATCAAACGCGCGCACCAGGCCCTTGGTGTTGTTGTGCGTCTCGACGGTCGCGCCCTCGCGGAACGATGAGCCGACGATCGCCACGTCCTTCACGATCGCGGGCGTGGCATGCAATCCGATCTCGCCGTCTTCGAGATTGATCTGATCGCCGCGGCCCTTCACGGCGCCGACTTTCAAATCGACGACACCCGCGGTGCCGAAGCCGTTGATCACCGCGCCGGTCTTCGCGTTGAGTGCGACCAGGCGATAGCCCGTCGTCACGTAGAGGATGCGCTCGTCGCCCTTGCCGTCGGTCCAGTACGAGACGCCGCGTCCTGAAAGCTGTCGTGGCGAGACGCCGGCGCGCCGCCCTTCGCGAATGCTGTGCGCCCAGATCAGCTCGCCGGTCGCGCCATCGAGCGCGACAACGGAGCGGCGAGTTCCGCCCGTTGTGTAAAGAACGCCGTTGACGGCGACAGGCGTGCCTTCGAGTTTGTACTCGGGCCGCGGCCCGAGCATGTCGGTCTTGAACCGCCACGCCACTTCGAGCTTGCCGAAGTTCGACGCGTTGATCTGATCGAGCGGCGAGTACTTCGAGCCCTTGATGTCGGCGTTGTAATAGGTCCAATCGCCCTTCGCCGTCGATGGGAAACCGGGCGACTGCCCCGAAGTGAGCGAGGTAATCGAAACGAAGAGAACCGCGACCGCGAGCAGCCGTTTAGCCACGTACGCCCTCCTGGGAAGGCGGGCATGATAACTCAAACACGAAGCGCACGAAGGACACGAAGGACCGCAGCGGTTCGCAGCGCCGGCCTTCGGCCGGCGTCGTAGCCCGATAGCGAGGTCGCGAAAATGAGTCCGCGACGCTGGCTACTGCATAGAAGACTCATTTTCGCGGCCCCGCTTTCGGGCCGCGGCGCGTTAGCGCCGCCTGCGAACCGCTGGCGCCGTGGTGTCTTCGTGGTCTTCGTGTCCTTCGTGTTGCCTTGGCTCTTGAAGGCTGCCTTTTATCGTACGATTGCCACCATGCGCGCGATCGTTCTCGCACTGGCCATCCTCGCGGCCGCCCAGACCGGCGTGCCGCGTTATGAGGTTTACGCGGTGCGCTTCGCGCACGTGCCCTACGCCGAGTCATCGCTGGTGGCCGGCGCGGCGAAGGGCCCGCAGGTCGATATCGCGTTCACGGTGTGGCCGATCGTTGACCCCTCGACTCGCCGCGTGATCCTGGTGGATGCCGGCTTTTATCGCGACAAGTTCATGGCGTCCTGGAAACCGCAGGACTACGTGCGGCCCAGCGTCGCGTTGCAGAACGGGCTCAACATCGCGCCGGACCGCGTGACCGATATCATCGTCACGCACTCGCATTGGGATCACTTCGACGGCGCCGATTTGTTTCCGAAGGCGACGATCTGGATCCAGAAAGCCGAGTTCGATCATTACTTCGATCCGGCCGGCACCGTCCGAAATCGCGGCGGCCTCGACTCCGAAGACGCGCCGATGCTGGCGAAGCTCCACGCCGAAGGCCGACTGAAGTTGGTCGATGGTGATAACCAGCAGATCCTGCCAGGCATTCTCGTCTACACCGGCGGCAAGCACACGTTCGAATCGCAGTTCGTGGGTGTGACCACGCCGGACGGCACGCTGATTCTCGCCTCCGACAATGCGTATCTCTACAAGAACATCGAGAGCGGCCTGGCGATCGCGCAAACGATCGATCCCGCATCGAATGTCGCGGCGCAGAAGCGAATGGTGGAATTGGCCGGCAGCGCGAGTCGCGTGATCCCCGGCCACGATCCCGCCGTGTTCACGAGATTCACACTGGTGACGCCGAACGTCGCGCGGCTGACTCGATAACGAGCCCGCTATTTGACCGCCAGGAACGCGGCGATGCGATCGTTCAGAAACCGCAGTCCGCGGGATTGCTCGCGGCGCCGGCGGTGTGTCCCCACAACGACGGGATCGGCGTGAACGTCACGCGCGGAATGAGCGCCTGTTCGTAGCGCGCGTCGGTGACCGGGAAGTAGAGATCGGCCACCATTCTTGGGAGTAAAGCCATCCGGCCCACACCATGCTGAACGCCTCGAGGCCCTTGATCGGCGGCGTCGCATACTCGCCGCCCTGCCACGCGGGATCGGTGGTCAGCGCGGCGATCTGTCCTTCGAGGCGAACGTAGCCATGACCGTAACACTTCGCCGTTCCGGCGGTGGCGACGATCGCATCCATGAAATCGGGATGACTCACCGCCCACTGAAACGCCTGTTCGGCGCCCATCCGACGACCGCACGCAGGTGCTTGACGCCGAGCTCGGTCGTGACGAGCCGATAGACGGCTTCAACGTTGTCGCGGATCGTCGTCACCGGGAAACTGGGACCATCGAACGGCTTCGGCGTGTTGCTCGGCGAAGACGAGCGGCCGTTGCCGAACAACTCCGTCAGGATCAGGAAGTCGCGCGACGGATCGAATACGCGGTTCGCGTCGGCGCCCTTGATCAGCCAGTTGTAGCCATTGAAGTTCGCCATGTAGTGTGCGGAAGTCGCGGATCACGAACTCGCGCCGCTCGAGCGCAGCGCCAGGCTGCGCTGCGGGCTGGGCGCCGGCACCCGCCTGCGCCGTGACCAGCGACACCACGGCCGCAAGCGCAGCGCAAACAAGAAGGCGTCTCTTCATTTCAGCGGCACCATGCAGGCGGGACTGAAGTCCCGCCTCTACGTTTACCGGAACTGCGCCATCAACTTCTGCAGCGCGTCGTTGCCCGGGCACAGCTGTTCGTGCGGCAGGTTGTAGAGCGGCCGCGGCACCGTTTCGTTCTGATCGTGGACGTCTTTCGAGTCGGGTGAGATGTAGAGCAGGCCCGTCATCACCTCGCCCTTGCGCTGATGCTCGCGGATCGATTCGTAGGCCGCATCGCGATTGGTCGGGTCGTAATCCTGCGCCACTTTCCGAAGATTGACGACGCTGCCGTCGTGCAGCGTGACGCTCTGCACCATGCCCTCGCCGTAGTTGGTTTCGATCGGATCGCGCAGCGGCACGAAATCCGTCTGCACCACTTCAACGGCATGCTCGCGCGTGTAGGCGTAGCTCTTCGTCGAGCCCTCGTGATCGTTGAAGGTCACGCACGGCGAGATGACGTCGATGAACGCAAAGCCCTTGTGCGCAAGGCCGGCCTTGATGATCGGCACGAGCTGGTTCTTGTCGCCCGAGAAGCTGCGGGCCACGAACGTGGCGCCAAGCGTCAACGCCATCAGCACGCCGTCGATGGCCTGCATGGTGTTCGCTTCGCCCTTCTTCGCCGTCGAGCCGGGATCCGCCGACGCCGAGAACTGGCCCTTGGTCAGGCCGTAGACGCCGTTGTTCTCGAGCACGTAGAGCATGTTGACGTTGCGGCGGATCGCGTGGCACAGCTGGCCGAGGCCGATCGAGAGCGAATCGCCGTCGCCCGACACGCCGATCATGATCAGATCGCCGTTTGCCGCGTTGGCGCCGGTCGCGACTGCCGGCATGCGGCCGTGCACGCTGTTGAAGCCGTGGGCTTCGCGCAGGAAATACGCCGGCGTCTTCGACGAGCAGCCGATCCCGGACAGCTTCGCGACCTTGTGCGGCGCGATGTTCAGCTCCCAGAACGCGTTGATGATCGCCGCGGTGATCGAATCGTGGCCGCAGCCGGCGCAGAGCGTGGTGATCGCGCCCTCGTAATCCCGGCGCGTCAGTCCGATCGCATTCGCCTTCAGCGAAGGATGGTGGACCTTGGGTTTCGCAATGTAGGTCATGCCACTTTCTCCAGCTTCGCCTTGACGCCGCTGATCACGTGGTGCGCGCTCATCGGGAAGCCCGCGTAATAGCGGACCGAGTGCATCTTCTCGATGTGCACGCCGAGGTCGAGCATCATCAGGCTGCGCAGCTGCGCGTCGCGATTCTGCTCCACGACGAAGTTGACGTCGTTGGATTCGAGGAACTGCCGGACCTCGTCGCCAAACGGGAAGCCGCGCACGCGCATGTAGTTGAGCTGAATCCCATCCTTGGCGAGGAGGTCCATGGCTTCCACACACGCGGCGTGGCAACCGCCGACGGTGACGAGCCCGAGCTTCGCGCCGGGTGTCTGCTTGATGATCGGCTGCGGGACCGCTTTGGTCGCGCCCTGGATCTTGCGGTTGATCCGGTCGAGCACCTCTTGGTACTCGTCGGCGTCCTCGGTATAGGCGCCGTACTTGTTGTGGCCCGAGCCGCGCGTGAAGTACGCGCCCTTCGGATGCACGCCCGGCAGCGATCGCTGCGGGATGCCGTCGCCGTCGTGATCGTAATAGCGCCAGAAGTTCTTGGCCTTCTCGAGCTCTTCGGCCGACAGCACCTTGCCGCGATCCGGCCGGTAGCTGTCGTCCCAATTGAGCTTCGGCACCATCCAGTCGTTCATGCCGATGTCGAGATCCGAGACGAGGAACGTCGGCGTCTGGAAGCGCTCAGCAATATCAAAGGCCTTGGCGGCGAACTCGAAGGCTTCCTTCGGGTCCGAGGGATACAGGCAGATGTGGCGCGTGTCGCCGTGCGACGCATATGCGCACTCCATCAGATCGCATTGCTGCGTGCGCGTCGGCATGCCGGTCGATGGGCCGGTACGCTGCACGTCCACGATCACCGCGGGGATTTCCGCGTAGTAGGCCAGGCCGATGAACTCGTTCATCAGCGAGATGCCGGGACCCGCGGTCGGCGTGAATGCGCGCGCGCCCGCCCACGAGGCGCCGACCACCATGCCGAGAGCGGCGAGCTCGTCTTCGGCCTGCAGGATCGCGAACTTCTTCTGCTTCGTTTCCGGATCGCGCCGGTACTTCATGCAGAAGCTCTTGAACGCTTCCATCACGGACGTGGCCGGCGTGATCGGATACCATGCGCCGACGGTGGCGCCCGCGAACACGGCGCCGAGCGCCGCGGCGGTGTTGCCGTCGATCAGGATGCTGTCTTTCGTCGCATCCATCTTCTCGAGATGGATCGGCAGCGGGCACTCGAAGTGGGCCTTCGCGTAGTCGTAGCCGAGCGCGATCGCCTTCTCGTTGGAATCGAGCAGCGCCTTCTTGGCCGCGTACTTCTCCTTGGTCAGCGCCGCGATGATCTCGGTGTCCATGCCGATCAGCGCGCCCAGCGCCCCGGCATAGGCAATGTTCTTCATCAGGATGCGCTCGCGCACGCCCTTGAAGTGCGCGTTGCACATCTCCGCCAGCGGCACGCCGATGTAGGTGATGTCGGCGCGCTTCAGCTTTTCGTCGAGCGGCCAGGACGAATCGAACATCAGGTAGCCGCCCGATCGCACCTCCGCCACGTCCTTGGCATAGGTCGCGGCATTGAGCGCGACCATCAGGTCGAAGTGCGGCGTGCGCGCGGTGTAGCCGTTCTTGTTGACGCGGATCTCGTACCACGTCGGCAGGCCCTGGATGTTCGACGGGAACACGTTCTTGCCCGTCACCGGCACGCCCATGCGGAAGATCGCCTGCATGATCAGGCCGTTCGCGCTGGCGGATCCCGTGCCGTTTGCCGTCGCGATCTTGAAAGCGAAATCGTTAACGCGCGTATTCATCAGCGTCCTACGGCCTCCAGAGGAATGAAGGCCGTTCCTGCGTGAGGCAGCTCCACGACAAACCGGCGCATGTCCCAGGCGTAGGTCGGGCAGCGCTCGGCGCACAAGCCACAATGCAGACACACGTTCTCGTCCTTGACCATCAAGCGCCCGGTCTGCTTCAGCGGGCTCGAGTTGAAGAGCGGCTGATCGAGATTGGTCGCCGGCGCCAGCGTGTTGGTGCGCAGCGCCACTTCCGAACCGAGGTCCGGAATGATCGTCAGGCAGTCGGTCGGGCAGATGTCGATGCACGCGTCGCACTCGATGCACAGCGAATCGGTGAAGTGCGTCTGCACGTCGCAGTTCAGGCACCGCTCCACTTCATGACGCGTCTGCTCCGCCGTGAAGCCCTCTTCGACCTCGACGGTCATCTTCGCGAAGCGCACCGGCAGATCGACGTGCTTCATCTTCTGGCGCTGGACCGGATCGTAGTTGTTGCTGTACGACCACTCGTGCAGGCCCATCTTGGTGCTGGTCAGCGTCATGCCGTGCGGCGGACGCTCGGTGACCGGCAGCCCCTGGCAATACTGGTGGACCGAGATCGCCGCCTGATGGCCGTGCTCAACGGCCCAGATGATGTTGGCGGGGCCGAACGCCGCGTCGCCGCCGAAGAACACGCCCGGCCGCGTCGACATGAACGTCTTCTTGTCGACGATCGGCATGTCCCACTTCTTGTCGAAGTCGAGGCCCATGTCGCGCTCGATCCAGGGGAACGCGTTCTCCTGGCCGATCGCGAGCACCACCGAATCACACGGCAGCGTGACGCGACCCGCGGGATCCTGGATGAACTTGCCGTTCTCTTCGCGTGACGTGAACTTGTCGAACTCCATCCCCGTCAGCGTGCCGTTTTCAACGATGAAACGCACCGGCGAGAGGTTTTCGAGAATCTCGACCTGCTCTTCTTCCGCGTCCTCGAGCTCCCACGGCGACGCCTTGAAGTACTTCCGCGTGCGGCGCGAGATCACTTTCACGTCGGTGGCGCCCAGGCGCTTCGCCGATCGGCAGCAATCCATCGCGGTATTGCCGACGCCGATGATCAGCACGCGCTTGCCGATCCTGTCGATGTGGCCGAAGTGAATCGACTCGAGCCACTCGATGCCGATGAAGATCTGATCGGTCTCGTGGCGCCCGGGCAGATCGAGCTCCTTGCCCTTCGGCGCGCCGGTGCCGACGAACACCGCGTCGAACTCCTTCGAGTCGACGAGCTGCTCGAGGCTCGTCACCGGCGAGTCGTACTTCATCGTGACGCCCATGTTCACGATGTAGCCGATCTCTTCGTCGAGCACTTGTTCGGGGAGACGGAAGGCGGGGATGTTGATGCGCATCAGGCCGCCCGGACGCGGCCCCTTCTCGAAGATGGTGCACTGGTAGCCCAGCGGCATCAGGTCGTTCGCCACGGTCAGCGACGAAGGACCCGCGCCGATGAGCGCCACCTTCTTCCCGTTCTTCGCCGTGGGGACTTTCGGCAGCCGATCGGTGATGTCGTCCTTGTGATCGGCGGCAACGCGCTTCAACCGGCAGATCGCGACCGGCTTGCCGTCGACGCGGCCGCGGCGGCAGGCCGGCTCGCACGGACGATCGCAGGTGCGGCCGAGAATTCCCGGGAACACGTTCGACTCGCGATTGAGGATGTAGGCGTCATCGAAACGGCCCTGCGCGATCATCCGGATGTACTCCGGGACGTTCGTATGCGCGGGACACGCCCACTGGCAGTCGACGACCTTGTGGTAGTAATTCGGGTCTGAAGTGTCCGTCCGGTTCATGTTTTCCCAAATTATGCCGCAGAAAGCACAGATGACACAGAAACGCGGCGGCGGATCAGGCGGGAGACGATGCCTCGATTAGATGGTTCCGACCTGATTCCGTGATGAATCCCTTCTCGAAACGCTCCGTGGTGCTCCGCTCTTCGATCGTCGCCATCGCGTAGTAGTCCGCCTGAAGCCGTTCGCGTGTGAGATCGACGATGAAATATCCGCGGTAGCGCCCGTCGACGTAGCGCAGGTGCGGCCGCGCCGCCATCGTGTCGGCGAGCTGCCTCGGTCCGTCCGGGCCGCGGCCGAGGTTGCTGGGCGATGACACCGATGTGCCGGCGAACTCGACGCCGATCGATCCCTTGCCGGTTGCCGTGTCGTAGCCGGCAAACGGGTCGCGCGGCAGATCGAAGGCCCACGAGCTGTGCACGTCACCGGTGAGGATCGCCAGGTTCCTGACCTTCGCGCGCTCGATCATGTCGAACACGCGCGCCCGCGACGAACGGTAGCCGTCCCAGGAATCCGGATTGCCGGCGCGCACCCCGGTTGGCGTCTGCGGCGCAAACATCACCTGCTGCCCGAACATGGTCCACGCGGCGTTCTCGCGTGACGCGGCCACAATCTGTTCGGCCAGCCAGCCTTCCTGTTCGGCGCCAAGCAGCTGGCGGGTCGGCGATTCGATCGCGTCGCGATCGGTGGCGAGGACCTGCTGGTCGCGCCCGATCGCGCGTGTGTCGAGCATGATCAACGTCGCGAGATTGCCGAACTTGAACGTGCGATAGATTTTGTCCTGGCGCGTTTGCGCATCCTCGCGGATCGGCATCCATTCGAAGTAGGCCTGGGTGGCGGCGCGGCGGCGATCGGTCCACGGTCCCTCGAGGGCGCCGTCGTTGTTGTGGTTCTGCGCGCCGCTCTTGAACGTGTTGTTGGCGAATTCGTGATCGTCCCAGACGCAGATGAACGGATGCTGCCGATGGATCGCCCGCGAGTCGGGGTCCATTTTGTACTGGGCATGGCGCTCGCGGTAGTCCGGCAGCGAGAGAATCTCGTGATTGGGCGACGGGATCCGCCCGAAGCGCGTGCCGTCGCCGTACTGGGTGTTGGCGTACTCGTAGATGTAATCGCCAAGATGAAGGATCACATCGAGATCGCGCCGACTGGCGAGACACGCGTAGGCATTGAAAAACCCCTGCGGCAGGTTCGAGCAGGACACCACGCCGATCCGGACGCGCGAGGCGTCGCCGCGCGGCAGCGTGCGTGTGCGCCCGATCGCCGACTGTTCTCCCAGCGCAGAGAACCGGTAATAGTAGGTCCGTGCCGGCTCGAGGCCCGTCGCGTCGATCTTGACCGTATAGTCGCGAGCCGCGCCGGTCTCCACTTCCTCGCGCGCCACGATCTGCGTGAACTTGTCGTCGCGAGCGACCACGCACGCCACGCGCTCGGCGCCGCTGCCTCGCGGTGTGACGCGCGTCCACAGGATCACCCGGTCGGCAAGCGGATCGCCGCTCGCCACCCCGTGGCGAAACACTGGATTCGTGACCTGCGCGAGCGAGTCGAGGGAACGCACGAACGGCAGGGCGCCGAGCGCGGCGCCGCTGGTCGACAGAAAGCCGCGGCGAGAGATGTGTCGCATCCGGCGCAGTCTAGCCGAGCTTCGCTACCAATCTGTGCCCAATCTGTGTCTAATCTGTGGCGTGGCCGATCTCATCCAGGTGCTCCTCGTCGAAGACAACACGGCCTATTCGGCGTTCGTCAACGACGCGCTGGCCACCGCGGAAGGCGACTTTCACATCACCACCACGGATTCGCTGCGCCACGCCGTGGAGTCCCTCACCAGCCGGACGTTCAGCGTGGTGCTGCTCGACCTGAACCTGCCCGACAGCGACGGCCTCGAGACGCTGAACCGCATCCAGCAAGCCGCGGCGGGCATGCCGATCGTCGTTTTGTCCGGCGTCCTCGATGAGGATCTGGCGGTGGCCGCGCTGCAGGCGGGCGCGCAGGACTATCTGCTCAAGCCCGACATCCACCCGGCCGTCATCACGCGCGTGATCCGCTACGCGATCGAGCGGCGCGCCGCCGAGGCGCGCCTCCACGAGCGCGACGTGCACTACCGCTCGATCGTCGAATCGAGCTTCGACGCGATCATCACCATTGGCGCCGACGGCAAAATCACGGAATTCAATCCGGCCGCCGAAGTGATGTTCGGCCGGCGCCGCGATGCCGTCATCGGCCGGGAGCTGGCGGAGACGATCATTCCCGAACGGTTGCGTGATGCGCATCGCGCCGGGCTCGCGCGCCAGACGGATCCGGCTGCCGCGATCATGCGGCGGCGAATCGAGCTGGTTGCGCTGCGCGCCGATGGGGAGGAATTCCCAATCGAGCTGACGCTGTCGAAGGTGTCGCCGGCAGCGGGCCCGGTTTTTACGGCGTTCGTCCGCGATCTGTCCGAGCGCCGCCGCGCCGAGGCGGAGCAGAATCGCGCGCTGTCGCGGATCGCCGAACAGGCGTCGCTGCTCGATCAAGCCCGCGACGCGATCATCGTCCGCGACTTGCAGCATCGGATTCGCTACTACAACCGCAGCGCCGAGCGGCTGTATGGCTGGACGTCGGGCGACGTGATGGGCCAGTCGGTGCGCGAGCGCTTCTTCCCCGATCCGTCGATCTTCGACGAGGCCATGAAGACGCTGCTCACCCGCGGCGACTGGCAGGGCGAGTTGTCGGTGACCGGACGCGACAACGCCAGGCTCGTCGTCGAGAGCCGCTGGACGCTGACCGGCGACGCGTCGGGTGAACCGCGGGCGGTGCTGGTGATCGACACCGACATCACCGAGCGCAAGGAGCTCGAGCGACGCTTCCTGCGCGCGCAGCGCATGGAGAGCATCGGCACGCTGGCCGGCGGCATTGCGCACGATCTCAACAACATGCTCGCGCCGGTGCTGATGTCGATCGAGCTGCTGAAGGACTGCGAGAGCGACGCCGAGCGCGATTCGATTCTTGCCACCATCGAAGCCAGCACGCGGCGTGGCGCCGAAATGGTGCGGCAGGTGCTGACCTTCGCCCGCGGCGTCGAAGGCGATCGCACCGCCGTCGACGTCGCCGGTCTGCTGAAGGAAATCGAGAAGTTCGCGAACGACACCTTCATGAAGAACATCACCGTCAGCACCGCCGTCAACGGCAACGTCACGGTGCTCGGCGATCAGACGCAGCTGCACCAGGTGCTGATCAATCTCGGCGTCAACGCCCGCGATGCGATGCCCAAGGGCGGCATGCTGACGTTGTCCGCCGGCGTCGAAACGACCGACAAGGGCGATCCGAAGGTTGATCCGTCGGCCGCCGGCGGCGATTACGTCGTGATCCGCGTCGGAGACACCGGCACCGGCATTGCGCCGGGGATCATCGATCGCATCTTCGAGCCGTTCTTCACGAGCAAGGCGACCGGAAAAGGTACCGGGCTCGGCCTGTCAACGTCGCTCGCCATCGTCAAGAGCCACGGCGGGTTCATGCGCGTCGACAGCGAGGTCGGCCGCGGCAGCACTTTCACGATCTACCTGCCGGCCCTCGCCGAACGCGCGCAGCCGGCGATCGAGCCGGAGAAGATCGCCGGCGGCCGCCGCGGCGCCGGCGAAATGATTCTCGTCGTGGACGACGAGGAGCCGGTGTTGCGCATGACGACGCTGGTCCTCGAATCGTTTGGGTATCGGGTGCTGGCGGCGATCAGCGGCGCGGAAGCGGAAACGCTGTTCCGCGAGCATCGCGACGAGATCAAGGTCGTGTTCACCGACATGACAATGCCCGGCATGGATGGCGCGACGCTGATCCGGAGAGTGCGCGAGATCGATCCGGATGCGCGCGTGATTGCCGCGAGCGGCCTTGGCGCCGCGCAGGCGGCACGCGTTGCCGGTGTCCGCAGGTTCCTCTCGAAGCCGTACACGGCGGACACGGTGTTGAAGGCGATCACCGATGCTGTTCGCGCCGAAGCGTAGACGCCGAAGCGTAGAGGCGCATCTTTAGATGCGCCTGCGCGAATAGGCGCCGACGCGAGTCAAAGCGCCTCAATATCGCCGAGATCCTTTGCGCGCCCGGTTGCCCGCTTGTTGCGGATGAATGCGTCGCGACCGATGTAGTCCGTCTCGAGCTCGCCAAATGGTGCGCGGGCGCGATGCGGCCACGCCTCCGCGAATTGGATGCCGGTCAACTCGGTCAGGATGTCGATCCGATATGGCGGCAAGCCCATTTGAAAGACGATACCGGGCCTGCTGAAATCGGCGGCGGTGACGTTCGTCAGCGGTGCGCCGAACTCTTGCAGCGCCGCGATCACGCCGGCCGCATTGTCAGCAGTCGCGTCGACCCAGATGTCCAGATCTCCGGTCGCACGCGGGCGTCCATGGACCGCCAGCGCATACGCGCCGACGATCATGAACCGCACGTCATGGGCGGACAACGCGCGCAACAGATCGAGGAAATCCTGATTCATCCGGCAACTCGCCGCGCAACCGCCACTGCTCTTCGCTGAGCCGCCACACCTGCAGCACCCGTTCAGCAACCGGCATGGACGCCCAGAACGCTGCATCGTCGCGATCGTGCGCGGCGAGCGACGGGTAGACGCGGGCGTCGATCCGGCCGGCACGTGAGCGTGCGCGATCGTTCATGCTGAGATTATAGAGCCGACCAATGCCGTGGGATCACAGCAGCGTGCGTTGACCTTTTTCAAGCTCCAGCAGTGCACGCTTGGTCGGCAGCCCGCCGCCAAAGCCGGTCAGCGATCCGTTCGATCCGATCACGCGATGGCACGGGACGATGATCGCGATCGGATTGGCGCCGTTCGCCATGCCGACCGCTCTCACCGCTTTCGGCTTGCCGATCCTCTTTGCGAGATCGAGATAGCTGATCGTCTCGCCGTACGGGATGCGGGTCAGCTCCTTCCAGACGGCGTTCTGGAACGACGTCCCGTTGAACGCCAGCCTGGTCGAGAACTTTTTCAGCGAACCAGCAAAGTAGCGATCGAGCTCGTTGCGAACATCCTCGAGCACGCCCTTCGTATCCAGCTTCCACGCGGCGTCGATTTCGCGGGGTCTCGTTCCGGCCCCAAACGCGAGCACGTGCAAGGCGTCTGAATCGCCGGCCAGCAGCAACGGGCCCACCGGGCTGTCGTCGATCTGGGTGTAGAAGAGCGCGCTCATGCTTATGACAGTAATGGGCCGGGACGGTTGCAGGCGATCCGCCGCTTGCGTCCAGAGTATTTTCGCAAAGGTTGCCGAAATTTGCTGGTCACAATCGGACGTCCACCCCGACTTCCCTGGCAGCGCGGAGCGCGTCGCGCGGGCGTGCCGGCCGCGGCCGACGTTCGAGCGACACGGACGAAGAATTCTGTAACCACGTCGAGTGCGACGGATTGCACGCGCGATTTCGGAGTCCCCTGGGTCCGTCGAAATCGCGCGTCACAGCGAAGCCGCGCAATCCGGCAAAGAGATGTGGTTACCCGTGTCGCGAGAGTCGGCAGCGGCCGGCGCGCCCTCGCGAGAAGAGCGCTCCGCAGCCCGACGTGGACGGCTTACGCTTTCCCGGAAATCTTCGCCAGCCACCAACGCAGCCCGACGAACAGGAAGCGCCAGTCCTTGAAGAACTCCGGCGGCTCGCCCTCGAAGTAATGGCCGATGAACTGCAGGATCCAGCCGAGGAGGAAGACCCCGAGCGCCGGCCACAGCAGGACGTTGTAGAAGATGCCGGCGATTCCCATCAAGATCGAGATCACGATCAACGGAATGCCAAACGTGTGGCAGAGCCGGTTGACCGGGTGTTGATGGCTGGTCGCGTACTGCGCGACCCAGTCGGACATCGGGCGGTTGCCGAGCATCGCCCCCTTTATAACATCTATAATTCCGCTGTGGTGACTCTCGGTTCATCGCGCCTGATCGCCTCCGGCCAGCTGAAAGGCCGCAAGGTCGGCATTGTCTCCAATCCCGCATCGGTCGATGCGAATTACACGCACATCGTCGATGCGTTGATGAAGACGCCGGGCGTGACGGTAGGCGCGATCTTCGGTCCGCAGCACGGCTTTCGATCCGACGTGCAGGACAACATGATCGAGACGCCGCACGGGAACGACTGCCGGCGCAAGGTCCCGGTGTTCTCGCTTTACAGCGAGACGCGCGAGCCGACCAGCGACATGCTGCGACACGTCGACACGATGGTGATCGACCTGCAGGACATCGGCGCCCGCATTTACACCTACATCTACACGATGGCGAACTGTCTGCGCGCCTGCGCGAAGCACAAGGTCGACATCATCGTGTGCGATCGGCCGAATCCGATCGGCGGCGTCGGCGTGGAAGGGCCGATGCTCGTCGAGGGCAACGAATCGTTCGTCGGGCAGTTTCCGATCCCGATGCGCCACGGCATGACGATCGGCGAGCTCGCGAAGTTCTTCAACGAATACTTCGAGATCAACGCGCCGCTCGAGGTGATCGAGATGGCAGGCTGGTCGCGCTCGCACTACTTCGATCAGACCGGATTGCCGTTCGTGATGCCGTCGCCGAACATCCCGACGCTCGACAGCGCGATCGTCTATCCAGGGACGGTGCTCTTCGAAGGCACCAACGCATCCGAAGCGCGCGGCACGACGCGGCCGTTCGAGCTGGTCGGCGCGCCATGGGTCGAGGCGGAGCGGTTCGCCGACGAAATGAACGCGCGCCGGCTGCCGGGCGTGCACTTCCGCCCCGCCGTGTTCGAGCCGACGTTCCAGAAGCACGCGAAGAAGGCCTGCGGCGGCTGCCAGATTCACGTGCTCGATCGAAAGGCGTTCAAGCCGGTGCTCACCGGCGTCGCGCTGATCGACGCCATCAAGGCGGCCGGTCCGAACGACTTCGCCTGGCGGAAGCCGCCGTACGAATACGAGCACGAAAAAGAGCCCATCGACATCCTCGCCGGCTCGCCGGCGCTCCGGATTGCCATCGATGGCGGAAAAAAAGCCGAAGAATTAGTGCCGGTGTGGGAACGGGAGAGCAAGCCCTTCGAGGAAGTTCGGGCAAAATATCTCAGCTATAAGTAAGCTCTCCCGACCAGTCCCCATGGCCGCAGAAGCGAAGATTCTCGACGTCTCGCGTACGCAATTGATCCAGGCGCCGCCGGCGCGGGTGATGCAGGCATTTTTCACCGACGTGGATCTCAAGGGCTGGTGGGGAGTGACGCGCGCGTTCGCGGTGCCGCGCCCGCTCGGCATGTATGCGATCGAGTGGGAATCGACCGATTTCAAGGACGACATCCTCGGCCGGCTCGGCGGATCGTTTCACGGCACCGTGATCGACTATCGTCCCAACGCCGCGTTCTTTCTTGCCGAAGCCTACTGGCAGCCGCCCGAGGGCGATCCGATCGGCCCGATGGCACTCGAAGTGCAATGCCGCCCACATGGCAACGGCCGCCAGACCATGCTCACGGTCCGGCAGAGCGGCGAAGGCGACGGCCCGCGGTGGGAGCGCTACTTCACGATCATGGGCCGCGGCTGGGAAGGCGCGCTGCTGGAGATGAAGGACTACATCGATCGCGAGATCGAACGCACCAAGATCGCGCGGGAGTCACGCACGCAGTCGTGATTCCATGACCAGAAAAATTACTGGCCTGATCACGTCCCTCACCCTGTGGGACGTGGTCGCCATGAATATCGTCGCAGTTGTCGGGCTGCGATGGATCTCGCGGAGCGCCCGTCTTGGCGCGCCCTCGGTCACGCTGTGGATTCTCGCGTGCCTGCTGTTTTTCGTTCCGCTCGCCGCCGTGCTCGCGGAGCTCTCCAGCCGCCATCCCGAACAAGGCGGTATCTACGCGTGGGCGCGGCGCGCGTTCGGTCCGGTGCACGGCTTCGTGTGCGGCTGGTGCATGTGGGTCAACAACCTGTTCTACTTTCCGTCGCTGCTGCTGTTCGCCGGCGCGAACATGCTGGTGCCGATGGGCGCGGAGGGCGCGGCGATCGCCGAGGCGCGCTGGTTCTCGGTGACGTTCGTGCTCGGTTTCCTCTGGCTGACGACGTTCATCAACATTCTCGGGTTCTCGGCCGGCAAGTGGCTTCAACATCTCGGCGCCATCGCCACGTGGATCCCGGCGATCCTGCTGATCGCCGCGGGAGCGATTGCGTTCGTGTCGTTCGGCAGCGCGACCTCATTCGCGCCGTCTGAACTGGTCCCGCGGGAGAACCTGCTCGACTCGATGAGCCTGTGGTCGTCGTTGTGCTTCGCGTTCTCTGGGTTCGAAATCTCGTCGATGGTCGGACAGGAAGTCTACGAGCCGCGTCAGACGATCCCGCGCAGCATTGTCCTGTCTGGTGTCGCGATCACCGCGATTTACATCCTGAGTTCCGCGTCGGTGCTCGTCGCCGTTCCGGCCAGCGAACTGGCGGAACGAAGCGGCATCGCCGACGCCGTCGAGCTGGTCGGCGGCAGGCTGGGGTTTGCCGGGCTGGGCGCGTTCATCGGCCTGCTGTTGTTCGTGGGATCGATCGGCGGGACCAGCTCATGGATCGCCGGCGCCGCGCGCGTGCCCTTTGCCGCGGGAGTGGATGCGGCAATGCCCGCGGCCTTCGCGAGACTTCATCCGAAGTACCGGACGCCGCATATCGCGCTGATCGCGCAAGCGGTCGCAACGACCCTGCTGTTCCTGGCGAGCGTGTACATCTCCGTCGGTGGCGGCGAGACAACGATCCAGGAAGCCTACGACATCATGGTGAACCTCACGATCCTGATCTACTTCCTGCCGTATCTCTACTTGTTCGCGTCGTTCATTCGGTTGCGGTCGATCGACAGGTCGATGCCGGCCGACGAGAACACCATCGTCCTGCCCGGCGGCACCGCCGGCGCTTGGTTGATTGCCGGTTGTGGATTGCTGACGACGTTGATCGCCATGGGGTTCGTGTTCATCCCGCCTACTGGGACAGCGAACGTGCTGAACTATGAGGTCAATCTAATTGGCCAGGCCGCCGCGCTGATTGCTGTCGGAATGGCGTTCTATTTCTCAGCGAGAAAGAAACCTAGTGTCGTGTCAGGCCCTTCGGATACGGACGAAGTTCGATGAGCCCCGGTCGAGATCGACCGACGTGTTGACGACCACCATCGTCGCGTTCTCGGGCGCCTGAATCCGTTTCACCGCGGATTCGACGACGCGCGTGATGATCTGTTCCATGTCGCCGTCGATGTCGCCGACCATCGGCATCACGCCGTGCCACAGGCTGAGGCAGCGGGCGACGTCGAGCTTGTCGGTGACGCCGACGATCAGCGCCTGCGGACGGATCGCCGACAGCATCTTCGCCGTCTGACCTTCACGTGTGACCGCGACGATCGCGAAGGCGCCGGCGCGCCGCGACAACGACACCGCCGCTTCGCATAACGCGCGGACGTGATTCACTGAGGCGCTGCCCGACCGCCGCTCGCCGAACGTCGATTCAATCGACTCGGTGTCGCGAATGATCGCGTCGAGCACTTCGACCGACCGCACCGGGTAGGCGCCGGTCGCGGTTTCTCCGGACAGCATGATCGCGTCGGCGCCGCCGTCCACCGCGCCCGCGGCATCGCTCGCTTCCGCGCGCGTCGGCCGCGGCTCGGTCCGCATCGACTCGAGCACCTGCGTCGCGACGATCACCGGCACGCCAAGCGCGCGCGCCTTTCTCAGGATCTCCTTCTGGACGCGCGGCACTCGTTCGAGGGGCATCTCGAGCCCGAGGTCGCCGCGCGCCACCATCACCGCGTCGGCGGCATCGAGAATCCCGTCGAGCTTGTCGATCGCCTCCGGCCGTTCGAGCTTGGCGACAATCGGCACTTTGCCGCGCCCCTCCTCGACCATCATCGCCCTGACGCGCGTGATGTCGTCGGCTGACTGGACGAAGCTGAGCGCGACGAAGTCGACCCCAAGCGCGAGTCCGAACTTCAGATCGCGCTGATCCTTCTCGGTCATGTCGGAGCGCAGCGGCACGCTCGGCGCGTTGATGCCCTTGTGCTCGCCGAGCTCGCCGCCATCGATCACTTTGGTGCGGATCTCCTGCGGAGACGACGATTCAACGAGCAGCTCCACCTTGCCGTCGTCCAGCAGGAGGTGATCGCCTTTCGAGACCTTGAGCGCCAGCTCGCCGTATGTAGTGGAGACTCGCCCGGGTTTCCCGACCTCGTCACCAATGGTGATGACGAGCGGCTCGCCTTTCTTCAACGGGATCGGTTTGTGGCCTTCGAGCAGTCCCGTGCGGATCTTCGGCCCGCTGAGGTCCTGCAGGATCGCGACGTGGCGATCGGCGCGCTCGGCGGCCTTGCGGATGCGATCGAAGGTCGCGGCGTGATCGGCCTGGGTGCCGTGCGAGAAATTCAGGCGCATCACGTCGACGCCGGCGGCGATCAACTCGTCGAGGACGGCCGCGTCGGACGAGGCGGGCCCGACGGTGGCGATGATCTTGGTATGCCGCATCCCATCAGCTTATGCTGACCGCGCCCATGTCGCGCACTCGAGTGCTGATCGCGGCCGGAGTGATCGAGGGGAACGCCCATCTTGCGCAGGCCGTCTACCCCACTGGCCGGCTCACCGCGGTGCAGCCGCCGCGATCGTTTCACCGCGGAGCGCGCGTGCGTTTCTGATGCGCATCCTTGAAATCGGCGCCGGCCGCGGCGACGTCACGCTCGCGCTGGCCGCCACGCTGCCGAAAGACGGCTTGCTCATCGCCATGGAAGTCGATCCCGCTGCCGCCGCTGCCGCGCGCGATCGGCTGCGATCGGGTGGGTACGACGACCGCGTCAGCGTCATCGTCGGCGAGCCGGCTCGCTTTCTTCACAAGGTCCGAGGCCCATTCGACGTGATCGTCCAGCATCAAGTCGATCTGCCGCGCGACAAGGTCGTGGCGCTGCTTCGGCCCGGAGGGATGTTGATCGACGCCGACAGGAAATATAGTGAGGAGAACATGACCATCGCTGAATGGCTGGCGCAGGCGAAAGCCGACGCCGAGAAGCGCGGCCTGCCCGAGCTGATTCCCATGCTCGAAGGCCTGGCCCAGGCATCCGAGCGGCTGCGCGCCGCCGACTGGAATGAAAACCCCGACAAGGCTACCCCTCGTGACGACGATCAGTGAAGTCACGGCGCGCGTCGCGCGCGGCGAGATTACGTCGGAAAGACTGACCGAGGACTGCCTTTCGAAGATCAAAGAGCTGAATCCGAAGTTGAATGCGTTCATCACCGTGACAGCAGATGACGCGCTCGCGCTTGCACGCCAGGCCGACAAGGAGATCGCCGCGGGTCGGCGCATCGGTCCGCTGCATGGCATCCCAATCTCGCTGAAGGATCTGATCGATCAACAAGGCGTCCGCACCTCCGCCGGATCGCTGGTGCGAAAAGAGCACGTCGCCACCGAAGACGCCTTCGTGACCGCGCGCCTGCGCGAAGCCGGCGCGGTGTTCGTCGGCAAGACCAACCTCCACGAGTTCGCGTTCGGCACGACCAGCGAGGATTCGGGATTCGGACCGGTGCGCAATCCGCTCGATGCGTCTCGATCGCCGGGCGGCTCGAGCGGCGGATCGGCGGCGGCCGTCGCCTCCGGCATGTCGCTGGGCACCGTCGGCACCGATACCGGCGGATCGATCCGCATCCCCGCCGCCGCCTGCGGCATCGTCGGATTGAAACCGGAGTGGGGCCGTGTGTCGGCGTCTGGTGTGGTGCCGCTCAGCCGCCAGCTCGATCACGTCGGACCGCTGGCCGCCTCGGTCGCCGACGCGTGGCTGCTCTACAACGCGATGCTGCCGCATGGCGATCAGATCGGCGATGCGCTGGATGCGACATCGTTGAAGGGCCTGCGTCTCGGCAAGCTGTCAGGCTATTTCTTCGATCGCCTCGATGAGGACGTCGAGCGCGGCGTCCTCGACACCATCGCCAAACTGCAGCGGAAGGGCGCGTCGGTCGTCGACGTGTCGGTGCCGCACGCCGCTGATATGGCGGCGATCTATCTGCATCTCGTGTTCGGCGATGCGGCCGAGTATCACGCCCGCACGCTCGTGAGCCGTCCGCAGGATTACACCACCCCGGTTCGCCTGCGTCTCGAGATGGCGCGATACGTGCTCGCCGAGGATTACATCCGCGCGTTGCGCGGCAAGGATCTGATCGCGCGCGAAGTCGATCGCGCGCTCGGCCGTGTGGATGCGCTGGTGCTGCCGTCCCTCGCCATTCCCGCACCCCCGCTCGGCGCGCAGACCATGCCCGTCAAGGGTGGATCGGATGCGGTCCGCACGCTGATGCTGCGCTGCTCGCAGCCGTTCAACCTCTCAGGACATCCGGCGATCTCGATCCCGTGCGGCCAGACGCGCGACGGCATGCCGATCGGCCTGCAGCTCGTCGGCCACAAAGGCCGCACGCCGGCGCTCGTGCAGGCGGCTCTCGCCGCGGAGGCGCTGATCGGCTCGTGATTCGAGATTATTTTCACCGCTGGGAAGAGGAGCTGGCGGCCGTCAGCAAGCACGATCGGAAAGTCCGCGCATTCGATTGGGGACACGAATGGATCGATGGCGATGATTCCGGCTCCCGGTTCCCGGATCCCGGCTCCCGTGTTGCCGCCTGGGTCGAAGACGTTATGCGGGACAGCGATGCGTTCTTCACGCCCGAACCGACGCGATACACGTTTACGAAAGCTCCAGACACCGTGCGCGCGAATGGCGAAGAAGGCGTGCTCACGTTCGACAGCGGATTCACGACGCCGCACGAAAAGAACAACACCGTCGTCGCGCGATACTTCCCCGCGAATCCGATGCGTGGATTTCGTAAACGTGCGGTTCCGCGGAGAGCCGTCGTCGTGCTCGCGCAGTGGAATTCGGACGCCGAAGGGCACGTCGGCCTCTGCAGGCTGCTGTCGAAGCTCGGCATCGCATCGCTTCGCATCAGCCTTCCCTATCACGACGCGCGCATGCCTGCCGAGCTGACGCGCGCCGATTACATCGTCAGCTCGAACATCGTCCGCACGGTGCAGGTGTGCCGCCAGGCCGTTCGCGATGTGCGCCTCGCGCTTTGGTGGCTGCGCGATCAGGGCTACGAGCGCCTCGGCCTGCTCGGCACCAGCCTCGGATCGTGCCTCTCGTATCTCACGACGTGCCACGAACCGCTGGTCAAGGCCCAGGCGCTCAACCACGTGTCGCCGTACTTCGGCGATGTCGTATGGCGCGGACTGTCCACCGAACACGTCCGCGAAGGCCTCGACGGACACGTCAGCATCGATCAACTGCGCGAGCTGTGGCGCCCGATCAGCCCGTGGTCGTTCATCGACCGCTTGCGCGATCGACGGACGTTGATGGTCTACGCCAAGTACGACCTGACGTTCCCGGTCGATCTATCGCTGAAGCTGATCGAAGAATTGAGACGGCGCAGCATCCCGCTCGAAGTCGCGGTCCTTCCTTGCGGGCACTATTCCACCGGCGCTGCGCCATTCAAGTATCTCGACGGCTGGTATCTCGGAAAATTCCTGGCAACGCGCTTATAGGTAGCGCAACAGGCGGACGAGGGCGTCGTAGATCGAGCCGGCGAGCGACTGGACGAGCGGGGTGACCTCGCCGGAGTCCATGGACTCGGCCACCGTGACGGGATCGGTGAGCAACAGCCACACCGTGGCGCCCGCAATCACGGCGGCAAACAACCCGATTATCCCAACCAGGCTGAACAGCCGGTTTGAAAATCCGGATTGTCGACGCTGACGTTTGATGTCCATGAAAAGCCTGCCTCGCCGAAGCGCGGCGAAGGCGGGGACCCGTGTGGATCATACCCTTGGACGCCAAAAGGCCGTTAAAGTTCGCCTCACACAACTAGGACGAGCTTGCCGAACTGTTCGCGCGCTTCCAGGCGGCGGTGCGCATCGGCGGCCTCGGCCAGGGGAAAGGTCTTGTCGATGACGGGGCGCAGCTCGCCGGCGAAGAAAAACTGCGCCGCTCGCAGCAGCTCCGCCTTGCGGCCCATGTAAGAACCGAGGAGCGAGATCTGCCGCGTGAAGAGCACGCGCAAGTCAATCTGCGCGTCGTGACCCGTGGTGGCGCCGCAGGTCACCAGCCGCCCGCCGCGCGTGAGACTCTTCAGGCTGCGATCCCACGTCGCCGTGCCGACATGCTCGAACACCACGTCGACGCCGCGGCCGTTGGTGAACTCGCGGACCTTCGCCGGCAGATCCTGGGCGGTGTGATTGATCACTTCATACGCGCCAAGCTGCCGCGCCTTGGCGAGCTTCTCGTCGGTGCCGGCAGTCGCGAAGACGCGCGCGCCGTGACGCCACGCGATCTGGATCGCCGCCTGCCCGACGCCGCTGCCCGCGCCGAGCACCAGCACATCTTCTCCGGCGCGCAGCCTGGCGCGCGTGACCAGCATGTGCCACGCCGTCAAAAACGCGAGCGGGAACGCCGCCGCGTCGACGTAGCCGATCGAATCCGGAATCGCGATCAGGTTCTGCACCGGCACGCGCACGATCTCCGCGTAGCCTCCGTCACTGCGATACCCGAGCACGTCGTACTTCGGGCACTCGTTGTCGCGGCCGTCGAGACACGCCGCGCACCGCGCGCACGACAGGCCCGGCTGCAGCATCACGCGCCGGCCCGCGCCGAACTCGCCGTTCGGCGTCGAGATCACGTCGCCGGCAACGTCGGCCCCTGAAATATGCGGAAACGGAATCTGCACGCGGTCCATGCCGCGGCGCTGCCAGAGATCGAGATGATTGAGCGCGCAGGCGCGCACCCGGACCAGGGCTTCGCCAGGGCCGGGGATGGGATCGGCGGCGTCTTCATATCGGAGGACTTCGGGTCCTCCATGGGCATGAAACCGGACGGCCTTCATTAAGTCCCGAACAGGGAAACAACGTTTCAGTGTTGCAAGAAAATCAGAAGTCGGTCGCCAGCACCTGGTGCGGGCCAAGACCCGGACCGGGTAGTGAAGCGTGAATCTTATCCAAATCTCCGACGATCACGGTGCTCATTTTGGCGGGCGTCAGGTATTGGCGTGCAGCGGAACTGACGTTATCGGCCGTCACTTGCGCGAGGCGTGGCACGAATTCCTCGAAATACGTATCCGGAAGGTTGTGCAACGCGAGTTGCGAGACAGAACGTGCAACCTGTCCCGCAGTCTCGAAGCCGCGCGGATAGCCTTTGCTCAACGACGCAAACGCCTGTTGCACTTCCAACTCGGTCGCGGGCCGGTCCCCGGCAATGTCACGAATCTCACCGAGCGCTTCCTGGATCGCGGGACCCGTCACCTCGGTGCCGACGCTCGTCGTCATCACGAACGGCCCGAGGCCGCGACGCAGGTTGAATCCGGTGCGCACACCGTAGGTGTAGCCCTTCGATTCACGCAGATTCACATTCAGACGGCTGACGAACTCGCCGCCGAGAATCGTGTTGAGGATCAGCAGCGCGTGATAGTCGGGCGTCGATCGCGGTGCGCACACGTGACCGATGCGCAACTCCGATTGCGCGGCACCCGGACGCGCGATCACGGCAAGACCGGTCTGCGGCGTCGACGACGGCGGAACGAGCGCCGCCATGCGATCGATCATCATCGGCGAGGCCGCCGCGCGCCACGAGTCGAACATCGCGGCGGCGCGATCGAGCAGCTCCTGTTCGGCGCGATCGCCGACGATGACCAGTGTCGAGCCGGCCGGCGTGAACAACGCGGCGTGCAAGGCGCGCGCGGCATCGACACCCATCGACGTCAACGCCGTCTCCGAACCGAGCGACAGGTGGCCGTACGGATGCGATCCGTACAACACGCGCGCGAACGCGCGCTCGGCGATCGCGGCCGGGTGATCCTTCATCTGCCGCAGGCGTTCGAGCCGTAGATTCCTGGTGCGATTGAAGTCGTCGTTCGCCAGGTTCGGCGCCGTGACGATCTCGTGCACCAGCTCGAGGCCGGTATCGAAGAATCGATCGAGCGTCGTCAGCGCGACCGCGACGGCGTCCATGCCGACCTCGACGTCGAGATCGCCGCCGATGCGGGCGACGCGATCGGCAATCTCGAGCGCCGACTGGCCGCGGCTGCCTTCGTCCAGCAGGCCCGCGGTGATCGAGACGAGGCCATGGCAATCCGCCGGATCGACCGATGATCCTCCCGGCACCAGCAGCACCATCGACACGACCGGCACCGAGCGGTGTCGAACCGCGCGCAGCTCGAGGCCGTTGCCGAGCGATCGCTTGACGATGCGCGGGAAGTGAAACGGGCGATCGGCGCCGGGAACCGGCAGCCGTGAGCGATCGACGGTCACGACACGCGCACCTCGCTCGCATCCGGCAGCGCCAGATCGCGCCGTCCGCGCGGCACGACGCTGAGCGACACCGGCGGCGCCTTCAGCAGCCATCGCCGCACTGCCGCGGCGGCACCGTGACTCGTCACATCGAAGTAGCGTTGCCGATCGACGTCGAAAAATCCCGGATCGCCGACGAACGTGTTGTAGGCATTGAGCTGATCGCCCTTGCCGCCGAAGCCGCCGATGGTCTGCAGGCGATAGACGAACTGCGCTTCGGTCTGCGCCACGCCGCGCTCGATTTCGGCGGCGGTCGGTCCGTGGTGGCCGAGCTCCATCACCGCACCAAGGATCGCGGCATTCAGCTCGGGAAGCGCGATGCCCGCGGCGGCGGTGCAGGCGATTTGAAACATGCCCGCCATTTCGCGCGACAGCTGATACGCGGAGACGTCGGTCGCGATGCGGCGCTCGTAGACGAGCATCTTGTACAGCCGCGAGGTCTTGCCGTGCGCCAGCACGTCGGCGACGATGTCGAGCTCGGCGTCGTCTTCGGCGAACATCGCCGGTGAATGCCAGCTGATGTAGAGACGCGGCAGCTCGACGCGATCCTCCATCAGCAGGTTCTTGCTCTCGCTCAGATAGGCGTCGGCGCGGATCCGCTTCACTTCGGGACCGGCCGGCAAGCCGCCGAAGTACTTCTCCGCCAGTTCGAAGGCCTGATGCGTCTCGACGTCGCCGGCGAGCGACAGCGACGCGTTGCCGGCGTGATAGTAGGTCTGAAAAAACTCGCGCACGTGATCGAGCTTCGCGGCGAGCAGATCCTCTGCCGATCCGATCGTCGGCCAGTGATACGGATGATCGGGGGGAAACATGGCCGCCGACAGCGCGATGCCCGCGAGCCCATACGGCCGGTTCTCGTAGTTCTGCCGGCGTTCGTTCAACACCACGTCGCGCTGGTTGTTGAACTTCTGGCCGGTGAGCGCCGGCAGCAGGTAGCCCATGCGGTCGGACTCCATCCACAACGCGAGGTCGAGCGCGCCGGTGGGCACGACCTCCCAGTAGTTGGTCCGATCGGCGTTGGTCGATCCATTGAGCTGGCCGCCGGCACGCTGCAGCGGCGGGAAATAGCCGTGATCGTGATGTTCGGATCCTTCGAACATCAGGTGCTCGAAGAGATGCGCGAAGCCGGTCCGGCCCGGCCGCTCGTTCTTCGAGCCGACGTGATACCAGAGGTTGACTGCGACCATCGGTAGCTGATGGTCCTCGTGCACGATGACGTCGAGACCGTTGGCGAGAGTGCGTTTCGCAAAAGGGATTTGCATCTTCATTTCGTGAGCCTGGCCATTGCCCACGCGCCCAGGAGAGGTCCTGGTACCAGTAACAGTGATGCAAATTGCCAGCCTGTTCCCGCTGCGACTCGCGGCAACAGTTCGATCGTCACCATCGTCAGCAGGAAGCCGATGCACGTCTGCAGCGTGAGTGCAGTACCGACGTGATCGCGCGGTGCGTGCTCGCTGACTAAGGCTGAGAACTGCGCCGAATCGGCGACGACGGAGAAGCCCCACAACATGATCAGCGCGTACAACATCCACGGGGCGCGTCCGTAGACGGCGATCGTGAGCGCCGCGCATGCCGCGCTGCACACCATTGCCCACATCGCCACGCGAGCTCGGCCGATGCGATCGGCAATGAAACCGGCGAGCGCGCAGCCCACGGCGCCGCTGCCAATGGCAACAAAGGCCGCGAGCGATCCCGCGCTCGACGCGCCAGGCACTCCGGATGCGGCGAAGCTCGCCGTCGCGAACACCGCCACCCAGGTCCACATGGCGTAGAGCTCCCACATGTGACCCAGGTAACCCAATGTGGCGAGCCGGGCGCCGCGACTGGCCAGCACGTTTCTGATCGCCTGCGGATCGAACGGCGCCGTCGGCGCCACGAACGGACCGTCCCGCACGATCAGCACGACCAGCGTGCCGCCGATCACCGCGAGCGCGGACGCGAGCAGCATCGGCTCGCGCCACTCGGCGCCGAACAGCGCCGTCAGCAAGTGTGGAAACGCTTTACCCAGCGTCAGCGCGCCAATCAACAAGCCCAGCGCGAAGCCGCGGCCATCCCTGAACCAGCCGGCGGCGATCTTCATTGCCGGCGGGTAGACCAGCGCGAGCGATGCGCCGGTGAGAAATCTCAATCCGATGACCGCCGCCGCGCCGGGCGCGACCAGCACCGCCGAGTTCGCGCCGGCGCCAACGAGCGATCCGACGAACATCAACACTCGAGCGTTGAGGATGTCGGCGACATTGGTCACCGCGCTCAACAGCGTTCCGGCCACGAAGCCGGCCTGCACCGCCATGGTGAGCCAGGCGACGTGGGCGGGTGTGATGTTGAACTCCGTGATTAGAAGCGGGGTGACGGCCGTCGCTGAAAACCACAGCGTCATGCCGAGAAATTGCGCGAGAGAAACGACAGCGAGCATCTTCCAGGCGACACCCGATGCACCCGACGCACCCGATGCACCCGTCGTCATTTGACCTGGATCAGTGGAATCTTTCCCTTGTGAGCCGCGATGTTCCTGTGCGCGTCGATGGCGAGCTGCGTCATCACGCCTTCCGCAAGATCCATGAACGCCCTGGTGCCTTCTGAATCCGGCTCCGCGATCACGAGTGGAATGCCGCGATCGCTGCCGACGCGAATCGGCTGATACAACGGCAGGCGGCCGAGGAACGGGATGTCGAGCTGATGCGCGACCTGTTCGCCGCCGCCATGGCCGAAGATGTCGGCCTGATGATGGCAGTTGGTGCACTCGTAGAAGCTCATGTTCTCGACGAGGCCGAGCACCGGGATCTTCAACTTCTGATACATGCGCACGGCACGGCGGCTGTCGGCGAGCGATACCTGCTGCGGCGTGGTCACGACGATCGCACCCGCGGCCGGGACGGTCTGGCTCAATGACAGCGCCACGTCACCAGTGCCCGGCGGCATGTCGACGACCAGATAGTCGAGATCCTTCCAGCCGACTTCGCGGCAGAATTGCTGGATCGCGCTGTGCAGCATCGGCCCGCGCCAGATCACCGGCGCTTCGTCCTGCGTGAGGAATCCCATCGACACGACCTGCAGCCCGAATTTTTCGGCGGGCCTGATTCGCTTATCGGCGTCGGTGCCGAGCTGCGCCTGCAAGCCCAGCATGATCGGCACGTTCGGTCCGTAGATATCGCCGTCGAGCACGCCAACACGCGCGCCGCTCTTCGACAGCGCCACCGCCAGGTTCACCGACACCGTCGTCTTGCCGACGCCGCCCTTGCCGGCGCCGACCGCGATCACGTTCTTGACGCCGGGCAACGGCGGCTTGCCATGCTCGGGCGCGGACACGGCCTTCACCGAGTAACGCGTCGTGACGTCGACGCTGCTCACGCCGGACAGCGCAGCGATCGCCTCCCGCACGCGCGCGGCCAGCGCCGCGCGTTTCGACGGCGACGGCGTCGCCGTCTCGATCGCCACCGCCACGCGGCCGCCATCGACAACAATGTCCTTGTCCTTGACGAACTTCAGCGTCACCACATCGGCGCCGAGGTCCGGGTCCGTGACGCCTTTGAGCGCATCGAGGACCATCTGCGAGTCCATAAGAAATTCAGCTTACCACGCGCATGAAATTGGTAAACTCGCCGGTGAACTCGCACCAAAATCACCCTCCTCCCCCTGATACTTCGCTTAGTCGGAGTAGGGATGCCCATTACTGAGCACCCCCTCCACGGATCCGGACGAGCGGATTTCCCGCATCCGGCTCTTGCCTCAGGTGATGACGCCAAGCCGCCGCAA